>NZ_JAFEJS010000020.1 GCF_018555385.1 Bifidobacterium santillanense
GCAGCCCATTGCGGACACACATTCTGGCCGGCCTTGAAAGTCCCGGCAACCACATTCAAACCAGCGAAACGCCAATCAGCACAAGGCCTCACAAGCCGAAACAGACACACATTTTGGCCTATAACCCTGGAATTGGTATGCGTTAAATAATTAAATAAATATTTATTTAATTATTTAACGCATACCAATTCTGCACGCCCCCTTCAGGCAACTCACCGCGTGACGACAGTCGACTACGAGAAGCGTCGTCCATACTCGGTAGTCATCGTCTCCGCCTTGAACGATCCATAGCATCTTCATATGCGATGGACCTTGTGGCGTATGGAAACGCATGGTTTCATGAACGCAATGGTGGAGAGGGTCCGCCGCCGCGCCGCCATCGCGTAAGGCGGCGGCACATCGCACTTCAAAGCAAAAGGAGGTCATGATGGTGTTCACAACGTTGGATTTCGCCGAGCGTTATCTGCTGAAGACCGAGGTTGGGACCTCCGGTGCCATGCCCGAGTCCCGCCATGACGACAATGATCGGCCTGCATCGGATGGGCCAATGGCCTCGCACCATCACTACGCCGATCTGCACTAGGAACAGACAAGGCCATGGCTTCCGGCTCTCGGCGGAACGCGACGGGAGGCGATGCCGATAGAGCCGGTCGTCTCCTATTCGATGCCTTCGCAGGTCATATTGCCCCCCCCGGAGAAGGATCGCCCACATGGCGGTTCTCCGATGACGATCTATAGGCAGTGAATCCGCCGATATCCGATCAAGGTGATGACTGCAGAAGGCGGCATCATGCAAATTTAATTATTTAATTAATTATTTAAATACTTAATTAAATAATATAATGGACAAACACCGGTACATGGACGAGGGCGACCGTCGTTTGCAAACGGCGGCCGCTCACGGTCTCACTTATTGCCGATGTATTGTTCGAGGGCGGCCTCGATGACTTCCTGCATCTTCATGCCATGCTCGGCCGCATACACCTTGGCTGCGATGCGGGTCCTGGCATGCAGCCGGATGGAGGTCATGACCAACGGGTTCACGTCGTCCGCAGCATCGGTATCCTTGCGGAACACGTCGTTGATCTCGTTGATCTCGCGTTCGGCTGCGGCCGGACGGTACGCCTTCACATTGCCCTTCACTTATCGGACCTCCTTGATGAGTTCGGTGAGCACGTCACCGTATTCGTAGAGCTTGGTGGGGTTCCATCCAAGCGACTTCTTGATCTCCTGACGCTTTCGAACCACGGATTCGAAGCGCGGGGTGTTATTGCCTTCCAGGGCCGCCATCGTGTCCTTGAACGCGTTGGTGCCGGTCTCGGCGCGTACGAGGAGGGCTGCGGCCGGCACCTTGCCGTCGACAGCCTGCAGGGTGGCCCACGCCTGCTGCAGATCGAGAGGGGAATCGGATGTCGGAACGATGACGAAGTCGGCGATTTCGATCGCCTTCTCGAGCACACGGCCGGACGGAGGAGCATCGACGAAGCACCACTTGCCGGTTCCGGGACGCAGACGGTTGAGCGTGGAAAGATTCGCCGGCATTACGTCGAACGGCAGCGGATCGTGATTGTCCTCGGCAAGGTCGGCCCATAGGCTGGCCGAAGACTGCGGATCGGCGTCGAGCACACACGCGTCGAGACCGCGCATGGCCGCCGCGGCCGCGAGATAGACGGCCGTGGTGGTCTTCGCCACCCCGCCTTTGGCGTTCGCGATGGTGATCTTCATGTTCACCCATTCCATAAATAATTAATTATTGTTTTAACGAACACAATGATACAGCAGACGCGCGCATCTGCACTCCATGCATGCTCGCCTCTCTCTTGCAACCAACTCAGCCTTCCGGAAGTAACGATGGCATGCGACTGTGATCGGTGAAGCTCATATCGAGCAACTCTCGCCAGGACCGTCATCGAGATGCCCTCGAAATGCGTCATCTATTCGTCTCATCGGAAATGCAACATCGTCATATCCTCGAGGGTATCCGCATTCGGCGAAGCATTGCCCGACGATAGGCAATCCTTTCCCGCAGTCGTGTGAGAGCCGCAGCCATGAGCCGATAAATGATCGACGGTGGTCTTCATTCGCTGACCGTGATCGCATTCGATTGCTCGTCCGCCGGCGTCGTCGGATCTCGGAACGGTTGTCCCTCTCTGCCGGCCGACGGGAAAAGAGCCGACCCTCGCGTCGCCGTTGCGCTACGCACCGCCGAACTTGTCGATAAGGCCATGAAGCCCCTGGAAACGTATGCCGAACGACGACAGCGGTTCCATGTTCAGTTCACCATCCACGATTTCTCCGACGTCCGATGATTCGGAGTCACATAGGCCGACGTGCCAATGGATCAGCGAACGGTCACTCGTCGAGTTCCCGTTTCAGCCAGGTGCGCTCGGCTTCGATCTCCGCGTCGTGGATCGCGGAGATGGCGATACGGTACTTGTCGGTGAGCCTGTCGTTGTTGATCGGCCCCTCGCCGTCGCTATACATGCGGCGCACATCGGAGTCGATCAGTGCGAGCCTGCGCCGCAGCACGGTGCGCCGACTGTGCTCGTCCGGAATGACGGACAGGAACGACATGACGACCGACCATTTGGTGATATCGGTGATCATGTAGCCATTGGCGTCTTTCAGCTCCGCGATCAGGCGTTCGCGCCCCGACGGTTCCAGATGGAACTCCCGTAGGCGTCGGCCGTTGACTACCTTGAAGCTCTCGCCGATGTATCCGGACTTGACGAACTTGCCGGTCACCGAATGGAGCGTGCCGTCGCTGAACGTCCGGGCGTAGCCGTTGAGCTGCTCCATCTTCTTACGCAGCCGGTAGCCGCACAGCGGCTCCTCGGACAGGAATCCCAAAGTCATGATCTCCACGATGTTCATGCCAGACATGATATCTCAAACTGATATATTTCAGAGCAACACACCGATGTGATCACCGCCATACAGGATCACAAGCCCTGCGATTCCAACGTTTTCAGCTCGTTGTATATTGATTCGATATATATCAACTTGAAATATCTCTGAAAGAGAGATATGGTGATGGTCAACGCGAACACGCGAAACCACACAGCACGAACACCGCGACAAGGGGAACCATCATGAGCAGCATCACCATCTTCGGCGCCGGCAACATCGGATCCGCCGTGGCGGGCATCGCCGTCAAGTCCGGAGCGTACGTCCAAGTCATCGATCGCAATGCCGACAAGGCCGCCGCAGCAGCAGACGGCGCGACCGGCGCCAAGTTCGGCGAGGCCTCCGTCTCCGGCGATATCGTCGTCCTCGCCCTGCCGTTCTCGGCCTACGAGGAGGTCCTCGTCTCCTACGCCGACCAGATCGCCGGCAAGACCGTGGTCGACGTGTCCAACCCGATCGACTTCACCACCTTCGACCTCGCCCTGCCCGAGGGCGCCAGGTCCGCCGCCGAGTACCTCGCCGGCAAGTTGCCGCAGTCCAAGGTCGTCAAGGCGTTCAACACGACGTTCGCCTCCACCCTGGCGACCGGCGTCAACGACGGCGCCCCGACCGTCGTCCAGCTGGCCTCCGACGACGAGGACGCCAAGAACGACGTCAAGGCGTTCATCGAGGCAGCCGGACTCAGAACCGTGGACGCTGGCGCCCTCAAGCGCGCCCGGTACCTCGAGGGCTACGGCGCGCTGCAGATCATCCTCGGCGTGACCGAGCAGACCCCGTGGACCGGCGGTTTCAAAGTCGTCAGGTAACCGCACCGGATGTTCAAAGCCATCCGACGTTTACGGACCGGCCTCTGCGCTATGTGACCGCCGCACGGAGGTCGGTCGTGCGTGTTGACCCATCGTGCAGTCGGCTTTTTGAGGTTCTGTTAATTATTTAAATAATTAAATATTTAATTATTTAAATAATAATGTGTCGTCCTAGCCACCCGGACTGTACGATTATGGGCATGGCGAACAAGCGAAAGGCGACCGAGGAGAGCGCCGGTCCCGGACGATCACTGATCAGACCGCAGACCCTTGCGGACATCGAGCGGCGCGAGCCGGACAGCAAGGAGATCTGGTACGGCCACTCGATCCTCACGTCGACCCTGTTCCCGCCTACGCAGCCCTCGACGGACACCGATTTCGTCAGCAAGACCAACGGCACTCTCGAATACGTGCTCGAGGCCGGCATCGATCCCGAGGAGCGTAAACGCAAATTCCCCTACGGCAAATACCCGCGACTGATCATGGCGTGGATCGCCAAGCAGATCCGCACCGCCGGCAAGACGCAGACCGAGTACGTCGACCCGAAGACGCGCACGGTCACGATCCCCTCGATCTGGCAGATGTGCAACGAGCTCGGACTACAGCGTGGCGGCAGGACCGCCGACAAGATTCAGGAGCAGCTGCGGCTTCTGCTCTCCAGTCACATCACGATCCGCAAGACCACCGGCTTCTCGGGCGGCAAGATGCACGACATGATCAGTCTGCCCATCGTCGAGGCGGTCCGTTTCAAGGAGAGCGACACCAACGCCGCGTTCTCCGGCAGTGCGTTCGTGCTCACCAAGGAGGTCTACGAACGTCTGGCCCGGGAATCGGCTCCTTTCGACACGCGCGCCAGCTCGTTGCTGCTGTCCGGCAGGAGCGTATTGCCCTACGACGTCTACGTATGGCTGACGGGCAGCATGCGCAACCTCAAGCACGACCTGCCCGTGACGTGGGACTGGTTGTACGAGCGATTCGGGGACAGCATCAGCAGCAAGCAGAACTTTCGTGCAAAGTTCCGCAAGGCGTTGTCGAAGGTGCGTGCGGTCTACCCGTCCGTCCATGTGACCGTCGATGAGAAGGGCGTGACACTGCACCCCAGTCCGACCGCCATCGCCGCACGCCATCTGATCGATGGCGAATACGTGGATGAGAGCGGCGGTCGGACGACCGCGGACCAATACGATAGTCCATCCGAAAACGGCGGAAAATAGCCGATTCGATCCCTCAACAGCAAGCCCATAACCGTCGTGAATCCATCTCCGAGTGGCACTGCGGCGAATGGTGTGGACCATCGTATTGAGAAGGAGGTTCCCGTACCGATGCCGCTTATGGCGTTTTCGTTGGAATACCAACGAAAACACTCCTGCGACGAGACCCTTCCGGATTCCTGATACGACCGTCATGACCCTGATCCCAAGGGATGCAGGGACTAATACAAAAGTCCACCTCTTTCCTGCCCGACGTGCGTCTCCGGTGCGGACGACGGTGCCGAAAACGGCCGATTTCCGGTCTTTTCGGCGGTGGTTGGATGCGTATGCCCCTCATGGTGATGGACTATCGTACAGACCCAGCCGTCCATGGCAGAATGACTCAAAACCGTTGATTTTCGCCGATAATGAGCCACATCCCGTCGCCGGCGGCCGGGATCCAGGACCATTATGATGGTCCACCCGAACGTCCGACGACCACCGATACGCACTTTCGGTCAGGCCGTCATCAGCCCGACGATGCGCGAGGCATCCGACCAGCAGGCGACGCACATCGCGACGGTACACAGCAGCGTCATCACCTGCTGCGCAATCATCGCCTTGCCGTAGCCGGATGGCGAATCGGCATGACGCAGCAGCATGGACACGATCAGCGCGCCAACTGGCGCCACAATCCACATCGCGAGCACGGGGATCCCCGTCCCGGTGATAACGAGCCCGAGGTCACCGAATTGAATGGCCATCAGGATCACGACAGCCGCGACATACAGCATGACATTGCGTTTCTCCGCATCGACACCGATGCGGGACACCTGGGTGACAATCCCTCTGCCCCTATCGATCTGCAGCGTACGCATCCCCTCGATGCCCCACGCCGCCACGGCATCGACGCCGGCGACGCCCCAGGCCACGGGAGTCCAGGAGTTCACCGCGCCGAACCACACTCCCGATGCGAGACCATGCGTGAACCACACCCCGAGGGCGTACAGCAGGAACGGAGTCCATCCGATGCCGGTAAGCCGCGTCACACGACGTACGCCCGGAAAGCGACGAGGCAACCACACAACTAGCGATTCCGTCAGAACGATCGTGCAGAAGCCCAACAACCCCAGCAACAGCGACCGCCCCGATGAGGCACCGTGGACGCACACGTTGTCGAACGCCCCCAGGTTTCCGTTCGACAACGAGCCGCCATGCAGCGCGACGCATTCGAACCGCGCATTCGCCGCGGTGACGGACGCGCACGCGATCCCCATGGCGGCCGACGAGCAAGCCAATACGATACGGGCCATCCATGCACGAACGCCGTATCCGAATCCATCTGACCTCATCGTCGTCTCCATGTCATCATTATCGCGCATCGAACACCATCGCCATCGCTGGACGATGCCCCGCGGCCACGGCGATCGTCGATGGAGCGAGCGACCAACCACTGAGAAACGATGGACTATCGTATTGGTCCGCAGGTGCCGACACATCATCACGGAACGGCGAACCAGCCCCCGCATCCCCTTCCACGACACGCCCGGAGGATACCAAAAATCTCATTTTTTTGTCCATATACTGATTTTAAGTGTTTCGAAAAGGTGTCTCAAAACCTGTGGATAACTCTCGAAAATGATGGACCATCGTATTGATTTTTAGTGGACTATCGTATTGATCTCAAGTTTTCGCAAAATGGCATAGTGGACTATCGTATTGAAAATAGTGGACTATCGTATTGAAAATAGTGGACTATCGTATTGAAAATAGTGGACTATCGTATTGAAAATAGTGGACTATCGTATTGGTCGACACGCACTCAGCCTTACTGCCGCAACGGTTTTCGGCCCCGCTTATAGTGTTATAGTTATCATAGTGTTATAGTTTTTATAGCGATTTGCGAAAATCGAAGTTATCCACATTCGCAACGGATTCGCCAATCGCCTTCCGCACGCAGCTTCTGCGCTTTCGCGTCATCATCGCTGCTTCACGACTTCTCATCGTCGATGTGCTTCTCTTTTCCGTCCTTGACGTTTTCTCTTCCCCTATTGCCTCGACGCCCTGAACCGACTTCGCTTTCTTGTTGCACGACCTCCCATAGCCGAACTCTCGTCCAGGCATCGACGCCCTCATCGATCCCGTATGCCGATCGCTCGAACCAAATGCACCGGGATGCTGTGGAAGAGTCCTGCCCATCGAACATGCGACATGAATCTCACAATCGTTGCTGGTCCTCCGCGCAACGTCGCCATTCGTTGTCTTCCGTTCAATTCGCAATTGCGAATTGATGTCCGCGAACGGACTTCGACCCATAACCGTCACCTCGATCGCCGCATCGCTTAAGAGAACGATTCATCATCTGTTCATGATTCGGTGTTCCGGATTTCGGGTGGATGGTCTTTTCGCTTCATCCGACTGCGTTAGCCTGTAAATATACAGCGATTAGGGCTGTTTACGACACGCCGTGGAAACCGCGCCATTAAGCCGTTTCCACAGGTTTTTGCGCTCTTTATTTGCATTGGGGCTCATCCGGGTGTAAATTGTTCTCTTGCTGCTCAGCACGGGGGTTGGTCCCCTGGATTAAGCCTTTCGGGCTGGTGCTTGGTGGTTTGAGAACTCAAGAGTGTGTTTGTACTACTTCTTTATAGTCAATGATTGCCAGTCCGGCCCAAGCCTTCTGCTGTGTGTGGTGGGTTCCCTTGCGGGTTGAATTTGGGTCGGGGTTTTGT
>NZ_JAFEJS010000021.1 GCF_018555385.1 Bifidobacterium santillanense
ACCAGCCTCAATCCCATAGCCCGAATCCTCCGGTGAGGGATCCGACGATGGCCAGATACATCGCGATGAGTCCGATCATGGCGAGCCGGTTCCAGAAGAGCGGGGCCGGGGTCGCGCATCGGATGCTGACGTGGTTCGCCCGATCATACAGACGACGCGTGCGCAGGGTGCCGTCGCGCCGCGGACGCACCTGCGCGGTGATCGGATGGCCCAGCGTCGGCATGCCGCCGCGTATCTCGCCCCGGAGCAGCAGTATGCGCTCCGTGCCGTCGGGCAGACGCACCCGGATGAGCGTCTCGGGGACCGGCCGGTTGCCGAGCGAGGTGAACAATCCCAGACCGAGTGCGTTCGTGGAGCCGAAGCGGAGCGCCGCGGGACTGATCACGCGCAGTGCGCGGGGGATCATCAGGAGGACGAACAGTCCGATGCGGACCGGCATCATCAGGATCATGTAGCACAGGTGCAGGGCCACGTCGGCGACGCCGAACGCGGCTCCGCCGTCGCGTTGCTCCGGGGTCGCGCAGATCACGCCCTCCAGCGGCTCGCCGGACAGCATCCGGCGCAGTGCTCCGGCGGCGCGATGGGAGTCGGGCGGATCACCGGCGTCATCGGGGGAATCGGGCTGCGTCGGCGACCGGTGCGCGCCGCAGCGGCGACAGGTGCCGTCGACCACGGTGCCCCTGCCGCCGCAGCCGAACGGGTAGGGACGGCAGTCGTCGGCCTCGGCCGGAGCCGAGCCGGACGTCGAGCGGAACGGGGCCGTCATGACCGGACCTCGATTCCGGGCTCCGCGTCGAGGACGCGGTGGGGATGTTCGGGCCGAAGCGGCGTCCGCACCAGCCCGCTCTCGGCCGGGTCTCCCATCTCGCAGGCCAGCTGCAGCCTGAAACGACGTTTGATCGCGTCCTCGCGCGCCTGCAGCACGGCGAGGTGATCGCGGTACCGCTGCGTGAACCGGTCGCGGATGTCCCGCAGCATCTCCATGTCGTGGACCAGGACCTCGGCCCTGGCCGTCAGCCTCGCCGCCCTGCGCTGCGCCCCGAGCATCGCGCGCCGGACGCCGTGGAGACGATGGTAGCTGCCCGTGAAGTACAGCTGGCTCGTCGCGCACAGGTCCGCACCGGAACCGAAGTACAGGATGAACATCGTCAGGGCTATCGGCAGGGACGAGGCATAGTCGGGACGGAGCCCCTCGATCGCGGCCTCGAAGACGCGCATGAGCACCATCGCGACGCCGAGTCCCGCCCACAGCGCGACGAGCACGCGGATCGCCCATGTCGGCAGCGGATGGGAGGCGCCGGTCCTCCTGATGGCGAGATGATGCCCGACCCCGATCGCGAGGACCGCGGCGAGCAGGAACACGCCTCCGGCCACCGACAGCGAGAAGAGGCTGGTGCCGAGGATCACCGCCGGCTGGTTGAAGATCGCGTCCAGCATGTTGAGCGACAGCAGCGGATCCGGAATCTCGGCGGCCAGACCGATGAGCGCGAACGCCAGCAGCGTCCAGGGGAAGACGCACGGATCGGTGTGCCCGGTCGCGCCCGCCCCGGCGGCGGTCGGGCGACCGGGGTCCGGCGTGGCACCGGGGACGGGGATGGTCGGCGGCTCGTCGGTCCGGCGGCGGTCGGTCCCCGCGGGCGGGCGCCACCAGCCGAGTCGCTCGAACCAGTTCAGCCCCCGGTGCGACGCCTCCATGTCGAGGGATTCGCGGTAGACGGCATCGAACTGCCGCTCGAGATCGGCCGCCCGATCCGCCGCCTGATCGGCGACGGCGCGGGCGAGCGAGGTGCGTCCGATCAGTGCGCCCTCGCGGCGGTCGAGCCCGTCGAGTCCCTTGTCGTACCGCTGACGGGCCCGCTGATGGATGGGCGCGGCGAGGTCGTCGATGTACTCGTCGACGATGTCGCCGTGGCCGGAGTCGAGGGCGTTGGCCCCGACGAGCGCATGGAGCTGGTCGACGGCCTGCCGCTCGATGTCGTCGAACTCGCCGCCGTCGGTCGTGAATCGGGGAAGGTTGAGTGGTGTCATGATGGTCTTCTCACTGGTGTGGTGACGATGCGATGCGGTTGACGGGGCGGCGTCAGGCGACCCGGCAGGATCCGTTGCTTCTGACGCCGGTGATGGTGAGCTCCACCCGACGGTCCGCCTCGGGGGCGGACGTGCCGTCGGCGGAGGCCGCGGGTTGTGTCGCGCCCACGCCGCGCGCGGTGATCCGGCCGGCGTCGATGCCGTAGGCGTCGCGTAGCAGGTCGGCGACGGCCCGGGCGCGCGACTCGGATATGGCCTGGTAGTCCTCGGCGCCGTAGGCGGGGTCGGCGTACGCGTGTCCGGTGACGGTGACCCTGGCCGTCGGATTGTCGCGCAGGATCGCGGCCGGCTCGCCGAGCAGGCCCTTGGCGGTGCCGTTCGGTTCCGCGCTGTTCGGCGCGAACAGCAGCGACGACGGCATCTCGTAGTTGATCGCCCCGCCGTCGCAGCGGATCTCGGTCGACGGCAGTCTCACCGGCGTGACCTTCCCGGTCGCCGCGGCCGGGTGGTTTCCGGAGACCGGCGTGCGGTCGACGTTCAGGGACGCGGGGGAGAACTGTTCGAGGACGCGGCTCCAGATCGTCTCGATCAACGATCGGACCGCCGCCGTGGGACGTTTCTGCGCCGTCGGGGCGTCGTCCGCGACGTAGCCGAGGCCGCGGATCCGCAGGGCGACGTTCCCGAGCGAAAGGTTCGTATTGGCCTCGCGCACCGCCTTGGCGATCTCATCCGACGAATGCGAGGCGAGCATCGTGGTCATGTCCATCGCGCCCGTCGAGTCGAGCCCGTTGCTGTGTACCAGCAGCAGGGCCGGCTTGTCGGCGGACGCCGCGGAGGACAGGAAGTCGGCCGCCACGGCGATGGCCTCGAAGGTGCTCTGCTCCGGGGTCTTCGCGCCCATCGCCGCCAGCGTGTCCTCGATCTCGAGCATGTTGCTCCTCACCCTTTTCGCGATGCCGGTGGCGTTGCCCTCCTCGGGGTCGAACTCGGCCAGTTCCGGGCTCACCACCCGCGGTTGGCCGCCGGCGGACACGATGATCAGTCTGTCGCTGCCGTAGTCCGTCATGACGTTTCCGATGAGCGCCTGCTCGGAGTCGGTCAGCGAGGCCGCCGGATTGGTCGTCGTGTCGGCCACGACGATCCCCACGGCCGAATACCTCGATTCGGCGGGAGTCTCCGCGTTGGTCGACGTGCCGCATCCGCCGAGACCGGCCAGCATCGCGCCGCAGAGGAGGGCTATGAGGGCCCTGACCCGGACCCCGCCGAACGGACCGCGCCGCGATATGGTCGAATGGTTGCCGTTGATGAACATGAGGTGCTCCTTTCCGTGCGGACCGTGTGCGGTGCCGTACGCCTCCATACAGGCGTATCCGGGGCCGGTGGCGACGGGAATCCGGCAATTCCCCGGAATCGCGGGCGTGTCGTCGTCGCCGGTCCGTCGGTCAGTGCCGCGTCTCCGGCGAGGTGTCGGTGTCGGACCGTTCGCCCGGCGCCGGGTCCGGCAGGGAGGGGAACGGCGAGGGCTCCGCGATGTCGAGCGGTATCTCGGGCAGGATGGGCGGTTCGCCCTCGCGCAGGCACGAGCGCAGCGTCCGGCGCGCGAAATCATGCATGCGGGTGCGGTAATAGGACTGCACCACCTGCGCTCGGCACAGCAACGCGTCCTGATGGAACCGGAACGTGTCCTCGAGCTCGGCGTGCTCGGCCCTGATCTCGGCGAGACGTCGGCGCGTGGCGTTCGCCGTCGTCTCAATGTCACGCAGCGCCCGCGCGCGCTCGCGGCGGCGACGCCGCGCGATCACCTCCGGCGACTCGTAGCATTCGCCGGCCGTCGTCGGTCCCTCGTCTCCGGTCGGGCGGTCGGCGGCCTCCTCGTGATCGCGCAGCAGCCTCGGCAGTCCGTCCTGCAGCGTGCGGTACTCGCCGACGAGCTCCAGCGCGCGGCAGCGCAGCGCCTCCTGCAGCAGGAGCGTGTCCTGCTGCTCGATCGCGACCGCGCCCCGATAGCCCTGGATGAGCACATGCAGGTATCCCTCATCCGGGAGACGACGGTCCCTGCGGTAGCGCGCGACCATCGTCTTGCGGTCGAGCAGTACGGCCCACCAGTCGTGCGACTCCTTCAGCCGGTTGCCGAACCTGCACACGATCGCCCGCTGCACGGTGCGCGCCGCCTCCGGCATGAACGCGCTCTGCGCGGTAAGCTTGATGAAGTGCATCCTTCGTTTGATTCCCATGATTTCGCCCCTTTCGGCGGATACGACGTCCCAATGCGTAGGGCCTCCGTCGAGGCCCGACACCGGGCATAGGCCTATCCTTCACGGGAACCACGGGAAGAAGGGAGAACAATGAAAGGCCGCGTGCGGACGGAGCGTCCCGTCCCCACGCGGCCTTCGTCGGCCGGGGCCGATGCGTCAGTGCACCACGCCCTCCGGCCAGATGATCACGACCGGCTTCCGCCTGGCCTTCGCGTAGGCCACGGCGTCTCCGGTGCCGCCCTTGCCCGCCGCCGGCAGACCGTCCCAGAGGGCGACCAGCACGTCGGATTCGTCGACGACGCGCTTGCCGGCGGCGAGGAACGCGTCCTCGCTCGGCCCGGGGAAGTCGAGCGTCACGGCCGTGCGCACCCGCTCCATGAGACGGTCGTACGCAGCGAGCCCCCGCTCGTCGAACGTGGTCCGGTATCCGCGGCACGGAATGATCGCGTCCAGCCGGTGCCCGGCGCGCAGCACCGCATCGGCGAACAGTTGATCGGCCCCCCACGCCATCGAGCTCAGGCCGACGACGTCCTCGCCGTCGTACCGGCGCAGCAGCTCGTCGATGCCGTTCGTCACGTACGCCATCGCCTCCTGCGGAATGTGCTGATGTCCGGTGACTCCGATCCTCATGCGTTCGGCCCCTTCCTTCCAATTCGCGTGTGTCGTCTCGGTTTTCCGTCGGATCCGCCGCGGTTTACGCCTATACGGTGCGACGGACGAGATACGGCCGTCCGGAAGCGCCGCCTCGCGCGTCCAACTTCCTGAAAGGAACGTTACCATGACCAGCACATCCATTCGCACCGCCGTCCCGTCGCCGCTGGCGGTGCCTCCGCGCCGCAGCGCGTCCGAAACACGCGTCGTCCCCTCGCATGCGGTCTCCCCATTGGTTCCCCGGGAGGCCGAGGGGTTCGTGCATGTCGTCAGAGCCGGTGAGGTCGAGCAATTGGTGGAGTTTCTAGGTGATCCCGATCGCACGCTGGCCGCCGTCGTCGCCACCAGATGCGGCAGGCCCCTGCGCTGCCGTCTGAACATGCAGCGAGTCGCCCGCGATCTCAGGGGCGTGGCGACCGTATTCGAACTGGAGTCGGTGAACGCCACATGGGAGTTTTGCGACGCCCTGCCCGAGCACGCCAAGGTCTACAACGGATTCGCGCGGCTCTACCCGTCCGGCGTCGCATGGCTCGACGATCCCGACTCCCTGCCGAACGTGTACGGCGGATTCACGGACGACGTCATCAGCGATCGCACCGAATCGCTCATCGAGGACGCGATCGGCATGCTCGCCGGCGACGGATACTCCACCGAGACGCCCGTGGCCGCCGCCCCGGGGCTGACGCCCGCGACCGTCAGGATGGAGGGCACGTGCGGCGATCGCGGCCTGGGCCGTCTCTTCGACGGCACGCTGGTCTCCGTGAAGGTGCCCGACGACGCCGTGGGCGTGCCCGCCGACCACGTGTTCGCCGATGGACAGATGGTGCGCGGCATGCTCGATCCCGACTCCCGCGTGGTGTCCGGGGTCCGCATGCTCGATGCGGACCGGGCGATCGCCGGGTACGTCGACGGCGCCATCGTGCTGGTCCGCGTGGACCGTGTGCGCCGTGACTACTGCATGGTCTCGCTGTACCCGGGCCGGACCGTGTGCGTCGACGCCAAGGACGCGCTGGACGGACGGTTCACGCCGGAGGACGATCTGCGTACGTACGTGAGGGAGGGCGACGTACGCCCGATGACGATCATCACGCGCGGCAAGGGCCGGAACGACTGGCGGATGCGCTTCGCGAACTCGCGCGAGGCGCTCTCCCGCGCGCTGCCCGCGCCGATCCTGGTGACCGGCGGCGTGCCGTGGCTGCAGATCCTCGACGTGAGGACGCAGTCGGACGGCGTGCCGAACGTCCACGACCTGCGGCGCATGCTCATGCACGACGAGACCATCGAACCGTCCGCGCTGGTGCCGTCCGGCGCCGACGCGACCAGCGCCCGCGTCATCCGTACGCTGCTGGAGCTCGTCGACGGCGAGCATCGGCGCGGCCGGCGTCTGCAGCGCAAGCTGGACGACGCCCGCCGCCAGAACGAGTCCCTGCGCGACTACGGGCAGGAGCAGCGGCGCATGCGCGCCCACGCGGGAACGCAGTACCGCACCATGCGCGGCCTGTTCCTCGACGACGCCGACCGCGTGCACGCGGAGCGCGACCGCTTCGACGCGTGGATCCGCGAGGCGTGGGCGCTGCGCTTCTCCGCCGAGGACAAGGCCCGCTATCCGCTGCCCGGCAAGTGGTCGTACTGCGACGACTTCTTCGAGACGATGGAGCGTACGGTGATTGACCGTCAGGACGTCGTCGAGGCGGCGGTGGAGGTGCTCGTCGGCCTCGCCGCGCAGTCCAAGTCGCGCGACTGCCATCCGCTGCGCGTCGGCGCCGGCGGCGACAACGCCGTGCGTCTCGGACCGAACGGGGATCCCATCTACCGTATCCGTCTCGATCAGGGTGCGAGCGCCCGTCGCCTGCACTACACCGTGGGCGCGGGCGGGTTCGTCACGTTCCTGTCCGTGGGCGTGCACGACGAGGATCTGTGATTCCCAGTGTCGTG
>NZ_JAFEJS010000022.1 GCF_018555385.1 Bifidobacterium santillanense
TGCGGCGACCATAGCCAAGGTGAGACGCCCGGTCCCATTCCGAACCCGGAAGCTAAGGCCTTGCACGGCGATGGTACTGCACCCGAGAGGATGTGGGAGAGTAGCACGTCGCCGCTACCAAACATCACATTTGGGCCCGGTAGAGCAACAGCTCCCGGGCCCAAATCATATCTTTCAAAGACACATGCACATATGCGTCGAAGGCCACGATGCCCTGGCTCGACAGGGTCCCGCGGCCTTTTCTCGTACCGTCGATCAGACATCGTCCGGAATACGGCGATCGCGCCAATAGCATTCGCGGTCATGGTCGTCGATCTTGCGCACCACACGGCACGGCGAGCCGAATGCGACCGAATCCGCCGGGATGTCCCTCGTGACCAGGCTGCACGCGCCGATGACCGAGTTGTCACCGATGGTGACACCGGGCAGCACCGTCACGTTCGCGCCGATCCATACGTTACGTCCGATATGGATGGGTTCGGAGAACTGCGCGAGCCGCTCACGCAGATCCGGCCGGACGGGATGACCGGTGGTCACAAGCGTCACGTTCGGCCCGATCATCGTGTGGTCGCCGATGAAGATCTCGCCGTCATCGACGAGCGTGAGGTTGAAGTTCGCGTACACGTGGTCGCCCAGATGCGTCGAGATCCCCCAGTTGGCGCGCAGCGGAGGCTCGATCCACACGTCCTCGCCCATCTCCCCGAAATACCGGTGCAACAGCCGTTCTCGCGCGGGGTCGTCGGCGCGCAGCGCATTGATGTCGTACAGCAGATCACGTTGCTCCCGCTGGGCGGCGCCCATCGATGCGTCGTCCCAGAAGTACACGCCGGGCGAGTGCATGATGTCGAGTACCGATTGCGGCACGGTCATGACGGGGCTCCTTACCTATCCTTGCTCCGTGGACTGCCGTGGTGGCGATGCCTTCATGATACGTGCGGACCGATCATGTGGAATCGCGCGGCTAGGACAGCATCCGCAGGAGCCACGGGAGCGTTATGACGCCGGTGTACGCGAGCAATCCCAGCGACAGAAGCAACGTCCAGAAGGCGATGCCCAGGCCTTTGCGACCGTGGTGGATCGTGTCGTGCACGCCGACCGTCGACAGGACCGTCGCGACCAGGGAGACGATGAATCCGACGGCCACGCATTCCATAATCAGCAGCATCGATCCCATGACGGTGAAACATGACGAGACCGCAAACAGCGCCAACCCCGTCATCGCCGGTAGGGAACGGCGATCATCGACCATCCGAATCCTTCCGTCGATTCTTTCCGTCGGACCGTGATCGGTCCGGCACCCGTGACGGGTTCGTTCCGTACGGTCCATCACCGTCGAAAGACTTGGGAATCCGACCGATCTTCATCCGTCATGGCCATTATGTCATACGTCGCGCCGTGTCCCCATATGCCCGCCGAGGCCGACGTCTCCGACGCGCTCTCGCCGCCCATATCGCGTTCTAACGGCACGCTGCGCACACGGCCGGCACACCGTTCCCAAGAAACTCTCAGGCGCCGCGCATGACACGTTGAAGACGGTGCGGTTATATGGAACCACAGCCACACAGGCGGTGATAACTGAACCTTTCTTCTTCTCTTCTTCCTCTCTCCGAGATGAGCCCGGCCCAATCCGCCGGGCTCATCTCGTTTCGAGCCCATCGCCTCCGGTCCGACGGCTCACATGATTCCGGAACCGCATTCCCACACGATTCGCAGGTCATGCGCACGCTCCGCCAAAGTTCGCGAGGTTATATATGAGCCAACGAACGAACACACGGAAAGGCGGTGATACACGGAGCGCGAACCCGGATCCTTTCTTCTTCCTCTCTCCTTGAAGCCCGGCCCGATCAGCCGGGCTTTCTCGTCGTCCGAAGACCTCGGAACGACCGCGACGGAAAGGATGATCGGCTGGATCAGCTCCAGTGTTCACCGTGGGTAAAACTCCGGAATGAATCCCCCTCGATGGGATTGAGGGGAGTGAAAGGCGAAGGTGAGAGCCTCGGGAGAGGTTCCGGAACCGGCCACGATATCCGTCGCACGAACACCGCCACGGCAGGCGGCGCGATGCGGACGACGGTAGCCAAGCCGCGCTCCCTCCTAGTCAAGGAGTACCGATTATGGCAATGTTTCCGGCTTTGATGAATGACACGATGTTCTCGGATCTGTTCGATGACCCGTTCTTCGAGGGTTGGCGCAACACGGACAACGGCATGAGCACCGTCATGCCCGCCAACATGATGTCCACCGATGTTCGTGAGACCGACAAGGGCTACGACGTCGACATCGACATGCCCGGCATGAAGAAGGACGACATCAACCTCGAGCTCAACAACGGCTATCTGACCGTGTCCGCCACCCGCAGCGGCGAACACGAGGACAAGAGCGACGACGCCCAGTCCGATTCCGGCAAGTGGCTGCGTCGCGAACGCTACGCGGGCTCCTGCTCTCGTAGCTTCTACGTCGGCGACCAGGTCAAGGAATCCGACATCCACGCCTCGTACAACAACGGCACGCTGTGCATTCAGGTTCCGAAGATGCAGGCCGCGCCGCAGGTCGAATCCAAGCACCAGATCGCCATCGAGGGCTGATGCCTTCCGCGCCGACGCGCGCATCACATACAGGCACGCCGCCCGTCTATACGTCCCGTCCGGATTGAGCCGACGGGCGACGGGAAACAAAGCCTAGCCTGAAAGGCGCCCGCACGACTTCCCGACGAGTCGTGCGGGCGCCTTTCGTCGTCTTCAGAGCGTCCGCCGATATGCCGGCGACGACACGACGATTCCTTATTCCCCGAAGACCACGAACCGTACGCCCCGGCTACTTCAGCAGTCCCAGCTCCCCGAGCTTCGCCTTGATGTCGGTCGACGACGGCTCGACCTGGAACGCGCCGTCCGGGTACAGGACGACCGGGATGTGCATCTGCCCGCTGATGGCCACGGCCTTGTCCGCGGCGCCCTCCTCGCTCTCCAGGTCATGCCAGACGTATTCGGCGCCGAACTCCTGCAGCGCCGCCTTCGCGCGACGGCAGTCGCCGCACCAGTCTGCTCCGTACACCTCGATCGCCATGATCGTCCTTCCTTTCATCCATGGCATGTGACGTTCCGTAAGAAGGGTATCAGCGCCCCGACGCCTGCACCGCGCGTTTCCGCCGTCGGCCCGAACGATGATCGGCGGCGTCCGACAATCATCCTTGGGACGCATGACCGTCCCCGCCATGTTCGGCTAACGTGGACGGCATCCACGAACGACGACGAAAGGAACCACGATGAACCAGCTGCAGTACGTGTGCGCCAAGTGCGGCTGCCGCGAATACGACAACGACCAGTTCCAGGCGACCGGCGGCAACCTCGCGAAGCTCTTCGACGTCCAGAACAAGAAGTTCATCACCATCAGCTGCCGCAACTGCGGCTACACCGAGCTGTATCGCGCCCAGACCGACACCGGCATGAACGTCCTCGACTTCCTCATCGGCGGCTGATCCGCGATGTCGGGTTATAGGCCAAAATGTGTGTCTGTTTGGGCTTGTGAGGCCTTGTGCTGATTGGCGTTTCGCTGGTTTGAATGTGGTTGCCGGGACTTTCAAGGCCGGCCAGAATGTGTGTCCGGAATAGGTCGTGAGGCCTTGCGCGGCAAGGTCCTGCGGGTGTTTGAATGTCGTCTGCTTGACTGGGTGCATGAGAACACCCGGATGCGCGGCCTGCGGCGGCGAGATGAAGAGGAACGGCACCACCTCGGCGGGACGAACCCGTTGGAGGTGCAAGGACCCGGGATGCGGCTCCTCGGCGTCGCGCTCGTACGACACGAGGGCGCGTGACCTGCGGTGCGGGTTGGACTGGCTGTTCTCGAAGTCCTCGCAGGCCGAGCATCGGCTGCCGGCCCGCACCCTGCGCCGCCGGTGTGAACTGATGTGGGGTCTGTGGCCTCCCGTGCCGCTGGTGGACGAGGTGCACCGCGTGGTGCATGTGGACGGCATCCACCTGCACCGTGACGCGGTGGTGCTGATCGCCGTGGCCGGGGGCCATGTGGTCGGCTGGCACGTCGCCAGGGGCGAGCGGTCGGCCGCATGGCGGTGCCTGATGGCCAGGATCGCGCCGCCGGACGTGCTCGTATGCGACGGGGGCGGCGGGATGCTCAAAGCCGCGAAGGAGGCATGGCCGGGCACGCGCATCCAGCGCTGCCTGTTCCACGTACAGGCCAACATCTTCGAGCTGACCGGCGCGAGGCCGCGCCTGGAAGCCGGCAGGCGGCTGCGGGCGATCGCCGTCGCCCTGCCGCGCGTCAGGGACGCCGCCGCCGCGGCCGACTGGCTGGCCTCCTACAACCAGTGGGAGCAGGACTTCGCCGGTTTCCTCGACGAAAAGAGCGAATACTCGGACGGCAGCGTGAACGACATGCACCAGCGGCTCGTCAGGGCTCGTCGCATGATCCGCCGTCGCATCCGCGAGGGCCAGCTGTTCACGTTCCTCGACGAGGGGCTCGAGGCCGGCGGGCCGGTGCCGTCCACCAACAACCTCATCGAATCATGGAACGCGCGCCTGCGCGACATGCTGCGCCGCCACCGCGGGCTGCGCCTGATCAGACGGCTGAAGGCGATCTGCTGGTGGTGCCACCAGCACACCGAACGCCCCGAGACGGACGCGTGGCTGGCCGCGAACGCGATCACCGACCAACAACTCGAGAACCTCTACAGGAAGGCATGGGAGCGGAGCCCGCAGGGCATGCACGAGACGTTCGGCATCCCCATGAGATACGGCACCGGCATCGACTGGAACGACTTCCACACCCGCGTCGAATGGCCATCAAACGACTAAACCCTCAGACACACATTTTGGCCTATAACCCGCGATGTCCGCGCGGCTGAGGCTCGCCGGATAAAAAAAGACCCCGACGCTGGTAACATCGAGGTCAACAAAGTAAATACAAAAGTAAATACAACAGTCAGTATAACACCGTGCTGGTAACACGCTTACTGATGACCGAGGAAACGACGCTATAGCCTCGATAATCCGCGTGGCGGACTAGCCCTCCGCAGGGTGGCGTTAGAGGCCAGAACATCAACAGACCCCAAAAATGGGCATGGCATAAACGGGATGGCCGACATGCCCTTTAGCTTTCCAGCGCTTCAAAAATGACTTTTTGGGGGTATGCCGCCTTTGCGTATGGGTAATTCCATACGCCCGGTGAAGGACGCGGAAACCTCGGCTGGCTCCGTTCTGAGTACTTTCACTGCCCTGTTATCCCCCTATAGCAGGGCCAGCTCTGCTCCCACGTTTCCTGACTCCACCATTCTGAGGGAGGCCGGGGATGAGGAAAGAGCCTGTTAGCCGTATCGCCGAAGGTTTCGTCGTCTACGCTACGGATGGCCTGGTGGTTTCCGTACCCGCGTCATCGTGACGGGATGCGTCATCGCGAGAATTCAGCACGCGGTAGACAGTCGACCGGCTCACGTGCATCAGATCGGCGATCTGTTTGACGGTCAGAATACGAGAATCGTAGAGTCTGCGGATCTCACGGACGTCCTTCCCGCCGACCTTCGCCGGACGGCCGCCCCTGCGCCCGCGCGCCCTGGCCGCCTCGAGCCCGGCCTTCGTGCGTTCGCTGATCAGATCGCGCTCGAACTGGGACAGCGCCGCGAACAGATTGAACGTGAGCATCCCGCCGGGCGTGGTCGTGTCGATCGATTCGGTCAGGCTCACGAACCCGACGCCCATCTCTTGGAACCGGTTCATCAGCGCGACGAGGTTCTGCATGCTGCGCCCCAGACGGTCGAGCCGCCAGACGACGACCACGTCGCCCTCACGCAGCAGCTCGATCATGTGGTCGAGCTCAGGACGGTGCGCCTTGACTCCGGACGCGGTGTCCACGAAGACGCGGTCGCACCCGGCACGCTCCAACGCGTCTATCTGCAGGTCGGCCGACTGTCCCGCGGTGCTGATCCTGGCGTATCCGAATCGTTTCTCCATACCGCCGAAAGTACCATAACCCGGAACAATCGACGGGTTTTGGGACATTGATTTTGGAACGGGTTTTGAGAATCACATCCCGCGCGTTTCGCCGACATCGGCCGGCTGCCACGAACCGGTACCGAAAACGGTCGATTGCGGAAACGGGACCGGGCGCAGATTCCCAAGAAACTCCCAGACTCCGCCCATGCGGCGTTGAACATCATACGGTTATATGGGAACCACGGTCGCAAAGACCGCGATAACTGAATCCCTTCTTTCTTCTCTCTCCTTTCTTTTCCTTGAAAGCCCGGCCTCATACGCCGGGCTTTTTCGTGCGCGCCCGAAAGAGAAGCGGAGGCCACCCTCTGTCGGAAGCAGGGGCTGTCGTTGTATGGAATTGGGGTTATAGGCCAAAATGTGTGTCTGAGGGTTTAGTCGTTTGATGGCCATTCGACGCGGGTGTGGAAGTCGTTCCAGTCGATGCCGGTGCCGTATCTCATGGGGATGCCGAACGTCTCGTGCATG
>NZ_JAFEJS010000023.1 GCF_018555385.1 Bifidobacterium santillanense
GTAGCGGCGACGTGCTACTCTCCCACATCCTCTCGGGTGCAGTACCATCGCCGTGCAAGGCCTTAGCTTCCGGGTTCGGAATGGGACCGGGCGTCTCACCTTGGCTATGGTCGCCGCAAATCTTCTGTTATCGGTCGGGGTCTCCCCCGCCGGCATGCGTGGCGGTTCGGGGACCGGACGGCGGACGCGATCGTGTTGACGTTTCGTGACCCATCCCGATCGTTCAGTGTCGGTTGGGCGGTTCGCGCAGTAGTCGAGTGTCTTCCAACGAGTGGAAGTGTGTTGATTGCCGTTCCCCCGTTAGTACCGGTCGGCTCCACCCCTCGCGGGGCTTCCACGTCCGGCCTATCGACCACGTGTTCTGCATGGGGGGTCTCGGGGCTCGATGGCCCCATGGAATCCTTATCTTGGAGCGGGCTTCCCGCTTAGATGCTTTCAGCGGTTATCCCTTCCGAACGTAGCCAACCGGCCGTGCCACTGGCGTGACAACCGGCATACCAGAGGTTCGTCCACCCAGGTCCTCTCGTACTATGGGCAGGTCTCCTCAAGATTCCAACGAGCGCAGAGGATAGAGACCAAACTGTCTCACGACGTTCTGAACCCAGCTCGCGTGCCGCTTTAATCGGCGAACAGCCGAACCCTTGGGACCTGCTCCAGCCCCAGGATGCGACGAGCCGACATCGAGGTGCCAAACCATCCCGTCGATATGGACTCTTGGGAATGATCAGCCTGTTATCCCCGGGGTACCTTTTATCCGTTGAGCGATGCCGCGTCCGTACACCGGCACCGGATCACTAGTTCCGACTTTCGTCCCTGCTCGAGCCGTCGCTCTCGCAGTCAAGCTCCCTTGTGCACTTACACTCGCCACCCGATTGCCAACCGGGCTGAGGGAACCTTTGAGCGCCTCCGTTACTCTTTGGGAGGCAACCGCCCCAGTTAAACTACCCGCCAGGCACTGTCCCAGAGCAGGATCACTGCTCGTGGTTAGACATCCAATGCGAACAGAGCGGTATTTCACCTTGCGGCTCCACACGAGCTGGCGCCCGCGCTTCGAAGCCTCCCGCCTATGCTACACAATCCACACCGAATGCCAATACCAAGGTATAGTAAAGGTCCCGGGGTCTTTTCGTCCTTCTGCGCTTAACGAGCATCTTTACTCGTACTGCAATTTCGCCGAGCTCCTGGTCGAGACAGTGGGGAAGTCGTTACGCCATTCGTGCAGGTCGGAACTTACCCGACAAGGAATTTCGCTACCTTAGGATGGTTATAGTTACCACCGCCGTTTACCGGGGCTTGAATTCACCGCTTCGGCCGAAGCCTGACGGATCCTCTTAACCTTCCGGCACCGGGCAGGCGTCAGTGCATATACAGCGACTTTCGTCTTCGCATGCACCTGTGTTTTTGGTAAACAGTCGCTACCCCCTCTTCTGTGCCACCCCCAAAAGCTCCAGGAGCAAGTCCTTTCACCATCGGGGGTCTCCCTTAAACCGAAGGAACGGGAGCAATTTGCCGAGTTCCTTGACCAGGATTCGCTCGATCGCTTCGGTATACTCTACCAGACCACCAGTGTCGGTTTGGGGTACGGGCGGCAAACAGCCTCGCGCCGAAGCTTTTCTCGACGGTCGGGATCACCGGATTCGCGCCCAACGGCGCCCATCATCGCACCTCGGCCTTGACGCCCCCCGGATTTGCCTGGGGGACGGCCTGCGTGCTTGACCACGGAAAACCACCTCCGCGGCCGGCTACCCGTCCGTGTCACTCCTCGCGCTACCCTACTACAGCTACGGTCCCAACACCGCACCCGTCCGAACCCCGAAGGGAACATCAGGACACGACGGAGGTTAGTGCTCGCTGCCTCGGATCGGGCGGCTGCAAGCCGGTACGGGAATATCGACCCGTTCATCCATTCGACTACGCCTGTCGGCCTCGCCTTAGGACCCGACTCACCCAGGGACGATGAACGTGGCCCTGGAACCCTTGGTCATCCAGCGGCGGGGATCCTCACCCCGCTCTCGCTACTCATGTCTGCATTCTCACTCCCATACAGTCCACGGCGCGTTTGCACGGCCGCTTCGACCCGGTATGGGACGCTCTCCTACCCAGCAGCCTGAAGGCTGCTGCCGCGTCTTCGGTGGTGTGCTTGAGCCCCGCTACATTGTCGGCGCGGAACCACTAGACCAGTGAGCTGTTACGCACTCTTTCAAGGGTGGCTGCTTCTGAGCCAACCTCCTGGCTGTCTATGCGACTCCACATCCTTTCCCACTTAGCACACGCTTCGGGACCTTAGACGACGGTCTGGGCTGTCTCCCTTTCGACGACGGAGCTTATCCCCCGCCGACTCACTGCCGGAATACGCTTCACGGGTATTCGGAGTTTGGTTGCTGTTGGTACCCTGTACGGGCCCGCAAGCATCCAGTAGCTCTACCCCCCGGAAGTAATCAACCGACGCTGCACCTAAATGCATTTCGGAGAGAACCAGCTATCACGGAATTTGATTGGCCTTTCACCCCTAACCCCAAGTCATCCCCCCGGTTTTCAACCCAGGTGGGTTCGGTCCTCCACGCGGTCCTACCCGCGCTTCAACCTGCTCAGGGCTAGATCATCCCGCTTCGGGTCCAGGACACGCGACTCAAAACGCCTTTTAAGACTCGCTTTCGCTACGCGTACACCACACGGCTTACGCTCGCCACATGCCACTGACTCGCAGACTCATTTTTCGATAGGCACGCCGTCACCCCACGAAGAGGCTCCGACGGATTGTAGGCGCACGGTTTCAGAGACTGTTTCACTCCCCTCCCGGGGTACTTTTCACCTTTCCCTCACGGTACTCGTGCACTATCGGTCAGACAGGAATATTTAGGCTTATGCAACGGTCTGCACGGATTCGCACGGGATTCCACGGGGCCCGTGCTACTTGGGAGACGCGATCGGAAGACCATGCGCGTACGGCTACGGGGCCATCACCCTCTGCGGCCCGGTATCCAACCCGGTTCGCCTCGCACACGGTTTTGTCACTTCCGCCCGGTCCGTCGGAACCGGGACACGCGTTCCCGCAACACCACGCGCGCAACCCCCGACGGGTATCACACGCGCGCGGTTTGGCCTGATCCGCTTTCGCTCGCCACTACTCACGGAATATCCTTTCCTGCAGGTACTGAGATGTTTCACTTCCCTGCGTACCCCCCGGCCGAAGCCGGTGACCGCCCATGACGGCGGCCGTGTTTCCACATTCGGAGACCCTCGGATCGAAGCCCTGTTGGCGGCTCCCCGAGGAATATCGCTGCCTCAAACGTCCTTCATCGGTCCTGTCTGCCAAGGCATCCACCCTACGCCCTTGCAAGCAACCACACACCCAAAAGGCGGGGCCACCCGCTACTGCCATAGCGAACTCCCAGACGACACATCAATACAACTAGAATGATCACAAAACGATCGACGAACACACAAAGAATGTGCTCTTCGAAATCAACAGCAAAGAGACAACAAAAACATTGTCCTTTGCTCGCGTCCACTATCCAGTTCTCAAACCACCACCGCGCACGCGACCGGACCACCACCGGGAAACACCCGGGGAACCCCAAGCCGCATGGCGACGGACCGCTCCCGAACACCGCCGGGAAGTGGCGATCCGGGAACCCAAAAGCATGCCCGCACCACCACCGCACCCCACGACGGGCACGGCAAAGCCAACGATCTCTTCCACACCAGCAACCCGAACGCGCCGGACTATCCGGCCGCCGGGTCCACACCGGACGGGAAACCCCGCCCTGAAATCTCCGTAGAAAGGAGGTGATCCAGCCGCACCTTCCGGTACGGCTACCTTGTTACGACTTAGTCCCAATCACGAGTCTCACCTTAGACGGCTCCCCCCAAAAAGGTTAGGCCACCGGCTTCGGGTGCTACCCACTTTCATGACTTGACGGGCGGTGTGTACAAGGCCCGGGAACGCATTCACCGCGACGTTGCTGATTCGCGATTACTAGCGACTCCGCCTTCATGGAGTCGGGTTGCAGACTCCAATCCGAACTGAGACCGGTTTTCAGGGATCCGCTCCGCCTCGCGACGTCGCATCCCGTTGTACCGGCCATTGTAGCATGCGTGAAGCCCTGGACGTAAGGGGCATGATGATCTGACGTCATCCCCACCTTCCTCCGAGTTAACCCCGGCGGTCCCCCGTGAGTTCCCATCATTACATGCTGGCAACACGGGGCGAGGGTTGCGCTCGTTGCGGGACTTAACCCAACATCTCACGACACGAGCTGACGACGACCATGCACCACCTGTGAACCCGCCCCGAAGGGAAACCACATCTCTGCGGCTGTCGGGAACATGTCAAGCCCAGGTAAGGTTCTTCGCGTTGCATCGAATTAATCCGCATGCTCCGCCGCTTGTGCGGGCCCCCGTCAATTTCTTTGAGTTTTAGCCTTGCGGCCGTACTCCCCAGGCGGGATGCTTAACGCGTTAGCTCCGACACGGGACCCGTGGAAGGGGCCCCACATCCAGCATCCACCGTTTACGGCGTGGACTACCAGGGTATCTAATCCTGTTCGCTCCCCACGCTTTCGCTCCTCAGCGTCAGTAACGGCCCAGAGACCTGCCTTCGCCATTGGTGTTCTTCCCGATATCTACACATTCCACCGTTACACCGGGAATTCCAGTCTCCCCTACCGCACTCCAGCCCGCCCGTACCCGGCGCAGATCCACCGTTAAGCGATGGACTTTCACACCAGACGCGA
The DNA here is from genome assembly GCF_018555385.1 of Bifidobacterium santillanense. Taxonomy (GTDB): domain Bacteria; phylum Actinomycetota; class Actinomycetes; order Actinomycetales; family Bifidobacteriaceae; genus Bifidobacterium; species Bifidobacterium santillanense. The sequence continues at coordinate 4,737 of NZ_JAFEJS010000023.1, forward strand.
CGAACCGCCTACGAGCTCTTTACGCCCAATAATTCCGGATAACGCTTGCACCCTACGTATTACCGCGGCTGCTGGCACGTAGTTAGCCGGTGCTTATTCGAAAGGTACACTCACTCTCGCTTGCTCCCAATCAAAAGCGGTTTACAACCCGAAGGCCGTCATCCCGCACGCGGCGTCGCTGCATCAGGCTTGCGCCCATTGTGCAATATTCCCCACTGCTGCCTCCCGTAGGAGTCTGGGCCGTATCTCAGTCCCAATGTGGCCGGTCGCCCTCTCAGGCCGGCTACCCGTCGTAGGCTCGGTGGGCCGTTACCCCGCCGACTACCTGATAGGACGCGACCCCATCCCGTACCGATGAAATCTTTCCCAGAAGACCATGCGATCAACTGGAGCATCCGGCATTACCACCCGTTTCCAGGAGCTATTCCGATGTACGGGGCAGGTCGGTCACGCATTACTCACCCGTTCGCCACTCTCACCAGACAGCAAGCTGCCTGGATCCCGTTCGACTTGCATGTGTTAAGCACGCCGCCAGCGTTCATCCTGAGCCAGAATCGAACCCTCCACAAAAAACTTCATGAAAAGAATCCGAAAAACAGACTCTCAAAAAAGAAAAAGACAGGACATCCTTAAGGAAGGACGCCCAAACAAAACCCCGACCCAAATTCAACCCGCAAGGGAACCCACCACACACAGCAGAAGGCTTGGGCCGGACTGGCAATCATTGACTATAAAGAAGTAGTACAAACACACTCTTGAGTTCTCAAACCACCA
>NZ_JAFEJS010000024.1 GCF_018555385.1 Bifidobacterium santillanense
CTCCCCCCCCCCTTCCGCGAGCCCTTTCCGCCACCTCGTGGCGGTTTTCTCTCACCAGGCCCGTGCTCCGCGAGAGAAAACCGCCGGTATCCGTCAGCAATCTCTCGCCAGGTCCTCCCAGCGAGAGATATCCTCCACCACGCGGCATCCACCTCTCGCCGGAGGGGTCCTCAGCGAGAGATTCCCGCCACGGACCGGCGCCGTTCTCTCGCCGACGGCGGCCGGACGGCCGGCGCATCGCGAGGTATAATGGCTCCTTGTAATTTCACCTAGGCGTAGGCGGCGTGTGGAAACGCTGGTCGAGGCCCATCCCGTGGAAGTCGCGCATGCCCGCGCAGGGATGAACCATTCACGCACACACCATGATTTCGATGATTCTGCAGTCGTTGCTCATTTCCGTTTCCGTCGCGATGGACGCGTTCGCCGTGTCCATCGGCAAGGGACTGACCGTCAAGAGGGCCCGGTTCGTCGACGCACTCAAATGCGGACTGTGGTTCGGCGGATTCCAGGCGCTGTTCCCGCTGCTCGGCATCTTCGCGGCCTCCGCGTTCGCCTCGTACGTGACCGCCGTGGACCACTGGATCATCTTCGGCCTGCTGGCGCTGATCGGCGGCAACATGATCCATGAGGCGTTCGAGGAGGACGAGGAGAACGCCAAGGAGAACCCGGAGTTCGACTGGAAGCACATGCTGCCGCTCGCCGTGGCGTGCAGCATCGACGCGTTCGCGGTGGGCGTGAGCCTGGGGCTCATGAAGATCACATCGCGTTCACCGTCACGGCGATGGGCGTGGTCACCGGCCTGTTCTCGATCGCGGGCATCTACATCGGCCGCGTGTTCGGCTCGCGCTGGCAGAAGCCGGCGCAGATCGCCGGCGGCGTGGTGCTCATCGTCATCGGCGTCAAGGTGCTGCTCGAGCACCTTGGGATCATCGCGTTCTGATCACCGTCAGATGAGCTGGAGGAAGAGGGCGGCGGCGAAGACCACCAGGCCGTAGAACATGACCGGCAGGAGGGCGACGCCGATCCACGGGGAGCGGTCCTCCGGGGCGGGGTCGAGCTCCTTGAGCCACCACACGGAGGCGGCGCCGAGGACCAGGGCGAACAGCACCATCACCACGATGACGCCGACGTAGACGCCCGTCCCCACGCCCATCGAGGGCCTGGTCGCGCCGATGTAGGGCATGAACGCCCAGCCGGCCAGCGAGATCGACGCGGCGCCTCCGGTCACGCAGTGGGACAGCGCGCGGATCAGATGGGAGCGTTCGGCACGCAGCATCTGGCGCGCGAACGAGACGATCGTGAGCACGACGAGCAGTCCCGCCACGGTGGCGGCCCAGCTCGCCATCGGGTAGGCGCGCAGCTTCAGCGGATCGGCGTCGCCGTCGCCGCCAGGCTCGACGATCGACAGCAGCGGCAGCGAGACGCCCACCAACGACAGCACGCCGGCGATCAGACCGATCGCACGGTCGATCATCGTGGCACGGAACGGCCAGAACACGTGGAACGCGACCAGCACGGCCGCAATGAGCACGGCCACCGGCGCGAACGCCGCCGGCGTGACGGCGATGAAGGCCCCCTCGCCGGATTGGCCGGACGCCGACAGGCCGATCCATACGGCGCCGATCAGCACGAACAATCCGTAGACGAACGCCTGCATGCCGAGCATGACCCCGCGCTTGGCGTCCCACTGGTTTTCGACTTCGCCGCTCATAACTTCCACTCCCGTGTTTCCACTGTTCCCATCGATGCGATGCCGCCGCATCCCGCGGCGCCGAGGCATCGCCCTGTGCAACAACTCCCGTCAATCCTACCCACAGCGAGGGATGGGGCCGCGTGGAACGGGCCGCGACACGGCCCCGGCGATGCGCGGGCGGGCATGAGTTGTCTCGAATATGAACATTTTGTGTCCTCGAGATGCGCGTAGAATGATCACAGCATTCACAAGGATTCGTTGGAATCCATCGAATTCACGAGAGAAAAGGGGTTCAACGTGACTGACCTGACGTTGATGACGTTCGCCAGTAACCCCGCTTCGGTCCTGCCCTCGCTCGCCCTGCTGTCCCATCGCGTACGCGTGCTGCCGATGGACGCGGCCAGCCTGGTCAAGATGCCCGAGAACACGATCCTGTTCCTCGACGCGCGCGACGATCTCGCCACGGCCAAGACCCTGTGCAACCTCATCCACGCCTCCGGCCTGTCCACGCCGATCGTGTTGATCCTCACCGAGGGCGGCTTCACCGTCGTCAACTCGCAGTGGGGCATCGCGGACGTGGTGGTCTCCACCGCCTCCCCCGCCGAGGTCGAGGGCCGTCTGCGACTGGTCTCCGAGCGCGGCAACGCGCCGACCGCACCGGCCGCGACCGGCGGTGCCGACAAGGGCGTGACCACGGAGGACGGCCAGATCCGCTCCGGCGATCTCATCGTGGATACGAACGGCTACACCGCCTCGCTGCATGGCCGCCCGATCGATCTGGCGTACAAGGAGTTCGAGCTGCTCAAGTACCTGGTCCAGCATCCCGGACGCGTGTTCACGCGCGCCCAGCTGCTGCAGGAGGTGTGGGGCTACGACTACTACGGCGGCACCCGCACCGTCGACGTGCACATCCGTCGTCTGCGCGCCAAGCTCGGCGGCGAGTACGAGCATCTCATCGGCACCGTGCGCAACGTCGGCTACCGCTTCGACCCGCCGGACGACGAGTCCGAGGAGTCGGCCGCCAAGGCCGCGGCGCAGCACGCGCCTGCCGATGACTGACCGGCGAGGCGTTCGGGCGATCACCCATCCAGTCCCACCATACGAATCGAAATTTTCCACATAGCGAGACAATGACTATGTGGCGTCCACATGGCGGACTGCTTGCGTAACAAAATCTCACAATTCGGGGCGCCGCCCACCGGCGCGGCTCATCCATCACCCATGAAGGCGCAGACGACATGGCACGTGAATCGAAGCGGGCGCGCATCGCACGCATGCACGCCGAATACGCGATCCTGTGCGAGCGCTACCCGGCGCCGAAGTGCGCACTCGACTTCGCCAACCCGCTGCAGCTGATCATCGCGACCGTCCTGAGTGCGCAGACGACCGACAAGCGCGTCAACACCGTCACCCCGGAGCTGTTCGCGCGCTTCCCCGAAGCGGCCGATCTAGCCGCCGCGAACCCGCAGGACGTCGAGGAGATCATCCGCCCGCTGGGGTTCTTCCGATCCAAGACCAAGCATCTCATGGGACTGGCCGCCGCACTCGACGAACGCTTCGGCGGCGAGGTGCCGCGCACGATGGACGAGCTCGTCACGCTGCCCGGCGTCGGGCGCAAGACCGCGAACGTCGTGCTCGGCAACGCGTTCGGCGTGCCCGGCTTCCCGGTCGACACCCACGTGATGCGCGTGACCGGACGCCTGCGCTGGCGCTCCGACTGGCGGATCGCCAAATCCGATCCGGTCGCGGTCGAGAAGGAGATCTGCGACTGCTTCCCGCCGGAGACCTGGACCGACCTGAGCCATCGCCTCATCTTCCACGGCCGCGACGTGTGCCACGCGCGCACGCCCGACTGCGCGAACTGCCCGCTGGCCGACACCTGCCCGTCGGCCAGCGGGCAGTTCGCGCAGTCGGGCGTGCGCGCGTGGCACACGTC
>NZ_JAFEJS010000025.1 GCF_018555385.1 Bifidobacterium santillanense
GGGGGCGGGTGCCGGGCGTGGGGTGGGGCGGGGGTTGGGGGCACGGTGGGGCTGGCCTGTCGGCGCGGGCTGACGGGGGCGGGGGGGACGCGGAGCGAGGCGGGCGGGGGGGGGAGGCACGGCGTGCTGACGGGTCTCGCCGCCGCGGCGGGAGGCGGGGGGCGGTGGGGGGAGGGGGGCAGGGGCGGCCGGCTTCGGCGCCGCGGCGTGCGGGGCGGCCGGCTTGGCGGCTGCGGGCTTCGGGCCCGGAACGGCGGGCTTGGCGCCCTGCTTGCCGCCCTTGTCGCCGTGACCGTTCTGGTCGGCGAAGGCGGACTTCAGCTTGCGAACCACCGGGGGTTCGACGGTGGAGGAGGCGGACTTGACGAACTCCCCCATGTCCTTGAGCTTCTCCAGCACGGTCTTGCTGTCGACGCCAAGGGCCTTGGCAATTTCATAAACGCGTGGTTTCGCCACTACTTGTTCTCCTTATCGTGACCACGCGCCGGCGCGGTCAAATCTCGATGACGGCGAGCCTGTTCATCGTGCGACCATGATTGTGAATTCCTCATTCTTCGGCCGGGCATGCTTGCGCCCGGCATACCGCATCAAGCATACCCAGTACGCTGGATGTGCCACGCCCGACGATTTCGCCGGGCGCATGACCCGGCGACGTCCGATGGCGGTCAGTCAGCCTTCTCGGCCGCGACCTTCCTGGCATGGGCCTCGGCGGATTCGATGCCGATCTTCCAGCCGGTGAGCTTGGCGGCGAGACGGGCGTTCTGACCCTCCTTGCCGATGGCGAGGGAGAGCTGGTCGTCATGGATGAAGGCGATGGCCGTCTTGTTCTTCTCGCTGATGACCTGCACGCCGGTGGCCACGGCAGGGCTGAGGGCGGCCGCGACGAACTTGGCCGGGTCCTCGGAGTAGTCGACGATGTCGATCTTCTCGGGACCGAGGTTCTCCATCACGGCGCGCACGCGGGCGCCTCCGGGGCCGATCAGCGCACCCTTGGGGTTGACGCCGTCGGTGTTGGCCTTCACGGCGATCTTCGTGCGGGCTCCGGCCTCACGCGCGATCGCCATGATCGACACCGCGCCGGAGGTGAGCTCCGGCACCTCGCGCTCGAACAGACGACGCACCAGATCCGGGTGCGAACGGGAGACGACGACCTCGGGGCCACGCACGCCGCGGCCGACGGTCACGACGTACACGCGCAGACGCTCACCGTGACGGTAGCGCTCGCCCGGCACCTGCTCGCGACGCGGCAGCAGGGCCTCCACATCGCCCACGGCGATGTGCACGTTGGCCGGGTCCTTGACGTCCTGCTGGACGATGCCCGTGATGAGCTTGCCCCGCTGGTCGACGAAGGAGCCGAACACCCTCTCGTCCTCCGCGCGGCGGAAAAGCTGGGTGAGCACCTGGCGGGCGGTGGAGGCGGCGAGACGGCCGAAGTCCTTCGGCGTATCGTCATACTCCTCGCCGATGATCGGCGCCGGATGCGGATCCTCCTCGGTGGGCGTGCCCGGGGTCTCGTCGGCCGCCCACACCGTGAAGGTGCCGGCGCGCTCGTCGAGTTCGACGCGAGCGTGCTTGGCCGCGTGCGGGGTCTTGAGATACGCGAGTCGGAGCGCCTCCGAGAGTGCCGCGTCGAGCGTTTCCGCATCGATGCCCTGCTCCGCTGCGAGCTTGTGGATTGACGTCAGGTCCAGTTCCATTTCGCAAGACCTCCCTTAAGTTATTGCGGCGAATGGCCCGTCTGTGGCCGATATGGTCATAGTCGGTGTCTACTCTACTGTTTTATGCAGACACTTCGGGATACGGACGGTTCGTCGCCGGCATCGGGCTCGGCATCGGCATATGCGGAGCGCATGTCATGGACGCCCGGCGGCGGACGCGCGACCCGTACGACCCGCGCGTCGCACGCGCGCCTGCGTGCTACGGCCGTGCTGGCGGCCGCGATCATGCCGCTCGCCGGCTGCTCCGCACCCCATCTTCAGGCGCAGGTGGACGACGCCACGACGCTGAGCACCTGCGAAAGCGCCTATCTCGAGGCGTCCGGCGGCACCGGCGCGGTCCGTCGGACCGTCGGCGCGTCCGACGCCCGTCCCGTCATGATGCGCTATCTCGCCGCGCGCGCCTCCGCCGCCGAATGGACGACGGTCGCGGTCGGCTGCAACGGACGTTTCGCCGAGGGCACCCTGCGCTCGGCGCAGGCCTCGTATGCGGCGCAGGGTCTGGCCGCGCGTCTGGGCCTGTCCTCCCCCGCCCCGTCCTCCGTCGACTACGGCGACGTCGTCGGATTCGACATCGATCCCGACGCCCTGGCCGCGTTGTCGCTGGCCGAGGACCGCGCCGGCTTCTCGATCGAGGTGCTCGCCGCGCGCAAGGTGAGCGGCGCCACGCTCGCGATGTCCGACAACCACAAGACCGCGGCGGAGCGTCTGTTCACGCTCTCCGGCGCGGACAAGGACCCGCGGCTCAAGGTCTACACGGTCGACGACCTCATCGCCCATCCCGATGCGATCGATGATCCCGCCACCGGCATCGCCGCGAGCACCGTGTCCGTCGTGGAGATGAACTGCGCCCGCGAATACGTCGACGCGATCACCGACGCCGTCGGCGAATCGGATGACGCGGATTCCGACTCGACTGCCTCCGGCGCGACCGTCCATGCGTCGGACAGGACGCTGCGGTGGCTGTCGAGGGCCGCCGCCTCCCGCGCCTGGCGCGCCTTCGACCTCGGCTACCCCGCCGTCGACGCCGCCCTGTTCGTCTGATCCGCGTACCGCCCACCGGGCCGGCGCCGCCTCATCCCGCAGCGACCGGCCGGAATACGCAAAAGGGGGGTTATAGGCCAAAATGTGTGTCTGTTTCGGCTTGTGAGGCCTTGTGCTGATTGGCGTTTCGCTGGTTTGAATGTGGTTGCCGGGACTTTCAAGGCCGGCCAGAATGTGTGTCCGCAATGGGCTGC
>NZ_JAFEJS010000003.1 GCF_018555385.1 Bifidobacterium santillanense
ACAAAACCCCGACCCAAATTCAACCCGCAAGGGAACCCACCACACACAGCAGAAGGCTTGGGCCGGACTGGCAATCATTGACTATAAAGAAGTAGTACAAACACACTCTTGAGTTCTCAAACCACCACACACATCAACAAGCTGAATCAGAACCAAAAATCTGGAATCCAACCGCCATGCTGAGTGGCAACAGATGAATAATCTACACACTCCGGCGTTATCACGCAACCGGCACGACGAAAGAAGGGCGCAAACCGTTGAAAACACAACGATCCATCGGCGTGTCGAAATAGGCTCCGACACGTCACGTCCTGCCATCAAGGATACCGCCGTCGACGTCACCGACGAAGGAACGACATGGCGGACATATGAACAAACGGGGACGAAGCGGCCATACGCCGTCACGGACCGGCATGCGATCCATCATCGAATGCGCATCGGCCTGCCTGTACCTCATGCCCGGACCGGCCGTCGACACCAACCACGCCCCTCACGGACCGGCAGTATGGAGCGAAACACAGGCGCTCTTCCCCGACCCCCCGTTCCGGAACATCATGGACGGCCATCGTCACGCCGATGCCACGGAAGGCGCGTATACCTATAGCTATGACGAAGAAAATCGCAGTACTGACCGGCGCGGGCATCTCGACCTCCGCCGGCATCCCCGACTTCCGCGGACCCGACGGCGTGTGGACCAAGCACCCCGATCAGATGAGCGTGTACGACATCGACGCGTTCATGACCGACAAGGAGGCGCGCGAATACTCGTGGCGCTGGCAGAAGGAATCCCCCGTCTGGAACGCGCAGCCCGGCGTCGCGCACAAGGCGCTGGTCAAGCTCGAGAAGGCCGGCATGCTCACGCTGCTCGCCACCCAGAACTTCGACGCCCTGCATGAGAAGGCCGGCAACAGCCCGGACCTCATCGTGAACCTGCACGGCACGATCGGCACGTCGCACTGCATGAAGTGCCACGCGAAGTACAACACCGCCGACATCATGGCGAAGCTGGACGAGGAGCCGGACCCGCGTTGCCATCGCCTGCTCAAGTACCAGGGGAACATGCCCTGCAACGGCATGATCAAGACCGACGTCGTCTACTTCGGCGAGGCGCTGCCCGACGGCGCGATGGAGAAGTCGTACGAACGCGCCACCAAGGCCGACGAACTGTGGGTCATCGGCTCGACGCTGGAGGTGTTCCCGGCCGCAAGCATCGTGCCGGTCGCCGCACAGGCGGGCGTGCCGATCACCATCATGAACATGGGCCGCACGCAGTACGACCGCCTCGCCACGCGCCTCATCCACGACGACATCGCCGTCGCGCTCCCCAAACTCGTCGACGAAACCATCGCCGAAAACAGCTGACGGTCCGCTTCCGTTCCGATGCTTTGATGAGCGGCGGACGGAGGGGATTCCGTATCCCGTTCCCCGACACGCTCAAGGCCGCTCGGCCAAGCCTACGGTCGGGGAACGGGATACGGAATCCCCTCCTCACTTCCAGCGAATGTAACGGCCTTGCCACGCGACTACAACGGAAGTGGACTACGCAACAGAGCGAAGGACCGCCATGTCCTGTTCCCGACCGTAGGCTTGGCCGAGCGGCCTGGAGCGTGTCGGGAACAGGACATGGCGGTCCTTCGCGGCCACCGGATTACTTCGCCTCTCCGCGGTCACCGCACTATCCGGCAATGACGCATCAATCAATATTCAGTAGATGCGCTTGGGCTGGAAACCTTCGGCCTTGAGGGCGGCGAGGATGCGGTCGATGTGGTCGGGGCCGTTGGTCTCGACCGTCACGCCGAGCGACACCGCATTCGTGTAGTGGCCGGACGCCTTGAACTGGTCGTGGTCGAGCGCGATGACGTTGGCGCGTTCGCGCGCGAGCAGCGTGGCAACCTTGACGAGCTGGCCCGGGGTATCGGGCAGTTCGACCTCGAAGTTCATGATGCGCCCGCGGGCGATCATGCCCTTCTGGATGACCGCGCCCATCGTCACGGTGTCGATGTTGCCGCCGGACATGATCGGCACGACCACGTGCGGGCCGGGAGCGGATGCGAACTTGCGCGAGCGCAGATTCAGGTGCTCGAGCGCGGCGAGCGAGACCGCGCCGGCGGCCTCGACGACGAGCTTGTGCTTCTCGAGCATGAGCAGGATCATCTCGTTGATGTCGCGCTCGGTGACGGTGACGAGGTCGTCGAGGAACTCGTTGAGCAACGCGAAGGTGAGATCGCCCGGATGCTTGACGGCGACGCCCTCGGCGGAGGTGAGCACCTGGTCGGCGGGCACGACGCGGCCGGCCGACAGCGAGTTCTTCCATGCCGGCGAGCCCTCCGGGATCGCACCGATCACGCGCACCTCGGGCTTGAAGGTCTTGATGGCGAGCGCGACGCCCGCGCCGAGGCCGCCGCCGCCGAGCGGGACGACGACGTCGGTGACGTTGGGGACGTCCTCGAGGATCTCGAGGGCGATGGTGCCCTGGCCGCAGATGACCTCGTAGTCGTCGAACGGCGGCACGTAGATCATGCCCTCCTGTTCGCTCAGTTCGGCGGCATGGGCGGCGGATTCGTCGAAGACGTCACCGTAGAGGACCACGTCGGCGCCGTACGCCTTGGTGGCGTCGACCTTGAGCGGCGGGGTGATGGTCGGCATGCAGATCGTGGCCTTGGCGCCGCGTTCGCGGGCCGCGTAGGCGACGCCCTGCGCGTGGTTGCCGGCGGAGGCGGTGACGATGCCGCGGGCGAGCTCCTCCTCGGACAGGGAGGCGATCTTGTTGTACGCGCCGCGGATCTTGAACGAGCCGGTGACCTGGAGGTTCTCGGGCTTGAGGAGGATCTCGTGGCCGGTCATCTCGGACAGGGTCGGCGAGGGGATGATCTCCGTGTGGCGGGCGGTCCCCTTCAACCGCTCGGCGGCCTTCTTCAGTTCGGCCGCATGGTCACGCTGCAATGCTTTGAGGACGTCTTTTTGTTCCATAAGAGGTCATTTTAGGTGGCGGGACGCCGATGACGCCCCGCCTGTCTCGCATCACAGCCTGACGACGACGGCCTCCCACGGGTCGAGCTCGCGGTTGGCGAGGGAGACGACAGCGTGGGACGCGCCGTAGGTGGCGATCGCGATCTGCGGTTCGGTGACGCCGGCGGCGACGAGCGCGGAGGCGTCGGACGGCAGGTCGACGGTGCGGCCGGACAGGTTCGCGACGACGAGCAGTCTGCCGCCCGTGACTCCGGGGGCGGCGGCGAGGGTGCGCGTGAAGGCGTAGACGTGCGGGTCGGCGGCGTCGATCAGCTCCCAGTCGCCGGCGGAGACCACCGGGTCGCTGTGGCGCAGGGCGATGAGCTGCTTGTAGAACGAGTACACGGAGTCCGGGTCGTCGAACTCACCGGCGGCGTTGATCTCGGCGTGGTTCGGGTTGACGGCGATCCACGGCTCGACGGGCGCGTCGGGCGCGGTGAAGCCGGCGTAGGCGGAGCCGTCCCACTGCATCGGGGTGCGGGAGTTATCGCGGCCGCGCGCGGCGATGCCGGCCATCATCGACTCGGGGCTCTGCACCTTGGCCTCCTCGACGCGCTGGCGGTAGGCGTTGAGGGACTCGAGGTCGCGGTACTGATCGAGCGAGGTGAAGTGCGCGTTGGTCATGCCAAGCTCCTCGCCCTGGTAGACGTAGGGGGTGCCGCGGTGCATGTGCAGCACGAGGCCCCACGCCTTGGCGGACAGGACGCGATCGGTCTCGTTGGAGTCGTCGCCCCAGCGGGAGACGACGCGCGGCTGGTCGTGGTTGCCGGTGAACAGGCTGGCCCATCCGACGTTCGCGACGGCGGTCTGATAGCCGGCCATGATGGACTTCAGGCGCGGCAGATCGAGCGGCAGCGGCTTCCACTTGACACCCTCGCAGTCGAAGTCGACGTGCTCGAACAGGAAGAGCATGTCGAGCTCACCGTTGGCCGGATCAGTGATGTGCTCGTTGCGCGCTGCGGTGATGCCGGGGGCCTCGCCGACGGTGAGGAAGCCGTCGCGGCCGTCGAAGACCTCGCGGCGCATCTCGGCGAGGAACTCGTCCTGACGCGGGCCGTCGGCGCAGAACGGGTTCGGGTTGGAGTAGCCCTCCTCGCCCACCGGCAGGTCCTCGATCTCGGAGCCGGCCTCGCCGGGCAGGCGTCCGGCCGCGTCGGTGCGCTTGGAGATCAGGGTGATGACGTCCATGCGGAAGCCGTCGACGCCGCGGTCGAGCCACCAGTTCATCATGTCGTACACGGCGCGGCGCACGGCCGGGTTCTCCCAGTTGAGGTCGGGCTGCTTCTTCGAGAACTGGTGCAGGTAGTACTCGCCGCGCTCCGGGCTGTACTCCCACGCGGAGCCGCCGAAGTAGGAGCCCCACTGGTTCGGCTCGGCGCCGGGGGTGCCGGGCTCGCGGCCCGGGCGGGCGGGACGCCACCAGTACCAGTCGGCGTGCGGGTCGTTCTTGTCCTTCGACGCCTCGAACCACGCGTGCTCGTCGGAGGTGTGGTTGACGACGAGGTCCATCACGATCTTCAGGCCGCGCTTGTGCGCCTCGGCGAGCAGCTCGTCCATGTCGTCGAGCGTGCCGAACAGCGGGTCGATGTCCTGATAGTCGGAGATGTCGTAGCCGTTGTCGTCCTGCGGGGACTTGTAGACCGGGGAGAGCCACAGCACGTCGACGCCGAGGTCGGCGAGGTAGTCGAGGCGGGACGTGATGCCCTTGAGGTCGCCGAAGCCGTCGCCGTTGGTGTCCTGGAACGAGCGCGGGTAGATCTGGTAGACGACGGCGTTCGACCACCACGGGTTCGGGGTGGCGCCGTTCGTGCGGACGGCGTCGGGCAGGGTCTCACGGTTGAAAGAGGTCATCGTTGGCTCCTTTGCGGTTGTGTGGTTGGTGCGCGTTGGCGCGTTTCGGGTATGCGGTTGATCGCGGCCGCACGGGTGTCACGGCTTGGCGTGCGGTCCTATCGGACAGGATAGGGGTCGGCGGTTTTCATTCCCATCGGGACCGGTTACGGGCGCGGCGGAAAGTAATACCACGGGCGAACGGTGCCCGAGCGGAGCCGCGGCTGTTCCAGCGGGAGAGAATTGCCATCTCGTGGCGGTTTTCTCTCGCTGCGGGCTCCCTTAGCGAGAGATGCGTGCCGCCATATGGCGAAAACCTCTCGCCGGAGGAGGCCAGCGAGAGGTTTTCGTGATGAAGTGGCGGGAATGGCTCGCCAGGATGGAGGTGAGCGAGAGATATCAGCCACATGGTGGCGGGGATCTCTCGCTGAGGAGGAGAGGAACGGTAGGGTCTTACTTCACCGCGTCCTGCAATTACGGACTCGCCCTACGGGCGAGACTCATCGTTGCCTCGCGGGTGCACGGCCTGTCGGCCGCCCGAGCCGGCGAACAGTCCACCGGACTGTTCGCATCACCGGCTCGTCCCGCTCGGCGCAGTGCAGTTTCACTTCACAGCGCCCCTCATCACGCCGCCGATCACCCACTTCTGGGCGAAGATGTAGACGACGATGATCGGGGCCATGGCCATCAGGTAGCTGGAGAAGGCCATCGGGTAGTTGGTGGCGAACTGCGAGCTGAAGACGTACTGGGCCAGCGGGATCGTCTGGTTGGACTGGTCGGTCAGGACGATGAGCGGCAGGAGGAAGTCGTTCCAGGCCCACAGCGCGGTGGTGATCGCGATCGTGGCGTTGATCGGGCTCATCAGCGGGAAGATGATCTTCCAGAAGATGCGCCACGTGCCGGCGCCGTCGATGCGGGCGGCCTCCTCGAGCGAGACGGGGATCGAACGGATGAAGCCGGTCGCGATGAACAGGTTCGTGCCCAGGCCCAGCACCACGTACAGCAGGATCAGGCCGGCCTGGTTGTCGAGGTGCCAGGAGCCCATCTGCTTGGCGATCGGCAGCATGACGACCGGGAACGGCACGAACATGGCCGCGATGAAGAAGTAGTACAGGAAGCGGAAGAAGCGCTTGTCCATGTTGCGGGCCACCGCGTACGCGACGAACGTGTTGGTCAGCAGCGTGATGACCACGGCGGCCACCGTGATGATCGCGGAGTTGAGCGCGGCCTTCGGGTAGTTGACCTTGGCGGACGCGTCGGCGAAGTTGTGCCACTCCCACGAGGTCGGCAGGGCGAACGTGCCGGCCTCGGCCGGGGTCTTCAGGGCGGTGACGATCGTGAAGTACAGCGGGATCAGGATCGTCAGGGACAGGACCGCGACGGCGGCGGTGAGCCACCAGTTGATGTTGTGGTCCTTGCGGAACTTCTCGGGCTTGGAGCCGGACTTGGACGTTGCAGACATTGCGGCACTCATGGCACTCACACCTTTTCCTTGCTGCCGAAGAACTTGAGCTGGATGAACGCGATGATCGCGAGGACGATGAAGAAGAGCACGGCGTTGGCGGTCTGGTACGCGTACTCGCCGCCGGTCAGGCCGCCCTTCCAGATGAGGTAGGTCACGGTCTCGGTGGCGGAGTTCGGACCGCCGTCGGTCAGGGCGACCACCTGGTCGAACGTGCCGAGCGCGTTCTTCATGGACAGGACGAGGTTGATGGTGAAGAACGGGCCGATCAGCGGGAAGGTGATCTTCCAGAACTTCTGCCACGGGTTGACGCCGTCGAGCGCGGCCGCCTCGTAGATCTCGTCGTCGATGGTCTGCAGGCCGGCGAGGTAGAGCAGCACGGAGTAGGCGACGCCCTGCCACACGGCGAGGAAGACGATCGGCACCCACGAGTACTGCTCGCTGGTGATCAGCGACTCGGAGAGCCATCCGATGCCGAGCGCCTTGCCGAGCTCGGGCAGCGGGTTCATGAAGATGTACTTGAACACGTAGCCGATGACCAGCACGGACAGGGTGTAGGGCACGAAGAAGATCGCGCGGAAGCCGTTCTTGAACGCGATCTTGCCGTTCAAGGCGACCGCGATGAACATCGCGATCACGTTGATGAGGATGGTGATCGCCACGGCGATGAGGAACGTGAACAGGTAGGCGTGGCCCACGCGGTTGTCCTGGAACAGGGCGATGTAGTTCTTGATGCCGATGAAGTCGTAGTCGCCGTAGCCCTGCGAGTTGGTGAACGAGTACATCACGCCCTGCAGGAACGGCACGTACAGGAAGATCGCGAAGATGATCGCGGCGGGCACGGCCATCCAGTAGAAGGCGTGGTCGACCTTGCGGTCGGAGAACGCGGAGCGCTTCTTGGCCGGCTTCGACGCGGCGGATTTCGTTGCGGTTGTCATGATCCTTCTCCTCCCTTTCAGTTCGTGAAGGTCCTGGCCTGGACCTTGTCCCATTCGGTCTGCATCTGGTTCAGGAAGCGGTTCGTATTGCCGCTGGTCACCATCGTCTGCAGGTAGCCGCCGATGTTGATCGAGGACGGGATGTAGTGGTCGCAGAAGTCGGCCACCTTGTTCTTCTCGAAGAACGGGCGGACCGTCTCGAGGGCCTTGTTGCCGAAGTGCGTCTTCTTGAGCGGGGTGATCGCGGAGTTCGCGTCGGCGTAGTCGTTGAGGGTCTTCTCGCTCATCAGGAACTCGATGAACTTCATCGCCTCGGCCTTGTGCTTGGTGTTGGCGCCCATCGTGATCATGACGTCGTCGCCGGCGGTGAGGATCTGCTCGTCGGCGTTCTCGGTGGCGGGCATCTGCGCGAATCCGAGGTCGGCCTTCGCGTTGATCATGAGGATCTGCGGGATGGCGTAGGTGCCGAGCGGGATGATCGCGGCGGAGCCCTTGGCGAAGTTCTGCGTGCCCTGCTGGTAGGTGATGCCCTTGTCGCCGTCGGCGTACTTGAACAGCTCGACCTCCTTGGTCACCGTCTCCTTCCAGATCTTCTGGAAGGTCGTGGTGCCCTTCTTGAGGTTCGTGTACTCGCTTTCGGGCACGAGCGTGCCGGCGAGGGAGGCGAGCGGCGCCTGCGTGGTCCACGCGTCGGCGACGGTGGCCTCGACCGGGTTGATGCCCTGATCGCGGAACTTCTGGAGCATCGCGGTGAACTCGCTCCACGTGCTCGGCGGGTTCTCCGGATCGACGCCGGCCTTGCGCCAGATCGCCTTGTTGTAGATGTAGCCGGAGGCGTTGCCGGCGAACGGCAGGCCGTACAGGCGCTTCTTGGACTGGTCGGTGGTCTGCACGAGGTTCTTCGCGATCTGGACCATGCCGGGGTTGAGCTTGTCGACGATCGGCTCGTCGGTGAAGTCGTAGAAGACGCCGGATGCGGCGAAGTTGCCGAAGCTGATGTCGCCGTTGAAGGTGATGACGTCGGGGACGCGGTTCTTCACGAACCTGGTGCGCAGATCGGTCTGCGCGTTGGCGGAGTTGTTGATGTTGATCTTGATGGTCGGGTTTTCCTTTTCGAACTCCGCCGCGGCCTGCTTGAACCAGTCGGCCGCCTCGGACTTGAACTGGAAGAAATCAAGCGTGACGGTGCCGGCGGTGTTCGCGCCGCAGCCGGCCAGTCCGACGCCGACCGCGAGCGCGCAGACGCCCGCGACGACGCGCGTGGCGATCGCGCGCAGCGGGCGCGACAGTCGCGACGGACGGACCGACGAGGCCGTCCTCGCATCCGAATTGGGGGAATCGCACTTCATTCGTAGACTCCTTAAGCTGTTCTCCTGGTGCCCGCCGCCTCAGTGCCGCGGAGCATGCCCCCAACGATACGGTTCGATATTTTTCATTCCAAGCGCGAGCGTGCCCCCTCGCGTTGGAAACTAAACACGCGCGAATTATGTATTCTTGGAATGGAATTCGGGGTTCGATCGGGTTCGGAGAGGATGTTGTCATGGTCGACGAATCGGGGAAAACGTTGGAATCGCAGGGATCGATGGAGTTTCCGCAGTGGTTCGAGGGATCGGAGTACATGCATCGCGTGGCGTGTGCGATCGCGAAGTACGGACCGATCGCCCGCACGACGCTGGCGCAGCTGCTGGGACTGTCGCAGGGGGCGCTGTCGCGCATCACGAGCGATCTGATCTACGCGGGCGTGATCGAGGAGCTGCCGGGCGATTCGGTCTCGCGCGGCCCGCTGCCGCAGGGGTTCACACCCAAGGAGAGCTCGGATCGGCGCGGCCGCCCGCAGACCGCGCTGGCGCTGTGCTCGAACGCGCGCACGTTCATCGGCATCAAGGCGCACGGCACGTCGGCGATCGCCGCGGTGGTCAACGCGCACGGCGAGGTCGTCTCCGGGCGGCACGAGTCGGCGTTCCCGGACCGTTCCCCCGAGTCGGTGACGCAGGTGCTCGCCGGTCTCGTGCGCGAGTGCGTCGACGATGTGACGGCGGCCGGGCTGCCCTCCCCCACCGCGGTCGGCATGGCGATCGGCGGGCATGTGGCGGACGACCGGGTCGTCACGTTCGCGCCGTTCCTGCGCTGGGATCACGACGTGCCGCTCGCCTCGATGGTGGAGCGGGCGACGGGCCTGCCGTGCGGCGTGTACAACGACATCGACTCGCTGCTGGTGGACGCCAGCTGGTTCGGGCCGGGCGTCGGGCTGGAAGCGTTCGCGGTGCTCACGATCGGCGTGGGCATCGGCTATTCGCTGGCGATGCACGGCCGTCCCGTCTCCTGCCCGGACAAGAGCTACGGGCTGCTCGGGCACGTGCTCGTCGACCCGGAGGGTCCGCGCTGCACGGCCGGGCACATCGGCTGCGCGCAGTGCCTGACCGACGATTCACTCGCCGACCAGTACTCGCAGATGATGGGCCGGGCGTGCACGTTCGACGATTTCGCGCGCGACGCCCGCGCGGGGGTCCCGCAGGCGTCACGGCTGCTCGACAGGACGTGCTTCCGTCTGGGATCGCTCATCGCGACGATCGCGAACATCGCGATGCCGTCGAAGGTGATGATCGCCGGCGAATCGGCGTTCCTCGCGAGGATGGCGATCGACCCGATCCGCGACGGCATCAACCGCTACCGGCACAGCCAGGCGTCGCCGGTCGAGTTCACGGTCGTCGACCACGACTGGCAGCTGTGGGCCAAGGCCGCAGCTTCGCGCGTGATCGTGCGCTACCTGGACTAGCGTTCGCGAATCGCGGTGAACAGGACCGCTTGGGCCGGATGGAGGCTCGGCGGGCGCAGACCGTAGGTCTCGAGCGCTCGGCCGGTGGCGAGGACGCCGTCCGCGGTCCACCAGCCGAGCGGCGACTGGCCGTTGCCGAGGCCCGGGGTTTCCAGATCGAGGTCGAGGTACAGCGGCTGGATGCGGTAGACGCCGTCCGGGTCGAGACCGGGCACGCGGATCGGCGCGGCCGGGTAGGTCTGGCCGGTGGTCAGCTGCGTGAAGCGGTAGAACGCGGCGGAGCGGTCGGGCTTGACCATGCCGTCGACGCGCACGGCCGGATCGGCCGCGTCGGCGTGGACGCACGTGTCGACCGCGAACCAGGCGCGGTGGCGCTTGAACTCGGCGAACCAGGCGCCGAGCTTGTCCAGCGCCTCCTGCGGCTCCTTGAGCAGGTTCCATTCGACGCCCATATGGCCGAAGAAGGCCATCGCCATCCGCAGCTCCTGGCTGGTGGCGCGGTGCGTGGAGTGCGCGGGGGACGCACCCACGTGCTCGCCCATCATGGCCGGCGGCACGAGCAGCGACGTGTAGCGCTGGATGTCGGCGCGCTCGACCGGATCGACGCAGTCGGACACCCAGATGCGGCTCGCGAACTCGAGGATGCCGAGGTCCACACGGCCGCCGCCGGACGAGCAGCTCTCGATCTCGAGGCCCGGATGCGCCGCGCGCAGGTCGCGGAAGATGCGGTAGACGGCGAGGGTCTGCTCGTGCACGGCCGGACGGCCGGTGCGCGGGGAGACGGCCTCGGTGACGAGCTTGTTGTGATCCCACTTGATGTAGTCGATGCCGAGCTCGCCGACGAGCGCGTCCATCGCACCGTACAGGTACGCGTAGGCGTCCAGGTTGGTCAGGTCGAGGACCTGCTGGCTGCGGCCCTGCATCGGCAGACGGCCCGCCGTCGGCTTGAGGACCCAGTCGGGGTGGGCGCGGTACAGATCGGAGTCGGGGTTGACCATCTCGGGCTCGAACCACAGGCCGAACTCCATGCCCTTGGCGTGCACGTAGTCGGCGAGCGCCTTGAGGCTCCTGTCGCCGTCGGGCCAGACCTCCTTGGCGATGTGCCAGTCGCCGAGGCCGGAGGTGTCGTCGCGGCGGGAGCCGAACCAGCCGTCGTCGACGACGAAGCGTTCGACACCGGATTCGACGGCCTTGTCGGCGAGCGCCTTCAGGGTGTCGAAGTCGTGCTGGAAGTAGACGGCCTCCCATGTGTTGAGGATGATCGGGCGCGGCTTGGCGACGAGTTCGGGGTGGAGGTCGCGCAGGCGGGTATGGAAGCGCGCGGCGATCTCGTTGAGGCCATCGCCGTAGGAGCCGTAGACCCACGGGGTGGTGTAGGAGTCGGTGGCGGTGCCGGCGGACAGCGTGATCTCGCCGCCCATGAGCACCTCGCCGCCGCCGATCAGGCCGGTGGTGTACGGCTGGCGTTCGGCGGACAGCACGCTGTTGCCGCTCCAGCCGACGTGCACGGAGTAGGCCTCGCCGTGCTCGAAGCCGAAGCCGGGCGTGCCGGCGGTCAGGAGCAGGGAGGCGTCGAAGTCGGGGCGTCCGGCCATCGCGACCTTCTCGAAGCGGCCGACGGTGAGCGGCTGGCGCTGCGGGCTGCGCTCGCGCAGGTGGTGGCCGGTGGTGGTGAGGATCTCGCTTGCGAGCGCGGGCAGCGGGAAGCCGAGCTCGACCTTGCCGATCTCGAGCGGCGCGACGCCGGCGGCGAGGTCGCGCACGACGGCGCGCTGGCGGATCAGGCCGCCGTGCAGCAGTTCGGCGGTCCATTCGAGGCCCACGCCCTGCTCGGTGTCCTCGGCGACGACGGTGACGACCGGCGTCTCGACGCTCGCGCCCGGCACGGCCACGCGGGCTTCGGCGGGCGTGGATTCGGGGGCGTCGGCGGCCTGCGCGACGTCGATCGCGTCACGCTCGGCGAGGGCGATGCGGATGTCGGTGACGGCGAAGCGGCAGAACAGCTCGACGCCGCCGCGACGCACCGTGAGGCGTTCGTCGCCAATCCACGCCTCGCTCTGCGTGGGCAGAATGGACGGCCAGGCGGTCTCGTCGAGCGCGCCGGAGACACGCTGCGGCTTCAGGGCGTCGTAGGCGTCGAGGAGGGTCTCGGGGGCCGCGAGCGGACGTCCCCAGTGGACGAGGCGGGGCAGGGCGTCGCCGGCGAGGACGAGGGCGAACGCGACGCGTGCGTCGGCCTGCTCGGCGTAGACGACGGTCAGTGCGGTGCCGTCGGCGGCGGTGCCGTGGAATCGTTCGATGCGCGACATTGCATATCTCCTTGGGTGCTCGAGGACCGGATCGGATGATCCGTGAGGGTTCACAACGGTTTTGCTGACTCCGATGGTATGACGGACGGTTTTCCTTTCCATCCCCCAGAGTGTTCCCCCACCGAGGAAACTAATTCGCATGATGCAGGTCAGATGCCGGAGTCGGCATCGACCTGCATGACATAGATGTTGCGGCGCAACGCCTTGGCCTGGGCTCGGGAGATGTCGCCGGCCTCGAACATGTCCTGCACGATGCCGAGCTCGATGCCGTAGCTCTCCTTCTTGACCTCCTCGGCCTTGCCGGCGGCCGCGGCCGTGCCCTCCATGTTCGGGCGGGCCTTGAGCGACGCCTCCGCGCGGCGGTAATCGAGGATCAGGGCCGAGCAGAACTCGGTGTTGAACCGGTCGTAGCTCATCTCCTCCTCGAGCATCGAGATCACGTGCTCGATGGCCGCGACCTGCAGCGTGCGCATGTGCGCGAAGATCTGGTCCTCGCTCACCAGCGGCGTGGTGCGGCGGATGCGGTTGATGCTGCGCTTGACCACGTTCATCGTGCGGTGGCGCCAGCCGCGCATACGGCCGCTGATCTGCCAGCCGAGGCGGCCGGAGTCCGGGCCGGCGGTCGTGTGGCGCAGCGTGTTCATGATCTGGTCGAGCATGCGCTCGCACGCCTCGACGTTGAGCTCCTGCACGGCCTTGTCCGGGTCGGGGTGCGCCTTCGCATCGACCAGACGGTCACGCACGAACTCCTTTTCCCAGTTGAGCGCGCGGATCTGCAGCTGACCGTATCCGGCCGGGTCGAGCGCGCCGATGCGGTGCTTGAGGCGGCTGATGCGCTTCGTGTACGAATCGATGACCATGAGCACCGCGCGGCGGTTCTCCGGGGTGATGCGGCCGGTCAGCTCCTCGACCGTGCGCCGCAGCACCTCGATGGTGATCTCGGCGAGCTCGTCGCCGTTGTCCTTCGCGTGATACGGCGCGAGCAGCGGCAGCAGGAAGTTCGCGAGCAGCAGCGTGCACACGATCACGCCGGAGGCGATGAAGATCAGCTCGTCGCGCATCGGGAACGGCGTGCCCGCGGACACGTAGTACGGGATGGTGAACATCAGGGACAGGGTGATGGTGCCCTTCGCGCCGCCGAACGTCATCACCGCGGCCGAACGCCAGCGCTCGCGCGTCATCGGACGACGCTTGCCGGTGTTGACGTCGCGTGCGATGCGCAGCATGGCCGCCACCCAGAGGAAGCGCATCACGATCACCACGCCGGTGACCAGCGCGATCACACCGAGCAGCATGTTGTTGCTCACCCACGGGTCGGCCCAGCTGGCGTGCATCGCATCGGGCAGCAGCATGCCCAGCAGGATGAACACGGCGCCGTTCAACGTGAACGACAGCACGCCCCACACGCTGGAGGCGACGATGTTGGTGCGCGCCACGTTCGGGCCGATGCCGGTGCGGTCGAAGCGCACGAGCAGACCCGCGGCGACGACCGACAGGATGCCGGAGACGTGCACCTCCTCGGCGCCCAGATACAGCAGGAACGGCAGGAACAGCTCCATCAGGATGCGCGTGGTGGTCGTCTCCCAGCCGAGCGAACGCACGGTCTCGAACAGCCAGTTCGCGGCCAGTCCCACCGCCACGCCGAACAGCGCGCCGCCGATGAACGAGACGACAAACTCTGCCGCGGCCTCACCCACCGCGAACTCGCCGGTCACCGCCGCCGCGATCGCGAACTGGAAGCCGACGATGCCGGACGCGTCGTTGAACAGCGATTCGCCCTTGAGCACGCCGCGTTGACGCAGACTGAGCGACGCCTCCTTGCCGAGCGAGGAGACCGCGACCGCGTCGGTGGGCCCGAGCGCCGCGCCGAGCGCGAGCGCCGCCGCCAGAGGGATGATCGGCCATATCGCGTTGAGAACGAATCCGACCGCCGCCATCGTCGCGATGGCCAGTCCGATGGCGAGCGACAGGCTCAGCTTGAGCGTCTTGAGCAGCGCGGATTTGTCGATCTCATGCGCCTCCAAGTACAGCAGCGGCGCGATGAACAGCACCATGAACAGCTCAGGGTTGAGCTCGACGTCGGGGAAGAACGGCAGGTACGAGGCGGCGGCGCCGAGCGCGATCTGCACCAGCGGCGTCGAGACCTTGGGGATGAATCGGCTGAGGAACGATGACAGCACGACGGCCGCGATAATGCACAGTATCAGCTCGACGACATCCATGGTGGTCTTCTCGGTCTCTTTCTTCCTGGGGTCCCTCTCACGCCCCGCTGCTGTCGTGAGGCGTTGTCCAGATTATAGAAATCGGGTTAGGAAATCGTTAAGCACATGGCGATACGGACGGCCGACGACGCCGATGACGGACGGATTCGCCGCCGTTGTCGGGTTGGTTCCGGGCGTCTTCGCGCGAGGCGGTCCGCCCCGTACACTTGGCCCCATGATGTTCGACAGGATGACGCTCGGCAGGGCGATGGACGAGGCGCTCGCACTGGCCGCGCGCGCGGCCGAGGCCGGCGACGTGCCGGTGGGCGCGCTGGTGATCGACGACGCGACCGGCGAGGTCATCGGCCACGGCTTCAACACCCGCGAGGTCGACGGCGACCCGCTCGCCCACGCGGAGGTCGTCGCGATGCGCGGGGCCGCGGCGACGCGCGGCGGCGACTGGAACCTCGCCGACTGCACGCTCGTCGTCACGCTCGAGCCGTGCCCGATGTGCGCGGGCGCGTGCCTGCAGACGCGCATCGGACGCATCGTGTTCGGCGCGTGGGACGCCAAGCTCGGCGCCTGCGGGTCGATCTGGGACATCCCGCGCGACCCGCACGTCGGCCACACGCCGGAAGTGATCGGCGGCGTGCGCGAGGCCGACTGCGCCCGCGTCCTGGGCGAGTTCTTCGCCGGGCGACGCTGAGACGCCCGACGCCGGACGGGTCACGCCGGGTCACGCCGCCCGGCGCATCGCCTTCAGCGCGACGAACAGGGAGCGCACGAGCAGCACGGACAGGTAGACGGTGAACATGATCGCGCCGGTGCGCGGCGAGACCGCGGCGGCGATCCACGTGCCGAGCGGCGCGGTGACGGCGGCGACGATGCCGATGATCGCCGCGGCCTTGACGTGCACCATGTGCCGGCGCACGTTCGCGACGGACGTGGTGATCGAGTTGGGGAACATGGCCAGCAGCGATGTGCCGCGCGCGATGAGGTCGCTCGCTCCGAAGATGATCGACAGGGCGGGCACGCAGATCGCGCCGCCGCCGATGCCGAGCAGGCCGGCCAGCACGCCCGCGACCACGCCGAACGCGATGAGCCCGACCACCATGATCGGATGCATGACGATGTGCGAGTCGCGCGACGGGTTCGACATGGCCTGATTGATGATCACGAACACGAGGAACGCCACGAACGCCCATCGCAGGGCGATTTCGGGCAGCTTGGAGAGCAGCCACGAGCCGATCTGCCCGCCGACGAACATGCCGGCGAACACGAGCGCCGCGGCCACCCAGTCGACGTCGCCCTCGAGAGCGTACGAGACGACGCCGGAGACGGCGGTGGGCACGATCGCCATCATCGAGGTGGCGGCCGCGTGACGCTGGGTCAGTCCCAGCCACACCAGCGCCGGCACGATCACGGTGCCGCCGCCGATGCCGAACATGCCGGACAGGATGCCGACGAACACGCCCACGACGGCCATGATGGTCAGGCCGCGCGGGGATTCGTCCAGATGGTTCTCGTCGATCGATGCGGCGGGCGCCTCGGCGGGGACGCCGGCGGCCGTCACGGCATCGTCTGCTGTGGTTGTTGTGGTTTCCGTTGCGTTCACGCCGCCCAGTCTAGGACCGTGCGGCATGCGCGGGCGGGCCGGCTTCCATCTATCGTCCGGATCGCCGACTACGCCGACTGCGCCGATCGGGGCGAACGCACCGGAGCCGCCGACGGATCGCACGATCGCCGTCCGGGCCGCGACGGATCACAGGATGCCTGACGTGATGTCGTGGTCGAGCAGCCACTGGCGCAGGTCGGTGAGCTCCTCGAGGCTCACGTTGTGGTCGAGCGCGCGGTAGCTCTTCGTCGTGAGCCATGTGTGCTCGCCCAGCCACGCCTGCGCGGCGAACAGCTCGTACTTGGGCACGACGTCGTCGTTCTTGCCGTACGTGTAGAAGACCGGCACGTTGTAGTTGTCGAGGATGCCGTCGGCCGGCGCGGTGCCGGGCACGACGCCCGGCGCGAGGTATCCGGACAGCGACACGGCCGCGCGGTACCGTTTCGGATTGACGCGCAGCAGATGCACGGCGAGCAGGCCGCCCTGCGAGAAACCGAGCGGCACGACCTGACGTTCGTCGGGCAGGTTGTTCGTCACCCACCGGTCGATCGAGAGCGCGAGCTCGTAGGCCGCGCGGTCGAGGTCCTCGCCGGTCGGCACCCGTTCGCCGAACCACGCGTACGCGCCGGGCGAGAAGGCGTCGCCGCCGGCGAGCCTGACCGGTCCGCGCAGCGACGCGTAGTCGTTGTACGGCGCGATCTGACGCATGAGATCGGCCATCTCCATCTCGTTCGACCCCCAGCCGTGCAGGCAGAGGAACATCGGATGCGTGGGGTGCGTCGCTCCCCCGCCGCGTGAGTACTGCGCCTCGGTCAGGTCAATGGTCATGTCTCGCCTCTTCGCTCGCCGCGTATGCCGCGTGTGTCGCCGATCGTCCGGCATCCGCCCTCGGCGGCGGATGTTGTCCTCGCTCCATTGTGCCTCATCCGCATCGGTTCATCGCGACGCCATTCGCACAAGTCGGTGTGACTCGGCACACGTTCGTCACGAGTTGCCGCCGGACGTCGCGGGGATCTCGCTCAGCGCGCCGCCCCACTCCTGTTCGAGGAGCGTCATCTTGTCCGACTGGCCGAAGGCGAGCCACTGGTTGCCGGAGAGCAGCCGCCAGTCGCCCTGAGCGGCCGGATCGTCGGCGTTCTGCGTGAGCAGTTCCGCGATCTTCGTCTGCACCGGCTTGTCATAGAGTCGCGCGGTGGTGTTCGAGTCGAACGTGACGTACGCGACGCGCGTCTCGGCGCACACGGACGCGTTCTCGACGCCGGGGTACATGCTCACGTCGAGGTCGTTCCAGCCGGCCTTGCATTCGCCGGTGACGCGTTCGATGCCGAAGCGCATCGACTCCGCGCTGTCGACCGGCGCCTCGTCGTCGGCGTGCGGCTGGACGAGTCCGTCGGGGAAGAGCACGCCGCACACGACGCCGAACGCGAGCAGGAGTCCGGCGAGCAGGAACGCGACGATGCCGCCCGACGCGACGCGATGACGCCGGCTGTTGCGCGGCAGGTTCGCCTTCGCGACGATGACGGAGACGAACGTGACGGCGATGGCGATCGCGCACGCGAGGGCGATGTAGCGGCCCGGCACCCTGCCGTCCGGGTCGACGAAGGCGGGCGCGGCCTCGTGCGCGGCGGAGGCGGCGCCGAGCGCGACGGCGACGAGGCCGGCGAGCAGGGCGACGATCGCGGCGGTCCGGCTGCGCTTGGCGGGTTCGGAGCCGAATCCGGCGCGGTAGACGGTGGTACGGCCGGTACCGTTCCCGTTGTTGGGCCTGGCCGTGCGGCGGCGCCGTCGAGGACCGTCGTCGCCGTCGTATTCGTCGTATGCACCGCCCTGTCCGTCACCATTCGCGAAGAAGTCGTATTCGTCGTTCGCCATGATCTTCCCCCTCGTCAGCTTCGGGCCCCGTTGCTGGGCACCAGTCTACCGCCGGGATGCGCGCCTCGGGGTCGATCTCAGGGATGAATCAGGGACCACGTCATCTTTTGGATGACAAAAGAAAACCCCGGTGGGATGAACCACCGGGGCCAGAGAAAGGAGAGAAGAAGAAAGGTTCAGTTTTGACGGGGGCTAACGCTCCGGGTCGGCTTGTGCTGACAACTCATAGATAACCACCTTTTTCTGAGCCACACGCGGTATTTCGCTGTGAGTTTCCTGAGAATTGTCGATTTTTGGTGAATTGTCCACAGCCTGAATGCCTCGGGACAGCCATAACGACGCAGTTATCCACATGAATACGACACATCGTCGCATTCGATTGACGAAAAAGCGGTTTCCCGTAGCAGATCATTGCATGCGAACAGTGTGTGTGTATCGCGACGGCGTCCCATGGCCGATGGCAGGGATGATGTAATGGTTACCAACGACTCGCCTTCAGAGAGGAGCGCGATATGAACGAATCTCATGCCAATCGAGGGATGAGGCTGCTTGCGCTGATTGCGAGCGTCGGACTCCTGTGCGCTCCTGCCGCATGCGGAACCGGCACATCCGCATCAGATTCACCGGGGCAGGCGCAGGGTTCAGGCGGATCGGTTTCCCGGGTCACCCTGTACGCTTCCGTCGACCAGCTGGCCGAGGACAGCGATCTGATCATCGCCGGTCAGGTGACCGACACGACCACCGCGAGGGACATCGACGACTCCGCGGATCTCACCCTTGCGACCGTCACCGTCCTTGAGACGCTCAAGGGCGAGACGCCCGACGCGAACGAAGCGATCGTCCATCAGACGGGATCACGGGAACAGCACACCCCGAACACCTTATACACCCCGAACACCCTGTTGTCGCGCGGGGATGTCGTGCTGCTGTTCCTCGTGCATTCCGGCCTCGGCGGGAATCTGGCCGAGCAATACTACATCACGGGCGCCGGTGCGGGAATGTACCGTATGACCGACGCCGAGTCCCCTCTCTCGATCGACGACATGGACAACGTCTCGTTCCATCGCGTCAATACGGATTCCGGAGACGACCTTCCCGACGTCCTGTCCGTCGAGGAATTACGAAACGGCATCGGCTAACATATCCATCGACAGTCGCGGGGATGCGTCAATGAATGCCGATGAGTCTCAGCGACAATAGGCAATACGGGCGGAGTCCTACGAACGATTCCGTAGGACTCCGCCATCCGCCGCCAACGGTGTCCTTCGACACGTCATGACCCGGGTCCGCAACTGCACCGATCACCTCCGATTCGGAAGCCGCCTCCGGCAGCCGACGACCGCCCCATAGCGCCAATCGCCGCCGGGCACTAGACTTGTGGGCAGTATTGTGACGATTCCGCCCGTGAGGAGCTTTCATGCTGTTGTCCGACCGCGACATCCTGGCCGCGCAGGCCGAAGGCCATATCTCGCTCGACCCGTGGACCCCTCAGATGGTTCAGCCCGCGTCGATCGACGTCAGGCTCGACCGCTACTTCCGCCTGTTCAACAACCACGCATACACCTATGTGGACCCGGCCGAGAACCAAGGCGCGCTGACCGAGCAGTTCGAGGTCGGTCCGGACGAGCCGTGGATCCTGCATCCGGGCGAGTTCGCGCTCGGCTCGACGTGGGAGTACGTCAAGCTCGACCCGACGATCGCCGCCCGACTCGAGGGCAAGAGCTCCCTCGGCCGTCTCGGCATCCTCACGCACTCCACCGCCGGATTCATCGACCCGGGCTTCGAGGGCCACATCACGCTGGAGCTGTCGAACGTGTCGACGCTGCCGGTCAAGCTCTGGCCGGGCATGAAGATCGGCCAGATGTGCTTCTTCCAGCTGAGCTCGCCGGCCGAACACCCGTACGGCTCGCAGGGCACGGGCTCGCACTATCAGGGACAGCGCGGCCCGACGCCGAGCCGTTCCTACGAGAACTTCTATCGCGCGCACATCGACGACTGACCGATCGCGCGCACGCGAACGAGCGGCCGGAGACGGCCGCTCTTGGTATTTGGAGACACAGAGACAAGGGGAAACGATGACCGATCCAAGCGGCGAGTTCCATTTCGACTTCCAGAACAAACCCAAGCGCCCCGAACAGGCCGCACAGCCGCAGGGCATGGGGGTGCCCCAGCCGCCGGCGCCGGCCGCGTACGGGCAGACCGCGTCGGTCACGCCGCCCCAGCCGCAGCAGCCGACCCAGCCGATGTACGGCCAGCCGCAGCAGTTCGCTCAGACTTCGGCATACGGGGCACAACAGCCGACGCAACCGGCTCAGCCCGCCTACGGCCAGCCCAACTCGACTCCGGCATACGGCGCACAAACCACGGGCAACATCCCCCCTGCCCTCTCTCCGGCCGTCGAGGAACCGACCGAACTGGAGACGACGCAGGCGTTCGACCCGTTCGCCGACGAGGATCTCCCTCCCCTGCCGTCGCAGACGGCCCAGCCTGTGCAGACGCCGGCTCAAACTGCACAGGCCACTGCCCAGCAGGCATTCCAGAATCAGCCCACGCAGGCATTCACGGCATCGCCAACCCCTGCCGTACAGCCCACACAGGCGATTCCGACGCCTCCCGCGCCGACCGCCGCCCAATCGCAGCCGACCCAGGCGTTCACCACCCCGGTCTTCCCGCAGGGCGCGCAGGGCTACGCGCCGACGCAGGCGTTCCAGCAAGCACAATCCACGCCTCTGCCGGCCTCGCCCGACGCGCAGGCGACCCAGGCGTTCGTCCAACCGTACGGTCAGCCTGCGTCACCGACCGTTCAGGCGACCCAGGCGTTCAGCCCCCAGCAGCCGGCTTCGTCCTACGGCCAGTCGGCGCAGCCGTCCGCCGCGCCGACCCAAGCGTTCCAGCCGGTCGCGCAGCCCACGCCGGCGTTCCCCACCGGCGCCACGCAGGTGCTCGGCCAGACCACCCAGCCGGCCCAGTTCCCGCCGGCGCAGCCGATGGCGGCCGCGAACCCGAGCGAGGCTCGCACGCAGGTCTTCGATCCGAACATGCTCAATCAGGCCGCGGCCCAGTCGACCGGCCAGTTCCCGCCGGCGCAGCCGTTCGCCCAGTCCCCGGCCGCCCAGCCGCCGGTGATGCCGCCGTCTATCACCCCGGACGACGAGGACGACGGCGATGACGACGGGTCGGACGACGACAAGCCCTCCCGCCGCAAGGACCGCAAGAGGAAGGGCGGCATGTCCGGTGGCAAGATCGCCGGCATCGTCGTGGCCGTCATCGCCGCGATCGCACTGATCGCCGGCGGCGTGTGGCTCTTCACCGCGAGCAACGGCAAGCTCACGTACGCGGCGTGCACGGCGGCCAAGATCGAGTACACCGACGCGCAGAAGGACCTGCAGGAGGAGATCACGAAGGGACAACAGACCGTCTCGTCGACGACCGCCGACCAGCTGTCCGATGCGACCACGCTGGACACGCTCAATCAGGCGATCGCCGACGCCGGCAAGGTCACCACGGACGCGAGTTGCTCTGCGGACATGGAGAAGGCCGATCTCAAGTCGAACACGCAGCAATTCAAGACGGCCGAGAATCAGGCCGACCAGCTTGAGGAGAAGATCGACGACGCGATCGACGCGGTGAATGCGAGCAAGAAGTCGAAGTCCTCCGATTCGCTGAAGTCGTCGCTGACCTCGTCGATCTCGTCCGCGCAGTCGCTGCTGAGCAGCGCCTCCGGCAAGGTCGCCGACGAGAGTACGCTCACCGCATTGCAGAGCGCGATCAGCAACGCGAACAGCGTGTCCGCGAAGTCGAATCCATCACAGTCCGAGGTGAACAGCGCGAACTCCGCACTGCAGCAGGCGATGTCGAACGTGAACGCGTCGATCGCCGCCAAGACGAAGGCCGACCAGCAGGCGGCCGCCCAGGCCGAGGCGCAGCAGCGGGCGCAGGAGGAGCAGCAGAAAGCCCAACAGCAGCAACAGCAGGAGGACATGCAGGACCAGCAGGCCGAGGAGCCCGATCAGGAGAGCTCCTCCGGCACCGGCTCGGGAGCCACCACCGACGGTTCGTCCGGCACCGGCTCCTTGAACTGATGCCCCGATACCGTCGGATATGACGAGTCCCCCGTTTCCGTCACGGAATCGGGGGACTTTCCTGTTGTCGACAAACCACACGGAACGTACGGCAGGACCGGACAGGCGTACGTTTCGTGTGGTCAGGGTTCGATTGGCCACACGGAACGTACGGGAACGGCCCCGTCTGGACTTACTTGGCCATCGCCCTGAGGACGCACTTGCGCAGCTCGGAGGCGACGAGCACGAACGCGGCCAGACCGATGCACTCGACCCACGCCATCGGCGAGAGCGGCGTCGTGCCGAACGCGGAGTTGAGGAACGGCACGTAGATCACGACGAGCTGCAGCACGATGGACAGGCCGATCGCGCCCCACAGCCACTTGTTCGAGAACAGGCCGACGAACGCGGACTGCGCGTGCGAGCGCGAGGCGATCGCGTTGAACAGCTGGGCGAACACGAGGATCGTGAAGCCCATCGTGCGCGCCTCGACCATCTGCGCCTCGTGGCCGAGCGCGTCGACCGAACGGTCGGTGAACAGGCCGCCGGCCAGGTGCATGTCCATGCCGATCAGCGTGACGGCGGCCATGATGATGCCGATGTAGATGATGTCGCCCCACATCGAGGCGTCGATCACACGGTCGGTCACCTTGCGCGGACGACGGTTCATCACGTCCTCGGTCTGCGGGTCGACGCCCATCGCCAGGGCCGGCGCGGCGTCGGTCAGCAGGTTGATCCACAGCAGCTGGGTGGCGAGCAACGGCACGGTCACGCCCTGCGTGCCGGGCTGGGTGATGCCGAGGAACCCGGCGAGCACGACGCCGAAGAACACGGTGAACACCTCGCCCACGTTGCTGGAGAGCAGGTAGCGCAGGAACTTGCGGATGTTGTCGAAGATCACGCGGCCCTCGCGCACGGCGGCCACGATCGTCGAGAAGTTGTCGTCGGCGAGGATCATCTTCGCGCTCTGCTTGGTGACCTCGGTGCCGGTGATGCCCATCGCGACGCCGATGTCGGCGGTCTTGACGGCCGGGGCGTCGTTGACGCCGTCGCCGGTCATCGCGACGATGTTGCCCTGACGCTGCAGCGATTCGACGATCCGCAGCTTGTGCTCCGGCGCCACGCGCGCGTACACGGACACCTCGGCGGTGGCCTTGTCGAACGCCTTGCCGCCGTCGTCGCAGGCGGCGAGCTCGTCGAGCTGGTCGCCGGTGAGGGCCTTGCCGCCCTTCTCGATGATGCCGAGGTCGGAGGCGATGCGGGCCGCGGTCAGCGGGTGGTCGCCGGTGATCATGACGGCGCGGATGCCGGCGCGGTGCGCCTCGGCCACGGAGTCGCGGACCTCGGTGCGCGGCGGGTCGATGATGCCGACCATGCCGTTCCAGATGAGGTCGGTCTCGATCGCGCCGGACTGGTCGGCGATGTCGGTCACCTGGCCGGCGGCGTTGGCGCGCACGCCGGGCACCTCGGACAGGTTGGCCGTGCCGAGCGGACGGTACGCCTGGCCGAGCGTGCGATACGCCTCGGAGGAGAGGCGCTCGACGGTCGCGAGGATCGTCTGGCGGTCGCCCTCGGTGAGCGGTCGGACCTGGCCGCCGACGGCGATGCGCGAGCAGAAGCCGAGCAGCACGTCCGGCGCGCCCTTGGCGAAGACGGTGAGCTTGCCGCCTTCGGTCGCGTCCTTCGCGATGATCGACATGCGCTTGCGCTCGGACGTGAACGGCACCTCGGCGACGCGCGTGAACTGCTCGTAGCCCTTCATCGCGCCGGTCTTGCGCGCGGCGACGATGAGCGAGACCTCGGTCGGGTCGCCCACGATCTCCCACTTGCCGCCTTCCTGACGCAGGTCGCCGTCGTTCGCGAGCGTGCCGACGGCGAGCGTGGCGAGCGCCTCAGCCTTCAGGGCCGGCGCATCGGCGAGCGCGGAGCCGTCGGCGGCGACCATCTTGCCCTCCGGCGCGTAGCCGGTGCCGGTGATCTGCACCTCGCCGGACGGGGTGACGACGCGTTCGACGGTCATCTCGTTGCGCGTGAGCGTACCGGTCTTGTCGGAGCAGATGACGGACGCGGAGCCCAGGGTCTCCACGGAGTGGAGCTTCTTGACGATCGCGTTGTGCATGGCCATGCGCTGCACGCCGAGCGCGAGCACGACGGTGAGGATCGCCGCGAGGCCCTCGGGCACGGCGGCCACGGCGAGCGAGACGGCGAGCAGCAGGGAGTCGATGACGTCCTGCGTGGAGTGGAAGCCCTCGAGGATCGCGAGCGCGGCGAGCACGACGGCCGCGATGATGCACACGGCGATGCCGAGAATCTTGGAGACGTAGTCCATCTCCTTCTGCAGCGGGGTCTGCTCGTCGTCGGTGGCGGACAGGAGGTCGGCGATCTTGCCGACCTGCGTGTTCATGCCGGTGCCGGTGACGATCGCACGGCCGGTGCCCTGCGTGACGGACGTGCCGTTGAAGATCATGTTGGCGCGGTCTCCCAGGGCCTTGGCCTCGGGCAGCGTGTCCGGTTTCTTGCCGACCGGCACGGATTCGCCGGTCAGGCTCGCCTCGGCGATGCGCAGGCTGGCGGCGGAGACGAGTCGGCCGTCGGCGGAGACGGAATCGCCCTCCGCGAGCACGATGATGTCGCCGGGGACGACCTCGGCGGTGTTGATGCGCACGACCTTGCCGTCGCGCAGGACGGACGTCTGCGGCGCGGTCATCTGGGCGAGCGCCTCGACGGCGGCCTCGGCCTTCGCCTCCTGGATGTAGCCGAGCACGGCGTTGACGATCAGGATGAGGACGATGACGAGCGCATCGAACGGGAGCGGCTCGCCTCCCTCGGCGCCCGCGTGGCCGCGCTCGATGAACCACGCGATCACGGAGATGACGGTGGCGGCGAGCAGCAGGTAGACGAGCGGGTCCTGGAACTGGGCCAGGAACTTCTTCCACTTGGGCACGGGCGGCGCGCTGGCCAGCTCGTTGGGTCCGAACTTCTCGAGTCGGCGCTTGGCCTCGGCCGAGCTCAGGCCCCGGGCCGGGTCGACGTCCAGCGCCTCGGCGACCGCGGCCGCGTCGGTCAGGCTCGGGTCGATGTCGTTGAGCAGCGCCTGCTGGGCGCGGGTTTCCTCTGATATGGCGCTCTCGTTCGTTGCGAGCGCTGCGGATTGATCCTTCTGATCAACCATGGTGTTCTCCTTGGTATAGCCGCGGAGTAGTCAGCCCGCCCTGCCTGCCGGTTGTCTCTCCGGTGCGCGACGGACTGCGCGGTTATGGGCATCGACGCGACTGCCGCCGATGCATACGATTGCCATTATTCCATACGCGCCGCTCGCCCTCGTCGCACAGCGAAACGCGTTTCGCCCAATGGACCGGTGCGCACGGCCGCATGCAGAGAATCGTTCTCGATAACGAACGTGTGAGGGTCGACGGTGCGTCAATCGCACAGGCGCATCGCCGGAACGGCGTCGTTGCAACGGTTTCGGCGATGTGCGGTTTGTGCGTGATTGTGCGGTTGGCTCACACGTTCGTCATCGGGCGTCGTTTTGTGCGATCGACTCGCGCATGACGCGGGCCACGGCGCGCTCGCGCGACGCCTTGGTCGCGCGCATGCCGGCCGTGACGACGATCAGCGCGACCGTGCAGGCGATCCAGAGCGTCCGGCCGCCGAACCGGCTGATCACGGCGCCGCCGATCAGCGGGGCGAGCGCGATCGACAGCGACCACAGCACGTTGTACACGCCCTGATACGTGCCGCGTGCGGCCGCCGGCGCCATCGAGGCGACGATGGTCGTGGCGATCGGGAACGTGCCGAGTTCGCCGAGCGTCCACAGCACGACGGCGAGTGCGAATCCGGCCCACGAGCCGGCCACGGTCTGCACCGCATACCCGATGACGGTCACGGCGAGGCCGGCGACGATGACGCGCGAGTTGCCCATGCGCGAGAACAGCCTCATCGCGGGGATCTGCAGGGCGCACAGCATGAAGCCGTTGATGGTCAGGAGGATCGAGTAGTCGCCCAGTCCCATGCCGAGGTCGGTCATCGCGATCGGCAGGCCGGAGGTCGACTGGAAGTAGACGAGGTAGTAGCCGAACATGAGCACGGAGAAGGCGAGGAACGGCCAGTCGGTCAGGACGCGGCGCCAGTTGTCGCGCAGGGAGCCGGGGGCGGGCGCGGCCGAGGTCGAGTCGGAGGCCCGGTCGACGGTCGGACCGTCGGTTTGGTCTGACGTCGACGCCGAAGTCGACGCGACCGGAGACGACGCCGACGCGACGCCGCCGGCCGTCGGGCCGGGCACCGCGATCCCCAGATGCCGCACCTCGCGGAAGAAGGCGACGAGCAGCGCGGTCACGGCGATCATCACGGCGGCCTCGACGTAGAACATCAGCGAGTACGACACCTTGACCAGCTGGTTGGCGACGATCGGGCCGATCGCGTAGCCGAAGTTGATCGCCCACGACTGCAGGACGTACGCGCGCTGCTGGCGTTCGACGGGCACGACGTCGGCGATGTACGCGGCGATCGCGGGGCTCGGCAGCGAGGCGAACGCGCCGTAGACGAACAGGGCCGCGCCGAGCGCCACCGGGTCGACGAGCAGGGAGACGACCAGCAGCGCCGCGGCGGCGCCGATCTCGCCGATGACGATCATCGACTGCCGGCCGAACCGGTCGGAGAGCGTCCCGCCGAACAGGCATCCGATGATCGAGCCGAAGCCGTACATCGCGACGACCGCGCCGACGACGCCCTCGTCGATGTGCAGCGCGGAGACCAGGTAGATCGACAGGAACGACGTGACGAACCGGCCCATCCACAGGATCAGGATGGCCAGCCATAGGCCCCAGTACAGCAGGGGCAGTCCGAAGAGCATGCGTCGTTTCACCCTCAACACCCTACTCGGGTTCGGGTCGCGGCGATACGGCCGTGGGCCCGCGTACGTTTCGCCGGGTCTTTTCCGGCTCCGTCCGGCGGAACGTACGCTCAGCGGCCGTCAGCGTACGTTCGACCGGACGTGGGACGGAAAGGTCCGGTGGAACGTACGCCTGGAGGTCGGCGGGTGCGGTCGGGACACGGCGGGACACGGCGGGAGGGACGGAACGCCCCGACCGCACGTCCCCTCCCGTTCGGTTGGGCCTTGTGAGACAATGACCCTTATGGTTACGAAGAAAGGACCGACCAAGGGGTCGGGTGGCAAGCATCGCAACGCGCTTCGCGGCAAGGGACCGACGCCCAAGGCCGAGGATCGCGTCTACCACAAGGCATACGCGGCCAAGAAGGCGGCCGACCGCCGCAAGATGGCCGATCCGCGACTGGCAGCGCGCCGTCGCGTCGACAAGTTCGCCTCGGCGGACACCACGGATCTGGTGTTCGGCCGCAACTCCGTGCTCGAGGCGCTGCGCGTGGGCGTGCCGAGCTCCACGCTGTACATCATGTCGCGCATCGAGCACGACGACCGCACGCGCGAGATCGTCAAGCTGGCGGGCACGCACGGCCTGCACATGCTCGAGGCGGATCGTCTGGAGATGGATCGCATCGCGCGTTCCGGCAACCATCAGGGCGTGATCCTGAAGGTCGATCCGTACCAGTACTCGTCGCTCGCCGAGCTCGCGGACCGCGCCGACAAGAAGTCGCGTGCGATGGAGGCCGCGAACTCCGAGGCGGCCAAGCTGAACGCGCGTCCGCTGTTCATCGCGCTCGACGGCGTGACCGACCCGCAGAACCTCGGCGCGGTCATCCGTTCCGCCGCCGCGTTCGGCGCGAACGGCGTGATCCTGCCGGAGCGTCGCTCGGCGTCCGTGAACGCCGCCGCGTGGAAGGTGTCGGCCGGCGCGGCCGCGCACCTGCCGGTATGCCGCGTGGTCAACCTGACCAAGGCGATCGAGAGCCTCAAGGAGCGCGGCTACTACGTCGTGGCGCTCGACGGCGGCGGCGACAAGATCGTGGGCGAAACCGGTTTCGAGACCGACCCGCTGGTCGTCGTGCTCGGCTCCGAGGGCAAGGGCGTGAGCCGTCTCGTGCGCGAGGCGTGCGACGCGGTCGCCGGCATCCCGATCTCCAGCCAGGTCGAATCGCTCAACGCGTCCGTCGCGGCGGGCATCAGCCTGTACGCCGTAGCCAACGCGCGCCGCAAGGCGGCCGAGGCGGCACAGGCCTAAGCGGGCAGGCGACGTCGCGACGATACACCGACGGACGGGGTCGGCACCGATGCGGGAAGATCGGGCCGGCTCCGTCGCGTCGTCGTCATCGCTCCGATGCGCGGTGGCCGTGGCCCCGACACGGGCAACACGGACGAAACGGCGCGATCAGGCGCATCGTCAGACGCCAATCAGATGTCAATCAGGCGTAATCAGGTATCACTAGTCAAGGAACGAGGCAAAGATGCAAGCATCCATGAACCTGTCGGGTCTTTCGCAGCTGGATCCGCGCGCGGCGAAGGCCACCAGCGTCCAGGCGGAGGACGAATCCGCCGCGACCGCCGAACCGCAGGCGCTCAAGATCACCGCGGCGAGCTCCAATCCGAAGATGTTCACGCTGCCGTGGGAAAAGCCGCTGGCCACGTGGCCCGCCGAACTGCTCGCCAACCTGCCGCGAGGCATCTCCCGCCACGTCGTGCGCTTCGTGCACGTGGGCGACGAGGTGTACGCGATGAAGGAGATCACGCGCCAGATGGCCGAGCGTGAGTACGAGATCCTGCGCCGCCTGCAGAAGCTTGATCTGCCGGCCGTCCGCCCGATCGCCGTGGTCACCGGACGCCACGACCGCGAGGGCAACCCGCTCGAGGCGATCCTCGTGACGAAGCACCTCAAGTTCTCGCTGCCGTACCGCGCGCTGTTCGCCCGCAACCTGCAGCACGACACCGCCGAGCGTCTGATCGACGCGCTGGCCGTGCTGCTGGTCCGACTGCATCTGGCCGGCTTCTACTGGGGCGACGTCTCCCTGTCGAACGTCCTGTTCCTGCGCGACGCCGACGCGTTCTCCGCGTTCCTCGTCGACGCCGAGACCGGCGACCTGCAGGTCAACCTGACCAACGGCCAGCGCGAATACGACATCGATCTGGCGCGCACGAACATCATCGGCGAACTCATGGATCTGAGCTCCGGCAAGCTGCTGCCGGACGACGTCGACGAGATCGAGGTGGGCAACCGCCTGGCCGACCGCTACCACTCGCTGTGGAGCGCGCTGACCGACACCGACAAGTTCGGCCCGGACGAGATGTGGAAGATCGAAAAGCGCGTCAACAAGCTCAACGAGCTGGGCTTCGACGTGGACGAGCTCGAGATGAAGACCGAGGAGGGCGGCAAGCGCATCCTCGTGCGTCCGCGCGTGGTCGACGCCGGCTACGCGAACCGCAAGCTGCTGCGTCTGACCGGTCTCGACGTGCAGGAGAACCAGGCCCGTCGACTGCTCAACGATCTCGACGCCTACCGCGCCTCGACCTGGCGCGACGGCGAGGATCTCGAGATCGTGGCGACCGACTGGATGCGCGAGGTGTTCGAGCCGACCGTGCGTTCGATCCCGCGCGAATACCGCTCGCAGATCGAGCCGGCGCAGTTCTTCCACGAGGTGCTCACCCACCGCTGGTTCCTCGCGGAGAAGGCCGGCCACGACGTGCCGATGAGCGAGGCCGTGACCAGCTACATCGAGAACGTGCTGCCACAGCAGATGCTCAACAAGAAGGACATCGACACGCTGCTCGAGGAGGCCGATTCCGG
Source organism: Bifidobacterium santillanense (assembly GCF_018555385.1). Classification (GTDB taxonomy): domain Bacteria; phylum Actinomycetota; class Actinomycetes; order Actinomycetales; family Bifidobacteriaceae; genus Bifidobacterium; species Bifidobacterium santillanense. Next base: position 29,768 of record NZ_JAFEJS010000003.1, read on the forward strand.
CGTCATCGACGACGAGTCCACCTACTACGACAACGACGATGACGACGGCTACAACCCGGACTTCGACCCGGACGCCGCCGTCTGGTCCCACTGATCCGAGCCACACGATAACCCCGGGGTTCGCACGCTTCCCCTCACCACCCCGGGAGTCCGCCACGTCCCGGTCCAGGGTCATCACGCCCCGGTCCAGGGTTGTCACATCCCGGTCCGGGATCACCACGCGTCGGTCCGGGATCACCACGCCCCGGTCCGGGTCTGTCACGCGTCGGTCCAGGGTTGTCACGTCCCGGTCCGGGTTCAGCATGCATCGGTCCGGGGTTGTCACGCATAACTCCAAGGTTGCCACACTAAGTCCGGGATTGTCACTCGTTGCCCCGGGATCATCACCCCGAACTCCGGGGTTTGTTACGCAAAAACGATACAAACCCCGGAGTCATACGTGACAACCCCGGACCGACGCATGATGCCCCCGGAGTCATCCGTGATTACTCCGGACTTCGTGAGTACTCCGGACTTATACACTGCCAGAGCCGGCATCTTGGATCCAGCGATAAGCCTATCGTCGTCGCACTCCACGCAAGGCGACAGTGACGACCCGGCAGTGCTCCCATGGATCGCACAATGGCATCCTGGCTAACGACTGACGGCAAATGGCAAGCACCCGGCCGACGCATCCGTATCACGACATCGTCGCAGGGTTTTCCACCGGGTTATGCACCGGCGTCCCGGTTTTCTCCGCACGACAACACCTGCCTTCACGAAACGGGTACGGTCGCTGCATGAACGAATCGCAGCAACACGGCATCGAACTCGACAACCGTCTCACGCATTGCGAGCGTGACCGCACATGTCTGATACCAACGGATCGGCGCAACTACATGATGCTCCAGCGCCGGGTATCGCGTGGCCAACTCGTCAAACCGTATCCCGGAATGTTCGCGCGGACGGCATACTGGACCGGCACCGACACTGATGAACAGCATCGGATCATCGCACGCACGCTGCAACGGCTCCATCCCGAATGGACGTTCGCCGGCATTACCGCGGCATGCGTCTGGCGGCTTGATCACGGACGCTATCTGGATCGCAACGCCGCCATATTCGTCGCCGCAATCAACCATGACGTCGGCATGAATCAGACGAAACAGCTGCGGCGACAGTATCTGCCGCGCTGGGAATTCGGCAGGACCGTCGTGAGGGACGGGGTGCGGGTCACCGGCATCGTGCGCACGTTGTTCGATTGCGGAAGGCAATATGCGTTCCGTGATGCGATGCCGTTCTTCGACTCCGCCATCCGCGCCGGATACGTCACCCGCGAGGAGCTCGTCGCCGCGTACGACGTACCGCGTCTGGGACGGAACCAGCACAAACCGCGACTGCTGGCGCGGTATGCAAACGGGCTCAGCGAGAACGGCGGCGAATCGTTCTGCTACGCCACCATGATGGAGGAGGGCGCGGCGACGCCGCAGCAACAGGTGGAGTTCACACATCCCGATGATCCGCGTCGTACGTTGCGTGTCGATTTCTGCTGGACGCTCGACGACGGTTCCATCGTCGTCGCGGAATTCGACGGCGCGCGCAAATACGTTGACCCGAAGATGGTCGGCAGCCGGACGGTGGGCGATGTGGTGGCTGCCGAGCGCGATCGACAGGAGCTGCTGCAGCGATGCCGTGTTGCCCGGACCGTCCGCATGACGTTCGACGACGTCTGGCGTCGCACGCCGATGATGAGCAAGCTGTCCGCCGCCGGCATCCCAATGGGATATTCACGGAATCTGACGTCATGAAAATGAACTGCAAGGCCGGTCCGGAATCATCACGCCAAACCCCGGGATGGTCACGCGCGGGTCCGGGATGGTCACATGCGAGTCCGGGATCGTCACGCGCAAGTCCGGGATCGTCACATGCGGGTCCGGGGATGTCACGTCACACCCCGGATTTTGCACGCCTGACTCCGGGGTTTGTTACGGAAAAACGATACAAACCTCGGAGTCCAGCGTGACATCCCCGGACCCTCACGTGATGATCCCGGAGTCGGACGTGACACCTCGTAGTCAGGTGCGACAACCTCGGAGTCAGGTGCGATGAAACCCGGAGCTCCGTGTGACGAACCCGGAGTCCCGTGACGTACCCGGAGTCCCGTGACGAACCCGGAGTCCCATGTGACGCACCCGGAGTCCCGTGACTTACCCGGAGTCTTATGGGACGCACCCGGACTGTTCATGGGATGGAGGCGTCGGGGACTGGCGGGGTCTCGAGGAGCGTCGTCTTCGGCGCAGACGGCATCGATTGGAACGAGTTCCACGCCCACACCCCATGGGAATCGGGTGACTAGGAAGCGGAGCCTAAAGCACCACAAAAGTTCCATAGCCCATGATTCACACCCACACAAACACCCGAAGAGCCCCAAAAAAGAAGCCCCGCAACGTAGCGGGGCTTCTTCAACGAGACGGAATAGAGAGGAAGAGAGACGTCTCGTTTAATGGTTGACCGAGCCAACAGCTTGCTCAGCCAAGTCTTCAAAGGCCAATCGCCCGGAAGAGGCGGGGACCGGGCGCCGCGCCATGCGAATCATGGCAACGACACCGGTCGACGACCGCGCCGGTCACGCCGGCAGGTCGCGGAAGACCATGCCGGCGGATACGACCGGAGCGATTGGCGTCATTCAGTTATGCGATATTCAATTATCGATATTCAGTTATTCGCGTTCGACTGTCAGTCACTGTCAGTCGATCCCGATCTCAGTTGATGCGCAGCTCGGTCGACGGAGCGAACAGGTGCATCTTGGCCGGGTCGATCTTGATCTTGACGGTCTCGCCGACCTTCGGCAGCGCACGCGGGTTCACGCGAACCGTGGTGAGCTTGTTCTGGTCGGACATGACCTGGGCCTCCTCCGCGGCGGAGCCATCGGTGATGATGTTGCCGTAGATGTAGCCGTCGGAGCCGAGATCCTCGACGTTGACGACCTTCAGCGAGAAGGCGTTCGGATCGTCGGCCGGGGCCAGGGAGGCGTCCTCAGGACGGAAGCCGACGACGATCTTGCCGCCGTCCTCCGGGGTGAGCTTGTTGACGGCGTCGGCCGGCAGGTCGACGGTGTCCTCACCGATCTGGGCCTTGCCGTTCACGACCGGGTGCACGTTGATGTTCATCGACGGGGAGCCGATGAAGCCGGCGACGAAGACGTTGGCCGGGCGATCGTACAGCTCGGTCGGGGCGCCGACCTGCTGCAGGATGCCGAGCTTGATGACGGCGATGCGATCGCCCATCGTCAGGGCCTCGGTCTGGTCGTGGGTGACGTACAGGGTGGTGACGCCCAGCTGACGCTGCAGAGCGGCGATCTGGGTACGGGTCTGGACACGGAGCTTCGCGTCGAGGTTGGACAGCGGCTCATCCATGAGGAAGACCTTCGGCTTACGCACGATGGCGCGGCCCATGGCGACACGCTGACGCTGACCACCGGACAGGGCCTTCGGCTTGCGGTCGAGGTACTCGGTCAGGTCGAGGATCTTGGCGGCCTCCTCGACGCGCTTGCGGATCTCCTCCTTCGGAGTGCCGGCGATCTTCAGAGCGAAGCCCATGTTGTCGGCGACGGTCATGTGCGGGTACAGCGCGTAGTTCTGGAACACCATAGCGATGTCGCGGTCCTTCGGCTGCATGGTGGTGACGTCCTTATCACCGATCAGGATGCGGCCCTTGTTGACCTCCTCGAGGCCGGCCAGCATGCGCAGCGTGGTGGACTTACCACAGCCGGACGGGCCGACGAGCACGAGGAACTCGCCGTCCTTGATGTCAAGATTGAGATCATCCACCGAGGGCTTGTCGTTGCCCGGGTAGATACGAGTGACGTGGTCGAAAACGACTTCTGCCATTGTTCATCCTTTCAGAGGCAGGTACGTGCCTCACGATCCGTTGTAAAGGGATTACTACTTTGCTTTACTGCTGTGCTTTGATCCGTTCGTTGCCGTTGACCGCATCGCTGCAATCGCTGGTAAACCGCAAACCTCGGCGTTTACTTATGCGGACCCTCCGGACTCCTCCGTCGAGCCTGCGCTTCACTATACACGCTCTCGCCGCCAAATCAAGGAAAGCGCTTTCGCAAGTGTTTCGCATGAGCCCCGGCGTGTCGTGGAGTCTGTCTAACCGACCAGACGCCCCGACGATCAGACGATCGATGGCTGCGTGCGCACGACGAACGACACCTCGCCGTCGTCGGGCGAATGCAACGTGGTGCTAAACGCGATCGTCGCGCCGAACTCGTCGCGCACGGTCGAATCCATCTCCAGCACGGCGGTACCGTCGGAGACGCCGAAGTACCAGGCCATGCGTCCGTCCAACGCGCGCACGCGCACGGTCGCGTCGTTCTCGACGAGCTTGACGGCGTACTCGCGCTCGAGGAACTCATAGAGCGAATCGTCGCTGAAGTCCCATGCGAGTACCTTCGGGAACCTCGAGGCGACCAGGAACGAGACGACATGCTGCTTCGCCGCACCGCCCACGTAGCGCAGGCGCTCGAGCCGGATCAGATCCTCGCCCTCGTCCACTCCCAGATGCGCCGCGGCCTTCGCGTTACGCACGATGGAGTCGTCGAGCACCTTGGTGCTCACGGCGTTGCCGAGATCGGCCTGCTGGCGGAAGAACCCGCGGATGTAGCTGCCGATGGTGCGTCGCCCGGCGGCACCGGCGGCGACGCCCGACCCCACAGTCATCGCGGGACCGGACGCTCCGGCACCGAACCCGACGGCCGTGCGGAAGGTGCCGCGACCCTGCTCTCGCGCCAGCAGCCCCTCCTGGATCAGATCGCCGACGGCATGGCGCAGCGTGATGCGGCTGACCCCGTACCGTTCGCACAGCTCCGGCTCGGCCGGCAGCTTCTCGCCCGGCTGCATGGCCTGCGCACGTTGCCGCAGGTTGTCCCTGACCGCAACGTATTTGGGAACGCCCTCTGCCATGTGTCATCAGCTCCTTGTCTGTTCTCGATACGACTTTACCGTGCCCCGGCTCGACGACCCCGTCGCGGATGCGTGCGCCGCCCGGAACCGGATGGGAATACGACGAAAGCCGGGATGACGCTTTCGGCGCCAATCCCGGCGATTCCGCCGTTCATGTTCGATGTTCGGTTATCTTCGGACGATGCCGTCTCCGGCCATCACCTGCGCAGTCACTCGGAGGCGACCTCGGCGGCGGCCTTCCGCTTGTCACGCGCGGTCAGCGCGAACGACGCGGCGTAGAAGACGACGACTGCGGCGACGATGCCGACGATCAGCGCGACCTGACCGCCGTGGCCACCGAGCTGACCGAGCAGGATGCCGGCCACGCCGAAGTCGGCGTCGGAGTAGGTGGCGTTCGCCATGCCCATGTCGCCGAGCACCGGCAGCAGGAACAGCGGCAGGAAGGTGATCACCAGACCGTTGACGAACGATCCGATGACCGCGCCGCGGATACCGCCCTGTCCGTTGCCGATGACGCCGGTCGCGCCGCCGGTCATGAAGTGGGCCACGATACCGGGAATGATGATGGTCGTGCCGGCCAACGCCATGATGCCCATGCCGACGATGCCGCCGACGAAGCTGGAGATGAAGCCGATGAGCACGGCGTTCGGAGCGAAGGTGAAAATCATCGGCACGTCGAGGGCCGGCTTGGAATTCTTCACGAGCTTCTCGGAGATGCCCTTGAAGGCGGGGACGATCTCGCCGAGCACCACGCGCACGCCAGCGAGGATGATGAACACGCCCGCGGAGAAGGTGGCGGCCTGCAGGACGGAGAAGACGACGAAGTTCTGGCCGTCGGACAGCTTATCCTCGATGTACGAGCCACCGGCGAACAAGGCGACGACGATGTAGATCAACGCCATCGACAGAGCGATGATGACGGTGGTGTCACGCAGGAAGCCCAGACCGGACGGGAACTTGATGTCCTCGGTGGACTTGGACGGGTGCTTCCTGGAGCGGGTCAGACGGGCGACGAGACCGCCGAGGGCGATGCCCGCGCCGCCGGTGTGGCCGAGCGCCACATCACCGGTGCCCGCAGCGGCCTTCATGAACGGCTGCACGAGGGACGGGGAGATCGTCACGATCAGGCCCTGCGCGATGGCGCCCCACAGGATCACGCCCCATGCCGGCAGGCCGGCGACCTCGAGGATCACGGCGACCATCGTGGCCATATAGAAGGCGACGTGGCCGGACAGGTAGATGTACTTGAAGCGGGAGGTCATCGACAGCAGGATGTTGACGATCATGCCGAAGAAGAAGATCAGGGCCGCCTCGGAACCGTACTTCACCAGCACGGTGCCGACGATCGCCTCGTTGTTCGGCACGACGCCCTGCACGTGGAACGCGTGCTGGAACATGTCGCCGAACGGGTCGAGCGCCCCGGAGACGACGGACGCGCCGGCGGAGAGTACCAGGAAGCCCACCATCGTGCGGATGGTGCCCTTCATGATGTCCGTGCCCTTCTTGTGCTGCACGGCCAGGCCGATCAGCGAGATCAGCGCGACGATGATCGACGGCTGGCGGAAGATGTCCAACAGGACAGACAATGCGCCATTCATGGGTTCTCCTTCTTCTTGTGCTTTCCCTATTTCCTTGCTGCCGCTTGCCTACCGCGCGGTCACTTGCCCGGCACCGCGACGCCGTGGCGCTCAAGGGCGGCGGCGACCTGCTTGGTGATGTTGTCCATGTCGATGAGGCTGTCGAGTACGACGACGTCCTTCATCAGACCGGTCGCGGCCTCGGCGATGTCGCGGCCGACGAACAGCACGTCGGCGGAGGTGGGGGTGACGGACGCGATGTCCATGTGGTCGGTTTCGACGCCGTCGACGCCGAGGTTCCTCAGCGCCTTCTCGATGTTGAGCTGGGTCATGAAGCTGGAGCCGAGGCCGGTGCTGCAGGCGGTGATGATCTTCATGGTGAATGCCTTTCTGGTTATGGATTCTCGTGAATCCGGGGTTTGGGGGTTTGGTTTGTCGGTATGCGGATGGAGAGGATGGATGGATTGGATACGGGTGCGCCGGTCGCCGCCCGTCAGGCGAGGGCCTTGGCCAGTTCGTCGGCGTCGGAGGCCGTGTTGACCGCGGCGAGCCTGTCGGTATCGGTCAGAAGACCGGCCAGCGCCTGCATCAGGTCGATGTGGGCGTTGGAGTCCTCGGCCGCGAGGCAGAACATCGTGGAGATCGGGTGAGCCGCGTCATCGGCCAGATCGAATGGCTCGTCGACATGCAGGACGGACAGGGACGTCCTGTTCACTCCGGTCTCGGGGCGTGCGTGAGCGAGCGCGACCCCTCCGCCGAGGTCGATGTAGGTGCCGCCCGGCGACGAGATCGATGTTTTGATCGCGTCGATGTAGCCGCCGGTGATGGCGTCAGCGTCGAGCAGCGGACGGGTCACCTCGTCGACCGCCTCACGCCAGTCGGATACGCGATCGGCGTACAGGACGCCGCCCTGCTGGAAATATGACGAAAGCACAATGCCTCCTTGCGAGTTCGCTCCCACCGGTTGCGCGCACCACCACGCGTTGCGGTGATGCGGCGGCGGCCGAGCAATCGGTCTTCATGGTTATGTCCGCTGCCTCGGCCTGCGGCGGCCTTGGCGGAATCCGGTCCGCGGTTCATCCCGCCTCGTCGAATTCGTAATATCATCATATCGTCATAACGACATGATGTCATAACGGCGTGTCGGAGCACGGACGACACCGGACCGAGGCACCAAGGACCGGTCGATCATCCGCTACTCGCGACGCTGCTCGACCTGCTCGAGCTCGGCCTCCTGCATGGCGTTGCGGACCACGTCCGGCACCGCATCATGCACCGCGCCGACCGCATCGGACCACTGACCGGCCCATTGGATGCGCATCTGGCGCCAGTCCTCGCGCATGTCGCGGAACAGATCGGACAGCGACACGTGCTCCCCGTCGCCGGCACGCGCACCTTCGCCGGCCCCAGTCCCGGTCCCGGCCGCCGCGGCATCTTCGGCCCCGGCACTTCCAGCCCCGTTCCCGGCAGTCTCGCCTACGACCGGTACAGCCGCCGACGCGGGCGCATCCGGCACCAGACCGTCCATCCCCTTGGCGACGGCGAGCTTCAGGATGCCGAGCAGTTCGTGCAGCGCGGCGGGGATCGTGATCTCGTCGTCGCGCTCGATTTCGTCGCGCAGCGACTCGATGCGCCGGCGCAGCGCGTCCGCGTCCTCCGGGTCGATCTTCAGACCCGCGATCAGGGACTGGCGCATCGTCTCGTAGTCGAGGTTCGCGAAGAAGTTGAGCTGCTGGAGCTTCATGAACCGCCTGAGCTCGGGGAACCGTTCGTCGATGTACGTCTCGCGGTCGTCGGCCGCCTTCATCCAGTCGCGGATCAGCCGCGGGTCGAGTCCGGCGGTGATCGACCCCTCGCGCAGACGATAGTGGTACAGCGCCTCGGGGATGCGCACGACGCGCGTGGCCGCGCCGATCACCTCGCAGATGCGCGCGAGGTCCTCGATCTTGCGCCCCACGGGGAACGAGAACCCGGAACCCTGATACGTGGACGCGGGAGCCAGGAACGCCCAGAAGTAGCCGTCGATCTCGGCCCTGACCTGCATCTTGACGGCCTCGACGGGCTCCAGCACCTGCACCTGGTCGAAGTCGTTGTGGCGGTAGTCGGACAGCAGCGGCTTGCCGCTTTCGGAGATCGTGTCGAACTTGAACATCACGAGGTCGGCGTCGTACTTGCGCATCGCCGTAAGGCAGTCCTCGACGAGGTTCGGCGCGACGGTGTCGTCGGAGTCGGCGAAGTAGATGTAGTCGCCGGTCGCACGCGCGATGCCGGCGTTGCGCGCGTCGGACAGGCCGCCGTTGGGCTTGTGGATGACGCGCACGCGCGGGTCGCGTTCGGCCCACGCGTCGCACATCGCGGGGCACTCGTCGGGAGACCCGTCGTCGACGAGCAGGATCTCCAGGTTCCGGTACGTCTGCGCCGTGACGGACGCGACGCACGCGTCGAGGTACGACGCGACCTTGTAGACGGGGATGATGACGCTGACCAGAGGCTGCTGCGGCTCACGTTGCGACGACTCACGTTCCATGCGCACCAGCGTAACGCCGCCGCACGAAGGCGGTGTGAAGACCCGACGACCCACGGGTTCACAACGACGAGGAGCGGTTCCGCGCATCCGTCCATCGATGTCCGGCGACCCACGGACCACGGTCCGCCGGAACGGGGACGAGGCGCGTCATACAGGGACGCGGGACGGCAAACGACTGCCGGCGCGGCGCGAAACCCGCGGATACAATCGGAATGAGTGGCGCATGCGGCGCACGGCGCCTCGGGAGTACAGACGAGGGACGAGGAGGTTGGTCATGCGCGAGATCCGCATCGGGGTGGTCGAGGACGACGCCTCGGCGTGCCAGCAGGTGCTGGACTACCTCAACCGGTATCAGGCCGAGAGCGAGGGGGACTCGGCACCGGACGCCGTGCGGTTCACGGTCTCGGTGTTCGACGACGGCGCGAAGATCGTCGAACGGTACGCGCCGGTGTACGACATCCTGCTGCTCGACATCGAGATGAAGGACATGGACGGCATGGAGGCGGCGCGGCGCATCCGCGAGCGCGACGACTCGGTCGTGATCGTGTTCATCACCGCGGCGCCGCAGTACGCGATCAACGGCTATCAGGTGGGCGCGCTGTCGTATCTGTTGAAGCCGGTGCCGTGGTTCGCGTTCAAGCAGGAGATGAAGCGGTCGATCGACATGGTGCGTCGGCGTTCGGACGAGTCGCTGCTCATCGAGGCGGGCGGCGCGCAGCAGCGTCTGGAGCTCGCGGACGTCGTGTACGTGGAGTCGATCCGGCACACGATCATCGTCCACACGCTCGCCGGCAAACTGTCGGTGACGGGCACGCTCAAGGCGTTCGAGGAGCGGCTCGACGGGCACGGGTTCTTCCGGTCGAACTCGTGCTATCTGGTGAACCTGCGTCACGTGCGAGGCATGGAGGATCAGGACTGCGTGATGTCGAACGGCGAGCGTCTGCGCGTGAGCCGGCCGCGCAAGAAGGCGTTCATGGCCGCGATGGCCGATTACGTGGGTGGCGTGCGGTGAACGGCACGATCACGAACGCCCTGCCGGATATCCCGCGACTGTACACGGCGGTGTGCGAGTGGGCGGCGTGCGTCATGTATCTGACGGTCGTCTTCCGGCGCGTGCCGCTGCGGCGCACGGTCGCGGTGTGCGCGGCTGGGCTCGCGGCGATGGTCGCGATCCAGTATCTGGCCGGCGCGATGCCGCTGTGGTTCTGGCTGATCGGCATGCTGCTCGCGTTCGGCGGGATGTGGCTGATCGTGTGGCTCGGCTCCGGCTCGGGCCGGCGCGAGGGACTGTATGTGACGGCGCGCGCGTTCGTGCTGGCCGAGCTGGTCGCGTCGCTGCACTGGCAGCTGGCGACGTTCGTCCGGTCGGCGACGGGCGGGATCCCGCCGCGAGGTTCGACGGACGATGCGATCGGAGTTTCGGGGCTTGCGGGGACGTTGAGCACATCGGACGACGGCTCATGGTGGCCGACGCTCGTCGAGATCACGCTGCTGATCGTCACGTACGTGGTCTGCTTCGGCGCGGCGTGGCTGGTGGAGCGCGGGAACTTCAGCAGCGACGAGCCGACGGACGTGACCGCGCGGCTCGCGGCCGGCACGGTGCTCATCACGCTGATGACGTTCGCGATGAGCAATCTGAGCTTCGTGTCGACGAACACGCCGTTCTCCGGCCGGATCGGCCAGGAGGTGTTCTACATCCGCACGCTGGTCGACTTCTGCGGGTTCGCGATCCTGTACGCGCAGCAGGAGCAGGCGCGACGCACGGCGGCGAGCATGGAGCTCGCCTCGATCAACGCGCAGCTGGAGAGCCAGCATCAGGAGTATCTCGCGTCGAAGGAGAACCTTGAGTCGATCGGACGGCTTGCGCATGATCTCAAGCATCAGATCGCGGCCTTGCGCGCGGAGGTCGATCCGGGGCACGCGGCGGCCGGATTCGAGCAGCTGGAGCGCTCGGTCGCCGAGTACAGCGCGCAGCAGCATTCCGGCAATCCGGTGCTCGACGTGATCCTCACGACGAAGACGCGCGCCTGCGACGAACGCGGCATCACGTTCACGGCGGTCGCGGACGGCGCGCTGCTGGGGGCAGCGGGGATGTCGTCGATGGACATCGCGACGCTGTTCGGCAACGCGCTGGACAACGCGATCGAGGCGACGTCGCGCCTGGACGATCCCGAGCGACGGCTCATCCGGCTCGCGCTGTACGCGCAGGGCGGGTTCACGGTGATCCGCGTGGAGAACACGTTCGACGAGGCGACGCCGCTGCGCCGTGATGCGGCCGGCAACCTGCGCACGACGAAGCACGACGAGTCACGGCACGGGTTCGGCGTGAAGTCGATCCGGCACATCGCCGCGCAGTACGGCGGCGAAGTGTCGATCAAGGCCGAGGACGGCTGGTTCATGCTCACCGTGCTCCTGCCGCGGTAAGGGCGCGGGTCACTGCTTGGGCATGATCCAGAACTTGAGGATCGGGTAGCTGACGACGACCGCGAGCACCGTGTTGACCAGCGAGGCGATCGTGCCGGCGAGGCCCGCGTTCATGCCCCAGCCCTGGCACAGGGCGGTCACGTAGCCGGGCAGGACCAGGTTGACGACGACGATCACGACGGCGAGGATCGCGTACTTCCATGCGGCGTCGGCGAAGCCGGCGTCGGACTTGAACACCCACTTCATCTGCACGAAAAAGTTGACGACCTGCGCGACCGCCTCGGCCGTGAGGAAGGTGAGGAAGCCGCCCAGTCCGTTGCCGGACTCCGGGTAGTTGAAGATCAGGAAGTGGAACGGCGCGGTCAGGCCCAGCGCGCCGACGAAGACCGCGGTGCCGATCCACGCGCCCACGAATCGCACGATCGTGGAGATGTTCGACAGCACGTTGAACAGGATGAACTCCCAGATGGTCGGATGGGCGGCGATCCAGCGGCGGATCGGGCCGCGGGGCGCGGACGCGGCGGCGGCCGGCTCGGCGGACGGCTCGGTCAGGGTGATGGTCGGTTCGGACTGGGACATGGTCGTGGATGCTCCTTCGACGAGAGAAACGGATGAGGTGGGAACGGTCCGCGTGGGCGCGGTGGCGGGGATGATGCCGGCGTCGTCCGCCGGATTGGATTCGGCCGGAACGGCACGTTCGGGGACGGCATCGGCCGGTACGGAACCGATAGGGGCGGCACGTTCGGAGTCTCCCGGCGTTCGCAGCCATCGCTCGTCACTCATGGTCGAGCTCCTTGGCGATGCGCTTGTTGGCGGATCGGTTGCGGAAGTGGGCGGCGGCGAGCGTGCAAGCCCCGCGGAACGTGCGGCCGTTGCCGATGGCGACGATCGCGTCGACCATCGCGGAGTCGACCATGCCGGCGGTCATCTTGGCCATCGCGCGCGGCGGCATGTTGAGGATGAACAGGGTGTTGAGGTCGGGGGCGCCGGTCTTCTCGCGCACCTTCGCCTCGCGACGTTCGAGCGTGCGGGCGATGGTACGGGCGACGAATCCGCGCGACCCGGACCAGCTCGAGATCGGGTCGTTGACGCCGAACACGGTCGGCTTGCCGGGGGCAATCACCTCGCGGCCGAACAGCGCGCGCATCTCCGCGTCGGTGACGTGCGTGACGTCGCCGGTGAGGTAGTGGCCGAGCGCCGGATCAGGGGCGGCATCACCGGCAGGGGCGGGGTCGACGACCGGCATGCCGAACGGGGCCGCGACGGTGACCGTGTACGTCATGGTCAGTGGCAGGGTCTCGGCGTCGAAGCCGACGGCGAGGGTCCACTCCCCCGCCTCGACGCGCCACGAGTCGGCCGCGACGTCGAAGTGACGGAACGTGTAGCGGTCGAAGGCGATGCGCACCCGCCTCGATTCGCCCGCCCCGAGCGCGACCTTCGCGAAGCCCTTGAGCTCGCGGGCAGGGCGCAGCACGCCGGAGCGCGACGGGCCGCTCACGTACAGCTGCACGACGGTCGCGCCGGGCACGTCGGAGTCGTTCGTCACGGTGACCTCGACGCCGGAACCGTCGGCTGCGGGCGCGAAATCGGCGAGCGTGAAGCGCGAATAGGACAGGCCGTAGCCGAACGGGAATCGGACCGGCACGCCGGACGTCTCGTAGTAGCGGTAGCCGACGAACGGCCCCTCGCGGTAGATCGCGTCGCGTCCGGCGGCCGGATACCAGCCGGCGGACGGGCAGTCGTCGTAGCGCACGGGCCAGGTCTCGGCGAGATGCCCGGACGGATTGACCTTGCCGGTCAGCGCGCGCACGGTGGCGGACGCGCCGGCCTGACCGGACAGTCCGACGTAGAGGATCGCGGCGACGTCGTCGCACCACGGCAGTTCGACCGGGGAGCCGGCGACGAGTACGACGACGACCGGCTTGCCGGTGGCAGCGAGGGCCGCGACCAGGTCGTTCTGCGCCTGCGGGATGGCCATCGTGGAGCGGTCGAGTCCCTCGGATTCGCTGCGTTCGTCGAGGCCGACGACGGCGAGCGCGACGTCGACGTCGTCACGGGAGACGAGCGCGACGGCCTCGTCGATCAAAGCCGGATTCGCGGCGCCCTGACGGTCGTAACCGGCCGCGTAGCCGGTCACGGTGACCGGCGGGACGGCACCGGCGGAGCCGAAGCCCGCGGACAGCGTCGAAGCCGACGCCAGCTTGCGCATCTCGTCGAGGATGTTCTCCTCGCGCGTGGCGTTGACCTTGGACGAGCCGGAGCCCTGGAATCGCGGGGTCTTCGCCATGTCACCGATCACGGCGACGCGCGTGCCGACCCCGAGCGGCAGAATCGGCGCGGACACGCCGTGCGGGGCGCCGAAGACGGACGGACGGGCATCGCCGCCGGCGAGCGCCGCGGCGACGGATGCGAGGGTTGCCGATTCCGTCGCCTCGTTCTTCAGCAGGACCATCGAGCCTTCGGCGACGCGGCGGGCGATCTCGTGATGCTCGGCGGCGACGGCGTCGTCGAGCAGATCGTCGCGCCCGACGCCGTCGAGGCGGGTCGCGCGCGCGACCGCTGCGACCTCGCGGGCGCGGGCGTCGAGGTCGGCCTCGGCGAGCGTGCCGGCCTTGACCGCGGCGACGAGCTCGCGCACGGACGTGTATCCGGGGCTCGGCATCTCGAGCGAGCCGCCGGCCTTGACCGCGGCGACGGCGGAGTCAGAGCCTCCCCAGTCGGAGACGACCATACCGCGGAAGCCCCATTCGTCGCGCAGGATGTCGCCCAGCAGGTGCTTGTTCTCGTGCGCGTAGACGCCGTTGATCTGGTTGTACGAGGTCATGATGGTCATCGGACGGGCCTCGCGCACGGCGATCTCGAAGCCGGTCAGGTAGATCTCGCGCATCGTGCGCTCGTCGATGACGGAGTTGGACGCCTGACGCCGCAGCTCCTGGCTGTTGACCGCGAAGTGCTTGGGGCAGGCGGCCACACCGTTCGACTGGATGCCGCGGATGAGTCCGGCGGCCATGCGCCCGGCCACGACGGGGTCCTCGGAGTAGTACTCGAAGTTGCGGCCGCACAACGGATTGCGTTTGATGTTGAGGCCCGGTCCGAGCAGCACGTTGACGTCGAGGTCGTGCGCCTCGTGGCCGAGCGCCTCGCCCATCTCCTCGGCGAGGGACGGGTCCCACGAGCCCGCGACCGTGCCGGCGGTCGGGAAGCAGGTGGCGGGCTTGGAGGCGCCAAGGCCGAGATGGTCGCCGGCGCCGAGCTGGCGGCGCACGCCGTGGGGTCCGTCGCTCATCACGAAGCTCGGGATGCCGGCGCGGTCGTTGCCGCGCGAGTCCCATTCGCTTCCGCCGGAAAGCATCGCCGCCTTCTCGGCCACCGAAAGCTCTTCGAGTTCCATGTCACTCTCCTTCGCAGTGATCACTTCGATTTCGTCGTTGATTCGATTGTGGCCGAATCGGCCGAGTCATGCGCCCGGTTTCGCCCATCCTGTCGTTCGGGGCGCATATTCTGCATCGACCGGCGCCGGACAGCGGGGCGGCGCATCGATCGGCGACCCGAATCGGCGGATCAGGGCGGATCAGCGGCGGCGTACGGCGTCGACCGCCTCGACGAACGACGACACGGCGGGGGTCGGATCGAGCGGGTAGAAGAGACCGTAGGCGAGGGTCAGATCCCAATCGACCGGCATCAGGCGGATCATCGGATGGATGTCGGTGCCGAAGGATCGGGCGAGGACGAGGTCGCCGCTGGCGGCGCAGGCGTTGAACTCGTCGAACGTGTAGCGCGGCATGTCGATCAGCGTGACGCCGGGCACCGTGCGCAGCAGGGCGCGCGCACGGTCCATCGCGTCGTTGTCGCCTTCGACGGGCAGGTGGACGCGCTGCCCGGCAAGGTCGGTCAGATGCAGCGGGCGCGACGACGGCCGCGATGACAACGGGTTCGACAGGGGCACGCCCATGCGCAGGGGGTACTCGCCCAGTTCGAGGACGTTGCAGGGATGGCGTTGGCTGGAGGGCGAGAAGCCGCTGGCGGCGACGTCGACGTCCTCGCCGAGCCGGTCGAGCGCGGCCATGAAGCCGTCCGTCGCCGTGCGGTCGGCGCGATCGACGGGGACGCCGCCCGCCGGCACTCCGGGCGCGGACGTGCCGTCCGGCATACCGGCCGCGGAGGATTCGTCGGCCATCGGCACCAGTTCGAGCCGCACCGGTTCCCCTCGCGCTTCCAGCCATGCGGCGGCCCGGGGCCACAGCTGAAGCACCGGAGTGGCCGGGCGCAGCAGGGAGACGGCGAGGCGGACCGTGCCGTTGGCGTCCTGCACCAGTCGGCGCGCGTGGCGCAGCGCGCGATCGCTGAGCCGGATGATGCCCCGGGCGTCGTCGATCAGGGAGCGGCCCGCAGGTGTGGGGCTGACGCCGGCCCGGGTGCGGTCGAACAGGATCAGCCCGTGCTCGCGTTCGAAGCCGTTGATCTGCTTGGCGAGCGCGGTCGACGAGAGATGCAGGCGGCGCGCGGCCGCGTTGAAGCTGCCACATTCGGACGCCGCGATGATCGCGTCCAAACGTCGGTCGTACATGGCCGTTTCCTCCTTTCGGTCCGCGTTCGCGGGCAGCTCTCCTCGGGGAGGGGGCCAGGGCCCGTACCGGCATCAACCATGTGGTAACCACAAGAGTGCACCTTCACCCGTAAAGCTGCCACAGAACGGCCATATTCCAACGAGAGCGAGCCTACAATCCGTTTTCGGAACCATCGAGAAGAGGGAAGTGAATCGAATATGAAACGTACGGGGAAACGTACGGAACACGGATCCGACGGGTTCATGACGCGCGACATCGCGGTCATCATGGCCGCCGCGTTCTTCTACATGTCCGGCACGATGCTGGCGACCCCGCTGATCGTCGGCTATGCGCACTCGTTGGGCGCGGGCGGCGAGTTCGCCGGGATGATCGCCGGCACGATGAACATCGTCTCGCTGTTCTGCCGACCGTGGGCCGGCCGCCTGTGCGACCGGGTCTCGCTGCGCCGGTTCGCGATGCTCGCGCTCGCGCTCCTCATCGCGGCGAACGGCTGGTACGCGTGCGCGCCCGGCCCGGCGTCGGTCATGGCCGCGCGCATCGTCAACGGCGTCGGGTTCTCCTGCCTGTCCGTGTGCCTGGCGGCGTGGCTGACCGCGCTGATCCCGCTGGAGCACATCGGCAAGGGCATGGGCTACTACGGCATGGTCAACGCGCTGGCGATGGCGTTGGGCCCGGCCGCCGGCATCGCGGTGCGGCGCATGCTCGGCTATCGCGCGGCGTTCGCGCTGTCCGCGATCGGGATGGTCGTGGCGCTGGCGCTGGTCGCGCTCGTGCGGAGCGACGCGACCCGCCATGGACCGGCACGACCGGCACGCACAACCGAGACGACGACCCTGCGCGAGCGCGTCGAGCGCACGATCTCGATTCCCGTGATCCCGGTCGCGCTCGTCTTCATGCTGTTCGCGATCCCCTACTGCGCGACGCAGTCCTACATCGTCACGTACGTGGAGGCTCGCCGCCTGCCGGTGGAGGTGGGCCTGTTCTTCCCGTTGTACGCGGCCGCGCTGCTGGTGCTGCGCGTCGCGATGCGCAACGAGTTCGACCGGCGTCCGTTCCGCTGGTTCCTCTCGCTGTGCGCGGGCTCGATGCTCGTCTCGCTCGGCGCGATGACCGTGATGCGCGGCGACCTGATGATGCTCGTCGCCGCCGTGTTCATGGCCGCCTCCTACGGCCTGATGAGTTCGGTGAGCCAGTCCGACGCGGTGCGCCTCGCCGGCGAGGGCCACGGAGGCCGAGGCAACGCCACGTACTACATCGGCCTCGATCTCGGCATGGCGCTGGGACCGATCATCGGCGGCTGGCTGTACGCCAACGTCGCCATCGCCTGGTTCTACCCGGCGCTGATGCTCACGATGCCGATCGCCGTGATCGGCTACCTCATCATGTCGCGGAAGCGGTAGCGAAAGCAGCGAAAACGGCTCCCTCCCGGGCGGTACCGGGTAGGGAGCCGGAATCCGGTCATCGAGAGGCCATCGCGGGACCGCAACGGGGTCCGCCCGCCTCACCGATGACCGGTCGGATCAATCATCGGACGGCCGATTCGACCGTCACCATGGCCGCGGCGGCCCTGCGGCGCCTGACGAACCGACGCACGGCGAGGATCTCGAGGCCGGCCAGCGCCGCGCCGAGCACCACGTCGGCCGCGATCATCGCGATCAGCCAGACCGGCGTCGGGTCGTCCGGCTCGCCGTCGGCGTACAGCCAGCTGTTCACATCGGTGTAGAGGATGTTGTGGGCGGCGGTGCGCATCGCCTTGAGCGAGGTCGCGGAATGGTCGGTGATGGTGTTGAGGCCGTCGATGGTGGCGAGCATCGCGTCGGTGCCGGAGCGGATCAGCTGGTCGCCCACCTGATAGCCGAAGGTGCCGAAGTAGTCGGTCTCCACCATGCCACGGAAGCCCCATTCGCCGCGCAGCACGTCGCGGGTCAGGTGCGTGTCGGCCGCGGAGTACCCGTTGCCGAGGTAGTTGAACGAGGTCATCACCGCGGTCGCACCGCCGTCCTTGACGGCCATCTCGAACGGCTTGAAGTAGATCTCGCGCATCGTCTGCTCGTCGGCCCACGTACACAGCATCGACACGCGGTTGGCCTCCTGGTCGTTCAGCGCGAAGTGCTTGATGAACGGGTAGACGCCCTTGGCGCGGGCTCCGGCGACCTCCTGCGCGGCCATGACGCCGGACAGCACGCCGTCCTCGGAGAAGTACTCGAAGTTGCGTCCCGCGTACGGGGTGCGGTGGATGTTCATGGCGGGCGCGTACCAGCCGGTCACGTTCATCTCGCGGGCCATGTCGCCGATGGTCTCGCCGAACTCGCGCGCCAGCTCCTTGCTGAACGTGTTCGCGACGGACACACCCGAGGGCAGGCCGATCGAGCCGACGCCGGTGAAGTTGTTGTTGAGCGTCGAGGGGCCGTCGACGTCGGTCTGGCGGACCTTGCCGATCGAGTCAATGGCGGCGGTGCCGTAGCCGGCGAAGGCGATGAGCTGGTTCATGTCGTCGAAGCTCAGCTGGTCGAGCAGCTTGTCCCACTGCGGGTCGTCGTAGTCCTTGCCGTACAGCTGGTACAGGCTCACGCCGTTTTTCGCCTTGGTGACGGGCATCTCGTCCGAGTCGGAGTTCTCGTTCTCGTAGTTGGAGGCGTTGACGAAGCCGTCCTTGTACTTGTCCGGCATCGAGAAGTCGGTCGGCGCGGCCGTGGCCTCGTCGAGGTTCGCGAAGTGATTGGCGCGCGAGAGGGTCGTGAACGTCGGCTTGATGTCGTCGAACCGGTTGGTGGCGGCCTCGGCGTCGGAGGAGCGGCGGCTGTCGCCGGAGTAGGTGATGGTCTCGGGCACGTTCACCGTGCGGGAGTCGATGACGGTATGCGAGTCGGCGTTGATGGAGATCGTGTAGTCACCCTTGTCGAGTACGTACGCCTTGGCGCCGTCGGCGTCATAGGAGGCCATGTCCTCGTCCTTGACGGAGAAGGAGACGGTGGTCGATTCGCCGGGTTCGAGCGTCTTGGTCTTCGCGATGTCGATGAGGTTGGCGGAGGCCTTCTCGATGCCGCCGTTGACGTACGGCGGGTTGTAGTACACCTCGACGGTGTCCTTGCCGGCGGTCCCGCCGGTGTTGGTGACGGTCACGTCGAAGGTGATCCTGCCGCCGGAGTACGTCACGTCGCCCATCTTCTGATTGAACGTGGTGTAGCTCAGTCCGTAGCCGAACGGGTACTGCACGACGGCGTCGTAGTCGATGGCGCCCTCGTCGTCGGCGGTCTCGTAGTACTTGTAGCCCACGTAGATGCCTTCGACGTAGTCGACGAAGCTCGGCGTCATTGTGATGCTCTGTCCGTGATGGTTCGACTTGACGGCGAACCCGTCCATGTTGTCGTACTGGAACTGGCCGAAGTTGTTGCCCCACGGCGCCTTGGAGAAGTCGCGCAGGAAGGTGTCTGCGGTGCGGCCGGAGGGATTGGTCGCGCCGGTCAGCACCTCGCCGAGCGCGGTGAAGCCGGCCTGGCCCGCGGGCGGCGCCCACAGCACCGACGTGATCTGCGGATAGTCGTCGACGAAGCCCAGGTTCATCGTGTTGGCGCCGTTGTAGACGAGGACCACGTGGTCGAAGTTCCTCGTGACCAGATCGATCATGTCGCGTTCGGTGCGCGAGAGGTCGAGGTAGCCCTGTCCGTCCTCGAAGTCGTCGTAGTCGGCGGAGTTGTTGCGGTAGACGGTCGCGGCGCCGTCGGCGGCGTCATCGGGGTCGTCCGGCTCGAGGATCGCGGCCTTGCCGGCGCCGGACTGGCGGATCGTGCCGATGTCGCCCATGTCGTCGGGCAGGTCGAAGCCCTCGCCGCCGGAACGGCCGAGCACGACGACGGCCGTGTCGGAGAACGCCTTGGCGTCGGCGATGAGCTTGTCGCCGTAGGTGGCGGCGGGCGGTTCGGGCAGGGTGAGGTCCTGCGTGGTCGAATTGGAGACGGGGCGGTCCGCACGGTACTTCGTGTAGAACCGCGACAGCTCCTTGTTGGTCGTGATGCCGGCGTCGGCAAGGCCCTGCAGGATCGAGACGGTGTCGTACTGGTCGTTCATCGAGCCGGATCCGGTGCCGCCGTAGATCGGGTTGGTGGAGGCCCAGCCGAACACGTTGACCTTGTGCGAGTCGGCGGCGAGCGGCAGGGTGCCGTCGTCGTTCCTGAGCAGCGTGATGCCCTCGCGTTCGATGTCCACCGCGAGCTTGTTGGTCTTCGTGATGGTCGCCTCGGTCAGTTCGTGCTTGGCGGCGGTGGCCATCGTCACCATCGTGTTGAGCGGGCCCGTGAGCATCATCGACACGGACACCAGCGCGGCGACGCCGACCGCCACCCAAGCGGTCGAATGCGTCAGCTTGCGCGCGGCCTCATCACGCACGGTCCTGCGGTTGACCGCGACGGTCACGATCAGCGCGAGCGCCAGGAACACGGCGATGGCGATCAGCTCGCCTCGGATGGATTGGATGGTCGCGATGACGTCGGCCCACTCTATCTGCAGCATGGTTCTTCCTCCTTGACTCCGGCTGCGATGTTTCCGCTTTCGGTTCGACACGTCCTTGTCGTCGATGTCGTTGGTTCGATTGTGGCCGAAGCGCGGCCGCCGTGACCCCGTGTATGCCCATCCTGTCGTTTCGCGTGCATATTCTGCACGACTCGCCATACCCGTCATCAGCGTACGTTCCGTGTGGCCAACGACGGCCACGTCACAGGGAACGTACGCTCAGACGGCGTCAGCATACGGTTTGCGTGGCCAACCGGCCGATGACCACAGGGAACGTACGCTCAGACAGTGTCAGCATACGGTTTGCGTGGCTAGCCAGTCGATGACCCCGGAAAACGTACGGATGGATGGACTCGGCGTACGTTCCGTGTGGTCGGGTGCCGGATGACCACAAAGGACGTACGCTCCGGCCACCCCATGCATACGGCTCCCGTGGTCAACCGTCACGGAGCCACACGGAACGTACGGATACGGGACGGCGACAACGCCCCGCACGATGGCGGTTCGGGGGGCGATGGATAGGATGGGTCGTATGAGTGATTTGAACGCGTTGACCCTTGAGCTGGGCGAGGTGGTGGGCGGCTACACCCTCATCTCCCGCCTCGGTTCAGGCGCCATGGGCTCGGTGTGGCGTGTGAGCGACGATGGCGGACAGGTGTACGCGATGAAGATCCTGCGCGATTCGCTGTCCGACGAGGGGGACGCCGGCACCAAACCCCAGCAGGACCCGAACCTCAAGGAGAACGTCACCGCCCGCGAGCGCCTGCGTC
Source organism: Bifidobacterium santillanense (assembly GCF_018555385.1). Taxonomy (GTDB): domain Bacteria; phylum Actinomycetota; class Actinomycetes; order Actinomycetales; family Bifidobacteriaceae; genus Bifidobacterium; species Bifidobacterium santillanense. Next base: position 51,092 of record NZ_JAFEJS010000003.1, read on the forward strand.
GCGAGGCGATGGCCCTGAAGCGCGTGAACCATCCGGGCGTGTGCGGCATCGTCGACATGGAGCTCGACGATGCGCTCGCGTTCATCGTCACCGAGCTGATCGAGGGCAGGAACCTCAAGGACGACGTGGCCGCGAACGGCCGTTACGTGGGCGACGATCTGGAGCGGCTCGCCCGCAAACTCATCGAGGCAGTGAAGGCCGTGCACGCGGCCGGCATCGTGCATCGCGATATCAAGCCGACGAACGTGATGATCTCGGCGACCGGCCCGATCCTGGTCGATTTCGGCATCGCGATGGGCGAGGGCGAGAGCCATGTGACGCGCACGGGCCTGGTGATGGGCACGCCGGGGTTCATCGCCCCGGAGATCATCGAGGGCGCGGAGTCGAACGAGGCGACGGACTGGTGGTCGGTGGCCTCGGTCCTCGCGTTCGCGGCGATGGGCGAGCCGGTGTTCGGCACGAAGCCGATGATGGCGGTGCTCGAGCGCGAGGCGTCGGGTAACGCGAATCTCGCCGGCCTGCCCACGCACACGCTCACCGCGTTCAGGAGCGCCCTCAACCCCGATCCGTCGAAGCGCTGCACGCCGGATCAGCTGCTGCACGCGATCGCGCTGGACGCGTTGAATCCGCTGGCCGGCGACGCGACGGGCGCGGATGGAAACGGGGTGGTGCACCCTTTTGGCCGTGATGGCAGTGAAGCCGGCGACGCCGGGACCGGCGCCGTCAGCACGCGCACGCTCTGGCCGGGCGCGTCCGGCGATGACGACGCGACGGCCGTGCTGGGCGATTCCGGCTCGAACGCACTGGCGGCCACCCGCGCGCTGACGCCGGACCAGTGCACGGTCGCCCTGCCGAGCGACCGTCTGGGTCCGGGCGATGTGCCGGGACTGCTCTGCCCTCCCCCGCCGCCCGGCGCGACCAAGGTGATGCCCGTCGACGGCGTCGCCTCGGGCGAGTCCCGCCCGTCGGTTCCGACGGCCGCGACGGCATCGCCGACCCCGGCGGAACCGTACGATCCCCACGACGGCATGGCCGACAATCCCGCGGCCCGTCCCGTGCTGCGGCGCATCGCGAACAACGCGAACCAGCCGATTGCAGGTACGTCTGCGCCCTCGCCGCGCATCGCGCAGTCGGGTCAGTTCGCCCAGGTGCGTCCGGCCCGCCCCCGCGCGGCCGCCGCCCAAGGCTCGTCCGCCGAGATACCGCCGGCGTACGTGCCGGCATCGGGCGCCAAGACGAATCCGTCCGGCCAATCGGACGACGCCGAGGCGAGCCGTCCGGCCGCGACCACGGTGATGCCGACGGCGCAACCGCGGTCGATCACCCGGCAGCCGCGCACGCAGCAGAATACGGCTGTCATGTCGCCGATCCCACTGCATCCGGGCCAGCGTCCGGCGCCTCAGCCGGAGCCGCTGTTCCCGCCGCGAAACCCGCGTGACGGCCAGTCGACGCAGGTCCTTCCGCCGACGCAGACCGCACAGGCCACGCAGCCCCAGCAGGGCACGGTGCCGGAGTTCCTGCGCACACCGCCGCAGGGCGTGCCGCAGGATATGCCTCCGGTGATGCCGCTGCCGATGGACCAGCGCGGCCCGAGTCACGCGAACGCGGCCGATCTCACGCGCGACCGCTATCTCGCGCGCGGCCCGCTGCCGTTGGCCGTGATGGCCGTGATCCCGGCGATCGGCGCCGTGTTCTGGCCGGCGGCCGGGCTCATCGTCGCGGCCGTGCTGTTCTGGCTGCTGTTCACGGTCGGCTACAGCGACACCGCCCAGCTCGACCGCGAGTCGCGCCGCGGCGGCGAGCGCAAGGGGTCGGACGGCGCCCTGCGCCTGATCCAGCTGCCGTGGCATCTGGTCAAGGCGCTGGTCGCGGCGCTCGCGCGCACGGCGCAGTTCGCACTGGTCTACGTGTTGTGCCTGGTGTTCGCGGTGGTCGCGCTCAAGCTGCCGTGGTATCCGATGCCGACGCCGAACGGCTATTGGCCGTATCAGATCCCGTGGCTGGCCGACGACGGCCCGTTCACCTCGACGTCGCTGGTCGCGGCCGGCATGGCGGCGATCGCGTGGATCCTCACGTCGCTGTGGCCGTATTCGGACACGCTGCGTCTGGCGGCGGGGGCGCTGCGCGGGCGCCCGGCGAATCAGCCCAGCGTGTAATTCACGTGGAATTCAACCGTCGGCCGGCGCGCACGGAAGGCCGACGGCTAGACTTGCGACAAGATCGTCCGATATGTCTCGTATCGACATATCCCATTGCCTGATTTTCGATCGTCCGGGGAAAGGAACGCATCCATGGCGAACGCCGACAAGACAGACAAGCGCAAGACCCGCGCCGCACGCCGCGCCGCGGAGGAGGCAGCCGCCAAGGCCCGTGCCGAGCAGGCGGCGAAGGAGCGCAAGCAGCAGACCATCATCGGCGCGATCGTGGTCGTCGTGGTCATCGCGCTGGTCGCGGTCGCCGGATTCGCGATCTGGCGTTCGCACAACTCCAGCACCGCCTCGGACAGTCTGACGGTCGACGAGGCGTACTCGCAGCTGCAGGCGGTCAAGACCAAGCCGAGCACCGCCGACGAGAAGGGCGGCATCCTGCTGTCCAAGGACGGCGTGAACGAGAAGATCGACGACGTGCCGACCGTCGCGGTCTACATGGACTTCATGTGCTCCGGCTGCGGCAACTTCGAGCGCACCGCCGGCGAGACGATCACCAAGCTGGTCGAGGCCGGCCAGATCAACCTCGAACTGCATCCGATGTCGTTCGGCGACCGCTGGAGCAGCGACGAGTACTCGACGCGCGCCGCGAACATGCTGCTCTCGATCACCGAGCAGGACAAGGACGCGAGCCACATCCTCGGCTTCATCACGAACATGTACGCCAAGAGCTTCCAGCCCGAGGAGAACTCCGGCAAGAAGACCTCCGACGAGCAGATGAAGCAGCAGGCCGTCAAGGCCGGCGTCTCGCAGCAGGTCGCCGACGCGGCCGTGACCGACAAGTACACCGACTGGCTCGACGCGATCAACACGTACACCCCCAAGCGCACCGAGCTGCTCAACGTCTCCGGCCAGCTCAAGGGCTCGATGACCACGCCGACCGTCACGATCAACGGCAACTTCTGGGACATGAACCAGCTGTCCACCGCCGATCTGACCGCCGACGAGGGGCTGGTCGAGGCGCTGGGCCTCAAGGACGACCAGGTCGGAGTCGAGGGCCAGCTGCCCTCGATCGGCGCGGACGGCAAGCCGGTCTCCCTGACCACCGGCGAGTAGACCGGGCGGAACGGGTCGCTCACAGGGGCTCCCCGCGGCATGGTGTCGCGGGGAGCCCCTGTAGTATGCTGGTAGCCCGTGCATGCGCCGCCCGGCGCGGATGAACGCGTGCCCAAGCCTCTTTAGCTCAGATGGCCAGAGCGGCCGCCTTGTAAGCGGCAGGTCGTCGGTTCGATCCCGACAAGAGGCTCGTCGTGCCCCCGAAAGGTGTACACTGTATGTGCGCCGGGGGTGCCGAACAATACTTAACACGGGTAAGTCGCCTGGGAGCCTTCCCCCCGATTACGGTTTCCTGGGCAGGGCAGGAGCGTCCCCCAACCAGCTCCAGCCCAATTTCAAGGGGGCGGGAACTTCCCCTTCTCTCCCGCCCCCTTTTTTCTTTTTCTTCGCACCTGATGCGCTACGATGGGCTCCGAGTGCGCCCTGTCGCCGACGAACGGCGGTTTCGGGGGCGGGAAACGAGGTTGGTGATATGGCACGGCGATGGACCCCGCAACGATTTGTGATGTTGCGCCGTATCCGTGTGGCCGTGTGCGCGGTGGCCGTCGTGGCCTCCATGGCGGTCACGTTCGGTGTATCCACGCGCAAGGCCGTCGCGTTGAACGTGAACGGCAAGACGACGACGGTCGAGACCTACGCGATGAGCGTCGATCGGCTGCTCGAGGAGCAGGGCATCGACGTCAGGAGCCATGATCTGGTCGAATCGACGTCGGGCGAGAGGCTCACCGACCATGCGGTCGTCACCGTGCGCAGCGCCTTCCAGACGACGGTGAACGTGGACGGCGAGGAGATTCCGTTCTGGACCGTCGCGGACAGCGCCGACCAGCTCATCGGCTTCTTCAGGGCGAACGAGAAGCAGGCGTCGCAGATCACCGTCGACATCGGCAACATCTACAATCAGCTGACCGGCGGTCTCGTCATCAACAAGGAGGGACCGGTCACGGTCATCGCCGACGGCAAGACGTCCGTCGCACCCAACGGCAAGCTGCCGGCCGCCTCGATCCTCGATTCGAAGGGCATCAACGTCGGCAAGGAGGATCGCGTGACCGTCACGCAGGACGGCGACACGACGATCCTGCGCGTCCAGCGCGTCACGCACGGTCAGGAGACGCGTGTGACGACTGTGCCGTTCTCCACGCGCACGATCGTCGACGATTCGCTCCAGCCCGGCCAGACCGTCGTGCGCCAGCAGGGTGTGAACGGCGAGATCACGCAGGTGTACGACGTCACGTACGTCGACGGCGTCAAGGAGAGCGAGACGCTCAACAGCGAGACGACCACGAAGGTCGCGCTCGATCAGATCATCGCCGTCGGCCCGGCCAAGACCGAGGATGATTCGTCCGATGCGGGTGATTCGGGCAATTCGGCTTCCGGCAACTCGAACTCCGGAACCTCCGGGAATTCCGGCTCCACGTCGGCCGGCACGTCGGGCTCGGGTTCGGCCGGCTCGTCCGGCTCCGGCTCGAACGGTTCGTCGAACAAGGGCGATTCCGGTTCGAACAAGAACGATTCGGCCTCGTCCGACAAGAACGACTCCGGCAACTCCAACTCCGGATCCGATTCCAACAGCAATTCGAACTCCAACTCGAGCAAGCCGAACGACTCCGGCTCCACCGACAAGCCGAGCGCGGACGATTCGTCGAACTCGGGCAACTCGGGCAACAGCAACTCGAACCAGAACCAGAACAACAACTCCCAGAACAACTCTGGAAGCAATTCCGGGTCCAACAGCAACGGCAACAACAATTCGAACGGCAATTCCAACAACTCCGGTTCCAACTCCAACAACTCCGGCAACTCCTCCTCCGGCGGCTCGTCGTCGGGCGGCAGCTCGGCCAGCGGCCGACTGTGGCACCCGAGCATCGCGCAGGCCAAGACCTACGCCGCGGCCGCGGCCGCCCAGCGCGGCTGGACCGGCGCCGAATGGGACGCGCTCGTGTGGATCTGGGAGCACGAGTCGGGATGGCGCTGGAACGCCGACAACCCGACCTCGGACGCGTACGGCATCCCGCAGGCCCTGCCCGGGTCCAAGATGGGCACCGGCTGGAAGGACGACGGTGCGGTGCAGATCGACTGGGGCCTGAGCTACATCTCGGGCCGCTACGGCTCCCCCACCGAGGCCAAGAAGTTCTGGCTCAAGAACAACTGGTACTGATGCGGATCCCGCCCACGCGGCCGCACGACGCAACGAACGAACGACAACGGAACAACACACGGACGGTGACATGGACGACAACACAGCACAGGTGAACGCCACGGACACGACCACGCAGACGCAGGCGGACCCCGCGGAGACCGGCCATCTGCTCGGCGCGGCCGACATCAGGCGCATCGCCGCGGACGCCGGCGTGAGCCCGACCAAGAAGTTCGGCCAGAACTTCGTCATCGATCCTGGCACCGTGCGCCGCATCGTGCGCGAGGCGCACGTCGGCCCCGAATCCCACGTGCTCGAGGTCGGCCCGGGTCTGGGTTCGCTCACCCTCGCGATCCTCGAGACCGGCGCGACGATGACCGCGGTCGAGATCGACCCGCCGCTGGCCGAGCGCCTGCCCTCCACGATCGCCGAGTTCATGCCCGAGGCGTCGGACCGTCTCAAGGTCGTCAACCGCGACGCCCTGACCGTCTCCCCCGTGAACCTGCCCGATTTCGCGGACGCGGACAAGCCGTTCACACTGGTCGCGAACCTGCCGTACAACGTGGCCACGCCGATCATCCTGACGCTGCTCGAGCGCTTCGACAACCTCGACTCCTTCCTCGTGATGGTGCAGAAGGAGGTCGCGGACCGCCTGTCCGCCGCGCCCGGCAACAAGATCTACGGCACCCCGAGCGTCAAGCTCGCCTGGTACGGCGAGGCCGGCCGCGCGGGCGTCATCGGCCGCAACGTGTTCTGGCCGGCGCCGAACGTCGACTCCGCGCTGGTCTCGTTCCACCGCGGCGAGACGCGCGGCTCCGAGCAACTGCGCGAGGCCACGTTCCGACTCATCGACGCGGCGTTCGGCCAGCGCCGCAAGACGCTGCACGCCGCGCTCAAGAAGACCGTTCCGGCGGGCGCGTTCGAGGCCGCCGGCATCGACCCGACCCGCCGCGGCGAGACGCTGACGATCGACGAGTTCGTCGCGCTCGCCCAGGCCGTGCTCGACGCCGAGGTGACGGCATGACCGTCCCGGCCGCGGTGAGCGTCGACTGCCCGGCCAAGACGAACCTCACGCTCGAGGTTGGCCGGCCCCGCGCCGAATGGGGCGGCCGCCACGAACTCGACACGATCTACTGCGCGATCAGCCTGACCGACACCGTCACCGCCGCCGCCAAACCGGCCGGCGCCGGCTTCTCGCTCGATCTCGCGGGCGAGCATCTGGGCGATCTGGCCGCGTCGTCGTCGGACATGCGCCGCAACCACGCGGTGCTGGCCCTGTTCGCGATGGCCGAGGCCTGTGGACGCGAGCCGGACGTCGCCCTGTCGATCGACAAGCGCATCCCGGTCGGCGCCGGACTGGCCGGCGGCTCGGCCGACGCGGCCGCGACGATCCTCGCGCTGAACGAGCTGTGGGCGCTCGACTGGCCGATCGAACGGCTGCGCGAGGTCGCGGCGACGCTCGGCGCGGACATGCCGTTCTGCGTGGCCGGCGGCTACGCGCGCGGCACCGGCTACGGCGAGATCATCGAGCCGATCGACGAGGAGAGCGAGCTCGGGCGGGCGCTTCAGGCCGACGGCTACGCCGGCGAGGTGTTGGTCGGCGCGTACGGCGACCAACTGAGCACGCCCGAGGTGTATCGCGCGTTCGACGCGGTGGGCGCCGGCGAGGGCGAGCGCAACCACCTGCAGAAGGCGGCCGTCAGCCTGCACCCGCGCTCCGGAAGGGCCATCGACGAGGCGCTGGCGGCGGGCGCGAGGCACGCGTTCGTCTCCGGTTCCGGACCGTCCGTGGTGGCGTTCACGCCCACGCCGGACGTGCGCCGGAGGGTGATCGCGGCCTGGGAGCGTTCGGGCGCGGTGGACCGCATCATCGCCGCCGAGGCGCCCGCGAGACCGCGGGTCACGGCCGTCGGCCTGCCCGCCGGCAGCGTCACGGTTGCACGATAAGGTATGTTCAGCACAGCGAAGGAAAGGGAAGCAATGGCCGAACAGTATGACGAGCGCGAGGCACGCAAGGCGTATGTGCGCCGACGTCAGAAGACGGTGTTCACCGTCATCGGCGCCGTGCTGGTGGTGGCGATGATCACCTCCCTCCTGTTCGCGTTCGGCGTGATCAAGGTCGACAAGCAGGCGCAGGCGGCCGTCGAGCCGAACTACGGCGTGGCCGTGCCGTGCGCCGCGAAGAACGAGGACGGATCGGCGATGAAGTGGGCGGAGAACTCCACCGTGCCGGTCGAGGTGCTCAACGGCACGACGTTCAGGGGTCTGGCCGCCGCGGTCGGCGAGGCGCTCAAGGACCGCCAGTTCAACGTGGTCACGATCGACAACTTCAGCTCCAAGAAGGTGGAGCGCACCACGATCTACTTCGGCGTCAACGCCATCAACCCCGCCTACACGATCAACCAGTACTTCACCGACGCCGTCATGAAGATGGACGACCGTCAGGACCGTACGGTCGACGTGGTGGTCGGCGCCTCCTTCAACGACCTCCGCTCCGAGAAGGAGGTCAAGAAGCAGGGCGACACCATCGTCGACTTCGAGGGCTGCAAGTCCACCGAGGAGATGCAGAAGGCCGGTCTGCCCAAGACCTTCACCCACACCGTGGTCAACTGATCCCGGCCCCGGTCGGGAAAAAGACCCGGTCGAACGTATGCTGACGAGTCGCCAGCGTACGCTCGACCGGGTTTTTTCGTCGTGAATCCGGCTTCAGGCCTCCTCGGCCGCCCACCGCTTGAGCTCGGCGACGGCGACGTCGTGGTCGACCGGACCGTTGTCCAGTCGGTACTCGAGCATGTGCCGGTAGGCGCGGCCGACCATCGGTCCGGGCTCGAGGCCGAGGATCGTCATGATCTCGTTGCCGTCCAGATCCGGACGGATCGCGTCGAAGTCCTCCTTCTCCTTGAGCTCGCGCACGCGCGCCTCCATCTCGTCCATCGCGGTGGCGAAGATGCGCGCCTTGCGGCGGTTCTGCGTGGTCGCGTCGGCCCTCGTGAGCCTGTTCAGACGCTCGTAGAGATGGCCGGCGTCCTTGACGTAGCGGCGCACCGCGGAGTCGGTCCACGGCTCGTCGACATAGCCGTGGAAACGCAGGTGGAGGTTCACCAGCTCGCTGACGTCCTCGACGATGTGGTGGTCGAAGCGCAGGGCCTTGAGGCGCTTGCGCGTGAGCTTGGCGCCGACCGCGTCGTGGTGGTGGAAGCTCACCTTGCCGCCGGATTCGAACTTGCGGGTCTTCGGCTTGCCGATGTCGTGCATCAGCGCGGCCAGACGCAGCGTCAGGTCGGGGCGCGGCACCGGACCGTCGTCGTCGGTCTCCAGCGCCACCGCGCGGTCGAGCACGATCATCGTGTGCTCGAACACGTCCTTGTGGCGGTGGTGCTCGTCGATCTGCAGCTCCAGCGCGGGGATCTCCGGGAACACGACGTCCGCCAGTCCCGAGGCGACCAGCGCCTCGATGCCGGCGCGCGGACGGTCGGAGAGCAGCAGCTTGGTCAGTTCGTCGCGCACGCGTTCGGCGGAGACGATCGAGATGCGGTCGGTCATCGCGCTGATCGCCTCGGCGGTCTCCGGCTCGATCGAGAAGCCGAGCTGGGCGACGAAGCGCACCGCGCGCATCATGCGCAGCGGGTCGTCGTCGAACGACTGGCGCGGGTCGACCGGGGTGCGCAGGACGCCCTTGGCGAGGTCGTTCGCGCCGCCGAACGGGTCGACGAACTCCAGTTCGGGCACGCGCAGCGCCATCGCGTTGACGGTGAAGTCGCGGCGGGACAGGTCGCCCTCGAGCGTGTCGCCGTACGCGACCTCGGGCTTGCGCGAATCGGGATCGTACGTGTCGGAACGGTAGGTGGTGACCTCCACCTGGACCTCGGTGCCGTCGGGGCGACGGCGCATCGCGCCGAGCGTGCCGAACTTGCGACCCATGTCCCAGAAGCCATCATGGCCGAACCGGCGCAGGATCGGCTCGAACTGCTCGGGACGCGCGGACGTGCAGAAGTCGAGGTCGTGGCTGCGGCGGTGCAGCAGCAGATCGCGCACCGGTCCGCCGACCAACGCCAACTCGTATCCTTCGGCGGCGAACATGCGGCCCAGTTCAATGGCCTCCGGCCATACTTCGAAGTTCACGACATCCCTTTCGCACTGGTTCCTGTGTCTTTCTTATCGCCTACCAGCATACCGTTACCCCAATTGCACAGAGAATTGAGTAAGGTGGAAGGCATGATTACGCCCGCGGACCTTGCGCGCATGCTGAGCCATGCCGCCCCTGCCGCGGTCGACCATGCCCAAAACGGGTATGAGGAGGACGTGCTGCTGTACACGTCCGAATCCGTTCCCAAGCCCCGGAAATCCAAGAATTCCAAGGGTTCATCGGACCGTTCCGACGCCGCCGACGACGACGCGGACGACGCGGTCCGCGCTGCCGGAGTCGAGGAGACGATAGCCCTCGCCGGAACCGTCGCCCCGCAGGAGGTGGAGGCGGCCGCCCCGTCGTCGATGCCGACCCCGGCGACCGTGTTCGCACGCGTGCGCGTCGCGGCGGCGGTCGGACGGATCGAGGCGCCCGCGCCCTCGGCGCCGTCGTCGATGCCGACCCCGGCGACCGTGTTCGCACGTCGCGTCGGCAAGCCGGCGAAGGTCAAGCCGAAGGGACCGTCGCCCGCGAACATGCCGCGCAAGCGAGGCCTCGACGGCCCCACGAAGTTCGCGTCGCTCGACGCGCAGGAACTGCCGGTCGTGCGCGAGTACTCCGCCGGCGGACTGGTCTTCGACGAGCTCGGCCGCGTGGCCATCATCGCCCGTCATTCGCGCAGCGGCCACCTCGAATGGTGCCTGCCGAAGGGACACATCGAGAAGGGCGAATCGCCCCAGCAGACCGCCGTGCGCGAGGTGCACGAGGAGACCGGGATCCTGGGCGAGGTGGTCGATTCGATCGCGACGATCGACTACTGGTTCACCGGCACCACGCAGCGCGTGCACAAGCTGGTGCACCACTTCGCCCTGCGTCAGGTCGGCGGCGAGCTGACCGTCGACGGCGACCCGGACCACGAGGCGGAGGACGCCATCTGGGTGGACTTCAAGGATCTGGACGACGTGCTCAGTTATCCTAATGAGCGCAAGATCGCATGGCTGTATGCGAGGAAACTGAACAGGCAGGCAGACGAGTGAACCGACTTCCCCTCCACGCGCGATGGCGCCGGATCGTCACCGGTCTGCTGCTCACCGTCGCATTCCTGACCGGCATGATCGCCCCGACGGCCCACGCCGATGACGCGGCCGCGACCGGCGCCGCAGAAACGACGACGAGCAGTACGATCACGCTGACCTCCGCGACCGCGGTGGTCACGTCGACGTCCGGCTACCATCTGACCGCCATGATCACCAACACGGGCAAGACCGCGTGGTCGGCCGGCACGGTGTCGCTGTACGTCAATCCGATGTACACGTTCGTCTCGCGCACCGACATGCAGGAGTGGTCGCAGAACGAGAACCGCATCCCCACGCCCTCGTCGCTCGGCTCGGCGTCCGTGCCCGAGATCGCGCCCGGCGCGACGGCCACGGTGTCCATCGACGTGAAGGCCGACGACGGCGCGCTCGGACGCATCGCCAACTGGGGACCGAAGCCGCTGCTGCTCTCCTACGCGCACGACGACGACTCCGCGCAGCTGCGCACGTTCCTGACGCGCTCGTCCGACGGGCTGGGCAACGCGACCCCGGCGATGAAGATCACCGTCGCGATGCCGCTGACCAGCTCGCACTGGACCGCGAACTCCGAAGGACTCGAGGGACTGGTCACCGGCGATACGACCACGAACACGAGCGCGAACGCGAACACCGGCGACGGCGACACCTCGTCGTCGAGCGTCGCCGCGGCCGCGCTTGACCAGGACCACGCCCGATTCGACCGCACGCTCGCCCAGACGATGACCAAGCACGCGGGCCTGCAGACGATCGCCGACCCCACGTACCTCGACGCGCTGGCGATGCCGCCGCAGGTCACGGCGGTCATGCAGCCGGCCGGATTCGACATCACCACGTACGCGGCCAAGGGCGACGCCCAGGCGTACGCGAACGCGGGCGTCGGCACGGACCAGTGGAACGCGCAGTCCGCGCTCGGGCACTATCGCGACGCGATCGGCGACCAGCAGGCCTCGACGCGCACCGTCGCCTGGCAGGGCAACGCCAAGTGGACGCTCAAGGCGCTGACCGAGGCCAGGCGGCAGGGCTACGATACAGTCATCGCCACGCACGACTTCGACTCGTCCTCCTCCGGCACCGTGCACACCGGCACCGCCGTCGTGCCGACCGAGGCGGGCGACGTGACCGTCCTCGTCGAGCAGCGCGAGCTGAGCAACCTCGTCAAGGGCAAGGCCACCAGCCGCAGGGCGAAGGCCGAGGCGACCGAGGCCGGACGCCTCGCCCGCTTCGTCGCGCAGAGCGCGTTCTACCAGATGGAGCAGCCGTACACCGACCGCAATCTGCTGGTCTGCTTCGACCAGAGCGCCGCGGCGGCCACCGTCGACGCGTTCATGACCGCGATCGAGCAGTCGAGCTGGCTGCAGCTGACCGATCTGGACACGCTCGCCAAGGCGACCCCGCACGTGACCGGCGAGGATGCTGCGGCCGAGGTGCCCGACGAGGCCAAGCTCACGGACGCGAAGGCCACCGACCTCGACAACACGCTCTCGGCGCTCACCGCGAGCCACGGCGACATCATCCGCTTCCGCGACGCGATCCTCGACGCGACGTCGAACGGATCGTCGGCGTGGATCGACACGCTGCTCGCCGCGCACAACGAGCTCGCGCTGCACGCGCTGTCCTCCGACGGCGGCAGCGCCGGGGTGCAGGACGCCTCGCGCACGGTGTCCGCGGGCACGCGCCAGCTGGCCGACGACCTGCTCGGCGGCGTGCATCTGACGCCGTCCGAGGCGGTGACGATGGTCTCGGAGACCGCGTCGATGCCGGTCACGATCAGCAACACCACCGCGTATCCGGTCACGATCCGCGTCTCGTCGATCACCGATTCGCCGGAGATCGTCACCTCGCGCACGAACACGGTGACGATCGCGCCGCGTTCCGAATCGCAGGTCACGTTCACCCTGCGCGCCGCCACATCCGGTTCGACGGCCGCGCACGTCACGCTGCTGGACCGCACCGATCAGGCGTTCGGCCTCGCGCAGGACACCCCGATCACCTGCGTGCTCAAGATCAGCGACAAGACCGGATTCGTCATCATCGGCCTGGCCGTATTGCTCGGCATCCTCGGCCTGTGGCGTCAGTTCAACCGTAAGAAGGACCCCGACGAATGAGTTCCAACGTCGGCCGCAACTCCCTGATCATGGCATCGGGGACGATGGCCTCCCGCATCACCGGACAGATCCGCACGATCCTGCTCGCCGCGTGCCTGGGCACCACGGGCATCGCCGCGAACGCGTATCAAACCGGTTCGATGATTCCCCAGGTGCTGTTCACCGTCATCTCCGGCGGCATCTTCAACGCCGTGCTCGTGCCGCAGATCGTGCGCACGTTCAAGCAGCATGACGCGCAGGAGCGACTCAACAAGCTCATCACGCTGGCCATCGTCATCCTGCTGTCGATGACGCTGCTGATGATGGCCGCGACCCCGCTGCTGACGCTCCTGTACCTCAACTCGAGCTGGAACGAGGCACAGCGCGCGCTCGTCAACGCGTTCACGCTGTGGTGCATGCCGCAGATCCTCTTCTACGGCCTGTACACGGTGATCGGCCAGATCCTGGCCGCGAAGGACAACTTCGTCATGTACGCGTGGAGCTCGGTCGGCGCGAACGTCATCAGCTGCGCCGGCTTCGCGATGTTCCTCGTCATGTTCGGCCCGGCCAGCCGCCAGCCGCTGGAGTTCTGGACCGAGGACAAGATCTTCCTGACCGCCGGCACGTGGACGCTGGGCGTCGCGTTCCAGGCGCTCATCCTGTTCGTACCGCTGGTGCGCACGGGCATCCGCTACCGCCCGCAATGGGGCGTCTCCGGCATCGGCCTCAAGTCGATGGGCCCGGTGGCCGCGTGGAGCATGGGCGTGATGGGTCTGCAGGAGATCACGAACATCATCAACGCGCGCATCTCCAACGGCGCCCCGTTCGCCGGCAACGACCTGTACGGCATCGCCGGCAACGGCTCCTACCAGAACGCGTTCACGCTCTACATCCTGCCGTACTCGCTCATCGCCACGTCGGTCGCCACCGCGATCTTCCCGAAGATCTCGCGCGCCGTGGCCGACCGCAACATCGACGAGGCGCGCGCCGATCTGAGCGGCGCCCTGCGCAACGTCGGGGTCATGATGATGTACTTCACGATGGCGATCATCGTCATGCCCGTGCCGATCACCATCGCGCTGCTGCCCAGCGTGAGCGTGCCCGAGGCGCAGCTGATCGCCGGGCCGATGGTCGCGCTGGCGTTCGGCCTGCCGCTCACCAGCGCCTACCTGCTCATCCAGCGCACGTTCTACGCGTTCGAGGACGGCAAGCATCCGTTCCTGTTCCAGCTGCTCGCCAACGTCATCCAGATCGTCATCGAGGTGGGCATCGCGATGTTCGCGCCGCCGCAGTACTGGACTGCCGGCATCGGCGTCGCGATCACCCTGAGCTACGTGCTGAGCTTCCCGTCGCTGGCCCTGATGCTGCGCCGCCGGTTCGACGGCTATCTGGACGGCCGCCGCATCGCGACGACGTTCCTCAAGGCGCTGGTCGCCGCCGTGGTGGCGGGCGTCGCCGCGTGGCTGCTCACCGATCCGCTGATGGGCGCGCTCGGCGCCGACGTCGCGCGCGGCGAGCTCGGCTGGCTGCAGGCGCTCGGCTTCTGCGCGATCGTCACGGTCCTGACCGCCGTGCTCTACGCCGTCATGCTCACGCTGCTGCGCTGCGAGGAGTTCACCGCCCTGCTCGCCGGCGTCAGGCGCCGCATCAGGCGCTGACGACGCCTCCGGAATCCTCACGAAATCCGCCCTGAGGACGACTCCGATATGCCTATCCCCATGGCTAGAATGACAACAGCGTGGCCCGCCCATCCGGGCCTTCACCAACCTTCTTGTCGTACGGAGTCGAAGAAACTATGAAGCCTCAGCTGGGTGACACTCTTTTCAACCGATACACGTTGGTCGCCCTGCTGCGCGACGAGCCCGGCGTGCAGGCGTGGAAGGCGAACGACCGCGTCCTCGCGCAGGACTGCCAGCTCTTCATCCTGACCGCACCGGAGACCCTCGACGACGTCTCCGCCCTCACCTCGCAGGCGGGCCGCAAGGACGGTCTGACCCCGGTCCTGCAGTTCCGCAAGGCCGGCGAGGCCGCCGTGCTCGTCACCAAGCTCGAGACCGGCCTGTCCCTGACCGAGTACCTGCGCGGCAAGGCGCGCGGCACGCTCAGCTACGAGGCGATGCGCTCCGTCATCGGCGACGCCGCGACGATCGTCTCCGGCCTGGAGGCCCCGCGCCTGTCCACCGACACGATCCGCGTCTCCGTCACCGGCGTCGAGATCGCCGACGTGCCGCTGACGCACCTGCTGGTCGAGCCGACCGGCGCCCCCGAGACCATGCCCACCGAGCAGCTGGCCATCCGCCAGCTCGCCGCGGTGCTGTACGGCATGCTCAAGCGCCGTCCGGTCACACCCGACACCACGTTCGACCTGTCCTCGCTCGACGCGGACATGCCCACCGAATTCCACGTGATCCTCTCCCGCGGCCTGGAGCTGACCGGCCGCACCGGCAAGAAGGGCGAGCCGATGCTCACGCTCGGCGAGCTGACCGCCCTGCTGGGCGACTGGACGCCGCTGGACCAGCTGTCCGACCGCGACATCGCCCTGCCGACCGATGCCGGCGAGGGGTCGATCTCGACGGTCGCCGTGCGCGACCTGTCCAAGAGCGCGCTGGTCGAGCTGCCGGCGGGAGACGTCACCACCGAGCGTCTGCCCGATCTGGAGATTCATCGCGCGCCCAGCGAGCAGGAGGCGGCCCGTCACGCGGATGCGGTCGTCGCCGCGCAGAACGCGCAGAGCTTCGCCGACATGGAGGAGTCGTTCAAGGAGTACTCCCCGCACGACTTCTTCGCGATGGGACGCAACGTGCCGCCGGACGAGCGCGCCAGAATCGCCGCGCAGTCGTACGTCGCGCCGGCCGCGGGCGAGCAGACCGGTCAGCTGAACGCGCCCGGCCACGATACGCAGCATCGGACCGACGAGCTGGTCAACGACTTCTCCTTCCAGGTCTACCCGGCGCCCGTCGCCCTGCCGGACGACATGAACACCGGCGAGCAGACCTCGCGCATCCCGATCATCAACGAGTCGAACATGCCGACCGTGTCGCTCGATGTGCGCGATCCCGAGAACATGGCCATCGAGGGCTTCGAGGACTTCGCCAACCCGCATGAGGCGGGCGGCGCGTACGGCGGCCACGGCGACGGCCGCGTGGCGCCCAAGCCCGGCAAGAACCGGAACCGCAAGTCCGGCAAGAACGCCAAGGGCGGGAACGCTGCCGAGGCCACGAAGGCTCCCGCAGACGCGCAGGGCAAGCCGGAGAGCGCCCCGCAGACGCCCGCGGACGGCAACGAACACATCGCCCCCGGCTCGATGCCGCCGGCGATCCCCGTCAGCCCGGCGCTGCCCCCGCGCCCGGTCTCGTCCGATTTCGACATGCAGCATCCGCCGAGCTTCAAGCCCAAGTCGATGCTGGATCACGATCCGGCCGACGACGAGCACGAGGACCTGTCCGACCACCGTCTGCTCGGCAACATGACCACCGCGACCGTCGCGCTGATCGCGGCCGCGCTGGTGCTGGTCGCCCTGCTGGCCGGCGCGCTGTTCCTGTTCCTGCACAGCGGCAACCCGCAGGATCAGAAGGTCCAGCAGAACAACGAATGGCCCGACGACACGAACGTCCCCTTCGGCGACGACCAGAGCGACGGCTCCGGCAGCCAGCAGCAGTCCGGCGGCAGCAGCTCCTCCTCGTCCGCCTCCGACGAGTCCGGCGTCGTCCTCATCGACGTCACCGACGTCTACCGGCGCTGATCCACGCCGATCAGATCGGCATATCCGCATACGAGTGAAGCCTCCGATCCATGGGATGCATGGTCGGAGGCTTCACTCGTATGTACGGCGCGCACGCGTCGTCCGACGTCACCGGAACGACGCGGACATCATCACGCCGTCAGATACTCCTGGGCGTCGAGCGCGGCGCGGCAGCCCATGCCGGCGGCGCTGATGGCCTGACGGTAGACGCGGTCGACGCAGTCGCCGGCCGCGAAGACGCCCGGATGCGACGTGCGCGTGCTCGCGCCGTCGACGAGCACGTAGCCGTCCTCGTCCCTGTCGACCAGATCGCCGAGGAACCCGGTGGCGGGCGTGTGTCCGATCGCCACGAACACGGCCTTGGTCTCGAGCGTGCCGGTCTCGCCGGTCACGGTGTTGCGGATGTCGATGCTCGACACGTTGCCGACCGCCGGCGCCGCGGCCGGAACGGCCAGTCCGCCGCCGATGGCGTTGCCGCCGAGCGACAGGCCTCCGGCGGGCTTGTTCAGCGCGAGCTTCAGCCCGCCGGCCGGCGCGGCCGGAGCCTCACCGTGGATGGCGGTGACGACCGTGTCGGTGAGCAGCGTGAGCTTCTCGTTGGCGCGCGCGCGTTCGACCATGATGGCCGAGGCGCGGAACTCGTTGCGGCGATGGATCAGCGTGACGGACGAGCCGAAGCGCGTCAGATACAGCGCCTCCTCGAACGCGGAGTCGCCGCCGCCGACCACGACGATCGGCTTGTTGCGGAAGAAGAAGCCGTCGCACGTCGCGCAGTACGAGACGCCGTGACCGGAGTACTCGGCCTCGCCGGGCACGCCGAGCTTGCGGTACGACGAACCGGTCGCGATGATCACCGCGCGCGCATCCAGCTCCTCGCCGGTGTCCAGCGTCAGATGATACGTCGGCTTGCCGTCGTTCCCGTCCGCCGACACCTCGGCGACGGATTCGACGTCGGCGGACACGAACTCGGTGCCGAACTTCGCCGCCTGCGCCTTCATCGCGTCCATCAGGTCGGGTCCGAGGATGCCGTCCGGGAAGCCCGGATAGTTCTCCACCTCGGTCGTGTTGACGAGCTGTCCGCCGGGGGTCAGTGCACCGGTCACGACCAGCGGCTTGAGCCCCGCACGGGAAAGATAGATCGCCGACGTATATCCGGCCGGCCCCGAACCAACAATCACCACATTACGCAAAGTCATGCCCCCACCCTATCAAAGCCGCATCCCGCCTCACCCCAAAGCGCAATACCCAAAACCTATAGCGCGTCGCTCTTCCCCCGCCGCAGCTGAGTTCCAGCAATGATCGGTGCTTTCGACTTCCAGCGGTGACCGGGTGGGGTGATGCGACGCGAACTGCGACACGCTCCGGGCCGCTCTGGCCAAGTCTTTACGGTCTCAATTCGCGTCGCATCACCCCACCCTCAGTTACGCACGAATGTTGCGTTTAGTGAAACGCAAGAGAACGGCAAAACGAGGGTGGGGCGGCGATATACGAGTCGCGACCGTAGGCTTGGCCGAGCGGCCTGGAGCGTGTCGCGACTCGTATATCGCCGCCCCACCCGGCAGCGTACGAAACTATTCAGTTATCGAACGAAAAGAAATCAGACCCACTGACCTTCCGAAGAGGACGCCTGAGCAGCATCGTCACCTTCGGGTTTGTCCATGAGGAGGCCAAGGATGCGGTCCATGTCCTCGGGGGACGAGAACACGATCTCGATGCGCCCGTGCTTCGGGGTGCCCTTGATGGAGACCTTGGTGTCGAAGCGGCTTTCGAGATGCGTCTGGATCGGCGAGCCGGCCCACGGGTTGTTCTTGTTGGTCTTCGGCTTCTTCGGTTCCTTGTTCTCGAGGTTCGCCATTGCGACGATCTCCTCGGTGGAGCGCACCGACAGTCCTTCGGCGATGATGCGGTTCGCGAGCTTGTCCATCGCCTCGGGGTCGCGCAGACCGAGCAGCGCGCGGGCGTGACCCGCGGTGATGATGCCGGCGGCGACCTTCTTCTGCACGGAGCCCGGCAGGTTCAGCAGTCGCAGCGTGTTGGCGATCTGCGGACGCGACTTCGACACCGACTTGGACAGCTGCGCCTGCGTCAGACCGAATTCGTCGATCATCTGCTGGTAGGCGGCCGCCTCCTCGAGCGGGTTCAGGGCGACGCGGTGCAGGTTCTCCAGCAGGGCGTCGCGCAGCATCTCGTCGTCGGCGGTCGTCTTGACGATCGCCGGAATGCTCTCGAGGCCGGCCAGCTGGGAGGCGCGCCAGCGGCGCTCGCCCATGATGAGCTCGTACTCGCTGTCGAGTCGGCCGTCGAACTGGTTCTGCGGCTTGTGGTCGGCCTGCTGCCTGCGGGCCGCTTCGATCTGCGCGGCCGGACGGACCCGTACGACGATCGGCTGCAGGATGCCGACCTCCTTGATGGAGGCGGCCAGTTCGTTGAGGTCGTCCTCGTCGAACACGGTGCGCGGCTGATGCGCGTTCGGACCGATGTCGCTCAGCTTGAGCTCGGCGAGGTAGCCGCCCTCGACCGGCTTGAGCTCCGGCTCCTCCGACTGTTCGTCCGCAGACTTAGTTTCACGTGAAACATCGGACTTCGCATCGGAGGCGGCGGTGTCGCTGAAGAACATGTCGCTCGGGTGGGCGATGTCGCCCAGACCCGGCATCGCGGCGCGCTTCGCCTTGCCGGACTTCTTCTCCGACGCAGCGGAGGCGTCGTGTGCCTTCGCGCCGGCGACGGATGCCGCGATCGGCGGCACGGAGACGCGCGGCGCCTCGGGCGCGGCGACCTCGGCCTTCGGCTTCGGCTCGACGGCCTTGCGTTGCTTCACGGCCTCGTTGAGCACACGCTTGGTTTCACGTGAAACAATCGATTGTTCATCACCCGGCAGATCGGGGAACAGCGCGCCAAGCCCCTTACCGAGACGCGACTTCGATGCCATGATCAGGCCTCCTTCATCCGGGCGTCGATGGCGTCCAGCACGGACGGGGAACGACGGGCGATCTCGAGCGCCGCCTCGGCGTAGGAGATCGCGCCCATGCCGTGCGGATCGTACGCGATCACGCTCTTGCCGAAGCTCGGCGCCTCGGAGATCTTGACGGTACGCGGGATCGTCGTGTCGAGCACGATGGACGGGTAATGCTTCTTGACCTCGTTGAAGACCTCGCGGCTGAGCAGCGTACGACGGTCGAACATCGTCACCAGCATCGTCGAGACGGTCAGGCTCGGGTTGAAGTGGCTCTGCACCAGACCGATGGTGTTGATGAGCTGGCCCAGACCCTCGAGAGCGTAGTACTCGGCCTGAATCGGGATGAGCATCTCATGCACGGCGCACATCGCGTTGATCACGAGCAGACCAAGGCTCGGCGGGCAGTCGACGAAGACGTAGTCGTAGTGCACCTCGGACGCGGCGAGGTACTCCTCCACCGCCTCCTTGAGCAGGGTGTTGCGATTCGGCAGGTCGGCGACCTCGAGCTCGGCGCCGGACAGATCGATCGAGGCGGGCACGACGTCCAGCGTCTCGAAGTCGGGGCACTGGTGCTTGACCTCGGCGAGCTTGAGACGGCCTTCGATCACGTCGTAGACGGAGGGTTCGCCGGAGGTGTGGCGCACGCCCAGCGCGGTGGACGCATTGCCCTGCGGATCCATATCGATGACCAGCACCTGGGCGCCGCTCTTGGCGAGGGCCGCGGCGACGTTCACCGTGGACGTGGTCTTGCCGACGCCGCCCTTCTGATTCGCGACGGCGATCAGTCGCGTCTTGGACGGCTTGGGATACTTGATCTTCTGCAGACGCGCGTAGCGGCTGGATTCCTGGGCGATTTCCGCTCCGACCGAGGAACTTCCCTCCCCGAAGATGCGCTGCAATGTCTGTTCGGCGGACTCCATCGGATTCCGTTCCTCAGCCATGACTCCTCCTTGGCAACAAAAACTCGCTCCAGTTTCCCCATTCGCATGGACATGGAAACCGATGTCAACGAGTTATCCACAAAAATGTGGATAAGTGTGGATAACTTGCCCGACTCGCTCCGAACGGCCGGTCGGCCGCCCGGTCGAGTCCAACATTTGCAATGCTTTTCGTGAGATGGATCCCGCAATTACGATTGTGGATAACTTTTCGGCCATCTTCCGAATGTGGATAAGTAACCGGCGAATCCTACCGCTTATCCACCAGCACGACGTGCGTCGGCTCCAGACCGGGACCGACCTGCGCCTCGACCACGCGGGGGTTCGCGCCGTGCCGCTTGGCGATCTCCTTGGCCGCCTTGTCGATCTCGGCCTGCGCGGAACGCCCCTTCAGCGCCACGAGCCTCCCCTGCGGCTTGAGCAGCGGCAGCGTCCATCCGGACAGCTTGGTCATCGGCGCGACCGCACGGCAGGTGACCACGGCGAAGGGGTGCATGTCGCGACGCTTGCGCATCGCGGCGATGACCTCCTCGGAGCGGGCGCGCTCGATGCGCACGTTCTTCAGCCCCATCTCGTCGACGCACTCGGCGAGCCAGGCGACGCGACGCTCCATCGGCTCGATCAGCGTGAACTCGTGATCGGGCAGGCACGCCGCCGCGACCAGACCGGGGAATCCGCCGCCGCTGCCGACGTCGGCCACGGTCTTGAAGCGCATGCCGTCCGTCGCCTCGCGCACGTACGGCACGATCGCGGCGGAGTTGAGGATGTGACGCTCCCAGATGATGTCGACGTCGCGCGGTCCGATCAGGCCGCGCGGCTCCCCCTCCTCGGCGAGTTTCACGTGGAACACCCGGAGCGGTGCGAGGGCGTCGCCAAGCACTTCCTCCAGAATCGGCGAACCGTCAAGCTGGTCGGTCATCGTTCTCCCCATATCGACTCTTCACTCCCCCGCCGGCGCCCGGCGGGGATCACATCCCTGCATACACGACGAAACCCCTCGTCACCGAGGGGTCCGCCGCACGATCACTCCTCGTCGTCCGCATCCTCGGCGTCGGCGTTCGCGCGCAGATAGACGGTGACGTAGCGGCGGGGCTCCTCGCCGTGCGAGCGGGAGCGCAGTCCCTCCTCGCGCACGACGTCGTGGATGACCTTGCGCTCGAACGAGTTCATCGGCTTGAGATCGACCGGCTCGCCGGTCTCCCGCACCTCGTCGATCGCGTCCAGCGCGATGTCGTGCAGGCGCTGGCGCTTGCGCTTGAGGAAGCCGTCGACGTCCACGATCAGACGCGAACGCTCGCCGGTCTTCTGCTGGACGGCCAGACGCGTGAGCTGCTGCAGCGCGTCGACCACCTCGCCGTTGCGTCCGATCAGATGCTTGATGTCGGTGTCGTCATCGGCGACGATCTGCACCATCGGGCGGCCGTTGCGCACGCCCATCTCGATGTCGCCTTCGTAATCGGCGATGTCAAGCAAACCTTCAAGGTAGTCGGCGGCGATGTCGGCCTCATCGTTGAGCTGGTCCACCGTCTTGTCATCATCCTGGGCCATAGTGTTCTCCTTGTTATGAGGGTCTTGGTTCAAGTCTAAACCCGCGATCCCGCTCCCCGACGTTGTGAAGCAGGATGGCGTGGCCCGGTGTTCCACGCGATTGTTCCACGTGAAACGCCGGGCCTCACTTACTCACTTCTTCTTGCGCTTGCGCTGGGGCTGCTGGCGCTGGTACCCTTCGGACACCTTGCGCTCGGCCTCCTCCTTGGCCTTCTGCAGAGCCTCATCCTCGAGGGACATCTGACCGGCCTTGGCGCGGCGCTCGTTTTCCTTCTTGCGGTCGCGGATCTCCTTGGCGTCGCCGGCGGGCGAGCCCGGAGTCGGGAACGCGTACATCTGCCACATGGTGCGCAGCAGGTTGACGACGTTGTTCGTCAGCCAGTAGACCAGCACGGCGAACGGCATGGTCGCGCCGGAGAAGACGTACATCAGCGGGAAGATCCACAGCATCGTCTTCTGCATCGTGGCGGCCTGGCCGGTCATCGCCTCGGGGTTCATGTTCTTGTTCATGTTGAGCCACTGCATGTAGAACATGCAGGCGCACATCAACGCCACGAACACGCCGATGATGACCTTGCCGACCGTGTCGGCGGTGCCGAACACGTCGGTCACGCTCACCAGGCCGAGCACCTTGGACTGCGCGAACTCCTTGGCGGTGGCCACATCGAACGCGCCCAGCGCGGCGCGCTTGCCGCGGGCGATGTACGGGATGGCGGACAGCGTGTAGAACATGCACATGAACACGGGGCCCTGAATCAGCATCGGCAGGCACGAACCGGCGGGGTTGGCGTCGTTGTCCTGGTAGAGCTTCATCATCTCACGGCTCATGGCCTCCTTGCTGGCCTGATCCGTCTTGCCCTTGTACTTGTTCTGGATGTGCTGCATCTTCGGCTGGAGCGCCTGCATCTTGCGCATCGACTTCATCTGCTTGTAGTAGATGGGGAAGATGCACGCATGCACGACGAGCACCAGGAAGATGATCGACAGCACCCACGAGACGCCGATACGCGGCATGAACAGCGAGAGGAACTCGTGGAAGAGGTTCATGATCTGCGTCATGAGCCACTCGACCGGGGTCAGCAGCTTGTACAGCCAGCCCCAGAAGCCCGAGTCCAGAAGGAATTGGTTTTGATTAATCATCGTACGGAATCCTTAACTTCGTCATCCGGCAGCGGCGTCAACCGTGGCTCCTCATGGGCCTTCGACCATCGGAACCGATAGAACACGGAAAACCGTTGCGGCACGTCGTCGATGCCTCCCCTACTCCACGGCCGGCAACGCAGCAGACGCAGCACGGCGAGAAGTCCCCCACGACACGCACCGAACCGCTCGACGGCCTGAATGGCATAGTTCGAGCAACTCGGGTAATACCGGCAACACGGCACGGCACGGTGTGCGGAGAAATGACGCTGGTACCAGCGCACCCCGCGCACCATGAGTTCGCCGCAAGTGGTCATCGTCCCTGTTCGATCCTGCTCGCGACCTTGGCGAAGCTCGACGCGATCTGCTCATCCAGCGACTGGAACGAGGCGGTCGCGGCGGACGGCTTCGCGCGAAGCACGATATCGCACCCCTCGGGGAGACGCTCCTCGTAGCGGGAGGCCAGCACGCGGAAACGCCGCTTGACCGTGTTGCGGGTGACGGCGTGCCCGACCGATTTGGATACGGCAAGCCCCAGCCGCCGGTCCTCCGGCGCCACGTTCCCCTTCGTATACGAATCGTCGCGCACCAGATAGTGCACGACGATGTCGTTGCGGGATACCTTGTGTCGGCGTTTGAGCACGGCGACGAATTCGCTGTGGCTTTTCAGCCGTTCCACTTGCGCTTCTGCCGTTGACTCGGAAATCAGGCGGACAGGCTCTTGCGGCCCTTGGCGCGGCGGCGGTTGATCAGGGCGCGGCCGGAACGGGTGCGCATGCGCACGCGGAAGCCGTGCTTCATGTGACGACGACGGTTGTTGGGCTGGAAGGTCCTCTTCATAATTGCTCCTAGGTCTTTCGGCCACGCTTACGCGCGGCTCTCACGTGAGTCAAGCTATACCAAACTACCCTCACCCCTCCCCCAACGTCAACACGGAGGCATTTCATTCACAATTCGGACAGGGGCCATGTCGCGTTCACCGGTATGGAAACGTTGCAATGGAGCCGTTTGGACGGGAAAAGTTATCCACAAATTACACGGATGTTATTCACATTCCAATGATTGCAACACGCAAGCCTGTGGATAACTCCCGCCATATGAGTAACAATAGGGTCCGCACTTTATTCGTTTTCGAGCGGGACAGGAGGAACAGAGATGGCCGCACAGTCGAACGACCCCGTCGCACACGCCAATCGCATCTGGTCCGACACGCTGTCGCTGCTCAAGCGGGACAAATCGCTGTCCGCCCGCGACCGCGGATGGCTCGAGGGCGTGTACCCCGAGGCGATCTTCGGCACGACGATCGTGCTGTGCGTCGAGAACACCGGCACGCGCCAGGCGCTGGAGAACGAACTCAACCAGCCGCTGCTCGAGGCGCTGAACATGGTGACCGGCGAGGAGATGACGCCGGCGTTCAAGATCGTGCGCAAGCGCCGAGCCGCCGCCAAGCCCGCCACGGTCAAGATCGCGAAGACGGCCCGATCGGGCCGTTCGGCCACGGCGACCGCGCCGGCCCGTCCCCGCGCCATGTCCGAGCTCGCCCAGGAACCGTTCGGCGCGACCGGCCCGGTGCCCAGCGTGCCGTCCAACATGCCGCAGAACATCCCCGGCCCGATCGCCACGCAGGCCGCGCCGCCGGCGAGGAACGACTACCCGATCAGCCGCAACAAGGTCGCGCGCGATCCGGAGACGCACCTCAACAAGAACGCGACGTTCGACACGTTCGTGCCGGGAGATTCCAACCGTTTCGCCAGAACCGTGGCGCTCGCGGTGGCCGAGGGATCGGGCCGCGACTTCAATCCGCTGTGTATCTACGGCGGCTCCGGTCTGGGCAAGACCCACCTGCTCAACGCGATCGGCAACTACGCGCTCGTCAAGGATCCGACCCTGAAGGTCCGCTACGTCAACTCGGAGGAGTTCACCAACGAGTTCATCGAGGCGCTGCAGAACCCGAACCAATCGCAGGGCCAGATCGCGGAGTTCAACCGTCGCTACCGCGAGGTCGACGTGCTGCTCATCGACGATATCCAGTTCCTGGGCGGCAAGGAGGCCACCCTGGAGCAGTTCTTCCATACGTTCAACGCGCTGCATCAGGCGAACAAGCGCATCGTCATCGCCTCCGACGTCGCGCCGAAGAACCTCAAGGGCTTCGAGGCGCGACTGATCTCGCGCTTCGATTCGGGTCTGACCGTCGACGTCAAGCCGCCGGACCTCGAGACCCGCATCGCGATCCTGCGCATGATGGCCTCGATGAACCACAGCAACATCCCCAACGACGTGCTCGATCTGATCGCCGAGCGGTTCACCGAGAACATCCGCGAGCTCGAGGGCGCGCTGACCCGCGTCACGGCGGTCGCGTCCCTGAGCAACCAGCCGGTCACCCGCACGATGGCCGAGCAGACGCTGCAGGACTTCTTCACCACGGACGTGGAGGTCAAGCCCACCGACATCATCAGCCAGGTGGCGCGCTACTTCCATCTCACGTTCGAGGACATCGTCGGCAAGTCGCGCATGAAGAACATCGCGATCGCCAGGCAGGTCGCCATGTACCTGACGCGCGAGATGACCAGCCTGAGCCTCGTCGACATCGGCAAGGTGTTCGGCGGCAAGGACCACACCACGGTGATGCACGCCTGCGACCGCATCAGCAACGAGATGCAGGAGCGCCAGGAGGTCTACAACTACGTGATGGAGCTCACCGTGCGCCTCAAGCAGGGCAATTCCGACCTCAAGTAGGCCGGGATTCCCCGTTCCGCACTCCCCTCGCCGTCCGGGAGAATCGTTTGTGGCGATCGTTTTTCATGATTTTCGCGGGATCGCGTGCGAAAGTCCGATATTCGTTCGACAGGCGCGATCGTGCCGGCCGGCGGGCTCGTCCGTCGGTTCCGCGGAGTCGAACGGTCCGCGGGGGTCAACTTGACCTGCAACGGGATCAAGGTTCCATGATGACCATTATGCGCGCGAAGCGCGCCGCGATTTTTTTGAAAATCGCCCTTCCCGTCCGGGAGGATCGCGCACAGAAACCGATTTCACAGGTTTTGCGGACCACCCGCGAAAATCGACGAAAATCGTCGCCAGAAACGATTCTCCCGGCCGCGAACGCCCCGCAACACTCCGATGCGGCGACGAATTCGGAGAAAAGTTATCCACATGGTTATTCACAAATGTGGGTAACCTCGGTGGAGAACTGGTGGATTACCCCGGCTTTCATTGTGGATAAGCAGTGGGTAAACTGGCCTCGAATGTGGATGCCCCACTTCGAACGCGAAGCCTGTGGATAAGTCGGGTGGTTTTCCACATCACTCGGCACCAGTTATCCACAAAGTGGGGCATGTCGGAATATCAGGCGCCAGAACGGGACGCCCCACTTTTCCACACTATCCACAGCCCTTATTACGACTACTACTTACGTTCTCTTCTTCTCACCATCATCCGTTACCCCACTTTTCGCGCGAGCGAAGCGAGCGGCAAAAGTGGGGCGCCGAACCGCCGCTAGAATGAGTCCCAGCTGGAAAACCCGACCGTACGCGACGTTGCGCGTGCGCCGAAACGACGAAAGAGAGCATCAATGAAGGTAGAAATCAACTCCGCCGCGCTCGCTGACGCGGTGGCCTGGACCACTCGAGTCATCGACGCGCGCCCCTCGAACCCCATTCTGGCCGGCATCAAGCTCGAGGCGATCGACGGCACGCTGCAGCTTTCGGCCTTCAACTACGAGATCTCGGCCCGACACCACATCGAGGCCGGCGTCGACGAGTCCGGTTCGGTGCTCGTGCTGGGCAAGTTGCTCGCCGACATCACCAAGTCGTTGCCCGCCGAGAAGACCTACCTCGCCACGAATGAGTCGACAATGACGATCACCTCGGGCAAGTCGACCTTCACCCTGCAGCTGATGCCGGCCGCCGAATACCCGGATCTGCCCGGAATTCCGCCGAAGTTGGGTCAGGTCGATGCTCCGACGTTCGTGCAGGCCGTCGCCCAGGCGTGCGTCGCGGTCTCCCGCGAAGAGAACCGCCCGGTCCTCACCGGCGTGCGCATGCAGTTCGACGGCGACAAGGTGATCATGACCTCGACCGACCGTTTCCGTCTGTCGCGCGCCAGCTTCACCTGGACCCCGCAGGACCCGGACGTGAACACCACCACCCTGGTGCGCGGCTCGCTGCTGCGCGATGTGTCCCGTTCGCTCGACGAGCACCAGAACGTGGTTCTCGATTTCGACACGGAAAGCCCGTCGTTGCTTGGTTTCGAGAACGCCGGCCGCACCTCGACCTCGCAGCTGATCGACGGCGAGTTCCCGGCGGTCGACCGACTCTTCGCCGACGAGTACCCGATCCAGGCGGTCATCGACAAGACCGCGCTGATCGGCGCGATCAAGCGAGTCGCGCTGGTCGCCGAGCGCAACGCCCCGATCCGCATGGTCTTCTCCGGCCAGGAGCTGACGCTGTCCGCCGGCGCGATCGACGAGGCGCAGGCCACCGAGACGCTCGACATCGACATGGACGGCGAGGACATCACCGTCGCGTTCAACCCGAGCTACCTGATCGAGGGTCTGTCCGCGATCACCGAGCCGTTCGTGCGCATGAAGATGACGACCGCCGTCAAGCCCGTCGAGTTCAACGGCCAGCAGGAGGCCGACTCCGACGAGTCGATGGACTACCGCTACCTGCTCGTCCCGATGCGCTTCAACAGCTGACGCATCGGACTTTCCCGCCGACTTTCGCATTCGTTTCGCAAGTTTTCACAGAATGCGAAAGTCGGCGAAAACAACAGAGAAAACCCTGGAAACCGCCGCAAACGGCACCCGTCCGAAGGAGCCAGTCGTGTACATCTCGCGCCTCGCGCTCGACCACTACCGCTCGTGGAGCGCCCTCGTGGTCGATCTCGCGCCGCACGTGAACGTGCTGGTCGGCGCGAACGGCCTCGGCAAGACCAACATCGTCGAGGCGATCGAGGTGCTCTCCACCGGTTCCAGCCATCGCACCTCCTCCTCGCTGCCGCTGGTCGAGCGGGGCGAGTCCAAGGCCGTGATCCGCGCCAACGTCGTCGAACCCGCCTCCGGCGCCGGGGACGAGCGCGTCACCACCTACGAGGCCACGATCGCCGCCCGCGGCGCGAACCGCGCACGCATCGACTCCGGCGCCTCCCGCTACCTGCGCGACATCGTCGGCCTCGTCCCGTCGGTCTCGTTCACCCCCGACGACCAGCGGCTCGTCTCGGGCGAGCCCGCCGCCCGGCGCGCCCTGATCGATCAGGCCGGCGCGCTGCTGGCGCCCCGGTACGCCGCGACGCTCCAGCAGTTCACGCGCATCGCCCGCCAGCGGGCCGCGCTGCTCAAGCAGCTGGGCCAGCGCGAGGGATCGTTCGATGCGGCGCTGAGCGGCCTGGAGATCTGGACCGGCCAGTTCATCGAGGCCGGCGTCGACCTGACGCGCATGCGCGAGCGGATCGTCGGGCGCCTCGCGGGCACGTTCGCCTCGATCTACGCGCGGCTCGCGTCCGGCAAAGGCGAGGCCGGGCTGGCCTACGCGCCCTCGTTCGAGGAGGTCGCGGCGGCCGGCGACGGCGACCCCCGATCCGCGATCGCCGCGCACTTCCAGCGCCTGTACGCCGGGGAGGTGGCCCGCGGCGTCAACCTGATCGGCCCGCAGCGCGACGATCTCGCCGTCACGCTCGACGGCGTTCCCGCGCGCGAGTTCGCCTCGAACGGCGAGCTGTGGACGATGGCCCTCGCCCTGAGGATGGCGCTGTTCGAGGCCGTGTCCGCCGACCGCGGCGTGAAGCCGATCGTCATCCTCGACGACGTGTTCGCCCAGCTCGACGATTCCCGCCGCGCGCAGATCCTCGCCTTCGCCGCCGGACAGGACCAGGTGCTCGTCACCGCCGCGGCCCCCGGCGACATCCCCGACCTTGCGTCCGACGGATCGCGCACCAACGTCATCGACGTCGCCTCGCTGCTCCCCTGCGACGGCGACGTGCGGGCGGACGGACCGGAGCCCGTGCGATGAGGCCGCCGATCGCCGTCACGCTCAGGCTCGACCAACGCGAGCTGCCGGCGCAGGTGTTCGAGCGCTACGCGGCGCGCGAGGACACCCGCAGACTGCGCGCCGAACGCGCCGAGAAGGCGTGGGAGAGCTTCGGCAAGCCCGGGCGCGAGCCGTCCCGGCTCGGCGGCGTCGCGAACCTCATCGCCCGCGACGGCGACTGGATCCCGCACCTGAAGATCTCCGAACTCAACAACCACTGGGACCGGGTCGTCGGACCCGCCGTCGCCCAGCACTCACACGTCATCGCGTTCAAGGACGGAGTGCTCACCATCGGCACCGAATCGCCGGTCTGGGCCACACAGCTGACCTATCTGCTGCCGCAGCTGAACGAGACCATCCGCCGCAACCTCGAGGGACTCGACATCGCCGACATCAGGGTGGTCGGTCCGACCGCCGGATACACCCGCAGGTGGGCCAGAAGAAAATAAGGCCCGTATATGGCCATAGTCGTGCAAGACGAGTAGAATCACATGCAGTATGGTCAAATCGCTCCAAGACCCCGTAGAACGCGATTTTGAGGCAAAGACCCGCGAGACAACCCCTCGCGTGAAGTGAAAATGCAGGAGGAAGCCCTGTGGCGGATTCGTTGGACAAGGCCGAGAGCAAGGAAGAACAGCTCAAGGCCGCGGACGAACACATCAACAACACCGAATTGCAGGAAGGCGAGCTCGACGAGTCGATGACACCCGAGCACTACGACGCCTCCGATCTGAAGGTGCTCGAAGGCCTCGAGGCGGTGCGCATCCGCCCGGGCATGTACATCGGTTCCACAGGCCCGCGCGGCCTGCACCACCTCGTCTACGAGATCGTCGACAACTCCGTCGACGAGGCGCTCGCCGGCTACGCGAGCCACATCGAGGTGTCGATCCTGCCGGACAACGGCATCCGCGTCGTCGACGACGGCCGCGGCATCCCGGTCGACATCGTGCCCGGCGAGGGCATCTCCGGCGTCGAGACGGTCATGACCAAGCTGCACGCCGGCGGCAAGTTCGGCGGCGGCGGATACGCGGTCTCCGGCGGTCTGCACGGCGTCGGCATCTCCGTGGTCAACGCGCTGTCCACGCGCGTGGACGTCGAGGTGCGCCGCCAGGGATTCCACTGGACGCAGACCTACATCGACCAGCGCCCGACCGCGCGTCTGGCGCAGGGCGAGCCGATGGCCGAGGGCGAGTCGACCGGCACGTCCGTCACCTTCTGGGCGGACCCGGCGATCTTCGAGACCACGGTCTACGACTTCGAGACCCTGCGCGCCCGCTTCCAGCAGATGGCGTTCCTCAACAAGGGCCTCAAGATCACCCTCACCGACCTGCGCCAGCTCGACGAGGCCGGCGACGAGGTCACCGGCGACGGCGACAACGCGCTCGAGGAGACGCACCAGACCGTCACCTACCAGTACATGAACGGCATCCAGGACTACGTCGCGTACCTCGTCAAGTCGCGCAAGTCCACGCCGGTCGAGGACGAGGTCATCAACTTCGACGCCGAGGACTTGAAGCTCGGCATCTCCGCCGAGATCGCGATGCAGTGGACCACCGCCTACTCCGAGTCGGTGCACACCTTCGCCAACACGATCTCCACCACCGAGGGCGGCACCCACGAGGAGGGCTTCCGCGCCGCACTGACCGGTCTGATCAACCGCTACGCGCGCGAGAAGAACATCCTCAAGGACAAGGACGAGAACCTCTCCGGAGACGACGTGCGCGAGGGCCTGACGGCCGTGGTGTCCGTCAAGCTCACCACCCCGCAGTTCGAGGGCCAGACCAAGACCAAGCTCGGCAACTCCGAGGCGAAGACCTTCGTCCAGCGCGTCATGACCGACAAGCTCGGCGACTGGCTCGACGCGCACCCGGGCGAGGCCAAGAACATCATCCAGAAGGCGATCGAGGCGTCCCGCGCCCGCATCGCCGCCAAGAAGGCGCGCGAGAACACCCGCCGCAAGTCGATCTTCGAGTCGGCCGGCATGCCGGACAAGCTCAAGGACTGCCAGTCGAGCAACCCGGAGGAGTGCGAGCTGTTCATCGTCGAGGGTGATTCGGCAGGCGGCTCCGCCATCCAGGGCCGCAACCCGATCACGCAGGCGATCCTGCCGCTGCGAGGCAAGATCCTCAACACCGAGCGCGCCAGCCTCGACCGCATGATGAAGTCCGACACCATCGAGTCGCTCATCACGGCCGTCGGCGGCGGCTACGGCGAGGACTTCGACCTGTCCAAGGTGCGTTACCACAAGGTCATCATCATGGCCGATGCCGATGTGGACGGCGCGCACATCGCCACGCTGAACCTCACGCTCTTCTTCCGCTACATGCGTCCGATGATCACCGCCGGCTACGTGTACGTGGCCATGCCGCCGCTGTACCGCCTCAAGTGGACCAAGGGCCCGCACGACTTCGTGTACACCGACTCCGAGCGCGACCGCGTGCTCGCCGAGGGGCGCGCCAAGGGCCGTCAGCTGCCCAAGGGCGAGGGTATCCAGCGCTACAAGGGTCTGGGCGAGATGAGCTATCAGGAGCTGTGGGAGACGACCATGGATCCGGAGCACCGCGTGCTCAAGCAGGTGCAGATCGAGGACGCGGCCGCGGCCGACGAGACGTTCTCGATGCTCATGGGCGACGAGGTCGAGCCGCGTCGTCTCTTCATCCAGCGCAACGCCCGCAACGCCGCCTGGATCGACGCGTGATATGACATCGGTCCCCCTCGGCGAGGGGGACCGGAACGGATAAAGGAAGTACATTGGCAGACGAGAACAACAACGGCGGTTTCGACGACCAGCCGAACAGCGACGGCTCGATGGAGCCGTTGAGCCCCCAGGAGGCTGACAACACCGACTACGGCCTGATGACCGGTGAGCGCATCCAGAAGAAGGACCTCCAGCAGGAGATGCGCGACTCCTACCTCGCGTACGCGATGAGCGTCATCGTGGACCGCGCCCTGCCGGACGTGCGCGACGGCATGAAGCCGGTGCACCGCCGCGTCATCTACGCGATGTACGACGGTGGCTACCGTCCCGACCGCGGCTACAACAAGTGCTCCCGCGTCGTCGGCGACGTCATGGGCAAGTACCACCCGCACGGCGACTCCGCGATCTACGACACCCTCGTGCGCATGGCCCAGTCGTGGTCGATGCGCTACATGCTCGTCGACGGCCAGGGCAACTTCGGCTCCCCCGGCGACGACCCGGCCGCTGCCATGCGTTACACCGAGTGCCGCATGGCCCCGCTGTCGATGGAGATGGTGCGCGACATCGACAAGGAGACCGTCGACTTCGTGCCCAACTACGACGGCAAGACGCAGGAGCCCACCGTGCTCCCCTCGCGCTTCCCGAACCTGCTGTGCAACGGCTCGTCCGGCATCGCCGTCGGCATGGCGACCAACATCCCGCCGCACAACATGCGCGAGGTCGCCGACGGCGTCCACTGGGCGCTCGAGCACCCGGACGCGAGCCGCGAGGAGCTGCTCGAGGCGCTCATCGCCCGCATCAAGGGACCGGACTTCCCCACCGGCGCGACCATCCTCGGCCACAAGGGCATCGAGCAGGCGTACCGCACCGGCCGCGGTCTGATCACCATGCGCGCCGTGGTCAACACCGAGGAGATCAAGGGCCGCATGTGCCTGGTGGTCACCGAGCTGCCGTACCAGGTCAACCCGGACCGCCTCGTCGTCTCCATCCGCGAGGCCGTGCGCGACGGCAAGATCCAGGGCATCGCCGACATGCGCGACGAGACCTCCGGCCGCACCGGCCAGCGCCTCGTGCTCGTGCTCAAGCGCGACGCCGTGCCGAAGGTCGTGCTCAACAACCTGTACAAGCACTCCCAGCTGCAGCAGACGTTCGGCGCGAACATGCTCGCGCTCGTCGACGGCGTGCCGCGCACTCTCTCGCTCGACGCGTTCGTGCGCCACTGGGTCGCCCACCAGCTCGACGTGATCGCCCGCCGCACCGCGTACCTCAAGCGCGAGGCCGAGGAGCGCGACCACATCCTGCAGGGCCTCCTGAAGGCGCTCGACGCCATCGAGGAGGTCATCCGCCTCATCCGCTCCAGCCAGGGCCGTGACGACGCCCGTCCGAAGCTGATGGAGTTCCTCGACATCGATCAGGTGCAGGCCGACGCGATCCTGTCCATGCAGCTGGTGCGACTGGCGAACATGGAGGCGCAGAAGATCATCGACGAGCACAACGAGCTCCAGCGCCGCATCGCCGACTACAACGACATCCTCGCCAAGCCCGAGCGCCAGCGGAAGATCGTCGGCGACGAGCTCGACGAGATCGTCGCGAAGTACGGCGACGAGCGCCGTACGCGCATCCTGCCGTTCTCCGGCGAGATGACCGACGAGGACCTGATCCCCGAGGAGAACGTGGTCGTCACGGTCACGCACTCCGGCTTCATCAAGCGCACCAAGGCCGACGAGTACCGCGCCCAGCACCGCGGAGGCAAGGGCATCAAGGGCGCCAAGCTGCGCGAGGACGATGTGGTCGACCACTTCTTCCTCACGTCCACGCACAACTGGCTGCTGTTCTTCACCAACAAGGGCCGCGTGTACCGCATCAAGGCATACGAGCTGCCCGAGGGCTCGCGCGACTCCAAGGGCCAGCACGTGGCGAACCTGCTGCAGTTCGGCCCGGACGAGACCATCCAGGCCGTGCTGTCCATCCCGAACTATGAGGTGACCAAGTACCTGGTGCTCGCCACCCGCTCCGGCAAGGTCAAGAAGACGGCCCTGTCCGAGTACGATTCGCCGCGTCAGGGAGGCCTGATCGCCGTGCGCCTGATGGCCGACGAGAACGGCGAGAACGCCGACGAGCTCATCGGCGCCGCGCTGTGCAACGCCGAGGACGACATCATCCTCGTCTCCAAGCTCGGCATGAGCCTCAAGTTCCAGGCCGACGACGACCAGCTGCGTCCGATGGGCCGCCAGACCGCCGGCGTGCAGGGCATGAAGTTCCGCGACGGCGACGAGCTGCTCGCGATGGACGTCGTCTGGGGCGACACCGACAAGGACCTGCTCGTCGTCACCGACGAGGGCTTCGCCAAGCGCACGGCCATCGAGGAGTACCGACTGCAGGGCCGCAACGGCTACGGCGTCAAGGCCGTGCAGCTGGCCGAGGGCCGCGGCTCGCTGGTCGGCGCGCTCGTCGTGTCCGAGGACGACCAGGTCATGGCCATCATGAAGTCCGGCAAGGTGATCCGCTCCGACGTGGCCGAGGTCAAGCGCACCGGCCGCAACACCCAGGGCGTCACCCTCGCTAAGCCCGACAAGGGCGACGAGATCATCTCCATCGCCCTGAACGCCGAAAAGGACGAGGACGAGGCGGAGGAGACCCAGGCCGAGGGCGCGCAGCCCGCGGCGGAGACCGTCGTCGCCCCGGCCGAGGCCGCCGAGCCGTCGGAGAACGCCTGACGGACGGGCCCTGCACGGAGAATCCGTGCAGGGCCTGAGCGCCGCCGCATAATCGTCTGTGAAGATTGCTAGTCTCGGCTACAGATTTTCATCACGCCTGAAGACCAGCGGAATCGTGAAGGAGCAATATGAGCGACAACCGTGAAGAGCAGCGAGAGGGCGCCGTGCCCGAGGTGGCGCTGCCGGAGCGTCCCGAGCAGTCCGGAGCGACGACCGCCATCCCGACGGGCGAGCAGCCGGCCGCACCGGCCGTCGCGCCGGCGGAGCAGCCCTCCGAGGGCCATGCGCCCCGCGTGGCGCGTTCCGTCGCGTCCAACAAGCCGGCCGAGTCCGCCCGCGGCGGCGAAGCCTCCTCCGTGCGTCCGTCCGTGCGCCGCGGCACCCCGCGTGCCCGCCGCATGAACCTGTCGCTCACGCGTCTGAACGTGTGGAGCGTCGCCAAGGTGTCGTTCATGATGGGCGTCGCCGGCGCGGTCATCCAGATCGTGGCCGCCACGCTCCTGTGGCTGCTGCTGAGCGCCATCGGCATCTTCAGCAACATCACGAGCATCGTCTCCTCGACGGGTCTGGCCACCGACGACCTCAACCTGGCCAGCATCTTCTCGCTGCCCACCGTGCTGAGCGTCGTGACGATCCTGGCGATCGTCGGCATCATCCTGTGGACGCTGCTGTGCACGATCCTCGCCGCGATCTACAACGTGGTCAGCTCGCTGGTCGGCGGCATCCACGTCACCCTCGGCGACGACTGATCGCCCGGCGAACACCGACTTCAAGATGAAGACCCCACCTCGCGGTGGGGTCTTCGCGTATCCGCGCCTCGACCGGTCGATCGGGGTGTCTGCCGGTCGGACGAATCAGGCCGATTCGCGCCGTTCGATGTGGTAGCCGACGGTGATGCGCTGGCGGCCGAGGTTCGGTTCGTCGTCGATGCGCCGGATGAGCAGGTCCACGGCCTGTGTGGCGATCAGCTCGATGTCGACCGCCACCGTGGTCAGCGCCGGCACGGTCAGCGCGCCCATCGCGATGCCGTCGAAGCTCATCACCCTCATGTCCTCCGGCACACGCACGCCTATGTCGTGCAGGCCGCGCAGCACGCCGAACGCGATCGTGTCGGTCATGCAGTACAGCGCGTCGCAGTCGCGCACCTTCGCCTCCTGCTCGTGGATCGCGCGGCGCGCGTCCACATCGCCCCACGCGGTGGTGATGATGCGGTCCTCGCTCCACGTCAGACCGAGCCGGTGGAACGCGCGGCGGCAGCCCAGCAGACGCCGGTGACGCGCGTCGTGGTACGTCTCCAGCAGCGGCACGTCGGTCCGTTCGTCCGGATTGCCGCCGACGATGCCGATGCGCCGGGCGCCCTGCGAGTACAGGTATTCGATCGCGGCCTGCGATCCCGATTCGCTGGGCGTGAGGATCGTGTCGATGTCCTGCTGCGGGCGGTCGTCGTCGAGCAGGACCGTCGGACGGTGGTTCGACAGCTGCTCGATCTCGTCGGCCGACAGCCGGCTGGAACTGAAGATCAGACCGTCGCAGAACTGGTTCGACATGCGTTCGATGATCGAACGCTCGTTGTGCTCGTCGATGCGCGTCTGCTGGACGACGGTCTGGTAGCCGCGCTCCTCGGCCGTCTGCGAGATCAGCGAGGCGAGCTGTGCCGGGTACGGCCGGTCCAGCTCGAAGATCGCCAGACCGATCGTGCGCGAGCCCGAGGCCTTGCGGCTCGTGTTCACGCGCAGACTGCGCGCGGACAGACTGGTGGTGTTGAGACGGTAATGGAGCCTGTCGGCGGCCTCGCGCACGCGTCGCGCGGTGTCCGGCGCGACGTTGTCGTTGCCCCGCAGGACGTTCGACACCGTCATCGCGGACACTCCCGCCGCCTTTCCGACATCCTTCATCGTGACCATGGGTGATTACTCCTTAACGAACTGGTTCCAAGCATACGAAACGGGGCGTCATCGGGCGTCGTCCGGCAGGGTGACGACGGACAGCGAGTACGCCGTCACGTCGATCCGTGCGAGCGCGGCGGCCGGCACGCGGCGCACGGTCGGTTCGGCCGGTGCCGCCTCGAACGGCCGGCCCGCGTCCCATGGCGCCGCGAGCATCGTGATCTCGGCCTCGGCGCGGCCGTCGACCGGCTCGTCGACGTCCAGCGCGACGGCGTGCGGCTCGTCGGTCGCGTTGACGACGCGCACGACCCGGAGTACTGCGTCAAATACGCGACCGGCC
Source organism: Bifidobacterium santillanense (assembly GCF_018555385.1). Classification (GTDB taxonomy): domain Bacteria; phylum Actinomycetota; class Actinomycetes; order Actinomycetales; family Bifidobacteriaceae; genus Bifidobacterium; species Bifidobacterium santillanense. Next base: position 87,760 of record NZ_JAFEJS010000003.1, read on the forward strand.
CGTCGATCCGGGGCCCTGGACCGAGCGCGGCGTGCTGGTCGAGCAGAACCCGGCCGTCGGCATCGTCGGCACCGGCCATCACGGCGTGATCCACATCCCCGGAACCGACTAGTGGATCCTCGCCTACCACCTGTTCGACGCCGAGTGCGGCAGCGGATACCGCCGCGAGGTCGCGTTCGCGCCGCTCGAGTTCAACGCCGACGGGACGATCAGGCCGGTCGTGCCGGACGACACGTGGTACCGTCGTCCGCTCGACGACGACAGCCCCGCTGCAGCCAAGTAAACAATCGTTACTAAAAATTTATCGAGTTCCTTGTGTGACCGGTCACATCGGTGCTACACTGAATACTGTGACCGGTTACATGCCGGTTGGTCTACGGAGGAGCTCTTTCAAAGGAGAGGAGTCGAGCAATGGCCTCGATCGATTCGGCCGCAACGATGCCCGGGCAGGCGTCGGTGGGCCGGCAGAACAGGCACAGGGCGGATTGGCGTGGTTGGAAGTTCATGGGCCCGTTCGCGGTGGTGTTCGTGTTCGTGTTCATCATTCCGATCGTGTACGCGATCTACATCTCGTTCTTCAAGAAGCAGATGATCGGCGGCACGAAGTTCGTCGGTTTCGAGAACTACACGCGTCTGTTCGTGGATGCCCAGTTCTGGAGCTCGGTCGGCCGCGTGGCGCTGTTCACGTGCGTGCAGGTGCCGATCATGCTGTTCCTGTCCGCGGCGATGGCGTTGGCGCTGGATTCGATGAAGCTGCACGGCGCGAAGTTCTTCCGCATCTCGACGTTCCTGCCCTACGCGGTGCCGGCCGTGGTCTCGACGTTGATCTGGGGCTTCGTGTACGGCGCCAAGTACGGCCTCGTGGGTTCGCTCAACGACGTGCTGGGCACCAACTTCGATCTGTTCGCCCCGAGCGTCCTGCTGGCGTCGATCGGCAACATCGTGACGTGGGAGTTCACGGGCTACAACATGCTGATCTTCTACAGCTCCCTGTCCACGATCCCGCACTCGCTGTACGAGGCCGCGTCCATCGACGGCGCGTCCGAGTGGCAGATCGTCAAGTCGATCAAGCTGCCCGAGCTCAAGGGGTCGCTGGCGATCACGGTGATCTTCTCGATCATCGGCTCGTTCCAGCTGTTCAACGAGCCCTCGATTCTGCAGAACATGGTGCCGGGCAATGCGATCACGACGTACTACACGCCGAACATGTACGCGTATAACCTGTCGTTCTCCGGCAACCAGTCGAACTACGCCGCCGCGCTGGCGATCACGATGGCGGTCATCACGATGGCGATCGCGTACGCGGTCCAGCTCAACAGCATGAAGGAGCAGATGAAGTGAGTGCAGCAACAACTTCCGCGCAGTCGCTGCGCGAGCAGGAGAGGGCCGCCCGCAGGGCCGAGAAGGAACGCCAGAGGAGGGTCGCCAGGGACGAGGCCGCCGAGCGCCGCCGCGCCGAGAAGGCGGGTTTCGCGAACGTGAACAACCCGCGCCGTTCGACGTGGATGACGGTGGTGTGCGCGATCTTCGCGGTGTACTGCCTGTTCCCGTTCGTCTACCTGATGATCAACGCCACCAAGACCCAGGCCGACTTCACCTCGACCTTCGGCCTGGGCTTCGGCAGGACGTTCGCCCTGTTCGACAACATCGCGACGGTGTTCACGTACCAGGACGGCATCTTCGGCCGCTGGCTGGTCAACACGCTCCTGTACGTGGTGGTCGGCGCCGGCGGCGCGACCCTGCTGGCGATCATGGGCGGCTACGCGCTGGCGAAGTTCCGCTTCCCGGGCCGCAAGGCCGTGTTCGCGGTGATCATCGGCTCGATCTCCGTGCCGGGCATCGCGCTGGCGGTCCCGCAGTTCCTGCTGTTCGCCAAGCTGGGTCTGACGAACACCCCGTGGGCCATGATCATCCCGTCGCTGATCAGCCCGTTCGGCCTGTACCTCATGTGGATCTTCTCCGAGCAGGCGGTCCCGACCGAGCTGCTCGAGGCCGCGCGCGTCGACGGCGCCAGCGAGTTCCGCACCTTCTGGACCATCAGCCTGCCGCTGCTGGCGCCCGGCATCGTCACGACCGCCCTGTTCACGATCGTGGCGACGTGGAACAACTACTTCCTGCCGTTGATCATGCTCAAGGACGCCGACTGGTACCCGCTGACGATCGGCCTGAACCAGTGGAAGGACCAGGCGTCCACCGCGGGCGGCCAGGCGATCCAGAACCTCGTGATCACGGGCTCGCTGATCACGATCATCCCGCTCGTGATCGCGTTCCTGTGCCTGCAGAAGTACTGGCAGTCCGGCCTCGCCGCAGGCGCCGTCAAGGAGTGATGACTGCTATGTCATGACCGTGGGACGTGAACGTGGTTTCGTGCGGTGTCCGGGGCGTGAACGGATATGTCATGTCCGACACGCTCCGGGCCGCTCGGCCAAGTCCTACGGTCGGACACGACATATCCGTTCACGCCCCTCCGTTTTCGCCGTGATGTTGTGTATGGAGCGGGATCCTCTAACTTAAGGGTCCCCTCCGTCGTGCTGTCATGTCGCGTATGGAGGGGCTTTATTCATATCCAGAGAAAGGAAACATCAATGACGACGGTGACTCGGTTCGGGGCGTTTCTGCCGAAGGACACTGATGGGAACGTCGCGCAGCTGCACGGCATCGGTGTGTGGCGGTTCGGCGACACGTGGTACGCGTACGGCGAGAACAAGGTCAACGGCAACCTGTTCCAGGGCGTTGCCTGCTATACCACCAAGGACTTCGACGCATGGGAGAACCACGGCATCGTGCTCGACGTGCAGGAGGACGGCTCCGCGCTCGGCGCCGACCGCATCGGCGAACGCCCGAAGGTGCTGCACTGCCCGAAGACCGGCAAGTACGTGATGCTCATCCACGCCGAGACGCCCGGCTACGGCTACGCGCACATCGGCGTCGCCGTCGCCGACGATCCGCTCGGACCCTTCGCGTTCCGGACCACGATCACGTGGCGCGGGTACCTCAGCCGCGACATCGGCGTCTTCCAGGACTCCGACGGTGCGGCCTACGTGATGAGCGAGGACCGCGACCACGGCACGCACATCTACCGCCTGTCCGACGACTACCTGACCATCGTCGAGGACGTCGCCTGCGAACGCGCCACCGACTACGAGTACGGCCTCGAATCGCCGACCATCGTCAAGAAGGACGGCCTCTACTACTGGTTCGGCTCCAAGCTCACCGGCTGGTCCACGAATGACAACATGTTCTCCACCGCCACGGATCTGCACGGCCCGTGGAGCGAGTGGCGGCTGTTCGCGCCGGCCGGGTCGCAGACCTTCGACTCGCAGGTCGACATCGTCGTTCCGCTCGGCGACGACCCGTACGACAGCGACGAGTTCCTGTTCATCGGCGACCGCTGGATGAAGGACGACCTCGGCGACTCCCCCATCGTCCAGCTGCCTATCGTCATCGGCGACGGCAAAGCGAGCATTGCGTGGGACGAGTCCTATGAGGGTTCGACGCACCGCTGATCGGGCGGGCGTTTGCCGATTCCGCCGTTCCCCGACCGCTGCGACAATCGGGTGAGGAACGGCCGGATGGCGGAATAAGTGGCTCGTGATGCCGAACCTGCTGTCGTGGGCATCAACTCGGGAGCCTGAGGGCTGTGCCTCAGTCATGAGTCGGGCTCGGCTCGGCATCTTGGAACCTCATGTGAGGGTTTCTTGAGTATGAGGGGTACTTTCGGTCTGTTGCAGACGTCCATCTGCGTTATCAGGGGTACCTGCCACGGGTATCTGGCCCGTGAAACGGCTTGACCGCAACGGGGTAAAGCCGTTTCCGGGGCATGATACTTCGTTCAGGTACCCCTGATAAGCGAGATGGGTGTTCGCAATGGACCGAAAGTACCCCTTGTAACGCAAATGGCCCGTTAGGCCGACTCGCGCTCGACGATCGAGGTGGGCAGCAGGCGCACGTAGTGGTCCTCGACCTGTTCGCCGCGCATCATCGCGAGCAGCAGCTCGGCCATCACCCGGCCGTGGCTGATCGAATCCTGCCTGACCGTGGTGAGTTTCGGGTTGGCCATGATCGCGAGCGGCGAATCGTCGAAGCCGGTGACCGCGATGTCCTCGGGTACGCGGTAGCCGAAACGCGTGAGCTGGTTGATGACGCCCACCGCGATGTTGTCGTTGGCGCACACGAAACCGTTGATGTGGTCGAGCATCGGCTGGAACTCGACCGCGGCCATCTCGCCGCTGGTGATCTCCCAGTCGTCGGCGTAGTACACCTGTCGTTCGTCGAAGCGCTCCCCCATCGCCTGTTTGAAGCCCTCGAGGCGGTTCACCGAGGACGGCGAATACCCCGGGCCGCACACGTACACGAGGGCGTCGCGCCCCTTGTTGAGCAGGTATCGCGTGACGTTGCGCTGGCCGTCGGCGTTGGCGAAATCGACCGCCGGATACGGCAGGTCGCCGCGGTCGCTGATCTCGGAGCGCACGACCGGACGGTCGACACCGAGGAACGTGTTGGCGAGCGAGTCGTCGTTGCTCAGGGAGAACAGCAGGTAGCCGTCGGCGAAGTCGCTGCGCACGAGCTGCGCGATGCGCCTGGTGGAGTCCTCGGTGTTCGCGATCAGGGTGACCATCTGGTAGCCGGCGTCGCCGAGCGTCTGGTTCGCGCCGGCCATCGCCTCGCTGACGCTGGACTGCACGATTGTCTCGTTCGACTCGACCTGGATGATGAGCGCCACGGTCGACGTGCGCTGCTGCGCGAGCGAGCGTGCCGCCCTGTTCGGTGTGTACTTGAGCTCGTCGATGGCCGCGGCGATGCGGTCCGAGGCGTCCTGGGAGACGTGGTCGTTGCCGTTCAAGTAGCGGGAAACGGTGCCGTAGGATACGCCGGCCCGTTGCGCGACGTCGCGTATCGTGACCTTCTTCTGTGCCGTCTTCATGTACGTCATCGTATTCAACTCCTTGGCCGGATTCGCGCGTCGGTCGCGTCGTCGTCTGCGACACGCGGATTGTGACCGGTTACAACCAGTGTATACTCAAGAAATGTAACCGGTCACACGGAGTGTTGCGGGGCCGGCACGACAAAGCCTCAAGGAAGAGAAAGGCAGCAACAATGAGCTTTTCGATGAAGAAGTCGGTGGCGCTGATCGGCGCCGCGGCCATGCTCGTCTCCGTCGCGGCATGCGGTTCGGACACCGCGTCGTCCAACGGCGGTTCCGGATCCGATGGCGGCAAGACCACCATCACCGTGTGGGGTTGGGACTCCACCCTGAAGGACGTGGCCAAGAAGTTCATGCAGGAGAACCCGAACATCACCGTCAAGGTGAACAACGTCGGCACCTCCGCGCAGACCCAGGTCGCGCTGAACAACGCCATCGCCGCCGGCAAGGGCGCCCCGGACGTCGCCCAGATGGAATACCACTCCGTCACCCAGTTCGCGCTCTCCGACGCGATCGAGGACCTCTCCAGCCGTACGAGCGGCTACGAGTCCTTCTACCAGGAGGGTACGTGGAAGGGCGTGCAGGTCAACGGCAAGACCTACGGCCTGCCGATCGATTCCGGCCCGAACGCCCTGTTCTACAACAAGGAGGTCTTCGAGAAGGCCGGCATCACCGAGGCCCCGAAGACGTGGGACGAGTTCTACCAGGACGCCAAGAAGATCCACGCGCTGGGCGATGACTACTACATCACCTCCGACGCCGGCGACAACAGCCAGTCCACCACCTTCATGTCCCTGATCGCGCAGGCCGGCGGCTCGCCGTTCAAGGTCAGCGGCGAGAAGGTCTCCATCAACCTGACCAAGGACGAGGGCACCAAGAAGGTCGTCGACTACTGGCAGAAGATGCTGGATGAGGGCCTGATCAACACCAAGGTCACCTCGTGGTCCGACGAATGGAACAAGGGCCTCAACGACGGCACCATCGCCTCGCTGGTCATCGGCGCCTGGATGCCGAACAACCTGCTCTCCGTCGCGCCCGATGCGGCCGGCAAGTTCCAGGTCGCCACGGTCCCGCAGTGGAACGAGGGCGACAACGTCAACTCCGAGAACGGCGGTTCCTCGCTCGTGATGCCGAAGGGCGGCGCCAACCAGGAGGCCGCGTGGAAGTTCATGGAGTACTGCTGCCACAACGAGGAGGGCATCAAGACCCGCGTCGACGCCGGCGCCTTCCCGGCCGACAACGACACCCTGAAGTCCGACGACTTCCTCAAGGGCAACGACAAGCTCACCGCCTACTTCGGCGGTCAGGAGTACAACAAGGTGCTCGCCGAGGCCGCCGGCCAGAAGATCGGCGACTTCCAGTTCCTGCCTTTCTGGAGCCAGGTCCAGAACACCTTCGGCGATTACGCCGGCAAGGCCTACCGTGGTGAGGAGAAGCTCTCCAAGTCCATCGCCGACTTCCAGGACTCCCTCATCAAGTACGGCAAGGACCAGGGCTTCACCGTCGAGGAGTGATCTCGCTCCCGATCGCTCGACCGGCCCGTATATCCGTATGGATGATGCCGCATGACGCGGGCCGGTCGGACCCGACCTCATCATGCGGCATCCGAACGACCGGGTTCGTCCGATCGCCCCGAACGGTTGTCTCGATCGTCTCGGCGATCGGTCCCGGTGACCGGTCGGCATCCGCATAACTGAACGGTCGTGCGGTCCTCGTGGCCACACGGCATCCGCAGACTTCCCTTGTATCTCCTCTCCATCAGGCCGGAGTCCCGCCTTCCGCGGGGCCCCGGCCCTCCTGTATGCGGGGGCAGTACCGGTCCGTGGACCTGAGGAAACGTCCGGGAGACATGGACGTTGGTCGCGTGGAGTCGGTGTGACGGCGAATGGAATCCTGTGTCCGGAGGTGCATGGGGTCGACTCAGGACACGGTTGGTTGCACCCCTGCGTCGAGGATCCCCGGTAATCAGCCTTCCGAGGCAGGCATGAAGCTGTCGCGCACGACGAGCGAGGTCGACAGCAGCGTGTGCTGCTTGACCTCGGTGTCGTAGCTGATCGCGTCGGACAGTGTGTGCAGGGCCGTGCGCGCCAGCGCGCGCTGGTCGATCGCGTACGTCGTCAGCGACGGCGACGTGTAGCGCGAGATCGACTGGTTGTTGATGGAGATCAGCTCCACGTCTCGCGGCACCATGACGCCCTCCTTGGCGAACGCCTGCAGCACGCCCACCGCGAGCGAGTCGGTGGTGACGATGAAGCACTCCGGCATGTCGTCGCGCAGCCGCTCCACGACCTGCTCGCCGAGCGCGCGGCCGTTGTCCACGCTGATCGGGCCACCGACGAACATGAGGCCGTCGGTGTCGAGGCCGAGACGTTCAGTCCAGTTGCGGTACGCCATCGTGCGTATGTCCTCCGGGTACTCGTGGTTGCCCATCATGCGTCCGTCACCGCCGATGAAGCCGATGCGGTGCATGCCGCGGGCCATCGCCTGGTCGAGCGCGTCGAGGATGGTCTGCGGGAGATCCGGCTGGACCGAATCGAACATGTTCGGCGCCGGGTTCACGTCGATGAAGACGCCGTGCGGCAGGGCCTCGTGCAGACGCTTCAGATCGTCGTACGGGAACAGTTTCGGTCCGATCGAGATGAAGCCGTCGAACTGGTTGGCGTTGCCGATGAGCGTGTCGATGTCGGTGTGGAACGACAACGTCACGTGCAGCTGCTGGGCGGTGTCGAGCAGGACGCCGCGCAGCTCGCGGTAGTACGCGTTGTTGAGCTCCTCGTCGTCGGTGATCGCGTCGAGCACGGCCACGTCGCGCATCGCGACGAACTGGCGTTCGGCGCTCTCGTAGCCGAGGCGCTCGCTGACCTCGAGGATCTTGCGCCGCGTCTCCTCCCTGACCGAGAACGTCGGGTCGCCGTTGAGCAGGCGTGAGACGGTCGCCGGGGAGAATCCCGACTGCTTGGCGATTTCCTTGATCGTGACCATGGTGGTGTTCCCTGTGCTCCTTCGCCGGAACCGCGCCCTTGCCCGGCGCGTTGGTAAATGCGTTTACTAACGCTTATCCTACCGCATGCGGGCATATCCCGGGGCCCCGCCGTTCCCTCACTCCCCCGCACGTCCGTTCCCGGCTGAGGGAGCGTGGACGCGAGTCTCGAGAACCCCTCCCCCGCACGCGCATCCGTTCCTACGGCATCGGACGTTTGCGGGGTGCGGATTCCATGAAAACACGGTCCAATACTGCAGGAACGGACGTTTGGAGGGGCGAATCAAACGGGAATACGTCCGATACTGCAGTATCGGACGTGTAGGAGGACGTGCTGGCCTGTTTGGCGTCCGATCCTATAGGAACAGACGTTTGAGGGTGCGAATTCGACGAGTTCGCGTCCGATACTGCGGTATCGGACGTTTGGAGGGGTGAATTCGACGGGAAAACGTCCGATACCGTAGTATCGGACGACACGAGAACAGGCGGAGGGGCGTTTGCGCCCGGATACTGGGGAATCGGACGCAAATACGAGGAATCGGACGCGAAAGGATCCGGGAAGGGGTTCTTTCACGTCCGATTCCTCAGTATCGGATGGGCCGGTCGGTCGGAGGACCCGGCGGGCCTGGGGTTCCGGCGGGTTGGCGGGCCGGAGAGCCGGTCGGTTGGGTATCCGTCGGGCCGGAGGGCGAATCAGGCGGCCAGGCCGTTGACGTCCTTGCCGAGGAGCGCGGCCTTGGCGATTGCCTTGCCGTACTTGGCGGAGCCGTCGGCGGAGTGCAGGTTGGCTTCGATGCCGGCGACGATCGGGATGACGCCGGTGATGGAGAACGGGGCGGTGTTGTTCGGGACGTACTTGCACAGGTGCACCATCACGCCGCAGGTCGCGACGTTGTCGAACGCGTAGGTGCGGGCGGTGTAGATGCCGCGCTCGTGGGAGTCGGTGGTGATGGCCGGGACCATGTCCCAGTAGGAGATGTCACGCAGGGAGTAGAAGACGTCGGGCACGAGGAACGTCATGATGAAGACGACCATGAACGCGGTGGTGTTGGCGTTGACCAGGCCGAAGATGCCGCTGGGGACGACCATGAGCAGCACGGCGGAGACGGTGCCGCCGGTGAGCCGCCATGAACGGAAGCGGTTGAGCCGCATGATCATCCTTTGTCAATAAAGAGTAAAATCGTAACTAAAGTATTTACCAATTTGTGCCTATCGACAGACGGCGGCTCTGTGATGTTTGCGTGAACTTGCGCAACGGCCCGCGTTGCACTACCGTTAGTAAATGATTTACTTCAGTCCGTGCCGACGAAGCGGTGGCATGGAAGGAACATGACAAGAAAGGCAGCAGCAATGACCAGCTCCCAGAAGGCCGGACGCGTCGAGCGCTTCGACCCGGCATGGCTCGACGATCCCCGTACATTCGAGATCAACCGCATCCCCGCGCACTCCAGCCACAGGTTCTACGACCACGTTCCCTCCGGCGCGGACGAGACGAGCGACCTGAGGCAGAGCCTCGACGGCGAGTGGTTGGTCAGGGTCGTCGACCTCGCCGTCCTCGGCAAGGAGGCGCTCGCCGCTGACCCGGTCGCCGCGTTCGCCGCTGCCGCCGACGGCTTCGAGACCATCGACGTGCCCTCCACCCTCGAGACCCGCGGATTCCTGCCGCACAAGTACGTCAACCAGCAGTATCCGTGGTCCGGCCACGAGGCGCCGGTCGCCCCCGCCATCCCCGAACACAACCACGTGGCCCTGTACCGCCGCGAGTTCACGGCCGACCCGAAGACCGCCGCCGCGCTCGCCGCCGGTCACACCGTCACCCTGACCTTCCACGGCGCGTCCACCGCGATCGCCGTGTGGCTCAACGGTGCGTTCGTCGGCTACTCCGAGGACTCCTTCACCCCCAGCGAGTTCGACGTCACCGCCGCCCTCAAGGGCGAAGGCACGAACACGCTCGACGTCGCCGTCTTCGAGTTCTCCTCCGCCAGCTGGCTCGAGGATCAGGACTTCTGGCGCATGCACGGCATCTTCCGCTCGGTCGAGCTCGCCGCGCATCCGGCCGCCCACATCGAGGACCTCAAGGTCGAATCCGACTACGACCACGTCACCGGCACCGGCCAGCTCGACGTCGTCGCATCCGTCGAGGGCGCCGAGCACGCCGCCGAGATCGAGGCGACCCTGACCGACGCCGCCGGAACCGCCGTGTGGAGCGAGACCCGGCCCGCTGCCGGCGCGACCGACTGGAGCGCCCCGATCGAGCACGTCCGCCCGTGGAGCGCCGAGGAGCCGAACCTGTACACGCTCGCGTTCGTCGTGCGCGACGCCGCCGGCGCGGTCCTCGAGGTCGCGACCCAGCGCATCGGCTTCCGCCGCTTCACCATCGAGGACGGCATCATGCGCATCAACGGCAAGCGCGTGGTCTTCAAGGGCGTCAACCGCCACGAGTTCGACGCGCGCGAGGGCCGTGCGGTGTCCGAAGCGGTCATGCTGCAGGATATCCGCGAGTTCAAGCGTCTCAACATCAACGCCGTGCGCACCTGCCACTACCCCAACCAGATCCGCTGGTACGAGCTGTGCGACGAGTACGGCATCTACGTGCTCGACGAGACCAACCTCGAGACCCACGGCAGCTGGACCGACCCGGGCGACGTGTTCCAGCCCGCCCGTGCCATCCCCGGCAGCAAGGACGAGTGGCGCGCCGCGTGCCTCGACCGCACCGAGAGCATGCTGCGCCGCGACTACAACCACGCGTCCGTCGTGATCTGGTCGCTCGGCAACGAGTCCTTCGGCGGCGACGTGTTCTACACGATGCGCGACTTCATCCATGCCAACGACCCGCACCGCCCGGTGCACTACGAGGGAGTGTCCAACGACCCCGAGTTCGCCGTCGCCTCGGACATCGAGAGCCGCATGTACGCCAAGCCGGCCGAGATCGAGGAGCGCTACCTCGGCGACGACGCCGTCAAGCCGTACATCTCCTGCGAATACTCGCACTCGATGGGCAACTCCACCGGCGGCCTGCACCTGTACACCGCGCTCGAGAAGTACCCGAAGTACCAGGGCGGCTTCATCTGGGACTACGTCGACCAGGCCCTGTTCCAGAGGCTCGGCGACGGCACCGAGCGCCTCGCGTACGGCGGCGACTTCGATGACCGCCCGAACGACTACGAGTTCGCCGGCGACGGCATCGTCTTCGCCGACCGCACCCCCTCCCCCAAGGCGCAGGAGGTCAAGCAGCTGTACGCGAACGTGAAGCTGGTCCCGGACGAGTCCGGCGTGACGATCACGAACGACAACCTGTTCGTCTCCACGGCCAGCTACGTGTTCACCGCGCGCGTCCTCGTCGACGGCGTCGAGCGCTGGCACGCCGACTACCGCTTCGACGTCGCCGCCGGCGAGAAGTCGCGCGAGCCGATCGCCTTCCCGCGCGTCACCGATCTGGTGCCGCTGACCGGCCGCGCCGAGGTCACGTACGAGGTCGATCAGCGTCTCGCCGAGGCGACCGACTGGGCGCCGGCCGGCTACGAGCTCACATTCGGCCAGCACACGACGACCGTCTCGTTCGACGACGGCGCCCCTGCCGCCCCGGCTGCCGCCCCGGCTGTCGCCTCCGTCGCGACCATCGCCGAGGACGGCTTCAACGCGGGGCTCCATACCGGCACCGACGAGGTGCTGCTGTCCAAGACGCAGGGCGGCATCGTCTCGTTCCGCCGCGGCGATCGCGAGATGGTCATCCGCCGCCCGGCCCTGACGACGTTCCGCGCCCTCGTCGACAACGACCGCGGCAACGGCTCCGGCTTCGACCGCGCCCAGTGGTTCGCCGCCGGCCGCTACGCCCGCGTCGTCGGCACGTCGGTCGAGAGGACCGCCGACGGCACCGGACTCGTCGCCCGCTACGACTACGAGCTGGCCGACGCGAAGCGCACGCCGGTCACGGTCTCGTACACGGTCGATACCGCGCTGCGCGTCCACCTGACCGTCGAGTACGCCGGCGAGGAGGACGCCCCGACCCTGCCCGCCTTCGGCCTCGAATGGATGCTGCACAAGGACTACGACCATCTGAGGTTCTACGGCCTCGGTCCCGAGGAGACCTACGCCGACCGTCTGCACGGCGCGAAGCTGGGTGTCTACTCGCGTACCGCGTCCGAGGACTTCGCGCCGTATCTGGTGCCGCAGGAGACCGGCAACCACGAGGGCGTGCGCTGGGCCGAGGTTACCGATATCGACGGCCACGGCATGCGCGTCACGGCCGCGCCGGGCGCCGCGCCGTTCGCCGCGCCGTTCGCCGCGAGCCTGCTGCCGTACAGCTCGTTGATGCTCGAGGAGGCCTGGCATCAGAATGAGCTGCCGCCGGTCCGCCACACGTTCCTGCGCCTGCTTGCCGCCCAGATGGGCGTCGGCGGCGACGACACGTGGGGCGCCCCGGTCCACGACGAGTTCCAGCTGCCCGCCGACAGGACGCTGAAGCTCGACGTCACCCTCGAGCTCATCTGAGTCCCGAGCATCCCGAGCATCCCGAGCATCCCGGGACGTCTCGGGATGCTCGGGTATCTCGGGACATCTCGGGACATCTCGAGATATCCCGGGGAAAAGTGCCGCTGGGCGCCGCCAAGCGGTACATATTCTCGAGGTTCTCCCATCCAGCGAGAGAAAGTACCGCTCACCACAACTCAGCGGTACATATTCTCGGGATGCGCCCAGCCCTCGAGAGAAGGTGCCGCATATCACATCTCAGCGGTACATATTCTCGGGCATCGGGCCGATTCCGAGAATAGGTACCGCTGAAGGCCGTGAGTCGACGAGGGCGGCGACCGAAAGGGTAATCCCGAAGGCGGCGTCGCCCCGAAACGACTCGGCGCGGGACGGACGTCCCGGGACCTCAACGGCCGCGCACCCCTCCCCGGCGTGAAGTGGTGCCGATTCCCGGTGCCAAAGACGTGAGCTTCCCGGAGTGAATCCCTCCCCGGCGTAGAGTGGTGCCGATGCTTGGGTATTTGAGTTACTTTTCCACGTCGTTCATCATCGCGATGGTGCTGTGGCCGGTCGTGTCGGCCGTGCTGACCCTGCCGATCCTCGCCGGGCTGTACCACCGTCATCACCGTCTGCGCGCGCTGTCGGTGCTCGCCTCGTATCTGAGCACGCTGTACTTCACCGGACTCATCGCCCTGACGCTCTACCCGATGCCCGACGATCCGGACCGATTCTGCACCGCCCACGCCGGCGCCTACTCGCCGCAGCTCGACCCGCTGCGCTTCCTCGAGGACATCCGATACGGTGGCCTGTACGGCACGCTCCAGCTGGCGATGAACGTCGTGTTCTTCATCCCGCTCGGCTTCGTGCTCGCGCGCTGGCTGCGCTGGCGGTGGTGGGCGGTGGTGCCCGCCGGCTTCGCCGCGTCGCTGTTCATCGAGACCTCGCAGCTCACCGGATTCTGGGGCCTGTACCCGTGCGCCTACCGACAGTTCGACGTCAACGACCTGATGACGAACACGCTCGGCGCCGTCGTCGGTCTCGGCATCGCGGCGCTGTTCAACAGATGGGTGCCGCAGTCGGACCTGCCCGGCCGCGACGACGTGAACGTGCGGCCCGGCGCGCTGCACCGCACGGTCGCGTACGTCATCGACATGATCCTCGTCGTACTCGTCTACTTCCCCGTGACGCTCGCCGTCGTCTTCGCGTTCCACTGGCTGGCGACCCCGCTGTCGAACGGCGACTACACGCTGTTCGGCGGGCTCGTCACCGTCGGCATCGACTGGATGAACGCCGTCGCGCCGATCTCCGCGGCGCTCGCGTTCCTCGTCTTCGAACTGGCGATTCCGGCGACGCATCGCGGACAGACGCTCGGCGGCATGTTCACGCACATGACCGTCGAGACCCGCGAACGGCACGGGGCGCGACGCGCGGTCTTCTACGCCGTGCGCACGCTCGTGCTGGGGCTGCTCACGATCATGGCGCTGGTCGGCTTCATCGGTGCGGCCACGGGCGCGTTCGACTCCCTGATGGAATACGCGGGACTCGGTTTCGCGGTCCTGTTCGTCTTCGAACTCGTCGCCCGCCGTGCGCCGTGGGACCTCATCCCCGACTGACCGGCGGAGGCCGTCTGTAATCCACGAGTCCTCCGCGGAGACGCACCAGCTAACTTCGCTACGAGGGGTATATCCGGTGGTTTTCGGATGTCCATCTCGCTTGCGAAGGGTAGCCAACCAAAGTACAAACGTTTGAAAACGGCTTGTCCCCGTCGTGATCAGGCCGTTTTCAAGCATTGATACTCTGACTAGGTACCCCTCGCAAGTGAGATGGACATCCGCAAGTGGTCGGAAGTACCCCTCGCAATGCAGAAGGCATAAAAATCCGGCGCATGGAACAGAGAGGATTCGTTCCACGCGCCGGACGACTAGATGATACCCTCAGCGGCTCACAGCACGCCCTGGGCGACCATCGCGTTGGCGACCTTGACGAAGCCGGCGGCGTTCGCGCCGAGCATCAGGTCACCCTCGTGGCCGTACTCCTTGGCGGCGGCCAGCGACTCGGCGACGATCGACTCCATGATGGACTTGAGCTTGGCGTCGGTCTCCTCGAAGGTCCAGGACAGACGGTAGCTGTTCTGGCTCATCTCGAGGCCGGAGACGGCCACGCCGCCCGCGTTCGCGGCCTTGGCCGGGCCGTACAGCAGACCGTTCTTCTGATAGACGGCGATGGCCTCCGGCGTGGACGGCATGTTCGCGCCCTCGCACACGACCTTGCAGCCGTTCTTGACGAGCGTCTCGGCCGAGGCGCCGTCGATCTCGTTCTGGGTGGCGCACGGCAGGGCGATGTCGCACGGCACGGTCCACACGCCGGAGCAGCCCTCGTGGTACTCGGCGCCCGGCACGCGCTCCGCGTACTCCTTGATGCGGCCGCGGTGGCCCAGCTTGATGTCCTTGACGATGTCGAGCTTGATGCCATCCGGATCGTAGACGTAGCCGTTGGAATCGGAGGCGGTGACGACCTTGGCGCCCAGCTGCTGGGCCTTCTCGGTGGCGAAGATCGCCACGTTGCCGGAGCCGGAGATCACGACGGTCTTGCCCTCGAAGGAGTCGTCGCGCAGGACGCGCAGCGCCTCGGCGGTGTAGTAGCACAGGCCGTAACCGGTGGCCTCGGTGCGGGCCAGCGAGCCGCCGAACTCCAGGCCCTTGCCGGTCAGGACGCCGGAGTACTCGTCACGGATGCGCTTGTACTGGCCGAACAGGTAGCCGATCTCACGCGCGCCGACGTTGATGTCGCCGGCCGGGACGTCGGTGAACTGGCCGATGTGACGGCACAGCTCGGTCATGAAGGCCTGGCAGAAGCGCATGACTTCGGCGTCGGACTTGCCCTTCGGGTCGAAGTCGGAGCCGCCCTTGCCGCCGCCCATCGGCAGCGTGGTCAGGCTGTTCTTGAGAATCTGCTCGAAGCCGAGGAACTTGATGACGCCCTCGTTGACGGACGGGTGGAAGCGCAGGCCGCCCTTGTACGGGCCGATCGCGGAGTTGAACTGGACGCGGTAGCCGCGGTTGACCTGGACCTTGCCCTCGTCGTCGGTCCACGCGACGCGGAACTTGATCACGCGCTCGGGCTCGACGAGACGCTCGAGCACGCCCGCCTTCTCGTACTCCGGGTGCTTTTCGACGACCGGCTGCAGGCTTTCGAAGACCTCCTGCACGGCCTGCAGGAACTCCGGCTGATCGCCGTCGCGCTTCTCGACCTGCGCGTAGACGCGCTTGACGTACTCGTCCGTGAGCATAGTGAAACTCCCCCTTGGGTTGGGCTATCAATAGACGGTTCGATTGTAGGCACGACCGTCTGGATACGGCAAGAGGTTTGTCCACGGGCGATTGCGGGGTAGGGCGTCGTCGCGTTCGGATCCCGTCCCGTTCGCGGACACACTCAAGGCCGTTCGGCCAAGCCTACGGTCCGCGAACGGGACGGGAGCCGAACGCGACGACGATGTGGAGGGTGAGCGGCTTGTCTATCTGCGGCCAAGCCCATGGTCTTCGACGGGGGGCCGTGCCGCACTACGACGGGTGCTGGGGAGTAAGGGCTGTTACGGTTTGTGGACGAGATGGGAACCGTGTGCCGCGACGATGCCGGCGTGTATGGGATCTATCTGCGGACGAGACGAGGGCCTCGGAATCGGATGATTCCAAGGCCCTCGTCCCTGTCCCTGAAGTGTTGCCACTAGTGGAGCATGCCGGGTTCGAACCGGCGACCCTCTGCTTGCAAAGCAGATGCGCTACCAGCTGCGCCAATGCCCCAGTGTCCCTAGTTCGAAAGGCGCCTCTTCAGTTGCAGATAGAAAAAAATAGCGGCTCAAACATGGCCGCCGTTCTTTTCTGTGGGCCCGGGAGGACTTGAACCTCCGACCTCATCCTTATCAGGGATGCGCTCTAACCACCTGAGCTACGGGCCCGATCCATCGCGCTTCATCAGCGCAACGAGTAGATATAATACATGGATTCGGGGCGGTGTCAAAACTTGAGGTACATTCGGCGTGTCGCCTTACGGGAGAATGGTTTTGGTGATTTTTGCGGCGGGGCCCGGTGCAACATCGTCACTCGGATTCTGGTGGATATGTGCCGGTCGGCCGGGACGCGACCGTACGTCGCCGGGCCGACCGGCACATAGCCGTACCTGAGAGGGCCTTCTGCTTCCGCGATAGTGCGTGATATGTGTAATGTCCGGACGGGAAGGGCGTTTGCTGCCCGAGCTGGTGATGGTCCAATGTGGTGGTTCGACCGCGGACGGGAACCCGAGCCGAGTGCGGCACCGTCGGATCGACGGTTCGGGTCCGGAGAGTCGAGTCACCGGTGTTTCGTCCGTCGACGACGGGACGGTGCGTTCTCTTGTCCGTATGGTCGGCACAATGACGGGTATGCCTTATCGTCGCCGTCCGGCCTCCCGTTCCTCCTCCACGGGGTTCGATTCCCCCGTCATCTCCACGCGCGTGATCGATGTCGACGGGTTGCCGGTGAAGGTGACGCGCAAACGCATCAGGAACATGTACCTGCGCGTCAAGCCGCCGTCGGGCGACGTCGAGGTCTCCGCTCCGGTGCGCATGGCCGAGACCCGCATCGTCGATTTCGTGCGCGAGCGCCGTGCATGGATCGACCGTCAACGCGAACGCATGGTTGCGGCGCGACGCGAGGTGATGACGACGATGATGGCGGGTGCCTCCGTCTCTCCCGGTTCCTCCGACGCCGCGATGACGGCGACATCGGCCGCGTCGCGTGTGGGCGGCGGGGCGACTCCCCCGAAGTACGCGAACGACGACCTGTTCTCCGCCAGCGGTCTGGAACCGTTCGACGACGTCGGTTCGACCAGAGGCGGCGGTGTCGCCGGCTTCCCCGATAACGTTGGTGATCGCGGCGATTCCGGAGTGCTTCATGATTCCGGTGATCCCAACGGAGATGGTGCGCTCCTTGGGATCGATGCGTCCCGTGATTCCTCTGACTCCACTACCAAGACGGGCGATCTCTCCCCCATCCTCGACCGGGCGCAGGTGTGGACCGACGAACGTCGTAGTCGGGCGGCCGATGTGATCAATGCGGCGTTGCCGGGGCTGCTGGCCAAATGGACGCCGATCGTCGGCAAGGCGCCGACGCATGTCACGCTGCGGCTGATGACCTCGCGATGGGGGTCGTGCACTCCGAAGACCGGACGCATCCGGCTCAACCTGCAGTTGGGACTGATGGAACCGGAGTTCCTCGAATACGTGCTCGTCCATGAGCTGACGCACCTGTGGGAGCACGGCCACGGTGAGCGGTTCCGCGCGCGCATGGACGCCTATCTGCCGCGATGGCGCGAACTGCGCCGCGAGCTCAACCGCCGCGTCGTGCTGTAGCCGGCGGAGGCTTCCGGTGCCTCCTCGAAGTCCCGGAGCTCTCAGGGAGCGGGTCCTCCCGTGGGTCGGGCTGCATCAAAAGGGATCGGACTATGTCAAAAGCGGTTCGCAACCCGAAGGCCGTCATCGGCGGGCTCTCCGACGGATCGAGCGGTACTGTCCGCGTGGGCTGAGCGCATCCTGGCGGATGGCGTCCCCCCCCCCGACGGATTGAGCGGTACCTTTTCTCGAGATCCAGCCGTATCCCGAGAAAAAGTACCGCTCAACACGACTCAGCGGTCCATATTCTCGGGATTCGCCCATAGCCCGAGAAAAAGTACCGTTCAGTACGACTCAGCGGTCCTTATTCTCGGGCACTGGGTTGATCTCGAGAATAAGGACCGCTGGGATGAGATCGCCGCCGGGGCGCACTGACTCAGTCCGGGCGGACTGAGTCGGGTTCAGCCGGACTGGGTGGTTGGACCGGGTCCGACTGGGTCGGGCCGACCGGACTGACCCAGTACGGATCTGGGACGGGCCGCCTCACGCGAGGTGGGAGCGCATGAACCACTGGAACTTCTCAAGCTCCTGGACGTGGTCCTGGATGATGTTGGAGCTGACGAAGTCGAGTTCGTCAAGCTCGGCGACGGCCTTGCGGTCGTCGGCGATGAACGCGTCGTAGTACTCGATGAGCGCCTTGAGGTATTCCTCGGTGCCCGCGCGGCCTTCGACGTCGAACGCCTTCCACGTGCGGTTGCGCACGATCGCGTCGGCGCGGCCGTCCGGGGTGCCGCCCAGGGTGGCGATGCGTTCGGCGGTCTCGTCGGCCTGTGCGAGGACGACCTCGACCTGCGGGTCGAGCATCTCGTGTACGGCGATGAAGTTCGGGCCGGTCACGTTCCAATGCGCGTGCTTGAGAACCAGCGCCGCCTCCTGCTCCTGGCTGAGGCGGTTCTGCAGGATCGCGATGGCCTTCTCGGAGGCCGCCTCGTCGAGACCCGGAACGATGAATGCGAGTGTCATGGTGGTGTTCCTTTCCGTCCTTGTGGGAATCTCCCGTAAGGAACCTGTGGTCCTACCAGTCTACGTTTCCGCCGGGGTCCCCGGGCCGATGCGATCCCGCGGAAAACGTGGGAAACCTCACCGTGGGTCGTCGGAATAATCCCCGCCGTTCAGGCGTGCGCTCGTCCGGGCATTTCCGTTCCGTATCCGGTCGAGCGCGCGCTCAGCGGCCGTCGGCGTACGTTCGACCGGACGGTACCTGCAAAGACCCGGTCTACCGTATACCGACGGTGCTCGAACATCCAGATTGACCGGACGATCCTCGTGGTTCCGGATGGCGGGATGGCTGAGATGGCTATGTCGGCTGGGGCGGCCAAGCGGCCGGAGTGACCGTGGTGCCGGGGTGGCCGGGCCGGATGGTGGCCGGAGTGGCCGGGGTGCCGGGACGGTCGGGATGGTAGGGGTGACCGTGTGGCCGGGGCGGCTGAGGTACCGAGGCGGCCGGGGCCAGGGAAGGATGCCGAGAGGCGTGGCTCGTCACGCCTCGGACTTGGACTCCGGCTCGTAATGGTCCGGTGCGCCCGCCTTCTTCACGTCGATGGTCTCGATGCGGCGGCCGTCGACCTTCTTGACGATCATGTCGTAGCCGTCGTCGGAGTGCAGGACGTCGCCGACCTCGCCCATCTTGCCGGTGTGCGCGAGGAAGTAGCCGGCTACCGTCTCGTACGGGCCGTCCTCCAGCTCGATGCCGGTCAGATCCTCGAAGTCCTCGAGCGTGGTGCCGCCCTCGATCGTGGCGACGCCGTTGACGAAGACGCTGCGGCGGTTGCGCGGTCCGCCCTTCTCCTCGGGCAGGTCGTACTCATCGTGGATGTCGCCGACGAGCTCCTCGGTCATGTCCTCCAGCGTGACGATGCCGTCGGTGCCGCCGTACTCGTCGATGACGACGGCCAGGTGGATGCCGCGCTTGCGCAGCAGCTCGAGGCTCGGCAGCAGCTTCGAGGTACCCGGCAGCGAGATGCCCTCGCGCGTGATGTCGGCGACGGTCTTCGCGTTCGGATCGCGCACGTCGAGCAGATCGCGCACATGCACGAAGCCGAGCACGTCGTCGAAGTCCTTGCCGGTGACCGGGTAGCGGGAGTACGGCATCTCGCGCACGTACTTGGCGGCGTCTGGAATCGCCATCGAGCCGTCGAGGAAGACGACGTCGGCGCGCGGGCGCATGACCTCGGCGACGATCGTCTCGGACGCGTCGAACACGTCATCGAGGATCGTGCGCTCGTCCTTGCTGAGGTTGGTGTTGGTGTTGACGAGCACGCGCAGCTCGTCGTCGGACACCTCGGATTCGGTCTCGTTCGGGTCGAAGCCGAGCAGGCGGACCAGTCCGTTCGTGTTCTTGCCGATGAGCCAGATGATCGGGCGGCAGACCTTCGCGAACACGTCGATCGCGGGCACGACCGCGCGCGCGACCTGCTCGGTCTTCTGCATCGCGATGCGCTTGGGCACCATCTCGGAGATGACGATCGAGCAGTAGGAGATGATGAGCGTCAGGACGATCGTCGTCAGGGGCGCGGCGATGTGTGCCGGCACGCCCCAGCCGACGACCACCGGCACGATGAACGGCGAGATCGACGATTCGCCGAACGATGCGGACAGGAAGCCGCACAGGGTCACGCCGATCTGCACGGTGGACAGGAAGGTGTTCGGGTCGCGGGCGATCTTCGCCACGCGCGCGCCGCGGGCATCCTCCTGTTCCATCTGGTCGATCTGCGAGCCGCGCAGCGAGACCAGCGCGAGCTCGGTGCCGGAGAACACGGAGCCGAGCAGCAGGAAGACGAAAATCAGCAGGATGTTCATACCAAGTGACATGCCCCCCACTCTAGGGGTCCGGCACGTCAACGGCCGGTGCGGACCATCGGGACTCCCCCGTGTGCACGGACCGACCGTGAAGTCGTAGAAGACGCCGGACGCGGCGAAGGGAACTCCCCCCGTGTGCGCGGGCCGACTCTTCACATCCGGCACCGAGGACATCGCCCCGCGGGGGGCTCCCACGTGTGCGCGGACCGACCGTTCGACGGGAAACTGGTGGATTGCTGCCATAGCGGGACTTCGCGTGTGTTCGGTCCGACCGTCAGACCGACGATTCGGTCAACGACTTCTCTCGGAGCTTCGCGTGTGCTCGGACCGACGCATCCTATAGGAACGGACGTTTCCGGGGGCTCGAGAGCCCTTCCAATGTCCGATTCTGCGGAATCGGATGTCAGGAGGGTGCTCCCACCTTCGGATTCGTCCGATTCTGCGGAATCGGACATTTACGACGCGCAATGGAGCGCAATAGCATCCGACCCTATAGGAACGGACGTTTACGGCGCGGTCCGGCTCATGAAAACGACCGATCCTATAGGATCGGACGTTTCCGGAGGACTCTGGTGGCCTCTAACGTCCGATACTGCAGTATCGGGCGTTAACAGTGCCCTATTTGCCTGGGATTCGTCCGATTCTGCGGGATCGGACGTCGGGCGGGGTGCGTGAGGGGACAGAGAGGTGTCCCTATTGGACGAACCGCTGTCGCGTCGGGCGGGGCGGGGTGCATGTGCGAGGCGGCGTGTCGTCGGACTTGATGTGAGGGCTCACATGCGGTATGCTTACTTCAACGATGAAGTAAAAAACGAAGTCACTACACCGTAAAAACGGAACCAAGGTTCCGAAAATGCTTGTGATTTAGGTGGTTTACTTCACTGCAAATTACCTACAACGCTGTATGTGCATTGGTGCATACGGTGCGGCCGATCCCGGCGTGCGCCGGGCAAAACCGAACAGGGTTCGGGTGACATACACTCGAATGGCATAAGGAGAGCACGATGAAGTCCTTCAAGAAGATCCTGGCCGCCGGCATCGCCGCCGCGACCATGCTGTCGATGGCCGCATGCGGAGGCGGAAGCGCCGCCGACGAGGGCGAAGGCACCGCGGGCAACCCGATCACCCTCGAGGTGTGGGGCTGGGAGCCGCTCCTCAAGAACGTCAAGGAGGCGTTCGAGAAGGAGAACCCGAACATCAAGATCAACATCACCAACGCCGGCACCGCCGACGACCAGTACACGGCCCTCAACAACGCGATCTCCGCCGGCAAGGGCGCGCCCGACATCGCCCAGGTCGAGTACTACGCCACCGCCCAGTACGCGCTCGGCGGCGCGCTGCAGGACCTCTCCGAATTCGGCGCCAAGGACTACAAGGACTTCTACACCCCCGGCCCGTGGAGCTCGGTGAACATCAACGGCGGCATCTACGGCCTGCCGATGGACTCCGGCCCGATGGCCATGTTCTACAACAAGGCCCTGTTCGACAAGGCCGGCGTGACCGAGGCCCCGAAGACGATGGACGAGTACTACGAGGCCGCCAAGAAGATCCACGCGCTCGGCGACGACGTCTACATCACCTCCGACGCGGGCGAGCCGTACGTCTCCGAGCTGCTCATCTGGGCCGCCGGCGGCACCCCGTTCAAGGTCGACGGCGAGAACCTGACCATTAATCTGACCGGCGACAAGGGCACGCAGGAGTTCGCCAAGTACTGGCAGAAGATGATCGACGAGGGCCTCATCGACACCAAGACCAAGCGCTGGAGCGACGAGTGGACGAAGAGCCTCAACACCGGCAAGATCGCGTCCCTGACCATCGGCGCGTGGATGGTCTCCATGCTCGACGACCAGGCGCCCGACCAGGCCGGCAACTGGCGCGTCGCCAACACCCCGACCTTCGGCTCGACCAAGTCCAACGGCGAGGACGGCGGCTCCACGCTCGCCATCATGGCCTCCAGCAAGAAGCAGAAGGCCGCATGGAAGTTCCTCGACTTCGCCGCCCACGGCGACGGCGTGAAGATCCGCGTCGACAACGGCCAGTTCCCGGCCGACAAGGCCTCCCTCGCCGACTCCTCCTTCCAGAGCAAGACCGACCCGTACTTCGGCGACCAGAAGTTCAACGAGGTCCTCTCCCAGGCTGCCGACGACGTGAACACCAAGTGGCAGTTCCTGCCCTACGACGTCCACGCCCGCAGCATCTTCCCGGACACCGCCGGCCAGGCCGTGCTCGGCAAGTACAGCGTGATGGACGGCCTCAAGGCCTGGCAGGACAAGCTCATCGAATACGGCAAGGACCAGGGCTACACCGTCAAGTAGCCTCCGGCGCCGGCCCCCGTCGACGGGACGGACGGGAGGGAGCCGGCCCGACGGATCCACCTTCCCACTTCCCATCCCGGCTCGGCGGCCGTTTTCCTCCTTCCTGTTTCCTCCGGCCGCCGGGCCTCTTCCCTTGCCCGTACGCACCCACCATTTCCCAATCTCCCCACCAACTTTGGAGCACTGACCGACCATGACGCAGCTGGATTCCATCCTGTTCGGAGCCGCCTACTACGACGAGTACATGCCGTACGACCGGCTTGACAAGGACGTGGCGATGCTCAAGGCCGCGCATATGAACACCGTCCGCATCGCCGAATCGACCTGGGCCACCCTCGAGCCGCATCCCGGCGAGTTCGACTTCCATCACATCGACCGCGTGATCGACGCGATGGAGGCCGCCGGCATCAACGTGATCATCGGCACGCCCACCTACGCCGTGCCCGCCTGGCTCGTGCGCGAGCACCCCGAGATCCTCGTGCGCCAGCACGCTGGGGTCCGTCGCTACGGTCCGCGCCAGATCATGGACATCGCCAACCCCGACTTCCGCGAGGCCGCCGAACGCGTCATCCGCGCGCTCATCGCGCACGTCGCCGGCCGGAAGGCCGTCATCGGCTACCAGATCGACAACGAGACCAAGTACTACGACGCGCTCAACGACGACGTCCAGCGCGCGTTCGTCGCCGACCTGCGCGAGCGCTTCGACGACGACCTCGACCGACTCAACGCGGCGTTCGGTCTCAACTACTGGTCGAACCGCATCACCGACTGGGACGACTTCCCCGAACTGACCGAGACGATCAACGGCTCGCTCGCCGGCGCGTTCGACCGCTTCCGCCGCCGCATCGTCTCCGACTACCTCGCCTGGCAGGCGTCCATCGTGCGCGAGTACGCGCGCGACGACCAGTTCGTCACCCAGAACCACGACATGGAGTGGCGCGGCTACAGCTACGGCGTCCAGCCGTGGGCCGACCACTTCGACAACGCCCGCTGCCTCGACCTGACCGGCGTCGACATCTACCATCCGACCGAATCGAAGCTCACCGGCAAGGAGATCGCGTTCGGCGGCGACGTCACCCGCGCCACGAGGAACGGCGACAACTACCTCGTGCTCGAGACCGAAGCGCAGGGGCAGAACGGCTGGATGCCCTACCCCGGCCAGCTGCGCCAGCAGGCGTACTCGCACCTCGCCTCAGGCGCCGACTCCGTGATGTACTGGCACTGGCACTCCATCCACAACTCGTTCGAGACCTACTGGAAGGGCGTGCTCAGCCACGACTTCGAACCGAACCCCGTCTACCGCGAGGCCGCGCGCTTCGGCGGCGAGCTCGAGCGCATCGGCTCGCACCTCATCGACCTCAAGAAGCGCAACCGCGTCGCGATCGTCGTGAGCAACGACTCCCTGTCCGCTCTCAACCGCTTCACCATCGAGACCGGCTTCCCCAAGCCCCACCCGTACGAGGAGGGCGACAGCTCCGGCCTCATCGCCTACAACGATGTGGTGCGCTGGATCTACGACGCGCTCTACGAGCTCAACGTCGAAGTCGACATCCTCCCCGGCGACCACGTGGCGGCCCCCGACGCGCTGCCCGAGCCGGACGGCTCGACCAGCCCCGACCTCACCGCCGCGAAGCTCGACCGCTACGATCTCGTCGTCACGCCCGCCCTCTACTGCGCCGACCAGCCGCTCATCGACCTGCTGCGCGGATACGTCGAGCGTGGCGGCCACCTCGTCTCCACGTTCAAATCGTTCGTCGCCGACCGCGACGTCACCGTCTGGCACGACCGCCAGCCGCACGGCCTGTCCGACGTGTTCGGCGTGCGCGTCGGCGAATTCACGCGCCCCGAGACCGGCGCCGCGATCCGCTTCACGGCCGGCGGTCCGCTCGACGACGTGATGAACGGCGCCGACGACGACATGGCCGTCCGGGGCATCCTGGAGCTGGTCGAACCGGACGACGGCACGCGCGTCATCGCCGAATACACGCAGCGCGAATGGTCCGACTACGCGGCCGTCACCCGCAACGCGTTCGGCGCCGGCTGGGCGGAATGGATCGGCACGATGACCTCGCCCGACGCGATCCGCGAGCTCATGTGCGACGCCGTGCGCACGGCGGTGGCGGAAGCCCCCGCCGACCATGCGGCCATCGACCTGAACAACGCGATGGCGCTCGCCGGCGCACTCACCGTCCGCCGCGGCGTGAACCGTCTGGGCCGGACCGTCACCTACCTGTTCAACTATTCGCCGCGCACGGTGGCGGTCGCCTCGCCGTTCGCCGGCACGGACCTGCTCGCCGAACGCAGGATCGCGGCCGCCGATCTGCTGACGGTCAAGCCATGGGGCGTGGTCATCATCGAGTCCTGACCGGTTCCGGCCGATGCCGGCCCGCGCGGCTACACTGGGATGGTCGCGCGCGGGCGCAGGGCGCCGCGACGACCTCTGGCATCCGACGGAACGAAAGGCATGGCGATGGGCGCGCGCAGGATCACGATGAAGGATGTGGCGCTCGAGGCCGGCGTGTCCATGAAGACCGTCTCGAACGTGGTCAACGGCAACGACTCCCAGATGAGCGCGGCCACCAAGGCCCACGTGACCAAGGCCATCGCCAAGCTCGGATACAGCGTCAACCACGCCGCCCAGGCGCTCAAGAAGGGCCGTTCCGGCGTGATCGGCCTCGCCGTGCCGAACTTCGATCAGGCGTTCTTCGGCTACTTCGTCGATACGCTGTCGAAGGCCGCGCGCGAACGCGGATACGCGATCATCATCAGCACGTTCGGCGAGTTCGAGGGGCGCATCGACGGCTTCGCGCCCGCCGCACGCAAGCTCAACGCCGACGGCTGGATCATGTTCGCCGACATGCCCGTGCGCGCCGATTCGCCGGTGTTCACGCAGGACTATCCGTTGGTGCTCACCGGCGACTACTCGTCGCACGGCCTGTGCGACATGGTCACGATGCCGAACGCCGAAGCCGCGCGGCACGTCACCGGATGGCTGCTCGACCGCGGCGCGACGGACGTCGGCTTCATCGGAGCGCCGATGCCGGAGGCCGAAATCCCGCAGGACCCCGATCGTCTGGAACAGGCCGCGATGAGCGCCACCGAAGGCAACGCCGCGCTGCGACTGCAGGGCTACATCCAGGCGTTCCGGTCGCGGGGGCTGGCGCCCGACTGGCGTCACATCATCCCGGTCGAACGCCTGACCGGCGCCGAGGGCGTGCGCGCCGCGTTCGAACTGGTCCATCGCGCGTCCGACGACGTGGCCGGAACCGCCCTACCCGACGCGCTGGTGTGCGCGAACGACGCGTTGGCGATCGGTGTGCTGTCCGCGCTGACGAAATCGCACATCGACGTGCCCGGCGACATCCAGGTCACCGGCATCGACGCCCTGCCCGACGGCGAATACGCGATCCCGCCGCTGACCACCATCGACCCGCGGGTCGATCAGTACGTGGACATGGCCGTGGACGCGCTCATCCGCCGCATCGACGGCGACGAGAGCGCACCCAGCGTATACACGTCCGGGTTCCGGCTCATCGAGCGCGACTCGACGCGCTGAGCCGCGCAGACCTCAGAAGCTCAGCACCTCGACCAGACCGTCGTGCATCACGTAGCGGGCTCCGGCGATCATCAGACGGCCTTCGGCCAGCGCGAGGCGGATCACCTCGCTGCCGTCGACGAGCAGCTCGATGGTGCGGGCCACGTGCGCGCGCTCGAAATCGGCGGCGTCCTCGAGATCGGCGTCCATCGCCTGCGCGACCGAGGCGCCCACCTCTCGCACGATCGGGGAGTCCTGCGCGGCGAGCATCGCCTCCAGATGATCGGCGTGCGCGTCGGCGCGTCCGGCGCCCTCCGGCACGTCGAAGCAACCGCAGTCGTCGAAGCGATTCGCGAGCTCCGCGACGCCGTCCACGGCGGCCTTCACCGCGCCGCAGCCCTCGTGGCCGAGCACGACGATGAGGCTCACGCCCAGATGCTCCACCGCGTATTCGAGCGAGGCGATGACCGCGTCGTCGAGCACCTCGCCGGCCGTGCGGATGTCGAACAGATCGCCGAGGCCCTGATCGAAGATGATCTCCGGAGGCACGCGAGAGTCGGAGCAGGACAGCACGGCCGCATCCGGGTGCTGTCCGTCGAGCAGCCGTTCGCGCGTCTCGCGGTCCTGCCACGGGTGCTCGGCCGTGCCTTCGGCGAAGCGGCGGTTGCCCTGCAGCAGGCGGCTCCACGCGGCGTTCGCCTTCGCCTCGTACGTGTCATGGGATTCGGTCGGTTCGGA
Organism: Bifidobacterium santillanense; assembly: GCF_018555385.1. Classification (GTDB taxonomy): domain Bacteria; phylum Actinomycetota; class Actinomycetes; order Actinomycetales; family Bifidobacteriaceae; genus Bifidobacterium; species Bifidobacterium santillanense. Next base: position 114,946 of record NZ_JAFEJS010000003.1, read on the forward strand.
TGCGTCGAACATGGTGGCTCCTCAGGTCGGTCGGGTCGGTCGCAATTGCGCGTTCAGTTGCACGTTCCAGTGTAGGAGGCGCCGGCGCGTGGCCGTCCGTGTCCGCGGCAGTCCGGGGCGGTGTGATGTTGTTCATAGTCCGCCCAGAGCGTACCGGCGGGCCCGTCGCACGGCGGACGGATAGGATTGGACGCAGGGTTCGAATCGTCGAATCGCATATCAGGACCCTGCCCGGTCAGGCCGGGAAACGGGCCCACGGAAAGGAACAACGATGACTCTTCTGCAGCACGAACTCACCGACTTCAAGGTGCAGGCCTTCCAGAACAACGACTTCCACGAGGTGACCAAGGCCGACGTGCTCGGCCACTGGTCCGTGTTCTTCTTCTACCCGGCCGACTTCACCTTCGTGTGCCCGACCGAGCTCGAGGACCTCGCCGCCAAGTACGAGGACTTCAAGAAGATCGGCTGCGAGATCTACTCCGTCTCCTGCGACACCCACTTCGTGCACAAGGCGTGGCACGATGCCAACGAGAAGATCGCGAAGATCCAGTACCCGATGCTGGCCGATCCGACCGCCCTGCTCGCCCGCGACCTCGACACCTACAACGAGGCCGACGGCATGGCCGAGCGCGGCGATTTCATCGTGAACCCGGAAGGGCGCGTCGTGGCCTACGAGGTCATCTCCTCCAACGTGGGCCGCAACGCCGACGAGCTGCTGCGCCGCGTCCAGGCCTCCCAGTTCGTCTACGAGCACGGCGACCAGGTCTGCCCGGCCAAGTGGCAGCCGGGCGAGGACACCATCGAGCCGAGCCTCGACCTCGTCGGTCTGCTGTGACGAACAGCGAGCGGCGATAGCGTCATAGCGTCGCGCGCGTACATCGCACCGCGCCCCCGCCGGTGGGGCTGTCGGCGGAGCCGACTGGAGGTGATTCGACGGGCATGTCCCGCACCACCTCCACCCGCTTCGCGGGAGCCCCGCCGCGGGGGCGAACCGTTTGCAAAGGAGTGTTCCCATGTCCGATACCCAGAATCTCTATGACGTCGTCGTGATCGGCGGCGGTCCGGCGGGACTCACCGCCGGCCTCTACCTCGCGCGCGCCCGCTACCGCGTGCTCGTGCTCGAGAAGGACGATTTCGGCGGCCAGATCACCATCACCAACGAGGTCGTCAACTACCCCGGCGTCGGCCGCACCACCGGCCGCGCGCTCACCGCCACCATGCGCGAGCAGGCGAAGGACTTCGGCGCCGAATTCCTCTCCGCCGAGGCCACCGGGCTCGACGTCGACGGCGACGTCAAGACCGTGCACACCACGCGCGGCGACCTGAAGACCTTCGGCATCCTCATCGCCACCGGCGCCTCCCCGCGCAAGCTCGGCTTCGAGGGCGAGGCCGAGTACGCCGGCCGCGGCGTCGCCTACTGCGCCACCTGCGACGGCGAGTTCTTCACCGGCAAGGAGGTGCTCGTGGTCGGCGGCGGATTCGCCGCGGCGGAGGAATCGGTGTTCCTCACCAAGTACGCGAGCAAGGTCACCGTGCTCGTGCGCGAGGACGACTTCACGTGCGACGCGTCGGTCGCCGCCGAGGCCAAGAACAACCCGAAGATCGAAGTGCGCTACGGCGTCGAGCTCAAGGGCGTCACCGCCGGTCAGGGAGGACTGACCGAAGCGACGATCCTCGACCGCGCGTCCGGCGCGACCGAGACGTGGAGGCCGGCCGACGGCGGCACGTTCGGCGTGTTCGTCTTCGCCGGATACGTGCCCGCGACCTCGCTCGTCAAGGGCGTCGTCGACCTCGACCCGCAGGGCTACGTCGTTACGCACGGCTATCTCGAGACGAGCGTGCCGGGCGTCTATGCGGCCGGCGACCTGCGCGTCAAGAACCTGCGTCAGGTCGTCACCGCGACCGCCGACGGCGCGATCGCGGCCGTCGAACTGGAGCGCTACGCCAAGTCGATGAGCGAGAAGACCGGGCTGGTCCCGCCGCGCCCGACCATCTCCGCGTACGAGCAGGCCGAGGCCCGGGCCGCCGCATCGTCGGCGAGCGCCGGCACGACCCCGGCCCCCGCGCCGGTCAAGCGCAGCGCCGATGCGGCCGCCGCCGCGCGTAAGCCCGGCGAGCTGTTCTCCGACGCCGTCAAGCAGCAGCTGGGCGTCGTCTTCGGCCGCATGACCCGTCCGATCACGCTCGCGCTCGAACTCGACGACACCCCGCTGTCGACGGAGCTGCAGGGCTTCGTCGGCGAGATGGTCGCGCTGTCCGGCGGCAAGCTCAACTCCGTCGCCATCGACGCGGCCGGCCTCGTCACGGCGGTCGACGGCTCGTCCGTGCCCGCCTCGCTGGTCGTCGGCGAGCCGGCCGAGATCGTCCTGCCGTCCGGCGGTGATGGCGATGCCGCCCTGCCGACCTACGGCACGCTCGACGACACCGGCCGAGCCGAGTTCGACCCCGCCGGTCTCATGCCGGTCGCGCGCCCGGCCGTGCGCCTGTGCGTCGCGGGCGATGACGGCCGACTGGCCTTCACCGGCCTCGCGTTCCACGGCGTCCCGTCCGGCCACGAGTTCAACTCGTTCGTGCTGGGCCTGTACAACGCCGCCGGCCCCGGCCAGCCGATCGACGACGACCTCAAGTCGCGCGCCGAGGCGATCGACGTCCCGACCGACGTGATGATTCTCGTGTCCCTCACCTGCACGATGTGCCCGGAGACGGTCCTCGCCTCCCAGCGCATCGCCTCGCTCAACCCGGCCGTGCGCGCCGAGGCCTACGACATCTCGCACTTCCCCGAGCTCAAGGACCAGTACGGCGCGATGAGCGTCCCGTGCATCGTCATCGACAGGGGCGGCGAGCAGAAGGTCGAGTTCGGCAAGAAGAGCATCCCCCAGATGCTCGCCCTGCTGGGCGCCTGACGGCGTCTCGGGACCAGCCGATTCCGGCAGCGGCGTACGGCAAGTGTGGCCAGACAGGCCGAGGCCACAGGGAACGTACGGTGAGACGTCGTCAGCGTACGTTCCCCGTGGTGAATTGTCGTTCGACCACAGAAAACGTGCACTGACACGGCCTAGGAGTACGTTTCCTGTGGTTCATCGTCATTAAGCCACAGGAAACGTACGCGGACGCCGATCGAGTGTACGTTTCCTGTGGCTACGGGTCAGGCCGCCTTGCCGACGGCGGCGGACTTGGCTGTGACCGTCGCGGCCTCGTCGACGCGGCCGCCCCTGACCTTGACGAACGTGATGCTCGCCAGCGCCACCACATACAGCACGGTGAGCACCGGGATGAGCGCGGCGTAGCGGTGCGCCTGATCGGGTGCGTGCGTGACCACGAACGAGGCCAGCTGGTTGCCGGACAGGCCGGCGAACGCCCAGGCGCTCAGTGTCAGGCCGTGCGTGGTGGAGACGGTCTTCGTGCCGAAATGCTGGTCGAGCAGCACCGGCAGCGTGGAGAAGCCGCCGCCGTAGCCGGCGTTGACGAGGAACAGCATGGCCAGGATCGCCCACAGCAGCGCGTTGCCGATGCTGTTGAGGACGATCTGCAGCAGGCACACGGCGATCGACATGACGAAGATCACCTGATAGACGCTCTCGCGGCGCTTCAGGTGGTCGGAGAGCGTGGAGAAGCCCACGCGGCCGGCCGCGTTGAACACGGCGTCGACGGCCAGCACGAGGCCGATGATGCCCGCGATGGCGGTGGCCAGCGCACTCTGGTCGAGCCCCGAGTACCGCGGGAGCGCCTGCAGCACGTCGTGCAGGATGTCCTTCTCTTGGCTGATCAGGGCCAGACCGCAGGTGATGTTGAGGTAGAACGCGATCCAGATGCCCCAGAACACCGGCTTGGTGAGGATCGTGCGGCGACTGACGTGCGAGGTGGCCGGGTCGTACGTCCAGCCGGCCGGGCGGCGGATGATCAGGAAGCCGACGAGCATCATCGTCGCGTAGACCGCGGCCAGCACGTAGAACATGTTCACGAGGCCGACCGTGCCGATCAGCCACTCCATGACCGGGCTGGCGATGGCCTTGGCCAGACCGAATCCGGCGACCGCTATGCCGGTGGCGAGACCCTTGTTGTCGGCGAACCAGAGCATCAGGTTCTTGACCGGCGTCAGGTAGCCGACGCCGAGGCCGACGCCCATGATCGCGCCGTAGCAGATGAAGACGCCCGGCAGGAAGTGCAGTGCGATGCTCGCGCCCGTGCCGGCGAAGCCGACCACGAAGCAGATCATCGACGTGAGCGCGGAGCGCTTGATGTTCCTCTCCACCATCGGCCCGGCGAATGCGGCGGACATGCCTAGGAAGAAGATGGCGAGGGAGAACGCCCACTCCACCGAGGACGGGCTGGCGCCGAGCTCGTCGGCGATGAGCTGCTTGAACACGCTCCAGCAGTAGACGGTGCCGATCGGGATGTGGATCAGCAGCGCGGGAACGATGGCGCTGGTCCAACGGTTGGTGGCAAATCGTGCCATGCGGACGGGTCCTTTCATGAACGGACGTACGGGTTATCCGCCGGTCCCCCAAGAGTCCGCCAATCCGCGGCACGACCGGACGCGCATGCGGGGGTCTCTTCGCGCGCGGATATCGCGCGTTCCCCTCCCCGTTGCGAACATCATCGGTGTGCGTTTCATCGGCGCTGCTGACCCTTGTCGGCGCCGACAAAGAGCACGATACCACCGTTGTGTGTCGGCCACGCGCGGCCGTACCGCGGATGCTGCGTGATATTGTTCACATCGTTTTGCGCCTCCGGCGTGTGCGCCTGTACACGTCCAGCGCATATCCGCGCGCGTCCGCGCACGACGAACGGGCCCCGGTTCGCCGCGTTGTTGGTGGTGCATCGCGGTGAACCGGGGCCCGTCGAGGTCCGCGGCCGTCCTAAGCAGGAGAAGACGGACGGCCGCAATCAATCAGCCGGAGTCAGAGATGGGCGTATACGGCATCACCTCGCTTTCCGGGCAAAACATGACAAGTCATCGATTCCTCCTTGGGAATGGGCCGGCGGTCAGGCGGGCATCCGGGCGTCGCCGCGGACCTCGGTGATCGCCACGACGTTGCCGGGCTCGGACGTGAACGTGATCCTGATGCGGGACGTGCGGACCATGTCGAACGCGTAGGTCGTCTCGTCGCCCTTCGACGACATCGACGAGCCGGGCTTGTCGCCGACCGTCGCGTACACCCAGGCCGCGTCGTTGGTCTGCTCGACCGGGTGCGGCGTCACCGTGAGGTTCGCGACCGGCTTGAACTCGCCGTCCTCGTCGAGGAACTCGACGTCCACGTGCTCCGGCAGCGCCACGTTCTCGCCGTCGAGGCAGTAGTAGACCGTGAACGAGTTGAGCATGAACGGCGTCTCCTCGCCGTAGCCGAAGCGGTACTCCAGCCACGCGGTGTTCGACGGGTCGCCGGTGGTGGACCAGCGGTTCTTGAGGTTGTAGCCCACGCGCGGCGTGTAGGACACGATGCCGTCCATGAGCAGCGAGGCGTCCTCCTGGGCCTTCGGGTCCGGGTTGGTGTAGGACGCGCGCACCTGCGGGTACACGTCGTTGCGGTAGGAGAACAGGTCGCGGTTCTGCACGTACTCGTCGGTGACGCGCACGTGGGCGACGGCCCTGACGTCCAGTCCCTCGACGGCGCCCGAGAGGTCGAACTCGCCGGCCTCGGCGTAGTCGGCGGCCTCGGCGCGGTCCCACGTGACCTCGCGCTCCTCCTTCGTGCCGTCGGACCAGGTGACGACGACCTGCGGGTTGGTCTCCTGCGGCAGCGGCCTGATGCCGGTGATCGTCGCCAGCGAGACCTCCTCCACGGAGGCGACCTCGACGACGTGCACGGTCGTGGTCACGTCCAGATCGAAGCGCTCGACGCGGCCCGTGAGCTCGACGTCGCCGGCCTTGGCGTAGGCGTCGTCGGTCACGACCTCCCAGTCGATCGGCAGCGGCGCGGCGACACCGTGGTCGAACGTGACGGTCGCGGTCGCGGGCAGCGTCGGGACGACGCCGACCAGCGTGCGCACGTCCGGGACGGATGCCCTGACCGGGGTCTTCGGCTGCGAGCCGGCGGTGACGGTCACGACGGCCGGGTCGGAGGTCCTCGTGACGCCGCCGTAGGTGACGGACGCGGTGACGTTCGCGGTGCCGGACAGGCGGGCCTCGACCGTGCCCTCGGCGTCCTCGGCGGAGACTCCCGCCACGGACTCGTCGTCGGAGGCGAACGTCACCTCGGCGTCGTTGAGGGCGATGGCCGCGCCGGTCTCGTCGGTCGCGGAGACGACGAGCGTGGCGGTGCCGTCCTCGGCGACGGTCGCGCTCGACGGGGTCAGCGTGACGGAGGCGACCGGTGCCGGCGGGACGTCGAGATCCAGCGCGTAGGCGGCGTGCTGCTGACCGTCCTCCGACGTCACGCGGATGACGTAGGAGCCGAACGGGTACCTGATCGGCGGCACGACGACCGCGCTGGCGTTGTCGGCCGTCTCGACCTCGATCACCGGGGCCGGGTCGGTGTTGGCGCGGTGCAGCGTGACGCGCTCCTCGCCCTCGGGGAAGGCGACCGGTTGGCCGTCGACGAGCACGGAGGCGAGATCGGTGGTGTCGTGGGCGATCGGGGCGTCGGCGTCGGCGGCCGGCTCGGCCACGCGGACGGAGGCGGCGACGTTGAGGTCGTAGCCCTCGAGGGAGCCGCTGACCTTCACGACGCCGGGCGTACCCCAGGAGGACGCCTCGACGGATTCCCACGTGACCGGCGCGTCATCGGCGCTGCCGTCGTCGAACACGACCATCGCGCGCTCCGGCAGCGCCGGCTCCTCGCCGGCCTTGACGGCCAGCGAGACCGGGGCGGCCGCGACCGGGTGGGCGACGGTGACGAACGCCTTCACCTTGAGGCCCGCGGCCTCGCCTTCGACGACGAACGTCGACGTGGCGTGCGGTTCGACGTTCCACGTGACCGGTGCCTCGGCCGTGGTGTTGTCGCTCAGCAGCGCGGGGACGGTCTCGGGCAGGGCGAGCTCCTCGCCGGCGCGCACGCGCACGGCCACGTCCTTCACCTCGAGCACGTTCGCGTGCTCGGCGTCGGCCAGGGACTCGGCCACGAACACGGTCACGCCGCCGGGGCGCAGGCCCTTGGCGGTGGCGGTCACCTCGATCGGCTCGCCGGAGCCGTCGGACGCGACGATCGCCAGCACCTTGCCGGAGTAGGCGGAATGGACCGGGGACTGCAGCGGCTCGGTGTTCGCCTGGTAGCCGTTGTCGGTGCCGAGCAGACGGCCGTGTTTCACGTGGAACACGATCTCGTCGTTCGCGCGCGGCACGATCACGCCGTTCGCGTCGACCACGTCGGCCTCGATGAAGCTCAGGTCATGGCCGTCGCCGTCGATGACGTGGCGGTCGGGCTTGAGCTCGATGCCGGCCGGGTCGCCGGCGGTCGCGATGGAGTCGCGGGCCACGACGTTGCCGGCCTTGTCGTAGGCGACGACCTCGATCACGCCCGGCTCGAACGGCACCTCCCACTGCAGGGTGAGCTGCTTGGGCTCGTTGCCGTCCTTCTGGTAGCGGTACTCGAACGGCTTGTCCGCGTACTTGTTGCTCAGGTGGAAGGTGGCCTGGTGCGACTCGAACTCGCGCTTGCCGAGGGAGCGGCCGTTGAGGAACAGTTCGGCGGAGGCGGCGTTCGTGTAGGCCCAGACGGCCACGGACTCGCCCTCGTTCCAGTTCCAGTGCGGCAGCAGGTGCACCATCGGGGCGTCGTCCGGATCGGTCCACAGCGCCTTGTAGAGCCACCACGGGTTCTTCGGGAAGCCGGCGGTGTCGACCATGCCGTAGTAGGAGCGCAACGGTGCGAGCACGGTGCCGTCGGACTCCGGCATCTCCGGCTTGTTCCAGTAGAAGTTGGAGATGTACGGGGCGGGCTCGCCGATGTAGTCGAAGCCGGTCCACGCGAACTCGCCGACGTTGAACGGCAGGTTCACCAGGCGGTCGAACGCGATGTCGAGCGGGTAGCCGCGGTTCGTGGTGACGTTGTAGTCGGAGATCTCGTAGGTCTTCTCGTTCCACGGGCGGCGGCCCTTGGCGAACGGGTAGTCGCGGCCGCGCAGCTGCCATTCGTCGGTCAGGATCGTCGGATGCACGTAGTAGCCGCGGCACGGCGTGCAGTTGCCGGACTCGGAGTTGAGGATGACGTCGTCCGGGTGCTTCTCGTGCACCTGCTCCATCTGGTCGCGGTTGATGTAGGAGTAGCCGCGCACGTCCATCTTCTCGTGGATGCGGTTGCCGATGCCGTCGATGCCCTTGGACAGGTACGACGCGTCGTTGACGGAGTTCGGGCGGGTCGGGTCGAGCAGGTGGCAGCGGCGGGTGAGGTCCTCGGCGATCGGGATCTCGTGCTCCTGCCAGGCCACCTCGTTGCCCATGCCCCACATGAACACGCACGGCTCGTTGCGGTCCCTGAGGATCATCGTGGCGAGGTCCTCGGGGTAGTCCTGGGCGAAGTAGTTGGAGTAGTCGTTCGCGTTCTTCGGCGCGGTCCACATGTCGGTGAGCTCCTCGAGCAGGAGGAAGCCCATGCGGCTGCACTCCTCGGCCCAGACCTTCGAGCACGGGTTGTGGGAGGTGCGGATCGCGTTGACGCCCGCGTCCCTGAGGATCTCCAGCTGGCGCACGACGGCGCGGCGGTAGGTGGCGGCGCCGAGCGCGCCGAGGTCATGGTGCATGCACATGCCCAGCGCGCGCATGTTCACGCCGTTGAGGAACAGGCCGGACTTCGGGTCGAGGGTGATCCAGCGCAGGCCGAACCTCGTGTCGACCGAGTCGACGACCTCGCCGTCGACGAGCACCTCGGTGCGCAGCGTGTAGCGATACGGGTCGGCCGTGCTCCACAGGTGCGGGTCGGCGACGGTGAGCGTGCACTCGTAGCGGTTGGCGGCGGTCGCGTCGTCGTAGTGGACGGCGGCCTCGGTCGTGTCCGGGTGGGAGGCCGGGACGGTGACCGCGTCGTCGTCGATCGCGGCGACGACGCCGTCGGCGTCGATGACCGACGTGCGGATCGTCGCGGCGACGTCCTGGTCGGTGCCGTTGGCGACGATCGTGGCGACCTTCACCCGGGCGACGTGCTCCTTGACGTCCTCCTCGAGGGTCGGGGTGGTGATCTCGAGACCGAAGCGGGCCGTGTGCACCGGGTCGGCGACGGTGAGGGTGACGTTGCGGTACAGGCCGGCGCCGGCGTACCAGCGGGAGCTCGGCTCCTCGTTGACGGTGCGCACGGTCAGGACGTTCTCCTCGCCGAGCTTCAGTCTGCCGGTCAGGTCGATGCTGAAGGCGGTGTAGCCGTAGTGGTGCTCCCCCACCTTCTCGCCGTTGAGCCAGATCTCCGAGCGGTCCATCGCGCCGTCGAAGTCGAGCGTGACGTACTTGCCCGCCAGGGATTCGGGCGCGACGAAGGTCTTGCGGTACCAGCCCTCGCCGACCTTGAGGTAGCCGACGGTGGCGCGGGCGTTGCGCGAGAACCGGCCCTCGACGCCGTAGTCGTGCGGCAGCGCGACCTCGCGCCAGGTGGAGTCGTCGTAGTCGGGGCGCTCGGCGTTGGTCGGGGTTCCGCGGAAGAAGCGCCAGCCGAGATTGAAGTCGTTGGTGCGGTTGTCAAATGTCATCGGTGAGACCTCCAGTGGCTTTTCGATGAATGGTGGTGACCGGTTCGCGCTCCTGCGGTGGCGTGCGGTCCGGTGTTGACGAGTGTGTGATTCGTTGACGGAACCCATCATATCATCTCAACGATGAGATTGGGATAAAACCCTGAAAATCAGCACTCCATAAAGCGGTGTGACGCGCGAGAATCTTAACGTTGCGGGGATTTTGCACTATACTGAGGCTCAACAAGCAATCGGCGTGTCGAGGGCACGGGAACCGCGCGGAGGCGGCCCGGGCGCATCGACCGCGGCCGGCGACGGCCGAAAAGCAGGAGCAGGCGCGACGGCGTCGGACCGAGGTTGGTCCGCGTCCGGCCCGCGCGGAAAGGACGACGATGTCGAACGGACGAACGAACGGGACCACGGGAACGGCGGTGACGAGCCCGCTGTCATGGAAGGCGAAGCTCGGCTACGCCACCTTCTCCCTCTCCTACGTGATGCAGACGATGATCGTGACGTGGCAGATGTTCTACTTCACCACGTTCCTGGGCGTCTCGATGGCCGTGACGGCCGTCCTCATCGCCACCGGCAAGATCGTCGCCTCGGTGATCGGCCCGGTCTGGGGCTACATCTCCGACCGCATGTACCGCAACGCACTCGGTCGGCGCTTCGGCCGCCGCCGCTCCATCCTGATCTTCGCGATCCCGGCGAACTTCGTCTTCTACCTGCTGCTGTGGATACCGAACCTGCCGATCCCCGTCTACTTCTTCGCGAACCTCCTCTACTGGGCGTTCTTCGCCGGCATCACCACCGTGCAGTACGGCCTGCCGAGCGAGATGACCGAGAACCCGACCCAGCGCGCGCAGCTCGTCGGCGTCAACCAGATCGCCGGCGCGATCGGCGGCACGTTCCTGTCCGTCCTCAACGTCTACCTCTTCACCCTGTGGGGCAAGGACAACTGGGAGTCGTACTTCAACATGGCGCTGCTGTACGGCATCATCGGCACCGCCGTGCTCATGCTCGGCTTCCTGTCCATCCAGGAGCGCCCGTTCGACGAGTCGACCAACGTGTCCGACGCTGACGCGGACGCCGGTCCGGACGGCTCCGGCAGGGTCGGCGCGGGCCGGCGTCTGGTCTCCGTCGTGTGGAACTTCCTGTCGGTGCTCAAGGTCAGGGAGTTCCGCAACTACCTCGGCCTGTACCTGTCCGAGGAGATGTTCCGCACCGTGCGCGGCACGCTCAACACGTACTTCGTGATCTTCGTGCTGCTGCTCGACCCGCAGACCGTGTCGCTGGCCACCGGCGTCAACCTGCTGTTCGGCATCGCGTGCGTCGGCTTCTTCATGTGGGTGACCGCGCGCATCGGCGGCCCCAGGGCCTACCGTCTGGGCGGCGTCGAGGTGATCTGCGTGTTCCTTGCGATGTTCGCGCTGGCGATGAACGCCGGGAACCTGCCGGCCGGCACGCGCGCCGTGCTGTACATCGGGCTCGGCCTGTTCATGAACTTCGGCATCACCGGCGTCGTGAACGCCACGCAGTACACGTACACGTTCATCCCCGACGTCGACGAGATCATCACGTCCAAACGCCGCGAGGGCCAGTACGCGGCCATCAACTCGACGATCGACGACATCTTCTCGTCGGCCGAGACGATCGTCATCGGACTGGTGCTGGAGGCCACGGGCTTCGTCGAGGGCGCGCAGTCGCAGCCGCCGCAGACCGTGATGGCGCTCGCATGCCTGTTCTCGTTCGTGCCGATCGTGATCTGCGTCGTCGGCATCGTGTTCACGTACCGTCTGCGGCTCAACCGGGAGAACCACGAGCGGCTGCTCGCCGAGATCGCGCGCCTGCGCTCCGGCGGCTCCATGGACGACGCGACGCCCGAGACGCGCGCCCTGGTCGAGTCCCTGACTGGCATGCCCTATGAGCAATGCTGGGGCCACAACAACGTCATCAACGTGATGCACAAGGGCTGAAGTCCCCCGTGATGTGGCGGGACACGCCGATAATCGACAAAATAATCTCAACGATGAGATTTGTGGTATCGTAGGTATTGCAAACATCAAGAAAGGAAATCGGGCCTCAGAATCTCAACGATAAGGTTCCGAGGTAGGTGAGTCGGGTAACGGACGGAGAAGTCTTCCACCCGCACTGCACGCTCCAAGCAAGGGCCCTGCGCCGCGCTCACCGTGCCGATTCCCATGGAGAACAAGGAGAAACCCAAATGTCCAACTCGGCATCGCCCGCAGTGGGCCGCAAGCTGTCCTGGGTGACGAAGTTCACCTACGCGCTGCTGCCGCTGTCGTTCACCATGACCACGATGGTCATGACCTGGCAGATGATCTACTACACCCAGCCGCTGGCCATCGGCATCGGCATCGTCACTGCCCTGCTGGCCGTCGGCAAGGCCATCGGCGGCTTCATCACGCCGGTCTGGGGCTACATCTCCGACCGCATGTACTCCACCTCCTTCGGCCGCAAGATCGGCCGCCGCAAGGGCACGCTGCTCATCGCCGCACCGCTGAACCTCATCTTCTACGTGCTGCTGTGGGTGCCGAACATGCCGGTGGTGTACTACCTGGTCATCAACGTCATCTACTACGCGGTCTACCCGGGCATCAACACCGTCGTCTACTCCCTGCCCTCCGAGATGACCGACGACACCAAGGACCGCGCGGCCCTGGTCGCCATCCAGCAGATCGGCGGCGGCGTCGGCGGCTTCGCGTTCTCCATGCTCAACGCCTACCTGTTCACCGTCTGGGGCGCCACCGGCTGGCAGCCGTACTTCAAGGTCGCGATGATCTACGCGGTCGCCGGCACCCTGCTGCTCATCGTCGGCACGCTGTGCATCAAGGAGCGTCCGTACGACGAGACCACCGACATCTCCTCCGCCGACAAGGGCGACAAGGAGAAGGTCGGCTTCCTCGGCCGCCTCGTCTCCGTCTTCTGGAACTTCCTGTCCGTCATGCGCATCAAGACGTTCCGCAACTACCTCGGCATCTACCTCGCGCAGCAGACCTTCCGCACCGTGCGCGGCACGATCAACGGCTACTTCATCATCTTCGTGCTCCTGCTGACCCCGACCGAGGTCTCCCTGTCCACCGGCTTCAGCTTCCCGTTCGGCATCGCCTGCGTCATCCTGTGGGCCGCGCTGATCACCAAGCTCGGCGGCATCAAGTGCTACCGTCTCGGCGGCTGGCTGACCATCATCCTCTTCGCCGGCATCTACGTGCTCACCATGATGCGCGGCTCGCTGAGCCCGGCCCAGCTGACCCTGTGGTTCACGATCCTCATCACCGCGTTCTCGCTGGGCAACTCCGGCCTCGTCAACGCGCAGACCTACATCCAGGCCTTCGTCCCTGACGTCGACGAGATGGTCACCGGCAAGCGCCGCGAGGGCCAGTACGCCGGCATCCAGTCCACCCTCGAGGTCATCGTCAACACCGTCGTGACCATCGCCGTGGGCGCCATCCTCCAGGCCGTCGGCTTCCAGTCCGGCGCCGACGTCAAGACCCAGTCCCCGCTCGTGGTCAACGTGCTCATCTACATGTACGTCGGCACCGTGATCGTGCTCGCCCTCGTCGGCATCCTGCTGACCTACCGCATGCACCTCAACGAGAAGAACCACGACATCCTCGTGGCCGAGGCCGCCCGCCTGCGCAACGGCGGTTCGATGGACGACGTCACCCCGGAGACCCGCAAGGTCGTCGAGGACCTCTCCGGCATGAAGTACGAGGAGTGCTGGGGCCACAACAACGTGATCAACGTCTCCCGCGCCGCCTGATCACCGCGTGACCGCAATCGTCCGGCCCGGGCCCCGGCCCTTTACGGGGCCCACGGCCGGATTCCAATCCCCCTCCGACCGCTGCCGGCGTTCCCGACGGTACGACGGCACGGATGAACCGAACATCGAAATCCCCGACGAAAGGTCCGCGACAGAAACACATCACCAACCAATAGCTGCCAACCAACCAACCGGTCTCGGGGCGGGTCTACTGCCCTTACCTCCTTCCCCGCCCCGCGGCCGATCTCTTTTCCTTCCGTTCCTTTTTCTGCAAGGCGTCGGCCCCCTGCGATGAATCCGTCTCGTTCGCGAGACATCCGCTCATCACAGGGGGCCGACGCTATTCCATCGGCCCGTCATCGGGCCGATGCGGTAATCTCAAATCATCTGATATCCATCGCAACGATGAAACATGATGCGACGGCGCAACCGACGCCGTGCGATGGATACGTTCGTCACAACTAGGGAGTTGATTCATCATGGTGACGTTGAAGGACGTCGGCGAACTGGCCGGAGTGACGGCCACGACCGCCTCGGCGGCCCTCCGCGGCAAGGACTACGTCAAGCCGGAGACGATGCAGCGCGTGCGCGACGCCGCGCGAAAGCTCGGCTACAAGACCAACCTGTCGGGGCGGTCCCTGCGGTCCGGACGCAGCGACACCATCACGTTCCTCACCTCCGGCATCGAGGGCGACTACTTCTCCCATCTGGCGATGTGCGTCGCCGAGGAGGTGCACGAGCGCGGCTCGCACCTGCTCATCGAACTGTCGCGCTACCTCACCGACGACAACGACCTGTCCTACTCGTTCTCCGACGGCATCATCGCCATCAACGCGCCGCGCGCGGTCGAGATCCTCAAGCGTCATCCGGCGGTTTTGCTGGAGAACTACGACACGAGCCTGCCGATCGACACGGTCAACGCGCCCAGCGCCGAGGGCTCGCGTGCGGCGATCCGGCATCTGATCGCGCGAGGCTGCACGCGCATCGGCATCGTCGGCGACAACCGCGATCCGAAGAATCCGAACATCATTCCCGGTTCGCGCGACATCCGCATGCGCGCGGCGGCCGCCGAGATCCGCGCGGCCGGACTGGAGTTCGACGAGAAGCGCGACTTCATCAAGTGCTCCTGGTCGATCGATGGCGGCATCGAGGCCGGGCAGCGATTGGCGAAAAAGGGGCGTCAGGGGCTCAAATACGACGGCCTGTACTGCCTCAACGACGGCATCGCCATCGGCATGCTGCGCGGTCTGGCGGACGGCGGCGTGCACGTGCCCGACGACGTGCTCGTCATCGGCTTCGACGGCCTGGGCCAGGGCGCGTACACCGTGCCGACCCTGACGACCGTCGCCACCGACTTCAAGGGCATGGCCAACACGGCCCTGACGCTGCTCATGCGCCGCATCGAGCAGCCCGACAAGGACTACTTCCCCCAGACCGTGAGCGTCGGCTACAAGCTCATCGAACGCGAATCCACCAAGCGGTGAGGTCGGTCTGCCGACTTCCGGACGTCAGGGGCGTAGTAATCACTCAGGTATCCGCAGTTTCTCCGCCAGTTCCCTGGCGGTCTCCGCAAACTGGCGGATGGCCAGCCGGGACAGCTGCGACGACGTGGTCACCAGTGAGACCGAACGGGCCACCGTGGGCTCGATGGGGACCACGCTGATGCCATTCACGTTCGCCGTGGTCGCGAGCCACGGCAGCACGGCCACGCCGAAATCGCTCGCCACGGACTGCAGCACGGCCGGATATGAGCTGATCACGCCCGCCATGGTGGGCTCGAACCCTGCCTGGTCGGTCAGCGTGCGGATGTGGTTCGACAGATAGGTGCCCTCCGGCTCCTGCAGCCAGATATCGTCGGCGAGATCCTCGATATGTACGGACCGTTCGCCGGCCAGCGGATGGGATTCGGGCAGCACCGCGCACAGGCGGTCACTCAGCAGCGGCAGCGACATGCGCCCGAGTGATACCGCGGTTCCCGTCTTGCGCTCCCGTGAGGCGAATGAGGCGGAGAAGACGATGTCCAGCTGGCCGGCGTCCAGCAGCGGCAGACTACGGCCGGGCTCCAGCTCATTGAGGGTGATCGTCAGATTCGTGAACCGGGTCTTCATGGCCGCGCACGCCGGGGCCGCCAGCGGTGCCAGGGCACTGGTGAACGCGGCCACGCGTATGGCTCCGCGCACCTCCATGCTCTCGCTGCATGCCATGTCCTCGATCTCGCGCAGGTCGTTGAGTACGGGACGGGCCCGATCCACCAGCTCGTTACCCAGTGGGGTGAGCCGTACCTGTCGGCCCACACGTTCGATCAATGGCCTGCCGACATCCCTCTCCAGCGCGGCGATTTGTTGCGACACGGTGGATACGCTCAGGCGTGATACGTCGGCCACGGCCCGCATGGTCTTGAGCGCCTGCAGCTGCACCAGCAGGTTCAGTCGTTCCGGATTGAGCATGTCTGTCGCCTCCCGCCGTCAATCATGTGATGCCGGTCATGATAGACGGCGCCGGTATCATCGAATATTCGAAAACATGAAACATTATGTTTGATTTCATGTGATGGACGTAAACAATCAATCGCGTCTAGCATGCAGGCATGTTCATTGACAACAACAGATGGTATTCCGATCCCTTCGAATGCCGGGAGGGCTTCTGGAATGATGTGGACCAGCACATGCTTCGTTACGGCGCACCCTACTTCACCCCGGCCGTCATCGACCACGCCTCCGGCAGCTACGTATACACGGAGGATGGCAGGAAGATTCTCGACTTCACCTCTGGCCAGATGAGCGCCACCCTCGGCCACGCCCATCCGGCAATTGTGAAGACCGTCCAGGAGACCTACCCGAGACTCGACCATCTGTTCAGTGCCATGCTGTCCCGTCCGGTCGTCAACCTCACCCGTCGCCTGACCGATGCGGCCACCGCCGCGTCCGCCAAGGACGTGGACGGCCCCGCCGAACCACTCGACCATGCCGTGCTGCTCACCACCGGATCCGAGGTCAACGATGCTGCCCTTCGTCTCGCCAAGGCCGTCACCGGCAAATTCGAGGTCGTTTCGTTCAACCGCTCGTGGCATGGCCTGACCAGCGCCGCGGCCGGAGCCACCTACTCGTCGGCCCGCAAGGTGGGTGTGCCGGGTGTGCCCGGTCAGATCGCCATCCCCACCCCGTACGAGTACCGCCCTGACTTCACCGACGCCGACGGCAATCTCGACTGGAGCAGGCAGCTCGACTATGGATTCGCCATGGTTGACGCGCAGTCCGTGGGCAGCCTTGCCGCGTGCATCGTGGAGCCAATCGTCTCCGGCGGTGGCATCCTGGTCCCGCCGCCCGGATACTTCAAGGCCCTGCGTGATAAGTGCCACGAGCGCGGCATGCTGCTCATCTTCGACGAGGCGCAGACCAGCATGGGACGCGTCGGCAGCTGGTTCGGTTTCGAACGTGACGGCGTCACCCCTGACATCGTCACCGTCTCGAAGACCCTCGGCGCAGGACTCCCGCTCGCGGCCATGATCACCACCGCGAGCATAGAGCGGCGTGCTCACGACGCTGGGTTCGTGTTCTACACCTCGCACGTCAATGACCCGGTGGTGGCCGCCGTCGGTTACACCGTGATGGACGTAATCGAGCGCGACGACCTGTTCGGCAACGTGGAGCGCCGAGGCGCCCAGCTGCGCGACGGCCTGAGGCGGATTATGGACGGTCATGAGATCGTGGGCGACGCGCGAGGCCGTGGCCTGCTGCAGGGCATCGAGATCGTCGAGGACAAGGCATCCAAGATGCGCTCCGAGCACCTGGCCGATCTCATCACTCAGGAATGCTTCAAGCGCGGCCTGCACATGAACATCGTCTGCCTGCCGGGCATGGGAGGCGTCTTCCGCATCGCCCCGCCGTTGACCGTCTCCCCGGACGAAATCGATTTGGGATTGTCCATCCTCGACGAGTCGATCGGTGTGGTCGAACGGTCGCGCTGACGGCACCGATGGGATAAGGAGGAACATCATGACGATTACGATTACGCCGCGCGTCGATGCGGATTCCGGACATGGCGGAATCGCCCGTGGACTGTTCGCGGCGTTGACCGGTGGGCGGTCGGGGGCGTCCGTGACACGATTGGATTTGCGCGGCGACGTGGCGGCGGTGAGGGCGTATGATCCCTCTCTGTCGTCCGGCTGGCAGGTGTTGCTCACCTCCACCGGCATGCACGCGGTGTGGATGTACCGCCTGTCGCACCGCCTGTGGATTGACGGACACCGTCTGGCGGCGCAGCTCGTCAGGGCGTTCAGCCACACCATGACCGGCGTGGAGATTCATCCGGCCGCCACGATCGGCAGACGACTGATCATCGACCACGGCACCGGCGTGGTGATCGGGGAGACCGCGGTCATCGGCGATGACGTGATCCTGCACCATCAGGTCACGCTCGGCGGACGCGTCAACACACCCGGCAAACGGCACCCCACGATTGGCGACCGTGTGTACATCGGCGCCGGCGCCATGGTGCTCGGGAACATCACGGTCGGCGACGACAGCAAAATCGGTGCGATGGCGCTGGTTCTGCACGACGTGCCACCGCGTTCGGTGGCCATTGGCAGCCCGGCCAAAGTGCGCCCTATCAGGTGAGATGCCGATCGTCGTGCGGAGCTGAACGGATTGTTCCGGTGGCGGCGCCGTCCCAACGGCAAACCTCCATCCGCGAAGACAACGACAGTGGCTGATTCCCCTTCTGAAAATCGGGAACGGGGCTCAGCGCAGATGCGCGTCGCAGAACCCGACGAACCGGTCGGTCGCCGCACGCGAACGCCACACCTCCGGCTCGCCGTGGCCCCCGGTCGTCGGATACCACGTCTCGATGCGCCCGCTCAGACCCGCCTCGCGCAGACGGCACTCCAACGCGCGCGTCTGGGCGCACGGGACGACCGGGTCGTCGTCGGCGTGGGCCAGCAGCATCGGTGGCATGGTCGCGGCGAGCGACGGCGAGACGCGGGCGATCGGACTGGCGTCGGCCTCGGCCTCCGGCGTGCGGTCCCGGCCCAGGATCACGTCCTTGTAGTACTCGACCATGTCGTGCCAGTACGCGTCGTCCGTCTCCCACGTGCCGATGTCGCTGATGCCGAACGCGGCGATGACGAGATTCACCTCGGCGGACGCGTCTCGGGTCTCCTGATCGGCGCCGAGCGTGCGGTCGTCGTAGCGTTCGTCGCCGTTCGTGAAGCCGAGGAACTGCGCCAGATGCGCGCCGGCCGACGCGCCCCACGCGACGATGCGGTCCGGGTCGAGGCCGTATCGGTCGGCGTGCGCGCGCAGGAACCGGATCGCGGCCTTGCAGTCGTGAATCTGCGCGGGCCAGCGCGCCTCGGTCGACATGCGATAGTTGATGACCGCGACCGCGTAGCCGGCTTCGAGGAAGGCCCGCGCGTCCTCGCGGTCCGCGAGGCCGGTCGCACCGGGGGTGAAATTGCCGCCGACCCAGCCGCCGCCGTGGATGTAGACGACGAGGGGAAGGTTCGGTCCGGCTGCGGTCGGGGTCGCCGTTGCATTAACCGTGGGGTCGATCGGGGCATCGGCTGTCGATGACGGGAGCGCGAGGTACAGGCGGTGCGATTGCAGGCCGTCGCCGGCGTAATCCTGGTCGGTGAGCTCGATGACGGTGAGGTGCTGATGGTTCGGGGAAGTCATGGTATGTGAGTGCTCGCTTCGTTGCAGTTCCAATAATCTCATCGTTAAGAATAGTGTGATTCAAGGGGTGTGGTCAAGTCGCGCGATGCGGGTACGAGGGGCCGACGATGCGCACGCCCTTGCGCAGCGCGGTCAAGTCGCGCGACGTGTGGGGTCGAGGGGTGTGTGGTGAGGAGTGGGCTCGGGACGCGAGAGGCGACGGACGCCGGTCAAGGAAAGTTCACTGATGGAACCGACGGGCTCGGTGCGCGGGGCACGGGTCGATCGCACAGGTCAGCGACACGGATGGGAGGGCGGGCTCGGGGCTCGAGGAGCGACGGTGCAGAGGTGGGTCGATGAGGCGTACGGTGACGACGGATCCGGGGACGTGAGGTGGGATGCGGACTGTTCCGCCATCGGGAACGGTTCGCACAGGCGGGCCCAGAGATGCGAAAGACGACGAGGAGTGAAGGTAGGGGGCGGGATCGGAAGATCGAAAAGCGGGAGAGCAAGGAGATATGGACGCCGTTGTCCACTGATGTCGGGTGTTCGCCCGACGGTCGGTATTGCCGGAATGGCCTGCGGCCGATGGGTTGTTCGGCCTTGGTTTGGGGACGGTCAGCGGTCGCGGTCGTATTCGCGGGCGACCTCGATCATGGTCCTGGCCATCTCGTCGTTCATGTGCTTCATGTTCTCGAAGCCGGTCATCACCAGACCGCGCCTGATGTACTTGAGGAACGACATTACGTGCTCACCTCCCCCATTCTTATCGATGAAATCACTGTCGTGAGGCAGTATACGCCGGAGCCGTGAACGGATGTGATATGGGGTTGCGGAACATGTGCCACCCCCGCAACCGATACTGCAGAATCGGACGTTACAAGCGTGTCGTCGCTCCCGATTGCGCCCGATACTACAGAATCGGTCGCGAAGGGGCTGCTCAGAGGGGTGGAAACGTCCGATTCTGTAGTATCGGTCGCAAATGGTGTTCTCGGGGAACGTGAAGCATCCGATACTACAGAATCGGTCGCGAAAGGGCTGCTCAGAGGGGAGAAAACGTCCGATTCTGTAGTATCGGACGCAAATGGTGCTCTTGGGGAACATGAAACATCCGATACTGCAGTATCGGACACGAAAGGGGTTCTCGGGGGCGTAGGAACGTCCGATTCTGTAGTATCGGACGCGAAAGGGGTTCTCAGAGGGGCGGAAACATCCGATTCTGTAGTATCGGGCGTTCTTGCAGGGGTGTGGGGGATAAAGGAAAGCCTCCGCTGGGGAGCGGAGGCTTGCTGTGCCGCGGGGATTTCGCGCGCGCGAAGCGCGAATAATGCGAAATCCCCGCTACGTTTCGGATGGGAAAGCCCACTGGGCTTTCCCAGCGCTGTGGCGCGACGCAGGTCGCTCCACAGCGGCCCGAAACGTCAGCCCGTGTTCTGCAGGCCTGCGGCGACGCCGGAGACGGTGCAGAGGATGAGATAGATGAACCCGGCCTGCTGGCTCTTCGAGAGCTCCTCCTTGTCCACCTTCTTGCGCAGCGAACGCAGCGCCAGCACCTGGGTGACGGACAGCGCGTCCACGTACGGGGAGCGGATTCGGATGGCCTGGCCGAGCACGTGACGGTGCTGGAGCGGCCACTTGTCGCCCACGATCGCGAGCACCCACTTGCGGGTGAGCTCCATCTCGTGCATGACCTTCTCCGGCAGATCCTCGCGCTCGTCGAGCGCCAGGTACATCTTCGCGATGCGCTCGTCGGTCTTGGCCAGCGACATCTCGATGTTGTCGATGAAGGTGGAGAACAGCGGCCATTCCTCGTAGGCCTGGCGCATGGTCTCCAGATCGCCGAACTGCTCGCACGCGGTGCCGAGGCCGTACCAGGCGGCCAGGTTGATGCGTGCCTGGGCCCAGGAGAAGATCCACGGAATCGTGCGCAGATCGTCGAGCGACTTCGCGCCCAGGCCGCGCTTGGCCGGGCGGGAGCCGATCGGCAGCAGACCGATCTCGGTCAGCGGCGTCACGGTGGAGAACCACTGGGCGAAGTCCGGCGTGTGCAGCAGGTCGAGGAAGCGGTTGTGCGCGGCCTCGTCGAGCTCGTGCGCCATCTCGGCGTACTTGGCGGTCATGTCCGTGTTGCGCTTCTCGACGCTCGGCGCCGACTGGAGCAGGGTCGCGGCCGCGACGGACTCGACGTGGCGGATGGCCAGCACCGGGTTGCCGTAGCGGGCGAAGATGACCTCGCCTTGTTCGGTGAGCTTGAAGCGGCACTTGACCGAGCCGACCGGCTGCGCGAGCACCGCACGGTTGGCCGGGCCGCCGCCGCGGCCGACGGCACCGCCGCGACCATGGAACAGGGTCAGGTCGATGTCGTGCGACTCGGCCCACTTGGCGATGCGCTCCTGCGCGGAGTGCAGGGCCAGCGTGGCGGAGGTCGGGCCGGCGTCCTTCGAGGAGTCGGAGTAGCCGAGCATGACCTCGAGCTTGTTGCCGGTGGCCTTCAGACGAGCCTGGACCTCGGGGATCTTGATCATTTCCTCGAGCACGTCCACCGAGTTCTGCAGATCCTCGAGCTGCTCGAACAGCGGGATCACGTCGATGGTCGGCACGTCCTCCGGATGTGCGAAGGCGAGACGGTTGAGCTCGTAGACATCCTTGATGTTCTGCGCGCTCTTCGTGAACGAGATGATGTAGCGGCGGGCGGCCTTGGTGCCGTTGCGCTTCTGGATCGAACCGAGAGCGCGGAAGGTGTCGAGCACCTCCTGGGTCATCGGCTGCAGATCGCCGCGCTCGCCGTGCAGACCGTGCTCGCGGATGTCCGCGAGGGCGCGGGAGTGCACCACCGAGTGCTGACGGAACTCCATCTCGACCATGTGGAAGCCGAAGGTCTCGGCCTGCCAGATCAGGTCCTGCAGCGGGCCGTAGGCGGAGCGCTTGGCACCCGCGTCGGCCAGCGAGCGCTGGACGGTCTTGAGGTCGGCGATGTAGTCCTCGCAGGTGTGGTACATGAGGTCGGCGTCGCGCTCGATCGTGTAGTGCAGACGATCGGCGATCACCAGCATGACGGCGCGGTGCAGCTCCTTGGTGGAGATCAGCGCGGCCTTGTCGGTCAGGCGCTCGCTCATCTCCTTCTGGTGGCTCCACAGCACCTTGAGCTCGGCGCTCGGCGGCGTGGTCTCGGCCTCCATCGTGAGGTTGCGGCCCACGGTGCGGGTGGCCTCCTCGAGGGCGGCCAGCACGTGGTCGGAGAACTTGCGCGCGACCTGACGGCTCACCTTCGCGGTGACGTTCGGGTTGCCGTCGCGGTCGGAGCCGATCCAGCTGCCCGGGTGGAAGAACGCGGGGCAGACGGGCTCGACGAGGCCGGCCTGATCGCCCAGCACCCAGTCGTCGAAGCGACGGTAGACCTGCGGGATCGTGTGGAACAGCGTGTTGTCGAAGATGTCGAGGATCGTATCCGCCTCCTCGACCGGGGTCGGCTTCTTCAGCGCGATCGGCGAGGTGCGGAACAGCGCGTCGATCTCGTTGTAGAGACGGCGCAGGTTCTCCTTCTTGTCCGAACCGCCCAGCAGCTTGTTGGCCGTCAGCAGCTCGGAGATGCGGCGGATCTTGCCCTCGACCGCCTTGCGGCGGGCTTCGGTCGGATGCGCGGTGAACACCGGGTGGAACTCGAGACGATCGAGCAGCTCCTTGGCCTTCGCCGGGCCCATCTCGTTGATGAGCTGGTGGTAGGCGACGGTGAGCTCGTTGATCGGATCCACGGCGCTGTCGTCGGACACCTTGGCCTCACGCGCGTGCAGCACGGAGACGCGGTAGTCCTCCTCGCACAGGTTGGCGAGGTGGAAGTAGGTGGCGAACGCGCGGGCAAGCAGCTGCGCATCGTGCAGCGTCATGTTGTCGATGACGTTCACGGCCTTCTTCAGACCATCGTGATCGGGGTCGGGGTCAACCATCACCCCTTCGAAATGCTCGGCGCTGGCTTCGACCGCGTACTGACGCACCTGATCGAACGTGGAGAGCAATTTGGGATCGAATTCGCCCAGGACATCACGCAGAATGCGCAGACACAGATCCATGTCGCTGGCGAGTGATTCGGGCAGATGACGCTCTTCGGGACCTTTCGTTCCCGTGCCGGTCGAGACTATCGTCGCGTCGGCGGGCGTGATCTGCTGATCATTATCTGTCATCAGACCTCCTTCTGCCGTACCTCAGGTTGCTCGGTCTGACGGTCGCCCGCGGCTCCTCCGCGGTTGTTGAGGCCGTCCGTTGCGAGCCCACAGCCCGTATACGGCGTTTGGTTGTGGTCAGCATTGTATCGTCGCCTAATCGCAACGAATGTTACGAAGTCCGGTTTCCGGACGATTTCGTACACGGATGGTGTGCGTTTCAGGGGGCGTCCATCGCATTTCGACCCTCGATTGTCCGAAAGGTGGACCGGAAAGTGATCGCCGGGCCTCGCGGGGAGGGGCGCGGGGTAGCGTGAAACCTCAGAAATCTCGTCATTTGAAGCCAATCGGACCGCATGCGGCGGATCCGACGCGGCATGCGGATCGCATCATGCGGCCGCCGCGTCGCCTCCTTCCGTGTGGATCTTCACGAATTCGGACGAATCAGGGACATCACATGCGACAGCAGACGGACATGGGACAGACGGAACACGCGGAACACGGCCATCAGGGTCAGCAGAGTCAGCAGGGACAGGACCACAAGGAGCACGGCGCCATCGCCGTGTCCCACTACCACACGCACTCCATCCCGCTGGACATGGAGGACATCGAGCGTGACTGGGACAAGCCGATCGCCGAGGCCGGCATCGCGGCCAAGGCGAGCGTGATCGTGCGCGTCGGCCTGCTCGACCTGTCCGCCGGCACCGGATCGTTCCGCGTGCGCGAGATGATGCACCGCATCGCCTACCCGCTCGGCGTCCACGTGCGCGCCGACGTGAACCTCACGGACATCGAGGCCGCGTGCACCGACGGCAAGGACCGCATCACCGAGGTCATCGACCTGCCCACCACCGGCGTCAACACCGAGCGCATCTGGCTGCTCGAGCACTTCGCCGACTGGTTCAGCGTGAACCTCGGCGAGGAGAGCATGTACCACGTGCAGCCGGAGGTCTCGCAGGGCCTCATGCAGCACCTCGACGCCAAGGACGCCTCGCAGGTCTCCGCGGAGCTGTCCAAGCGGCTGCGCGAGGAGGAGCGAGAGGAGCGTCGCCAGGGGCAGGGAGGCGCCGGCGACGGCCGCGATCTGCCGGGCCAGGACGCCGTGCTCGACGCGCTCGAGGACGCCAGCCGCCACACCGACCCCGGCGACCCGCGCGCTCACCAGCTGCACGTGCACGAGACCGACTGGTCGCAGTCCGCGATGACGCAGTCGCTCGCCGCCCGCACCGCCGCGGAGCACGAGTCCGAAGCGACGGACCGTGACGAGACGGCCGCGTCGGCCCCGGCCGGACGCCGTCAGGCCAGAACCGGCCGGACCAAGCTCGCCGACCGCAAGCCGCCGAAGGAGTACGCCGAGCACTTCGACCACATCGGCTCCGAGCCCAAGCCCAAGGGCCAGCCCGGCATCACCGTGCGCCAGGCGCACCAGCGCCTCGATATGATCGAGCACCGCAAGCCGCTCTACTCCCCCGCCTTCGCCGGCCTCGCCTCCGCGATCGCCTGCGCGTCCTTCGTCTTCCTCCTCGGCGGCGGCCCGTACGACATGGTCGGCGCGTTCGTCGGCGCCGGGCTCGGCCACTGGCTGCGCCGCCGACTCTTCGCGCATCACCTCAACCAGTTCTTCGTCACGTTCGTGTGCGTGGCCGTCGCCGCGCTCGCCTGCACCGGCATGCTGCGTCTCATCGGCCTGTTCGACCCGATCGCGCTCAACCACGACACCGCGTACATCGGCGCGATGCTCTTCGTCATCCCCGGGTTCCCGCTCATCACCAGCGGCCTCGACATGGCCAAGATCGACTTCCCGTCGGGCATCCAGCGCCTGACGTACTTCTTCTGCATCGTGCTCATGGCCACGCTCGCCGGATGGATGGTCGCCTCGATCGTGCACCTCAACCCCACCGGATTCGAGCCGCTCGGCCTCAACCCGTGGGTCAACGGCTCGCTGCGCTTCGTGTTCGCGTTCCTCGGCGTGTGGGGCTTCTCGATCATGTTCAACTCGCCGCAGCGCATGTGCCTCGTGGCCGCGACCATCGGCGCGATCACCGACACCCTGCGTCTCGAGATCGTCGACATGGGCGTGCCCGCGGAGGCCGGCGCGTTCATCGGCGCGCTGCTGGCGGGCCTGCTCGCCACCGCCTGGCGCTCGTCCGTGCGCCGCGGCTGGCTCGCGCCGCACTTCGGCTATCCGCGCATCTGCCTGACCGTGCCGTCGATCGTGATCATGGTGCCCGGCCTGTACATGTATCAGGCCATGTTCCACCTGGGCTCGTTCGACACCCAATCCGCCCTCGACTGGGCCTTCCGCGCGTTCATGGTGATCATCTGCCTGCCGATCGGTCTGGCGATGGCCCGTGTTATCACGGATAAATCCTGGCGCTACGACATCTGATAGGAGTCACTTTTGGTCAACGCCGATTTCTGGATCCTCCTGGCCATGGTCATCTACTTCGCGGCCATGCTGTCCATCGGATTCATCTACTCGAAACGCTCGAACTCCTCGTCGAAGGAATACTTCGCCGGCGGCCGCGGCGTCGGACCGTGGCTGACGGCCCTGTCCGCCGAGGCGTCGGACATGTCCGGGTGGCTCCTCATGGGCCTGCCGGGCCTGGCCTACTTCACCGGCGCCGCCGACCCGATGTGGACCGCGCTGGGCCTGGCCATCGGTACCTACCTCAACTGGAAGATCGTGGCCCGCCGCCTGCGCCGCTACTCGGTCGTCGCCGGCGACGCGATCACCATCCCCGACTTCTTCGCCAAGCGATTCCACGACACCAAGGGAGTCATCTCCACGATCGCGGCGCTCATCATCCTCGTGTTCTTCAGCGTGTACGTGGGCAGCTGCTTCGTGACCGTCGGCAAGCTGTTCCAGGCCCTCTTCGGCTTCGACTACCACCTGATGATGATCCTCGGCGCCGTGGTCGTGTTCGTGTACACGGTCGTCGGCGGCTACCTGTCGGTCGTGATGACCGACTTCATCCAGGGCCTGCTCATGTTCTTCGCGCTCGCGGTCGTGTTCGTCGGCACGGTCGCCTCCGCCGGCGGCATCGACGAGACCGTCGCGTTCCTGCGCGCGATCCCGGGCTACATCTCCGGCACGCAGGTCGCGGTGCCGAAGCTCGACCCGGAGACCGGCCGCCAGATCGTCGAGGCCGGCCGCGCGATGTTCGACGCACCCGCCGACTACGGCGTCATCACCATCGTCTCGATGCTCGCGTGGGGCCTGGGCTACTTCGGCATGCCGCAGGTGCTCGTGCGCTTCCTGTCCATCCGCAGCGTCGAGGAGGTGCGCAAGTCCCGCATCATCGCGACCTCGTGGTGCGTGCTGTCGCTGGCCAGCGCGGTGTGCATCGGTCTGGTCGGCCGCGCGATGATGCCCACCCATCTGCTCACCTCCACCGACGCGGAGACCATCTTCATCGTGCTCGCGCAGACGCTGCTGCCGAGCTTCATGTGCGGCGTGGTCGTCTCCGGCATCTTCGCCGCCTCGATGAGCTCCAGCTCCTCGTACATGATCATCGGCGCCTCCGCGATGGGCGAGAACATCTTCCGCGGCCTGCTGCACCGCAAGGCCACCGATCGTCAGGTCATGATCGTGGCGCGCGCGACGCTCGTCGTCATGTTCCTGTTCGGCATCCTCGTGGCGTACGACCAGAACTCGTCGATCTTCCAGGTCGTCTCCTACGCGTGGGCGGGCCTCGGCGCCTCGTTCGGTCCGCTGATGCTGTGCTCGCTGTACTGGAGGCGCGCCAACAAGGCCGGCGCGGTGGCCGGCATGCTCTCCGGCACCGCGGCGGTGCTCGTGTGGCACAACCTCATCAAACCTTTGGGCGGCGTGTTCGCGATCTACGAGCTGCTGCCCGCGTTCCTCATCTCGCTGGCGTGCATCGTGGTCGTCTCGCTGCTCACCGAGAAGCCGAACGAGCGGATGCTCTTCGAGTTCGACCACTACATGGACGATCCGCTGCCCGGCGCCCTGCCTTCCGGCACGGTCCTCGTCGACGAACCGATGGAGGCCATGGAGGCCGAGGTCAACCCGCGCCGGTAGCGGTCGGGCCGCCGGCCGGTGCGGTGCGGCCGTGAACGGCTTGCATCGCACCGGTCCACATGCCTGTGCCCCCGGGCCCGGACCTTACGGCCTGCATGGCACGCCCGGTCCATGTATGAACCATATGAACCCCGTCGCCGGAAGCATCCGCCTCCGGCGACGGGGGTTTTGTGTTACGCGAGGCGTTCGCGGCATGCGGGAACCGCGCTATCTGCGTTGTGTGGGGTATTTCGGCGGGTTTGCGGATGCCTATCTCGTTTGCGAGGGGTACCCGGCCGGGGTATCGCGCCCCGGAAACGGCTTGACCGCGTTGCGGCGGGGCGGGTTCGCGGGCTGCGTACTCCCGGCAGGTACCCCTCGCAAACGAGATGGACATCCGCACGAGGCCGGAAGTACCCCTCACAACGCAGATAGCCAGCCAAACGACGACCAAATACATCCAAAACCGGCGAAGCCGGCGTCGTCGACCGCCCCTTCAGGAGCCACCTCCTCGTCCGCCGGAATCGTTCCGGCGGATGCCCGGGTCAGTGGGTCCGCTTCCCCGCGAGGAACGTCATCGCCACATGAGCCGGCATGGCGCGCATCGCCTCGGGGGTGGCCTGGACATACGGGTCGGCGTCCAGCAGCACGAGGTCCGCGGGATCGCCGGCCTCGAGACGGTCACGGCCGACCGCGGTGGACGCGGCCAGCGCCACCTCCACCGGCAGACACTGCTCCGGCTGGAACGGCTCGCGCGCGGAGCTCTCCGTGCCGAACACGGCCGCGGAGATCGCCATCCACGGGTCGAGCGGGGCCACCGGGGCGTCCGAGCCCATGCGCAGGGTCGCGCCCGCGTCGTACAGCGCGCGGAAGGCGTACGGGATGCCGGCCGGATGCGCCCAGAACCGGGTGATGACGTCGCGGTCGTCCATCGCATGCTGCGGCTGGATGCTGGCGGCGAGGCCGAGCGCGGCGAAGCGCGGGATGTCCGAACGCTTGAGCATCTGCGCATGCTCGATGGAACCGTGGGCGCCCGTGCGCTCGGCGGCGTCGAGCACGATGGTGTTCGCCTCGTCGCCGATGGCATGGCAGGCGATGTCGAAACCGTGTTCGGTGGCGAGGCGCATGTAGTCCTCGATCTGCTCGGGGGCGTAGCTCAGCACGCCGCGGGTCGGCGGTTCGATGCCGGAGTACGGGGTCGAGCAGTAGGCGGAACGGGTGTTGAGCGAGCCGTCGGAGATGAGCTTCATCGCGCCGACCGTGCCCAGTCCGTGCGAGCCGGGCAGCGCCTTGCCGGTCGTCCAGCCGTCGTCGATGGCCTTGGCCAGGCGCTCCGGATAGACGCCGGCCTCGACGCGCAGCCCGTCGAGCCCCCCGGCAAAACGGCCGATCCACGTGTCGATGTTCTCGGCCATCTCGTAGTCGCGGATGCCGGTCACGCCCTTGCCGGCCGCGTCCGCCTCGGCCTCGCGCAGCAGCCGGTCGGTCTCCTCGGCGGCGCCGGGCGCCTTGTCGAACTCCTTGTATGCCTCGAACCATTCGAGCTCGCCGACGAGGCCGGATTCGTCCACGTGCACGCCGAGGCGGCGGGCCGCCGCGGAGTTCACCCATCCGCAGTGCATGTCGGCGCTGGAGAGCGCGACCGGCTGTTCGCCGGCGGCTGCGTCGATGGCGGCCAGCGTGGGCTGCTCGTCGTCGGACCACAGCGAGTGGCGGAAGCGCATGCCCACCACGAACGCGTTCGGGTCGAGCGTGTCGGCGGCACGACGCTCGTCGAGGTGCGCGCGCAGCATCGCCATCGCCTCGTCGGCGGAACGCGCGTCGATGAGGTCGAGGCGGCCGAGCGTTTTCGACCACTGGGTGAAGTGCGTGTGGCAGTCCATGAGGCCGGGGATGACCCACAGATCGGAGGCGTCGATGACGTCGGAGGCCGGGGTCGAGGTCACGGAGGCACTCCGCGCGGCTGCGGAAGTGTTCTGCGCATGCGACGGATTCACGGAGACGATACGCCCGTTGCGGATGCCGAGATCCACGCGTGCCCCACTACCGGGGATGCGCGCGTTGGTGATGTTCAGATCGTTGTTCATAACCGTCATGGTGCCACCGTTATGTCCACGGACACGAGGGCGTTTTCGACGGCTGGAACGGCCCGACCGGAAAAGGCGGGAAACACAGCCGTGGCGGCATCCCACGCACGGCACGTTATCCACAGGAACCGGCGGTTATGCACTGTGGCATCCCCGGCGATGGCGCAACCGTCGCCGAGCATATAGTCTGGGGTTCCGGATGGATTTACCTCCCCGCCGAAGCATTGGAGCTCGAAGGGACATCCGATTCGGGGCAAGTCACGACGGACAACACAACGGGGTACGACATCATGGGTGATTCAATGGCGCTGGCCGAGCTCACGGAACGGAAATACCGCTGCATGGACGTGTGCGCCGCAATACGGCTCCGCACGGATTGGCGTCCTCCATATGCCCTGTCGACCGCGCTGGGCCTGTTGTCGATCGAAATGCCGAGGATGTCCTCGCCGCCGCGGACGGGGAGACGTCTCCGTTCCGGCATGGTCAATGATTCCCGTGAGCATATCGTGGTGGCCGTTCCGCACGCGAACCGCAAGTACCGCGTCAACGGGGTAGATGCCGTGGTGTGGAGGTTCCCGATGGAGACCGTCACGGTCGAACGGCAGTTCGTCTGCACATCCCCGGCCTGCACATGGGCGATGTTCGCCGCCCACCTGGATCTGGGGGAACTGATTGTACTGGGTGATTCCATGATGCGCCGCGATGGGCGTTTGCGCCGGACGACCGTGGATGAGCTCGAGCTGTACCTTGATGGCGCCGAGGAGTATGCACGACGCGAGGGGGAGGAGGGCCGCCCATGCCGGATGTTCAAGGGGTATGCCGATTGCCGGCGCGCCCTACCAGTGATTCGTCAGGGCACGGATTCCTCGATGGAGACTCGCACCCGGTTGGCGTTGATGCGATACGGGTTGGACTGTCCCCGTGTGAACTATCCAGTGTCGGTCGGGCGCGGAGGCAATACCCTGTATCTGGATCTCGCGTATCCCGAATTCAAGATCTGCATCGAATACGATGGCTCCCACCATGCCGGCCAATGGCTGAATGATGTGAGAAGGCGGCAGCTGCTCGAGGACGCGGGATGGAAATACATTCAGGTGACGTCGATGGACATCGGCGATGCCGCCGCCGAGGCGGATCTGGCCGGTCGTGTCGCGGCGAGGATATACGAGGTGACGGGCGTCGTCATGCCTCTGACGGAGAGAAAGACCATTCGTCAGGTGTGTGATGCCAGAAGCCGTCATCGCAGGCCGATGTACATACGGCTCGGATTCACGCCGCTGTTGGATCCCGATGGCGGGTGTCGATGATGTGCCGGGTATCGGCTTCGCCGCCGTCTTGCCGCTTGGGGGTGTCCATGGTCGTCGTTTGGCTGGCTATCTGCGTTGTGAGGGGTACTTCCGGCCTCGTGCGGATGTCCATCTCGTTTGCGAGGGGTACCTGCCGGGAGTACGCAGCCCGCGAACCCGCCCCGCCGCAACGCGGTCAAGCCGTTTCCGGGGCGCGATACCCCGGCCGGGTACCCCTCGCAAACGAGATAGGCATCCGCAAACCCGCCGAAATACCCCACACAACGCAGATAGCGCGGTCTCCCGCCGGAGTATGACGGGAAACCGCGCTATCGCTGATGAGATGATGCGGCGGGTTGGGACTCAGTACTTCATGCCCATGGCCTCGCGCACCTCGTCAAGGGTCGCCTCGGCGATCTCGTTGGCGCGCTTGTTGCCGTCGTGCAGCACGTCGCGGATGTAGTCCATGTCCTTGGCCAGTTCGGCGCGGCGCTCGCGGTGCGGGGCGAGGAAGTTGTTCACCGACTCGATGACGTACGCCTTGAGCGCGCCGGCGCCCGCGGCGCCGATCTCGTCGGCGATCTCCTTCGGGTCGCGGCCGGTCACGAGGCCCGCGGTGGTCAGCAGCGCGGAGACCTGCGGACGGTTCACCGGATCGAACGTGATGGTGCGCTCGGAGTCGGTCGGGCTCTTCTTGATGAGCTTGGCGGTCTCCTCGGCGGTGGCGCCCAGCATGATCGAGTTGCCGTACGACTTGCTCATCTTGCGGCCGTCGAGGCCCGGGATCTCCGGCGCGTCGGACAGGATCGCGGCCGGCTCCGGGAACACCGGGTGCTTCTTCGCGTAGCGCTCGTTGAAGCGGCGGGCGATGGTGCGCGTGATCTCGATGTGCGGCAGGTTGTCCTTGCCGATCGGCACGACGTTGGCCTTGCAGAACAGGATGTCGCACGCCTGATGCACCGGGTAGGTCAGCAGCAGGCCGGTCAGCGCGTGGCCGGAGGCCTCCATCTCCGACTTGACGGTCGGGTTGCGGTGCAGCTCGGCCTCGGTGACCAGCGACAGGAACGGCAGCAGCAGCTGGTTCTCGGCCGGCACGGCGGAGTGCGCGTAGATCATCGTCTTCTTCGGGTCGATGCCGGCGGCCATGTAGTCGAGCACGAGGTTCAGGACGTTCTCCTGGATGTGCTCGGTGGTGTCGCGGTCGGTGATCACCTGATAGTCGGCGATGATGATGTTGGAGTGCACGCCCTTGTTCTGCATGGCCACGCGCTCCTTGATGGAGCCGAAGTAGTGGCCGAGGTGCAGGCGGCCGGTCGGGCGGTCGCCGGTGAGCATCGTGAACTTGCCCGGCTCGGCCTCGAGCTTGGCCAGCGTCGCGTCCGAGCGCTTCTTCGCGGCCAGGAAGCTGGCGCTCATCTCATTGCCGGCAGCCGTGATCTGCGGTTCCTGCGTTTCGTCCGTCATCTGTTCGTCCTTTGAGTTCGATTCAGGTTGTCAGGTTGTGTCAAAACCGTGCAAAATATCGCTTTTATCGTAAAAGCGCGAGCCGACAAGCCCAACCAATCCAACAAGTGGTACTCTTCTATGTTGATGAATCGATAGCAAGCATTATCTCAGGGGGTCACATGGGCCGCGGACGTCAGAAAGCCAAGCAGCAGAAGATAGCTCGTAAGCTCAAATATCTGACTACCGACACCGATTACGATGAGCTTGCCAAGGAATTGAGCGGCCAGGAGCCCGGAACCGGCTCGATCGACCCGTTCGCCGACATCGAGGACCAGTACGAGTCCCACTATGCGGACAAGTCTGCGGACGATGACGCCGTCACGGACGCCGTCGCGTCCGAGCCGGCCGATCAGGGCGATGATCTGGACGAGTACGCCAAGTGGGCCGCCGAGGCCGCCGCGAAGGCGACCAGCGGTGAGTTCCCCAAGGCGAGCGCGAAGCCCGCGGTGCCGCACAAGCCGATTCCGATGCCGAAGCCGCGCCCGATTCCGAGCGCGCTCAAGCCGAAGCACGACTGAGTCGCTTCACGTAGTACGGTTTTGCCGAAGTCGCGCCGCGATCGTCCGATGACGGTCGCGGCGCGACTGCGTTTTGCGGAGTCGTGGCCGTCACAGCGGCAGCAGCCAACCCAGATCGTCTCGTTCGCCTACCGCGCTGATGCGCCCGGCCGACTTCTCCTCGTCCCATGACGTGATGCCGGCGGCGAGGCGCAGCCATACGTCGGGGTCGAGTTCGATGACGTCCGGCGGGGTGAGATTGTGCGGATCGGACGCCGGCCCGTCAAGGATCTTGATCGCGCCCCACGGCGCCACGCGCACCTCCACGCCCGGCCCCGGGGCCTTGCGTTCCAGCAGGAACAGCGAGTAGCGCACGGCCATCGCCATGACCGGCCGCGGCAGATGCGGGTTGATGGCCAGCCTCGATGCGGTGGTACCCGCCACGGTCTTTCCGTGCGCGGCCGACGTCATGTCATACCCTTCGCGATCCGCTGCCGTTGCGCGGGCCATCGTCCAAGCCGTCTCGCGCCATTGTTCGAACGCCGCGCGCCCGCGCGCCAGATCCTTCTCCAAAATCACAGCCATACCGGCCATTGTGCCACCATTCCACGCGGTTTCCGTGTGATATCGCACGGATCCTTCGGCGGTCTCATGCGATGCGTGCGGATGGCGTGCGATGCCGTACGGCCCCGTGAATCCCGTGGTGTGTGCCCGGGGAAGGACCGTCCGGGGCTCCGGCTCGCCACCCCGCGGACGACTGCATCGTTTGTCTTCCGCGTGGTCGTTGCCGCAGCGTGTCGAACCGTTTCGACCCGCGGAACGACGCGCGTTGGGCATGCTACGTAGTACAGTGGCTGTATTGGCTGATGACAACGTATGCACGATGGTGTGTGGAATGTAACGCACTGTTCATGTATGGGTTGAGACGCGTCCAATGGCGCGCCTTATCATGGTCAGGGAAGTTCCATCCCGGAAGGAAAACGAGAAAAATATGACCGAGATCACTGCACCGAAGTCTCCCGTCACTGCCGAGCAGTTCGCCGACGAGATTCGTGAACAGCTGAAGTACACCCAGGGCGTCACCCCCGAGCAGGCCACCGCGGCCGATGTCTACGTCGCCGCCTCCAAGGCCGTGCGCAACCACCTCGCCGACTCCTGGTTCAAGACCCAGTCCGATATGGTCAACGGCGACACCAAGGCCGTCGGCTACCTGTCCGCCGAGTTCCTCATGGGCAAGCAGCTGGAGAACGCCCTGCTCAACGCCGGTCTGACCGATCAGTTCGATTCCGCCGTCGAGGCCCTCGGCTTCCAGCCGAAGGACATCGTCGACGCCGAGTACGAGCCGGGCCTCGGCAACGGCGGCCTCGGCCGTCTCGCCGCCTGCTTCATCGACTCCCTCGCCTCCCTGGGCGTGCCGGCCTTCGGCTACGGCATCCAGTACAAGTACGGCATCTTCAAGCAGAAGTTCGACGAGAACGGCAAGCAGGTCGAGACGCCGGACTACTGGCTCTCCAACGAGGAGCCGTGGGGCCACATCGACTACAACCGCGACCAGAAGGTCTCCTTCGGCGGCGAGGTCGTCGAGGAGAACGGCAAGAAGGTCTGGAAGCCGGCCTGGTCCGTGCGCGCCGTGCCGGTCGACTACCTCGTGCCGGGCTACAAGTCCCAGCGCGTGAACACCCTGCGTCTGTGGACCGCCAAGTCCTACGACGAGTTCGATCTGCTCGCGTTCAACCGCTCCGAGTACCTGGACGCGGTCAAGCCGCAGGTCAAGGCCGAGAACATCTCCAAGATCCTCTACCCGGAGGACTCCACCAAGGTCGGCAAGGAGCTGCGCCTCGAGCAGCAGTACTTCTTCGTCTCCGCCTCCCTGCACGACGCCATCCGCGTCTTCTACCCGGGCGAGGCCAAGCCGGACCTGACCACCTTCCCGAACAAGATCACGTTCCAGCTCAACGACACCCACCCGGTGATCGGCATCCCGGAGCTCATGCGCATCCTCATCGATGAGTACGACTACGACTGGGACACCGCCTGGGGCATCACCCAGAAGACCTTCAACTACACCTGCCACACCCTGCTGCCGGAGGCCCTCGAGGTCTGGCCGTCCAGCCTGATCGGCGAGCTGCTGCCGCGTCACCTCGAGATCATCGAGAAGATCAACGCCCAGTTCGAGGCCGAGCTCAAGGACAAGGGCGTCGCCGACGAGACCGTCGAGAAGATGCGCATCTACACCGGCGACTCCGTCCGCATGGCGTACCTCGCCACCTACGGCGGTTCCCACGTCAACGGCGTGGCCGAGCTGCACTCCCAGCTGCTCAAGGACGTCACCCTCAAGGACTTCTCCGACGCCTACCCGGACAAGTTCACCAACGTGACCAACGGCGTCACCCCGCGTCGCTTCGTCAAGCTCGCCAACCCGGGCCTGTCCGACCTCATCACCGAGGGCCTCGGCACCGACAAGTGGATCTCCGACCTCGAGCTGCTGCAGGGCCTGGTCCCGCTGGCCCAGGACGACGAGTTCGTCAAGAAGTTCGCCGCCGTCAAGCAGGCCAACAAGCACTCCTTCGTCGGCTTCGCCAAGGACCACTACGGCATCGACATCGACGAGAACACCATGTTCAACACGATGGTCAAGCGTCTGCACGAGTACAAGCGCCAGAGCCTGAAGATCCTCGCCGTCATCTCCCGCTACGCCGGCATCAAGAACGGCACCATCGCGGCCGACGACGTGCTGCCGCGCACCGTGTTCTTCGGCGCGAAGGCCGCTCCGGGCTACTACCTGGCCAAGATGACGATCCAGCTCATCAACAACGTCTCCCGCGTCGTCAACAACGATCCGGACGTCAAGGGCAAGCTGGCCGTCCACATGCTCCCGAACTACAACATCGAGATGGCCCAGAACCTCATCCCGGCCACCGAGCTCGACGAGCAGATCTCCCAGGCCGGCAAGGAGGCCTCGGGCACCGGCAACATGAAGTTCGCCCTCAACGGCGCGCTCACCGTCGGCACCCTCGACGGCGCGAACGTCGAGATCCGCGAGCGCGTCGGCGCCGAGAACTTCTTCCTCTTCGGCATGGACGTCAACGAGGTCGAGGCCCAGTACGCCAACGGCTACGATCCGGCCAAGTACTACGAGGCCGATCCGCGCCTGAAGCAGGCCATCGATCTGGTCGCCGACGGCACCTTCTCCAACGGCGACCGCAACGCCTACGCGCCGCTCGTCTCCGACTGGCTGACCAAGGACTGGTTCATGACGCTGGCGGACTTCTCCTCCTACGCCAACATCCAGGCCCAGATCGAGGAGCTGTACACCCACCCGCTCGACTGGAACCGCAAGGCCATCCTCAACGTCGCGAACTCCGGCTTCTTCAGCTCCGATCGCTCGATCGAGGATTACCTCGAGCGCATCTGGAAGACCGGTCCGCTCGCCTGACGGCCGTCGGACCGACCTTCCAGCCGCGCGCAGGTTTCTGCCTCACGGCTGTCGCCGTTCGGCGTCGCCTACAAACAGTCCACCGGACTGTTTGCTTGACGGCGCCGCACTCTGGCACACCGGTCCGCTCGCCTGATTCTGATTGCCGTAGTAAGTAGTAGGGGGCGGCGACCATGATTGTGTGGTCGCCGCCCCCTACTTTGTGTATTGGGTCGGCACTACGGCGCGGAAGAACGCAATCCGTTGCGTTGTGCCAAAAAATCCTGGTACGACATCCGAATATGGGTGATTTCAGCGCACCGTACCAATCACCCTACTGGTTCGAATCGAGCGTTCCGATAGCAACCATTGCAAAACAAGGGTTTTCGTATCTTCGTACTTGGCACGATGCGCTCGTTATCGCCGAATGACTCCTTTGTCCCAAGGCTCGTTGGCACAAGAGAGAGTAATTAGGAAAATTCTTGCGTTGTACCAGGAAATCTTGGTACGACATGAACTTGCATTGATTGACGTGATCGTTGTGCCAACAATCACGTCACAGCATCCGCAACGGGGTGCAGATGATGGCGACGATCAGCAGCACGGCGACGATCGCGGTGCCGTAGATCCACATGCGCGCGTTGAACGAGCGGCCGCGCAGCGCGGGAAGCCCCGCGACCAGCAGCCAGGTGAGCACGCCGCCGGTCACGAATCCACCGACGTGCGCCTGCCACGCGATGCCGCCGACGACGAACGGCAGCAGGAAGTTGACCGCCATCCAGATCATCATCGAACGGATGTCCGCGCCGATGCGCCGGTAGACGACCAGAATCGCCGCGAACAGGCCGAACAGCGCGCCCGAGGCGCCGTACGTGGCCGTCATCCAGTCGCCGGTGAACCGAGCCCACACGACGAGCCCGACCGCGCCGCCGAACCCGGAGATCAGGTACAGCGCCAGATAGCGCCAATGCCCCATCAGACGCTCCAGCTCAGGGCCGACCGACCACAGCGCGATCATGTTGAACAGGATGTGCATGATGTTCGGCGCATGCAGGAACATCGACGTCAGCCACGTCCACGGTCGGGCGAGCATCGTCAGCGGCATCACCATGCCGGACGAGACGAACATGGCGAACAGGCCCGGGGAGATCAGCCGCAGGAGAACCTCCACGGCCCACACGGCCACGCACGCGGCGATCAGGACCTTGGTGACCACCGGCCCGTTGTGCTTCCACTCGTACGCGATCTGCTGTTTCGTAGGTAGGTTCATCCTCATGCTCATGGAGTCAAGTCTTGTGAGCGCTCCCGCCCAAGCGGGAGAGCGTTGGGCGAGTTCCCACCCAATTCTCACATAATCGCGCCTATGATGGTGAGCAAGGTCGGCCTGAACGAACAAGTCGACGAGAATGGGAAAGGAGCCGTCATGGAGAACAAGTCCTCGAACGGTTGGAAGTTCTTTGCATTGCTGTTCGGTGCGTTGCTCGCCGGTCTGGTGGGCCTGTACATCTACAAGCAGCAGAACCCGGATTACGATCCGTGGGAGGAACCGTGGGAGAACAGCTCTTCGCCGGTCGATCTGGGGCTCGACAAGGCCAAGGGCAAGGATAAGGACGCCGAGGCCGAGTCTGCCGACGAGCCGGCCGCCGACGCTCCCGAGGCCGCCGAGGCCTGATTCCTGCGCGATTGCCTCGATGCTCAACCACTGAGCGAGTACTTACGGCAAAGGTCCCGTGACCATCCGAAAAACGACGGATGATCCCGGGACCTTTCGCGTATGAAGCGGCTCCTACTTCGTGACCTTCGGCTGCAAACCGGCGGAGTTCGCGACTGCCGACTCCTGGCCGCACACGGCGAGCCAGTTGGCGAGCAGACGGTAGCCGTCCTGCGTCATCACGGATTCGGGATGGAACTGGACCGCGTACATCGGCTTGCCCTTGACGCGGATGCCCTGCACGATGTGGTCGCCCTGCGTCCACGCGGTCACCTCGAGCGTGTCCGGCACGGAATCCGGCTCGACGGCGAGCGAGTGATAGCGGGTGGCGGTCATCGGGTTGGCGACGCCCGCGAAGATCTCATCGTCGACGTGCTCGACGAGGCTCGTCTTGCCGTGCATGATCGTCGGCGCATGATCGACCGTGCAGCCGTACACCTCGGCCAGCGCCTGAAGCCCCAGACACACGCCGAACATCGGCTTGTCCTGCTTCGCGCACAGACGGATCATGTCCTCGCTGGCGCCCGATTCGGCCGGGGCGCCGGGGCCGGGCGAGATCAGCACGCCGTCGTAGCCGTCGGTCACGTGTTCGTCGGACGGGTCGATCGCGTCGTTGCGCACCACGTCGACCGTGGCGCCGAGCGTCTTGAGATACCCGACGATCGTGTAGACGAACGAATCGTAGTTGTCGACCACGAGGATGTGCGCGGAATCGGTCACGATGGCTCCTTTTCGACTGGACGCACGGGCTTGTGCTGCCGCCGGAAGCCGTGCTGAGCTGAACGCTATGCTGAACGCCAGTCTAGCCCACTACTGCTGCACGGCCACGTAGTTGCTCATCTGCTGCAGCATCGGGATGTTCGCCGACGCCCAAGGGAACGCCCACTGGAACAGCGCGCCCACCGCGGCCAGGACGAGCAGCGCCGTCAGCAGCACGCGGATCGGCAGGATTCCCGGCATGAGCCGCCAGATCCCGCCATAGAGGCTCGCGTCCGGCCTGCGCCGACGCCCCGCGCGGATGTCGGCCAGCAGCGGCCAGCGCCACGCGACCGCCGCCGCGATCGCGAACACGGCCCACGCCGTCAATGCGCCGACCACATACGGCTGCAGCGAGCCGATGCGCGCCGGCAGCGACATCTCGGTCGAGCTCGTGCTCGCGAACTTCACCTTGCCGCTCGAGTCGGTGGTCGACAGCTCCTGCGGGATGCCGTCGGACACCTTCGCCCAGTACTTGAGCTCGCCCCACGCGATCCACCGGTGCGTGGCGGTCGTGTACTTCGGCTCGCACGTGGTGAGCGTGATGAGGCGCTTGCTGGGATCCGCGCCCAGATTCTCCGGATCGGGGGCGATGACCCAGACGTCCGTCGGCACGACGATCTGGTAGCGCTTGTACGTGTAGACGTACCAGTAGTCCTGCGTGCGGATGATGATCGGGTCGCCCTCCTGGAGCTTGTCGATGTCGCCGAGCGGTTCGCCGTAGCCGGAGCGATGGCCGGCGATCGCGAAGTTGCCTACCTCGCCGGGCATCTGCGTGCTCTGGTAGTGGCCGAGTCCGTGGCGCGCGAGCTGCTCGGCGTCGGTGCCCTCGACGATGTTGCGCTGCCATCCCTCGCCGAACCGCGGAACGTACAGCTGCGCGATCAGGTCGCCGTAGCGCGCGCTCTCCGGCTGGACCGGGGCGTCGCCGGACTGCGCCTCGGCGATCGTCGTGTCGCCGGACGCGCTCGGGTCGGACCACGAGACCTGCTCGCGCGTCTCGACCTGCGTGCGTTCCGCCTGCACGCCGGTCCACCACATCTGCCACACGATGTACAGCGCGCAGATCGCGGCCATCGTGATGAGCAGCTCGGCGAGGATGCCGATCGCCTGCCACGCCGGTCCGCGCCGGGTGCGGCCCGACGTCTTTGGCCCGTCGATGGTCGCGTCCGTGATGCCGTCGTCCATGGCCCTCTTCGCGCTGTGCTTCATGCTCGCCCGTCACTCCCCCGTGGTCGTCGTGGTATCGTCCGTGCCGTCGTCCGATGCGCTGCCCGATCCCGCGACGGACGCGTACTTGAGCGGCTGCAGCAGCGACGCGGTCTCGTCGAAATGCAGGTTCTTCCTCCGTTCGACCTTCCATCCGAGGCCGAACGCGCTGACGTACTGCTTGTAGATGCGGATGGCCGGCGAATCGTCCAGCGCCTTGACGAGCGCGTCCTGATCGCCGATGGCGTAGATCGTGAACGGCGGCGAGTACTTCTTGCCGTGCAGCGAGACGACGTTGCCCGAGCAGATCACGGCGGAGTTGAACAGCATGCGTTGGTCCATGAACATCATGGACGTGGCGCCGCCCGCCCATAGCGCGTTGATCACCGATTCGATGTCCTGCTGGTGGATCACGTACTTGTCGATGTCGTCGCTGGAACCGGAGGCGTCGATCGCCTGCTCCCACATCGGCGAATCGTCGAGCGTGACGGCGACGCCCGGGCCGTCGACGGCCTGCAGGGTCGCGCCGGAGCCGGCGTCGGTGGTCGTGGCGGTGCTGCCGTTCTTCGAGACGAGATCGGTGAGCGTGCTCACGTCGGCACTGAGCTTCTCGACCTCGGCGTTGAGCTTGTTGACCTCGTCCACGCGCTGCTCGATGAGTCCGGCGGTGTCCGAATTGACCGTGGCCGTGCGGTTGAAGCGCAGGTTCGTGACGAAGAGATAGCCGGTCAGCGCGACGACGAGCATCACCGCGACGCCGCCCGCGAAGGACCGTTTCACGCTGTGCCGACCACCGCCGTGTCTGGCCATGCCGCCGCCTTTCCGCCGGGCCCGACGTGTTCACCGGGCCGTGTGCGCCGGTATCCACCGGTTCCGCCGGTTATTTGCACACATGCCTCGACGCTGCACATTTGGCCGCCAATATCCGCTGATCGCTCGCCACGTTCGAGTGTAACCACTATTATGACTTCTAGCCTATAGAACTTGAATGGAGACTACGCTGATGGCTGACGAAGAGCTGGACAACAACTCGAATGGACAGAAGGACTGGCAGTCCGATACGAAGCAGGACGACGCCGCGGGCATCGTCGATATGGACAAGGTCGAGGCCGTCCTCAACGCCACCGCCGACAAGTCGGCGATGACTCCGCAGATGCAGCGCATGATGGCGCGCCAGGAGGAGAACACCCGTCGAGTCGAGGAGACGATCAAGGGCACCAAGTCCAACCCGCGTTGGTTCGTGCCGCTGTTCTGCATCCTGATGGTGATCGGTCTGATCTGGGTCGTCACCTACTACCTGACCTCTGACTACCCGATCCCGAACATCGGCGCGTGGAACCTGCTCATCGGCTTCGTCATCATCATGATCGGCTTCATCATGACGATGTGGTGGCGCTGAGTTTTCCACATCCCGTGTGGCATGCAGGCCGTCGTCCCGTTTCCCGGGGCGGCGGCCTTCGTCGTCTCCGGGCGTGACGGCCGATATGACATCTGACGGAACGTCCGCATGTGGATAAGTCGGGGGTATGGGGTGTGTGCATAACAGTAATCCACAGGTTATCCACAGTGAAAATCGTTGGAATTCCGGCCTTTGTGGATTGTTATCCACAAGTTATCCACCACTTATCCACTGATACGTAGTGGTTGTCCACAAACTATCCACCGGATCGGGGCAAGTTATCCACAATCGGCGACGGTTATCCACCCGAAGGATGTGGATTTCCGCCCCCGGCGCCCCTTGCTGATCGCGTGGACGATTCCCCGGAAGTTGTCAACATGACTTCCGTACGATTGTGGATAACCCACTATGCACATATCCACAATTCACAATCGTTGATTTTTCAACGTTTCCGCAACCAGAGTGGGGTTGTGCACATCGGTTTTCCACTATGGGTCCACCGTTATCCCCAAGTTATCCACACTGTTTTCCACATCCTGTGGAAAACTACATATGTGTAAGTCACCCTACTAGGCACTACATGTAGTGTTCGGTTGGGTGGACGCGGCGGATCGGCCCATCCCGTTCGCGACACACTCAAGGCCGTTTGGCCAAGCCTACAGTCGCGAACGGGATGGGCCGATCCGCCGCTCACTCACGTACGGACGTTGCGCTGGGTGGGGTGATGACACTATCGGAGCCAGGAGCGACAATGCATATGCCGGGAAATGCGGCCAATACGGGCAACCATGGTGAGTTCACGACGAAACGGAGCAGAGGGGCGGGTTTCCTGTTCGCGATCGTAGGCTTGGCCGAACGGCCTTGAGTGTATCGCGAACAGGAAACCCGCCCCTCTGCGGTCACCGAACTAACGGCAAATCAGAAGCTAGGAACCCCCTACTTCGTAGCGGTCTTGCTGGCGGAGGACCCGGTGGATCCGGAGCTGGTCTCGCCTCCGGATCCGGACGAGCCGGAATTGCCCCCCGATTCGCCACCGGAGTTGGA
Organism: Bifidobacterium santillanense; assembly: GCF_018555385.1. Classification (GTDB taxonomy): domain Bacteria; phylum Actinomycetota; class Actinomycetes; order Actinomycetales; family Bifidobacteriaceae; genus Bifidobacterium; species Bifidobacterium santillanense. The sequence continues at coordinate 157,063 of NZ_JAFEJS010000003.1, forward strand.
CCCTGATCCGGACCCCGAGTTGGAGCCGGAATTGCCCCCCGATTCGCTGCCGCCGGACGAGGTGGCGACCGTGGTCAGGGTGATCGTGGCGCCCTTCTCCGCGGTGGATCCGCTGGAGGTGCTCTGTGCGACGACGCGGTCGGATGTGGAGGCGGAACCGGACTGGTTCACGGTGAAGCCGAGCGCCTCGAGCTGCGCCTTGGCGTTCGCGTAGGTCTCGCCGATCACGTTCGGCACGGTGACCGGCTGCGAGCCCTTGGACACGACGAGGCTCACGGACGTGCCCTGCGCCACGGACGTGTTGGAGGACGGATAGACGCTCATCACGTTGCCGGCGGCCACGGAGTCGCTGTACTCCTCGGTGATCGTCACGCCGGTGAAGCCCGCGTCGCGCAGCGCGGCGACCGCGGAGTCCTTCGATTGGCCGACCAGTCCGTCGGGGATCGTGGTCAGGCCGGACGAGACGTACAGGAGCACGGTCGTGCCCTTCGGCTCGGACTTGCCCGCCGCCGGGTTGGTGCGGGTGACCTTGTCCTTCGCGATCGACGCGCTGTCCTCGGTCTGCACGCTGGTGCCGACCTTGAAGCCGGCCGATTCCAGCTCGGTGCGGGCCTCGGACTGCGTCATGCCGGTGACGTCGGGGATCTTCGTGCTCTGCGGGCCGGTGGAGAACCAGACGCGCACGGTCGAGCCGCGTGCGGCCTTCGCGCCGCCCTCGGGGTTTTGCTTGGTGAACGTGCCGTCGGGCTCGGTCGAGTCGTTGTCGTCGACGGCCTCGAAGGTGAAGCCCGCGGCCTCGATCTTCGCCTTGGCCATGTCCTTGGTCATCGACGTGGTGATCGTCGGGACGGTGGCCATCTGCTCGGTGGCCGCCTCGTTGCCGGAGACCATGAACCAGACGCCCAGTACGACGAGCAGCGCCACGGCCACGCCGATCAGCGAGCCGATGACGATCTTCTTGCGCTTGCGGGCCTTCAAGGCCGCGGCGCGCTGTGCGGCGCGCGTCTGGGCCATCGTGGTGGAGGCGGCGGGACGGATCTGCTCGAACTGGCCGGTGGCCGGGTTGAACGCCTGCGTGGACGAGCCGCCGCCGTCCGGGTTGAGCGGCACGGTGGCCGCGTCCTGCTCGGCCTGCTTGCGGGCCTTCATGTTCGCGAGGTCGGTGAGCGGGTTGAACGCGGCCGCCACCGGCACGCCGCCGTTCATGAAGGTCAGGATGTCGTTCTTGAACTCGGCGGCCGTCGCGTAGCGGTTCTGGCGGTCCTTGGCCATCGCCTTGGCGCAGATCGAGTCCCACATCTTCGGCAGGCCCGGCACCACGGCGGACGGCGGGGTCGCCACCTCGGAGACGTGCTGGTAGGCGATCGCCACGGCGGAGTCGCCGGTGAACGGCGGACGGCCGGTGAGCATCTCGTAGAGCACGCAGCCGGCGGAGTATAGGTCGGAGCGCATGTCGACGGTCTCGCCGCGCGCCTGCTCGGGGGAGAGGTACTGCGCGGTGCCGACGACGCCCTGCGACTGGGTCATCGTCGCGGCCGAGTCGTCGAGCGCGCGGGCGATGCCGAAGTCCATGACCTTGACCATGCCCTGATCGGAGATCATGATGTTGCCGGGCTTGATGTCGCGGTGGATGATGCCCATCCGGTGCGAGTACTCGAGGGCGTTCAGGACGCCGAGCATCACCTGTTCGGCGTCGCGCTGGCTCAGCGGGCCGTTGGCGCGGATGATGTCGCGCAGGGTCTGGCCCTTGACGTACTCCATCACGAGGTACGGCAGGCGTTCGGGCTGGCCGTTCTCGCCGGTGATCGTCTCCTCGCCCGAATCGTAGATGTTGACGATGTTCGGGTTGTTCATCTGGGCGACGGAGTGCGCCTCGCGGCGGAATCGCGCGAGGAAGATCTCGTCGTTGGCGAGGTCGGAGCGCATGATCTTGATGGCGACGGTGCGTCCGAGACGCGTGTCCATCGCCACGTGGACCTCGGCCATGCCGCCGCGGCCGACGAGCTGGCCGAGCTGGTAGCGGCCGTCCGCCAGAGCAGAGGGCATGTTACTCATTGGTGCTCCTTCCAAACGTCTGTTGGCTCGAGCCGTCCATGTTCGGCGCATCCACGACGCCGGTGTTGCCGGCGGTCCTGCCGGTCACGCCGGAACCGGGCGTCGGCGTCGTCACGGTCACGCGCGGGTTCGCCAGCGGGATGTGCGGGGTGCTCATCACCCGTCGCGGCAGACGCCCGCCGGCGACGATGCGCGTGGAGTCGGTCAGTTCGGTCTGCTGGTCGAGCAGACGGCGTTCGATGCGCGCCAGCGTGCGGGAGACGACGAGCGCGTCCTTGGGGCGGTCGAGCGGGTCCTTCGCCAGCATCGACATGACGAATTCGCGCAGCTGCACGTCGACGGTGGCCGGCAGCGGCGGCACGGGGTCGTTCACGTGCGCGGCGGCGATGTCGACCGGGGTGGCGCCGGTGAACGGGCGATGGCCGCACAGGCCCTCGTATGCGACGACGCCCAGGGAGTAGATGTCCGACTGCGGCGTGGCCTGCTGGCCCTGTGCCTGCTCGGGGGAGATGTACTGCGCGGTGCCCACGACCATGCCGTCCTGCGTGATCTGCTCCTGATTGGTGGAGTAGGAGACGCCGAAGTCGGTGATCTTCACCTCGCCGGTGTCGGAGACCATGATGTTGGCCGGCTTGACGTCGCGGTGGATCACGCCGTGGGAGTGCGCGACGAACAGGCCGCGCGCGGTCTGGATGAGGATCGGCAGCAGCTGCAGCGGATCCATCGCGCCCTGCTCGTGGAAGATGTCGGCGAGCGACTTCGACGGCACGTACTCCATGACGAGGAAGCCGATGCCGTCGTGCTCGTAGTATTCGAACAGCGCGGCGATGTTCGGGTGCGCGAGATTGGCGGAGTTGTGCGCCTCCGCGCGTAGGCGACGCAGCTTGGCCTCCGCGTTGGACAGGTCGGAGCGCAGCGCCTTGATGGCCACCGGACGATTGAGCTGGATGTCCCAGCCCTTCCAGACCTCGCCCATGCCGCCCTTGGCGATTCTCGAATCGAGGCGATATCGGCGATGGATGAGCTGTCCTTCGATCAGTTTCATTGCTTGAGCGCCTCCTGGATGACGGTACGGAAGATGGGGCCGGCCGACTGATAACCATAGCCGGTGGTGTTGTGCACGACCACGGCGAGCGCGATCTGCGGGTCGTCGGCGGGGGCGAATCCGATCACCCAGCCGTCGTTCGTGGCGTTGTTCGCGCCGATCTGCGCGGTGCCGGTCTTCGCGGCGATGTCCACGCCGGAGACGGCGAGCGTCGGCGCGTCCTTGGTGACGACCGACTGCATCATCTGCGTGAGCTTGTTGGCGGTGTCGGCGCTGAACGGCTCGCTCATCTCGGAGGCCTTGGTCTCGGAGAAGACGGACAGGTCGGCGGCGCGCACGCGGTCCACGAGGGTTGGGCGCATGAGCTTGCCGTCGTTGGCGATCGCGGAGGCGATCAGCGCGTTCTGCATCACGGTCTCGGTGACGTCTCCCTGGCCGATCGAGGCCAGCGCGAGCTTGTCGGCGGTCATCGAGGTCGGGTAGTTCGAGGCGACGGCCTTCATCGGCGATCCGGTGACGTCGGTGCCGTCGATGAGGATCGAGCTGCCGAAGCCGAGCTTCGAGGCCATGTCGGCGATGGCGTCCTGGCCGAGGCTCACGCCCAGCTGGGCGAACGCGGTGTTCGACGAGTAGGTGAGGGCGTCCTCGAGGCTCATCGAGCCGTTCGAGCCGTTGGCGGCCGAGCTGGAGTTGGTCAGCGCGGTGACGGTGCCGGGCAGCGTGTAGCTCGAGCCGGCCGGGATCTGCGTCGTCGTGTCGTACTTGCCGGTCTCGAGGGCCGTCGCGGCGACCACGGTCTTGAACGTGGAGCCCGGAGGGAAGAGCTGGCTGGTCGCGTTGTTGAGCATCGGGTTCGACGGGTCCGACGTGAGGTTCTTGTAGTTCTCGGTGAGCGTCTTGCCGTCGTGCGTGGCGAGCAGGTTCGGGTCGTAGCTCGGCGTGGACACCATCGCCAGGATCCGGCCGGTCTTCGGCTCGATCGCGACGACCGCGCCGGTCTGGCCCTGCAGCGCGTTGTATGCGGCCTGCTGGAGCTTGGTGTCGATCGAGGTCTCGATGTTCGCGCCCTTGTTCTCGCTGCCGGTCAGCGCCGACTTGACGCGCTGCCAGAAGAGGGTGTCCGATTCGCCGGAGAGCAGCGAGTTGCGCGACGCCTCGATGCCGCGGTCGGCGCGCTGGCTGATCGAGAAGAAGCCGGTGACCGGCGCGTACAGGGCGCCGCTGGTGTAGGAGCGCTGGTACTTGAACGCGTCGTTCGTGGCGGTCGACTGCGCGAGCACCGTGCCGTCGGCCGCGAGGATCGCGCCGCGCGGGGCGCCGAACTCGTGGTAGAGCGAGCGCGAGTTGCGCGTGTCCGAGTTGAGGGAGGTGGCTCGGATCGCGGTGATGATCGTCGTCGACAGGCCGAGGATCGTGAACAGGACGACGACCGCGGTGAACAGCTGGCGCAGCATCTTGTTCATGAAGTTCATCGTTCGCCTCCTTCCGACGTGATCGGGGTGATCGGCGGGGTCGGCGGAACCGGTGCGGCGCCCTGTACCAGCGCCTCGGTCTCGAACGCGTCGGCCTTCTCGGCGCGGGCTCGACGCTCCTCCTGGTCCTTGGCCTGACGGGCGACCTCGGCCTCGCGCTCCTTGAGCTCGTGGTCGCGCAGGACGGCCAGCGCCTCGTACTGGAAGGTGTCGGTGGAGACCTCGGGCGCGGGCTTGTTGGCCGCGTTCGAGATGACGATGAGCAGGGTGGCGAGCAGGTAGTTCGCGATGAGCGAGGATCCGCCGGCGGCCATGTACGGCATCGTCAGGCCCGTCAGCGGGATGACCAGCGTGATGCCGCCGACGACGGTGAACACCTGGAAGGCCATCGTGAAGACGAGTCCGGAGGACAGCAGCTTGCCGAAGCCGTCCTTGACCTTCATCGCGGTGACGAAGCCGGAGGCGATGATGATCATATACAGCACGAGCACGCCCATGCAGCCGACCAGACCCAGCTCCTCGCCCACGGAGGCGTAGATGAAGTCGGAGTTGCCGAACGGGGTGAGGTTCGGCATGCCCTGGCCGAGGCCGGTGCCGAGCAGTCCGCCGGAGGCCAGGCCGAACAGGCCGTTGACGATCTGGTAGGAGCCGCCGACGCGGTCGTAGAGCGACGGGTCGAACGGGTGCAGCCACACCTCGACGCGCGCGCCCACGTGGCTGAAGATGCTCGCGGCCGCCACCGCGCCGAACGCGAAGGCGATGAAGCCGATGACGAGCCAGCTCAGGCGTCCGGTGGACACGTAGAGCATGCCGACGAACATCGCGAAGAACATCAGCGAGGTACCGAGGTCGTGCTGCAGGATGAGCACGCCCATCGAGGCGAACCACACGATGATGATCGGGCCGAGGTCCTTGATGCGCGGCAGCTGCAGGCCGAGCACCTTCCTGCCGCCGACGGCCAGCTGGTCGCGGTGGTCGAACAGGTACGCGGCGAAGAAGAACGCGAGGAACAGCTTGGCGAACTCGCCCGGCTGGACCTGGCCGATGCCCGGCAGCTTGATCCAGATGCGCGCGCCGTTGATCTCCTGACCGAACACCGGCAGCATGGGGGAGAGCAGCAGCACGAGGCCGACGACCATGCTCACGTAGGAGAAGCGCCGCAGCACGCGGTAGTCCTTGAGGAACACGATGAGCAGCGAGCACAGCACGATCGCGATGCACACGAACTCGAGCTGGCGCTGGGCCACGGCCGTGCCCTTCTCATGGTCGATGCGGGCGATCATCACCGCGCCGATGCCGGTCAACAGCACCACGCACGGCTGGAGCACCTGGCTTGCGTACGGCTGGAAGTGGTTGATGAGCGCCCAGAAGATGAGCGAAAGCACCGCGCAGATGGTCAGCAGCGTGGTGAACCGGGTTGGCATGCCGCCCTCGGTGCGGGCGAACATCTGGTAGAACGCCATGCCGCACAGCAGGAACGACGCCAACAGCAGCGCGATCTGGCGCAGTCGAAGGGCTATCATTGCTGCGCATCGCCTCCCTGCTGGGTCTGCTGGTCGGTCTGTCCGGCCGCGGCGTCACCGCCGGTTGCGCCGTCGGCCGTGCCGGTGCCCGCCGCGTCGGTGCCGTCGGTGGTGCCGGTGTCGTCGGACGATTCGGCGGCCTTCTCCTGGGCGGCCTTCTCCTTGTTCGCCGCCTCGATCGACTTCAGTTCGTCGCGGATGAGCTTGACATGCGACTCGGCCTCCGCGTAGTTGTCGCGCACGATGCCCTGCTGCAGCTCCTTGTGCCATGTGGAGGGCAGGTCGGCGACCTTGATCGTGGTGCGCTTGACCTCGTGCGAGAGCGTCAGGCCGGCCACGCTCGTGGGCACGCCCTGATAGATCGCGACGTAGCCGTCGGACGTGCCGACGTAGTACTTCGACTGGCTGTAGGCGTATGCGCCGAACAGGCCGCCCGCGATCAGGGCCAGCACGAGCAGGACCGACGCGATGATCGCCGCGCGCTTGCGGCGGCGGCGCGTGCGCTTCGTGTGGTGGAGCTTGACCTGCTCGGCCCGGATGGCCTGCGCGACCTCCGGATCGTTCGGGTCCGTGGTGATGCGGCCGTTGCTCTTCGTGACCACCGGGATCTCGCCGGTGTCCGGATTCTTCTTGAGCTCGCCGTTCTCCTCGCGCGCCTGGGCCGGCTGGACGACGCGCGGGGCCTCGTCCTTGGGCTTGGGCTTGGCCGCGGGCTGCTCGTCCTCGTCCGCCTTCGGCGCCGGATGGTGCTCGGCGGCGATCAGCGCGGCCGCGCGCTGGGCGGGGGAGTCGTCATCGCGCAGCGCCGGGGCGGTGGCGATCGGCTCGTTGACGATGTCGGCGATCGGCTCGAGGCTCGCGCTCGCCGCGCCGCCCACCAGCGGCGTCTGATGCGTCAGATCGAAGGCGTGGGCGTCGAGCGCCATCGTGGCGTCGCCGATCACGGCGGTGACGTTGTCGGTGCTGCCGGCGCGCAGGGCCATGCTCACCAGACGCTGGGCGCAGTCGCCGGGGCCGGAGACCGTCGTCATCGTCTCGGCGATGGTGGAGTCCTCGAGCACGCCGCACAGGCCGTCGGAGCACAGCAGCCAGCGGTCGGCCGCGTGGGCCTTGAGGATGGCGATGTCCGGGTGGGGGTCGATGTCGAAATCGCCCAGCACGCGCATCACGACGTTGCGCTGCGGATGGTTCTTGCCCTCCGCCTCGGTGATGCGGCCGGTGTCGATCAGATGCTGCACGTAGCTGTGGTCCTGCGTGGCGCGGCTCAGGACGCCGTCGCGCAGCAGGTAGGCGCGGGAGTCGCCGATGTGGGCGAGCACCCAGTAGCCGGCCACGAGCGAGACCGCGGTGACGGTCGTGCCCATGCCGGACAGCTTGCGCTCGCGGCGGGCCTTGCCGACGATCGCGTCGTGCGCGGCCATCACGGAGGTCTCCATCATCGAGGCGATCTCGGCGACGTCGTCGGTCACGTCGTCGCGTTCGATGTGCGCGAGCGAGCGGATCGCGATCGTCGAGGCGGTGTCGCCTCCCGCGTGACCGCCCATGCCGTCGCAGATCGCGATCAGATGCTCGCCGGCGAACGACGAATCCTGGTTGTTCGCGCGTACGGTGCCCACGTCGGACACGGTGGCGGAGTACAGGAACAGCTGGTTGGGGTCGCGCGGCTTGCCCACGGGGTTCGCCGGACGCTGCTCCAACGCGACGGTGCGCGTGGAATCGGGCGACGGGGAGTCGGACCGTGGGATCTGTGTGGTCTGTGGCTGGTCGGCGGAGGCGGACATACGGCTATCACCTCAACTCGAATGTCGTGGCGCCGATGCGTACGGGTACGCGGGCGGGAAGTACGGTGGGAACGGTCAGACGCTGCCCGTTGACGACGGTGCCGTTCGTGGAATTGAGATCCTCGATGGCCCACTGGCCGGAACGGGGATCGGGGTACAGGCGCGCGTGGTGCGACGAGGCGAACTCGTCGTCGAGCACCACGGTGTTCGACGCGGCGCGGCCGATCGTGATCGCGTCCCCCGTCAGCGGGACGGAGGAGCCGGCCAGCGGGCCGTCGATGATCACCAGCAGCGACGGGGTGATCGCACTTCTGTTAGCGCTCACACCTCCGGACGCGCCGGAAGAGGCGGACCGTGCCGCGGGTGTGGCGCGCATCGCGTCGGCGGTCGGTGCCACGACGGGCGCTCCGGCGTTCGCCGAGACGGCGGCGGCCGGGGACTTGGCCCGGCGGGCGGCGTGACGCTCCTTGCGGCGGCGCGAGCGCGACGGGCGCGGGCTGAAGGACGAGATGTCCCGATGCAAGGAACGCACGGCGAGCCATACGAATACCCACAGCAGGATCAGAAATCCGTACTTGAGCAGTGCGAATGTCAGTTCGGTCATGCGGTTCGACCTTTGCTCGGCGGACGCTTATTCCTGTTCCTGCGAGGACGCCCAGTACAGGATTCGGGTGCGGCCGATGGTGATGGTGTTGCCGTCCAGCAGCGTGGCGGCGGGCACCTGATGGCCCTCGACGTACGTGCCGTTCGTGGAGCCGAGATCGCGGGCGATCACGCCGTTGGGCGTGATGTCGATCTCGAGGTGCTTGCGGGAGATGCCCGGATCGTCGATGACGATGTCGCAGCCGGAGCCGCGGCCGATGATCGTCTTCTCCTTGGTGAGCAGGTACTGGCTGCCGTTGATCTCGAGCAGCGGGCTGTCCTGGTTCTGGTCGTCGGTCGTGACCGGGACCGCGTTGCCCTGCACGGAGGCGGAGGTGAGCTTGAAGCTGCCCTTGGTCAGCTCCAGGTCCTCCTCGAAGATCACGACCACCGGGCCCACGAACGCGTAGTGCTGGCTGCGCGCGTAGTTCGTGAGGTTGTCGGCCAGCTCATCGGCGAGCGTCTCGCTGCCCCACTGCTCGATGCGGTCGAAATCGGGGGTGCTCAGCTTGAAGCGGTATTCGTTCGGGGCGACCGTGCGGTCGCGGCCCACCGGCATGGCCTCGTTGTCGATCTCGCGCTCAAGCGCGCTGGACAGATCGACGGGCTGCAGGTCCTTGGAGCCGAACTTCGAGAACACTCCGTTCACTGCGCCTTCCACGCTTTTCTCAAAACGGTCGAGAACGCTCATAGTCATCCCTTTCTATCCTTGACCAGTGTACGCATGGGTCGGAACGGTGCCCAGAACGTGGTCCAATACTTGCAAAAGTCACAAATCGGGCGAATAGCCGTCGAAATACCGTCGATTTTAGGGCACATGCCCCACCTGGGTGCCGTTTTCTGGTCGAAATCGTCGCCATCGCCGTCCGTCTGCGGTCTCAGCGGTACATATTCTCGGAATCCGCCCAGACCTCGAGAATATGTGCCGCTTGGCTCTCGTCAGCGGTACCTATTCTCGGGATCCGCCCATTGCTCGAGAATTTGGTACGCTGACCCGCGCTCAGCGTCACTTTTTCTCGAGCGCTGGGACGATTTCGAGAGAAACGTGCGTCGGGCGGTCGATCGGCGGCGCGTGGCGCGTGTAGCGTGAGGGGTATGAACGATGAAGTGACTGACGCGCCGTCCGACGATACGGCCGACGCGATTGCGAAGTTCCCGCGCGCCAAGGCGCGCACGCTGCGGTTCACCTCGGGCGCGCCGCGCTCGGCCAAGGTGATCGGCGACGGCTCCAAGGCGCTGTTCCTGCGCTCCGACGGCCCCGAGGATCTGGCGACCTCGCTGTGGCTGAGCTGGTTCGACGCCGACGGCGACCACTACGAGACCAAGCTCGCCGACCCGCGCGAGCTGCTCGGCGACAAGGCCGACAGCGAGGACGTGCCCGCCGAGGAGAAGGCCCGCCGCGAACGCGCCCGCGAGGGCGGCACCGGCATCGTCGGGTATTCGGTCGCGGCCGACGGCGACCGCGTGGTCTTCACGATCAACGGCCGTCTGTTCCTCACCGAGATCGGTGATCCCGAGGACGCCGACCACGACGGCGACCTCGACGTGCGCACGCGCGAACTGGCCGGCGCGTGGCTCGACGAGGACCCGGACCTGTACACCCCGGTCCTCAACCCGCGCATCAGCCCGGACGGCTGGCACGTGCTGTACACCACCGGCGAGCACCTGATGCTCGTCGACATCGGCGACTGGCCGTCGGACGGGATCGACCGGGAGGACCCGGCCGGCGAGCTGGACGACGGCGTCTCCGTGGTCGCGGACGCGCAGGACGAGGCCCTCACCGAGGGACTGTACGAGGCCGACGCGGATGCCGATGACGACGATGACGACGAGTTCTTCGACGACCGCATCACCGCGATCTACGGCGTCTCCGTCGAGGATGAGGACGGCGAGACGGCCGAGAACACGTGGAGGATCGGCCTGGCGGAGTTCGTCGCCGGCGAGGAGATGGACCGCTACGACGGCTTCTGGTGGGCGCCCGACTCCCGCCACGTGCTCTTCGAGTCCTTCGACACCGCCGACGAGCCGGTCTGGCATCTCTCCGACCCCGCCGACCCCGAGCGGCCGGCCGCGGCCCGCCGCTACCCGCGCGCGCTCACCCGCAACGCCGACGTGTACCTGACCGTCATCTCACTCGCCTTCAACGTCGACCAGCGCTACCGCGGCATCACCGCCAACGCCGACGTCGAGTGGGACCGCGACGCGTACGAGTACGTCGCGGCCGTCAGCTGGACGAAGGGCCACGACCCGCTCGTGCTCGTCCAGAACCGCCGCCAGACGCGCGACCAGGTGCTCGAGGTCGCGGTGGACGGCGCCTCGGACGCCGACGACGACGTCCGTACGCTCGGCTCGACGCGCGTGCTCGAGGAGCACGCCAACGACCAGTGGCTCGATCTGATCTCCGGCACGCCCGCCCGCACCCCGGACGGCCGTCTGGTCACCGCGCTCAACGACATGCAGACCGACACCAACCGCCTGATGGTCGACGGCCGTCCGTTCACGCCCGCCGGATGGCAGGTGCGCCACGTGCTCGACGTGACCGACGACGACGTGCTCGCCGTCGTCCAGCGCACGCCCGAACTCGCGCCCGACGAACCGATCGAATGGCGTCTCGCCGACGCCGGCGTCTCGCCCGACGACGCCTCCCGCATCGGCGCGCACGACGCGCGCAGCTTCGACGTGGTGAGCTTCGGCTACGACGGGTCGATCACCCCGCTGACCGTGACCCCCGGCTCGTGGACCGCCAGCCGCGCCGGCGACGGCTGCGTCATCACCGGCCGCGACATGACCTCGCCCGACGTGCGCATGTCCCACTCGCTGACCGCCGCGCTGCCCGCGGAGCCGGACGAGGGGGAGGAGCGCGACCCCGCCCTCACCATCCTCACCGCGCCCGTCGCGAGCCACGCCGCACGCCCCGGCTTCACGCCGAACGTGACGTTCACGCGCCTCGGCGAGCACCGCCTGTACACCGCGATCATCGCGCCCAGCGCCTCCAGCCCGTACGCCGGCGCCGACAAGCTGCCCGTCCTGATGAAGCCCTACGGCGGCCCCGGATTCCAGCAGGTCGTCGCCTCGCAGTCGTTCTACTGGGAGGCGCAGTGGTGGGCCGATCAGGGCTTCCTCGTCGTCACCGCCGACGGCCGCGGCACCACCGGCCGCGGGCCGAAGTGGGACCGCGAGATCTTCGAGGACATGAAGGCCGTGACCCTCGCCGACCAGGTCGAGGCCGTCCGCGCCCTGCCCGAGGCGCTCGCCGCCCTGCCCGGCATGCCCGCGCCCGACCTCGACCGGGTGTGCATGATCGGCTGGTCGTACGGCGGATTCCTCTCCGCGCTCGCCGTCCTCGATGCGCCCGACGTGTTCCGCGCCGCGTGCGCCGGCGCCCCGCCCACCGACTGGACGCTGTACGACACCCACTACACCGAGCGCTACCTCGGCCTCGACCCGGCGGTCTACGAGCGCAACTCGATCGTCGCCGACGCGCCGGGGCTCCGTCGCCCGCTCATGCTCATCCACGGGTTCGCCGACGACAACGTGACCATCGCCCACAGCCTGCGCCTGTCCCAGGCGCTCATGGCCGCGGGTCGGCCGCACACGTTCCTGCCGTTGACCGGCATCACCCACATGACCAATGACGAGACGGTCGCCGAGAACCTGCTCATCCTCCAGCGCGACTTCCTCCGGAACGCGTTCGAGTCGCCGCTCGCCTAGGATGGTCGTATGCAGCTGAACCTGATCGACGAGGGCGCGTACGCGCAGACGATGACCGAACTGGTGCGGCCGGCGCTGGCCGGCTGCCGCGAGGAGGGCTGGTTCAACCCGGCCCAGGCCGAGCGCGAGGCCGGCCTGACCCCGCGCGGCGGCGGCCTGCACTACCTGTGCTACGACGCCACCAAGTTCGACTACGAGCGCGAGGACGGCGCGACCGCCACGTTCCGCGGCGCCATCGTCATCAGCCACGGCTTCACCGAGTTCGCCGAGAAGTACGACGAACTCGTGTGGTACTTCCTCATGTCCGGCTACTCCGTGTGCGTGATGGACCATCGCGGACACGGCAAGTCGGCGCGCGACGTCGACAACCCGTCGCTCGTGTGGATCGACGACTGGCGCCGCTACGTCGCCGATCTCGCCGGCTTCGCGCGCACGATCGGCGAGCAGTACGCGGCCGGCGAGCCGATCAACCTGTTCTGCCATTCGATGGGCGGCGGCATCGGCGCGGCCGCGCTCGAGCAGTACCCGACCCTGTTCGACCGGGCCGTGCTCTCCTGTCCGATGATCGCGCCGCAGACCGGCATGCCGATGTGGCTCACGCGCGCGCTGGTCGGCGCGCTGTGCGCGTGCGGGCTTGGACGCCACCGCGTCTTCGGACAGAAGGACTTCGACGGCGTGCTGGACCTGGGCCCCTACCAGCGCTCCAGCGAGCCGCGCGAACGCTGGTACCACAAGCTGCGCTGCGAGAACCGCGACTACCAGACCTACTGCGCGTCGTTCGAATGGGTGCATCAGGCGATGCGCATGAACAGCGCGATCCTCCGGCCCGACGCGTGCGCCGAGATCGAGACGCCGATCCTGCTGTTCCAGGCCGGACACGACATCTGGGTGCGCAACCAGCCGCAGAACACGTTCGTCCGGCGCGTCAGGGACGGCGGCGGCCAGGCCAAGCTTGTGCACATCGCCGACTCGGAGCACGAGATCTTCTCGATGCCCAACAAGGTCTTCGGTCCGTATCTCAGGCAGGTGCTCGCCTTCTACAACGCCCCGATGATCGCCGGCGCGGAGGAGTAGCGGCCGGACGGTCCGATGGCCCCGATGATCAGACGGTCCGATGGCCCCGCAACGTAGTCGGGTGTTGTTTTTCATCGAGAGTTCACCTGCCGGTCATACGGCGGTCTCGGCCGCGTAAGGCCGCGGTTCGACAATGGAAGCATGGGTATTGAAGCCGTATTTCGCCGTCGAATCGCCGCCTGCGCCGCGCTGGTCGCCGCCACCGCGATGCTGCTGACCGGGTGCGCCCAGAACGGCGGCGAGGGGTCGAACGCCGCCGGCGGATCGGGCGAGGGCGGCAACTCCTCCTACGCCGGCCCGACCGGCACCTCCACCACCAGTTCGGACGGCAGCGAGCAGACGTTCACGCCCGGTTCCGGCAAGGCCTCCCAGACGATCACGATCGCGTCCGGATCGGAGAACAAGGAGGTCGCCGACGCGGTCCAGCGCGCGGTCGACGAATCGGACGTCGCCGTGACGATGAAGTACATGGGCTCGCTCGACATCATGAAGGTCCTCGAATCGGGCGCCGACGGCTACGACGCGGTCTGGCCGGCCTCCTCGATGTGGATCTCGATGGGTGACGTCAAGCATCTCGTCAAGGACCAGCAGAGCACCTCCACCACGCCGATCGTGTTCGGCATCGCCAAGTCGAAGGCCGTGAAGCTCGGCTGGGCCGACGCCTCCGGCAAGACCAAGGCCGTCTCCACCGCCGACATCCTCAAGGCGGTCACGGACGGCGACCTCAAGTTCTCGATGACCTCGGCCACGCAGTCGAATTCCGGCGCGTCCGCGTACCTCGCGTTCCTGACCGCGCTGCGTGGCGGCTCAGGCCCGATCACCGACGCCGACCTTGCGGACTCCTCGCTCACGTCCTCCGTCTCCCAGCTGCTCAAGGGCGTCGACCGCTCGTCCGGCTCGTCCGACTGGCTCAAGGACATGGTCGTCGCGAACCCCGAGCGCTTCGACTCGATGGTCAACTACGAGTCGCTCGTCATCCAGGCCGACAAGCAGCTGACGAAGGCGGGCAAGGACCCGCTGCTCGCAATCTACCCGTCCGACGGCATCGCCGTGTCCGACTCGCCGCTCGGCTACGTCGACCGCTCGCAGTCCGCGGACGTCAAACACGCGTACGAGAAGTTCGCCAAGGCGCTGACGACGAACGACGCGAAGCTCGCGTTCGAGCGCGCCGGCCGCCGCACGGGCCTCGGCGGCGCGCTGACGTACGCGAACGACAAGCAGGTCAAGCAGTCGTTCCGCGCCGAATGGGGGCTCAACACCGACGCGAGCGTGCTCAAGACCATCCCGCTGCCGGCCGCGAAGGTCATCACCAAGGCGCTCGACGTCTACCAGAACGGCCTGCGCAAGCCCAGCTGGACCGTGTGGGTCGTCGACTACTCCGGCTCGATGAGCGGCGCCGGCAAGTCGGGCGTCGTCTCCGGCCTCAACGCGGCGCTCGACCCGGCCAAGGCCGCCGAGGCGCACATCCAGCCCGGCAGCGGCGACGTCAACATCCTCATCCCGTTCGAAAGCCTGCCGCATAACCCGATCCGCGCCGAGGGCGCGAACACCGGCGAACTGCTGCACGTGGCCGACGCGACCGCCGCGTCCGGCGGCACCGATATCTACGGCGGCCTCGAGGCGGCCTACAAGCAGCTGCCCGACGCCGCCAAGGCCGGCGACTACACCACTGCGATCGTGCTCATGACCGACGGCCAGTCCGAGACGGCGCATCAGCAGGCCGCGTTCGACCAGTACCGCTCGCTCGGCCGCGACGTGCCGATCTTCTCGATCATGTTCGGCGAGGCCGATCCGACCCAGCTCAACCAGATCGCGCAGCTGTCCAACGCGAAGGTGTTCGACGGGCGCTCCGGCGACCTCGCCGACGTGTTCCGCACCGTCAAGGGATTCAACTGATGCTCCAGGTGATCTGCGGCTTTCTGGCGGGACTCGCGCTCGCCGCGACCGGCTTCTGGGTCGCCGGCGGCGGCGTGCCCGGACTCGTCGTCTCGCTGGCGCTGGCGGCGCTCGGCTACGTCGCCGGATCGACCCTGACCGAGCCGGAACGCCGCATCGGGCACATGCTCGTCTCCGCGCTGCCCAACGGGCAGAAGGCCGCCGATGCTATCGACGCGGCCAACACGCGCCTCAACGCGATCTCGATGCTCGCCACGCAGGTGCGCGACCCCGCGGTCAAGGCCGAGGCGGCCGACTTCATCGCCGCGACCCGATCCCTGACCGACTACGTGGCGCGCGACACGTCCGCCTACCCGACCCTGCGCCACTACATCACCGTGTACGGCGAGCAGACGCAGAAGCTGCTGCGCTCCTACGTGGACGTCGAATCGTCCGGCGCGCGCGACCAGATGCTCAAGGCGCGCGGCGAGACCATCGAGGCGCTGCAGGTGCTCGAACGGACCGCGGCCGGCGAGCTGAGCCGCGCGGTGAGCGCCAAGACGCTCGGCATCGCCGCCGACTCCGACGCGATCCAGCGCCTCGCGAGCATGGACGGGTACGACGCGCCGGCGCCGGCGGCAGTGACTACGCCGGTCGCGCCGGTCGCGGCAACAGGGGATCCGCAGCCAACGACGAAGCCAACAGGGGAGTCGAGGTAATGAAGATGTCCAAATCGAAGATCATCGGGCTCATCGCCCTCCTCGCGATCGTCGCGATCCTGGCCGGCACGCTCGTGTGGCGCCAGATCGGGCCGAAGCCGGCCGCGCCCGTCCAACCGGTCGAGACGGTGAACGTCAACGGGTACTTGGGCGGCGAGAAGATCGGACTGTTCGACGACCCGGTCTTCCTCAAGGCCGCCGCCGCGCAGGGGCTCGACGTGAACTATCGCAAGGCCGGGAGCCTCGCGATGATGACCGCCGACACCAAGGGCATGGACTACCTGTTCCCGTCCTCGCGCGCCGCCGTCGAATACGGCGCGGCGCAGGGCGTCAAGGCCACGCAGAGCGACATCGTCTTCAACTCGCCGATCGTCCTGTACACGCACAAGGTCGTTGCCGACGGGCTCGTCGCCGGCGGCATCATGAGCAAAGGCAAGGACGGCGTCTACTCGATGGACATGGCCAAGGCCGTCGACGCGATGCTCGCGAACAAGACCTGGGCCGACGTTGGCTACGCCGCCGGCTACGGCCAGTTCCGCATCGACTCGACCGACCCCGTCCAGTCGAACTCCGGCAACGAATACGCGGCGCTCATCGCCACCGTGCTCAATGGCGGACAGCCCGCCACTACCGACTCGCTCGCACGCGACGGCGACAAGATCCGCACGATCTTCGCCAAATCCGGCTGGATGGAGACCTCCAGCGAGGACGCGTTCAACCAGTTCCTCACCCTCGGCGTCGGCTCCAAGCCGATGATGGTCGGCTACGAATCGCAGATCCTCGACCTCGCCGTCAACCAGCCGTCCGCATTCAAACAGATCAAGGACGACGTCGTCATCGTCTACCCGACCCCGACCGTGTGGAGCACGCACACGCTCATGGCGCTCGACAAGAAAGGCGAGAAGCTGCTCTCCGTGCTCAAATCGTCCGAGATCCAGAAGCTCGCATGGACCCGTCACGGCTTCCGCGCCGCGAACTTCTCCGGCACCGACTCCATCAAGCGGTTCAAGGTCGGCGGCACGCTCGAGCAGGTGACCGCCGTCTCCGAACTGCCACGCAACAACGCCATGCAGGCGCTCATCGAACTGCTCAAAGGATTGACGCCGCAGCCGCAGTGACGCTGCCCCCGATCCACCCTCCTGAGAAAGGAATCCGATAATGGCCAAGCAAATCTCACTCGCCGACCTCGCCGGCGGCAACGCCGTCACCAACCCTGCGCTCGCGGGAGCCAACGCCGCCGGCGCCGCGAACGGCGACCTCGTCCCCACCGCATCCGAGGCGGCCGCGGACTCCGCCAGCCTCACCCCCGACCAGCAGATCGCCAAGCTCCCCGCGGCCGATCAACAGGCCGTCGCCCAGATGGCCGATCAGATCGACTTCACGCGTGACGGCATCGAATCTAGCTACGGCAAGGACGCGCAACGCGCCACCTCCAGCTTCGCCGACGAGATCCTCTCCGAAACCCGCTCCAAGGACACCGGCGAGGCCGGCGAACTGCTCAACACGATGCTCGTGACGATCGACGAGGCCGAACTCGGCGGCTTCCGCAAGATCCCGATCCTCGGCCAGGTCGCCGTCTCCATCGACAAGCTGCGCCGCCGCTACCAGAAGGTCGACGCGCAGATCGACGAGATCATCACCAAGCTCGAGGCCGCGCAGTCCCGGCTCGTCGCCGACATCTCCATGTACAACACGATGTACGAGCAGAACGCCCAGCAGTACCGCGAGCTCAAGATCACCGTGCTCGCCGGCAAGAAGGCGCTCGCCGACTTCCGCGCCCAGCAGCTGCCCGGGCTCGAGGCGCAGGCCGAGCAGAGCGGCGATCCGATGCAGGCGCAGATCCTCAAGGACTTCAAATCCAAGCTCGACCGCTTCGAGAAGCGTCTCGACGACCTCGACCGCATCGGCGTGGTGACGCTGCAGACCGCACCGCAGATCAAGATCATCCAGAACGCCGACCAGACCATTGTCGACAAGATCGACACGACCATCTCCACGACGATCCCGGTGTGGAAGTCGCAGATGGTGATCGCGCTGGGCCTGTCCAACCAGAAGAAGGCCCTCGATCTGCAGAACAAGGCCGACGACGTGACCAACAAGCTGCTGCAGCGCAACGCCGCCGCCATGCACAAGGGCGCGGTCGCCGCAGAGAAGGCCAACCAGCGCTCCGTGGTCGAGATCGAGACGCTCGAGAAGATCAACTCCGAGCTCATCGCCACGCTCAAGGAGACCGTGCAGATCCAGCAGCAGGGCAAGGCGAACCGCGAGGCCGCTCAGGTCAAGATGCGTCAGATCGAATCCGACTTGAAGAGCGCCCTCATCGAGTCCGCCCAGACGATGTGAGTCGGCTTTCTTCGTTATCAGGGGTACTTCGCGGGGCTGCGGACGTCCATCTCGCTTACAAGGGGTACCTGTCTCCGGTATGCGCGCCTGATAACGGCTCGGTCGCAATGCGGTCAAGCCGTTCGAGAGGCGTGATACTACGGACAGATACCCCTCGTAAGCGAGATGGACGTCCGCAGCCCCCGTAAAGTACCCCTCGAAGGCCAGTTACTTCCCCTGATTCCGGTGGTCGGAATGGGGTGGGGTGCGCCTGCCGGTGAACGGTTCGAGCAGTGTGTTCGGGTCGGAGACGCCGAGCATCTGGCGGCCGCCGGTCTTCTCCGGATGACGCGCGATGATCGCCATCGAGATGCCGCCCGGCACCATGATGATCGCGAAGATCGCCGCCAGCCCCCAGCTCACCGCGAATCCGAGCGCCAGGAAGATCGCGACCGCCGCCGCGACCGTGCCGATGAGCATCCATACGGCCTTGTTGGCCTTGCCGGATGCCTGCCTATCCGTCTCAGCGGTCTTGCCGCCGTCGATGTGCTTCATGGTCCCCAGCATAGGACCGGAGCATCCATTCGGGAGCCGCGGCGGGGATCCGTGGCGTGCGGGGCGCAATACCGTTACGACTAAGCTGGGCTCCATGAGTGAGAAGAGGGATGGGGCCGCCGGCACTGCGGCGACCGGAACCGCCGACAAGCGCACGCCGACGTTCGAGCGCACGCCGAAGGATCTGCTGGTCGGCGCCGCGCTGGTACTGCTTGGCGGCGTCATGTGGGGCTGCAACGCCACCGTCTCCAAGGTGCTGATGGGCGACTACCACGTCGATCCGATGTGGCTCGCCTGCGTGCGCGAGCTGCTCGCCGGCGTCCTGTTCATCGCCGTCGCCGCCGTGCGCACGCCGAGGCTCCTGACCGGGGCGCTGCGCGACCGTAAGGGCTGGCCGTGGTTCGTCGCCTGCTCGCTGGTGTGCGTGCTGCTCGTGCAGGTCGCCTACCTCTCCTCGATCGACTGGACCAACGCCGGCACCGCCACCGTGCTGCAGGCGTTGAATCTCCTGTTCGTACTCGCGTATGTGTGTCTGCGCGGCCGCCGATGGCCTGGGCTGCGCGAGGGAATCGGCGTCGCGCTCGCGTTCGGCGGCACCGCGCTCATCGCCACCGGCGGCGACCCGTCGTCGCTCAAACTGCCGCTGATCGGCCTCGTGTGGGGACTCGTCAACGCGCTCGCGACCGCCGCGATGGGCATCATGCCGGTCCGGCTCATCGCCCGATGGGGCAACATGGTCGTCAACGGCGTGATGTTCATCATCTCGGGCATCGTGCTGCTGCCGGTCGTGCGCCCGTGGGCCGGATCGCCGTCGTTCGATGCGCTCGGCCTGCTGCTCATGGCCTACACGGTCGTGTTCGGCACGTTCGGCGCGTTCGCGCTCTATCTGGCCGGAGTGATGCGCATCGGCGCCATGCGCACGACGATGCTCGGCACCAGCGAGCCGGTCGCGGCGACCGTCTCCTCGGTGGTGTTCCTCGGTGCGGTGTTCACCCCGACCGACCTGATCGGCTTCGTGATGATCCTGACGATGGTCTTCCTCGTGCGCTGACCGGACGTGAGGGTGTGATGCCGAGCTGGCCAGCCGGCCTCTGGCCGGGTTTGGCCGCTGGTCGGTGCTGCCCGTCGGATGCTGGGCCGGGTGCCGGGTGCCGGGTGCTGGGTGCCGGGTGCTGGGTGCCGGGGTGCTGGGTGCCGGGTGCCGGGCTGGCCGACGGCCAGTGGGTGGGCACTTCTGGCCCGTTCGACGCATCGGGACTATTGTCGGTGGTGCCGGTCGGTCGGCTGTTTGTGCCGTCCGGCAAATACGGAGGTACGCCAATTGGTTTCCTGTCGCCAATCCGCGGCTCCGCGTTGGGCCGGGCTGGCGATCTGGAACCCGCCAATCCGCAGTGTGGGCCGGGGCGTGGCGTACTAAGCCGCGCCCCGGTTCTCGTCTGATCCGGGGTTTGCACGTCCGATTCCGGGTTTGCTGGTTGGCTCCGGGGGTTGCACGGTTGGCTCCAGGTTTTGCACGTCCGATTCCGGGGTTTGCACGGTTGACTCCGGGACATGTATCACTTTTCCGTTACTAACCCCGGAGTGATGCGTGATGGAGACGGAGTGATGCGTGATGAAGGCGGAGCGAGGCGTGCGAAGCCCGGAGGATGCACGTGACTTCTGACTTCATTCTTGCTCAGCGGGACTGCAGGTGCGCTCGGCTCCGTTCTCGCTTGTTGCTCGGTAGTGGTTGTTTGCCGGGTGGTTGTTCGCCGAGTAGCTGCTTGCCGGGGTGGTTGTTCGCCGGGGTCTCGATAGGCGCATGCCCTCGACGTGCCGGTGTAGGATGCGCTGGTCGACAAGGGCGTCCTCGTCATGACGAATGCTCGTCGTGGGCGAACGCCCTCGGCGCGCCGGTGTAGGGTGGGGCGCATGAGTGACAACACCGCATCGCACAACGAAATCGCATACTTCGCCGGCGGCTGCTTCTGGGGCCTCGAACGCTACTTCCAGAACGTCGACGGCGTGACCGACACGACCGTCGGCTACGCGCAGTCCACGGTCGAGAACCCCACCTATGAGCAGGTCTGTTCCGGCGCGACCGACGCCGCCGAAACCGTCAAGGTCGAGTTCGATCCGTCGCGCGTGAGCCTGCGCACGCTCGCGCTGCTGTTCCTCGAGGTGATCGACCCGTTCTCCGTCGACCAGCAGGGCGAGGACAGGGGACGCCAGTACCGCACCGGCATGTTCTTCACGTCCGACGCCCAGAAGTCGGTGTACATCGCCGCGATCGAGCAGCTCATCGACCGCATCCCGCAGCGTCCGGCCGTGCTCATCGAGGAGCTGCGCAACTTCTATCCGGCCGAGGCGAACCATCAGGACTACCTGATCAACAACCCCAGCGGCTACTGCCACATCCCGCTCGCCGCGATCGCGAACGTGAAGCGTCGTCAGAAGTACGTCGGCAAGATCTGGGACCTGACGCTCGAGCAGTTCGCCGTGACGCAGAACGCCGCCACCGAGCGTCCGTTCGTCAACGAGTACGACCACACGTTCGAGCCGGGCATCTACGTGGACGTCGTCAGCGGCGAGCCGCTGTTCTCCTCGCGCGACAAGTTCGACTCCGGCTGCGGCTGGCCCGCGTTCTCCAAGCCACTCCGCGCCGATCTGGTGACCGAGCATGAGGACGACCGCGTGCCGGGCCGTCCGCGCATCGAGATCCGCACCTCGGACACCCAGATCCATCTGGGCCACGTCTTCACCGATGGTCCCGCGGACCGCGGCGGCCTGCGCTACTGCATGAACAGCGCGTCCCTGCGCTTCGTGCCGCGCTCGCGCATGGAGGAGGAAGGCTACGCCGACTGGATTCCCGCCGTCGACGGAGATGAGAAGTAGGCGGCGGCAGCGCTAGGTCATTGATCGGGACCTGCCGATAGTGCGGCGACGTTCCACGTCGGTAGGCCCCGGTCGGCCTCGGCTGGTGAACGGCATCGGGCGTGCATGAACCGCGGCGTACTGTAGCCCCCGACGTGCCTTCGGTACAGCGCACACGTGAGTCATTCGAGCGTGGTCCGGCGTCAGAAAAGGCTGGGCAGGACGGTCAAACTAATCCACGACACACCCGGATAAGACCCACGTTTTGACCCTTAACCCAGCGCACGCGTAGTCGTTCGAGCGTGGTCACGGCATCGGTCGGTTCGGGCTGATGCGGAGAAAGCAAAAGGGCTGGAACCTTTCGGTTCCAGCCCTTACTTGCTGGTGCGAGTGGAGGGAGTTGAACCCTCACGAGCATACACTCACTGCCACCTGAAGACAGCGCGTCTACCATTCCGCCACACTCGCGAACAAGCAGATAATTTAGCACAGCCTTCCGCATAAGGGCAAATCTGAGGGTCCTTACGGCGTGTCGCCTTTATTTGCAAGGGTTTGTTCTACTGTGGTTCGCCTTCGCCGGCAACTTCCTTTGGGAAAACACGGTCCGAAATCGTCTGATTCGGAGGGGACGCAGGTGGCGTGTACGGCAAGTCGTCCACACGCGAGCCCATTCGGAGCGGGCGTGCGGGCGTGTGAACGTCGGGGTGCGGGAGCGGGGTGTGAACGTGCGGGGTGCGGGGGCGCCACGCAGGCTTGGCACACGTGGCGCCCCCCGCGACGCGATCTACCGCCACTCGACCCGGTGCGGTGCCGCGCCGATCTCGAAGTGGTACTTGGCACAACCCAGGCCGACGTGGGCGAACAGGCCGTCGAGCGCCTCGGCCGTGACCGTGCCGTCGGACGGGTGGAGCGTGAAGTGGAACGGCTGCTGGCTCAGCGACGTGGGTGCCGCCATCGCGGCCTCCATGCCTGCCCTGAACCAGTCGGGGACGTCCGCAAGGGGAGTGGCGGCGGCATCGGCATCAGTGTCGCCGGCGTCCCCGGATGCGCGCGGCTCCCCGGCGATGCCGTCGGGCGCGGAGGAACCGCCCTCGATGCTCGCCAGCTCCTCCATCGGCTTGGTGCGGCGTCGCCCGCCGGGGCGCGCGCCGTGGCCGAACGCGATCACCCACACGACCGATTCGCCGGCGTCCGCGTCCAGCGTCCACCACGCGTCGTCCGCGCTCACGGCCTCGGCGCCGTCCAGCACGGCCCAGGATGTGTCCAATCCCAGCTGCACGGCGCGCAGGACGAGCCGTTCGCCGTAGTAGCCCACGCGCTCCTGCAGCGCGGCCGCGGCCTGCGAGACGGGCGTGCCCTCCGCGTCCTTGAACGACTGCAGGGTGGTGGCGGCATCGCCCGATCGCGTGGCGCCGCCAGCGCCGTTCGCGTCGGTCTCGCCGTCGTCGTTCGCGCTCCCGCTCCCGACCGCGCCGACCAGCGCGATCGCGTTGTGCACGCCCTTGAACCGCCCGTAGTGCGTCTTCAGGCCGAGGAACGCGTCGTCCAGTCCCGCGGCCATCTGGATGTGCAGTCCCGACTCGGCATTGCAGGCGTCGATTTCGGCCTGCAACGCGGCCAGCACGTCCGGTGCGACCGGTTCGTCGGTATACGCGCGGATGGCGTGGCGCGCGTCGATCGCCTCAAGAAGACTCGTCATGACGTAACCTCCGTCACTTGCCGTAGAAATGCGCCAGCGACTCGTCGCGGAACTCCTCGAAGTAGCCGCCGTCGATCGCGTCGCGGATGTCGTCGAGCAGCTTCACGAAGAAGCGCTCGTTGTGGATCGTGGCGAGCGTGAATCCGGTGAACTCGCGCGCCCGCAGCAGATGGTCGACGTACGCGCGCGTGTAGTGGCGGCACGTGTAGCAGTCGCAGCCCTCCTCGAGCGGGCCGAAGTCGAACTTGTGCTGCGCGCGCTTGATGTTGTAGCGGCCGCGGCGCGTGTAGATCGCGCCGTTGCGGGCGCAGCGGGCCGGCGCCACGCAGTCGAACGTGTCGCCGCCGTTCTCGACGCACGCGAAGATGTCGTCCACCTCCGCGATGCCGAGCACGTGGCGCGGGCGGCTCTCCGGCATCGCGTCGCAGATCCACGCGCACGTGTCGCCGATGATGCGCTTCTCGATCGCGCCGCCGATGCCCACGCCGTCGAAGTCGAGTGAGGCGATCTGCTCGGCCGCGTGCCGGCGCAGGTCCTCGTAGTTCGCGCCCTGCACGACGCCGTACAGCGCCTGATACGGCTTGCCGAGGCGTTCGGCCGTGAGCCGCTCGTGCTCGGCGACGCAGCGCTTCGCCCAGCGGAACGTGCGCTCGACCGACTCCTCCTGGTACGAGCGCGTGTTCATCAGCGTCGTCAGTTCGTCGAACGCGAACATGATGTCGGCGCCGAGCTTGTGCTGGATGCCCATCGAGATCTCGGCGGAGAAGCGGTGCTCGTCGCCGTTGAGGGGCGACTTGAACGTGACGCCGTCCTCGTCGACCCACGCCATGCGCTCCTTGCCCTTGGCGATGACGTCGTCCGACTTCATGCCGGTCACGTCCATCGCGAGCGTCTTCTTGAAGCCGACGCCCAGCGACATGACCTGGAATCCGCCCGAATCGGTGAACGTCGGGCCGTGCCAGTTCATGAACCGGCCGAGGCCGCCGGCCTGATCGAGCACGTCCTCGCCGGGGCGCTCGAACAGGTGGAACGCGTTGGCGAGCAGGCACTGCGCGCCGAGGTCGCTCATCGACTCGGGCAGGACGGCCTTCATCGCGCCCTGCGTGGACACCGGCACGAAGGCGGGCGTGCGGATGTCGCCGTGCGGGGTGTGCAGGATGCCGGTGCGGCCGTAGCGCGCACCATCGCGTCCTTTGCCGTCGGCGGCGTCGGACAGGCGGGTGACGGTCTCGAACCGGAACACGGAACGGTCGCCGGGCATGCCGTCGGCGGCGCCGCGCGGGTGCAGATTGAGGTCGACGGCGCCGTCGGGGACGTCATCGACCGCGGGGGAGGAGGGGATATGTGCAGAAAGGTCGGTCATAGCCTTCACTTTAGGCGAACAAGGGGATTGCGCAGTGTCCCTAGAAAGTCGGGAGAAGATTCACTCATCACTTCCAACAAACGTTCAGGAAACTTCCAGAGGTGGCGCTTTTACTCTTAGATAGCAATACGAACCGGCGGCGAGATTGCTGAAAAGAAAACCAAAGGTCGCCGGTCATATGAAGGAGCGAACGATTATGGCTGATGAGCAGAACAACTGGGCCCCGCAGGGCGACCAGAACGCGCAGCCGCAGCGCGACGCGCAGGAAACGCAGCACATCCCGACCTCGGCGAACGCGGCGTCCGCGAAGGCCTCCGCCGAGCGTCCCACCGAGACGATCCCCCCGGTCGCCGGCGAGGTCAAGCCCGACTACGCCTCCGCCGCCGGCGAGCAGACCGTGGTCTCCAACAGGCCGACCGCCCCGGCCGCGGCGCCGCAGGCCGCTCCGCAGGGCCAGCCCGCGTACGGCCAGTACCGTCCGGCGCCGGAGTACGGTGCGTACGGTCCGACCCCGACCGCCCCGGCCCAGGGCCAGCCCGGCCAGTTCAATCCGACTCAGGGTGCCCAGAACGCCGGTTTCGGCGGCGCACAGCAGCGTCAGGACCGCAACCCCTACACGAACTCCTCCAACCCGTTCGCGCCGTCCCCGTCCCCGACTTCGCCGAACGCGAACAACGGCAACCCGTTCGCCCCGCAGAACTCGGGCGATGCGGGCAACGGCGGCAACGGCAACGGCGGCCCGTTCGGCAACCTGTTCGGCGGCCAGCCGTCCGACCCCAACCAGCCGGGCGCCGGCCAGCCCGGCGTTCCGGGCACCAAGTCCTCCAACGGCGTCGGCCGCCTCGTGGTGACCGGTGTGGTCGCCGCGCTCGTCTCCGCGGCCCTGTGCCTCGGCGTCGGCTACGCTGCCATCACCTCCGGCGCGGTCCGCGTCGCGACCACCAGCTCCCTGTCGAGCGTCGACTCCAGCAAGTCCGGCTCCGGCTCGGCCACCGCCAAGTCCGGCGAGGCGGTCGACTGGACGGCCGTCGCCGACGAGGTCTCCGGCGCCGTCGTCTCCATCCAGACCCAGCTGTCGAACGGCTCAGCCCAGGGCTCCGGCGCGATCCTCGACAAGGACGGCCACATCGTGACCAACAACCACGTGATCTCCGGCGCGCAGAAGATCCAGGTGACGCTGTCCAACGGTCAGATGTACTCCGCGCAGGTCGTCGGCACCGACACCACCACCGATCTGGCCGTCATCAAGCTCGACAACCCGCCGAGCGACCTCAAGACCGTGAAGTTCGCCGATTCCGACAAGCTCGCGGTCGGTGAGAACATCATGGCCGTCGGCAACCCGCTCGGCTACGACGACACCGCCACATCCGGCATCGTCTCCGCGCTCAACCGCCCGGTGACCGTGATGGACGACGACAACAACGACATCGTCACCAACGCCGTCCAGATCGACGCGGCCATCAACCCCGGCAACTCCGGCGGTCCGACCTTCAACGCGGCCGGCGAGGTGATCGGCATCAACTCCTCGATCGCCTCCACCTCCAGCTCGTCGTCGTCCAGCTCCTCCGGCTCGATCGGCATCGGCTTCGCGATCCCGTCCAACCTCGTCAAGCGCGTCGCCAACGAGATCATCGAGAACGGCTCGGTCAAGCACGTGGCGCTCGGCATCACGATCACGTCCGACACGGTCGAGGCCGACGGCGTGACCCGCGCCGGCGCGAAGATCACCAAGGGCTCCTCCGGCTCCGCGGTCGTCTCCGGTTCCCCGGCCGACAAGGCCGGCCTGAAGGAGGGCGACACCATCGTGGCCTTCAACGGCAACGCGGTAAGCAGCAACGCCTCCCTGCTCGGCTACGTGCGTGCCGCCGCCCTCGGCGACAAGGTCACGCTGACCATCGTGCGCGACGACAAGACGATGGACGTCGACGTGACGCTCGACCAGCAGGAGGAGGCCGTCAACGGCTCCAACCGCTCCGAGTCCTCCAACGGCAACAGCCAGAACAACAACGGCAACGGTAACGGCAACAGCGACGGCAACGGCCAGGACGGCAGCGGCAGCGACAGCTTCGGCTTCCCGTTCGGCTGGTGATTCCTGGCAGCCGATTTCAGCTGATTTCGACCGGTTCCGGCCGGTCTTGGCCGACCGGTTCCGACCGACCTCGACCACTTGACCTACTCTGATGGGCCCCGAATCGTTCGCATCCACGCGGACGGTCCGGGGCCCGTCCTCGTTTCGGATCTCCGTGGCTCCCCGCGCCGCACATCCCGAAGGTCGCGTCAGGTTCCCGGACGGGGCACGATCGAATCGCCGGCGTGCAGTATGACGTCGTGCGCCGGCGGGTTGCGGTTGCGGACGGCACGGGGGCCTGTTAGGGTGGCCCCGATAACCGAATATCGAATCTTTACGCCGTGTATCGCGCGCGAAGCCGACGACGGTCCACCGGACCGGACGGAAGGGCATGCGCCGATGGGTTAACAAGGCGTGATCGCACCATCGCCGTGCGTCACGTTTTGCTGACCGCCGAACCCGGCAGACCGGGTGGACCCGAACGCAGCAAAGCGGCGCGTTCGGCCCTGATACCAACGTAAGGAGCATCAGATGAGCACACTCATCGCATCCCCCGACCCCGTTCGTGAACCGGATGGTCATCGGGCATCCGATTCCCCGCAACGAGACGTCACCGAATCCTCCTCATCCGTGCGGCCTGCCACCGATCATGACGATGTCCGTGTCTCCTCGGCGGCCCAAGCGCCGAAGACCCATGCCTCGGCAGGCCACGCTTCCGTCCGGCGAACCCCCATCGCCGCGGTCGCCGACCTGTGCCGGCGCGTGCCGATGCTGCCGGTCGTCGTGCTGTCCGTCATCCCGATCGCCCTCATGTGGAGGCTCAGGCCCTGGGGCGTAGCGCCATGGGCGCGCGGCTACCACGGGGCGCTCGCCGTCGATCCGTCGATCGGACAGTGGATCGTCGTCGCGCTCGTCGCGTACACGGTCGTCGACACCGTGCGCGGCATGATCGACGACATCCGCCATGGCCAGGTCGGCGTCGATCTGCTCGCCGTGATGGCGCTGCTGTCGACCCTCGCCGTCGGCGAATACTGGGCCAGCTGGGCGGTCGTCCTCATGATCACCTCCGGCGAGGCGATCGAGGAGTACGCGCAGTCGAAGGCCGAGGGCAGCCTGACCGCGTTGCTCTCGGCCGCGCCGCGGACCGCCCACGTCGTCACCCTGCCCGGCGTCGGCAGGGGAGTCGCGTCGGGCGTTGGCGGGAGAGCCGCGTCGGGCGTCGGCGGGGCCGACAGACCCGACGACGACGGGACTGCCGGCTCCGACGGGTCCGGCGCAGCCGCGCACCCCCGCGCCGCCCGCAACATCGCGCCGATCCGCGACACCGACGGATTCCGGCACGTGATGGCGTCCGCCTCGCGAGGAGGAACGTCTCGAGATGGCGGGGCGCCCCGGCCGCAGTACGGTTCCCACGCCGAAGGGGAGCCGTCCGTGCATCAGGCCGAGAGGAGTCGCGGCGAGTCCGCCCCGCATCCAGCCCGTGATGGCGCGGTCCCGAACTCGAACCTCCGAGGCGACGCCGTGTGCGCGCTGACCGGGCGGGACCCGGAGACCTGCGACCCCGTCGTCGCGAAGGCCGACCGACGCGTGCGGCCCGGCGCCGACTCGCGCTTCGAGACCGTTCCGGTCGAACGCGTGCGGCTCGGCGACGTGATCATCGTCCTGCCCGGCGAGACCGTGCCGGTCGACGGCGAACTGCTCTCCGGTTCGGCCACGCTCGACCTGAGCGCCATCAACGGCGAACCCGTGCCGCGCGAGATCTACGCCGGTGCCCGCGTCATGTCCGGCGCGGTCAACGGCTCGACCACGCTCGCCATGCGCGCCACCGAGGTCGCCGCCGACTCGCAGTACCAACGCATCCTCGCGCTCGTCAGCCAGGCGCAGGAGTCGCGCCCGGCCGTCGTGCGGACCGCCGACCGTCTGGCCGTGCCGTTCACCGTGATCTCGCTCGTGATCGCGGGCGTCGCGTGGGCGCTCGCCGGCACGCCGACCCGCTTCGCGCAGGTGCTCGTGCTCGCGACCCCCTGCCCGCTGCTCATCGCCGCGCCAGTCGCATACATCGCCGGCACCGGGCGACTGGCCGCCGCCGGCATCCTCATCAAGACGCAGGACGTGCTCGAGAACCTGGGCCGCGTCACGCAGGTGTTCTTCGACAAGACCGGCACCCTCACCGTCAAGCAGCCGCAGGTCGTCCGCGTCGAGATGGTGCCGGGCGGCGGTGCGTCGGCATCCCGTCTCGACGAGGACCACGTGCTGATGTTCGCCGGCGTGGTCGAGGGCTACTCGGTCCACGTGCTCGCCAAGGGCATCGCCGCCGCCGGCCGAGAGGCGATCGAGCGTCTGCACGCGCGGTACGCGGCCGGTCGTCGCGACTGCCCCGAAGCCGGCGAACCGGGTCACGGTCGCGATTATCCGGTCGTGACGAACGTCCACGAGGAGCCCGGCAAGGGCATCTCGGCCGAGGTCAACGGCCATGCGGTGCGCGTCGGACGGCTCTCGTTCGCCGCCGCCGGCGACGACGGATTCCTGACCGCCGGTCTTGGCCGTGTCGATGCGACCTCCGACCGTGCCCCGGTTGAGACGACGGCCGATTCCGGCCCCGCGGACAAGGGCCGCCGCCGGCTTCCGACTGAAGACAATCGACCGGACGTCCCCCGCACTTCCGCCCCCATTCCCACGCGTACCCGCTTCGGCATCGGCGCGGTCGAGGAAGAGGCATCCGAGCCCCACATCTCCCTGCGCACCCGCTTCGGCATGCTCGCCCCAGACGAGATGGCCTCCTACGTGGCGATCGACGGCCGTCTGACCGCCCGCATCGTGCTGCGCGACGTGCCGCGCTCCAACGCGCGCGAGGCCCTGACGCGCCTGCACGAGCTCGGCGTCGCCAAACTCGCGATGCTCACCGGCGACAAGCGCGCCTCGGCCGAGATCATCGCCCGCGAGGTCGGCATCGACGAAGTCCACGCCGAACTGTTCCCCGAGGACAAGGTGGCCGCGGTCCGTGCCGCGACGCACTCGACGTCGGGACGTGGGGAGACTCGCGACGCCGGCGTCGCCGGTGCGCCAGCCGCTCCGGCCGCGCGCGAACGGAACGGCAGGTCGGTCGTGCCGACCGGCGCACCCCGGTATGAGGTCACGATGATGGTCGGCGACGGCGTGAACGACGCGCCCGTGCTCGCCGCCGCGGATCTCGGCGTCGCGATGACCGACGGCACCTCCACCGCCGCATCCGAATCGGCGCAGGTCGTCATCATGAACGACGACATCGCCGCCGTGCCGCGCGCCATCGCCATCGCCCGCCGCACCAGGCGCGTCATGCTGCAGGCGGTCGTCCTCGGCCTCGCGCTCGCGCTCGTCGGCATGGTCGCGGCCGCGTTCGATCTCATCCCGGTCGTCGTCGGCGCTTTCCTGCAGGAGGCGATCGACGTGGTCAGCATCCTGTGGGCCCTCACGGCCCTCCTCGACCGCGACTGATCCGTCGAACGGCACTTCCTAGGCAGATTTCACGCTTCTTAGGCAGGTCTTCCGTCGGAGTCCGGAACATCCTATTGGAATATCAGGGGACCGAATCGGTCTCTTCGGTATGACCTGCCTAAGAAGCGTGAAATCTGCCTAGGAAGTGGAGGAAATCACCTCTTCCGCGATTCGGCGGCTTGAGATACCCTGTATCGCGTGACTGAATCTTCGAATACTGAACTCCGTATCGCCGTGATCGGCGCCGGCCCGGCCGGCGTCTACTCCTCCGACATCTTCCTGCGCCAGCTCAAGAAGCTCGGCGAGGAGCTGGGCCTCGGCACCCAGGCCCGCATCGACCTGTTCGAGAAGCTGCCCGTGCCGTTCGGTCTGGTCCGCTACGGCGTGGCCCCCGACCACCCGTCCATCAAGTTCATCGCATCCGCGCTCGAGAAGACCCTCGACAACCCGGACATCCACCTGTACTGCGACGTGGAGTTCGGCAAGGACGTCACGCTCGACGACCTGCTCGAGCGCTACGACGCCGTGCTGTTCGCCACCGGCGCCGTCAAGGACAAGCCGCTGCGCATCCCCGGCGCCGACCTCGACGGCGTCTACGGCGCCGCCAAGTTCGTCGAATGGTACGACGGCTACCCCACGGGCGCCCGCGAATGGCCGCTGACCGCCGAGAACGTCGCCGTGATCGGCGGCGGCAACGTCGCGATGGACGTCGCGCGCGAGCTCATGCGCAACGCCGACGACCTCAAGGCCAAGACCGACATCCCGGACAACGTCTACGAGGGCATCCAGAACAACAAGGCCAAGGTGCTCCACCTGTTCATCCGCCGCGGCGTGGCCCAGGCCAAGTTCAGCGTGCAGGAGCTGCGCGAGATGGAGAAGCTGCCCGGCGTGCAGCTCATCATCAACGAGGACGACTTCGAGCTGGACGACGAGACCATCGAGGTCGCCGGCAAGGACAAGCTCACCCGCCAGATGGTCGAGGAGCTGTTCGCCATCCGCGAGATGGCCGAGGACATGGAGGACGACGGCGACGTCGACTACGAGGGCAACCCGGCCGACCGCAAGTACTACGTCCACTTCAACTCCGCGCCCACCGAGATCCTCGGCGAGGACGGCAAGGTCAAGGCCATCCGCGTCGAGCGCACCGAAACCGGCGCCGACGGCAAGATGCACCGCACCGGAGAGTTCACCGACTACCCGGTCGAGGCCGTCTACCACGCGATCGGCTACCAGCCGGCCGAGGCCCCGGGCATCGCCTACGACGAGCACGGCGCCCACCTCGCCAACGCGAACGGCGACGGCCGCATCACCACCGAGGCCGACGGCGGCGAGGTGCGCGAGCGCCTGTACGCCACCGGTTGGGCCAAGCGCGGTCCGGTCGGCCTGATCGGCTCGACCAAGTCCGACGCGCTCGCCATCGTGACGAACATGCTCGAGGATCTGGCCAAGGCCGCCGAGGGCGGTCGCGTGGCCGCCGACCGCGATCCCGAGTCGATCGACCGTCTGCTCGCCGAGCGCGGCATCAAGCCGATCGACTTCGCCGGCTGGAAGAAGGTCGACGCCTTCGAGCGCGCCGAGGGCGCCAAGGAAGGCCGCGAGCACAAGAAGGTCATCGAGCCCGCCCAGATGCGCGAGCTCGCCCACGCCGAGTGACGCGTAGGTCTCGCCTCGCCTAGGCGATTACGGCAGGTCCTGCAGGCTCCTTTCCGTTCGGAAGGGAGCCTGTTTCCGTATGTGGCGGGACCGCCCTTCTCTCAGGTCCCTGCCGTATGCGGCCGATATGGCGTCCGATTCTATAGGATCGGACGCGAAAGGCGACTCGTGGGGCCTGATTGCGACGGATCCTATAGGATCGGACGTGAAAGGCAGCTCGCGAGGCCCGATTTCGTCCGATTCTATAGGATCGGACGCGCGGAGGAGCGAATGGGGATGAGCGTGGATGGCGAGCCGCGTCCGGGAAGCCGTTTCGCTCCCGGCGTGCGTTCAGCTAAGACTCAGCTCGTGAATTTAGTGTGTGCTTTATGGACGGCAAATTGCGAGTGCACGGCCATCACAATGGCCTGAAGACGACCCTCCTGTTCGGGTTGATGTGGGGCGTCATCATGCTCATCTGGTGGGCCACCGGCGGCTCACGGGGCACCCTCGGCGTCTACATCGTCATCGGACTGGTCACCACGTTCGGCTCGTACTGGTTCTCCGACAAGCTCGCCATCGCGTCGATGGGCGCGAAGGAGGTCAGCGAGGCCGAGGCACCCACGCTGTACCGGATCGTGCGCGAACTGTCCGCGAAGGCCGGCAAGCCGATGCCGCGCATCTACGTCGCACCCACGATGAGCCCGAACGCGTTCGCCACCGGCCGCAACGAGCGCCACGCTGCTGTGTGCTGCACGCAGGGCATCCTGCGCATCCTCAACGAACGCGAGATCCGCGGCGTGCTCGGCCACGAGCTGATGCATGTGTACAACCGCGACATCCTCACCTCCGCGATCGCCTCGGCGATGGCCACCGTCATCACGTATCTCGGCTACTCGCTCATGTACTTCGGCGGCGGCAACTCGCGCGACGACCGCGACAACTCCTCCGGCGGCCTCGGCCTGATCGGCGTGCTGATGAGTATGATCCTCGCGCCGATCGCCGCATCGCTCATCCAGATGGCGATCTCCCGCACGCGCGAGTACGACGCCGACGAGGACGGCAGCGTACTGACCGGCGACCCCGAGGCGCTCGCCTCCGCGCTCAACAAGATCTCGTACGGCGCGCAGACCACGCCGATGCGCAAGACCGCCGGTACGCAGTCGGTCTCCGCGATGATGATCGCGAACCCGTTCTCGACCATCGGCTTCTCGCGCCTGTTCTCCACGCACCCGCCGACCGAGGATCGCATCAGCCGCCTGATGCAGATGGCCCAGGAGATGCGCGCCCAGCAGATCTACGGCCCCGGTGCGCCGCAGACACGCTATTGAGCCACAGGTGCGTCAGAAGGACTCATCGCGATTCCCTCCGCGTCCCGCCTGCTGAGATGTCTCCGGGAACCGTCCGCCGCCGTGGATACACTGGTGGCTCGCGTCCAAAAGACGCACCTTCCGCGAATGTAGTTCATCGGTAGAACGACAGCTTCCCAAGCTGTAGAGGCGGGTTCGACTCCCGTCATTCGCTCTCATGTGATGAGAGACCTCCGTACAGGGACGGTTTCCCCTTCCCTTTTCCCACGTTCAGTGCCCTTTGGCACCGTCTCCCGTCTCCGGGCGGACGTTCGATCGGGCCTTTCCTTTCCGTTTCCGGTTGAACGTACGCTGACCGTGCCCTCAGCATACGTTCGACCGAACGAGTACGACAAATACCCGGGCAAATGTACGGCTACCGCACGTGAACCTCGAACCGCCTACTTCTGCTTCTCCCACTCCGGCTTCGGGCTCATCTTGATGAGCTGCTTGACGGTCACGAACTCGTATCCCTGCCCGCGAAGGTCGTCGATGATGCGCGGCAGCGCCTCGATGTCCTGCTCCCTATCGCCGCCGCCGCCGTCGTGCATGAGCACGATCGCGCCGTTGTGCGCGTGCTTCATCACGTTGTCGTGGATCGCGTCCGCGCCGGGACGCTTCCAGTCGAGCGTGTCGATGTCCCACAGCACGTTCATGTCGATGAGGTCGCCCGCGTCCTTCCACTGCTGTGACCCGAACGCGCCGTAGGGGGAGCGCAGCACCTTCGTGTCCACGCCCGACGCGTCCTTCATCGCCGAGAAGCCCTTCTCGATGTTCGCACGCAGCTCGTCGCGGCTCAGCTTCGGCATGTTCGGGTGATCGTAGCTGTGGCTCGCCACCTCGTGCCCCTCGCTGACCATGCGCTTCTCGACCGACGCGAACTCCTTCGACTGCTGGCCCAGATCGAAGAACGTCGCCTTGACGCCCTTCTCCTTGAGGATGTCGAGCATCGGCGCGCTGTACTTGCTCGGACCGTCGTCGAACGTCAGCGC
Organism: Bifidobacterium santillanense; assembly: GCF_018555385.1. Taxonomy (GTDB): domain Bacteria; phylum Actinomycetota; class Actinomycetes; order Actinomycetales; family Bifidobacteriaceae; genus Bifidobacterium; species Bifidobacterium santillanense. The sequence goes on from NZ_JAFEJS010000003.1 coordinate 191,267, forward strand.
GATCACCTTCTTGCCCTCCGGACGCGGGCTGTACGAGCGCACGACCATGTCGGTCGGCTTCGTCGTCACGCCCTTGTCGACCTTCTTGCCGGACTTCTTGCCGACCCACGTCTCGGCGACGCCGTCCTTGCCGTGGCTCACGCGCACCTGGATCGTGCCGCCGGCGAGGTCCACGTCGGCGCCGTACGGGGCGGCCCTCTTGATGACGGTGTGCCCCTCGGTCACGTCGGCGCCGGAATCGACCGTCACGTCCGCGTGCTCCGGCACGACCATCTTCGACCAGTCCGATTCCGGGATGGCCTGTCCGGCGATCGACGGGACGATCGCCTTGCCGCCGCGCTTGTCGATGACGGATCCGTCGATCGCGAGCAGACGCCCGCGTTTCGCACCGAAGTCGTCGTTCTTCTCGAGGAGCTTGACGAGCGTCGTATCGACGCGCGTGCGCACGGTACGGCCGTTCACGGTCACGTCGATCGGGCGCCAGTGGTCGTCCCACATCCACGAGAATCCCGCCGCGAGGCTCGCGACCAGACCGATCACGACGATGACGATCGCCGTGCGGGCCCACGGCGCGAGCGGTCGACGTGGCTTCACCGCGCCTTCGAGCGTGAGTTCCTCGGGGTCCGGACCGTTCTGCGCGCTGCGTGCGTCCATCGGACCGACCGGACGCATATTGCGATCGTGCGAATCGTGCATGTCGTTCTCCTTACCGACGCCCCATTGTATGGAGATCGCGCGCGGACGGGTAATCCAAAAGTAATACTTTTGGGTAGGTCGGGTGACGGTTCGGGAAACCGTCTGTCTGTGCGAATGCGCAGGTGCTTGGCATCCCTCGTGGCGCGCCGGGATCGGCTGGGGCCGAGCCGTTGGTGCCGGTGGTGATGCCGCATCCCTCTCGGCGCGCCGGGGTCGGCTTCGCGGATGGTTATCGACGCACCCGTACGCGAGTCGCTCCATGCGCGGATCGTCCGGCCGTTCGACCTTGAGCATCGATGCGCCCGTACGCGAGTCACTCGCGGGGCGTCGTCGGGATGTGACGAAACGCACACGCCGGTGCGCATCGTGTGCGGCCCGCCCGGCCCGTGACGTCACCGCGGCGCGGGATAATGAAGGCATGACTATCGCAACGCCAGAACGCTATGCCGAGATGCTGGATGCCGCCCGCCGCGGCGGCTATGCCTACCCCGCGATCAATGTGACGAGCACGCAGACCCTGAACGCCGCCCTCCAGGGCTTTGCGGAGGCCGAGTCCGACGGCATCATCCAGGTGTCCGTGGGCGGTTCCGCCTACTTCTCCGGACAGTCGCTCAAGAACCGCGTCACCGGTTCCCTCGCGTTCGCCGCGTTCGCGCACGAGGTGGCGAAGCAGTACCCGAACATCACCGTGGCTCTGCACACCGACCACTGCGCCGAGCAGTACCTCGACGACTGGGTGCGTCCGCTGCTCGCGTACGAGGCCGACGAGGTCGCGCACGGCAAGGAGCCGACCTTCCAGTCGCACATGTGGGACGGTTCGACGGTCCCGCTCGAGCGCAACCTCGACATCGCCGAGGAGCTGCTCGACAAGTCGCAGGCCGCGCACACGATCCTCGAGATCGAGATCGGCGCGGTCGGCGGCGAGGAGGACGGCCAGTCCGCCGCCATCGACGAGAAGCTGTACTCCACGCCGGCCGACGGTGTGAAGGTCGCCCAGCGTCTGGGCCTGGGCGAGCGCGGCCGCTACATGGCGGCGTTCACGTTCGGCAACGTGCACGGTGCGTACAAGCCGGGCATGGTCAAGCTGCGCCCGTCCCTGCTGGGTGAGATCCAGTCCGAGGTCGCCGGCGCCGTGGTCGACGGGCGCGTGCCGTCCGCCGCCGGCATCGTCGACTTCCCGGCCGGCAAGCCGTTCGAGCTCGTCTTCCACGGCGGCTCCGGTTCGACTCCGGAGGAGATCGCCGAGGCCGTCTCGTACGGCGTCGTCAAGATGAACATCGACACGGACACGCAGTACGCGTTCACCCGCGCGATCGCCGGCCACATGTTCGAGCACTACGACTCCGTGCTCAAAGTCGACGGCGAGGTCGGCAAGAAGAAGTTCTACGACCCGCGCTCGTGGGGCAAGAAGGCCGAGGCGTCGATGGCGCAGCGCGTCGTCGAGGCGTGCCAGCAGCTCGGCTCCGCCGGCCGCGCCCTCAAGTAGCCGCAAGCCGCGTCGTACGCGGATAGGGGTTCTCGTACCCGGATGTGACGTCCGATTCCACGGAATCGGACGTTGCGCCATGCCCGATACCGCATCAAAAACGTCCGTTCCTATAGGATCGGGCGTTTTCGTATGCGGTGGCTCCCCGCTGGCGTCCGATTCTGTAGTATCGGATGTTTTCGCGAGCCATGTCGCACCGTAAACGTCCGTTCCTATAGGATTGGGCGTTTCGCGGGCGGATTCGCACTTGGCGGCGTCCGATTCTGTAGTATCGGACGTTTCCGTGCTTCATATCGTCCCCTAAACGTCTGTTCCTGTAGTATCGGACGGTTTCATGAGCCGGGCCGCACCGTAAACGTCCGTTCCTATAGGATCAGACGTTATTGCGCTCCGTTGTGCGTCGTGAACATCCGTTCCCGTAGTATCGGGCGTTTCCGTATGCGGCGGATTCTTGCTGGCGTCCGATTCCGTAGTATCGGGCGTTTTCGTGTCTCATACCGTTCCCCAGACGTCCGTTCCTGTAGTATCGGTCGTTCTGGATGGTGGATTCGTATTTGCAACGTCCGATTCTGTAGTATCGGACGGTTTCATGAGCCGGGCCGCACCGTAAACGTCTGTTCCTATAGGATCGGATGTTATTGCGCTCCGTTGTGCGTCGTAAACGTCCGATCCCGCAGTATCGGACGTTTCCTGGGTGGATTTGCGTTCCGTGGCGTCCGATTCTGTAGTATCGGACGCCACGGATTCACGGATGGGATGACACGGATGGATGAGGGGGTGAGAGCGGGAAATTAGTATTCGGTGCACACGTAGCCGGTGAACGGCGTGCGTTTGCCGAGATTCGGTCGCGGCACCTGTGCCGCGACCAGACGTTGCTCGAACGGCGTGCGGTTGCGCACGTGGACCATCTGGAACCGCACGACCGGGATGTTGAGCATGTTGATCTCCGTCTCCCGGTCCTTCTCCCGCAGGGTGACGGCGACGACGTCGTCCCCTCCGGTCATGGCGGGGTTCACGTACTTCTCGCGGCCGTCCAGCTCGCCGACGACGAGCGATCCGTCGTCGCGCGTCCACGTGAAGTCCGCGTAGATCGCGCCTCCGTCGATCGGGCTGATGAACTGCCGCTGACACTGCGGCTGGGCGAATCCCAACTCCAGCGAGACCGCCAACGAGACGGCCTCGCCGCCGTTCGTGCACATCGGGTCGACGTGCTCGGCCACGAATCGGGCGCGGGGCAGGCCGCGTTTCCGCCGTTGGGCGGCGCAGTAGTCCTGCAATGACGCCGCCGGATTGCCCGTGGCGCGCAGTCCCATGGTGCATATCGACATGGCCGTGGGGAAATCCAACGTCCGCGCGCAATCGAACATGGTCTGTTCGGGTGAGGTGACGCGGATGCCGTCCACTACGACGACCTGCAGGTCCGGCGTGTAATGGGCTACGACCAGACCCCGCTTTCCGGTCTGGTGTGGATCGGTCACGGCGATGTGCACGTAGCGCTGGAGATACATGGACGAGGTGTATCGGTGGATGGCGGCGGCCGAGACGCCGGACAGCACCCAGTCGGGATGCTCGCGGCAGATCGTCCGCAGCCGGTATGCGATGCGGTCCCCGTAGGATAACGAGTCCCATAGCGGTTTGCGTATGTAGCGTCCCTTCACGGGCATGACCAGTTCTCCGGCGCCCAGCCGCCGGTCGAGGAGATGACGGTCTCCCGGCCGTTCGGCCTTGGCGAAGGTACGGCGTTGTTCCGCTTGCGTCAGCAGCTGTTCGATTCTGATGTGTTGTCTCATGTCGCGATGATAAAAGCCCGGAGGCTCGCTTCCTAGCCGTCGGGACAATGTGGACGAAGCCCTCATGAATCTTCACAAATCCAGGCATCGCACGGCGCCGTGATGCGTCCGATTCCACCCGAACCGACCATTCCCGCGTCCGATCCTGCAGTATCGGACGCGGGGCTGCACGTAGGAGGACCCGAATCGTCACATCCTATAGGATCAGACGTTCTCGGGTGTGGATTCGCCCTCATAACGTCCGATTCTGCAGTATCGGACGTTTCGGCGCCCCGCGTCGAACTCTAAACGTCCGTTCCTATAGGATCGGTCGTTCTGAGTGGTGGATTCGTGCTTGTGACGTCCGATTCTGCAGTATCGGACGTTTTCGTATGTGGATGGTTGCCGTTGACGTCCGATTCCGCAGTATCGGACGCTTCGGAGGGGCATTGCGCGTTGCGAACGTCCGATTCTATAGGATCGGGCGTTTGGGGAGCGGGGAGGGTGCGGAGTGAGCGGGCTGGCGGGCGGTGGAGGAGTGCCCGGGAGCGGATGAAGAGGTGTTCAGGAGTGAGCGAGGAAGCGCCCGGTGGGTGGGCGGGAGGATGCCCGGGTAGAGGGCGTACGGTAGGCTGATTCGCGGCGGAATCGAGCGAATCGAGCGTAAAAGCAAGCGTATGCGGAGGTGCGTAATGCCTGGAATTGTGTTGATCGGTGCCCAGTGGGGAGACGAAGGCAAGGGCAAGGCGACCGATCTGATCGGTACGAAGGTCGACTATGTCGCGCGTTTCAACGGCGGCAACAACGCGGGCCACAGCGTGGTCGTGGGCGATGAGTCCTACGCGCTGCACCTGCTGCCCTCCGGCATCATCAACCCGAACCTCACCCCGGTGATCGGCAACGGCGTCGTCGTCGACCCGGAGGTCCTGTTCCAGGAGATCGACGGCCTCGAGGCCCGCGGCATCGACTGCTCGCATCTGAAGGTGAGCGAGGCCGCGCACATCATCGCGCCATACCACCGCACGCTCGACAAGGTCACCGAGCGCTTCCTCGGCAAGCACAAGATCGGCACCACCGGCCGCGGCATCGGCCCGGCCTACGCGGACAAGATCAACCGCGTCGGCATCCGCGTGCACGACCTGTTCAACGCCGAGCACCTGCACGACAAGGTCGAGGCCAGCCTGCACCAGAAGAACCAGATCCTCGTCAAGCTGTACAACCGCCGCGCCATCGACGTCGACCAGACCACCGACGAGCTGCTCAAGCTCGGCGAGCGCCTCAAGCCGTACGTCGCCAACACCGGCCTGATCCTCAACAAGGCCCTCGACGAGGGCAAGACCGTCCTGTTCGAGGGCGCGCAGGCCACGATGCTTGACGTCGACCACGGCACCTATCCGTTCGTCACCTCGTCCAACCCGACCGCCGGCGGCGCCTGCACCGGCACCGGCGTCGGCCCGACCAAGATCACCCGCGTCGTCGGGGTTTCCAAGGCGTACGTCACGCGCGTGGGCGAGGGCCCGTTCCCGACCGAGCTGTTCGACGAGTCCGGCGAGTGGCTGCGTCAGCAGGGCCACGAGTTCGGCGTGACCACCGGCCGCCCGCGCCGCTGCGGCTGGTTCGACGCGGTCGTCAACCGCTACGCCAGCCAGGTCAACGGCCTGACCGACCTCGTCCTGACCAAGCTGGACGTCCTCACCGGCCTCAAGGAGATCCCGATCTGCGTCGCGTACGACGTGGACGGCGTCCGTCACGACGACATGCCGACCGACCAGGCCGCGTTCGCCGCCGCCAAGCCGATCTACGAGACGATGCCGGGCTGGGACGAGGACATCTCCAACTGCCATTCCTTCGACGAGCTGCCGGCCACCTGCCAGGCGTACGTCAAGCGTCTCGAGGAGCTGAGCAACTGCCGCATCTCCGCGATCGGCACCGGCCCGCAGCGCGACCACATCATCTCCGTCCACTCGCTCATCGACTGACATCGACTGACTTCGATCGATGCCGGCTGACGTCAGATCGGCCGGCACTGGTTCCGGTGATGGCCGATCGGTCCGATCGCATCGTGGCGGTCGGCCGATCGGCCGCTCGCCGGAACCTCGCAGGCCCGTGACGCGACGTCAGAGCCGAGTATCGAATCGAAGTCGAGAAGCCGAGAAAAGACGGACCGGACGAGCCTATGCCCGAGTATTTCGCCGAACCAGATCCCGCGACGCAGGAGATGAGCGCCGCGCACGCGCGTTCGTACGCGGTGGCCGCGCCGCATCCGCAGGGGGCCGCCGCGGCCGAGCGCCCGCCGCAGATCCCGCTCGCGCCGGTCAAGCGCGTCCAGGCGCAGTTCAATCCGCTCGCCGATGCGATGCTGTACGTGGTCGTGTTCCTCGGAGGCATGGTTGGTACGGCGCTGCGGTACGCGCTGTCGTTGGCGATGCCGGCGCCTCTTGGCGAAACCGGTTTCCTCAGCGCGTTCCACACGGCCACGTTCATCGCCAACATGGCCGCATGCTTCATCTTCGCCACGCTCACCGCGTACATGGCTCAGGCCTCGTGGATCCGCAAACGCGTGCGGCAGCTGGCCTCGCGAGGCGTCGGCATGGGCATGTGCGGCGGGTTCTCGACCCTGTCCGCGATGGTCATCGAGGAGCTGACCTCGATCCACGGCGATCAGATCGGCGGATTCCTCTTCTATATGTTCGCGAGCTTCACCGTGGGCATGCTCGTCGCCGCGCTGGGCGCGTGGCTCGCGACCGATCTCGCCTCGCATCACGCCGCCCGACTCGCCTCTGCCGAGATCGACGAGCGCGCCGCCGCGGCCTCCGGCGGTTCCGCGCCGACGAGCCACAAGGCGCCCAAGGCCCGGAGGCGAGGCATTCTCAGCCGCCGCATCGCCGACGACCTGGTTGTCCACATCGTGGACGATTCCGCGTCGGTATTCGTCGACGTACGTTCCTCCACGCCGCCCTCCGGCGACTACGGCCAGCCGCTCGCCGGCGGATCCGCCGGTGCCCATGCAGTGAACGTCGGCGGAGCCGGCGGCATCGGCCATGCCGTCGGGGAGCCGACGTCGTTGCGCACGTCCGATCCGTCCGGTTCGGACGTCTCGATGCGGCCCGGTTCGTCCGATACCGTCGTCGCGCCGTCGTTTGAACCGGCGCCGACCACCGACGAGATTCCGATGGTGGGGGATCCGACCACCGGCGACGCACGCGAATCGGCCGGGAGCAACGGTGCCGGCCGGGGTCGAGACCGGACCGGCGGCGCGGATTCGGACGCGCGCGACGCGTCCGCCCGTCCGGGCGACGCCCATGGCGTGCGCTACTTCCGCGGCGCTCACGCCGATGAGCGGAGGTGGCGTCGATGACCTTTATATTGGTGTGCCTGTGCGGCGGACTCGGCGCGATGACCCGGTTCGTCGTCAACACGTCGGTGCAGCGCTGGTGGAACCGCGCGTTCCCGCTCTCCACGTTCGTGATCAACGTGATCGCCACGTTCTGCGCCGGCATCGCGGCAGCCGCCTATGCGAAGAGCGGCGTCGACCACAACACGTACCTATTGTTCGTGACCGGCTTCCTCGGCGGCTTCTCCACCTTCTCCACCGCCATCAACGAAATGGTCTCCCTCCTCAGAGCCCGCAACTGGCCCATCGCCGCCCTCTACATCACCGCCACCATCCTCGTCCCCCTCATCTGCGTAGCCGCCGGCTGGTGGGTCGGCTCCCTCTAACCCACCACCTCCCCATAGCGCGGGGCGCGCTCCCCGCCTTCTCTCCCGCAGTCCACATGCACGGCCAGCTCCCCTCAACAAGAGGAACCAAACCCCCAATCCGCTCCATAGCGAAACCGGCCCGCGCGCTCCTGCCCCGTACGTCACGTAACAATGTGTGCGGAACCTGGCGCGGGGCGGTATGTACGATGCCCGACCGTAGGCTTGGCCGAGCGGCCTGGAGCGTGTCGGGCATCGTAGATACCGCCCCACGCCCCACAGATAAACCACAGCCCATTCATTATCCCAACGTAACGAATCACAGCGCGCGGAAACGAAAGAGAAACACCTGCATAACGGTGCCCGCCCTTTCCCTCTCTAGATTCAGGAATCAAATCCAGAGAGGACATTCATATGACAGCCGTATCAACGCAACGGCGTCATCGAATGGGATTGCTACTGTTCACAGCGGTTTTCACCCTACTGATGGCGTTATGCATCACACAACCGATCCAAGCCCGGGCCGCCGAGGCGGTGCCGACATGTAACCCCTCCGCGACCAACGGATGCGTCAACGGCATCCTGCAGGACGCGAACAAGACCGCGATCGCGGGCATCACGATCACCCTGTCAGGCGCGGAGAGCGCGACGACCACGACCGACGCGAACGGCAACTGGGCGTTCAGCGTGTCCAAGGACGGCAAATACACCGTCGCGATGGACGAGTCGGTCGCCAAGCAGCACGGCCTCAAGGCCGCGACCGCCACGGTCGAGATCAAGATGAACAGTTTCGACAAGGCCCGGCAGGTGGTCCGCTTCGACAAGCCCGCGCCCGCCGAGTCGAACGGCGGCGCGGGATCCGGCGCGGGCGCGTCGACCGGCGCCGCGAACGGCAAGTCCGGCGGCTCGACCGGCGCGACGAGCGGCACGGCCGAGACCAGCGGCTCGTCGCTCGGCGCCAACATCGGCGCCCGATTCTGGCAGCAGCTGTTCTCCGGCGTGATCTTCGGCCTCATGCTCGGCCTCATGTCCGTGGGCATGAACCTCGTCTACGGCACCACCGGCCTGAGCTCCTTCTCCCACGGCGAGCAGGTCAGCCTCGGCGGCCTGATGGCGTACGTGGGCACGCAGATCCTGCACTGGCCGCTCGTCCCCGCCGCGATCTTCGCGGTCGCGGTCGGCGCGCTCACCGGCTGGATCCAGAACGAGATCGTCTGGGCGCCCCTGCGGCGCAAGCGCGTCGGCACGATGCAGCAGATGATCGTCACCATCGGCCTGTCGATGGCCCTGCAGTACCTGTTCCAGTTCTTCTTCGGCGGCGACATCAAGGGCATCGTCAAGTCGGTGCCCGCGAGCTTCCGTCTCGGCCCGGTCACGACCGACGCACCGACGCTCATCTCCGCCGGCATCGCGATCGTCGTCATCATCGGCGTGAGCCTGTTCCTGTACAACACGCGACTCGGCCGCGCGACCCGAGCCGTCTCGGACAACGCCGCGCTCGCCGCCGCGTCCGGCATCAACGTCGAACAGGTCGTGCGCATCGTGTGGATCATCTCCTGCGCGATGGCCGCGCTCTCCGGCGTGCTGCTCGGCGTGTACCTCAACGGCATCTCGTGGAACACCGGCGCGACCCTGCTGCTGCTCATGTTCGCGGCGGTCACGCTGGGCGGCCTCGGCACCGCGAACGGCGCGCTCGTCGGATCCCTGATCATCGGCGTCGTCGCGGACATGAGCTCGCTCGTCATCCCCAACGACATGCGGTACGCCAGCGCGCTGGCGATTCTCATCATCGTCCTGCTGGTGCGTCCGCAGGGCATTTTCGGCAAGCAGCAGAGGGTGGGCTGAGACATGGACCTCATGACCGTCATCACCAATACGCTGGGCGAGCTCATCGCCCCGACCACGGCCGCGTACGCGCTGGCCGCGATCGGACTGAACATCCACTTCGGCATGACCGGCCTCATGAACATGGGACAGGCCGGATTCATGCTGCTCGGCGCGTACGGGTTCGCGATCGTGCAGATGATGGGCGGCAACCTGTTCGCCTCGCTGTGCGCCGCGATCGCGCTCGCCGTGATCTACGCGCTCCTGCTCGGCATCCCGACCCTGAAGCTCGGCCCGGACTACCTCGCGATGGTCACGCTCGCGGCCGCCGAGATCATCCGCATCATCGGGCGGTCGACCGCGATGACCAAGCTGACCGGTGGTTCGGCCGGCATCTCACCGCAGGACTTCACCACGCAGTTCGAGTCGCTCTCGCCGCTGCCGAACGAGTCGACCACGGTCCTGCTGTGGACGTACTCGAACAACATCGCCGACTCGTGGTGGCTGCGCATCGTGGCCTGGGCGCTTGTCGCGATCGCCGCTCTCCTGTGCTGGCGCTGGTTCCACTCGCCGTGGGGCCGCGTCCTGAAGGGCATCCGCGAGGACGAGAACGCGATCCGGTCCCTGGGCAAGAACGTCACGGTCTACAAGATGCAGGCCCTGATCCTGGGCGGCATCTTCGGCGCGCTCGGCGGCATCGTCTTCGTCCTGCCGCGCTCCGTCCAGCCCGATTCGTTGGGCCGCGCGGTCACGTTCTACGCGTGGACGATCCTGCTGCTCGGCGGCGCGGCCACGATCTTCGGCCCGATCATCGGCTCCTGCCTGCTGTGGGTGCTGCTCACGTTCGTCAAGGAGCTCATGCGCGGGGCGATCCCGGACACCGTGATCTCGTCGAACCAGGTCGAGTCGCTCGGCTGGGTGATCGTCGGCGTGGCGCTGATGTGCCTGGTCATCTTCAGACCGCAGGGAATCCTGGGAGACCGAAAGGAGCTGGCCTTCAATGCGTGATTCACGTGAAACAATCGAAACGACGTCGGCGGGCGTGACACCGGCCGAGACCATCGCCGGCGTGACGCCGTCCAACCTGTCCGAAACCGACGTGAACCCCACCGAACCGGGCAGGCCGTTCCACGACCTCGCCCAGTGGGCCACCAAGGCGCCGGAGGGCGAGCATCTCATCTCCACCGCGTTCGGCGACAAGGTCCAGGAGGACCTCGAGTTCGTCGCGAACACGCCCGGCGTGCACAAGCCCGACCCGATCCTCGTGGCCGACCACGTCACGCGCCGGTTCGGCGGCATGACCGCCGTCGACGTCGACCACTTCGAGATCGAACGCCACGGCATCACCGCCCTGATCGGCCCGAACGGCGCCGGCAAGACCACGTTCTTCAACCTGATGACCGGATTCGACACCCCGAACACCGGCACCTGGCAGTTCGACGGACGCGACCTCGCTCACGTGCAGCCCGAGAAGGTGGCGCGCATGGGCATGGTCCGCACCTTCCAGCTGACCAAGGTCATGAGCCGTCTGACCGTGCTCGACAACATGCTGCTCGGCGCGCCCGTCCAGCCCGGCGAGGGCATGTTCCGCGCCCTCGTGCCCGGCCTGTGGCGGCGTCAGGAGAAGGCGAACATCGAGAAGGCCGAGGCGCTGCTCGCCCGGTTCCTCCTCATCAAGAAGAAGGACGACTTCGCCGGATCGCTCTCCGGCGGCCAGAGGAAGCTCCTCGAGATGGCCCGCGCGCTCATGTCCGACCCGCAGCTGGTCATGCTCGACGAGCCGATGGCCGGCGTCAACCCGGCCCTGAAGCAGTCGCTGCTCGACCACATCATGGCGTTGCGCGAGGAGGGCACCACGGTGCTGTTCGTCGAGCACGACATCAACATGGTCCGCCACATCGCCGACTGGGTGACCGTCATGGCCGAGGGCAAGATCGTCGCCGAGGGCCGGCCGAGGACCGTGATGAACGACCCCGCCGTCATCGACGCCTACCTCGGTGCCCACGCCAACATCGACCTGGGCGACGACTCGGTGGTCAAGGACGCCGAATCCGGGAACATCGAGAGGAAGGGCACGAAATGAGCACCATGATCTCTGGCTCCTCGCGCCGAGGGGAGCTGTCCGCGCAACGGACTGAGGGGAGTCGCAACCATGACTGATACCGATACCGCAACCGTACCCAACGTAACCATGGAATCCGCCGAGGGGTCCGCGGCCGACACCCGCCCGCGCTCCGAAATCCACGTGGGGGAGCCGGCCGGCGAGCCTCTGCTCGACGCCGTCGACCTCGTCGCCGGATACATCCCCGGCGTGAACATCTTGAACGGCGCATCCCTGACCCTGCACAAGGGCGAGATCGTCGGCATCATCGGCCCGAACGGCGCCGGCAAGTCCACGCTCCTCAAGTCCCTGTTCGGACTGGTCCACATCCACTCCGGACACCTCATCCTGAAGGGCGAGGACATCACCAACCTCCGCGCCGACAAGCTCGTCTCGCTCGGCGTCGGCTTCGTGCCGCAGACCGAGAACGTGTTCCCGAGCCTGACCATCGCGGAGAACCTGCACATGGGCGCCTACCAGGCCCCGCGGAAGTTCAACGAGCGCTTCGACTACGTGTGCTCGATCTTCCCGAAGCTGGGGGAGCGCAAGGACCAGCTCGCCGGATCCCTGTCCGGCGGCGAACGCCAGATGGTCGCCATGGCCCGCGCCCTGATGATGAACCCGTCCGTCCTGCTCCTCGACGAGCCGTCCGCCGGACTCTCCCCGATGCTCCAGGACGAGACCTTCATCCGCGTGCGCCAGGTCAACAAGGCCGGCGTCTCCGTCATCATCGTCGAGCAGAACGCCAGACGCTGCCTGCAGATCTGCGACCGCGGATACGTGCTCGACCAGGGTCGCAACGCCTACTCCGGCAAGGGGCGCGACCTGCTCGAGGACCCCAAGGTCATCAGCCTCTACCTTGGAAATCTCGAAGAGGAAGTCAAAGAAGAAGGCCGCTGATGGTGTGTCTTCGTCGTTGCTCCTCGGTCGACGTGCCTGTTGCGCTTCGCGCAACCTTCGCGGCATAGCCGCTCACTTCGCCTGAGGACAGCCCACCGGGCTGTCCTCTATACGGCTCAGCGTATCCCTCGGTGCGCCTAGAAGCCACACGCATCAACGACCTTCTTGCAGAAGGCCGCTGAATCCCATGTTTCCGCCGGTTTTCGGATGTCATGCGGCGGTTACATGGGAACAACCTTTCCGAATCAACCCGCGGCTATGGTGAGTCACAAGATTCGGGAAGATGAACAATCACAGATCAGCGACTCGCAATCCCATCAACCGATCGCCCCGCCCGCGGCAATGCAATCGCGGCGCGGCCCGTCGATCGGCAATCACACAAGTCGAAACACCATTGCCCGCAAGGGCTTGAGAGGAAGTGGTGATTCACATGTTGAATTCAAGGAAGCTCGCGTTCACAGCAACGGCGGCCGTCGCGGCCGCGGTCATGGCGCTCGCCGGCTGCGGCTCGGCCGGCTCGTCGTCCGGTTCCGGCGACTCCGGTTCCGGCAAGACCGACACGTTCACGCTCGGAGGTCTGTGGCCCGAGACCGGCTCGCTGGCCTACCTGGCCCCGCCGGAACTCGCCGCCGAGAAGCTCGCCGTCAAGGACATCAACAAGGCCGGCGGCGTCCTCGGCAAGGACATCACGACCGTCGACGCCGATACGTCCGACGCCGACCACGCCGACCAGAACACGTCCGCCACCCAGTCGGTCCTGTCCAAGAAGCCGTCGTTCGTCATCGGACCGGCCTCCAGCGCCGTCGTCAAGAACGTGTACAAGTCGATCACCGAACAGAAGATCCCGATGCTGTCGATGGGCGCCACCAGCTCCGACTTCTCGGGACTGAGCCCCTACTTCTTCCGCACCGTCCCGCCGGACACCGTGCAGGGCACCGTGCTCGGCCAGGTCATCGCCCAGGACGGCGTGAAGAACCTCGCCGTCGCGGTGTTCAACGACGAGTACGGCACCGGCCTGCGCGACACGATCGTCAAGACCGTCAAGGACGCCGGCGTCAACGTCGTCTACGGCGAGAAGGACGCGTTCGACCCGACCGAGACGAACTTCTCGTCGATCGTCACCGCCATCAAGGCGTCCAACCCCGACGCGATCGCCATCGTCGCATTCGACCAGACCAAGCCGCTCGTCAAGGAGATGGCCTCGCAGGGCATCGACACCCACAAGCTCTACTTCGTCGACGGCAACACCGCCGACTACTCCAAGGACCTCGACGCGGGGCTCCTCGAGGGCTCCAAGGGCACCATCCCGGGCGTCCAGGCGTCCGACGAGTTCCAGAAGAAGCTCGTCGACGCGTACGGCAAGGACATCTCCACCTTCACCTACGGCGCCGAGACCTACGACGGCATCATCCTCGCCGCGCTCGCGGCTCAGAAGGGCGGTTCCGCCGACGGCGAGACCATCCAGAAGAACATGGCGGCTGTCTCCGGCGCGAACGACGGCACCGAGTGCAAGACGTACGCCGACTGCCTCGCCGCCCTTAAGTCCGGCAAGGACATCCACTACAAGGGCGTGACCGGCATCGGCCCGTTCAACAAGAGCAACGACCCGAGCTCCGCCAACATCGGCGTGTACAAGTTCGACGCGAAGAACGTCCCGAACTTCGACCACGCCCAGGAGGGCGAGGTCCCGTCCAACTGACCGGTCGACTCTGGCCGACTGGTTCGGCCGGGTCTGGTCGGTGTCGGTCGGACCTGTCTTCGACGGTTCATGACCGGCCCGACCATATCCCGGTCGTCCTTGAGACGTCGGGAACCGGCGATAGCCGCACGAACCGTATGCCGACTCACATCCGGCGTACGTTCCGTGCGGCTTCGTCATGCCCCGACCACGGGGACCGTACGCTGGGATGATCCCGGCGTACGTTGCGCGTGGTCAATCGGCGCCGAGCCCGCAAAACCGTACACTGATCCGGACTCAGCGTACGAATTCCGGGGGTAGTCGATGAATGACCACGGGAACCGTACACTGGGTCGACATGGGCGTACGGTCCCTGTGGCCTGTGGTCGCGTCCCTCAGTCCAGTAGCCGCGCCCTGTCGATCAGGAAGTCGTGGATCGCCTCGGTGCTGACCATGCGGTTCGCGTAGATGCGCCGCGCGCCGATGCCGGTGACCTGCTCGAAATCGTTGCGCACGTGCACGAAATCGAGCTTGTCGGCGATCAGACAGGACGTGAAGTTGTCGCGCAGGGTGGCGAGGAACACCGGCAGATCCTTGTCGAAGTACTGCGCGGCCGCGACCCCGGCGCTCGCCAGATACGTGCCGTATCCGCAGTGCCAGTATTGCGGGCTGACGCAGTAGCGCAGGCTCCACGCCTTGCCGCAGCGCCTGACGCCGCCCACGCCGAGGAACCGGTCGATCGCGTCGCGCGCCACCCACAGGCCGATCGCCTCGTACCGCCAGTCGGCGAGCCACTGGTTCAGCATCAGCTTGGTGTACTGGATGTTCTTGTGCGGGGCGCCGGGCTGGTTCCACCACATGCGCGGATCGGAGTACATGCGGTACAGGTCGGGCAGGTCCTCGGGAAGCGGACGTCGCAGTTTCGGCGCGCGCGGCTTCTCCTTCTTACGTGCTGGCATGATTGCCCCCTTTCCATCGTCTCTTCTCTCTTCGAAACGATTGGTCGGGACCCGGCGTCGTGGCGACGATGCCACGACGGAGCCGGGTCGGATTGGATCGGATTTGGGTTGATGAACGTTCGTTCGAGCGTGGTGATGCGGCGATTGTCCGGCCGATGCCGTCGGAGGCGCGTCGCGCATGGTTGCGCCCGTCGTTTTGGGGATGACGCGTCGTCCCGGCTGCTCCCTTGTGGGGAGGAGTCCGGGCGTTCGTGCGTCAAACGACGTGCGCATCGTTGCGCGACGTGACCGACCGGGTCACGCGGGTCGTCGGTTCGGATGTGCGACGGTCCACGCGATCGTATGGTGCGGCACCGTACGGTGCGGCGCCAAGACCGGATGATTGGTGTGATCGAGTGATCGCTCGTCATTGGCGCGATCCGGAAGAAACACGATCAGCCCATGATTCCTCGAGCATGGGTGCCAGATATCGCGTTCCGATATTCCGTTATATCGATGCCGCTCGCCCCAACGAACGATTCCCAGCGTAGGCGATTGCCGGAGGTACGTAACTCCGTAGGCCACGATGCGGCCCTACGCCCGACGGCATGCGAGCCCCCTTCGCCGCCGCGGCCGCGATGCGAATGGGGGATCGGTGGGTGGACATGGATCACAGACAACTGTCAGGACTGTCAGGTATGGGATGGTCGTGTGCGCGAACGCGTGCGATTGTTCACATTTTGCACAGAGTCATGGTCGGGCACCCCTTCGTCTCAAGGAACGTCGCTTAGAGTGGACAGCGGAAGATGCTATTCGCACCAAGGAAGGTCCAGGGGAAGAAAAGAACTATGTCCAATCTGGCGAAATTCATAGCCGCCGTATCCGCGGCAACGATGACGGCCACGTTCGCGCTGCCCGCGATCGCACAGCCGCTGCGCGACACGGATCTCGATGCGCCGACGACGGTGACGTTGCAGTCCCAGCCCGCATCCGACGACTCGACCGACGCGATGCCCGGCAATCCGGACGCGGAACTGCCCGACAAGGTCGCTTCGAGCATTCCGGATGATGCGACCATCGTGTCCGAGAACCATGCGGTCACCTCCGACGGCAAGCTCAAGGACATCGAGACCGGCAAGACCGTGACCGACCCCGAGCTGGTCGGCACCAAGACAGAGCAGCCCGATCCGCTCGCCAAGACCGACGGCGAGTCGTTCATCCCGGTCGAGGCCAGCGAGGTCAAGGACGCGGTGAAGGCCAGTGGTGATTCCGAGTCTTCCGCATCTTCCACCAAACCCATTGCCCTAGATAATAACGAGTATGGTGCGTACTGGGGTACCTACAACGGCACTCAGGCATTCTTCGAGGGAAGCGGCAAACTGTTCGTCCAGTCGGCCAAAGGGGTGGTCGACGTTTCCGCATGGCAGAAGAACATCAATTGGCAGTCCGCGAAGAATGATGGTGTGGAAGGTGCGATCGTCCGTATCGGCTACGGTTGGGGCAACGGACTGGACACCGAGGCCGCGCGCAACATCAGCACACTCAAGAAGCTCGGCATTCCATTCGGCGTATACCTTTATTCATATGCATATGACGCCACTACAGCTGCCAAGGAAGGTGCGAACGTCGTCAATCTGCTGCGCAAGCTTGGTGTGACTCCGAGCGATATGACGTTCCCCGTCTACTATGATCTCGAGCGTTGGTCTTGGACGGGTCATGTGCCCCCGACCGACCCCGATGTCTATGATGCGATCGCCAATGCTTGGTACGAAAAGCTGCAGGCTGCAGGCTACAACAACCTGTCCATTTATTCCTACACCTCATATCTCAAGACCGCGCTGAACTCCAGCAACATCTGGTCCAAGACCCGTTGGGTGGCCAGCTATGGCTCCAGAAGCGGCTTTTCCTTCTCCACGAACGATCGCGCTTGGCAGTACACGAGCAGCGGCACGGTGAACGGCATCACCGGCAACGTCGATCTGAACGCATTCGGGTACGCGCGCGCGATCGTCGAACAGGGAGCGGCCAATTCCGTGTACCGTCTGTACAACCCCAACAGCGGGTTGCACCATTACACGACTGTATATAATGAGGCGCTCACCCTCGCTACCATCGGTTGGCGATATGAAGGTGTATCGTTCTTGGCCTCGGATAGCGGATCACCTGTGTACCGTCTGTACAATCCCAATGACGGCAACCACCTGTTCACCATGCAGAATGGCGAACGGCTGATTCTCGCTTCGCAGGGGTGGAAGGATGAAGGCGTTGCCTGGTACGTGGATGCCAAGGCTGCCAACCCTGTGTATCGTCTGTATAACCCGAATTCCGGAGAACACGTCTATACAACGAACGCCGACGAGTATGAGCAGGTCGGTCAGGCCGGTTGGCAGCAGGAGGGCGTCGCTTGGCGCACTAATGGATGAGATGACCAGCAGTCGGAACAGATAGCGCAAGGGGCAGGCACCATTGCCTGCCCCTTCTTGTTGCTAAACCCCTCTAGAATGTCGTTAGCCTCCACAGACCTTGGCCTGTGGAGGCTAACGACACCGCGATGTCCCGAAAAGCGCAATGCATTTGCGTCATGCATTACAACTGCAGGTACAAAACCCGTGCTCGCACACAAATCCTGCGCCTGAAAAGAAGAGTAAGGTCGAACGTGGACATAAACGCGATCCTTGTGCGTGTTCGCTGTTAGCGAGCTCGGCTGCCTCCGAATGATGAGATGGACGTCAGTATGGCGACACGCCCACGTTATACGTGATCCTTATATGGTGCTGTAACACAGAGGAAACCGACAGGGACTCTCAATCTGACTGAGAGCTGAATGCTCACTGAGTGCGAAAACACTACGTAGAGGCTGCCGATACCGGCGGAAAACCACGCGAAAGCACTGGAATCAAGCTTTTCATGAGCTGGTAAAGATGAGGATTGCCTGACCGGAGAAGCAAGGGGAACTGGTAGACAACGTACAGCTTCGGAAGAAGGCTGAACGGACCCTAGGTTGACAATGTCCAAGGGGTAGGGGTAAAAAAGGATGCATTCGGGATGGAGAGAGTCTCCATGGAAAACCCGATGTCCCTAAAAGAAAGGTTCCTGAAGATGACAGGAAATACTAGCAAGTGGCGCGCGCCGCTCGCCGGCCTGGCCTCCGTCGCGATGCTCGCGACCATGGGCGTCGCCGCCAGCACCGCCAACGCCGCCGTGGGTGATGTGCCCGAGGTCAATCTTCATATCGACACGACTTACACGAACGCCAAGGGCTTCGGCGCCGACAAGGACGGCGTCAAGGTCGTCAAGGACGCCACGAACGACAACAACCTGAAGACGGAGCTGTACGGCGCATCCACGATGGCCGAGATGAACAACGTCAACTCCAAGTGGGTCTTCACCGGCTGGTACACCTCCCCGAACGCGGGCGAGGCCTACGACCCGGCGGCCGAGCTGTCCACGAGCGCCCCGAAGGACCTGTACGCGCACTACGCGCAGCTGGACCAGGCCGTTCAGGTCAAGCTTCCGACCTCCTCCGAGACGTCGTTCGCAGAAGGCTACTACGAGTCCAACGGCAACGCGTTCTACCTGAACCGCGCCGATTCGGTCGCCGCATGGCAGACCGCGACCGCCGACAAGAACAAGGGCAACCACAAGCTGTTCTCCGCCTATCAGGCGGATACCGACGGTGACGGCAACTACGAGGACGTGACGCTGTCCGGCAAGACCGGCGACGCCCTGGCCGACCTGATCTCCCCCGAGCCCGCCGGCACCGCGGTCCTCAGCCTGCGCGAGAACCTCGACACCAACGCCAAGGTCGTGGAGTACAAGATCAGCAGCCAGAACACCGCCAAGGGCTGGAAGCTGAACGGCGACGCCAAGGTCGACGTGCACGTGAAGGGCACCGCCCCGCAGCAGTCCGCCAGCAAGGACGGCGGCTACACCGCCTCCGCGTGGACCAACGAGGACACGAAGAAGGCCTGGGACTTCTCCGACCCGGTCAAGACCGACACCACCCTGTGGCTTGACATCACCGGCGCCGCCGCCACCTACACGGTGACGTACGAAGTCCAGACCTCCGGGGCGGCGTTCGGCGCGCTGAAGAACGACTCCTACACCGTCCAGGCCCCGGCCGGCGAGGCCCTGCCGTCCCACGAGGTTCCCGCCGCGAAGGAAGGCTACAAGTTCCTCGGCTGGACCACGGACTCCTCCCTCACCAGCGGCTCCTTCGTCAAGGACGTGAAGCTGTTCAACGGCACCGTCGACAAGGACCTCACCGTGTACGCGGTGTACGCTCCGGAATACGTCGAGGTGACCTACAACCTCGGCTACCCGACCGCGAACAAGACCTACACCACCCAGAAGTACGCCGAGGGCGACACCTTCAAGGCCCCGTCCGACCCGACCCGCGACGGCGGCTACGAGTTCCTGAACTGGACCCCGTCCATCAAGTGGCAGAACTTCACCGTGAACCTGACCCTCGACGGCCAGATCTGGTCCCAGGGCTCCGCCCCGCAGCAGATTCCGACCACGTACACCGCCAACTGGGTGCTCGGCACCAAGGAATCCCTCGCGGACTACGAGAACAAGATCCCGGAGAACTACCTCAAGAAGGACGCCGCCAACTACAAGAACGGTGACGACGAATCCCAGCCGTACTTCACCGCCGCCTCGTTCGACCAGTACGTCAAGGACTGGCAGACCTACAAGAAGGACAAGGCCGCCAAGGGCACCCTGTCCCGCGACGAGATCGTCGCCCTGATCAAGGAGCTGTCCGGCTTCCAGTCCAAGCTGGTCGAGACCGGCACGGCCCCGCTGTACCGCGCGTACAACAAGAACAACGGCGACCACTACTACACCAAGAGCAAGGCCGAGTACGAGGCCCTGGTCAAGCTCGGCTGGACCGCCGAGGGCAACAAGTTCAACGCCGTCAAGACCCGCGTCGCCAACACCGGCACCTACGCCGGCGATCCGAAGGCCGTCCCGGCGAACCTGGGCGAGAGCGTCTACAGCGTGTACAACCCGAACACGGGCGAGCACCTCCTGACCACCAAGGGCGAGGCCCAGTCCCTGGCCAAGGTCGGCTGGAACAACGAGGGCGTCAAGTTCTACACCCCGCAGAACGGCTCCGAGGCCGTGTACCGCATCTACAACCCGAACACCAACGGCCCCGCCCACGCCTACGTCGGCAAGGACGAAGGCACCAAGGTCGTGGCCAAGGGATGGAAGTGGGACAACAACGCCAACGCCGTCTACCACTTCACCAAGTGACAATGACCCTCACTCCTAGAGTAGAGCCATAACACATGCGAGGAGGTCTCCTCCCGGGGAATACCGGGAGGAGACCTCCTCCGTCGTATACGCGCGAATGAGAGCATGCGCGCGGAAAACAAAAGGGGAGGGTGTCCCGCAGGAACAGAATCCTGCGGGACACCCTCCTCGCGTTACGGACCGTTAGGGTCGGAACGGTGGGCCGGGAGCCCGGTCCCGTCGGCCGTCAGGCCGCCGGGGATCCGGACCCTGGGTGCTCACTTGGCGTAGGCCTTGAAGGCCACGCCCTCGTCGTTCCAGCCGGCCTTGACCGCGTGGTTCACCTCGGCCTTGCTCAGGGTGAACACGTGCTCGCCCGAGTTCGGGTTGTAGATGCGCAGCACGCTCTCGGACGCGTCCTTGGCCACGTACCAGGCCACGCCCTCGTCCTTCCAGCCGGCCTTGATCACGTGGTTGAACTCGACCTGGGACAGCGTGTAGAAGTGCGAGCCGTCGTTCGGGTTGTACGCGCGGTACACCGGCTCGGCCTTCTTGCTGGAAGTGGTCTGGAACTGCACGCCCTCGGCCTTCCAGCCGGCGCGCACCACGCTGGAGTACTCCGCGAAGCTCGTGGTGTACAGGTGGGAGCCGCCACGGGTCTCGTTCGGGTTGAACGCACGGTAGACCGCGACCTTACCGTCCGGCACATCCGCACCGTTCGACTTCACCAGCAGACCCTGAGCAGCCTCATACTTCGCCGCAAGAGCCTTCGCAGCATCGATCTTGTCCTGGCCCTCAGGCAGCGCATTGTACGCGGCGTACTCGTCCTCAAGGGCGTTGACCGCGGCCACGTAGGCCTTCGCGGAAGCGTCCGTGTAGCCGTACGCGGCGACAGTCAGCGCGTCGGAAGCCTGGTTCTTGTTACCGAACTGCAGCTTGAACTGGTTGCGGTAGCCCTCGATGCCACCAACCGCAGACTGCTTCCACTCAGCCTTCAACGCAGAACCGGAGAGGATCTTGCCGAACTTGGCGTCCTTCTCGTTGCCGTTCTTGATGGTGTACCAGTAGCCGTCGGACAGGTTGGCGATGAGCTGGCCCTCGCCCTTGGACACGACGGTGCCGTCGTCCTTCTGGGCGTAGGTGGTGGCGTCATCATTGCGCCACTGCAGGAAGTCGTAACCGTCCTGGGAAGGCTTGACGACGACATCAGCCCACTTCTGGCCGTCCTCCTTGGTGACCCACTTGACGGTGGTGTTGCCGTCGAACTTGCCGCCGTTGGCGACCAGCTTGATGGAGGAGGCGCCAGTCCACTTGGCGGTGAACGCGGTCACGTTCAGGGCCTTCCCAGCGGTGAACTTGGTGACGGTGTTGCTCTTGTCGACGCCGACGTACCAGCCGGTCAGCTTCTTGGCGGTGTACTCGCCCTTGGCGGCGTTCTGCTGAGCGGTGGTCTGGAAGTACTCCTCCCAGCCGTTCGGCAGGGTCACGGACTCGGCCGGGTTCACGAACAGGACCTGCTGGGCCGGGTTGCCCGCCCAATCCCAGTAGTCGAGGTTGAACAGCAGGGCGGAGACGTTCACGTCGTCCCAGCCGGCGTACAGGGTAACGGTGCGGGTCGGGTTGGAGAAGTTGCCCGCGACGGTCTTGGAGAAGTCGTACTTGACGGCGTTCGGGTTGCCGTAGGCCGGGCTGGTGTACCAGCCGGTGAACACGTAGCCCGCGCGCACCGGGGCGGTCGGCTCGGCGATCGTCTGGTCGGAGGTCGTCTTGATGTCATCCGGCGTGTACTTCGCGGTCCTGGGATCAAACTTGACGGTCACGTTCTGGGCGCCGGCGGAGGTGACGTTGTACAGGGTCGTGTCGGTGGTGCCGGCGTTATCGTCGTCGTTCTTCACCGGGGTGGAGAAGTCGTAGTCGGCGCCTTCGAGATTGCCCTTGACCTTCCAGGAGCCCGCCGCGAACGGGGCGCGGAACTCAGGGAACGCGTAGCCGTTCAGCGTGTAGAAGTCACCGGTAATCGGAGCGGTGTCGTTGACGGACTTGTAGAAGTCGACCTTGGCGAGGTCCTTGCCGGTGTTCACGGAAGGGACCGAGCTGTCGTACTTGGCGTAGCGGGCGTACAGCACGGTGTCACCGTTCAGCGCGGCGCCGGTGTACAGGGCGTCGGACGAGGAGGAATCAAGGGTGCCCTCGGTCGTCCAGCCGGCGAACTCGTAGCCGGACTTCGGGGCAGCGAAGGAATCGCCGCCGATCTCGGCGTACTCGTCGGCGGTCAGGCCGGTGCCCTTCGCGATGGTGATGGTCGTGTTGCCGGCCGTGGTCTTCGGGTTGCCGTCCTTGTCGAACGTGACCTTGACGGCGTCCTTGAAGTGGGCGTACAGCTTGACGTCACCGGTCACCACGTACGGGGTGGAGACCTTGTTGTTGCCGTCCTTATCGAACGACAGGTAGTCCAGAACCTTGTGGGAACCCGCGTAGGAATCGATATCGGAGGACCTCAGGGCCTCGCCGTAGTACTTCCAGAAGTTGTAGGCCGAAGCGCCGTCGTACGGCTTGGCGGCATCATAGACCTTGATCTCGTACTTGCCGCTCTTCACGACGGAGCCGAAGGCCGGCACCGTGCTCGGCACGCTGGACGCGGCGTTGGCGGTCGACGCGGCGACGCCCATGGTCGCGAGCATCGCGACGGAGGCCAGGCCGGCGAGCGGCGCGCGCCACTTGCTAGTATTTCCTGTCATCTTCAGGAACCTTTCTTTTAGGGACACCGGGACAGGAAGTACGAGCAAGATTGCATTCGCGACAGGATGAGCGGAATTAATCGGACATGTCCGATAACGGTGTCCGATGAAATGTCCGATTCAACGGCAGCAGCCCTCCATGTGCAATCCAAATACACATGGAGGGCTGCTGCGAAATCAGGCGTCAGGCGGACTCAGCGCTTCTGCGCGATGTTGACCACGGCGGACAGCGGGTGTCCGGTCGTGTTGGTGGATGGATCCACTGCGCTGAAACTGGTGTCCCATGTCCACGGCTTGCCGTCGGGGCCGTTGCCCGGGATGTTGGCCCGACCGTTGATCGCGACGTCCACGCCGTAGCTGGGTGCGCCATTCGTGCTGAACGGACCGTCTTCATCGTTGACGGTGCCCTGCTTGGTGATGGTGCCGTCGAGGCCGAAGTAGTCGTTGCCGTCGTTCCAGCCACTGATCGTGCCATAGGATGCGGCGCTGTCACCGGCCTTCACCGTCACGTTCCTGACCGTGGCGTTGATGGTGTCGCCGTTGCGCGCGGCGCTGCCTTCGACCGCGAAGATGAACGGGGCTCCCATCGTGGTCTTCGTGCGGCCGATCTCCTGATCGTTGACGAAGAAGCGCGCCGTGTTGTCCTTGTACCAGGACAGGCGCACCTTGACGTCCTGCCCCAGCGGGGCGGCCTTCAGATACATGTACTGCTTACCCGCGGGGCCGGCCTGGGTGGCGTGCGACATCACGTTCTCCACGAGGAAGACCGTGTTGCCCGGGTACTGCGGGTACGCGTAGTGGATGTCCTGCTCGTACTGGATGCCGAAGGACACGACCGATCCACCGCCGGACATGACGAGCTTCGCATGGTAGCCGGAACCGCTGCCGCGCAGGTTCATCACGCCTTCGACGGATGCATACGCACCGTCGTTCGTCTGGGTCTCGGCGGGAGCGGCGGAACCACCGCCGACGCCGTACCAGCCGATGCCCTCGTCATGCCAGCCGGCGCGGATCAGATTGTCGCGTTCGCCGGCGTTGGTGGTGTAGTTGTGCGATCCGGCGACCGCATGGGGGTTGTACTGGCGGTACAGCGGAACGCGCTTCTGCGTGTCGGAGTACCAGCCGATGCCCTCGTAGTTCCAGCCGGAACGGACCAGGTTGTCGCGTTCGGCGGCGTTCGCCGTGTAGTGGTGGTCGCCGGCGTTCTTGTTGTACAGACGGTAGACCGGAGCGTCGGACTGGGACGGGGCCTGCCAGCCGATGCCTTCGTAGTTCCAGCCGGCGTCGCGCAGGGTCTCTCGCTCCTGCGTGCTGGCGGTGTAGAAGTGTTCGCCGGAGTTCGGATTGTACAAGCGGTACATCGACACCGTTCCGTCGGCCGCGGACGCCGTTTCGGGCGCAACGGCCCCCGGTGCGACCGCCAGCGCGACGGTCGCCGCGGCGGCTACGGCAAGTGCCGTGATTCTACTGGTTTGGCGCGCGAATACATGAGACATATATGTACCCCTTAACTTCATCGTCTTCCTGTGCAGCGTCATGCTGACAGCACCAGTGTAGACTTTCCTCCCCGCCGACTTGCTTGTGGTTTCGCCTTCGGGACGGCGGCGGCGCATCCGAGATCCGACGCCCCGGTATGTCCTGAGTTGTGCCGTGACGGAATGGCGGGAGGCCTCTTCGCTGATGCGTTTTATACTGGCGCTCGAAGCAGGAAAGGAACGGCCATGGGAATCGCTAGGCATTTCGGGAAACGCATCACCTCGTTCATCACGGTCATCGTCATGCTCTTCGGCATGGCATCGGCGCAGGGCACGGCGATGGCGGGCGAACCGGCGACTCCCATCGTGGCCATGGCCGCCGAGGCCTCGTACGTGTCCGGCCTCGGGGTTGAGCTCGGCGGCGGCACCACCGTGTATGCCAACGAGACCCTGAACCAGAAGGACGTGTACTCCAAGGCGCTCGCCCATGTCATCAAGTGGCGCCGGGACGCGCTCAACGACGGCCGCATCAAGATCGAGCGGACTGTGGACGGCGTCACCTCCAGCTGGAGCGTGAAGGAGTATCTGTCGAAGATCGGCATGTCCGAGCAGGAGTATCTGTCGCCGAAGTGGTCGAACGCGTTGGAGCGCATCGCCGTGCAGCGCGCCGTGGAGGCCGCGGACTACGACCTGCACCATACCCGTCCGAACGGGTCGAGCTGCTTCACCGCGACGTACAACGGCATCGGCGCCAACGGCGAGATCCTCGCGTGGGGCGGCAGCGACATCGTCTATGCGATCGATTCGCAGTGGGCTTCGGAGAAGCAGGACTACATCAACCATCTTTCGGGCAAGGACACGGGCGAGACTGGCCACTACACGCAGCTGATCGACCCCGCCGTCCGGCGATACGGCTTCGGGCAGGCGTCCAGCCCCGACTGGAAGCACGTGTTCGCCGGCGAGACCTCCTCCGGCAACACAGCGGACACCTCCACCGAGCCCACCAACTGGGAGGGCGCCAGGACCGTCGAGGTCAACGTGTCTGATTCCCTGCTCAACAGGGGCGTGATGTCGAATCTGCCGGTGATGGTCAACGAGGGCACCTCCATCCAGGCCACGGCGTCGCTCGTGTATCTGTCCGGCAGGTACGAGTTCCGCGGCGCATGGACGTCCTCGGATTCGTCGGTGGCCAGCATCACCGCGGGCGGCGATTTGAAGGCGCTGAAGGCGGGAATCTCGACTATCAAGGTCTCCGGGCAGGGCAAATCGTACATCTTCCCGATCCAGGTGCAGGCGGCGTCCGCCGTCACGAAGCAGCCGGTGTACCGCGTGTACAACCCGAACTCCGGACTGCACCACTACACGATCTCGGCCGGGGAACGCGATTCCTTGGTCCGTCAGGGATGGCGCGACGAGCACGTCTCGTTCAACGCCGCGACCGGTTCCGCGAACCTGACGCCCGTGTACCGCGAGTACAATCCGAACGACGGCAATCACAACTGGACCATGAACAAGGCGGAGCATGACATGCTGGTCCGTCGCGGCTGGCGGAACGAGAACATCGCCTGGTACGTGGACGGTTCGGCGACGACCGACGTGTACCGTCTGTACAACCCGAACTCGGGAGAACACGTGTACACCACGAATCGTGCGGAATACGACAGTGTGCAGCGCGCGGGCTGGCATGGCGAGGGAGTCGCCTGGAAGAGCCTGTGACAGGTGAAAGCCGTCACCGTTTCGGATGGTGATGGTGGTTCTTCCTCGCCTTGTTCTTGCTGACCTTACGAGGCCCATGCGGATGCGCAGGTGAATCCGGCGTCTCCGGCTCCACCGCGGGCCATTCGATTTCCACGGGCCGGCACAGCACCGGCGATTCCGCCATGCTCACGGTCAGCCACTTCAGATAGCTGCGCCAAACGAGCTTCGCGGTCTCCACGACGCTCTGCAGCAGGAACAGGCAGGCGGCGATCTCGAGAATCTGCACCAGAGGGGTGATGCCCACGGTGTAGAGCTTGCTGTGCAGGTGCATGAGGTCGTCGCTGGTCGGGTAGGTGATCCACGCCGTGGCCAGGATCAGCGCGACCGCACAGACCCCGAAGGACAGGAACAAGCCCCACAGCGCCATGCCCCTGCGGTTCCAGTCGCGGCTGACACGCCGCAGCGGCCATGCCAGCATCAGCAGCAGAGACGCCACCAGAGCGGCGATGCCGAGATTGACCAGCGTCGGCGCATACGCCTGGTATCCCTCGATGATGCGTCTCGCCTGGGCCACGTATGGGCGCTGCCTCTTCACCGTCGGGTCCTTGACCGAGGTGGGGAGTTTCTCGCCGATTGTCTTGTCGACCGTCGCGCAGCGTTTGGCCAGCTTCCGTCTGGTAAGCGACGCGTCGTCGCCCGGGTCCGTCGAGCACACGTATTTCGAGGGCTTGTTGATGGTGTAGCCGTCCCAGTACAGGACGCTGTTCGCGGAGGTCTGGAACGAGGGGCTCATGCTCCATATCTGATCGAGCGTAAGGGGCCCCAGGGAGGCCGACGGTGAGAACCCCTTGGTCTGCTGCGGCAGATGCGCGGCGTCGATCTCCTGATTGACCTTGTGGAAGAACCGCTGGGTCTCCTTCTGATTGCGGAACAGCCGCAGGGAGGCGATGTCCCAGTGCACAGCCCATACGCCCATGTCCTTGGTGGCGGTGCCGTCCCACGAGCCGGAGCCGAGGAACCCCTCCTCGTACATGTACCACAGCAGCGCCGGCTTCGACTGGAGCGTCGGCGAGATCTCGTATACGCGTTCGATCACGGAGCTCGGCGCCCACTGCTTGATCGTACGGTCCTTGCTGCGGATGTTGTACAGACGCTGGAAGAATCCGGCGATCTCCCCCTCGGTGCGGGAGGAGGCGATCGAGACGCCGTAGTTGTCCACGTTGACCTGACGGTATGCCTTGTCGCTCTTGTCGAACACGACGAGCGGCGTGGCCACGATGGCCAAGGCCGCGATGACGGCCACCAGACGCACGACGATATGCCTACCGTCCCGGACGAATGCGGTGCACAGGATGCCGACGACCGATACCAGCAACGCCGCTCCCGCCATGGGGGCGAGCCAGATGCTGGACTCCTTGATGAACCAGAAGAACGCCCATACCGCGCCCAGCGCCAAGCCGAGAGCGACCTGCAGCGCCCATCGCGCCACCCACTGGCCGAACCGCCAGGACAGCACCCACCATCGCCGGTCGAACGGGGACCGGGCGCGCGGCAGGAATCCGGCGGCAAACGCCATCGCCAATCCGGCCAGCAGCATGACGATTGGCGGCAGCAGAGCCTCCCTGTAGATTCTGATGCCGGACACATCCTCGAATGCGGTCGGCGAGAACAGCAGGAACAGAAACGCCAGATGCCAGAACCACACCGGCGGCCGCCATCCGCGCACACCCCTTGCGTCGGCCTTGCGGCTCGGAATACGCGTAAGACGACGCCACAGCCGCCACAGGCCGAACGTCGCGACGAACGCGCCTATGACGTACAACCCGGTGAACGCGGTGCGGTAGGGGATCCCCTGATCTCGGATGGCGTTGAGGAAATAGGGGAAGGACATGGTCTTCGCCAATGCGAACGCCTTGTCCCAGGCCGTGACCGGGTGGAAGTGCCGCTCGAGCTGCGCGTATTGGATGAGCAGCCAGTCATCAAACAGATTGCGCGTGCTCCTGTACCCGTCCAACGGCAGGTTGTGCCCCAGGTTCCAGCGGATGAGCACGGCCTGCCAGGACAGCCACGTGCAGATGACGGCCTGCAGCAACCACCATACGCGCCTGAGCACGTTGGCCCGCAGGGCCGCAACATCAGTCACCTGCACAGATGTCTCCCGTGATGTTCCTCGTATTACTGGTGTAGGGAATTCACGGCGACGCGAAACCCACTGGAAAATGGATTATAGGGGGGATGCGGCGACATACAGGCGCCCGCCTGACATGCCGCCGCACACATCACCACTCGGAGTCGTCGTCGGAGGATTCGCGGTACTGGGCGATGTTCGCGATGGCGGACAGCGGGTGCCCGATTTCGCCGGTGTTCGGTTCGACGGTCTCGAAGCTCGTGTCCCAGGTCCATGGCTGACCCTGCGCGTCCACGCCCGGGATGTCGGCCGTACCGCGGAACACGAAATCGGCGCCCTGCACGTGGCCGCCATGCGTGAAGTACGGCCCCTGCTGGTCGATCTTCGCTCCGTACTTGGAGATGATGGCGTCCAGACCGAAGTAGTCGTTGCGGTCGTTCCACTCGCCCATCGTGCCGTACGAGGAGGAGTCGTTGCCGACCTTGATGCGCACGTCATGGATGCCGGCGTCGATGGAATCGCCGTTCCTGGCCACGCTGCCCTCGGCCGCGAAGATGAACGGGCGGACCAGACGGGTCCTCGTGCGCACGATCTCGAGGTCGTTCACGTAGAACCTGATCGAGTTGTCCCGATACCAGGAGATGCGCACCTTCACGTCCTTGTTCAGCGGGGCCTCGTCCAGGTACAGGTACTCTTTGCCCTCGGGGCCCGGCTCGTCGGAGTGGGACGTCACGTTCTCCACCAGGAACGCGACGTTGGACGCGAGACGCGGGTACGCCAGATGGATGTCCTTCTCGTACTGGATGCCGAACGAGACCACGGCGCCCTTGTTGTCCGAGATGTCGATCTTGGAATGGTAGCCGGTGCCGGCGCCGTCAAGCCTCATATAGCCCTCGATGGAGGCGTACGAGCCGTCCTTGTCCATCGTCACGGCCTGCTGCGCCTGACCCTTGGCCACGGCGTACCAACCGACGCCCTCGGCGTTCCAGCCGCGGGAGACGAGCATATCGTCCTCGGCGGCGCTGGTGGTGTAGTTGTGCGCGCCAGAGACCGCGTTCGGGTTGTATTGGCGGTACAGGGGCACGCGCTCGTCGTCGTCCGAATACCAGCCGATGCCCTCGTAGTTCCAGCCGTGCTCGACGAGGTAGTCGCGCTCGGCGGCACGCACGGTGTAGTGGTGGTCGCCCGCGTTCGGGTTGTACAGACGGTACACGGGCGTGTCGGACTCCTTCGGAGCCATCCAGCCGATGCCCTCGTCGCGCCAGTGCTCGTAGAGCAGGTGCTCGCGCTCGTCGGGGTTGGCGGTGTAGAAGTGCTCTCCGGAATTGCGGTTGTACAGACGGTACATGGGCGTGGTTCCCGAATCGGCCGCCTGTGCGACGCCCGACG
This sequence comes from Bifidobacterium santillanense, assembly GCF_018555385.1. GTDB lineage: Bacteria > Actinomycetota > Actinomycetes > Actinomycetales > Bifidobacteriaceae > Bifidobacterium > Bifidobacterium santillanense. The sequence continues at coordinate 221,024 of NZ_JAFEJS010000003.1, forward strand.
CAGCGGTCTGCGCCACCATGCCGAGGGACGCCATCGCCGCCACGGCGGCGAACGAAGCGCACATCCTTCTCGCCATATCAAACATGCTGTTTCCCAATCTCTTCCCTCTTCTCGGACGGCCATAACCGCCGTCTCACGACAGTGTAGCCGTTCGCGCCGAATTCAAGCGGCGTCATCCGTCTCATTCCGCCGTCCGCCGACGACAACGGAACACAGCAGCAGCGGCGCGAGGGGTAGCAGATACCGTCCCTGGAATCCTTCGACCTCGCCTGTGAGCGGCAGATCGGGCATGTCCATCCACGTCGCCATCAGGGACGCGTAGATCGCCGTCAGCACCGCCACGGCGACGATGACCGCAATCGCGGCATACCGATACGATCGCCACCATCCCGCCAGATCATCCGGAGGATTCGTCCGACCGGCGTTGGCGGTGGCCAATATCCATCCGCCGACCACCGCCGCCACGGCGAGCGCTCCGACGCCCGGAAGATCGGGAATGGTCTGCGGCAGCTGGCAGATGTTCCATAGGATGATCTTGAGCACGCGAATCGGGTAACGCGTCATGAACGCGATATTGTCCCCGACGTTCACTCTGGCCAGCATGCCGCCGAACCGGGCGTGCCAAACCAGATACGGCACCGCGGCCAACACCGCGACCAGCGCAGCGAACACCCCCTTGCGCCTCCAGGACAGCACGGCGGCGGGCAGTGCCAGCGCCAGAAGCGCCTCCGCCGCATACACCCCCTTGCAGGAGAACAGCAGCACGGCGGACGCCGTCAACCCGGCGAACTCGATGAGGGACAACCGGCTGCCGCGATCCGCGAAACGCAGCACCAACGCGACGAAGCACGCGCTGATGCCGATGTACGACGCATCCGCCATGAGACTGGACGAGATGAACGCCGTCTGGGGGATCACGCCAATCAGCACGAGCAGGAACTTGCCGCGCGGCGCGAGCATGATCGCCAGCGAGAACAGCATCAGGAACATGACGAGATTGGCCTGGCGCCCCATCTGCCAGCTGTCGTACGGGGAATGCCCGGTATGCATGCCTATCGCAAGCCCTATGCCTTGGGGCAGATACGCGATTGGCACGTACTGGTTCGACCGGTTGCGCATATGGGCGTTGGGGATGGTGACGGTCCGTGGCGTTTCCCGGTTCGCGCCCTGCTGAAGCGCATCATGCTTGTCCTTGGTGAACGGCTCGTCGAGCAACGAGGAGACCAGCACGTTCCTGAAGTTCTCGTTCTCCAGATAGCGCGAGTCGCCGACGAGCGGCTGGACCTTGACCGGGTTGCCGTGCTCGTCGGTCTTCGTGACCGTCGGATTGAACACCTGTCCGGTCGCCACCGCGTAGGAGGTGGTCGCGTGCAGGTCGGGGTCGGGCATGGTCAGAGGGCCCACGGCATGCATGTAGTACGTGCCCTGCAGCATGGCGAGCACGAGGAACACCAGCACCGGTGCGAGATTATGCACCGCGAACCGTTCGATCCGTTGCCGCCGCATGCTGCAAACCCCCTACGTTGGCGTACAAGACAGCCCTCATCATAGCGGTGATGCGCGCGGCGGCGCATCGGTCTTCATCACATGATTACGTTTCGCATTTCCGCCGCGGAGGCGAGCCCGAAACCATTCAGGAGTAGCGTTCGCCTTACTGGGCGGATACGGGTTCCGCCCGTGATGGAACGAAAGGGGTTCCGAAGAGATGAGAAGATTGGGAAAGATAGCGGCGCTGCTGGTCGCGGTCGGCACGATGTTCGCCGGCGCGTCCGTGGCCAACGCCGATGAGACCTCCAAATACGAAGCCGTCAAGATTACCGGCGTGCAGATTGAGGACGTGGGCGCCCACACCGCCGGTCTGAAGGTCAGCTACACGGTCGATCCGGCGTATAGGGACCAGATCAAGTCGATCTGCCCCGTCGCGTACCTGTACGACATCACCTCCATCAGGTTCAACAACCCCAAGAACGAGCAGCTGGACATCGCCTCCGCCGGCTTCCCATGGGACGCGGACTGCACCGGCATCCTCGACCCCGACGTCACCCAGTCGGACTACGAGAGGATGTACGGCGAACGCACCTGGAACTACGCATACAACGGCGACATCAGCGTCGACGTGACCGGTCACCGCTGGACGCGTTTCTACCAGGACGCGTGGGACACCGACAAGCGCCCCACCAGCGGCACGTTCGACATGACGCTGGTCGGGCTCGAACCGAACCATTTCTACGGCAACCGCAACGTGGAGACGGACTGGCACTACAGTGATTGGGACACAGTGATGTCCTGGGTGTTCGACAACAAGGACAAGGCCGGGCAGACGGTGAGGACGGACATCCACCAGCTGTCCGTCGGCGCACGCGTGGAGTACACGGACGGCACGAACAACAGCCTCTCCGGCGAAGAGGACCATGGCGCGGCAGGACTGAACGCCGCCAGCGTGCCCGGCTTCACCACCATCGCCGAACCCAAGACCCCCAGCGAGCAGGAGCTGCTCGGCTCGTCCAAGAACGGCGTGACCCCGCAGGACGGCAACGCGAAGCGGGACTCCGTGTACCGCCTGTACCTCAAGGATCTGTCCGCCACCTGCAAGGCGCAGCTCGAATCGGGCGTGGATCCGTGCGTCTGGTACGGATACATCTACTCGACCCCGACCAGACTCACCAGCCCGACCGGCGCCCCCTACCTCGGCGTTCAGAAGGACGACAAGGCGACCGATTCCGCCAAGCAGTACTACGTGGACGTCTACATCCCCAAGACCGTCGCCGACGGCGAGCACAGGATCCTGTTGACCGACAACCAGGGCAAGTCGCAGGGATGGACGCCCGTCACCGTGGGCGAAGCCGATTCGGCCGAGACGACCGCCGGCAGGCTCTACGACGAATGGGGCGACCCGATCGTCGACGAGTCCCTGCAGAAGGGCCGTGGAGAGCTCACCGACCCCGCCACGTACACCAAGGAGTCGCTCGCCGCGTACAAGACCGCGCTCGCCGCGTTCGCCCAGAAGCTCAGCGGCATACAGCAGGACGCGCTGAACTCCACGGACAGGACGTCCGCCGTCGCGCTGCTCGCCAAGCAGGAGAACCTCAACGACCTGTACGCCGAGCTCGACAACGCGCATGCCAAGCTGGTCAAGGCCGTCAAGGAGGTGACCGTGTACCGCCTGTTCAACCCGAACGAGACCCGCGCCGGATCACACCACTACACCTCCAGCAAGGCCGAGATCAAGCATCTGGTCTCCCTCGGCTGGAAGGACGAGGGCGTGGCGTTCGTCACGGTCGAGTCCGGCAAGCCCGTCTACCGCGCGTACAACCCGAACGACGGCTCGCACTTCTACACGCTGAGCAAGACCGAGTTCGATCATGCGGTCAGGGCCGGCTGGCACGACGAGGGCATCGGCTTCCACGTGTCCGACGATGCCAAGGTGCCGCTGTACCGCGTCTACAACCCGAACTCGGGCGAGCACTTCTACACCGTCAGGGAGGCCGAGGTCAAGTTCGACGTCGCCCACGGCTGGAAGAGCGAGGACATCGCCTGGAACGTCATCAAGTGATGTTCCGGTAGGCCTCTTCACCGGCCATTCCGAGTGGGCGTTCCGCCGAGCCGATGCTCCGCGGAACGCCCACTCGTCGTTGATGCGTCTCCCGATTGGTTCCAAGAATTCACCCAAATATCCCCCAGCCACCCCACAGCCGTCGCCCGGCGTACGCGTGTGAACGTTAACGTGAGTCCCGTACTGCAATCGGGAGTACGAAAGGACAATTATGGGGAAGCACAATGGCCTGAAGGCGGCGGTGGCCGCTCTGGCCGCGGTCGCCACGCTCGCGGGTGTCGCGGGCACGGCGAACGCCGCGGAAGGCAAGGATGTGGCGGCGCTGTCCGTCCACGGCGGCGCGCAGCGCATCGCCGCGGTCGGCTCCAAGACCGCGAAGAACGTGATCCTGTTCATCGGCGACGGCATGGGCGATTCCGAGATTACCGTGGCGCGCAACTACCTGCACGGCCTCAACGGCAGGTTCGAGGGCATCGACCGCCTCGGCCAGCCCACGCAGGGCGTCGAGACCGGCGTCGGCCAGTACACCACCTTCTCGCTGGGCGCCAACTCCAACGACGGCCTGCTCGCGAAGAAGGCCGACGGCACCCTCGCCGGCTCCAAGACCGCGGGCGTGCTCACCCCGGTCACCGACTCCTCCGCGTCCGGCTCCGGCTGGGCCACCGGCACGAAGACCTACAACAACGCCGTCGACATCGACGTCAAGGGCAACCCGCAGCTCAACCTCATCGAGCTCGCCAAGGCCGCCGGCAAGGCCACGGGCAACGTGACCACCGCCGAGATCCAGGACGCCACCCCGGCCGTCCTCGAATCGCACTCCTCCGAGCGCGCCTGCTACGGCCCGCAGGGCAAGTGGGACGGCAAGACCGACACCAACAAGGACGGCAAGGTCGACGCCTCCGACGGCAACCAGGCCAAGAACTGCCTCGCCGACCAGCTCAAGGTCAACGGCGGCATCGGCTCCATCTCCGAGCAGCTGCTCGACACCCGCGCCGACGTGACCATCGGCGGCGGCGCCAAGTACTTCAACCAGTTCGGTCTCGACGGCAAGACCCTGTGGGATCAGGCCGCGGCCCGTGGATTCCAGACCGTCAAGTCCGGTGACGTGAACGGCTTCAAGAGCCTGTCCGCCGCCGACCAGACCAAGCCGGTCCTCGCCCTGCTCGGCGACGGCAACCTGCCGACCGAGTTCAACCCGTCCGTCGCCACCAAGCAGGACCCGAAGAAGGACGAGAACCCGACCACCTGCACCGTCAACCCCAAGTGGCTCGGCAACAGCGGCGCGTCGCTCGCCGACTTCACCAACAAGGCGATCGACCTGCTGCAGAACAACAAGAACGGTCAGCAGAACGGCTACTTCCTGCAGGTCGAGGGCGCCTCGATCGACAAGCAGGACCACAACGGCAACGCCTGCGGCCAGATCGGCGAGACCGACGACCTCGACAAGGCCATCTCCGCGGCCCTCGCCAAGGTCGACCTGAGCAACACGCTCGTCATCGTCACCGCCGACCACGCCCACACCTCCCAGATCGTCGAGTCCCAGCCGATCTACGCGCTGAGCACCGTGCTCAAGAACCGTGACGGCTCCAAGACCGTCATCTCCTACGGCACCTCCGAGGACGACCTGTACGGCAACGGCAAGGACACCAGCGACGACGTCGAGGGCAAGGCTGACCCGAGCAAGGCCCAGGGCAACATGAGCCACACCGGCACCCAGCTGCGCATCGCCGCCTCCGGCCCGAACGCCTCCCGCGTCGACGGCCTGACCGACCAGACCGACAACTTCTACACCATCGGCAACGCGCTGGGCCTGGCCACCAGCACCGAGGCTCAGAAGCAGCTGTCCGACGGCGCCCAGGTGAGCGTCGAGGGCAAGGACGGCGCCTACACCGCCAAGGCCACCGGCTTCAACGGCGATGCGGTCCTCGCCTACCAGCTGACCGACGCCAGCGGCAAGGTCGTCGACAAGTCCGCCTCCACCACGCCGCTCTCCGGCGTGCGCGTCCAGACCGCCGGCACCACCGAGATCGCGCTGAAGAACGCGAAGCAGGGCTACAAGCTGACCGTCACCGGCCGCCAGTCCGGCAAGACCGTCACCGTCACGCTCGGCGAGGGCGGCCAGACGCCGACCACGCCGTCCAAGCCTGACGTGCCGGAAGGCCGCGTGGCCGTCTACCGTGCGTTCAACCCCAACGAGACCCGCGGCGGCTCCCACCTGTACACCACCAGCTACGACGAGTACTCCGCTCTGGTGCGTGCCGGATGGACCGGCGAAGGCGAGCAGTTCCAGACCACGAACGACGAGAAGGCCAAGCCCGTCTACCGTCTGTACAACCAGAACGATGGCTCCCACCACTACACCCTGAGCGAGAAGGAGAAGAACAACCTCGTCAAGGCCGGATGGAAGTACGAGAAGATCGCCTGGTACGTGACCGACGACGCCCCGGACAGCGTGTTCCGCATCTACAACCGCAACTCCGGCGAGCACGTCCTCACCCTGTCCAAGGCCGAGGTCAACGCCGCGGTCAAGGCCGGATGGAACGACGAAGGCGTTGCCTTCAAGGCCTACGCCGTCAAGAAGTGATCTGATTCCCTGACGGCAGTCAGGCACTGAAAAGGCGCTTACCAGATTTGGTGAGCGCCTTTTCATATCTGCAGTATGACTAGTCGCGCGGATACCAGTGGGGAATCTTGTTACCGGGCTTGTACGAGCAGACGTAGATCTTGCCGTACGCCGTGCCCAACTGACCGGCCTCGGCCTTCTTGCAGTACGCGCCCGGCGTGACCTGCTTTCCAGGCAGCGTCGGAGTCGGGTTGGGGGTAGGCGTAGGAGTGGGGGTC
>NZ_JAFEJS010000004.1 GCF_018555385.1 Bifidobacterium santillanense
GTTCCGGCGAGGACGGTCGACACCCATTTGTGGACGTCGCCGGCGTTGAGGAACGGGACGGCGTTGACGAATCCGGGCGCGACGCCGAACGCGAGGTTCGCGGCGCCGGGCTTGTCGACGAACGGGTCGGGCGAGACGGTCGCGATCCAGCCGGACGTGCCGAGGTTGATGTTGTACCGGCCGGGCCGGTCGGCGCCGCTTGCGAACGTGGTGGCGCCCGCGTCGCCGATGCCGGCGAACACCGGGGTGCCGGGGGCGAGGCCGGTGAGGGCCGCGGCCTCCGGCGTCACCGCGCCGACGACGTCCTGCGGGCGGTGCAGTTCGGGCAGGAGATGTCCGATGCCTTCGGCGGCCTCGATGTTCCCGGTATCTTTGGCGCCCCTACGGCGGCCGGCGGCGTCGGTCAGGCCGGCCGCGACGGCGTCGGCGGCGTCGAGAATCCCGGCATCCCATGCGCCCGAGCGGATGTCCATCGCACCGGCGGTCGAGCAGGCGGCCACGTCGCCGACGCAACGGCCCGTGAGCCGCGCGATGAGGTAGTCCTTCGAACTGATGAGCACGTGCGCGGTGCGGGCGAACGCCTCCGGCTCGTGCGCACGCATCCACATGAGCTTCGGGATCGGCAGGCAGCCCTCGAGCCGGTTGCCGACCACGTCGAGGAATCGGCGGGCGCCGTACGCTTCGGCGAGCGCCGCGGCCTCGTCGCCCGCACGGCCGTCGGAGTAGAGGATCGCGTTGCGTACGGGGTTGAGGTCGGCGTCCAGGGCGATGAGGTCCTGCATCTGTCCGCTGAAGATGATGCCGGCGATGCGTCCCGCGCCGGCCTCGTCCGAGCGGTCGCCCGACTGCCCGGCCCCGCTCCCCCGGCCGTCACCGGCCGCCCGGAATCCCGGCTCGCTGCCGGACGCCTCGTCCAGCATCCTGCGCGAGACGGCGGCGAACGCCCGCCACCACTGGTCGGGGTCCTGCTCGCGATACTCGTTGTCCGGACCGGCGAGGATGAGATCGAGGTCCTCGCTCGCGCTGGCGACGATCGCGCCGTCGTCGCGCACGAGCGCGCCCTTCAACGCCGTGGTCCCCGAATCGAACACCGCCGCGTAGCGCGACGCACATCCCGTATCCATGCCGACCATCGTAGCCCGGATCGAAGCCGGACGAACACATCCGAGGGGACGGTGCCGGGTGGGTGGACCGGTCGGAGCCCCGATCAATATCCGCCGCGACCGGACCGTCCCCGGCCAGCCGACTTCCCGGATGGTTCCCTCGGAGGGCGCCCGCGGTCTCCTCCGCCGACCTTCCCACGTTACGAAAGTGTTTCACATCGTGACCTTTTTCTCAGAACCGCAGAATGCGCTCGTAGAGTTCCGGCGTAGATCATGCAAGAGAGGAATGGTGATCTGATTGGATAACGTGAAGAAATTCGCCGATTGGCTGACCAAGTGGTTCACGGCGATCGTGATCGTGTGGGCCGTGTTCAACTACTTCGTGCCGCAGACCTCGCTGTGGGGCAAGTCGTACACCGGATATCTGCTGGGCATCGTGCTGTTCGGCATGGGCCTGACCCTGTCGCTGGACGACTTCAAGCGCATTCTCACCCAGCCGCTGATGGTGATCGTCGGCACGGTCGCCCACTTCGTGATCATGCCGCTCATCGCCGTGGCGCTGTGCGCGATCTTCCACCTGTCCGGCCCGCTGGCCGTGGGCGTGATCCTCGTCGGCTGCTGCCCGTCCGGCACCTCGTCGAACGTGATGAGCTACCTGTCGCGCGGCGACGTGGCGCTCGACGTGTCCATCGGCATTCTCTCCACGCTGTGCGCGCCGTTCATGATCCCGCTGCTCATGCAGCTGCTCGCCTCGCAGTACGTGACCGTGCCGGCGCAGTCCCTGTTCCTCAACGCCGTCAAGGTGGTGCTCTTCCCGATCGCGCTCGGCGTGGCCTGCCACATGATCTTCGGCAAGAAGATCGAGAAGGTCACGGTCGCGCTGCCGATCGTCTCCCAGATCGCCATCCTGCTCATCATCGGCGTGGTGGTCGCGGCCAACGGCCCGAAGCTGTTCGCCCCGGCGTCGCTGCTCGCCATCCCGGTGGTCATGCTGCACAACCTGTGCGGCTACGGCCTCGGCTTCGGATTCTCCAAGCTCATGTACAAGGTGTACCCGAAGGGCTTCAGGTACGCGCAGCAGAAGGCCATCACCTTCGAGGTGGGCATGCAGGACTCCGCGCTGGGCGCGACCCTCGCCCTGACCTCCTTCGCCGCGAACCCGCTGGCCGCCGTGCCGTCCACGTTCTTCAGCGTGTGGCACAACATCTCCGGCTCGATCCTGTCGAGCTGGTGGCGCAACCACGATGACCGCCACGCCATCGCCCACGATTCCGAGAACGGCGAGAAGGGCTCGGCCAAGGCCGCTGCCCCCGCCGCTCCGGTCGCCGTCGCCGCCAAGGTGGCCGCCTGAGGTTCGGACCTTCGCCCGCCCGTCATATGCATATATGCCATAGAGGCCGTTGCGATGCCCATGCGACATCGCAACGGCCTCTCGTCGTATCCGCCGGCACGCGCGTCAGATCACGTGGTACTCCTTGAGCAGGGTGGCGATGTCGGTGCCGTCGAGCTTCTTGAGGACCTTGCCGAGGACCGCGCGCTCCACGAAGTTGAGCTTCATGTCCGTCACCGGAGCCCCATCGCGCAGCTTGACGGTCGCGTTGAGGAGGTTCCTCACGTCGTAGACGCTGCCCCACACCTCGGGCACGCCGCGGTCGACGTCGAGGAGCGTGTACACCGCCTCCATGCCGGTGCGCATCGAGTACTCGGTGGTGAAGATCGTGTCGCGCGGGGTCTCGGCGAACTGGCCGAGGAACGCGAAGTTCACGGCGCCGTCGGGCACGACGTCCGGGCGGTCGCCGGCGGCGCGCGGCATGAAGAACGCGGTGATGTACGGCATCATGACCGGCACGGTGTTGGCGTGGTTCTTGGCGAGCGCCTCGATCTTCTCGGTCGGCACGCCCATGTGGTAGAGCCATTCGGAGCAGATCTCCTCGCCGGTGCATTCGGTCATCGGCTTCTTGACGTAGTCGCCGGGCTTGTCCGGGAACAGGCCGTAGACCCACACGCACAGCTGGTCCTTGGGCTGGTCGCGGAACTGCTGCTGGCGGTTGAGGGTCCAGCTCATGAGCCAACTGGAGTCGGTGACGGTGACGATGCCGCCGGTGACGACCTTGCCGGAGAACGGGTCGCGCTTGCAGATGCGCTTGATGTACGGCGGGATCTCGCCGTCGAGCGTGGTGACGGTGGCGCTCATCCACTTGGTGGCCTGCGGGTCGGAGCAGAACTTGTCCGGATGCCCGAAGCTCGGGTCCTGCCTGGCGATGCGGCGCCACATGTCCCAGCCGCCGCCGGGCTTCAAGTCCGGGTTCCACGGGGCGGGCGCATGCTGGGAGCCCATCGTGGAGTTCTCGACGCAGCCGCCGTTGGTGATGAACACGTAGTCGTCGGGCGTCAGATCGATGGACGACTTCTCGCCCTCGTGGTCGACGTCGATGCGCACGGCGAGCTTTTTCACGTCGGAGCCGTACGGGTTGCGCTTGAACACGCCGGAGGTCGCCTGGATCTTCAGGATGGTGTCCTGGCCGACGCCGGTGCGCTCGCGCCTGGGGCCGTCGCCGCCGCCGATCGCGAACTCGACGTTCTCGACCTTGGTGTTGTAGTGGAACCGGACGCCGTGGGACTCCAGGTACCCCACCATCGGCAGGATCATCGACTCGTACTGGTTGTAGCGGGTGAAGCGCAGCGCGGAGAAGTCGGGAAGTCCGCCGATGTGGTGGATGTAGCGCTTGATGTACAGCTTCATCTCGAGCGCGGAGTGCCAGTTCTCGAACGCGAACATCGTGCGCCAGTACATCCAGAAGTTGGAGTTGAGGACCTCGTCGTCGAAGAAGTCGGTGATGGGCTTGTCGTAGAGCTCCTCGTCGGGCGTGAAGAAGAGCTTCATGATCTCCTGCGACGCCTTGTCCGACAGGCCGAACTTGCCGTGGGTCTCGGCGTCGTGGCCGAGGTCCTTGGTGGCGCGGCACAGCGAGTAGTTCGGGTCCTCCTTGTTGAGCCAGTAGTACTCGTCGAGCACGGAGACGCTCGGGTCCTCGATGGACGGGATGGAGCGGAACAGGTCCCACATCACCTCGAAGTGGTTGTCCATCTCGCGGCCGCCGCGCATCACGTAGCCGAGTCCGGGGATCTCGGCGCCGTCGCACGCGCCGCCGGGGACCGGGTCCTTCTCGAGGATGTGGATGTGCTCGCCCGTCATCTGCGCGTCGCGCACGAGATAGCAGGCCGCGGACAGGGCCGCCAGTCCGGTGCCGATGATGTAGGCCGACTTGCCGTCGACGCCTTCGGGCTTCTTCGGGCGGGCGAACGCCTCGTAGTTGCCGTTGGAATAGTACATGCTCCGCCTCCTTGGGGATAATGTTGACATACTGTCAACTTTTCTTAATGGACATAATGTCGCATTTCCCTCTCTCCCGCCATAGACACTACGCCGAGTTTTGCGGAATATCCACGGCGATTCCCCGAGAGCCCGACGGGATCAGATGTTGCCGCGCACGTGCTGGTCGGCCCAGGACTGCGAGTGCGTGAACGTCTCCGGGTTCGCGCTCACGTTGCCGTGCGGGTCGTCGAGCGCGTCGACGGCGGCGAGTTCGGCGTCGGTCAGGTCGAATCCGCCGACGGCGAGGTTCTGGCGCATGCGTTCGGCGTGCTTCGACTTGGGGATGACGATGCGTCCCTCCTGCGTATGCCAGCGCAGCACCGCCTGCGCCGGGGTGACGCCGTGCGCCCGCGCGGCCGCCTCGACCGGCTCCGACGCGATGTCCCCGCCGTGGCCCAGCGGGCTGTACGCCTCGACGGCGATGCCGTGGCGCGCGCAGAAGTCGCGCACGCCCGGCTGGCTGAAGCGCGGGTGCGCCTCGATCTGGTCGACGGCCGGCGCCTCGCCGGAGTCGTCGATGATCGCGCGCAGGTGGGCGGGCAGGAAGTTGCTCACGCCGGGCACGCGGATCGCGCCCTCGTCGCGCAGCCTGAGCAGCGCGCGCCACGTCTCGCGGTAGAAGCCGGCGGCGGGGAACGGCCAGTGGATGAGGTACATGTCGACGACGTCGACCTTGAGCCTGCGCCGGGACTCGTCGAACGCGACCATCGCCGAATCGTAGCCCTGATCGCAGTTGCGCAGCTTGGTGGTCACCCACACCTTGCCGGCCATGCCGGTGGCCTTCAGCGCGTCGCCCACCTGCTCCTCGTTGTAGTACGCGGCGGCCGTGTCGATGTGGCGGTAGCCGATCTCCAGCGCCTCCTCGACGGCGCGCTGCGTGTCCTCCGGCGGGATCTGGAACGTTCCGAATCCGATCTGCGGGATCACCGTGCGGTTCGCGTCGTGCAGTTCGATCCCCGGCGAGCGCAGCGGCTCCCCCGCGCGCTCCCGCCGCTCCTCCGTCTGGTTCCGTCCACTCATGTCGGGTCCTCCTTCGAACGGGTCTTCGTCCGTTCTCATGGTAGGACGTTCCCTCCGGCGGCGGATCGTTCCGTCCGGCGAGCCGCGCGGGGCCGATCAGCGGAACCCCGGACGCGCGAAACGCCGGGCGGAAACGGCTATCCGTTTCACCGGAAAGCGACTACAACGGAAGACAGCCGGGGAATTCCGAGGGCGGGGTTCCTGAAACAACCGGTCCGACGGCCCGCGACGAGGTGCGACCGCCGGCCGGAGCAGCCGAAGGAGCTGAGATCATGACCGATATGCTTGATGAGAAGGAACTGGACGAGAAGCTGGCCGCCGCGCAGACCATCGACCAGGTCATGGAGATCGCCAAGGAGGCCGGCCATCCGCTGACCTACGAGGAGGCGGACGCGTTCTTCGGCCGCATCGAGCAGGCCAAGTCCGACACCGCCGAGCTGGTCGGCGACTCGGTCAAGGTCGAGGCCGAGAAGGAATTCGGCATCTGACGAACGCACATCCGGAACGCCGCAACGCGGCGAACGGAAAGGCATGCAGACGCATGAGTGAGGCGTCCGGCCGCAATGGTCGGACGCCTCACTCATGCCGGACGCGGTCCGCGGCGGAATCGCCCCGCGGTCCGGGACGGGTGCGGGCCCGATCAGGCGGTCGGACGCTGCGCCTTGAGCAGCGCGCGGCCGGAGGCGAGACGGTCGAGCACGCCGGTCCTCGCCAGCCCCAGCATCAGGAACCACGGCATCACGCCGCTGAGCAGCGCGCCGCCGGTCAGCTCGGAGATCAGGTGGACGATGCCGCGGGGGCTGACGATCGAGACGCCCTGGTAGCGGAAGAACAGCAGGTAGAGGCCGTATTCGAGCGCGACGAGCAGTCCCGAGGCGATGGAGATCGGCAGGTTGAAGCGGCGGTAGCGGGTCAGCGCGAACGGGATCTCGGCGAACAGGCCCTGCAGCAGGGCGGAGACGAACACGAAGCCGATGCCGAACTGGCTGCCGATCACGGTCTCGACGAGCGTGCCGACGACGTTGACGTACATCGCGGCGCCCGGCTTGCGCAGCACGAGCAGCGCCAGCGTGCCGGAGAAGTACCACATCGCGTGCGTCACGGACGCCAGTCCCGGCAGGACCGCGCCGAGGACCGAGGAGATCGGCATGTAGGCGAAGTTGAAGCCCCAGAAGATCACGCCGCAGGCCACGCCGAGCGTAGCCCCGACGGCGATGTCGAGCGGGCGCCACTTGAGGTTGACGGCGCCGGAAGCATTGGAATTGAAGGAATCGCTGGATTGCGATGACGGACGGTTGGCGTTTGCGGACATGGTTCTCCCCTGCCGGTTACGGCCGCGCACAGTGATACGAACGACGACGCTCCTTGACCTGCGCGGCTCGGGCGGGAACGCCGCACGCCAGTATACGGACGTTTCGCACGATTGTGTAACGGGAATTCGCGCGGCGGGCCATGGTTCACGGCTGGAAGTACCCTAAGGGATTATGAAGCTTACCGACATTTCCCCCGCAATCGCACTGACGCCGCTCGACGGCCGTTACCACTCCGCCACCGCCCCGCTCGTCGAGTACCTCAGCGAGCCGGCCCTGAACCGCGAGCGCATGCGCGTCGAGGTCGAATGGATGATCCTCCTGGCCAACGGCTTCGAGGGCAACGGCAACCAGCCGATCATCGACGGCGTCACCCCGTTCACCGAGGACGAGAAGGCGTTCCTGCGCGCGATCCCCGAGGACTTCGGCGCCGAGGGCATCAAGGCGCACGCCGCGCACGAGGCCGTCACCCACCACGACGTGAAGGCCGTGGAGTACTACATCGACGACCAGATCGACAAGGCCCCGGCCGATCTGGCGAACATCAACGACCGCCTCAAGACGCTCGTCCACTTCGCCTGCACGTCCGAGGACATCAACAACCTGTCGATCGCCCGCTGCGTGAAGAACGCGATGGAGCAGGTCTGGACCCCGGCGTTCGAGGAGATCATCGATCATCTCGCGGCCAAGGCCGACGAGTTCCGCGACATGCCGCTGCTGTCCCTCACCCACGGCCAGCCGGCCACGCCGACCACGCTCGGCAAGGAGCTCGCCGTCTACGTCTACCGCCTGAACCGCCAGCTCAAGCACCTCACGGCGCAGGAGTACCTGGGCAAGATCAACGGCGCGACCGGCACGTTCGGCGCGCATCTGGCCGCCTGCCCGGACGTCGACTGGATCGCCGTCTCCCGCGAGTTCGTCACCAACCGCATGGGCCTGACCTGGAACCCGCTGACCACGCAGATCGAATCCCACGACTGGCAGGCCGAGCTGTACTCGACCGTCTCCCACGCCAACCGCATCATGCACAACCTGTGCGTGGACGTGTGGATGTACATCTCCCGCGGCGTGTTCGCTCAGGTCCCGGTCAAGGGCGCGACCGGCTCCTCCACGATGCCGCACAAGGTCAACCCGATCCGCTTCGAGAACGCGGAGGCCAACTTCGAGCTGTCCTGCTCGCTGCTGGACACCCTGTCCGCCACGCTGGTGGAGTCCCGCTGGCAGCGCGATCTGACCGATTCGACCACGCAGCGCAACATCGGCTCCGCGCTCGGCTACTCGCTGCTGGCCCTGCACAACCTGATGGGGGGCCTGAAGTCCATCCACCCGAACGAGCACGTCATCGCGCACGAGCTCGACACCAACTGGGAGGTCCTCGGCGAGCCGATCCAGACCGCGATGCGCGCCTGCGAGCTGCGCGGCCTGCCGGGCATGGACAAGCCGTACGAGAAGGTCAAGGAGCTCATGCGCGGCCACGAGATCAACCAGGCGCAGGTCGAGGCGTTCATCGACCAGCAGTCCTTCGATCCGGAGACCGCCGCCCGTCTGAAGGCCCTCACGCCCGCCACGTACACGGGCGTTGCCTCCAAGCTGGTCGACTTCGACCGCTGAGTCGAGCGCTCCGGACGGCCCCGAACGATTTTCGAGGGGCCGCCCGGTTCCGACAACCCATACCCCATATTCTCCCGTTTTTCGATGCGTAACGAGGTTTCGATGACCGATTCGACGCATGCGACCGAAACCGGCGACGCTGGCGAGAAGACCGCCACGTCGCCGGTTTCGCGTTCCGCGCATATTCCGAAGCACAAATCCCCGGAGCCCGTCGTCCCCGACGACTCCCCCACGATCGCCATCGATCTCGACGAGACGCCCGGCGACCCGGCGAACCCGCGCATCGACGACGTGCCGCCGAAGCGCATCCACGACTTCGGCGACCTGCTGCACGCGGCCGCCGCGGTGCTGCTCGCCGCCGTGGCGATGCTGTCGGCCACGTATCTGAGCGGCTTCGTCACCGGCGTCGAGTCCGACGCGCACACGGCCGGCCAGGCCCTCAACTGGATGGTCGACCTGCCCACGTCGATGCTCCAGCAGCTCGCCATCGTCACCATCGTCGTGATGGCGATCGCGCAGCTGCTGCTCAGCCGGGAGTGGCTGCAGGCCGCACTGTCGATCCTCGCGCTGTTCGGCGGCATGGCCGCGGCGTGGGGCGTCTCGCTGGCCGTCTCGTCGATCGACAACGCGACGATGATCTCCGCGCTCGGCTCGGCGAGCACGACGGTCGGCATGCGTCTGCTGCCCGACTTCTACGCGGGGGCCGGGGCCCTGCTGACCGTGGCGGGCCCGCGCCGCACGCGCTCGATGGTCAAATGGGGATGGAACATCCTCTACATCGTGGCGGCGGTGCTCATCCTCCTGTCGGTCAACTCGGTGGCCGGCGTGCTCGTCTCATTCGCCGCCGGCCGGCTCGTCGGCATGCTGCTGCGCTTCGGCATCGGCACGAAGAACCAGGGCACCTGGGGCGCGGATCTCGTCCAGGCGCTGGGCGGCATCGGCCTGCGCATCACGTCGCTCGAACGCCGCATGGACTCCGATCCGTCGTCGCACGGGCCGCTCACGACCACGCTGGACGACGACCTGGTCGAGGGGTCGCGCGTGTACGACGCGCGCGACGACCGCGGCCGCCGGTTCGTCGTCTCCGCGCTCGACAGCCAGGTGCACACCGCCGGCTACGTGCGCCAGCTGTGGCAGTGGATCCGCTTCACCGGCGTCTCGATGCGCCGCGACCGCTCCCCGCGCGAGGCCACGCAGCATCATCTGGCGATGGTCCTGGGCCTGAGGAACGCGGGCCTGCCCACGCCGCACGTCTACGGCGTGGCCGACACCGGCGAGACGTCGGTCCTCGTGCTGCAGGGCAACGACGCGATGCGCGAATGCAACCTCAACACGCTCTCCGACGCCGACGCGACCGCGCTGATGCGCTACCTGTCCGTCGCGAACCGCCGCGGCTACACGCACCGGCGCATCACCCCGGACACGCTGGCGCGCCTCGAATCGGGCACGCCGATCATCGCCGGATGGCAGAACGGCGACGACGCGAGCGCCGCCCCGAACGTGGCGCTCGACCAGGTCCAGCTGCTCGCGCTGCTCACCGTCCTCATCGGCCCGGAGCGCGCCGTCGCCGCGGGGCGCAGGGTGTGGGGCGACGACGTGATGATCGCGCTCGCCCCGTTCGTGCAGAAGGCGGCGGTCCCGGCCGGCACGCGCGCCCTGCCCGGCTGGGACAAGCACGTGATGGACGATCTGCGCGCCCGCGTGCGCGCGCTCGCCCCGGAGGAGACCGCGCAGGCGATGGAACCGGTGAAGCTCACGCGCTTCTCGCCGCGCTCCTTCATCGGCACGGTGCTGCTCATGGTCGCGGTCGTCGTCGTGTTCACGCAGCTCAAGCCCAACGAGGTGATCGCGGCCGTCAGGAACGCCAACCCGGTGATGGCGCTCGCCTGCCTCGTCTTCGAGTTCCTCGCGATCCTCGGCTCGGCGATCGAGCTGGGCGCGTTCATCGAACGGGACAAGCGCCGTCCGGTCGGCATCTTCATGTCGCAGGTGGCGCAGGGCTTCGCGGTCGTCTCGATGCCCGCGGGCGTGGGACCGGCGTTCGTGAACCTCCAGTTCCTGCGCAAGGCCGGATACCGCAACACGACCGCCACGGCGATCATGACCGCGGTGATGGCCGTCTACTACGGCGGCACCGTGATCATGCTGGTGCTGATCGGCCTGTTCACCGGCTCCGACGCACTGAGCACGATGATCCCGACCAACACGCTCATCACCGTCGTCGGCGTCGTGCTCATGGCGCTGGCGATCGCGATGATGATCCCGCCGGTGCGGCATCTGGCGGCCGAACGGCTGCTGCCGCTCGCCAAGGCGTACGCGCGCCAGCTGATCGACGTGCTCACCAACCCCAAGGAGCTCACGTTCAGCGTGCTCGGCATGCTGCTGCTCAACGTGGCCACGGGTCTGGAGTTCTGGGCGGCGCTGCTCGCGTTCGGCCAGATGACCAACCCGTTCGAGACGCTGTTCATCTTCCTGCTGGCCAACGCGATCGGCTCGGCCGTGCCCACCCCGGGCGGTCTGGGCGGCGTGGAGGCGGCGCTGACGTTCTCGTTCGGTGCGGCCGGAGTCCCGGCCGGCGTGGCCCTGTCCGCGACGCTGCTGTACCGCGCGCTCTTCTACTGGCTCAGGATCCCGCTCGGCGCCGCGGCGATGAAGTGGCTCGACAAGCGCAACATGGTGTGAGAAACGGCCATATTCCAACGATTTTCACGCTTTTCCCATCGAATACACACGAAATATTCACATTCCGGTGGATCCGTCCCGCCCGTCGCGCGTTTTGCGATCGAAAACCCGTAAAAACGTTGGAAAATGCGGCATCAGGGCACATCATGCGCTATCATCATTCATGACAAACAACGGACCGGCAGTGAGTAGCCGATCCCCGGACAAAGAAGGATGCTTTATGGCATACAACAAGTCTGATCTCGTCTCGAAGATCGCTCAGAAGTCCAACCTGACCAAGGCTCAGGCTGAGGCCGCTGTCAACGCCTTCCAGGATGTGTTCGTCGAGGCCATGCAGTCCGGCGAGGGCCTGAAGCTCACCGGTCTGTTCTCCGCGGAGCGCGTCAAGCGCGCCGCCCGCACCGGCCGCAACCCGCGCACCGGCGAGACCATCGAGATCCCCGCCACCTACGGCGTGCGCATCTCCGCCGGCTCCCTGCTCAAGAAGGCCGTCACCAACAACTGATGTTGGCTGCGCCGGCGGGAGCATCCGACCGGCCGCGATACGAACAAACCCCGACCTCAGGTCGGGGTTTTCGTTTATGGCCGTGACCGCCCGCGGCTTCAGGCCATGGATTCCATCAGGGCCATGTACTCCGGGGTCGGATCGGCGGCGAAGGGGTCGAGGAGGACCGCCTCGCGGCGCACCGGCGAGGAAACCACGAACGTGGTCCAGTCGCAGGAGAACTGCGCGCCGGAGTCGAGCGCCCGACGCACGAACGCGCCGCGCAGGGCCGCACGGGTGTCGGCCGGAGGCGTGTGCCGCGCGGCGGAGACGGCCGCGGCGTCGAGGCGCTCCTCGAGGCTCCCGTGCGCGACGAGCGAGGCGTAGAGCCTCCCGTTGGCGACGTCGTGGTAGTCGAGCTCCATGCGTTCGAGCTGCGCGAACGTCAGGTCGGGGCGGCGACGGCGCATCGCCTCGGCGAGGCGGTACTTGGCGGCCCAGTCGACGCGGGTCGCGAGCGCCGCGAAATCGCGGCGTCCCAGCGCGTTCAGCGCCCAGCGCCAGTCGGCCAGGACGTCTTCGACCGAGGTGAGCGGCAGGGTCGCGTTCAGCTCACTCCGATGCGTTTCGACGAACGACGAGACGATATCGAGGTAGCGGCGCTGCATCGCGAGCGCGCCGACGGGATCATCGGCATCGTCTGCTCCCCCGTCGAGCCAGCGGCTCACGGCGCGGTTCGCGGCGGCCGGATCGTCGAACGCGAGGTCCTCGAACCCGCTCGGCGCCCCGCGGCGCACGGCGTCCTCGATCACGCACAGCACGAGGTGCGTGACGGCGAGCTTCATCCACGTGGCCCACTGGGAGCGGTTGGAGTCGCCGATGATGACGTGCAGACGGCGGAACGCGTCCGGGTCGGCGTGCGGCTCGTCGCGCGTGTTGACCATCGGGCGCGAGCGCGTGGTCGCCGAGGAGACGGCCTCGTCGAGGAAGTCGGCACGCTGGGTGATCTGGAACCCGTCGGGCGTGAAGCGGCCCGCGCCGGTGTAGAGCTGCCGGGTGATGAGGAACGGCAGCAACTGACGCTCGATCGTCTCCAACGGCACGGCGCGGCGCACGAGGTAGTTCTCGTGGCAGCCGAACGCATGGCCGGCGGAGTCGACGTTGTTCTTGAACACGTGGATCGTCGCGCCCTCGCCGTGGACGGCGCGCAGCCGCTCCTGCGCCCCGGCGGCCAGGGAGGCCATGATGCGCTCGCCCGCGGCATCGGCGGCGAGCGCCTCCATCGGGTCGCGCGCCTCGGCCGTCGCGTACTCGGGGTGCGAGCCGACGTCGAGGTAGAGGCGCGAGCCGTTGTCGAGGTACGTGTTGGTGGACCGGGCGCGGGAGACGACCGGCTGGAACATCGTCATCGCGACCTGTCCGGCGTCGATCGGCCGGTCCGCGCCGGTGACGGCCACACCGTACTCGGTCTCGACGCCGAAGATGCGCTGGAAGCCGTTCAGCTCGGCCGCGGGCGTGGCTCCCGACTCGTGCAGGGCGCGGGTGCCGCTGTCTCGCAGCTGCGGCATCACTCGCCGCCCTTCTGCACGAAGCTCTTGACGTATTCCTCGGCGTTGGTCTCCAGCGTGGACTCGATGTCGTCGAGCACCGAGTCGAGCACGTCGAACTGGGCGTCCGACTCGGCGCCGGCCTGCGTGGTCTCGAGCGGCGCGTCCTGCGATTCGGTCTGCGACTGCTGTTGCGGCTGTTCGAACTGCTGCGGCATGATGGTTCCTCCTTGGTTTCCGCCTGACTCCCCTACGATACGCGAAGGCCCCGGGAGTCTCATCCCGGGGCCCGTCATGCGGCCTTGCGGCCGTTCGTCGCGCGAGAGCTCACTCCTGCGCGAGGTAGGGCTTGAGCTCGCGGTCGATCATGCCGTTGGTGCACAGCACGTCGTTGTTCTGGCGCCAGTGGATGCCGTTGCCGTTCCAGCGGCGCAACGTGCCCTGGGCCTCCCAGACGACGATCGCGCCGGCGGAGATCGCGGGCACGTCCCACTCGTGCAGCATCGGCTCGAAGTACGCGTCGTACGTGCCGTCGGCCACCTTGCACAGGTCGAGCGAGACCGGGCCGACGCGCTTGATGTCGGCGAGGTTGCCCTCGGCGAGCGCGGACACGGTCCGCAGCGCGCGCCCGGATTCGCTCGGCACGTAGGACATGCCGAAGCTCACGACGGCGCCGTCGAGCGAGGAGGTCATCGACGGGACGACCTTCTCGCGCTTCTCGCCGACCGTGGTGTTGCGGATGCGCAGCGCGCCGGCGCCGCGGGCGGCCAGATAGGTCTCGCCCAGGGCAGGGGCGTGCACGACGCCGAGGATCGGCTGGGCGGAGCCCTCCTCGTTGAACTCGAACAGGGAGACCGTGATCGCCCATTCGCTCATGTTGCGGATGTAGTTGATGGCGCCGTCGATCTTGCCGACGCACCAGTAGCGCTGGCCGGGGCGGGACTTCGCCGGGCGGGTCTGCCAGAAGCCGTCGAAGTGCTCCATGTCGGCGAGGCGGCCGGAGATGTAGCGCAGCAGTCGGCCGTCGACGTCCACGTTGAACTGCTCGGTGGGGTTCTCACGGGAGATGATCATGTTGTGCGGGGCCATCTGGTCCTGCAGGGCGTGCTTGCCGGCCGCCTGAACGATTTGGGCGACCTTCATCGCGAGTTCGCGCAGATTCTCTTGTTGTGCCATAGCCTCCGATTTTATCCGCTGTGGTCATGGAAGCGCAATCGGCGAGGACGGGCGCGGCTCAGCGCCTCCGCGACGCGAGCTCGCCGACCGCCTCGGCGGCGGTCGAGGCGCGGGCGACGACCTCCTCGACGTTCTCCCTGCGGAAGGCGAGCGGGTCGGACATGTCGAGGCTGACGAGGTCGCCGGGGCGCACGCTCGTCGACTCGGCGGCGGACGAGTTGCCGTACGTGTCGGCGAACTCGTCCTCGCCGGCGGCGCGTGGCGTGCGCACGGTCAGGTGCGACCAGCTGGCGGCGACGACGTCGGACGGGAACGTGCGCACGATCGCGGCGCGCAGCCAGGCGCGCGTCGTCTCGGGCGGTTCGGCGGCGGCGTGCGCGAGCCGTTCGTCGTCGACGAGGCGTTCGGCGCGGCCGGCGGCGGCGAGCTTGGCGAACACGGACTTCGCCGGGTCGAGCGCCGCCCAGGACAGGTCGAGCGCGGCCAGACGCGGGTCGCTCCACGCGGCGCCGCCGAGCTTGCGGCGCAGACGCTCCATGAGCTGCCACTTGAGGAGCCATTCGACGCGCCCGGCCTCGGCCGTCATCGTCAGGCGCGCGTCGTCGTCGGCGTGGCGGATGGCGGCGACGTCGGCGAGCGCCTGTCCCCACATGGCCATCACGTTGCGGGTCTGGCGGTCCTCCCATGCGGGCTCGCCCTTGGTGTCGGTGCCGAGGGTCGCGGCGGCGACCTCGTAGACGGCGCGGCGCAGTTCGATCTGCATGAGCCACGCGTTGGTCTCGCCGCCGGTTTCGAGCTTGAGGGGCGCGGCGAGGGTCAGGTCGTGGGAGACCTCGTGCACGGCCCCGACCGGGTCGGCGAGCTGGAGGCGGCCGAGCAGCGCGTGCAGATCGTAGCCGGCGCCCTCGGCGTGCTCGAGGGCCCACAGCAGCATCGAGGTGACGCCGAGCTTGAGGACCTGGGGCGTGTCCATGCGGTTCGCGTCGCCGACGATGACGTGCAGGCGGCGCCTGTCGTCCGTCGAATGCGATTCGTCGCGCGTGTTGATGATGGGCCGGTCGAACGTGGTCTGCAGGCCGATTTTCGCGTGGATGTAGTCGGCGCGCTGGCTGAGCTGGTAGCCGGCGGTCTCGCTTTTCTCGCCGATGCCGACGCGGCCGGAGCCGGCCCAGATCTGGCGGGAGATGAAGTGCGCGGTCATCAGGGCGGCTACGTCGGCGAACGGGACGGCGCGGTCCATCATGTAGTTCTCGTGCGTGCCCCAGCTGGATCCCTTGCCGTCCACGTTGTTGCGGTGCAGCACGATCGGATGGCCGGCCTGCACGCTCGCGGCGCGGGCGGCGGCGAGCATGAGCCGGTCGCCGGCGTGGTCGTAGGCGACGGCGTCGAACGGGTCGGTCGTCTCCGGGGCCGAGTACTCGGGGTGCGCGTGGTCGACGTAGATGCGTCCGCCGTTGGGCGCGATCACGTTGGTGATGTTGAGCTGGGGCGAGTCGGTGAGCATCTCGGGGCGGGCGGCGGCGCGGTCGAGACGCGTGCCGCGCGCGTCGTTGACCGGGTCCTCCTGCCGGTAGTCCCAGCGGATGTGGCGGGTGGCGTCGTTCGCCGCCGCCCCCACCACGTCGAAGCTCAGCTTGACCGGCTGGTAGTACGCCACGCCCGGCTGCGAGACCGC
This sequence comes from Bifidobacterium santillanense, assembly GCF_018555385.1. Lineage (GTDB taxonomy): Bacteria > Actinomycetota > Actinomycetes > Actinomycetales > Bifidobacteriaceae > Bifidobacterium > Bifidobacterium santillanense. The sequence goes on from NZ_JAFEJS010000004.1 coordinate 15,985, forward strand.
GTACTCGGTCTCCGTCCCCATCACTCGTCGAACACTCATGGCTCACCATGATAGCCGGCCGGACGGGTGAGGGAAGGCCGACAGCTCAGCGCCCGGCGGGGCGGATGGCGACGACGCGGCCGGCGTCGAAGCCGTTGACGCGCGCCCACTGGACCGGGTCGGCGTCGAGCAGCGAGTCGCGGGTCTCCGCGTACTCGTCCTCGACGGCGCGGGCCAGCATGTCCACGTCGAGGGCCACGTCACGGCCGCCGGTGATCGAGGCCTTGACCGCGTACGTCTTCGCGCGGTCGACGATGTTCTTGAGCGAGGCGCCCGAGATCACGTCGGCCAGGAACAGCGCGTCCCACGCGCCGTTCTCGCCGCGCACGTCCGCCAGATGACGCCGTTCGGAGCGCGTGTAGATGTCGCGCACGAGCACGCTCGTGAGTGCGTCCGCGTCGAGCCCCGCCTGCAGCGGCAGGTCGTCGGTCAGGTAGTGGCGCACGATCGCGGCCGCGGCCTCGCCGTCCGGCCGGTCGATGCGGATCTTCACGTCGAGGCGGCCCGGGCGCAGCACGGCCGGGTCGATCATGTCCACGCGGTTCGACGCGCCGATCACCATCACGTTGCCGATCGACTCGACGCCGTCCAGCTCCGCGAGGAACTGCGGCACGATCGTCGTCTCCACGTCCGACGAGACGCCGGAGCCGCGGGTCCTCAGCAGCGAGTCCATCTCGTCGATGAACACGATGACGGGACGGCCGTCGGCGGCGCGCTCGCGGGCGCGCTGGAAGATGAGGCGGATGAGTCTCTCGGACTCGCCGACGAACTTGTTGAGCAGCTCCGGGCCCTTGACCGACAGGAACACGCCTTTGCCGCCCATGCCCGACCCCTCGGCGAGCGCGTGCGCGACCGCCTTGGCGATGAGCGTCTTGCCGTTGCCGGGAGGACCGTACAGCAGCACGCCCTTCGGCGGCGTCAGGTCGTAGCGTTCGAACAGCTCGCGATGCAGGAACGGCAGCTGCACCGCATCCCTGATGCGTTCGATCTGGTCGTCGAGGCCGCCGATGTCGGCGAAGTCGACGTCCGGGGTCTCCTCGAGCACGAGGTCGGCGTCGTCCTCGCGCGGCAGCACCTCGAGCGCGAGGCGGCCGGACGGGTCGACGATCACGCGATCGCCCTTGTCGAACCGTGCGGAGGCGAGCGCGGAGGCGCGGCGCACGACGGTCGGGTTGCCACCGCCGTCCGCGACGACGAGACGGCCGTCGGCGAGCGCCCGGGCGACGACGCGCACCGATCCGACGGCGTCCGTGTCGCGCTGCTCGACGAGGACCATCTTCTCGTTGAGCAGGACGGTCCGGCCCGCGGCCAGGCGCGAGGCGTTGAGCGAGGCGGCGACCGGCACGATCAGGCGGCGGCCGCCGGCGATCACCTCGGCGGACGCGTGGGTCACGCCGAGGTCGTCGGTGTGCGTGGAGTCGACCTTGACCATCGTGGCGAAGGTCATCGGCGGCTGGGCGAGCTGCGCCAGCTGCGACTTGGCCTTCGTCAGCTCCTTGCCGGCGCGGGTGAGCGCCTCGGCCAGCGCGTGGTTCTTGGCCATGAGCCGGTCGTTGAGCGCCGCCAGATCCTCGCTCGTCCCCTGCGTCATGCGGATCGGTCCTTTCCTCTACTGCTGCTTCCTGTTGCGTACCACTGTACGGACCTTGCGCGCGGCGAACACGACGATGACCACGATGAAGGCGACGATGACGACGTCCTCGAACACGTTGAGGTAGCCGAGGATCGAGCACCAGCCCTCGCCGAGGAAGTATCCGGTGGATACGAGGATCGTGTTCCACACGGCCGAGCCGAGCAGCGTCCAGCCGGTGAACTGCGCGAAGTTCATCCCGTTGAATCCGGCGGGGATGGAGATGAGCGAGCGCACGACGGGGATGACGCGGCCGAGGAGCACGCTCCACGTGCCGTAGCGGGTGAACCAGTCGTTGGCCTTGTCGACGTCGCGGCGGCTCACGCCGGGGATCACGTCGGCGGCCCGGTGGATGCGGTGCAGGCCCACCCAGCGGGAGATGCCGTAGAGCGCCCACGCGCCGGCGAGCGAGCCGAACGTGGCCCACAGAATCGCTTCGACGAGGCCGAACGAGCCGCGCGAGGCGGTGAAACCGGCCAGCGGCAGGATCACCTCGGAGGGGATCGGCGGGAAGATCGATTCAAGGGCGATGGCGAGCGCGACCCCGAGGCCGCCGACCGTCTCCATCAGGGAGACGAGCCAGTCGGTGATGGTCTGGATGAGGCCGCCGTCGCCGGTCGTGCAGACGGGGGCGGCGGCGGTGTTCGCGGCGGCGAGGGTCAGGGTGTTCGTGGCGTCGGAGATGGCGTCGAAAATCATAAAGGGCATTGTCCCAAGGTTTTTCGACAATCGGAACCATGATTCAGGAACATGCGCAATCCCTTGACGAGTTCGACGACACCGTCGGGCTTCCCGCCCCCACGCTCGCGAAGCCGGGCCTGCTGGTGATGGACGTGGACTCCACGCTGATCGACGAGGAGGTCATCGACGAGCTCGGCGAGGCGGCGGGCGCCGGCGAGGAGATCGCCGCGGTGACCGAGCGCGCGATGCGCGGCGAGCTCGAGTTCTGCGACGCGCTGCGCGCCCGCGTGGCGCTGTTGAAGGGGTTGCCGGTCTCCGTATTCGACGAGGTGCACGACAAGCTGCACTTCACGAACGGCGCGCTGGAGCTCATCGACACGCTGCACGCGCACGGCTGGAAGGTGGGCGTCGTCTCCGGCGGTTTCCACGAGGTCGTGGACCGCTTGGCCGAGGAGGCCCACATCGACCACTGGCTCGCGAATCGTCTCGAGGTCGAGGACGGGCGTCTGACCGGCAAGGTCATCGGCGAGATCGTGTGCAAGACCGTCAAGCTGCACGCGCTGCGCGAGTGGGCGAGGCGCGACGGCCTCGACATGGCGCAGACCGTCGCGGTCGGCGACGGCGCGAACGACATCCCGATGATCCAGGCCGCGGGCCTGGGCATCGCGTTCTGTGCCAAGCCCAAGACCCAGCTCGCCGCCCCCGAGTCGATCAACGAGCGCGACCTGACGAAGGTCCTCGACTTCCTGCGCTGAGCGCCGACCGTCAGGCGAGATGCGCGCCGGGGGCGAGGCGGGCGCCTCGGGCCCAGTCGGCGGCGCGCATGGCCTTCTTGCCCTGCGCCTTGACCTCGATGAGCTCCAGCGGCGTGGTGCCGGTGCCGACCCACACGTTGCGCTTGCCGGCCTTCAGTTCGCCGGGGGCGAGTCCGGCCGGGGCGTCGGGGTCCGCGGGGGCCGCGGCGAGCACGTGCAGGGTCAGGGGCTTCGCGCCGTCCTCATCGTCCGCGTGCAGTTCGCACCAGGCGCCGGGCGCGGGGGTGCAGGCGCGAATCTGGCGGTCGATCGCCTCGACGGGGGCCGCGAAGTCGATGCGCGCGTCCTCGACGGTGATCTTGTGCGCGTACTCGAACTCGCCCTCGGGCTGCGGGGTGAACACGGCGGTGCCCTCCCCCACGCTCGCGAGCGCGTCCACGTACATCGGCGCGCCCTCGACGGCGAGGCGGTCGAGCAGTTCGCCGGAGGTCTCGCGGCCGGTGAGTTCGACGCTCATCGTGGCGATGACCGGGCCGTCGTCGAGTCCCTCGCCGACCTTGAACACGTCGGCGCCGGTGACCTTGTCCCCGGCCCAGATGGAGCGCTGCACGGGGGCCGCGCCGCGCCAGGCGGGCAGGTTGGAGAAGTGCAGGTTGTACCAGCCGAGCGGCACCGCGTCGAGCACGGCCTTGGGCAGGATGTTGCCGTAGGCGATGACGGCGGCGATGTCGACGTCGAGGCCCTTGAGTTCGTCCACAAAGCCCGGGTCGCGCGGCTTCGCGTCGATGACCGGGATGCCGAGCTCGAGGGCGGCGGCCTTGACCGGGCTCGGGGTGAGCTTCCGTCCGCGGCCGGTGGGCGCGTCGGGGCGGGTGAGCACGGCCCTGACCTCGAAGCGCGGGTCGGCGGCGAACGCCTTGAGGGACGGCACGGCGACGTCGGGGGTTCCTGCGAACAGCAGTTTGAGCATGGTTTGGGGTTCTCTCCTTCTAGGGGTTCCTGTGGATTTCCGCGAGATCGGGCATGTGCCGCCCGGGATGCGCGCACGCGAGCGGAGGCCCCGCATCGATTGATGCGGGGTGGTCATGGTCATGCATACGCGGACGACGGCCCGACGACCGTCACTCGACGCTCTGCACGTCGGGGATGTTCACGCCGGCGGCGATGAGCAGCTCGCGCAGTTTGACCGGGTCCTTGAAACGCACGCCGCGGATGCCGGCCGCGTTCGCACCGACGATGTTCATCGCCTTGTCGTCGATGAACACGGCGCCGTCGGCGCTGATGCCGAACTCCTGCAGGGCGCGCTCGTAGATGTCCTTGTGCGGCTTGCGCAGCCTGACGTATCCGGAGACGACCTTGCCGTCGAGCTCGCCCAGGATCGGCGTGGCCTTCTCGGCGATCGGGAACAGCTCCTTCTCCCAGTTGGACAGGCCCCACACGCCGATGCCGGCGGCCTTGAGGTCGTTGATGAGCACGCGCGCGCCGGGCACGACGCCGACGAGCGAGTCCTCGAAGTTGTCGAGGTAGTACCGGAGCATGTCGGCCCACTTGTCGCCGCTGTGCTCGCGCATCCACGCGACGCCCTCCTCGGGGGTGGCGCCGCCGTCCATCCGGTCGTTGGCGTCGTAGAAGCGGGAGACGTCGTTGTCGAGGAAGCGGTCGATGGTCGCCTGGTCGTAGCGCGGGATGAGCACCGCGGCCGGATCCCAGTAGATGAGCACGTTGCCGAAGTCGAAGATGACGTCGGTGATCGGCTTGCCCGCGTTCGCCGCGGCCTCGCCGTCCGACACCAGCACGTCGTAGTCCATGTCCGGCTCCCCTGGCCAACCCTTCATCGCGGTCCTCCGTTTCCTTGGTGATTGCGGACGCTCGCGCCCGCGTTTTTCCGCCATCATGTTCCCATGCGTGCGGGACGGGAGGACCGGGTCAGATGAGGTCCTTGCGGTCGAGCTGGAAGCGCAGCTCGCCGCCCTCGCGCGCGGCGACGTGGCGCGCGACCTCGCGCCGGAGCCGCGCGGCGAGCTCCTCGCGCCTCGCGTGAGGCACGCGCACGACGGCGCGCACGCGGTCGGCGGTGATCTCCAGCTCGCGCGCGTCCACGGTGCGCGGCTGCGGGATCGGCACGGGGCCGAGCACGCCGGGTATCGCGCCGGAGCCGTCGGCGTCGCCGGGCATCGGGCACATCGCCATGTCGCCGTCCAGCGCGCCGATCGCCCTGAGCGCGCGCATCACGGCGTCGCGCCGACCCCACACGCAGGCGACGGCGACGGCCGGCGGCATGCCGGTCTCGAGTCGTTCGGCGAGCTCGCGCGAGGCGAGCAGCGAGGAGTCCCACAGCATCAGCGACTGGGCGATGGCCGGGTCGGTCTCGCCCAGCAGCAGCGCCTGGCCGCCGGCCGTGCGCGGCGCGCACAGGGCGACGACGCGCATCCACGCGGCGAGCGTGTCCACGCGCGCGTCGAGGCCCGGCGCGTACAGGCTGGTCCACGCGTCGAGGATCGCGACGGCCGCGTAGGACGTGTACCGCGCGGCGGGGTCGTCCGGTCCCGGCCCCGCGACGGCGAATCCGTCCGGGGAGGTCCGGGGCCGGACCGCGGCGGCGGGGACGTCGTCCGCCGGGGACGCCCCTGTCCGATCCGCGGGCGTCGCCCGCACGCGCGGCTCGGCGCCGGGGGTCGCGATGACGATGACCGGCCGACGCTCGATCTCGTCGATGACGCCGTGCGGCTGGCTGGGGCTGGACAGCAGCGTCGGCACGCCGCGGAACAGGCCGCGCAGCTCGTCGGCGGTGCCGGCCGCGCCGACGCGCACGACGCGCAGGCGGTCGCCGTGGCAGTGCGGGCACGTCCAGTTCGACGCGGCCGCGCCGCACCAGCGGCATCGGGGCACGGCCGCGCCGCGCACGCGTTGCAGCGGGCCGGTGCACTTGCGGCACCGCGCCTGGCGCAGGCACTTGGGGTTGGCGCAGCTCAGCGCCTCGGCCACGCCGTCGGCGGGGATGGAGAAGAGGACCGGGCCTCCGGTGAGCAGCGCGGAGCGGATGTTGGCGACGGCGGTGTGCGGCACGCGCGCGCCGATCGACGGGTCGGCGAGGCGCGCGAGCTCCTCGCGGTTGAGCCATCGGACCCACGGTGAGGCGTCCCTGAGCACGCCGGGCAGCGGGCGGATGGCCGTGGCCGGCCCGCTCACCGCGTCCGACGGCCGCGACGCCGCGACGCCCGGCAGCCCCGCGACCTCCATCTGGCTCAGGGGGCTGCGGGCGTTGGCGAGCGCGACGAACACGCCCCCATGCGCCTCGGCGCGCAGCCGCAGCACGCCGCGCGCGTGGGCGTAGGGCATCATGCCGTCGGCCTGCTGGTAGGCGATGTCGTCCATGATCGCGAAGAGCCCGGGGCCGTCGACCGGCGCGTACATGGCGGCGCGCGGGCCGATCACGCACCGCACCTGTCCGGTGGCGACGGCGAGGTAGGCGCGGTAGCGGTCGATCGGCGGGGTCTCGGCGCTCAGGACCGCCACGTCGCCGGTCCATCCGCCGGTGCCGGAGCGGCCCGGCCCGAACGGCGTCAGGCCGAGCGCGCCGAGGGAGTCGAGCACGTCGCGGGTCTCGCGCATGCCGGGCAGGACGACGACGGCCGTGCGTCCGGCGGCGAGCGCCTCGGCGGCCATCCAGGCGAGCGCCTCGGCGGCCCGGCCGACGCCGGGCAGCGGGTCGAGCGCGAACGCGCGGAACGCGGAGCCGTGCAGCGCGCCCTGCAGGTCGCGAAGGTTCCGGTCGTACATGCCGGCGAGGCGTGCGAACCGCGCGGCGAGCCGGTCGGCGGGAGCGGATGCGGCCCGGCCGGTCGACGGACCCGACGGCGCGGCCGCGTCCCCCTCGATGCCGGACGCGCCGGCCGGACGGCCGCCGCGCGCGAATCCGGCGACGAGACGCTGCTCCTTCTCGACCTTGGCGACGCGCGGGGGCACTGCGAGGCGCAGGATGTTGGCGCGCGTGCCGCCGTACGCGTCGGCGATCAGGGCGATGTCGCGGCGCATCGAGGCGGGCACGAGCACGTCGTCGCCGAGCACGCGTTCGAGGTAGCGCAGGGACGAGGCGGGGGTGTCGGAGGCGGCGGCGCGCTCCCAGATGACGCCGTTGACGCGCCGGCCGCCGAAGCGGACGCGCACGAGTGCCCCGGGACGGGCGGCCTCGGACTGTCTCTCGTCGATGAGGTAGTCGAAGGTCTGCCCCAGGTGCGTGGCCTGCACGTCGAGCACGACGCGGGCGATGGGGTCGCGGCCGGCGGGGGTGTGCGCGGCCGGCGCGCGCTTGCGCCGTCTGCGGGGGGCGAGCCCGTCGAGCGTCAGCTGCTCCGCGTCCATGTCAGTCATGGGACCCATGGTAGCGGGTATGAAAAAAGGACCGGTGCATATGCACCGGTCCGTTCCGTACGCTTCCGTACGAGGCGGGCCGTCCTCGGCCCATCCGACGGGTTTTCCCTCGGCGGGCGGAGCCCGGGGAAGGCTCAGGCGAGTTCGGCGATGGCGGCCTTGAGCTCGTCGACCCTGTTGGTCGCCTCCCACGGGAAGTCGACGTCGGTGCGGCCGAAGTGGCCGTAGGCGGCGGTCTTCGCGTAGATCGGGCGCTTGAGGTCGAGCTCGTCGATGATCGCGGCGGGGCGCAGGTCGAAGACCCTGCGCACGGCCTGCTGGATCTGCTCGCGGGTCACGCCGCCGATCTCGGTGCCGAACGTCTCGACGTTGATGGACACCGGGTCGGCCACGCCGATCGCGTACGCGACCTGCACCTCGACGCGGTGCGCGAGGCCCGCGGCGACGATGTTCTTGGCCACCCAGCGGGTGGCGTACGCGGCGGAGCGGTCGACCTTGGACGGGTCCTTGCCGCTGAACGCGCCGCCGCCGTGGTGGGCGGCGCCGCCGTACGTGTCAACGATGATCTTGCGGCCGGTCAGGCCCGCGTCGGCCGCCGGGCCGCCGAGGATGAACGAGCCGGTCGGGTTGACGAGCTGGCGGTAGTCGTCGTGCTTCAGCGTGTCGCCGAGGACGGCGTCGAGCACCGGGTCGATGACGTGCTCCTTCAGCTCCTTCTCGAGCCACTCGTGGGTGGCCTCGGGGTCGTGCTGGGTGGAGATGAGGACGGTGTCGACGCGCAGCGGCCTGTTGTCCTCGTCGTATTCGATGGTGACCTGAGTCTTGCCGTCCGGGCGCAGGTGCGGCACCTCGCCGCTCTTGCGCACCTCGGCGAGGCGGTAGGCCAGGCGGTGGGCCAGATGCACCGGCAGCGGCATGAGCACGTCGGTCTCGTCGGTCGCGTAGCCGAACATGACGCCCTGGTCGCCGGCGCCCTGCGCCTCGTAGCGCTGCTCGCGGCTGGCGGCGGACTCCTCGGCCTCGCTCAGGCGGGAGACGCCCTGGTTGATCTCGGCGCTCTGGCCGGTGATGGCGACGATCACGCCGCAGGAGTCGGCGTCGAGGCCGACCTCGGACGAGGTGTAGCCGATGCGGCGCAGCGTCTCGCGCACCTTCGCCTGCACGTCCACGTAGCCTTCGGAGGTCACCTCGCCGAAGACGAGGAACACGCCGGTGGCGGCGGAGGTCTCGACCGCGACGTGGGACTGGGGGTCCTGGCGGAGCAGGTCGTCGAGGATCTCGTCGGAGATCTGGTCGCAGACCTTGTCGGGGTGGCCTTCGGTGACGGATTCGGCGGAGATGAGCTTGCGCTCGTGGTTGGTCATATCATCCCTCTTTCGGACTTATCGCCCCGCCCGCGGTTCCGCCGCCGGCGAGGCACAATGATACGGAAAATGTTCTGTTGTGTAAGGACCGTCGGGCCGCACGCCGTACGAGCCGTGCGTCGCCATGCAAAAAGGCCCGTGCCTGATCCCTCGCTGATGAGGAGTCGGGCGCGAGCCTACGTTGTTCGCTCCTGTCGTCCAGTTCTACCCGCCGGCGCGGGTCTCGGCAAGCGTGTCGCCGATTTCGGATCGACGATCTGCGTCACGTCGCGCCGGGGAGGACGGCGGATCAGTTGCCTTCGGTCAGGTCGTCCTCGCCGAGGGTCTCCTCGAGCAGGCCGTCGTTGATCTCGCGGAAGGCGATGGACAGCGGCTTCTCGTTGTTCTGGTATTCGACGAGCGGGCCGACGTTCTGCAGCAGACCCTCGTTGAGCTGGGTGAAGTAGGAGTTGATCTGGCGGGCGCGCTTGGCGGCGAAGATCGCCAGGGCGTACTTGGAATCGGCGTGCTCCATGAGCTCGTCGATCGACGGGCTGGCCAGACCGTCCGGGGTGGGCTTGGTGCCGAACTCCTCGCCGGCCTTCGGCTCGGTGTCATTTGCCATAATGGTGCATCTCCAAACATGCGGAAAAACTATCTCAACCGCAACGAGTATAGCCATATGCGAGGACGCGGGGAAGGGGCACGGAATCCCCTCCCCCGCGTCCCGCGCGTGGACCGGACCGGTCCGCGTGCGCTCACGCGGCGATCGGCAGGCGGCGTCCGTCGACGGTCACGTCCGGCTCGGCGACCGTCACGCAGCCGTCGGTGAGGACGGCCGGGCGCTCGTCGGGGCGGATGGACTTCAGGCGGATGCGGCTCATGTCGAGCCCGCGCACGTTGCGCAGGTCCATGAACGCGGTGCGCGACCAGTCGGGCCAGTAGTTCTCGCTGGACCTGACGTCCGGCTCGACGAGCTTGTCGACGAGCCTCGGGTACTCGTCCAGCGGCGGGATGTCGGCGAGCTTGACGCCGCCGATGAACGTGTAACGCACGTCGGTCAGGGTCACGTCCTCGATGGGGTGGCCGTCGGCGGCGTCGAAGCGGAAGCCGGCGAAGCGCGGCTCGCCCATCACGTCGTCGGTGAAGCGGCGGTGGACGTTCGCCATCTCCCCGCTGTCCGTGGCGGTGAGTCCCGTGATCGTGATGCGCTTGAGCTCGCCGATCTCGGGCATGCGGTCGAGCTCGACCGAGGTGCCGTAGTCGTCGAGCTCGAAGCGGTTGTTGAGGATCGCGAAGACCGGGCGGGTCACGTCGCGCATGACGATGTTGGAGAACGAGATGTCGCTGATCGTGCCGCCCTCGGTCGACTCGAGCTTGATGCCCTCGCGCCAGACGCGTTCGAGCGTGCAGTTGGAGACGGTGACGTCGTGGATGTCGCCGATGGACTTGAGTCCGAAGCGCAGCCCCGCGCACACGCCGGAGAAGGCGCAGTTGGTCACGTGGACGTCGTGGACCGGACGGTCCTTGGAGCTGGCCTGCAGGCACAGGTTGTCGTCGGTGCCGCGCACGTAGCAGTCGGAGACGAACACGTGGGCGCAGCCGTCGAAGTCGAGGCCGTCGCCGTTGTAGCGCTTGTCGTTCTTGATGTCGACGCCGCGGATCCAGATGTACTCGCTGTCGAGGAACGCGGTGGTCCATGCGGCGGACTCGTACAGGCGCAGTCCCTCGAGGTGCACGTTGTGGCAGCGCAGCAGGCGGATCATCATCGGGCGGTAGATCGAGCCCTCGTTGGGGAAGGCGGTCGCGTTGCCGTCGATCCTGCCGCGTCCGACGATGGAGAAGTCGTGCTGATCCTCCGCGTAGATGAAGCAGCGGTCGAGCGCCTGCTCGTTGCGGTAGCGGTTGTGGTGCACGTCCGGCGCATAGTCGGCGATGTCCGGGCTCGCGAGCAGCGTGGCGGACGCGTCGATCTCGAACGTCACGTTGGACCTGAGCCGGATGGTGCCGGCGAGGTACGTGCCGTCGGACAGGAGTACGGTGCCGCCTCCGGCCGCCGAGCACAAATCGATGGCCTGCTGGATGGCGGGGGCGTCGTTGGTGGCGCCGTCGCCCTTCGCGCCGTGGGCGCGTACGTCGTAGAGCATTGCGTGGTCCCTTATCGTGGTTGCGTGTATGCGGTCATGCGTCCGTCGCACGCGGATGGTCGGCCGCCGGGAGACCCGGCGTGGCGGTCACCTGCGGGCGTTGATGGACAGGTAGCGGCCGGTGCCGATGACGGAGGCGACGACGGCGACGAGCATCACGAAGGCGCTCATCGCGGCGACTTGGAACACGCCGGCGATGACGCCCTCGGTCAGCGCGGCGGCGACGAGGCAGACGACGAGCGCGAGCACTACGGCGGCGAGCACGTAGACGGCGTAGTCGCGGTCGGACGGCTTGGCGGCCTTGACGGAAGCGGCCTTGATGGTGGTCTTGGTGAGATGTGCGGTGGTCATGATGGTTTCCTTTCAGGATGATTCGTGGTGAATCGATGTGTGGTGTTGGTTATGGTGCGGATGTGTTGGGTTATGCGTGGTGTGTTGACTTGTGCGTGATGTGTTGAGTTATGCGTGCGTATGGCGGTCGGGGCCCGTCGCGGCCCCGGTCCGTCGGTTCAGCGGGCCGGCCAGTACGGCGCGACCTCCTTGTCGAAGGCGTCGGAGACCTTGGCGGCGACCTCGGCGAACGGGGTGTCCCAGACGGCCTGGTTGAAGATCTCGCATTCGATGTCGCCGCGCCATCCGGTGGCGGCGACGGCCTCGGTGAGGGATCGGAAGTCGATGACGCCCTCGCCCATGTAGTGGCGCGACAGGAGCACGTCCTTCTCGAACGGGGTGCGGTAGTCGCACACCTGATAGGTGGCGATGCGTCCCTCGCGCCCGGCGCGGGCGATGGAGTCGAGCACCTGCGGGTCCCAGAAGATGTGGAACGTGTCGACGGTCACGCCGACGGCCTTCGGGTCGAACGGCGCGGCGATGTCGAGCGCCTGGCCGAGCGTCGAGACGCAGGCGCGGTCGGTGCAGTACATCGGATGAAGCGGCTCGATGGCGAGCGTGACGCCGGCGTCGAGCGCGTCCTGCTGGAGCTCGTCGAGCGCGTCGGCGATGCGTCCGCGGGCGCCGATGAGGTCCTTGGAACCCTCGGGCAGGCCGCCGACGACGAGGACGAGGACCTTGCAGCCGAACGCGGCGGTCTCCTCGATGAGCTTGCGGTTGTCGTCGATGGAGGCGCGGCGGGCGGGACCCTCGGGCATGGTGAAGAAGCCGCCGCGGCACATGGTGGAGACCCTGAGGCCCGAGTCGGCGACCATCTTGACGGCGGTGTCGAGCCCGACGGCCTCGACCGGCTCGCGCCACAAGCCGACGCTGCGGTATCCGGCGGCGGTGAGGGTGTCGAGGGTCTGCTTCAAGTCGGCGTGTTTGATCGTCGCCTGGTTCATCGAGAGGATCGGATTGGTCATGGTGGATGCTGTCCTTAGATTGCGGGGATTGCGAAGGTACGAGGGGTTGTCGCGTCCGCGGAGAAAAAGGGAAACGCGCGGACGCGGCAAGTGTGGCTATCGGCTGATGCCGTTGATCGCGAGGTACGCGTTCCAGCGTTCGGCGGCGAGCTCGGGGTGCTCGAAGGCGCCGCAGGCGTTGGCGAGCTCGACCACGCGGCTCAGGTTCGGCAGGCTGCGGGCGGACTGGAGGCCACCGACCATCTGGAAGGCGTCCTGGTGGCCGTTGAGCCAGCTCATGAACGCGACGGAGGTCTTGTAGAACTCGGTCGGGTGGACGAAGACCTGCTGGGCGAGCGCCTGGGTGGGCTCGAGGATGCGCAGGTACTCCGCCTCGTCGCCGCGGTCGAGCGCCTGGATGGCGGCGGAGGCGTGCGGGGCGAGCACGGAGAACGCGCCGAGCAGCGCGTTGGAGTGCATGACCGCGCGGCCGCCGTGCTTCGGGTCGTCCTGCTCGGAGTCCCTGATGAGGTCGACGTAGTGGAAATCGTCGCCGGTGAGCATCATCGTGCCCTCCGGCAGCATCGCGCGCATGTAGCGCTCCGATGCGGCGTCGAGCAGCGACATCTTGACGCCGCGCACCTTGCCCGGGTTGTGCTCGATGATGGTCAGCACGGTGCGGGAGGCCTCGCGCCAGTCGGCCGAACCGAAGTAGCCGTGCAGCTGCGCGTCGAACACCTCGCCGAGCCAGTGCAGGATGACCGGGCTCTTGGCGGCGCCGATGACCTCGTCGTAGACCTTGATGTAGTCGGCCGGGCTCTTGGCGGTGCGGCACAGGTGGCGCGAGCACATGATGACCGGGCCGTCGCCGGCGGACTCGCATACGTCGAGCTGCTCGAGGTACGCCGAAACGATCTGGCCGAGCGTGTAGTCGCCGCCCTGCCTGAGCTGGTCGGTGTTGACGCCCACGGACACGAGGTCGGCGACCGAACGGCCCCAGCCCTCCCTGGCGGCGTACTCCCTGGCGGCGGCGCCGGAGCGGCGCATGAGCTCGGCCGTGGCGGCCCAGTCCATGCCGAGGTTGCGCTGGGCGGTGTCCATGCAGTCGGCCACGCCCAGACCCCACGACCACACCATGCGGCGGAAGCCGATGGTGGCGTCCCAGTCGACCTCGGCCGGGCGTCCCGGGGTGTTGTCGGCCCATGCGAGCGGCACGACGTGCGCGGCCGCGTAGGCGACGCGGGACTTCAGGGGCGCGGTCGGCTTGGCGAACGCCGGCGCCGGACGGGCCTCGATGCGGCCCGTGTTGCCCTGCTCATCGATCAACGTGAACGAAGTCATCTGTGCTCTTGCCTTTCGATTCGATGGATTCGCTGTCCCGGTGTCCCCGCCGCTCAGTAGCGTCCCTCGGGCACCTGGATCTTCATGCCCTTGGCGGCGGACTCGTAGCCAAGCTCGGCCAGACGCACGCCGCGGGCGCCGGAGGCGAAGTCGTACGGGTAATCGGTGCCTTCGGCGAGGGAGCGGATGTACTCCTCCCACTGGGCCTTGAAGCCGTTCTCGTAGGTCTCGTCGGTGCCGATCTCCTGCCAGCCGGCCATGTAGTCGTGCGGGTCCGGCACGTCCGGGTTCCAGAAGGCCTTCGGGGTGACGTCGCGCACCTGGATCTCGGCGCCGAACAGGCCGACGACCGCGGAGCCACGCGTGCCGTCGATCTGGAACTCGAGCAGCTCGTTGCGGTAGACGCGGGTGTTCCACGAGGAGTTCATCTGCACGGTGATGCCGTTCTCCAGCTCGAAGATCGCGTAGGCGGCGTCCTCGGCGGTGGCCTTGTAGGTCTGGCCCTTCTCGTCGACGCGCTCGGGGATCTCGGTCTTGGCCTCGGCGTAGACGGTCCTGATCTTGCCGAACAGCCCCTCGATCACGTAGTTCCAGTGCGGGAACATGTCGGAGATCATGCCGCCGCCGAGCTCCTTCTTGTAGTTCCAGCTGGGGCGCTGGGACTCGCGCCAGTCGCCCTCGAAGACCCAGTAGCCGAACTCGCCGTGGACGGACAGGATGCGGCCGAAGAAGCCGGACCTGATCAGGCGGCGCAGCTTGAGGAGGCCGGGCAGGAACAGCTTGTCGTGCACGACGCCGGTCTTGACGCCCTTGGCCTCGGCCAGACGCACCAGCTCGCAGGCGTCCTCGTAGGTCTCGGCGAGCGGCTTCTCGGTGTAGATGTCCTTGCCGGCGGCGATGGCCTTCTTCAGGGAGTTCACGCGCGCGGAGGTGACGAGGAAGTCGGCGTACAGCGGGTAGTTCGGGTCGGCGAGCACCGAGTCGAGGTCGGTGGTGTACTTGAGGCCGCCGTGCTTCTCGGAGGCCTCCTTGAGCTTGGACTCGTGGCGGCCGACCAGGATCGGGTCGAGCTGGACGCGCGATCCGTCCGACAGCTCCACACCGCCCTGCTCGATGATCGGCAGGATGGAGCGGCACAGGTGCTGTCGGTAGCCCATGCGGCCGGTCGCGCCGTTGAGGATCACTCCGATGGTCTTGTCTGCCATGTTCTTTCGTTTCCTTTCGTTGATTGCGGCTTTGCAGTCACGCTTGCGTTGTTCTCGGTTCGTGCTTATCTTATTTGGTAAGCGCTTTCCATTGATTTGCACTATACACCACCCACACCCGTGGCGCAAATCACACGAAACGCCGCAAAACAAGCAAAATGGCCACCTATAGTCGTAACCACAAAACGGTAAACGATTTCTTTTTGTGGGACGAATCAACAGAGGACACCTCAGGCGGCCAAGGAGGAACGGACATGCCCTACATCATCAAGCGCCTGATATGCTTCCTTGCCGGAATCGCCATCGAGTCCTTCGGCATCGCGCTCATCACAAAGAGCAACCTCGGCACCTCGCCGATCTCGAGCATCGCGTGGGTGGCGACCCTCCGCTTCCCGCAGATCAGCTTCGGCGTCACCACGTTCGTGGTGAACGTGATCTTCGTCCTCATCGAGGTGATCCTGCTGCGGCGCGACTTCCACGCCTTCCAGTACCTGCAGCTGGCGGTCACGTTCTGGTTCGCCGCCGTGCTCGACGCGAGCATGACCCTGCTGGGATGGTTCAACCCGGACACGTGGTGGGCGCGTGGCGCGGGCCTGCTGCTCGGCTGCGCGATCCTGGCGCTCGGCATCTGCATGGAGGTCTCACCGGCCCTCATCATGGTGCCCGGCGAGGGCATCGTCAACGCGTTCGCCAAGGTGACCAAGGTGCGCTTCGGCACGGTCAAGGTGTGCTTCGACGTCTCCCTGATCATCATCGCGGGCGTGCTCTCATTCGTCTTCTTCGGCCGGATCAACGGCCTCGGCGTGGGCACGGTCGTCGCCGCGGTCATCACCGGCCAGATCGTCAACCTCATCAACCGCCACGTCCGCTTCGTCGGCCCGCCGGTCAGGGACGTCAAGGGCGTGGAGCACGCCAAGGAGCCGGTCAAGCAGGCCGCGTGAGGCCGTCGGGCCGATCATCACGAAGAGAAGGGCGGATCGTTCCGGGCGATCCGCCCTTCCTTCGTTCGGCCGGGTCTGCGCATCGGGCTCACCATGGCACGTATTCGGTCTCGGAGTCGCGCAGGCGCGGCTGCCCCTCGACCACCTCGACGCGCGGCTGGGGCGCGTCGGCGCCGTCGCGCCTGGCCTTCACCTGCTCGTAGAGCATGCGGAAGGCCCGCTCCCCCATCTCGCGGAAGTTCTGGCTGTAGCTCGTCAGGGCCGGGCTCCACAGGGGCCCGAAGTTCTGGTCGTCGAAGCCGACCACGCTCACGTCGTCGGGCACCTGGCGCCCGACCTCGCGCAGCCCCTTGATCACGCCGATCGCGGTCTCGTCGTTGCCGGCGAACACGGCGGTCACGTCGTCGCGCTTGCCGAGCCGGCGTCCGGCCTCGACCGCCTCCTCGAGGTCGGTGGACGAGACGACGATCGGCTCGTGGATCGCGGCACCGCGCTCCTCGAGGGCGTCGCGCCAGCCGTTGGTGCGCGTGTTGTCGGTCGGGCCGGCCGCGCGCGCCACATGGAACACGGTCTCGTGCCTGAGGTCGAGCAGGTGCATCGTCATCCAGCGCCCGCCCTCGCGCTCGGCGTTGACGACCTGGTAGTCGCCGTCGCCGAAGCTGCCGCCGACGACGACGATCGGCAGGTCCTTGGGGATGTAGTCGAGCGCCCTGATGCCGGCCCGGTCGTACTCGTAGACGACGGCGCCGGCCGGACGGATGGACAGGCCCATCCGCACGCGCTGCTCGACCGAGTCCATGTCGGCCTCGTCGAGCGAGACGATGTTGAGCAGGAAGCGGCGGCGGCGGGCGGCGGCCTCGACGCCGTGGTTCGTGGCGGACGTGGAGAACGCGGACGGGTTGGCGGCGAAGACGACCACCGAGTCCATCTCCCGGTTGGACAGGGCGCGGGCGACGACGCTCGGCTCGTAGCCGAGCTGCTTGATGGCCTTGGCGATGCGCCCGCGCTTGTCCTCGGCGATGCGCGCGGTGCCGTTGAGGTAGCGCGAGACGGTCGGCGCGGACACCCCGGCGAGACGCGCGACGTCCTTGATCACCGGCCGGGAGTGCCCCGTGCTTCTCGCCATCCGTCGTCTCCTTGTCGATTCCGTCCCGCCACCGGCCGTCCGTCGCCGGTCGCGCACCGATACATGGCCCATTACTACCACGCGCGTCGCCCATACGCCCCGCGGCATGCGATCTTCGTTCCGTCCGCCGAAGGCGAAACCATCCGCCGCCGAGGCCGCAGGACCGGACTGCCCCGCACGGTTCGGCACCCGCACGGCTTGTCTCCTCCCGAATCCGCCCTCGGGCCCCGGAGCGACACGCCGGGTCGACCGCACGCGGGCGCGCGGCGGTGCGGGCCCCCGAGAACGGCGGAATACCGGGCCTTCCGCAACCCTCCACGTCGCCCGTCGGACACGCGGACGGTGGCCCGCCCGCGGCCCGGGCAATATCCGCGTGCTACTATCGAACCGGTTCGATGCACGTCGGATCAAAATCGGTTTCAGACCGAGGGAAGAAACGCCGAACGCGTGATTTCCTCTTGCGCACGTCACTCATGCGCGTTACTATGAAATCGGTTTCAGAAAGAAGCCAAGATAACAAATCGAAGTCGCAAGGCTTTGAGCAACGAAAGGACATACCATGTCGTTCAAGGATTCCATGCTGCGCGGTCTCGCTATGTACGGTGCCAGCTCGATGGCCAAGAGCGGTTACGCCAACTCCAAGGTGATGCTCGACATCATCAACGACGCTCGTTCCGACGAGTCCGCCCGCTGAATTTGACTCTTCGCGGGGTCGATGGAGCGTAGCGCTCTCCCCCGCCGACTGAGGGACGCGGCCCGACGAATCGCCGCTCCCACCCGATAATCCAACACAACAAACGTCGACGGGCACGCCCGTCATACCGAAAGGAAGTTCATTATGTCGTTCAAGGATTCCATGATGCGCGGTCTGGCCATGTACGGTGTCAACGCGATGGCTCAGAACGGTTACGCCAACTCCAAGGTGATGGCCGACATCATCAACGACGCCGACAAGCTCACCCGCTGAACGATCGGATGAGTCACACTCACCGATCTCGGCATCTGCATCGCACGGTACTTCGCGGATAACCTCCGCGGGGTCCCGTTTTTCGTTGCCTCACGGCTCATCCGCAACGGCATCCCGATTTTCCCGCGAGCACCGCACCCCCTTCGCCATCGCCGCTCATGTACCGTGAGCGGCCGTGCGCACCTATGCGCCCGGCATCCTCGGCATGGACGTGGAGCTGCCGGCGACCGACGAGTACGTGGCGATCGGCGCGGCCCGTCAGGCGGCCTGGGTGCTCTCCGGCGAGGCGGAGCCGCCGGCGTGGCCCCTCGTCATCGAGGAGACGCTGACCGGCGATCCGACCCCGGAGGTCTACGAGCAGTACCGCCGATACCGGGGCTGACGTTCCAACATCACCATGGGCGTACGTTCCCCGTGGCCACGGACGATGAGGCCACGGGGAACGTACGCCCATTCGTTGTCACAGTACGGTTTCCGTGGTTTGAACGGACCAACCCCCGGTTTTCGTATGCTGGGTGCCGGTCAGCATACGAAAACCGGGGGTTCGACGAGGATGGCCACCGGCGACGTACGCCAGGACGGGCCCGGCGTACGGAATATGGGGTCTGTGCCATGGAGGCCACGGGGAACGTACGCACATACGGGAAATCCCGTCCGCGGATGACGAGTGCCGCGGGCGGGATCGCCCATGATGGAAGGAAACGGGTCGGGGACCGGACCGACGCCCCCGACCGTCACCGTAAATGACGGATCCGGGTGCCGAGGTCACGCCTCGGCGAGGGCGTCGACGATGTAGTTGTTGATCGTCGCCTTGACGGACTCGAGGTGGTCGGACCTGGTGGCGGCGATGAGTTCGGCCTGCGGCTTGTCGAGCGAGTAGGCCTCGAGGCTGGCGAGGGTGGCGGCGCCGGAGACCCCGCCAAACCGGACCGGCAGGAACGGTATCCCCGGATGGCGGCCATCGCATCGCCGTCAGACCGTCATGAACGGCAGCGGCCCGCGCATCAGGCGGCTCAGGCCCATCACCGCGGCGCCGCGCAGCGCCGGATGGTCGGTGACGGGCGCCCGCAGCACGCGCACATGGACGCTCTCGCGCGCCAGGATCTGCGACTGTATGCGCTCGCGCAGCCCCTCGACCATCGCGTCGCCGAATTCGGCGAGCAGCCCGCCGATGACGATGCGCTCCACATCGACGATGTTCACCACGCTCGTCAGCGCCGAGGCCAGCGCGGCGGTCGCCCGTTCGACCGCGAGTGCCGTCTCGGCGTCTCCGTCGCGCCACGCCTCGATCAGCCGCGGCGTGAGCGCGGTGTCCGTGGCGTCGCACTCATCGGCGAGCCCCGACTCGACCATCAGCGCGCGACGCCCGGCGTACATCTCGAGGCAGCCGTGGCGACCGCAGCGGCACCGCGCGCCCTGCATGTCGACGCACACGTGGCCGATCTCGCCGGCGAACCCGTGGTCGCCCCGGACGACCTGCCCCTCGCGCACGTACGCGCCGCCGATGCCGATGTCGGTGGAGACGTAGACGAACGAGTCGGCGGGCCCGAGCGGCCAGTCGCCGTCGTCGCGCTGCGCGGCGTAGCCAGGGATCTGCGCGATGGCGGCGAGGGTCGCCTCGTTCTCCGCGTTCGCGCCGAGGCGGGAGAACACGTCGTACCGGTCGAGGGAGACGTCCCTCCAGCCGAGGTTGCGCGCGGCGAGCAGCGTGTTGCCGTTGGTCACGAGGCCGGGCAGGGCGAGTTCGGCACCGGCGACCGTGTAGCCGCGCGCGGCGAGCCGCTCCTCGGCGGGCCGCACCATGCGGTCGAGCTCGCCGAAGACGTCGTCGGGGGCCGTGCCGTCCATCGTGCGCTCGCGCCATCCGGAGTCGACGACGTCGCCGGTCAGGTCGAGCGCGACGTAGCCGAAGCCGTCGGTGTTGATCTGCATGCCGAGCCCGCACCAGCGCCCCGACGCGAACGCGAGCGGCGTCGACGGGCGGCCGTACGCGGCGCCGACGGCCGGTTCGAGCTGCCGGATCACGTGGTTCTTCAGGAGGATGTCGACGAGCAGCGTGATCGTCGCCTTGGTCAGGCCGGTCTCCTTGGCGAGGTCGGCGCGGCTCATCGGCTCGCGCGAGCGGGCCATCGCCGAGAGCACGACCGCCATGTTGTGGTTGCGCAGATCGTCCTGGTTGATCCTTCTGGCCACCGGCATGACGCACCTCCCTTTTTCGTCTCGCGGCGGATTCCCGAGTCCCGCCGCGATGAACATCTCTCCCCGATTGTAAAGGCGATTGACGAAGTGCCGCGGCCAACGACGGCGCGGCCCCCCGAGCGCGCGGCCCGAGAGGCGTTCGCCGCGATGAACGGCTGCGCTGGCTGCACGATCCGGAGCACGTGAATCTCGTCGCCGAGTGGCGGCTCTTCATCGACCGCATCCTCACGTAGGAATCGAGCCGAAAGAATCGCCCCCATCAGCATCGTCGACGAACATCATCTCGCCGCATTCATGCGGATGCAGGCGGCGTGCTCCCGCAGATAGCGGCGCAGATACGGGATCGCGAAATCGACTTTGCCGTAGCCCACGTCCCTGATGACCTGCGCGTCAATCAGACGCGTGCGATAGACGTTCGCATAGGCGACATCCTTGCCCATACGCTCGGCCACCGCGGACGTGGACGATGGACCATCATCCTGCGCCATCGCCAACAGATAGGTCTTGTCGATCGGCGACAGACCATCCAGCTCCGGCCCATGCACCGCGTCGCCGAGACGGTCGAGCGCGTTCGCCACACCGGCATCGGCATCGGCATCGCCGACCTCCATATGACCGCCCGTACCGCTCCCTCGTTGTCTGCGGTATGCGATGCGCCAGATGTGATAACCCACCAGTTGGATCATGAACGGATACCCTTGGGTCGCCTCGACCGCCTTGCGCAACGCCTCGCCACCGATGGACATGCCGGACCCGTCGAACGTGTCCACGAAGGCATCCTCCACCTCGTCGAGCGGAATGTCCCCAAGTCGCTCGGCCTGGGCGCGACGCAGGAAGGTCAGCACCTCGTCGTTGAGCCATTTCGACGCGATCGTCGGCAACCCCGCGAACACGAATGCAACATTCCGTTCCTCGCGGATGAGATGCTGCACCGCCGTGGCGATGGCGACCATGTCGTCGCGATCCGCCGCCTGCGCCTCGTCGATGGTGACCAACAGTCCCGCCTTGCGCCTCTCCAGCGCATCAAGACGCCTTCCCATCGCCTCGCGCAATGTCAGCGGCATTCGCCGTGAGGACACGCTCGCCTCGCCCAATGACACACCGCCAAGGCCGGCGAGCGAAACGGACGGCTTGAGCGAAAGGCTCATGGTGGGGCCATCCGGAGCAAGCCTGTCCAGCAGGCGTTGCGACAGACCATCCGAGGCGGTTTCGTCGACGACCTCCCATTTGCGCGCTTTGGCGATACGACCGAATTCCGTGAGAATGACGGTCTTGCCGACCCCACGGGCGCCGGTGACTCGCATGAGACGGCCGGGAGCGCCGGGACCGTCGTCCAGCCCCTCCTCGAAATCCTCGACGACGCCGTCGCGCCCGATCAACAGCGGAGGCATACGTCCAGCAGTCGGTTTGAATGGATTCGCCGTTCTCGCCACCATATCCGACTCCTCTCACCGAATCCGCATCGATCGGGGATTCGGTTCCGCTCGTATCTCGACTATAAAGAATGAAAAGAATTATAAAACATTATAAAAGAATATAAAAGTTAGAGGGGCATTGGCGCATACGGGAAAGGGCGAGGCTGTGCGAACCGATGGCGGTCAGCACGGCCTCACCCT
Source organism: Bifidobacterium santillanense (assembly GCF_018555385.1). GTDB lineage: Bacteria > Actinomycetota > Actinomycetes > Actinomycetales > Bifidobacteriaceae > Bifidobacterium > Bifidobacterium santillanense. The sequence continues at coordinate 37,680 of NZ_JAFEJS010000004.1, forward strand.
ACGGAGGAGAAGGAAAAGAAGTAGAGAAAAGTCAGACGATGCGGATGGTTCCGGCCGGCGTCCGCGGGATGGAGCCGGGGACGATGGCCGGAACCGGCGTCACTTCACCTTCTTGATGAAGAAGACGCAGACGGCGGCGGCGGTCAGGACGATGAAGCCCATCGGGAACAGGCCGCGGTAGCCGAACTCGCCAATCGCGGATATCCCCTCCCTCTGTCTCCATGTGTCTTTCACGCTTTCAGCAAGCGTTTCCGTAGTATCGATAAATAATTTCCCATAATGCAATCCGCAAAGAACAGGAAATCAGCACCATTCAAGGACTTATTTCACGCAAACGGTTGCGGCACGCCGGTGGTAAGCGCTTGCAAACAGAGTCGCGCAACAGTATCCTGTGGAACCAGTTACACCACAGCGACGCGAGCCACGGCGAAACGGCGAAGTTGGCCGCCATCCACCCGGAGGCGCCGCGTGGTACGACGCCTAACAATGAAGTGCACCCGCAAAGGAGCAACAGCAACATGAGCATCGCAATCGACGGCAAGGACCCCGCGGTCTTCGCCCCCAAGGACACGGGCAGGTTCCCGTGGCGCGCGTCCATCGGCCAGTTCTTCGGCACCATCGGCTGGTACGCGCCGTTCTTCGGCATCAGCGCCATCCTGCTGCCGGCCAAGATCGAGATGATCGACCCGGCCCAGAAGGTGAGCCTGGTCGCCAGCGCCACCACCGTCACGATGGTCATCGCCATCTTCGCCGGCGTCATCTTCGGCGCCCTGTCCGACATGACCCGCTCGCGCTTCGGCGCCCGCTCCCCGTGGGTCGTCGGCGGCGGCATCGCCGCGACGATCTGCCTGATCGTCTTCGCCCTGTCGAACAACACCGTCGTCGCGATGGGCGCGTGGTTCCTCTACGTCGCCTGGTACAACGCGATCATGGCCGCCGGCATGGCCTGGATGCCCGACCTGATCCCGGTCAAGTACCGCGGCTCGGCGTCCGCCATGTTCGGCGTCGCCACCGAGATCGGCCTCAACGGCGCGCAGTCGCTCGCCTCCCTGTTCATCACCAACGTGCCGCTCGGCGTGTTCATCCTCCTCATCGTCGCCGACGTGTGCCTGATCGCCGCCGTGATCATCTGCAAGGAGCCGTCCAACAAGGACGTGCCGCGCGAGAAGTTCACCCTCGCCGGATTCAAGAAGTTCATGCCGCCGCGCCACGCCGGCCGCGACTACTGGTTCGCCGCGTTCGCCCGCATGATGTACATGATGCCCGGCGGCATCGGCACCTACCGCCTGTACACCCTGACCGACTACATGCACGTCTCCAAGGTCGAGGCCGCCGGCTGGATGAGCCTCATGGCCCTGCTGAGCCTGATCCTCGCGCTCGTCGCCGCCGCCATCTCCGGCCCGATCGCCGACAAGTTCCACACCATCAAGATCCCGTGCGTCATCGCCGTGTTCCTCGTGGGACTTCCCTGCTGGCTGCCGTTCTTCATCCCGACGCCGCTCATGTACACGATCTACGTCATGCTCTCCGGCCTCGGCGGCGGCATCTTCGTCGCCCTCGACCAGGCGCTGATGACCTCCGTGCTGCCGAACCAGAAGGAGGCCGCGAAGGACCTCGCGTTCCTCAACGTGGCCGGCACCATCGGCCAGATGCTCGCCCCGCTCATCGCGGCCGCGGTCATCGGATTCTTCGGCTACCAGGGCCTGTTCCCGATGGGCTTCATCATCCTCTCGCTCGCCGCCGTCTCCATCTTCGGCGTCAAGCGCGTGAAGTAATCCACCCCCCTTCTTCTCCTTACCTCCTCCTCTCCGCCCGGGACGCGCGGCTTCGGCAGCACGCCCCGGGTTTTCCCGTATCCGCACCACCACCAAACAGGAGCGATATGACCGGCATCCCCACCCCAGGACCGCACGGCCGCGGCGGCGTCACCCTCAAGGACGTGGCGAAGGCCGCCGGCGTCTCCGTCTCCACCGCCTCGCGCGCGCTCGCCGGCAACACGATGATCGGCGCCGAGACCCGCGCCAGGGTCCTCAGAACGGCCCGGAGGCTCAACTACGTGGCCAACGGCCTCGCCCAGTCGATGGCGGGCGGCGGCATGCGCACGTTGGCGTTCATCACGAACGCGTTCCTCGGCGAACCGTTCGCGCGCATCGCCTACGGCGTCGACGACGTCGCCCGGGAGAACCACGCCGTGCTGCTGACGAACTCCGCGCACGAGGACATGGCCGCCGAATGGGAGACGATCGCCCTGCTCGCCCGTCAGCGCGTGGCGGGCGTCCTGCTGGTCGGCTCGCGCACGACGAGCCCCGAGTACCGCACGCATCTCGCCGCCTGCCGGGACCTGCTCGCCTCGGTCGGCGCGCGGCTGGTGATGTGCGGCAGTCCCCGGATCCCCGGTCTCGACGACATCCCGACCGTCGCCTACGAGCAGCGCGACGGGGCGCGGCGCGCGACCGAGGCGCTGCTTCAAGCAGGACACCGACGCATCGCCTTTCTCGGCTACGACGAGCGTTCGACCGCACGCGAACGGTTCGCGGGATTCCGCGACGCGCTCGCCTCCGCGGGACTGTACGCCGACCCGCGCTCGGCGCTGGTGACACACTCGGACAACCGCGGGGCGGCGCTGGACGCCGCGGTGGGACGTCTACTGACGATGCCGGACGGAAGACGCCCGACGGCGGTCGTGTGCGTCACCGATTTCGCTGCCTATCGCGTGTATTCGGCGGCGCGGTCCCTCGGACTGCGCATCCCCGAGGACCTGTCGGTCACCGGATTCGACGACCTGTCCGGCGACGACGCGCTGCTGCCCCGTCTGAGCAGCGTGCGCGTCCCGTACGAGCGGATCGGCGAGCGCGCCGCCGCCCTTGCGCTGGACGCGCCGACGACGGGCAGCGACGATTCCAACGATTGCGGCGGCCGGACCATCCACCCCGTCTTCCCGGTGGAGTTCGTCGCGCGCGAGTCGATCGCCCCGACGGCGGTATGACGGTCACCGATTCGGGTCGGCAGCCGTGGAACGCAGATACTCGCGCAGGAACGGAATGGCGAAGTCGACTCGACCACGGGCCGGAGCCACGATGACGTGCTTGTCCAGCAGCCGCTGCCGGTAGATGTTGGCGTAATCCATGCTCTCGTGCATGCGCGCGGCCACATCGGAAGACGATGAGGGACCATCATCGAGGGCCATCGCGCGCAGGTAGTCGACCGCCCTGCCGGACAGCTGTTTGACGACCGGAGCGCATACGCCCTCACCGAGTTTCGCACGGGCCTGCTCCACGCCGGCCTTCACGTCATCGGTCAGAATCGCGTTGCCGTGCGCATGGCCGTCCGTCGACTCCCTGCGTCTGGCCCGGCGCCAGATGCTGTAGCCGACGAGCTGGATCATGTACGGGTAGCCGCCCGTGGCTCGCGTCGCCAGGTCGAGCGCCTCGTCATTGATGGCGACGCCGGCACCGCGAATCGTATCCGCGAGCGCCCTGCGGACGTCGTCAAGCGGTACATCGCCGAGTTCCTTGATGGACGCACGACGCAGGAAGGTGAGCACCTTGGCGTTGAGCAGGTCGGAGACCAGGGATGGCAGGCCGGCGAAGACGAACGCCACGTCGGCGTTATCGCGCAGCATGTGCTGGGCCGCGATCGCTATGGCGGTCATATCCTCCAACGAGGCGTCCTGGGTCTCGTCGATGGTGATCAGCAACCCACGACCTTTGCCCAAGGTCCGCAACCGCGCGGTCATCGCATCGCGCAACGTTGATGGACGAAGCGCCGGGACGATGCCGAACTCTCCGAGGGAGACGCCCATCACCGATGGTTTGATGGTCGCGCCTGCGATTCTGCTCGGTTCGGGAGCGATGCGGGCGATGAGTCTGTCGCATAGGCCGTCGGAGGCGGTCTCATCGATGACCTCCCAACGACGGCTGCGTGCGATCATGCCGAGCTCGGTGAGCATCACCGTCTTGCCGCTGCCACGCGGCCCGGTGATGAGCATCAGACGATCGGGGGCTCCCGGACCGTCATCCAGCCCCTCCCGGAAATCAAGGCTGACGGACTCACGGCCAATCAGCACCGGCGGCATGACGCCGGCGGTCGGCTTGAACGGATTCGCCGGAAACGACATTGCGGCTCCCTCCCTCATGGCGCGACAACGAGACTGTTCTCTGATTATAGAACGAATAGAAAATCTATAGAACAAACTAATGGCTAGGGCCAATGCCGCTTTTTACAAGGTTAAGAGCCGATCTTAATGCATGAAATAGAACAAATAGAACATGCTCAGTATCATGTTTCGCGGCGCGGCGGGGACCGAAGTCCGGGCGTTTCTGCATCATCGTCATGTTTTCTGCATCATTTGATAGCATATGATGCAGAAAACATGACGATGATGCAGAAACAAGGCAAGACACGATGAAGCGCTTCGACTACATCGCATCGGCGCGAGATCTGCTGACGCCGCGAACGACCAGCCTGCTCACGGCCATCCATGAAGCCAGGGGGCGTCAGAGCACGCAGGCATCGATACGCCCGGATATTCTCACGACATTGAGCGCGGTGGCGCGCGTGCAGAGCATCGACACCTCCAACCGCATCGAGGGCATCGCCACCAGCGACAAGCGGCTCGATGCAATCGTCGCGGAGAAGGTGGCCCCGCGCAACCGCGCCGAGGAGGAGATCGCCGGCTACCGCGACGTGCTCGCGGTCATCCATGAGAGCCACGACTACATCCCACCCACTCCGAACGTCATCCTCCAACTGCATCGCGACCTGTTCCGGCACACCCCGCTGACCTTCGGCGGACGGTTCAAGGACACGGACAACGTCATCATGGAACGCGATGCGAACGGAGACAACCACGTCCGGTTCGCGCCGCCCTCCGCGTTGGCCACGCCGGAACTGATGGGACGCATCTGCGACGCCTATGCCGACGCCATCCATGACGGATATACCGATTCCCTGCTCGCCATCGCCATGTTCGTGCTCGACTTCACCTGCATCCACCCGTTCAACGACGGCAACGGACGCATGCGCCGGCTGCTGACCCTGCTGCTGCTCTACCGCAACGGCTACCAGGTCGGCAAGTACATCAGTCTGGAGCATCTCATCGAACGGAGCAAGGACACCTACTACGAGGCCCTGGCGGCGAGCACCGTCGGATGGAACGAGGGCGGGAACGACTACGCACCGTTCGCGAACTACCTGCTCGGCGTGATCCTCGCCGCATACCGCGAGTTCGATGCGCGGATCGCGGCCGTCACCACGTCGCCCGATGGGAAAAGACCGACCAAGACGGAGCGCATCGCCGCCCTGTTCGACGACACGCTCTCGCCGATGTCCAAGGCGGACATCCTCGCCAGACTGCCCGACATCAGCGCCACCACCGTCGAGCGCACGCTCAGGGCCCTGCAGGACGACGGCACCATCGTCAAGATCGGCGCAGGCCGAAGCACCCGATACGTCAGAAGACGCTGACCGCCCCAGCCGAGGGTTGGGCGCGGCGGAAAATAGAACAAATAGAAACGAGGCCCATACCCCGCAAGCCATTCGCGCGGGGTATGGGCCTTCTTAATCATGGGTTCTCGTCCAGCGTCGATGAAGCCGGACGACGAAGACGACGGACGCTACTTGATCCTCTTGATGCCGAAGATGGAGACGGCGGCGAGGGTCAGGACGATGAAGCCCATCGGGAACAGGCCGGCGTAGCCGAACGCCTTGAGCACGGCGAAGGCGAGCAGCGGGGCGAGCAGCTGGCCGACGGTGCCGGCGGCGTTGAGGAACGCGAGGTCCTTGGCGGCGTTCTCGTTGTTCGGCAGCACGGAGGTCATCAGCGCCTGGTCGAGGGAGATGAAGATGCCACCGCCGAGGCCGGAGAACGCGACGTAGATCGTATACATCAGCGGGTTCGGGATGAAGAACGGCAGCCAGCACGGGATGCCGACGGCGAACACGGCCAGGGCGCACGGAATCTTGATGGTCTTGAAGAAGTCCGCAAGCGGGCCGGCGATGGCGGCGGAGATGACCGCGAGGATGAGGTTCAGGAGGGCCATGAAGCTCATCCACTTCGCGGCGTCGGCGTCGGACTGGTGCATGTAGTCGGTCAGCGTGAACAGACGGTAGGTGCCGATGCCGCCGGGCATCATGAACATGAAGCGGGCGAAGGCGGCGAACCAGTAGTCGCGGCCGGCATGCATCGGGGGCAGGAAGTCCCTGAACTTGGAGACGTCGAACCTGCCGCGCGGCTTGCCGAGGTTGGACGGCTCCCTGCACACGACGACGGCAATGAACAGCAGGACGTCGGAGATGACGAGCAGGATGAACACGCCGGTGGGCACGTTGGTGATGAACAGCGAACCGAGGGACTGCGCGCCGTTGAGGCCGATCTGGGTGGCGACGCCGAAGATGGCGGAGGCGGAGCCGCGGTACTTGACCGGGATGAGGTCAGGCATCCACGCCATGCCGGCGGACATGATCGCGTTGTAGCAGATCACGTAGAAGAACCACGCGCACATGACGACGACGATGTTGCCACTCAGCGCGAAAACGAGCAGGCCGATGGTGCCGAAGATTGCGCCGAGGATGACCCACGGCGAACGGCCGCCCCAGCGGGTGCGGGTCATATCGGACAGGGCGCCGAAGATGATGCCCGCGAAGATCGCGATGAACATGGCGACCGTGGTGCTCTGCGCCAGCAGGTCGGCCTTCTGGTCGGGCGCCACCTGCGCCAGCTTGGCCGGCAGCAGGGCGGCGGAGATGCCGAAGAACGGCGCGTACCAGCCGATGGTGGCGAAGAACTGCGCCATCGACGGGCGCCAGGGGAATTTGCCCGTGTCCTTCGGGCCTTGGACGGCGGTCTGGTCCGCCGACGCAATCGGCGTTGCTGCCTGCTCGCTCATGGTTCGCTCCTTTGCCTCGCGGACGGTCCCGTCGTTCCTCGACTTGGTGTTCCGTCCGCGATGGGATACTGATTTGTGTTGTTTGCGAGTCGGCGCATCCCGTTCCACTTCGTTACGGTAAGCGCTTTCTTGAAATGAATATATCACAAGAAACTAGTTACATCACCGGCGTTTCTTAAATCTACCAATCAACAACACCTCAGAACCGACCGAAACCTTTATCGATATAAGGAAAAGGCTTACGCCAAATGCGGCCAACACGGCCGCACGGAGGAAATCACATGGGAGATGAAGCCGGACCCGTGGAGGCGCGCACGACCGGCTCCGCGGGGATCATCACGTCGCGGGTGCCGTCGAGTCCGATGCGCACGGCCGTGGCGCCCATATCGGCGAACGGGACGTGCACGGTGGTCAACGGCACGATGAGGTCGCCGGCGAAGGGCATGTCGTCGAATCCGGCAACCGAGACGTCCTCCGGCACGCGTATGCCCTGAGAACGCAGCGCGTTGATCGCGTCGAGCGCGGCCACATCGGTCACACCCATCACGGCGGTGAACGGGAGACCGGGTTCGCCGCCACGCCCCTCCGCGACGGGACGCTCCCCCGCACGCCACCGGGCGACGATGGCCGCGACGTCCTTGTCCCGGTCGCCCTCGAACGGCAGGTCGGACGTGAAGTCGTGCGCGACGCCGGCCTCGTCCAGCGCCCTGAGGAATCCCTGATATCGAGCCATGAACACCGGGGATTGCCTGCGCACCCCGACGTAGAGGATGTCGCGGTGGCCCAGGGACAGCAGATACCTCGCCATCTCGTACGAACCTTGTTCGTTGGCGTAGTCGACGACGCCGATGCCGTCCGGCAATTCCAGCCGGGGTCTGGCGAGGGCGACCAGCGAGGTGCCCATCGAGGCGAACCGGTCGACGTACCCGCCGAGTTCGGCGTCCGTGATGGACCCCTCGTCGTCGTCGGCGACGATGACGGCCACGCGCGGACGCTGCGCGAGCAGGTCGGTGAGCACGGCGTTGGCGTCGACGTGGGCGCCTCCGGTGGCGATGAGACGGAACGTCATGCCGCGGCGCACCGCCTCGTCGGCCACGGCGCCGGCCATCTCGCTGTAGGTGCCGCCGGTGATCGAGCGCATGACCAGCGTGACGGAGTTGGGCGGGGTCGTCAGGGCCCTCGCGTGCGCGTTGGGCACGTAGCCGAGCTCCTTGACAGCCCGTTCGACCTTCGCGCGCGTCTCGTCGGACACCTTCGCGTTGCCGCGCATCACGCGCGAGACGGTGGCCACGGACACGCCGGCCGCGGCGGCGATGTCGCGGATGTTGGCGCGTGCGGTCTTGGCGGGTCCCTTGCGGCCGGAGGTATGAACGGCCGCGGATTCGACCCCGGCGACGGATTCAACAGCTGTCATGACACACTCCATATCCACACACCACAGCTCGTTCGATCGGATATCGGGTGTGCTGTAACTGCTTTCATCGTACATGGATACGACGAGGGGCGGCCGAAGCCGCCCCTGAAATGAACATCGGGCCGTCCACCCGGACGAGACTCACGCGGAGAGCGCGGTGGAGACGAGCTTGAGCTCGGCCTCGGCGTTCTCGTAGAGACCGCGGCAGACGGCCCAGCTGACGACCTCGTCGACGAAGCGGACCGGATCCTCGAGGAACATGAAGTGGCCGTGGCCGCCGGACCAGATCTCCACGTCCCTCGTGCCGGAGGAGCGCTCGAAGTCGGCTCGGGCGGGGGTCGTGTAGATGCCGAGCACGGGCTTGGTGCGCCGCCTCATCAGCGCGACGGCCGGTTCGCGGTTGCCGAACGACCCGGGCAGCATGTACTCGGATTCGAAGTAGTCGGCGAGCGCCTTCGCGTTCGAGCGGCGGATGTCCGCGACGACCGCCTCGCGCGCATCGTCCGGCGTGAACTTCGAGAACGCGCCCTGGATGAAGTCCTCGATGGTGCCGTACGCGTCGGCCCTGAGCCTGGCGAGCATGGCGGGCTGGCCCGCGATCTCGGCGGATTCGGCGCCGAGGGCCGGGTCGAGCACGACCTCGCCGGCGACGAGCTCCGGATGATGCGTGTGGACGTACAGGGTGAGCTGGCCGCCCATCGAGTGGCCGATGAGGAGGGCCTTCTCCCCCGCCGGCACGTTGAGGCGGATGAAGGCGGCGAGGTCCTCGGCGGCGGACGGGATGTCCCAGCCATCCGGCTGCGCGGCGCCGGCCGCGGTCTCGTCCCTCCGCACGCCGTGACCGGGCAGGGTGTAGGGCAGGACGGTCCAGTCGTCCGGCCACGGGATGAAGTTCCATACGCGCGGCGAGCCGGCCCAGCCATGGACCAGAACCGTATACACGTGCTGAGCACTCATGATGATTGTCTACCTTTCTATGGAATCGGCCGGCGGCATGCCACCGGCCGCCTGTTCGGCCACCTCCGACGGATCAGCCCTTGACGCCGCCGAGTGCGACGCCGGACTTCCAGAAGCGCTGCATCGCGATCATGACCACGGCCAGCGGGATGATCGAGAGCACCGCTCCGGCCAGGGCGATCGTGGTCGGATCGAACAGCGAGGACTGCTTGGTCTGCATGAAGCTGTAGAGGCCGAGGGACAGGGTCCACTTGTCGGCGCCGCGCAGCATCGTGATCGGCAGGTAGAAGTTGTTCCACTGGAGCACGAACGTGAGGATGAAGATGGTCGCGGCCGGCGTGGGCAGCAGCGGCAGGACGATCTTGCGGAAGATGTGGAACTCGCCGGCGCCGTCGACGCGGGCGGCCTCGAGCAGCTCGTCCGGCACCGCGCCGTCGATGTACTCCTTGGCGAGATACACGTCGAACGCGTTGACGAAGGACGGGATGAGCACGGCCCAGACGGTGTTGGTCAGGTGGAGGCCGGAGAACAGCAGGTAGAGCGGCAGGGTGAGCAGCGCGGTCGGCACGAGGAAGGACGACATGACGAGGCCCATCTCGATGGCCTTGCCGCGGAACTGGAACTTGCTCAGGGAGTAGCCGGCGGCGATGGAGATGACCATGCACACCAGGGAGCCCACGCCCGCGTAGAGGATCGAGTTGAGCATCCACTTGAAGAAGATGCCGTTCTCGTAGATGAACAGCTGCCGGAAGTTCTCGATCAGGTGGTTCTCCCTGCCGAACCACAGGCCGTTGGTGTTGTAGAGCTCGACGCGGCTCTTGGTGACGGACACGACCAGCCACCACAGCGGGGCGATCGAGTAGAACGTGAAGACGGCCAGGGCGATGAGGATGCCCGGACGGCTCCACTTGGACTTCGGCTTGTTGGCGCCGTACTTGGGGGTCATGGCTGCGGTGCTCATGTCACTTGCCCTTCCTGTTGGTCACGCCGTAGACGATGGCGGAGAGGATCGCGATGACGATGGCGAGGACCACCGACAGGGCGGCCGCGTAGTTGTAGTCGCCGCCGGCGGAGAACGTGTAGTTGTAGATGGTCATGATCGGGGTGAAGTTCGCGGTGACGGTCTCGGGGGACGCGGAGCGGAACAGCAGCTGCTGGTCGAACAGCTGGAGCATGCCGATCATGGAGAGCAGGCCGGTCAGCAGCAGGGTGCCGCGGACCATCGGGATCTTGATGGTCCAGGCGATGCGGAACTCGCCGGCGCCGTCGACCTTGGCGCTCTCGTACAGGGACGGGTCGATGGAGGTCAGGGAGCCGTAGAGGATCAGCATGTTGAAGCCGATGTTGATCCAGATGAGCAGGTTGGCCATCGAGACCCACAGCATCTGCGGGCTGAAGAAGTTGACCTGGAGCCCGAAGACCGCGAAGAACTTCTTCAACGGGCCGATGTCCGGGGAGTACAGGTAGACCCACACGAGCGTGGAGACGATGGACGGGACCATGTACGGCACGAGCAGCAGGAAGCGGTAAGCCTTCTTCGCACTGCGGCGGGCGGCGTCGAGCAGCAGCGCCTCGACGAGCGCGAAGATCATGATGAGCGGCGTCACCACGCAGGTGAACAGGGCGGTGCGGCCCATGCCGGTCCAGAAGTCGGCGTCCTTGAAGACGCGTGCGTACTGGGACAGACCCGCGAACGAAATGGTCGCCGTCCCGATGCCGAGCCCGCTGGACTTCTTGATGAACAGGCTCTCCCAGATGGCGTAGACGAACGGGATGATGAACGAGAAGAGGAAGAGGGCGAAGAAGGGACGGCCGAACAGGGCGCCCTTCAATCCGAGCCGCTTCTTCCAGACGGGAGTGTCGTTGACCTTCACTCCCGAGGAATCGGCGGGTGCCTGGGCTGCCAGGCGGTCACGGCCCGAGACGCGCGTCCTGGCGGCGGTCTTGGCCGAAGCGCTGATTGCACTCACGATGAACTCCATTGTTTGATTGGCTGATGATTGACGAGGTGACCACCGAGGACCATCGGCGGTCGGAGCATCACGGGCTCGGGAACGGGACGGCCCCCTCCCCCGTGACATGGAGGGGAGCCGTCTAGGGACGTATGCGCAGCGGGATGCGCGGGGACCAGCCGAATCAGGCGGCCTCGGCGTTGATGCCCTTCTGCTTGAGGTCGTTGAGCGTCCACTTCTGCAGGTAGTCGAGCATCTGCTCGCCGGTGGTCTGCTTGTTGAGGAACTTCGCCCACTGGTCCTGCATCTGCTTGTACATCGAGGACCAGTTCACACCGGTGGAGTACGGGGCAACGGAATCGGCGGCGTCCTTGACGACGGTCTCGGCCTGGGGCTTGTCCTTGAGGAGCTTGTCGGGCAGGGACGCGGAGACGTAGGGAGCCGAATCCTTCAGCGCCGGGAAGGCGCCGGAACCCTTGGTGGAATCGGCGGCGATCTTCAGGGCGGTCGGATCGGTGGCAAGCCAGGTGGCGAAGGTCACGGCAGCCTGCGGGTTCTTGGCGCCCTTCGGAATGGCGTAGCCCTGGGCGTTCAGCGGGGCGACCAGCTTGGAGTCGGCGGATTCCTTCGGCCAGTCGACGGCCACCCAATCACCGAGCGACTTCTGGAAGTTGGCCTGATAGGCGGACAGCTGCCACGTCGAAGTGCCGATCATCGCCAGATCGCCGGACTGGAAGAACTGCATCAGGGCGTCCCACTCGATGAACGTCTTCTGGCTGAACATGTCGTTGTCGACAATCTGCTGCAGATAGTTCACGGCCTTCTTGGACTCGGGACCGTTGATGTCGATGACCCACTTGTCGCCCTTGACCTGGTACCACTTGGCGCCGAACTGCTGGGCGGTGAGCACAAGCATGGCCGGATCCTCGCCCGCCATGTTGAAGATCTTGATGTTCGGGTTCTTGGCCTTCAGGTCCTTGCCGGCCTGGATGAACTCGTCCCAGGTGGTCGGGACCTTCACGCCGTTGTCGTCAAAGGTCTTCTGGTTGGCGATCATGAACTGCGGGGAGGACTTGTACGGGATGACGGCCAGCTGGTCGCCGACCTTGAACGAGTTCACGACGTTCGGGTTCAGCTTGGACAGGTCCGGCTTGTACTGATTGACGTCCTGGATGGTGCCGTCCGCCAGCAGGGAGATCGTTGAATCCATATCGGCCTCGAACAGGTCCGGGACCCCGGAACCGGCCTTGACCGTGTTGACCAGCGACTCCTCGGCCTTGGTGTTGGACGCCTGCTTCTTGTAGACGACCTTGATCTTGTCCTGGGACTTGTTGAAGGCGTCGGCCTGCTCCTTCTGACCTTGATCGTAGCCCCACCACTCGATGGTGGTGACCCCATTGGAATCGGTGGAACCATTGGCGGAGGAGTTCCCGCAGGCGGCGAGCGGAACCAGCATGCCCACGGCGGCCGCGGCGTCGACGGCGACCTTTGCCCAACGACGCGAAACGTTCATCTTTGACCTTCCTTAGTACTTCATAGTACTGCTCTGTAACTAGTTTCATTTCTGAAACACCTTGAGCATAACACAGCCAGGGAAACCGCGCCACAGCAATGATGATACTGGTTACAGCATCTTTGTTGGGAAAGCGCTTACCACAAGGGTTGTTTACGTAACCACATTATCGATAAAACTTCTGTCCCCGGGCGTGTCGCGAGCGGCGAACCGGCTTGACCACCACACCAACGGGCAGATGCACGACCACGCCGAACATAGCGCCTGCACGATAATCCGGAAAAACGTGACGAATCATGCCGAAAAACAAGAAAAACGTGACGAAAAGTGACGGAATAATCCGAAAAAGCGACGAGGACACTATTCAGGACGATGTCGCCGCGAGCGGCATGGTCATGCGCCCGCCGTCGTCCATGATCACACTCCCACGCCCCGGGCGTCCGACCGACTCGATGCCGTTCGCGGTGGGCTCAAGCACACCGGAACGTCCCATCAGCGCCCGACGGCGATTTCGGTTGCGGGCCACCCCATAGCAGGTCTCGACAAGGGTAACGGTCGGAGCGGAGTCGTCGCTCGGCGAGCGGGCGGCGCGCATGTGCTTCGAGCCGGACGTGCTCGAGCGCGACGACATGCACGTCACGTTCGCCTCGAAGCTCGTCCTGCGCGACTCGGTCGGCCCGGTGCCTGCGGTCGCGGCCTGACGTCCGGAATCACCGACCGATTTCCGGCGGAACGGGTCACACCATAAGCCAGCGGGTCAAACCATAAGTCAGAGATGGCATGGGTTTATGGTTTATCCCGTTTCGGAGTGGGTAAACGGGTCAAACCATAAACCTCCATCGTCGCCGACTTATGGTTTGACCCGTTTCACTTGCGTTTCGACTCCCGCTTACGTCTCGCCCCACCGGAAGAACGACGATGGCCCGTCGGACGCGTTGCAACACGTCCGGCGGGCCATGCGCCGTGATGCGAAGGAAAAGGTCACGCCGCACGGGGGTCGGTCCGTATGGGGCCGGCCCATAGGAGGACCGACCGCACGGATCGGACGCACGGCATGGGGAACAAGAAAACAGACGAGATCGGCGTTCGGGTGTCCGTCCCGCCGGTCCGCGGCACGCTGTCGACGCCTGCGGAACGACGGGACGGACGCGCACGTCACGCGATCACAGCTGGGATTCGGCCGGCAAGGCCTCGATGGCCTTGCCGGCGGCCTTGAGGGCCTCCTCGAGCGGCTCGACCTGCGGGTACCAGCGGCGCTCCCACTCGAGGGAGAGCGGGCCGGTGTAGCCGCCGTCCTTGAGGAGCTTGCAGCATTCGGCCAGCGGGACGCGGCCGGTGCCCTGCAGCACCGGGGTCTGGTCGCCGGGGAACGCGCAGTCCTTGATCTGCACGACGCCGCGACCGCCCACGAGGTAGGGCTTCAAATACTCGAAGGTCGTGGCCGGGGCCTCGCCGACGCGCCACGGGTGGGCGAGATCCCAGATGGAGCCGACCCGGTTGCCGGGCGCGATCTTATCGAGGTAGTAGTGGATGATTGCGTTGCGCTCGCCGTTGGTGTGGCTGTCGTGCGTCTCGATGAGCGGCTGGACGCCGAGCTTGTCGGCGGTCGGCAGGGCGCGGGCGATGATCTCGGCGCCGCGCTTGGAGACACCGGCGAGGTTCATGCCCTTGGGCAGGACCATGCCCGGCAGGCGGTCCGGATCCCAGCTGGGCTCGAGCGGGGCGGTCGGGAAGACGCGCACGTACCTGGCGCCGAGCACGTCGGCCATGTGCAGGCAGTGCTCGAGGCTCTCGACCAGCTCGTCCTCCTCGCGGTCGGTGTTGCACACCTGCACGCGCGAGTCGACGGCGAAGATCGAGACGCCGGCCTTCTCCGCGAGCTCGTCGCGCATCGCCTTGAGCTCGTCGTCGGTGGAGGCCATCGTGAACTTCATCTCGTCGCCGACGGCGACCTCGATCTTCGTCACGCCGGTGGCGGTGAAGGTCTTGGCGAGCTCGTCCATCGAATCGTACGGTGCGCCGAGGGTCGACGCGGCCAGTTCCCATGTCATGGTTGATGTTCCTTTCGTTGTTGTTTGCTAAGTGCTCAGTGCCGTTCGCGGTAGTCGAAGTACTGGAAGTCGGCGTGCGAGCGGTGCGCGTCCATGTCCTGCGAGCAGATGCCCACCATGCCGCCGGTGAACGCGCAGCCCTTGATCGTGCGCTCGACGTAGTCGTCGCTGATGTGGTCGGCCGGCTGGGCGCCGCCGATCGCCTTCCACAGGACGTTGTCGGCGTGCATGTCCGGGCCCTGCGCGAAGTGGAAGTGCGCCTTGTCGTGGCGGACCTCCACACGGATGCGCACCGGGCCGTCCTCGAGCGCGATCGCCTCGGAGCCGTATTCGAGGTTCTCGTGGTCGCAGCGCAGCACCTGGATGATGCGCCTGTCGGTGCCCTCGGTGTCGAAGGAGACGTACGCGTAGATCCAGTTCTGCGTGTCGTAGTAGAGGATCAGGCCGGCCATCTGCTGGTAGTTGGTCGGGTCGAAATCGAGCACGGTCTCCGCGTCGAAGTCGTACGCCTCCCAACGGCGGGCGAACAGCGTCTGGTGGTGCTGCGAGCGCAGCGACTGGGCGCCATAGATGCGCAACCAGCCCGGGCGGGCGGTGAGCGAGTAGTCCTTCTCGGCCGTCAGCGCCCCGCGCAGGGTCTTGAGGCTCGGCGGGATGGCCGGATCGGTCACGGAAGTAAGAGGCGCGTCGGCCTGCGCGGCGCGGTCCACCTCGAACTCGACGCGTTCGGAGTGTTCGGTCCTCTGCACGACGCCCTGCGCGATCTTCGGCGCCGGGACCTTCAGGTCCGGGCTGATCGTGTTGTTGACGAGGCGCGGCCAGCCGTCCTCGGTCCAGTGGATCTTCTGGATGCCGGTCTCGCGGCCGAGCGTGCAGTTGCCGCGTTCGGTCAACGGGCGGCCGCAGATCTGCGTGATGTACCATTCGTCGCCGATCTCAAGGAAGCAGCAGTGGCCGGACCTCTGCAGCGGGTTGCCCGGCTCGTCGCGGGTCGTCAGCAGCGGCGTGTACGGCGAATCCTCGAACGGCCCCTCGAGCGAGCGGGCGCGGGCCACGGTGGCGGCGTGCATGTAGCCGGTGCCGCCGGCCGCGCACAGGAGGTAGTACCAGCCGTCCTTCTTGAGGATCTGCGGGCCCTCGCACACGCCGAGCTTGGTGCCCTTGTAGAAGTGCTTGCGCTCGCCGATCAGCTGCATGGTCTTCGGGTCGAACTCCTGGATGACGGTGCCGGCGAACAGCTCGTGGCCCGGACGGTAGTCGTAGAGCATGTTGAGGAACCACTTGCGGCCGTCGTCGTCGTGGAAGATGGCCGGGTCGAAGCCGGAGGCGGTCAGGAAGTGCGGTTCGCTCCACGGGCCGGTGATGTCCGGCGCGGTGATGACGTAGTTGAGGGTGTCCTTGAACGGCGCGTAGGTCTTGACGTCCGTGTAGACGAGCCAGAACTTCCCGTCGGCGTAGCTCAGGTGCGGCGCCCACAGGGATCCGGAGTCGTAGTTGCCGTGGAGGTCGACCTGCGATTCGCGGTTGACGGGGGCGGCGACCCACTCCCAGTTGACGAGGTCCTTGGAGTGGTAGATGTCGATGCCCGGCCACCATTCGAAGGTGGAGACGGCGATGTAGTAGTCGTCGCCGACGCGCAGGGCGCTCGAATCCGGGTGGAAGCCCGGCAGGATCGGGTTGGTGATCATCGTGGTCATTGGTGTGTGGCTCCTTGTATGTAGGTATCCCGTCGTTGCGTATCGCGTCATTCGCCGAGGATGACGGCGACGCCGTCGAAGTCCGTCAGGCCGTCGATCCTGAGCGTGCCGTCGGCGTAGGAGAGCTCGAGTCCGGGGCGGTGGAACGCGGCGGCGATCGGCGCATCCTTCGCGAAGCCCTCGACCGGAATCTCGACGTGCTCGGGCGCGTCGTGGAACGTGTGCAGCACGACGAGCGCGCGTCCGTCGGCGCCCTCCGCGCCGCGCGAGCCGTCGCGCACGATGGCCTGCCAGCCGCGCGGGTGGGCGTAGCTGGCGACGTGCGGGCCGGCCCAGTGGCTCTCGCCGCGGTCGATGATCGGCGCGGCCTTGCGGTAGAACGCGACGCCCTCGGTGATGATCTCCTCCTTGCGCCCGGCGAACGCGGTCGCGTCGCCGCTGAAGCAGAGGCGCCCCAGCAGACCGGAGCAGATCTGGTAGTAGAGCTTGTCGGCCGGGGCCTCCTGGCGCACCACGGCCCAGATCTGGGACTGGCGCGGCAGGATCATGCGGTGCATGTTGCCGGCGACGATCGGGATGTAGTCGCATTCGTGGCAGTCGGAGAAGCTGGCCATCGCGCCGATGGTCATGAAGCTCTGCACGAGGCGGTGGCCGCCGGACGCGCAGATTTCGATCATGAGGTCGGGCAGCTCCTCGCGGATGCGGCGGAAGAACGCCTGCGACGCCCGGATCTGGTCGTACAGCCCCTCCCCCAGCGAGGCGTCCGGGTTCCCCGGGGTCTCGCAGCCGATGCCGATGGTGTCGTTGTAGTCGACCTTCATGTAGTCAAAGCCGTTGTCCTTGAGGAAGTCGATGACCTTGCGGGCGAGGTATTCGCGCACCTCGGGGTTCCTCATGTCCCACCAGCGGCGGTTGCCGGAGGTGATCGGCACGCCGTCGCGCTTCAACAGCCATTCGGCCTTGTCGAAGCAGTCGGGCTCCTCGCGGCCGGCGATCTCGAACTCGAACCAGATCCCGGCCTTGAGGCCCGCCTCGTGGATTTTGTCGACGACCGGCCTCATGCCGTTCGGGAACGCCTTCCCGCTGACCTCCCACTTGCCGAAGCGGCTGGCGGCCTCGAACGCCTGGTCGTCGAACCAGCCGGCGTCGATGACGAAGTATTCGACGCCGAGCTTCCTGACGACGTCGAGCTGCTTCAGGACGCTCGCTTCGGTGGGCTGGCCCCACGTCGAGCAGAACTCGTTGAAGATGATCGGCAGGTGGCCCTCGCTCTCCGGGACCTTGAGGTCCTTCCTCACGTTGCCGGCGAGCGCCTGCGCGGCCTCGTCGACGCCGCCGTCGACGACGGTGACGACCGCGTACGGCGCGTCGAAGCGTTCGCCGGGGGCGAGCATCTTCGTCCACTGGCCGAATTCGCGGTCGGCGATGCCGCCGGAGAGTGACAGGCCGTCGTCGCGGCGGTACGCCTCGATCTGCCAGCTGGAGGCGTGGGTGGTGGCCGCGGCCCAGGTGACGCCGGCGCGCGTGTCGGTGAGCCCGACGAACGGCACCCATTCGCGCACCGGGAAGCTGCCGATCGAGCCGAAGCGCACGGAGTTGGCGGAGAACCTCTGCCAGCTGGGTTCGAGCTCGAGGTCCTCGACGGGCTGCGAGAGGAGGCGGCCCTCGGCGCTCCACGTGCTGCGCATGCGGTGCAGGACGAGGTTCTCCGGGTCGAGGCCCTGTTCGAACGGCGAGAGCGAGCCGAGCGTGAAGCTGGAGAGCATCTCGAGGGTGACCGGCTTGTCGGAGTCGTTGACGACGGACGTGCGGACCTCGGCGGCGCGGCTCTTCGGGGTGAGGGAGAGCGTGTGATCGTAGTGGAGGCCGCGGTCGTCGTTCACGCGCGTGGTCACGGTGATGTCGCCGGTGCGGTCGGCCTTGATGACCGGGTCCTCGTAGGTCATGTGGTCGGTGACGGTCTTGGCGTTCCTCATGGTGCGGCCCTGGCTGAAGCCGAACGGGTAGTCGTCGCCGACGATCTTGGCCTGGACGAGCGGTTCGGCGGCGCAGTCGTCGCGCGTGAGTTCCCCCGCGTGGTCGGTGGGCGTCAGGACCAGTTCGACGACGCCGGTCTCGTCGTCCCTGCGGTAGACGGCGGTGAGGTTCGCGACGGTCACGGTGCGCAGTGTGGTTCGCATGATGCGGTTGTTCCTTCCTTGGTCCTCAGTGCATCGTCGCGCCGAGCGCCAGCGTGCGCGCGACCTGTTCGGCGGTGAACGCGACGTTGTCGGCGGCGTGCTTCAGGAGGTCGTCGAGCGTGGCGGCGCCGGGGGCGATGCCGAAGACCGCGTCGATGCCGACGGCGTGCAGTTCGCCGATGCCTCTGCCGATGTGTCCGGCGATGGCGATGACGGGCTTGCCGTGCCTCTTGGCGGTCCTGGCCACGCCGGCCGGGGTCTTGCCGAACTTGGTCTGGAAGTCGATGGAGCCCTCGCCGGTGAGCACGACGTCGGCCCACCGGGCGGCCTCGTCGAGGCCGGACTGCTCGATGACGAGGTCGATGCCGGGCATGAAGCGCGCGTGCAGGAACGAGAGCATCGCGGCGCCGATGCCGCCGGCGGCGCCCGCGCCGGGGCGGTCGGCGATGCGCACGTCGAGCTGGCGTTCGACGACGATGGCGAAGCGGGTGAGCGCCTTGTCGAGCAAGGCGACGTCGTCGGGCGAGGCGCCCTTCTGCGGGCCGAACACGGCGCTGGCGCCGTTCGGACCGGTCAGCGGGTTGGTCACGTCGCAGGCGGCGACGATCTCGACGTCCTTGAGGCGTGCGTCGAGACCGGTCAGATCGATGTGGTCGATTCCGGCGAGGACCGCGCCGCCGGGGGCGAGCTCCCGGCCGTAGCCGTCGAGCAGCTTCGCCCCCAACGCCTGGAGGATGCCTGCGCCGGCGTCGTTGGTGGCGGAGCCGCCGAGCCCGACGAGGATGCGCTTGGCGCCCGCGTCGAGGGCGGCGCGGATGAGTTCGCCGGTGCCGTACGAGGAAGCGACGAGCGGGTCGCGCTCTTCCGGCTTCAGCAGTGCGAGACCGCTCGCCTCGGCCGTTTCGACCACGGCGGTCGAGCCGTCGCCGAGCAGCCCGAAGGTGGCCCTGACCGGGCGTCCGAGCGGGTCGTGGGCGTCGATGGTGTGCATGGTGCCGCCGGTCGCGTCGACGAGCGCGCGGGTGGTGCCCTCGCCGCCGTCGGCCATCGGCAGGCATCGGACCTCGGCCTCGGGGTCCGCGTTCTTGATCCCCCGGGCCATCGCCTGCGCCGCCTCCATGGCGGTCAGGCTCTCCTTGAACGAGTCGGGGGCGCATAGGTATCGCGTCATGCATCCCAGCATACCCCGCGACACGCCGGAACGGAAAACGCTTACCGTATTTTCTTGAGAAACACCCTTCCGGATTTCGAGCAATTCGTTCCGTTTTCGCGCGTCGTTGCTCGCATTCGGCGATAAGCCGGTCTATTATTGCGGTAAACGGTTAAGAGCGTTTTCCATATCGCGCGTCCACACATCGCGGGCCGCGCGTCCATGGAGGACGGCGGGGAGCGCTCACGGAACAACAGAATCGGACCGGCAGGGAATCATGGCAGTTCAGAACGACAAGGACAAGGCGCAGTCGCCCGCGACGCTGATGGACGTCGCCCGCGAGGCCAACGTCTCCATCGCCACCGCATCCCGCGTGCTCAACGGCAGCACGCGCAAGGTGCGCAACCAATCGTACGTGAAGGTGATGGAGGCCGCCACCAAGCTCAACTACCGGCCCAACGCCTACGCGCAGGCCGTCGCCAAGGGCACGGCGCCGAACATCGTCCTGCTCGTCTCTGACATCTCCGACCCGTACTTCGCGGCCGTCTCGCAGGGCGTGGTCAAGGCCGCGGCCGAACGCGGCATCTCCGTGACCATCGGCGTGGCCGCCACCCCGCACGAGGAGCTCGAGGCCGTGCGCAAGGCCACCGCCACCCGCCCGCGCGGCATCATCATCTCGGAGAGCGAATACGTCAACGCGCCCGAACGCGACGACCTGACGAACGAGCTTCGGCAGTACGAGTCGACCGGCGGACGCGCGGTGTTCATCCTCAACCGCAACCTGCCGTTCCCGGCCGTGGACGTGGCCAATGACGTCGGCGCCCGCGCCGTCGCCAAGCTCATCGTCGACTCGGGCTACTCGCGGCCCGTGATCCTCAGGGGCGACGAGACGCACCGCTCGTCGCACGAGCGTCTGACGGCCGTGCGCGAGGTGTTCGCCGACGCCGGCATCGAGATCGACCCGCGCGCCGTCGCCAACGGCAAGTTCAGCCGCACCGAGGGCTACGCGGCCATCATGCAGATGGCGCGCTCGGGGCTGCTCAAGCCCGGCGACGAGGCGCTGTACGACGGGCGAGGCATCGACTCGGTCGTCGCCCTGAACGACGTCATGGCGATCGGCGCGATGACGGCTCTGCGCGCCAACGGCATCGAGCCGGGCGAGGACGTGGGCGTCACCGGATTCGGCGACATCCCCTACTCGGCGGACGTGTACCCGCCGCTGACGACCGTCCATCTGCCGCTCGACCAGATGGGGCAGGCCGCGGTCGACGCCATCCTCGCCAAGCGCGACGAGGCGGCGGACGGCGGGTCCGCCAACCGCCTGATCTACGTGCAGAGCGCGCCCGACGTGGTCCTGCGCGGCTCCCTGCCGCGGCGGTAGGGGCGACTCACCTATCCCGGAAGTAGGCGAATAGTCGGCTCTCCCGCACCGTCAGCACGACGATCGCGGTGCCGAGCAGCACGCCGCAGCATCCGGCCAATGGGATGCGCGTCAGGGTCGCGAACATCATCATCCCGTCCGACGCCCCCGCTCCGTCAACCGCATAGGCGAGGACCGGAGCGGTCACCGTGCATCCGGCCGCAAGGGCGATTCCCGATTCAATCAGACACTGCGCGAGCAGACCGGTCTTCGGGTATCCCGCGTGCAGGGCGCTGGCGAGCTCCAGCCGCCGCGCATACGTGAGCGCCCATCCCGACAGCACGCCGAGCGCGAGCATGGCCGCCGGCGCCCATGATGTAAGCCGCGCATGATAGCCGGCCGCATCGGGAGGCGTGCTTCCCAGCGTGGTGTTGAGCTGCCGCACCTGCGGCCGGTCGTCGTCCGACGACGCCGCACTCCGAACGGTCAGGTAGAGCAGCGATTCGATGTCGTCCGGGACGGGCCACGCGCGCACGAGACATGTATCGAACGCGCTGTCCGAGGAGACCTCGCTCAGAACCGCGTATTCGAAGTCGTTCTGTCTGCCGTCATCCGGATAGGCGTAGATGCCGGCGATGCGCACCGTTCCGCCGTTCGCCAGTCGCTGCATGCTGCCGGCCTCGGTGCCGAGCGCATCGGCGGCCTCGCGCGACAGGATAACGCTGCCGTTCGCCGCGTCGTCCTGTCGCGCCGTCGCCCCGGTCATGCCCAACGCCTGCGCCGCATGTGGGGTCGTCTCATATTCGGGGATGCCTGATGACGGCAGCGTGGCGAACGTCAGCTTCCGGCCCAGCAGTCGCACGGCCCCGGCGGCACGCACGCCGCTCACCTGTCCGAGACGCTCGCACGCCTGTCCGTCGATTCCGCCCGGTGCGGAGATCAGGTACGTGGACGCGCCGGAGGAGACCCACCGATCGGCTTGCGCAATCGATGCGTCGATCTGGGTGTAGTCGGCGAGCGCACAGCCTCCGGCGCACAGCGCGAAGGCCAGCGCGCAGCAGCAGATGCGGCTGGTGCCGCTGATCACGTTGCGCCACGCCTCGCGCAGGATGGCGTCGAATCGCATCGGCGATGTCATTGGTAGTCCTTCAGGTCGATGACGTCGGTCGCGGCGTCGCGCGTCCGTTCGTCGTGTGTGGCGACGACCACGATCACGCCGGCCGACGACAGCGCGCCCAGATGACGGTTGACGGTCCGGGCCATATGCATATCGAGCTGCGCAGTGGGCTCGTCGACCAGCAGCAGGCCGGCGTGCGTGGCGATGCCGCGGGCGAGCATCAGACGCTCGGCCTCGCCGCCGGACAGGTCGCGGAACGGTCGGTCGCCCTGCTGTTCGAGGCCGAATCTCGCCAGCAGCTCGTCGGCGCGCCGGTCGGCCTCGTTTGGGGCGAGCCCCTGCGCGAGAAGCGGCAGCGCAACATGGTCGCGCGCGGTCCGCCTCGCCACGCCCTGCGGATTCTGAAACACCCATGTGACCTTGTCGATGTCGGTCCGTTCGACGCTGCCTTCGGCGGGCGCGCACCATCCGGCCATGATGGACAGCAGCGTGCTCTTGCCCGAACCGGACGGACCGACCAGGGCGTACACGTGTCCCGGCAGCAACGTCATGGTCATGCCACGGAACAGGTCGTGCGGGCCGTGGAATCCGTGGCCGACGTCACGCAGGACGACGCGCGGTTCACGGGGGTCCCGCATGTCGTCGGCGTCGGCCATGACGGCCGTGTCTGCGATGTCGCGCGTCAGCATGTCCGGCTCCCCGCCGGTTCGGCGAGCACCCGGCCGAGCCGGCCATTTCCGGCCACGGTCACCTTGGTTTTGCCGAGTTCGGAGGCGACGATCGTGACATGTCGGTTCTTCCCGTCGGAGACCACGCAGCCGCCCGTACCGTTGAGTCCGTAGATCGAGGACGGCGGGACGTCCCATACGGTGACGGGGTGTTGCAGTCGGCTTGTGAGCGTCACGGTGACGGTAGCGGAAGGCGCCGTTGCCGTGGTCTGCGAGTCGGAGGAACCGCCGTCCACGGTAGCCCCGCCGGAATCGGCGCCGGATTCGCCGGATGACGATGCCGAGGAGTCGGACGAGCCGGAGCCCGACGTCGCGGAGGACGCCGCCGACCGGTATGCGTCGCTGCCGACGATGGCCGCGATGACGGACGGGTCGCGAAGTGCGATCGCCCCCGCCCCGTCCGCGGCGGGCAGATCGTATGGCTGATCGTCGACGACCAGCACACGCTTGCCGGTCACGGTCTCATCGGACGGCGCCGCGACCGTGGCCCGCGCGGGTTGAGTGCGTACCGTCATCATGGCGCCGCCGGCCGCGATCGTGGATCCCTTGGCCGTCTGGCAGGAAACGAGCGTCGCGGACGGAGCATCGAGCCAGACGAACGATTCCGGGGTGATGGTCCAGCCGTCGGCCGCGTCGACCTGCGCGGCGCCGACCTTGCCGGCGGCACGATTGAACGCCGTGATCGTGTTCCACGTCACCATGTTGCCGTTCGGGGCCGCGTATCCCAACGTGCGCAGGGCATCGTTGAGCGATCGTGCGTCGTCGCCCTTCACACCGGACGTCAGATCGCGGTACGGCGGGGTGTCCGTGGCCAGCGCCAGCAGCGGTACGCCGTCGACGGACACGAAGCTCGTGCCCGAGGCGATGGTCGCTCCGGCGGTGCAGTCGATCGACGTGACCACTCCGGATGTCGGGAACGTCACGTTCTGGCCGGAGCCGGGGGTGACGGTCACCTTGACATCGCGCGAGTCGTCGTACGATTCGCTGGACGCGCGGACCGCGACGGCGTGCACGGACGTGCTGTCCAGTTCCCCGGGCGTGGGCTCGGGTGAGATCAGGAACGCCGCGCACGCGCCCGACGCGATCAGGACCACGGCGAGCAGCGCCCTCACCGACCAGACGACGCCGTTGCCGTTCGCGCGGATGCGGAAGCGGCGCGACGGCCACGAATGATTGACGCTCATTGCAGATCCATCGGATTGACTTCGCACTCATGGAATTGCTGCTGCTTATCCGGCATCTTCTCCATGAGCTTCGCGTATTCCTCGTCGTCGTTCATCAGTTGCTTATAGTCCTTGACGGTCATGGACTTGTCGACGAGGTTGTGCTTCTTCAGGCAATCCACGATCTTTCCGTCGAACGCATCGGCGCTGATGTTGTTGGGGTTCGTGCTGATTTGCTGGTACAAGGGCATGAGATTGTCGTATCCCGTCGTCGTATCACAGTATTCCCTTGCGTTGTTCGCCTCATCGGCGGACATGTTGTTATCGATCATGGAGGTATGGACTTCAGATGAGGCGTCCAGATGGTTAGTGAGCTTCAGCCCCTTGCTTGCGAGGCACTGCGCATACGTCGTCTCGAATTCGGAGATCTCGGCCTTGGTGATCCCGCCGTCCTTGAGGATCTTCTTCACCAAATCGCTCTTGGTGCCGTCATACGCTTTGCGAAATTGCGATGCGTAAATACCTCTGAAAGAAGTTCCATCAGAAGTGGAAATTTCGTTAGATGAATTGCCAGCATTTTTTTGCTCAGATGAAACAGTGTAGCCGCAACCAGAAACGGAAAAAAATGAAAAACAAAGAATCAAGGCCGCTATGACAAATCGACGAGACATGGTCTTATCCTCTAATATGTTGTGGCTGTTGTCTATATCGATTGATATAGACAACAGCTACTCGTTAATTATTTTTACCCCAGAAGGCATCGCAAGTACTGAAAATAGGTCCCGTCTCCGAGATATACGCCCATTGTCCGGCCGGTGCAGTACCGGTTGCCGATTTGCCACCAATGGAGACGGAGGCCCAATGATAAACCTTATTATTCTTGTAGTGTGAATAGCATACTTTCTCTCCACGCGTGATGTAACTACCATAAACCCATGTACCACCGCCTACTATTCTAGTGGTTCGGAGAATCGGATTGGTGTCGTCAACAGTAAATTTTCCTTCTGGAACATTTGCTACCATGCCAGAATCTACATCGTCACCATAGTCCTCTGCTTGCGCGGTGACCGCCCCGACAGATGAGGTAATGGCCAGCAGTGCTGCCAACATAAAGGAAACTGTTTTCTTGCTCATTAGATATTCTCCTTGATCGCTACGCTCGCGATCTGATGATTATTGTGCTAGCCAAAGAGGCACGGACGCCAGCTTGTGCCGGACGCTGACCGGCATGAGATTCGAAGCGGTGAATAATGGGGGTTATGACTATGAACGATACGCCGCGGATCCGCATGGCGGTGCTGGACAACGATCTGTTGTCGCTGAAGATGTTCCGGATGCTGCTACAGCGGCACGGGGCGTTCGACTTCCTGTGGGACACCCGGTTCCCGGCGGTCGCCGTCCAGTCCTGCATCGACCGGGTCAGCAGACCGGACGTACTACTCGTCGACATGGCGTTGGACGGCACCACCGGCATCGATGTCTGCCATCGCATCCGACAGGCTGTTCCCGACGTACGATTCGTCGGCGTCACCGCATACGACCCGGCCCCGTACGACGATCGGGAGCATCGCGACGACCTGTACGCCATCGTCAGAAAGGACGACTTCACCGGCCTTCCGCGGACGATCGTCGACGCGTACCGAGCCGGATCGCTCGCGTCGCCGGACGACGACGCATCCGACGACGCGACGCGCCATGAGCTGTCCCCGCGCGAGCTGGAGGTTCTGGGGCATTACGCGGACGGGCGCACGACGAGGGAGATCATGGATCTCATGGGATTGTCCAAAAGCACCCTCTGGTCGTACGAATCCCGGGCACTGAGCAAACTGGGCGCCCGCAACCGCATTGAGGCCGTGGCCAAGTGCGTCCGCCTGCATCTGCTGCCATGACGGCCGGGAGCCGAACGTGAACGCCATCCGTCCTCATCTTCCGTTCTTCGGAAGGACCATATCCATATCCCCGTGGATGCCTCGCGCAATAGCGATGCTGCTGTCGGCTGCGCCCTCGCTGTACGCCGCGATCTCGCAAATCGCGCGCACCGGTTCTTTTCTCGCCCTGAGCTCCGTCACGCCGCTGCTGATCGGCGCGGCGGTCACGGTGTGGCGAGTGCGTGCGGGCGCGTTGCTGCTTACGGCGCTCTGGGTCACGATCAAGGCGCTCCCATACTATTCGAACGCTGTGATGCTGTTCGTCTATGCGCATTGGAGCGCCGTCCCGTCGGGCGCCGTGGCAATTATGCTGGCCGCTTCGGCCCTGCTCGCCAATGCCGATTGGGTCCTGGGGTTAGTCGCCGCCGCCGTCTGCGCGCTCGCCATGCTCCCGGCGGCCTATCATTCGGCGGTCATGGTCGACTATGAGTTCGCGCTCGCGGCGCAGTCGGGTTTCACATTCGTCCTGTTCCTGTTCTTCGCGCTCGCCGGCGTCACATGGCGCTTGCGCAACGAACATCGGCTGCGCAAGCGGGAACAGGACCTGCTGTCGAGGCAACGGGAGCGCATCGCGACCGCGAACCATCTGCACAACGCCATCTGCAACGACCTGACGTACCTGTTGTTCATCACGGAACAGCAGAACCGGGACGATCCCGATATCGTCGAGATGAAGTCGACCATCCGGCGCACCCTCGCCGACGTGCGTGCCATGATCGCCTCCCTGGAGAGCGACGCACAGGAGATCGGGGAGAGCCTGCCGTCCGCGGGAGCCGAGGAGAGATCCGGCGACGAGGGATCCTGGAACGACCTGCAGGACGCGATATCCGGACATGACGGGCGGCTGGCTTCCCTGGGATTCGCCGGCGGCTCCCTGCCATCGATCCCACGCGAGGTATGGGAGGGGATTCCGGCGCCGATCCGCCGATTCACCATCTCCGCCTTGGATGAGCTGTACGGCAACATCGCCAAATACGCCAACAAGGACAGGGGCTGGTGCGTATCGCTTTGCGTCGTCGACGGCATGCTGCACATGAAGTCGTCCAATGTCATACGCGGTGATGCGGGCGCGGCCGAACCGCTGCTGAGCGGGCGCAGCGGGCTGAAGCGTCTGCGAAAGCTGGCGGCGCCTCTCGGCGGGCATGTGCAGGTCTCATCGGAGGACGGACGCTGGCTGTGCGCCGTTGACGTGCCCCTTAACGCGCACTGAGAACGATTCACAAGCCACAATGAGCGCACGGGAGGCAGCACCCTCTCCTCCCCGTGCGCAGAGAACGGTTCTCAATAGGAAACGTGTGCGCCGAACGCACATGACCGCACAAACGAACAACGCGGGAATACCTGGAATTCCAACGTTCCGGACATCCCCGCGTTCGTTTTCGGCCCGATGCGGGTCGCACGTTTGCTATTGAGAACCGTTCTCTGCGCACGGGAGAAGCGATCACTCCTCGCCGAAGTCGAGCGACTCGCCCTTGATCATGTGGGTGAGCTCGCTGACGACGTTCTCGCCCATGCCCTGCAGTTCGGTGCCCTCGGAGCCGGCGATATGCGGCGTGAGGACCACGTTCGGCATGTCCCACAGCGGGGAGTCGGCCGACAGCGGCTCGTCCGGGTCGGTGACGTCGAGGATCGCGTTGATGCGGCCGGTCTTGAGCTCGGCGATCATCGCGTCGGCGTCGACCACGGCGCCGCGGGCGGAGTTGATGAACCAGGCGCCGTCCTTCATCATCTTAAAGTACTTGGCGCCGATCACGCCCTTGGTGGCGGGCAGGCTCGGGGTGTGCAGCGAGACGATGTCGGACTCGCGGAACACGGTCTCGAGGTCGGCCTTCCTGGCGCCGAGGGCGGCGGTCTCCTCCTCGCTCATCGAGCGGGACTCGGCCAGGACGTTCAGGCGGTAGCCCTTGAGCAGGCCGAGCAGGTGGCGGGCGATGCGCGAGCCGGCGGTCACGAGGCCGACAGTCTTCTCGTAGTTGCCGGCGGTCGGGAACTCGACCTCGCGGTTGATGTACTCGCGGCGCTCGCGGTAGATGCGCTCGGCGCGGAAGAAGTCCTTGTTGGCCATGAGGATCATCGCCATGCAGTACTCGGCGACCGGGATGCCGTTGACGTAGCCCGAGTTGGACATGAGGATGCCTCGCTTGCGGACCTCCTCGAGCGCCTCCGGGGTGAGCAGGCGCCACGCGTTGCCGGCGGCGGCCGCGATGCCCTTGAGGTTCGGCATCTTGGCGAGGGTGTCGGCGTCGATGCGGGCGTCCGGGCCCCAGCCGGAGAAGATGTAGTCGGCGTCCTTGATCTGCTCGTCGACGCCGTCGGCGTGGAAGTCGGTGATGACCTTGCGGTCGACGTTCGCCACGGCGTTCAGGCGCGCCCACTGGGTGTCGTTCATGAGCTTGTTGACGAGCTCCGGCGGCTGCATGGTCAGGACGACGTTCGGCTTGGATTCGGTCATGGTTGCGTGTGCTTCTTTCTGATGTTTCGTTGCTCTTGATACTTGATTATGGACGGGGATCGGCCGATTCGCTCAGATGGCCTTGCCGGCCTTGCGGGCCTCGCCGAGGGCGGGCACGACGGACAGGGCCGGGTCGAGGCGCGGGATCAGCGTGGACTGCGTGGCGTGGTACAGGTCGGACTTGCCCGGCCAGACGGTGTCGAGCACGTGGTTGTTGTGGTCGAGCTGGTGGAACCAGGAGCCCTTGACGTGGTCGATCACGCAGTCGTCGCAGTACTTGCAGAACTCGGCGTAGCGCTCGTCGTAGTACTTGTCGCCGGTGACCTTGGCGAGGGTGGCGGAGGTGTTGATGGCCTCGGCCAGGGTCCAGTGCATGCGGTCGTGGACGACCGGCTTGCCCTCCCAGTCGGTGGTGTAGACGATGCCGGGCTGGCCGTCGGCGTTCCAGCCGTCGGTCACGGCGCGGCGGAACAGGTGCTCGGCGGCGTCGACGTACGGCTTGCGGGCGGCCTCGTCGTCCGGGTAGGTGGACAGCGCCCACTGGGTGATCAGGCGCGCCCATTCGATGCCGTGGCCCGGGGTGGCGCCGTACGGCTTGAACTGGTCGGCCTTCTTGTCGGCGTTGAACTCGAGCTGCGGCTCCCAGTCGGAGTTGAAGTGCTCCGGGATGCGCCAGTCGTTGTCCTTGGCCCAGCCGAGCACGTGGTCGATGATGCGGCCGGCGCGCACGCGGTAGGACTCGTCGCCGGTCACGTCGGCGACGGCGAGGAAGGCCTCGGTGGTGTGCATGTTGGCGTTGAGGCCGCGGTACGGGTCGAGCTCGGTGAACTCGGTGTTCCACGTGTCGACGGCGAGGCCGAGCTTGTCGTCCCAGAAGTGCTCGTCGTAGGTCTTCAGGGCCTCGTCGAGCAGCTCCTTGGCGCCCGGGCGGCCGATGTAGACCGCGGAGGTGGCGGCGAGGATCACGAAGGCGTGCGCGTAGCAGACCTTGCCCGGGGCGTGGGTGCCGTCGGTGAAGACCTGCGGGTACCAGCCGCCGTTCTTGTCGTCGTGCAGGATCCCCGTCAGGCCCTTGAGGGCGGCGTCGACGAGCTCCTCGGAGCCGGGGTGGCCGCCGTAGAGGGTGCCCAGCGCGTAGACGTGGGCCATGCGGGAGGTGATCCAGGTCTCCACGCCGTGGGAGAGATCGGGGTTGCCGTCGCTGTCCAGCCAGGTGGAGCCGCCGTCCTTGTATGGGAAACGCTTTCCAAAGTTCAGGAGATCGTTGGTCTCCTCATCGAGAAACGCTGTGTTCTCAGCGGTTCCACGCTGATACTTCTTGTCTTCGACGTTCGTCATCGCTGTGTCCTTTCGCCACTTTGCGGTAAGCCCTTACCGTGATTAAGTGTACAGCGTTCCGGGGCATCTGTCGAACGATTTCGGAAAAAATCTGTAAAGGCTTACCAAAACAAGGAAAACACCGCGACACGCCCGCGCGGGAGCGAACCCATCGTCAATGGCGCCGTAACCACGACATGCACGGAGGCAGGTAACGCCGTGAAGAGCATTCGCAACAAGAGTCGCCGTGAACCACGACGCGCACGAGGGCGGGTCGTCGCGTGATTACTCATGCCGCTGAGTGGTGCGTGAACCACGACGCGCACGGGGCGGGATTATCAAAAACGTCCTGTGGAAACCTCTCGCTCCGCGACCATGACGTGCACAGGGGCAGGTGAGAAATGTGACATGAATACATTTGATTTGGTCTGCGACCGCGACGCGCATGGAGACGGGCGCTCCGCCACGTTCTCCGCGATCCAGGCGTCGCCGCGACCGCGACGCGCACGGGGGCGTGGCTTCGATCCGGTTAGTCCGCTGGACGACACACCCGTATGAGGAATGGGGTTTCTATCCCGTGCGGCCATAGTGTTTCCCATGCTCGGACACCCCGCACGGGGCATGGGAGGCCTCGATCCCGTCATTCCTGCGGTACTCAGCGGGGATTCGGGGCGTTTCGACGCTGAGTCCCGCCGAATAGCGGTACTCAGTGGCCATATGGCCGATTCCGACGCTGAGTACCGGCGTCATGCCGAAGCGACACCCTTCCACAATATTGACGCATTGTCAAAATGCTGATTTTTCAAGGTTTTGACAGCATGTCAACGCCATGCGGCTGGCGATTCCCATAATGGCCGTGGTACTCAGCAGCCATACGACCGATTCCGACACTGAGTACCACGGAATCGCGGCACAAAGCACCGAAGTGCCCCGAATCCTCACTGAGTACCACAACATGCCCGATGGATATCCCGGGATAACCTGGGACACCAGCGATGCCGCGTTGAAGCAGCCCCGCATGCAAAAGGGACGCATCGCCACGAGCAAGGTCAGGCCGGCTGGACCGCAAGCAGCCCCGCATGCAAAGGGGACGCATCCCTCTCCCGGGCGCAGGATCGATGATCCGGCGCCGAACGCCAAATTCGGGGTTACGGATGCCCGCCTCACTCCTCGTCGATCCGGTCGACGAGGTAGATGCGGGCGGCGAAATCGGGGCCGATGTTGGTGTCGTCGATGCCGATGCGCATGAGTTCGCCGCCGGAACGGACCACGGAGACGCCGTCTGGGATGGGTCCGCGGACCACGCCGGCGCCATCGGTCGCCGCCCCGGCGATGCCGTCGGCCGCATCGCCGTCCGGAATCTCCAGCCGCGACAGCGACGTGACGCGGTAGAGCGCGTCCTCGTCGAGCCCGCGCAGCCGCACGCGCGACTTGGGCCGGTTCGGCACGCCGAGGATCACGTAGTCGCCGACGATCGCGTGGCGCCGGTCCGACGAAACCGTCATCCACGCGGCCCGGCGATGGTCGTACGGCGCGCGCAGACGGTACAGGTCGCCGTCGTGCAGCAGCGGCGCGTACTTGCGGAAGAACGCGACCTGCCGCGCGATCTCGTCGAGCTCGCCCTCCCCCAGTCGGGTCAGGTCCATCTCGTAGCCGAACGTGCCGAACATCGCGACGGCACCGCGCATGGCAAGCGACTCGGACCGTCCGGTCTGGTGGTTCGGCGTGATCGACACGTGCGCGCCCATCGCCGAGACCGGGAAGAAGGCGCTGGTGCCGTACTGGATGGACAGGCGTTCGACCGCGTCGGTGTCGTCGCTGGTCCAGATCTGCGGCGAGTACGCGAGGATACCCATGTCGAATCGGGAGCCGCCGGACGCGCACCCCTCGATGAGCAGGTCGGGGAACGCCGCGAGCAGACGGCGGTAGAGCGCGTACACGCCGAGTATGTAGCGGTGGAACAGCTCTCCCTGGCGCTCGGCGCCGCGCGTGACGTCGTAGACCTCGGTGATGAACCGGTTCATGTCCCATTTGACGTACGCGACGTTCGCGGTCGAGAGGATCGCGTGCATCTTCTCGTAGATGTGGTCGACGACGTCGGGGTTCGCGAAGTTCAGCACGTACTGCTGGCGGTAGACGGCGCTCGCGCGGCCGGGCGTCGCGATCACCCAGTCGGGGTGCGCCTCGTAGAGGTCGGAGGCGCGGTTGACCATCTCCGGCTCGAACCACAGGCCGAACTGCAGGCCGATCGCGTTGATCTTCTCCGCGATGCCGGCGACGCCCCCGGGCAGGCGCTCGGGGTTGGCGACCCAGTCGCCGAGTCCCGCGCGGTCGTCGACGCGCGCGTGCCCGCCGCGGCCGAACCAGCCGTCGTCGAGGACGAACAGCTCGACGCCGGCCCTCTTGGCGAGCCGGGCGAGTTCGAGCAGCTTGTCTGAAGTGAAGTCGAAGTACGTGGCCTCCCAGTTGTTGATGAGGATCGGCCGTTCGCGGCGGGCCCAGCGCGGGTTCTCGAGGTGGTCGAGCACGATGCGGTGGAACGTGCGGCTCAGCGCGCCCAGACCGTGCGCGCTGTAGCCGAGCAGCGCCTCGGGGCTCTGGAACGACTCCCCCGGTTGGAGCCGCCACGCGAATCCCGACGGGTTGATGCCGAGCTGGAGGCGTGTGGCGTCGTATGCGTCGACCTCGGCGTGCAGGTCGAAGTTGCCGGAGTAGACGAACGCGAGGCCGAACGCCTCGCCCTGGTCCTCGTCGGCGCCGGGACGGGCGAGGATCGCGTTGGGGCTGAAGTAGGGGCCGCTCGCGCCCCACATCGAGGCGACCGACTGCACGCCGGGATGCAGCGGCTGGGTGTGCGGGGTGCGTTCGCGCGCCCATGCGCCGGTGAATTCGGTCATCGTGTAGTCGCTGTCCGGCAGGTCGAGGTTGAGGCTCGCGAGCCGTTCGACGGTGACCGGCTCGTCGCCGCCGTTCGTGAGCCGCACGCTGCGGGCGATGACCGGTTCGTCGCGGAAGATCGTGTAGTTCAGGGTGGCGGTCAGTCCCGTCAGGTCGTCCTTCAGGTCGATGGACAGGGTCGCGGCCGCGTCGTCGACGGTGGTTGCGGCGGCATCAGGCCCGTCGGGTCCGGACTCCCCCGCCGCCGGCCCCGCGTACGTCCCGGCGTACGTGGACGGCAGTCCCTCGAGCGCCGGTTTGCCGTTGACCGCCCGGTAGCCGACGTAGCGGAAGTCGGTGATGCGCGAGCCGTTGGACTGGAGGATGGTGACGGCGGACCCGCGGAAGTCGCCGCGGCCGTATTCGGGGAACTCCTGGCGCAGCTGCTCGATGCGGTGTTCGCCGTGCTCGTCGGCGGTGGTCGCCTGCACGCGGAACGAGTCGTCGACGAGGTACCCGAAGTCGTCGCGGTACGGCACCGCCGCGCCCGTGTACAGGTTGACGAGCTTGCCCTCGACGACGTCGAGGATCATGCTCACGCGCCGGTTGGTCAGATGGAATTGCGTCAGATCGTCGTTGACCGCGATCAGCTGCTGGTGTGCCCCCATGTTCATGTCCGCCATTATGTCCTTCCGATGCTTCGTGAAACCGCGTTTGCCGTTTGTTGCCATGCCGGCGGGGATGCGCCGACCCTGCTTCGACGCGCCGTAGACTCCCCTCGGACGGGGAACCTACGGCGCCATGGATCCGGACGTCGGGGACGTCAGAACGCGAGCGAGCGGATGTACGAGCCGACCTGCGGCCTGACCTGCTCGAGCGAGCCGTCGGGCAGGTGCGTCAGCGGCGCGAACACGACCTCGCGGTGGCATCCGTCGCCGCCGGCCCAACGTCCGGCCGGGTTGTAGGCAAAGCGGTGGTAGGCGATGATCCACTCGTCAGTGCCGGGGATGTTGACGATGTTGTGGTGGCCGGTGGCGTACAGCTTGTGCTCCGGATCCTGTTCGAGCAGCGTGCGCGGCTCGCTCCACGGTCCGTCGAGGGAGGTCGCGGTCGCGTACCTGACGCAGTACTCCGGGTCGCGCGCGTCGTTCTCCGACCAGCTCGCGTAGTAGAGCCCATCACGCTTGTGGATCCAGATGGCCTCGCGGAAGTCGCCCGGAATCCAGGAGACGGCGCGGGATTCGTCGAATGACAGGCAGTCGTCGGCGAGCGGCGCGATCCACGCACGGCCGTTGCCCCACAGGAAGTAGCGGGTGCCGTCGTCGTCGACGAAGACGCCGGGGTCGATGGTGTGGCAGTCGAACGTGCCGCGGCGCACGATCGGCTCCGGCTCGGGGACGAACGGGCCGTACGGGCTGTCGCCGACCGCGGCGCCGATCGCGGAGGCGGCGACGAAGTAGAACACGTACCTGCCGTCGGCGCGGCGCACGACGCTCGGCGCCCACGCGCCGTCCTCGCCGTTCCACCACGGTACGTCGCGCAGGTCGAGCGCCGGGTGGCGCTCCCACGTGTCGAGGTCGTCTGAGACGTACACGCTGAAGCAGGTGGTGCCCCAGTCGTCGACGCCGTCGTCGGTGCAGTACAGGAAGTACCGGCCGTCGAAGATCGCGAGGTTCGGGTCCGCGCAGTAGCGGTGGAGCGGATTGGTGGCAAGCGGCGTGTCGTTGACGCGGTGCGGAAGCGCCTCGCGCGACGGGTCGCGCGGCTTCGCGGACGGCGGAGAGACGGTCGGGGATTCGAGAATGGATGTCATGATGCTAACGGCTTTCTTTACGGGTGTCCCCGTGCGGGGCGGCGGGAAGGAGGATTTGCGCGCGCCCCGCACGGGGACGGGTCTCATGTCTGCGGAACCGGGGTCGGGGCGACCGGGACGGTCAGCCCTTGACGGATCCGGCGACGAGGCCGGAGACGATCCACTTCTGGCAGATGACGAAGAAGATCAGGACCGGCAGCAGGGCGAGCACGGTGATGGTCATGAAGCTCGGCCAATCGGTCGAGAACTGGCCCACCGCGTTGTACACCTGCAGGACGATCGTGCGCAGATCGGAGGAGGACAGGAACACGTTCGCGTTCATGAAGTCGTTCCACGTGCCCATGGTCTGGAACACGACCACGGTCGTCAGGATCGGGCGGATCAGCGGCATCACGATGTTCCAGAAGATGCGCAGGGGGCCGGCGCCGTCGATGCGGGCCGCCTCGATGAGCTCGAACGGCAGGCTCCTCATGTAGCCCACGGTCAGGAAGTAGCAGAACACCGCGCCGCCGAGGTAGATGATGATCAGGCCCGCGAACGTGTTGACCAGTCCGGCCTGCGCCTCCATGCGGTACAGCGGGATCAGGGTGGACTGGGCCGGCACGACGAACGCGACCATGAGGATCGCGCCGACGCCGGCGGTGAACACCGACTTCCTCAGGATCATGCCGTAGGCGGCCAGGGCGCCGACGATCACCTGGATGGCCACGCCGAAGAACGTGACGATGACGGTGTTGATCAGGGAGCGTACGATCGGGACGGTCTCGAACGCGTTGACGTAGTTCGCGAACGTCCACTGCTTCGGCAGGCCCAGGGGGTTGGCGGCCATGTCCGGGATGGTCTTGAACGTGTTGATGAAGATGTACCACAGCGGCACCGCGCACAGCAGCGCGATCACGATCATCACGACGCTGGTGACGGCCGAGCCGATGCGGCGGCGCGTGGTGAAGTTCATGCCGGAACCCTTGGAGCCCTTGGATTCCACGGTCTTGGTGTCATCGGTTGCGTTGCTCATCACTGGAACCTCCTCGAGATCAGGTTCGAAATGCCCATCTGCAGGAACACCACCACGCCGGTGGCGATGAAGAACAGCACGGCCAGGGCGGAGCCGATGCCGTACTGGGACTGGCCGATGCCCTGCTGGATGATGGACTGGGTCACGGTGTACGTCGAGTAGCCCGGACCGCCCTTGGTCATCGTGAACGGCAGGTCGTAGACCTTCAGGCCGCCGCTCATCAGCAGGAAGGTGGAGGTCACGATGCCGGGCATGAGCTGCGGAAGGGTGATGTGCACGAACTGCTGGAGCTTGTTGGCGCCGTCGACGGTGGCCTGCTCGTACAGGTCGGCCGGGATGGCCTGCAGGAACGCGAGGTAGAGGGTCGCGTGCCAGCCGATCTGGGCCCAGATGGCGATGAAGATCACGCAGAACTGGGCGAGCTTGGAGTTGCTCAGCCACGGGACCGGGCCGATGCCGAACACGGACAGCACGCTGTTGACCACGCCGGTCTGCATCGGGGAGAAGATGTACTTCCAGACCATGCCCATGATCGCCAGGGACGGAACCGAGAAGAAGAAGAACAGGGAACGCACGAAGTTGCGGCCCACGAACTTGCGGTTGAGCACCACGGCCAGCGGGATCGCGATCACGGTCACACCCACCATCACCACGATCGCATACAGGATCGTGAAGCCGAGGCCCTGCAGGGTGGACGAGTCGGAGAACACCTTCTTGTAGTTCTCCAGGCCGACCCAGTTCATGTTCATGCTGTAGCCGTTGAAGTCCGTGAAGGAGAACATCAGCGTCTGGACCAGCGGGACCAGGAACAGGACCACGAACACCGCCAGGATCGGCAGCAGGAACCAGAACGACGTCAGATCGTCGCGCAGGCCCTTCATCCTGCGACGCCTGCGGTATGCTTGCTCATTCAGCGGCGGGAGGTTCCTCGCCGCCGCGATCGATTCACTCATGAACATCCTCCTTGTTCATCGTGCCCGTTTCGGGGATTTGTCTATGTGTCTGTCTGTGTGTCCGGAATTCCGGGATCGCGCGGGGATTCCCGCGGGAAAAGGCATAAAAATTGGCGGGCGGCAGGAGAGCACCGCCCGCCAAGACTCAGGAGGTCCTTATTCGGGACTGGTTGTTGTTGTCGTCAGGGACGTCGCCCGCGTCACTGGGCGGCGGCCATCTTCTGGTCGACGTTCTTGGCCCACTGGTCGACCGTGATCTGGCCCTGGACCAGCTGCTGGGTCTCGGCCTGCAGCGCGGTGTTCAGCACGTCGGGGTTCTTGTAGAAGTTCGTGTTGAGGTAGTACTTGCCGGTCTGCACGTTCTTCGCGTAGACGTCCTTGAACTGGTCGATCACGGAGGAGTCGAAGCCCTCGACGGTGATGGCGTTGCCTTCCTTGGAGCTCATCTCGAGCGCCTTCTTGCTGGACATGAAGGTCAGGAACTTCTCGGCGGCCTTGAGCTTGTCACCGCTCAGCTTGGAGTAGATGGCGAGGCCCGGGGACGGGGAGCCCTGCGCGTAGTTCTCGTGGTCCTTGTCGAGGGCCGGCATCTGGGCGTAGCCCCAGTTGAGGCCGGACGCCTCCTGGAAGGTGCCGAAGTCCCACGGACCGGTGCAGATCATCGCGACCTGGCCGTTGACGAACTGGGTCTTCATGTCGTCGCCGCTGATGCCGACGGTGTCGCGGGTGACGAGGCCCTGCTCGTAGATCTCCATCCACGCCTTGACGGCCTCCTTCTCGTCGGCGCCCGGGGTCTGCTTGTCCTTGGTGGCGAGCTTGGTGACGTCGACGCCGTTCTTGGCGAAGATCGCGCCCTGGAACGCGTCCGGGATGCGACTCAGACCGTCGGCGACGGTCTCGAGGTACGGGGTGATGCCGGCGTTCTTGAGCTTCTTGCACAGGGCGAGGAACTCGTCCCAGGTGGCCGGGGGCTCACTGACGCCGACCTTCTTGAGCAGGTCCTTGTTGTAGACGATGCCGGAGGCCCAGGAGCTGGTGGACATGCCGTAGACCTTGCCGTCGCGGGAGACGAAGTCCTTGTTGGCCTGGGAGATGTTCTTCATGAACGGTTCGTCGGTCAGGTCCTTGACGTAGCCGTTGTCCATGAGGTCGGTCTTGTTCTCGGAGGTGATGACGAAGACGTCCGGGGCCTGGTTGCCGACCAGTCGGGTCTGCAGGGTCTGGATGTACTCCGGGGTCGGCGGCGAGTAGCTGAAGTCGATCTCGACGTCGGGGTTCTCCTTCTCGAACTCGTCGATGTAGGGCTTCGACATCTGCTCGTTGTTCCAGCTCAGGTAGCTGAGCTTGATCTTGCCGGAATCGGCGCTGGATCCACCGCCGCACGCGGCCAGCGGGAACAGCATCGCCCCCGCGGCGATCGCGGCGAGCGCCGTCTTGATCGTCTTGTTGAACTTCATGTCTCCTCCTTGCCCCGGGCGGCTGCGTCCGGAGTTCGTCGTTGGCTGCTTCACCACTACGCCCTCGTTGAATCGATTAATTTACTCGATTCAATTCGGATGGTTACCGTTATACACCCCTTTGTTGAATCGTGTCAAATTTGTGCGCTACACTGGGGTCGTCATCACGGGAGCCGCCGCGCGGAGACGGGCGGAAACGGCTCCACAAAGCCGAATCAGGGAGTTTGAGATCATGGCGACGATGAGCGATGTGGCCAAGGCCGCCGGCGTGTCGCGGGCGACCGCGTCCTACGCGTTGCGGGGCGATCCGCGCATCGCCCCAGAGACCGCCGAGCGGGTGCGGCGCGCGGCGTCGGATCTGCACTACACCACCAACCTGTCAGCGCGGTCCCTGCGTTCCGGGCGCTCCGGCGTCATCGGCGTGGCGATCTTCGAGCTCGACAAGCCCTACCCGTCCGAGATGAGCGCCGCGGTGTCGCGCGAGGCCGCCCGGCACGATCTCGAGACCATCGTGCAGCAGACCTCCAACTCGAAGGAGCGCGAGATCTCCATCCTGCGCAAGGTCACCAGCCAGCTGTGCGACGCCACGATCTTCAGCCCGGGCAACATCTCCCCCGAGGAGATCACCGCGCTCTACGGCGGCAAGCCGCTGATCCTGCTCGACGACATCTCCGACGAGCCGCTGTTCGACTGCGTGTTCACCCCGTGCGAGGACGGTGCCGCCGCGGCGATCCGCCATCTCATCGACATTGGCTGCGAACACATCGGCGTGCTCGGCGTCGACTACAACGCGCTGGTCGACGACCGGCAGTCGACGACCGTCTCGGGCCGGCGCCTCGCCGGGGCGCTCAGGGCGTTCGACGAGGCCGGCATCGACGTGGACGAGCGCAACTTCATCCCGGTCGATCACTGGGGCACCCCGGGGGCGCGGGAGGCAGCGCGCGAACTGGCCGACACCGCGGGCGGACTGCCGTTCGACGGCATGTTCTGCATGACCGACTCGTTGGCCCTCGGCGCCATCCGCGGCTTCGCCGACGCCGGCGTGCATGTGCCCGACGACGTCGCGATCGTCGGCTTCGACGGCATCAACGAGGGCGAGTATTCGGTGCCGTCGCTGACCACCGTCAGCACGGATCTGAACGACCTCGCGGCCAAGGCGGTCGGCCTGCTCCTCGACCGGCTCGACGAGGACGCGCGCAACCTGCCGCAGGAGGAGCGCGCCGGCGTCCGCCGCCTCACCGCCGACTACCGCCTCATCCAACGCGAGTCGACCCGGCGATAGCCTCCCGACCTCTCGGCCGACGGCCGTAGGACCGCCCGCCGGACAGGCCGTCAGTTGAGGTCGGGCCAGTACCAGTCGACCGGCAGCGGAAACCAGCCGGCGGGAGCGGACGGCAGGTCGCGGCGGTAGCGCGCGCCGAGGCCCATGATGAGGTCCTGCGCGTCCGCGTCGGACAGGGCCGGGGCGTCCGGGTCGGCGGAGCGTTCGACGTGCACCGATCCGTCCCCACCCACCTCGACGGTGACCGGCTGGCCGCCGAGCACCAGAGACAACCGTCCCGGTTCGAGCCGCCACAGGCGCGCGGCGACCGGCAGCCAGCATGCGAGCAGACGCGCGTAGTCGAACACGAGGCACCGGCAGACGGTACCGACCGTCGCGGTCTCCGAGAATCCGGAGAACCGCTCATTGAGCGCGGCGTCAGTGGGCGTGACCTTCACGGTGAACGACGACCTGCCGCGCGGTTCCAGCGATTCCAGATACCGCGCGCTCACGGCGCCGGCATCGGCCGGGTCGGCGAGCGCGATCTCGCGCACGACGGACGGGTCGCCGACCGCGCGCACGAGGTAGCCGATGGTTTCGCCGTCGCGGTCGACGGCGACGGCCTCGCTGTTGAGGTACGAGTCGATGCGGCCGACCAGCGGCAGCGGGCGTTCGGCATGGACGAGGCGGGCGTCGTTGAGGCGTACGGCGAGTTCGGCGTCGCCGTCGCGCGTGAAGAACGGCCGGAACGACAGCCGGGCCGGGTCGCGTCCGGCGAGTCCGCGCGGTTCGGCCGGATCGGCGAGCGCGTGCTTGACGCAGGACCGGTTGATCTCGTACGTGTAGCCGTACCCGCACGGCGCGTAGCCGAAGTGGGCGTAGCGGTGGCGCAGCCCCCACAGGACCATCATGTCAACGTCGCCCTCGACCCTGAGCTCGTCGTGCCACATGCGGATGAGACGGCCCATGTGCCCCTCGCCGCGGAAGCGCGGGTGGACGCACACGCAGCCGAGGAACATGGCGTGCAACGTCATGTCCCCTACGTGGACGGTCTGCGGGTAGACGGCGACGGATGCCTTGATGCGTCCGGTCGTCTCGTCGACGGCGACCTTGTGGCGCGATTCGAGCACCTCGCCGTCGCCGTACGCTTTGGCGAGCGCCTGCTGCGCCTGCATGCCGAACGCGTAGTTGATGAGGTCGACGATGTCGTCGTGTTCGGACGGCAGGGCGTCGCGGTAGATGGTCATGACGTTCCCTTCATGGTCGTGTGGTCGTTCCGCCGATCAGCGGGAGCCGTTGAGCCAGCATTGATCGTAGGGCAGACCGGTGAGCTTCTCGATGGTGCGGCGGGTCTCGGCGTCGACGCGCGCCTTGGAGCCGCCGTCGCGCAGACGGTCGATCTCGGTCAGGACGACGCCGTCGGTGCGCTTGTCGATGCGCAGGTGCGAGGAGATCAGCCAGCAGACGGCCATCGAGACGCCGAACCAGCCGAGCAGCACCGCGCCGACGCCGATGCGCGCGGATGGAATCTGCGTCGCACGGGTCGAGTCGAAACCGACAGCACCGAGGACCACGCCGACCGCGATCGTCGCGAGTCCGGAGCCGAGCTGGCGGAACGACGCCTGGATCGCGGAGAACGTGGCGGAGCGGTAGCGGCGCGTGACGACCTGGTCGACGTCGGCCATGTACGGGAACACCGCCCACGGCAGATACCCGCACAACGACTTGAACGCGAAGAACCACAGGGACGCGGCCACGGCGAGCACGGTCCACAGCGGCCCGGGGATTCCGCCGGCCGTCGCCCACACGACGAGCAGGCCGCCCACGCCGAGCAGGCATCCGGCGAAGTTGATCGCGTACATGCGGCGCGGGCCCAGCCTAGTCATGCCGATGCCGAACAGGGGCATGAGCGGCAGGGAGATCGCCGCGCAGCCGAGCAGGAGCGAGGCGAACGCGGCCGTGCTGCCCCAGTCGAAGACCACGAAGAAGACGAACGTCTGGCCGAACACGTCCATCGACACCTGGATGAGCAGGTAGATCGCGAGATGCTTGCGGAACTCCTTGACCTTGAGGGTCGTCGCGTACTCGTGCAGCACCTTGACGGCGCGACGCGCCCATCCCGCGGCGCCGATACGGCCGTCTCGCATCTCGCCGCGCGCGTAGGCGCCGAAGCCGGCCGCCTCCGGGGTCATCTCCCAGGTGCGCCGCCAGCAGACGAACACGGCGACCGAGAACAGCACGGTCGTGGCGATCGTGAAGACCATGTACCCGACCGGCCGGTCCTCGCCGACGACCGACAGCACCGCGCTGCCCGTCAGCGGGATCGCGGTGGCGGCGCCGGTCGAGATGAACAGGCGCACGGTCGACAGCTTCGTGCGTCCGGCGAAGTCAGCCGTCATCTCGCCGGGCAGCGCGCTGTAGGAGGTCGCGAACATCTGCGCGAGCACGACCCACAGCGCGTACGCGGCGAAATAGACGGCGATCGGAAGTCCGGGGATCCACAGGAACACGCCCGTCAGCAGCAGCGGCGAGGCGAGCATGAGCAGCAGGCGGCGACGGCCGAACCGGCGCCCCACGTCGTAGCGGTAGAGGTTGTCGTCGAGCACGCCGAACAGGAGGGCCGCGACCGCTGAGATCAGCGCGCTCAGACCGATCACCGACTGCGACGTGGCGATGTCCATCCCGCAGAAGCGCGTCCAGAACAGCGACAGGTAGGTGGCGATCAGCGTGAGCTGGCCGCCGCCGTAGAAGTCGCCGACGCCGTAGCCGAGCGCCTGTCTGAAGGTGATGCGGCGGCCCTTCGACGAGCCGATCGCGCCGCGCAGGGCGTCACTGTCGCCGTCGGTCATGTGGTTGTTCCCCTTCCCGGTTCCCGATTTTCCGCGCTTCGGAATCGGGAACCGGACGATGTTCGATTCGCCCGCCGGAACGGCTTCACGCCAACGGGACGATGTTCATGTCATGTTCGGTATTATCGGATTCCGGTTCCCGATTTCACGGCGCGAAAAATCGGGAACCGGTCGGCCATGCGCCGGTCACCGACGGATGACGAGGACGGTGAAGGACCAGGCGGGGGCCGTGTACGTGCCGCCGGTCAGGTCAGCGTCGCGTTCGATGGGCGCGGTGGGCGATTCCTCGCCCCTGGTTCCGGCGTACGGGTCGTCGCCGGTGAGGACGGTCGCCTTCACACCCACGCGGGCGGCGTCGGGCACGTCGAGCACGTCGAGCACCTGCGTGAGATCCACGTCCGCCGCGTCGGGCAGCGCGTTGACGATGCGGATGTAGTCGACGCCGGCCGTCGAGTCGCGCGAAACGGCAATCACACGGCGCGGTTCGTCCGGGGTCTCGCGGCCTTCGAGCACAGGTTCGTCGTCAATGAACAGTTTCATCGACTCGCCGCGGTCGGCGATCTCGAGACGCACGTGCCAGGTGGTACCGGGAGTCACCGCGTCCATCGACGTCTCGGTGTTCGCGAGGTTGTAGCCGGAGCCGTCGCGCACGAGCTGCAGCGCGAAACCGCGACCGAAGGACGCCCTGTTGCGGTTCGGCCCCTTGACGTCGCCGGAGACGATCCCCACGCCCCACATGCCCTCGCGGTAGGTGATGGTGGCGTGGATCGTGTACGCGTCGGCCGCGAGGTCGGCCGGCACGGGCAGATCGATCGACCCGCTGCCGTTGCGGTAGGCGACGTCGGGCAGGTCGACATGCCGCCCGTCGGCGGTATCGATCGAGAGATCGGTGAAGTCGACGGTCGCTCCTCCCTCGATGCGCAGCCCGATGCGGTTCGGCAGGTCGCGGCGCAGCGCGACGGGACCGTCGAGCGCGACGGGCCAGGCGGTGTCGGCGGTGGTGTTGGCGTACAGCTTCTGCACCCAGTAGCTGTAGGGATGGTAGACGCGCTCGTTGTCGAAGTAGATGAGGTCGGGGTCCCAGCTGTTGTGCCCGTTCTTGCAGAACAGCGGCGCGTAGGAGGCCATGTGCACGACGTCGCCGTTGAGCTCCATCGCGCGGCCCATGAACGCCGCCTCGGACAGGGCGTTGATGAGCCCCGTGCCCCACGAACCGTACTCGCCGAGGTACACCTTCGGCCCCTCGCGGTCCGTCGCGTCATAGTGGTCGAGGTTGTGGAACCACCAGCTCGACGACTGGTAGGAATGCTCGTCGACGATCGGGATGCGGGCCTTGCGCGCGTACGCCCAGCCCCGCTCGTAGTCGCGGCCGGACGGGGCGGGGCCGATCGTGCCGACGACGGTGATCTCGGGATGCCTGGCCTTGACGGCCTCGAAGATGCGTTCGAAGCGGTCCTTGAACACGTCGTCGATGAGGTCCTCGTTGCCGATGCCGAGGTATTCGAGGCCGAACGGCTCCGGGTGTCCCATCGCGGCGCGCTTGGCGGCCCATGCGTTGTCGGCCGGGTCGGCGTTGCAGAAGTCGATGAGGGCGAGCACCTCGTCGATATACGCGGGCATGTCCTCGAGGGCGATAGGCACCGGACCCTGCGCGGTATTCTGGCAGCTCACGCCCGCCGCGAGCACCGGCAGCGGCTTCGCGCCGATCGTCTCGCACAGGCGCAGGTACTCGTAGTAGCCCAGACGGAACGACTGGTGGTAGCCCCACAGATTGAAGTCGTGCGGACGATGCTCGACCGGACCGATCGTGCGATCCCAGTGGTACATGTTGTCGAGGCCGAGCCCGTGCGCCACGCAACCGCCGGGGAAGCGCATGAACCGCGGCTTGAGGTCGGCGAGCGCCTCGACGAGGTCGGGGCAGAAGTGCTCCAATCCCTTGTAGGTCGTGCGCGGCTCGAGGCTCACGAAGTCGAGGTCGACGACGCCGGTCTTCGGGAAACCAAGGCGCAGCACGGCATGACGCGCGACGACCGGCTTGCCCGCGTACACGGTCGAGCCGCCGTCGGACACGGCATCATCGGCAGCGGGCCCGGCATCGGGCGCATCGGCGGGACGACCATCCATGCGATCGGCGATGCCCGCGGCCGAGACGTCGGACGCCGCTCCCTCACCGGAACCGGCAACGGCCGGCGCCGCGGGCACGGTCAGTTCGGCGTGCACCTGCGTCCACGCGCC
Source organism: Bifidobacterium santillanense (assembly GCF_018555385.1). Lineage (GTDB taxonomy): Bacteria > Actinomycetota > Actinomycetes > Actinomycetales > Bifidobacteriaceae > Bifidobacterium > Bifidobacterium santillanense. The sequence continues at coordinate 82,006 of NZ_JAFEJS010000004.1, forward strand.
GTCCGATGTCGAGGCCGGAGCCTCGAGCGTCGCGGACGCCAGCGTCACGCCGTCATCGCCGATCAGGGACACCTCGACCGGCAGCGCCTCCCCGTGCGCGCGCGTCCATACGGAGAAGGCGTACGTCTCCCCCGCACGCAGCGTCATCCCGTCGAAGCCGACGTTCTCCAGGGCGGGCGCGCCGCCGGCGACCGAGCCGACCTCGACCGTCGCATAGTGCGGGTTCTCGTCGGCGACCGGCGCCTTGTCGCGGATCGCGAACGCGGCGAACGAGCCGGCCGGCACGACCTTGCGCCAGAAACTGTAGTTGCTCCAGCCCTCGCGGTCGGCGCGGTCGTACTCGAACGCGCCGTTCTGCACGAGCTCGGCGTTGAGGCCGCCGTCCGCGGCGTAGCTGATGTCCTCGAAGAACACGCCCCACAGGTCGGTGCTGATGCGGCGCACGCCCGCCTTGTCGAGCGTCGCGGTGAGTTTGTCGGCCATAAGGTCCCCCTTCCCGGTTCCCGATTTTCCGTGCCGTGAAATCGGGAACCGGACGATGTGCGATTCACCCGCCGGAACGGCTTCATACCAACGGGCCGATGGTCATGTCTTGTTCGGTATTGTCAGGTTCCGGTTCCCGATTTCGCGGCACGGGAAATCGGGAACCAGGACGAGCCGTCAATGGCGGTCCAGCGCGATCCACAGCGCGCCGTGGGTGGGGATCGTGCCGGTGATGACGCGGTCGGCGCCCTCGCCCTCGATGCGCACGTCGCTCGGCCCGCCCGGCGCGCCGGCGAACAGGTCGGTCAGGGTCCAGTCGTCGTCGCGCGCGTCGAGTCCGACGATCGACTGCAGTTGGATGTTGCGGCCGATCTCGTACGTGTCGTCGCCGGTCCAGAACAGCGCGGCGTAGTGTCCGCCGGCGTGCGCGGACGGCGTGCCGTCGGCCCAGTCGGCGGCGTCGGCGGCCCAGACGATGAATTCGCCGCGGTAGGAGTTGTCCTCCCACCAGTGCGTGAACTGCCGTTCGCGGACCAGTTCGCGGTTGTTGGTCGAGCCTGCGGTCACCTCGCGCAGTGCCGGGTTGGACAGCAGCGTAATCGTGTCGTCGGTGCTGGTGGGCAGGTCGCCGCCGACCATCAACGGTGAGCGGCCCATGCACCACAGGGCTAGGAGCGTCTTCTGCTCGTCGATCGTCAGGCGCGACTGGCGGTCGTCGCCGCGCTCGGCGCGAAGGCCGATGTGGCCGAACGGGATCATGTCGGCGTCGGCCCAGTGGCCGGTGGTCTGGAACGGGGCCCAGCGGGCGAGGCGGGCGAACTGCTGGTAGATGTCCTCCCAGCGGTCCCACAGGTCGTCGGAGATGCGCCACATCTGGGCGTTGTCGCGCAGGAAGTCGACATAGTTCGTCGACACCCAGCCGCCCGGAGACAGGGATAGGTCGATCGTACGGCCGTACTTGGCCTCGGCCTTGGCGATCGCGCGATGGTAGGCGGCGATCTCGTCGGAGTGGAACGGTGTCTGCATGTCGTCGACCTTGAGGAAGTCGAGCCCCCACGAGGCGAACAGGTCGAGCTGCGCGTCGTACCAGGCCTGCGCGCCCGGGTGCTTCTGGTTCAGGCCGTAGTTGTCCGGATTCCATTTGCACACGTGCTCGAGGTCGGCCACGTCCTTGGCGGTGTAGTCGGTGCCGTACACGGGCAGGTCCTTGTCGACGGCGATGCGTGGGATGCCGCGCATCATGTGGACGCCGAGCTTCAGTCCCAGGGCATGGACCTTGTCGGCGAGCGGCTTGAATCCCCTGCCGTCGGCGGCGGACGGGAAGCGCACCGGGTCGGGCAGCTGGCGGCCGTACTCGTCGAGGATGAGCGGGGCGTCGGCGTTGTAGCCGTGGGCGCGGGCGGTCGGGTCGTACCAGTCGATGTCGATGACCAGGGTGTCCCAGCCGACGGTCTTGAGGTGTTCGGCCATGAAGCGCGCGTTGGCGAGGAGTTCGTCCTCGGTGACCGTCGTGCCGTAGGAGTCCCAGCTGTTCCAGCCCATCGGCGGGCACCATGCCTTGGGGAGCGCCGGGCCCGTTTCGGATCCTCGTGTCTGATTCGTCATCGTATCCTGCCTTATCGGTAAGTTATCGTTAATTATTGTAGCGATATTTTCCGCAAGCGCCAGCCCCACAGTCATGCGGAGTGCCATCTGGGCAACCCGCGCTGAATCGGCGTGTTTGACATACGTTTTGGTGAGACAGTAGGCAAACAACCCCGAAACGGCCCTGGACCACCATCAGCGCTCAGCATCGCAAACACGATGGTTAGCGATAACCATCAATATGACCTATACTCGATCACGAACCGCCGCCGGCCCCCGATGTCCGCAACGCCGACGGCATGCGGGCCGCCATGGACCGATACGCATGGTCGGCCGACACATGCATCAGGCAACGCAAGGAGCACTTATGACCGTCAGCACCACCATTCCGACCGCCGCCCCGGCATCCCCGAGGACCGAGGCCTACATCTTCGTCCACTTCATCGGCGACGAGCAGACGCCGACCGATGAGCAGATCTACTTCGCCCTGAGCCGCGACGGCGTGCACTGGCACGACCTGCGCCCGGCCGGCAAACCGGCCCTCACCTGGCTCGGCGGCGAGCAGGGCGTGCGCGACCCGCACATCGAACGCGACCCGCGCGGCGGATTCCACATCGTCGCAACCGACCTGTCCATCCACCACCGCGGAGGCTGGGGCCCGCACGACGGCGCGACCACCGACGGTTCGACCGGTCTCGTCATCTGGAACTCCCCCGACCTCGTCCACTGGGACGAGCCGTACCTCGTCGACGTCGCCTCGAAGATCCCGGGCGCGGGCATGGCGTGGGCGCCGGAGGCCTGCTGGGACCCGGACAAAAAGCAGTGGATCGTGTTCTGGGCCACGATGACCAATACGGACGAGCCGGGAAGCCCCCTCAACAACGAGCTCGGCGACCGCTGCAACATGTATTACGCGACCACCGTCGACTTCCGCGAATTCTCCAACCCGGTCAAGTGGATCGACCGCCGCAACGGCATCATCGACACGACGATGCTGCGCGACGAGGACGGCTGGTGGTACCGCGCCTCGAAGGACTCCGAGATCACCATCGAGCGCACGCGCAACCCGTACGCGACCACCTACGAGGTGCTGCGCACCGACGCCCCGGACGAGTGGTCGTATGTCGGCACCCTCACGGACATCCTCGGCAACGGCCGCTACTCGTGGCGATACCTCGAGGGCCCGGAGCTGTTCCGCTACAACGACGCCGACGTGAAGGTCATCAACGGCCGCGAGATGCGCTACGGCCTCATGTGCGACCAGTACGCCGAGGCCAAGGGCTACCTGCCGTTCCGTTCCGCCGACCTGTCGAGCCGCGAGCCGGCGGACTGGGCCGTCGCCGGCGACATCGACTTCGGCGGACTCAAGAAGCGCCACGGCGCGATCCTGCCGATCACCGCCGCCGAATACGACGCGATAGAGACCGCCTATGCGCTCTGACGGTGATAACGACTGGATTGGGGCCGGTGGCAGTGATTGGTTGACCGTGCTGCCTTTTTCAGCGTTCGGCGCTGCCCCGGTGCGCGAGGCGGAAGGACAGGACGTGAGTGCGCGGGGCGCCGGCTGGCGTGGTCGCGGAACGTGGGGATGCGTGCGTCCGCTCGCCGGTGCTGAGGCCGGCCTCGATGCGCGCGATGAGCAGATCGAGGCCGACGCGTGCGATCTCCTTGGTGTCGATCGCCACACTGGACAGGCCGGGGTCGGTGTATCCGCCGCCGTCGACGCCGTCGAATCCGATGACCATCACCTTCTCGGGCACACGCACGCCCGCGGCGAGCAGCGCCTTGAGCGCGCCGATCGCCATCGCGTCGGCCAGCGCGAACACGGCGTCGAAGCTCGGATCCGGCGAGCCCGACGAGCCCGCGGAACCCGAGCCTGCCGCCTTCGTGTCCGGCGTATCGGGCGAACGTCCGGATGCGGCGAGTATGCGGGACATCGCCTCGTAGCCGCCATGGAAATCCCATCCGGCCGGGCATACGTTCCCGGGCCCGTATGCCACATCCACGCCCGCGGCCCGGGCGTCACGGATCGCCTCCCACGCGCCGAGCAGCCGCAGTACCCCATTACCGGGTCGCGCCTCGGCTTGCGCCCTGACGTCCTCTCCGGCCTCGGCCCCGGCATGCGCATCGGATTCGACGAGGCTCCCGTCCCCCTTGAGCAGGAGTGCGAGCCGCTCCAACTCCTGCGGCGAACGATATGGCGCGCCGAGCACCAGTATCCGCCGGGCGCCCTGCGCGATGAGATGCGACACGGCCGCCCGGGCCCCCTCGCGATTGGGAGTGAACACGGTGTCCACACGTCCTTCGAGTCCATGCCCGTCGAGCACCACCACGGGGTGGGTCGCCGCGAAACCAACGAGCGCGTCGGTACCGCCGACGTCCGAACTCGGCCAGCAGACGATCGTGCCGTCACAGATCCGCGTGCTGGCGCTGTTCAGCATCGCCTGCTCGTAGTCGGACGACATGCGCGTCTGCTGGGTAATGAGCTGGTAGCCGCGCCGGAACGCCTCGTCGGACAGGCTCGCGGCGAGCGCGGCCGGGAACGGCAGATCAAGGTCCGCGACGGACATGCCGATGATGTGCGTGCGGCCGGAGCTCAGCTGGCGGGCGGCCAGGTTCGGCTTGTAGCCGAGTTCGGCCGCGGCCTCGAGCACGCGTCTCGCGGTGGACGCCTTGACCACGGACTTGCCGCGGATCGCGTTCGACGCGGTCATGCGCGAGACCCCGGCGCGTGCCGCTACATCATCCAAAGTGACCATGCGGACCAGTCTAGTGAGTTCGGCGATGGTCGCCTCCAATCCTCGGCGCGAATGATTTGCGATTTACGCAAATCATTCGCGCGTTCCGTCACTTACAGGTCAATCAAACCCTGGTCATCTGGATCCCATCAGATGAGGCCCTTGAGGCCGTGATCGCGGCCGTCGCGCGCGAAGACGGGCACGACGTCGAGCGGTGCGTCGACGGTGACCGACTGCCCGCCGGCGTAGGTGCGGCCGTCGTGGAGGTTCGTCCACGTGGTCGACTCGCCGCCGGGCAGGTACACCTCGCGCGAGCGGGCGCCGGGCTCGGTCACGGGCGCGACGAGCAGGTCGGGGCCGAACGTGTACTCGTCGGCGACGTCGGCGGCCGCCTCCTCGCCGGGGAACTCGTAGAACAGGCCGCGCACGAGCGGCTGCCCGTACTCGTGCGCCTCGCGGAACAGCTCGCGCGTGTACGGGCGCATCGCCTCGCGCAGCCTGATGTACTTGACGAACGTCCGTTCCACCTCGGCTCCGAGGCTCCACGGCTCGTTGTCGTCGCCGGTGTGCACGTGCGTGATCTCGTTGCCGCGCTCGTCCCTCACCTCGTGATGGTCCGGACCACGGTCGCCGTGGTTGCGCATGACGGGCAGGAACGTGGAGAACTGGCACCAACGAACGAACAGCTCCCTGAACGCGTCGGAGGTGATGTCGCCGCCGGCGAAGCCGCCCATGTCGGTGGTGAACCACGGGATGCCGGCCGCGCCCATGTGGATCGCGCAGGTGATCTGCGCCTTGAGGTCGTCGAACGTGGAGTGCACGTCGCCGCTCCACACGAGCGCACCATAGCGCTGGGCGCCGGCCCACGCGGCACGCGAGAGGTTGACGGCGTCGTCCTTGCGCCCGATCGAGAGCTGACCGTCGTAGAAGGTCTTGTTGTACAGGACCGGGTAGATGTTGCCGACCTTGCCGACCGGCCCCAGGTGGAACAGGTAGTGCGCGTAGTCGTAGTCGCCGCCCCATTCGGGTTCGGCCTCGTCGAGCCAGAACGCGTCGACGCCGCGGTCGGTGTAGTTGCGTTTGATCTTGCCCCACACCCACTCGCGCGCCTCGGGGTTGGTGGCGTCGAAGAACTGGCTGTCGCGAGGCCACCACATGCCCACGTCCTTGCCGGTGCGGGTCCTGGCGAGGAAGTTGCGGCGGCGCATCTCGTCGTAGTTCTCGGACTTCAGGTCGATCTGCGGCCACACGGAGACCATGAGTTTGATGCCCATCCGATGCAGTTCGTCGGTCATGGCCTTGACGTCGGGCCAGAACTCCTCGTCGAAGCGGAAGTCGCCCATGAGCGGCCAATGGAAGAAGTCGATGACGATGAGGTCGATCGGGATGTTCCGGCGTTTGAATCCGCGGGCGACCTCGAGCAGCTGCTCCTGGTTCCAGTAGCGCAGCTTGCACTGCCAGAAGCCCATGCCCCATTCGGGCATGACCGGCGCATGGCCGGTCGCGTCGGCGTACTGCGCCTCGATCTGCGCCGGCGTGTCCCCCACGGTGATCCAGTAGTCGATCTGGTCGGCGACGTCGGCGTGCCATTCGGTGCGGTTCCTCGCGAACGTGACGCGGCCGATGGCGGGGTTGTTCCACAGGAAGCCGTAGCCGGCCGAGGAGACGACGAACGGGACCGAGCACTGGGAGTTGCGGTGCGCGAGCTCGAGCGTGGAGCCCTTCAAGTCGAGCACGCTCTGCTGGTATTCGCCCATGCCGTAGAGGTGCTCGCCGGCGGGGCTTTCGAACGAGGCGATCGGCGACTCGGCGCCGGATTCGAGCGGACGGTGATTGCGGGCCCTCAAGTGCAGGGCGCCGCCGTCGGATGCCTCGCGGATGAGCACCCTGCCGATGCGGGTGTGCTCGAAGGACAGACGCACGTGGTCGTGAGCCCAACCGAAGACGTCGAGGCGCACGGTGATGTCGCCGTTGACGAGCGTGGCGCCCGTCTCGCCGATGGTGATGGTCGGTTTCGGGGCGTCCGCCGGGGGCTTGAGGAGCGCCCAGTCGACGTCGAGCGGGCGGTCCATGAGTCGCGAACGCACGCGCACGGAGTTCGCGCCCCACGCCTCGACGCGCACGTATTCGCCGTCGGCGGTCCATTCGATCGCGGTCGCGTCACGGATCGTGAACATCTGCGCCACGATCCCGGCGAGGTCCAATGCCTCGGCTGCGGCCCCGGCGTTCTCGACGCTGACGTCGGCGGACGCGGTCTTGACCTTGGCTTTGGTCGCCCCGGCCTCGGATCCGGGCTGAGTCTCCGGCTGCTCCGCGGACTCGTTCCCGTTCGGAGTGCTGCTGCTGGAAGTCATTCACTTCGCTCCTTCGCATGTGTATGTAGCGCTACAATTATAGCGCTACATAATCGCCGGGGCAAACACACCCAAACCTGTGGCCCATGGTCACAGGCCGGCGACGAGATGATGGCGGCCGGGGGCGAGGCCACGGTAGGCGGCGGACGGCAGGATCACGTCCGCGTGGGTGCGCGACGGGACGGTCAGGTCCAGCTCGAGGACCTGCCTACGGCCGACACCGGGCCGGGCGGCACGAATCCGTCCGGTCACGGCCGGGGCGGAGTCACCGTCGGCCGCTTCAGAGGACACACGGTAGGAGGCGTGGATGTCGCCGGCCGGGGTGGGCACGACGACGCTCGCCTCGGGCACGAACCCGGCGGCGCCCGGCTCCCCCGGCTGCGGACGGACCTCGAAACGGCGGTAGCCCGGCTCGATCGGGCGGATGCCCGTCAGACCCGCGGGCAGCAGGAACGCCGGCGACGCGCCCCATGGATGCGAGTACGTGGCGTTGGGCTTGCGCGCGATGTCCCACGCTTCCATCGTGCCGCCGGCGTCCTGCACGAGCATGTACGCCCACGAGTGCGTGGTGCGCGGGTCCGCGATCATCGCGGTCGCCTCGGCGCCGAGCCCGGCCCGGTACAGGCCCAGCAGGTACGCGGCGGCCGTGTAGACACTGCATGCCATGCCCTTGCCCTTGAGGAACGCGGCGAGACGACCGACGCGCGCTTGGGGCACTTCGGCGAAGGCGAGCGCGAACGCCGACGCATGCAGCGAGGCGTGCTCGATCGGGGCGAACGACCAGTCCCGATGTGTCGGCCCGGAATCCCGACCTACCCCCGCCTCCGCCCCGGCGGACGGTTCCGCCTGTGCGACCACCTGCAGCCCGTCGTGGTAGGCGCCGAGATCGGCGTCGTAGAGCCGTTCGTGGATGGTCTCGCGCATACGCGCGGCGGTCCGCGCGAAGCGTTCGGCATCATCCGACCGCCCGAGCACGCGGGCGATGTCGGTCATGTCGGCGTAGGCCCGCGAGGCGAGCGCATTGACCACCGTGTTGATCTCGCCGAAGATGAATCCGTCGCGTTCGGACGGAGGCCAGTCGACGAGGTCGCCGTCCATCTGGCTTGATTCGCCGGGCTCCTTGATGACGAGACCGGTCGCGCCGTCGACGTACCGGTCGGGCAGGAGTGCGGCCAGTCTGTCGTAGAGGTGATCGAGCGGCGCGGCCGAACCGGTGAACATCCACGCGTCGTGCGCGGTGAGGATCAGGTACAGCGGCCATTCGGTGGGCCAGGTGCGGTTCGAGGCGAGCCAGTCGATCGTATAGCCGGCGAGCGCCGGCGAGTCATCGAGCGCGAGGTGCGCGCGTTGCTGGATCCACGCGTCCGCCTCGTAGGGAGCGCGTTCGCGGGTCCATGAATCGGCGTAGATGTTGCCGTTGAACGCCTTGATGGTGTGTGCGGAGAGTCGCCAGACGGCGTCGAGCGCCGGGTCCGAGGACCGGAACGAACCGGGGTACGCGGGAAGGGCCGGACACGTCCGCGTTCGACCATGCGCGTTTTCGACGATTCCCGGGGCTCCTGCCACGCCCGGGTGGACGAGTGCGACCGCGGTCAGAGCCCCGCCGACCCCGATGCCGCGCGACATGATGCGTCCGATCGCCGTGGCCCGTTCGTCGAGCCCGGTGGGCGTGGGCTCGTCCCACGAGGAGGGCTGCTCCGGCGGCTGCGCGACGTCGATCTCGACGTAGCGGAAGACGCGCAATCCCCATGTCTCCAACGGCCCGCAGCCGGGCGTGACGTGCCAGCGTTCCTCGTACACGTTGCCGGCGGACAGGTGGTGGCGCACCGATCCGTCGCCGTTGAGGGTCTCGCCGTAGCGGATGACGACGTCGATCGGCTCGCGCGGGTCGAGATCGAGCCGGATTCCGCCCATGTACCCGGCGCCGAAGTCCGCGACGACGCCGACGAGGCGGGAGGCGCCCCCGACGGCGGGCCCCAAGCCGGCGCTCCCCTTGCTCACGGCGATGTCGTCCGTGGCGGCGGAGGCCCCGGCCACATACGTGCGGGTCACGCACCGCAACGTCACGGGGTGCACGTCCACCGCGGCCAGCTTGTCGGTCGGGGTGGCGGCCAACCGCGCGAACGCGGGTTTCCCGCGCACCGGCACCCATGCGGAGTCGTCGAAGTCGGAGCGGGAGAAGCCGCGCGGGAAGCGGTCCGCACGCAGGTCCTCGGCGGGCGCCTCGAAGTACCGGGTGCCGATCGACGTGGACGGCGGGTAGACGTTCCATGGTTCGGGCAGCGCACGCCAGACCATGGCATCATCCGCACCGGCACCGCCCGCACCCGTGCCGTAGTGGGCGATCACGCCGTCCTCGTAGCACACGTCGAGTTGGGCGACGAAGCGACGGTCTTCCATCGTGTAGGCGATCACGCCGATCGCGTTGCCTTCTCCGGCTCGCAGCAGACCGGTGACGTCGTAGCCGTCGTATCGGGTCTCGTCGCCGATCGGGAAGGTCGGTCCGACGCCGACGAACGCGCCGTTGACCCACATGCGGTACACGAACTGACGTGCGGGGCGGGTGGACGCGGCGGTCGCGTTGAGCGTCGCCCAGCGGATGGGCTTGTCCGGCAGACGGACGAAGCCGCGCAGGAACGCCCAGCCGGCCGCGTTGCCGAGGGAATCGGCCTGCTCGGGCCCCCAGATCGGCGAGGCGTGCCATGCGCGCCCCGCGCCGGTGCCGAACATGACCGGTTCGGCCCAGTCGCCCTCGAAGCCGTCGGCGTACCGCCAGCGCAGCGACGCCCAGTAGCGCCGCGACGGCGCCATGTCGAGACCGTCCAGCGGCACGCCGCACCACGCGTCGCCCTGTACCCACGCATCACCGGACGACCAGACCGCACCGCGCCCCGCCGCCGCTTCGGCCGCGGTCGCGTCGACGACGATCTGATAGGCGACCGGGTCTCCCCCATGCTCCGGACCGGAGGCGGCGTCATCCCGCCAGCGCAGCACCGGAGTGGTCCCTGGTTCCAAATCCACCGGAGCGCGGCGATCATCAATCAGCAGCATCGGTTACTCCCCCAAAGACAGTGATCAAGCGGTCGCGTTCGGCGGCGGCGATCGGCATCACCGTGCCGTGACATGATCTGCGCGCCGTCCGCACTGACCGGCAGCACGCCCGGTTCCCGCCGACGGAATCAGAAAGGAGAGGTGGCATGACTTCGTCGACGGAGCCATTGGTTGCCTTATCAAGATTAACGATAATCATCATAGGACGAGCATCTCACGGACACAAACCGGAAGCGGAACGACCCGTCGACGCCGTGCCGACGGATAGCGGTTCGACAGGCTGGATGGTTATCGTTATTCCGGCACGGCGATATGCTTGGGACTGATCATAGGGCGACGCGGACCGGTCACGAACCGTATCGTCCGCAGGCAGCCGCAGGCAGTGAAGTAAGGACGGCATGAACATGAACGCCAAGGCACCCACGCTCAAGGACATCGCCGAGGAGGTCGGCGTCACCCCCATGACCGTGTCGAAGGCGCTGCGGGGCATGCCGGGCGTCAAGGCGTCCACGCGCGCCAAGGTGCTCGCCGTGGCCGAACGGCTCAACTACCGGGTCAACGTGCAGGCGAGCTCGCTCAAGTCGGGCCGCAGCGGCATCATCCGCATCATGGTCAACGAGTACCGGCTCCCGTTCTACGCGCAGCTCATCGACGCCCTGTCCGACGAGGTCAGGCGCAACGGGCTCACGCCGTTCCTGCAGAAGACCGGCTACTCGGCCGAATCGGCGGCCGAGGCCATGCGCAGCCCGTACTTCTCCGGCAGCATGTTCGACGGCACCATCGCCCACGCGTCGGGCGTCACCGAGGCGGGGATCCTCAAATCGGGCAATCCGACCGTACTGCTCGACGACTGCGCCGCCAACCCCGCCGTCAGCACAGTCAACTGGCCGAACGAGATGGGCGCCAGGGCCGGCGTGCAGCACCTCATCGACCGTGGCTGCCGCAACATCGGCATCGTCACCGTCTGCCCGTACATGGATGTCGAGGATCTGCTCAGGGACCATGTCTCCAATGACCCGGTCCGCCTGCGCGGCGCGCGCTCGGCCCTCATCGACAACGGCCTGCCCTACGACCCCGAGCATGTCATCAGGGTCACGGGATTGAACGAGCCCCAGGGCATCGACGCGGCGCATCGGCTGGCCGACACCCACGCCGGATTCGACGGCTACCTGTGCATGAACGACTCACTCGCCCTCGGACTCATCCGCGGGTTCGCCGACCGCGGCGTGCGCGTGCCCGACGACGTGCGCGTCATCGGCTTCGATGGCATCGTCGCCGGCGCCTACTCCGTGCCGACGCTGAGCACGGTCTCGGTCGACCTCGACCAGCTCGCGCAGATCGCCGTCGGCCAGCTCCTGCGCCAGATCAACGACCCGGACGGCGACTGGCGCCCGACCGCCACCACCGTCGGCTTCGCCCTGATCGCTCGCGAATCGACCCGCTGACCCGGCGCGCAAGTCGGCCGGACGGAATGGTCCCGATCAGCCGGTCCGCGTCAGCACGAGCAATGCGCGCGAGTCCGGCGGTCCACGTCACACGTTGAGGAAGACGGTCATCTCGTTCTCGCCGCGGTTGGCCCAGGCGAAGTACGGGATGAGCGTCGCGGTCACGGGCTTGCGCTCCGCCGGCGCGTAGTCGGCGTAGAGCGGCGCGAACGCGGGGGCCTCGGCGCCCGCGGGAGCGGCGGCGACGGTCTCGGGCACGGGCTCGCGCCAGGCGGGCACCTCGAGCTTGACCATGCGCCGGACGACGGGCTCGACCTCGCCCTGGCCTCGCTCGTCGATGCCCTTGGCGCCGGCCTGGAAGTCGAACTCGTCGACGCGCACCGACTCGGGGTCGTCGAGGACCTTGGCGACGTCGGCGTGCAGCAGGTGCAGGTTGGATCCGTTGTCCCTCTCCTCGGCGCAGAACGTGATCGGGCCGCGTGAGAACGCGACCTTGTTCGCATCCTCGCGCACGAGCGGGTTGGCCTTGAGCATGCGCACCGGCATCGGGAAGTCGAAGGAGACGACGTCGCCGTCATGCCATTCGCCCGTGAGGTAGAGGTAGCCGTCGCGCAGTTCGCGCGCGACGCGCGGCGAGGCGCCGGACTCGCCGGTCGTGGCGATCGTGCCGGCGGCGACGGTGGGCGCACCGGCCCAGCCCGGAAGGCGGAACGCGAGCGTGAACGTCGCCGGCCCGTCGAGGTGGACGACGACCGAGCCGTCGCCGTGCCATGGCAGGTCGGCGTCGACGTCGAGGCGCACCGGCACGCCGGCGAGCGTCGCCTTCGCCTCGCCGCCCATGTACAGGTGCGTGTAGAGCGTGGAGCCGTCGTCGGCGAGCGTGTACGCGTACTCCTGCACGGATTCGACGATGCGGGCGATGTTCGGCGGGCAGCAGGCGCAGCCGAACCACTTCTGGCGCACCGGCTTGACGTGGTCGAGCCGCTTGTCGCGGCGACAGGCGTACGGGTCGACCTCCAGCGGGTTCACGTAGAAGAAGCTCTTGCCGTCGAGGGCCATGCCGGCGAGCGTGGTGTTGTACAGGGCCAGCTCCATGACGTCCGCGTACTCGGCCTTGGGTTCGAGCTCGAGCATGCGGCGGGCGAAGAACGCGAGGGCGATCGCCGCGCATGACTCCGAGTAGGCGGTGTCGTTGGGCAGGTCGTAGTCGTAGGAGAACGCCTCGCCCTCGCGGGTGCCGCCGATGCCGCCGGTGACGTACAGCTTCTTGTCGACGATGTTGCGCCACAGGTTCCCGCACGCCTCGGCGAGGGTCGGGTCGTCGGTCAGGCGCGCGACGTCGGCCATGCCGGAGTAGAGGTATCCGGCGCGCACCGCGTGGCCGACCGCCTCCTGCTGCTCGCGCACCGGCTCGTGGGCCTGCGCGTACGGGCAGTCGAACTGCCATGCGGTATCGGCGGTGCCGTCCTTCCTGTCGCGCTCGCCCTCGTAGCGGAAGTAGTTGGGTTCGGTGCCGCGCTGGTCGATGAAGAACTTCGCGAGGTCGAGGTACTTTCTCTCGCCGGTCACCTCGAACAGGCGGGCGAGGGCCATCTCGGCGATCTCGTGGCCCGGGTAGCCCTTGCACTGGCCCGGGTTCGGGCCGAAGTACGAGGCGGTGTAGTCGGCGAACCGCTCGGCGGCCTTCAAAAGCTTGTCCTTGCCGGTGCCCTCCCAGTAGGCGATCGCGCCCTCGATGAGGTGGCCGAGGCAGTAGAGCTCGTGGTGCCAGCGCAGGTTGTGGAACGCGCGGTCCATGCCGTTGAGGATGTAGTAGGTGTCGAGGTAGCCGTTGTCGAGCTGGGCGGCGCACACGACGTCGATCGCCCTGTCGGCCGTGGCCTCGAGCTCGGCGTCCGGATGATGCGCGAGCGAGTAGCCGACCGCCTCGATCCACTTGGAGAAGTCGGTGTCCTGGAACACGAAGCCGTAGAACGTGTCCGGATCGGGATGGGCCGGGTCCTCGGGCTTGGATTCGAAGCCGCGGTAGGAGTAGGCCGGCGGCACGAACCGCTTGCCCTCGGCGCCCTTGCGCGCGTTCTGCGCGGCGGCGGCCCTGAAGTTGTGCATGCAGTAGCTGGGGGCCGCGCCCGGCACGTCGTCGTTCAGGGCCCTCCACTGATACGGCAGCACCGCCGTGCGCACGAGCTCCTGCTCGGCGTGCCAGAACGCGTCGGTGACGGTCACGTCCCCGAGCTTGAGCGGGGTGCTGTGCCCCATCGCGGAATCGGTCATGGTCATATGCTCCTTCGACATCATGTTCGGCGTGTCCGTCCGGCGCCGGGCATGACATCGGACCGGGCGTCGCAGCCGGCGGCTCCGTCATCCGCCGGTTGTTACCGCTCACATCACATCCTATGGTTAACGTTAAACAAAGTCAACCCGACACCCGGAAGGACCGATTCCGCCCCGGACGCGACGTCCAGCCCGGCCCACGCCCCGGCCCCGTCCGGACACCCGCCTGCGGGCGTGTACGCCTCGCCGAAGAACCGACCACGCCCGGTCCCGTCCGGACGCCCATCCCAGGCGTACGCGCTCACCCGATGGTGCCGTCGGCGGCCCTGAGCCGATCGTATTCGGCACGCGTCAGGGACATGACGCCGCCGTGCTTGGTGTGCGGCGCCATGAAGAACCCGTCCGAACGCAGGTAGTCGAACCCCTTGTCCGGATCGGTGGTGACCATCGGCCGATAGCCGATCGACGGGATCACATCCACGTACAGGAACACGCGGTCGTCGGAGTGCGATGCGAACAGGGCCGGCCCCTCCACGCCGCCGGGATTGCCGTCCGGCACCCACCCGACGCCGATGTCCTTCTGGATGACGCGCCATTCGGCACCCGGTTCCCACCAACGCGGCGCATCGGTCGCGTCGAGCCAGATGTTCGAGTCCGGGCCGTTGTCCTTGGTCGCGCGGTAGGTGCGGACGCGACCGTCGGGCAGGACACGCTGAAGCATCGTCGTGTCGATCGCCGCATGCCCGCGGTCGATCAGCACGCCGCCGAATTCGAACGTGGCGTCGGTGAAATCGGCGGTCGCGCCCCACAGGACGCGGTCGTAGACGTCCGGGTCCGCATGATCGACGTCGGAGTCGTCGAACAGCGTGCTCGACCAGTACAGGACGAACGCCCCGCGCCCGCCGCCATGCTTCGTCTCGGAGCCCGCCGGATAGTAGTCCGGCACCCACAGGGCCTCCGGCGCCCACGCCATGCCCAGCTGCGCATGCGTGCCGTCCGTCCTACGGGATACATCCAACGCGTGCGGCTCGCTCCAGTGGACCAGATCGTCGGAGTGCCAGATGATGAGGTTCGTGCTGCCGTGGTGCGAGAACGCGTACCAGTCGCTGCCGCAGTCCGATCCGCCGCCACCGGCGAATACCTGCAGATCGGTGGCGATGATGTACACGCGGCCGGTCTCCGGGTTACGCACGAGGTACGGGTCGCGCACGCCCTTGGTGCCAAGCGGCGAGGTGAGGATCGGGCGCCCGCCGTTGAGCGGATGCCAACGCTCCGGATCGTCGCCCTCGGACAGGTCGAGGTAGATGCGCTCGGTGTAGTGCGCCGGGTCCTCGATGAAATGCACCAGCAGATAGCCGTACGGGTCATTGAGATCGATGGGGGTCTTCATGGGATTGGATTTGCCTTTCCAAATAAAACGGGGGGCATGCGGCGCACCACGCGATGCCGCCATCGCGCGGCACGCCGCATGGGTGGGTGACCATCAGCCACGGTCGACGGGACCGCCGAGCGTGACGGCGTCGAGACGGCCGGCGACGTCGCGCGTGGCCTCGACGTACAGCAGCAGATCGCCGGCATGCTCCGGCACGAGGAACAGGTCGCCGCGACCGCCGGCGAACGTGGTCCCCGGCAGACCGCCGAGCACTACGCGCCCGAGGCACAGGTCGTCGGTGAACGCGGTTAGCTGCAGGCCGTCGCCGTCGAAGCGCACCACCGTGTTCATCGAGCATGCGGATTCGGCGAGCGCCGCGGCTGGCACGCGCAGCCACATCGCCGCGCCGGGCTCCACCGTCAGCGGCAGCGTCGTACGGGTCGTCGCCGGTTCGCCGTCTCGGTCGCCGGCGCCGGCGAAGGCGTCCGCCGCGGCGCGCAGTTCGGACAGGCCCTGCGCGGCCATCGTCCAGCCGACGACCTCGCGGCCGGTGAGCAGGGTCGCACGTCCCGCGTCCTCGCCCCACGTGCGCCATACGATGACGGCGAGTTCGTCGCCGTCGTGCACGTCGCCGAGCCACAGGGTCGGCCGCAGCGGGGTGATCGAACCGATGTCGCGGCCGTTCAGCCGCACGTCGCAGCGCGCCCGGCCGCCGTCCACATGCAGAGCCGCGACCGTGTCGCCGACGTGCAGCGTGCGCATGTAGGCCAGCCGATGCGGCCACGTGGTGGTGGACCAACCGCCGAACCCGCCGCGCGGACGCGGATCCTCGCCGATCTCCAGACCGGCGTCGCGCAGCGACCGCGCATACGCGGGATCGTGGGGATCGTACCCGGTCAGCCAGCCGGAGCCGAGGTCGTGGACGCCGCTCACCGCGAGCGCGCCGGTGATGCCGCGTTTGGCGGTCAACCGCAGCGACAGCAGCCGGCTGTCGTCGAAGTTGCTGTGGCCCCAGATGCGGGCGGTCACCTCCAGCGTGCGCGTCGTCGGGGAGACATCGTCCGGCGCCGCATGGGTCCGATCGGCATCGTCGAACGGAACGTACAGCGCGGCGCCGCCGTTGGCCCGCCACGCCGTGCGTACGCCGCCGCACCGCACGCTGATCGTGTCGGCGGCGTCGCGCAGCACGACGCCGGTCGTCGCGCCGTCCACGTCGGCCGTGTACCGCACGGCGCCGGCGTACACGCCGACGTCCTCCGCCGGCAGGGCGCGCCCGCCGTCGGTGCCGTCCGCGACCGGCGACCATGCCGGACGTTCGCCGGAGGAGTCCAGTTCGTCGACCGTCGCGAGCGGCGCGGACGACGGTACGTACCGGCGGTCGGGCCGCGAGATGACGATCTCGTACACCCGTTCGCCGTTGTCAGCGGAGAAGGAGATCCTGCCGTCGCTTCCGGAGACGAACAGCACGTCCCCGCACATGCGCGTCTCGGTGTCGCCGGTCTGCTCGCGCACGGCGATCACGTCGGCGCCCGTGCCGGAGACGAACGTCGCCCACACGCCGTCCTCGCGCGTGACCGGCGGGGACAGCGTGATCCTTGCGCCCTCGTCGGCGACGTCCAGTCCGATCAGCTCCCCGTTGGTCGCGCACAGCGTCAGACGGTCGTCCACGGGAAGGTCGCTCACGACCATCACGCCGACGCCGGCCGGCACGACGACGTCCGGCATCGACGGCGTCGATACGGCGGCGGATCCGGACGACACCGCGAGATCGCATCCGGAGACGTTGGTGAGGGTAAGCAGCCGGCCTCCACCCGCCAGGTCGAGGACGCCGACGCCGAGCTCGCCGTCCCCGCCGTCGCGGGAGACGATGCCGTCCGGCGGTGTTCCGTCCCACCCGTCGAGGCACGGGGAGACGGCCTCATGGCACCCGACCGTCTGGTCCGCGGCGGGAGAGGCTTCCGCGAGCCGCTCCCCCAGCGCCGCGATGATCGCGGAGAGCCGTCGGGCCTCGTCCGCATCGGGACGCTCCCGGCCGGCCGGATCGATCACGCCGCCGAAGTCGTAGTCGTGCGTCATGTACGATTCGAGCGCACCCCAGTTGTTCACGGACGTACCGTAGTCGAAGTCCCAGCCGGACACCTGCAGGAACGGGCCGACAAACCGCGCGCCCGAGCCGACCATGCGCCGCAGCGTGCGGTGCAGGCGGTTCGTCTCGGTCACGATCAGCGGCGCGTCGTACCGGTCGGCGGCCGCGCGGTAGTAGCGGACGTGCGCGTCCATGTCGACGCCGTCGTCGTCGGCGTACAGGTTGACGGCTGGCACGACGCCGTCCGCGCCGCCGAACGCGCGCGCCATGTCGCCCTGACCGGCGCATGCGACGATCGGCACGTCGACGCCGGCCTCGCGCATCATGCCGGCGAGCGCGCCGATGTAGCCGCGCGGATCGCGGCAGGCGAAGAAGTCGAGCTCGTTGTCGGCCTGCACGGCGATGACCGGGCCGCCGTGGCCGTACTGCCGGCGCACGATGATCGGCAGGATGCGGTCGTACCAGCCGCGCACGGCGTCGAGGAACGCCGGATCGTTCTGGCGCAGCGCGTCCCCGCCGCCGCGCGCCGGGTCGGTGGCGATCCATGCGGGGATCGCGCCGCCGTCCCATTCCGAGCAGATGTACGGGCCGGGACGCACCATCGCGTACAGTCCGGCCTCGTGGGTCAGACGCAGGAACTCGTCGATGTCGCGTCGGCCGGAGAAATCCCATACGCCGGGCGCGGTCTCGTGGAAGTTCCACGGGATGTAGACGTCGATGGCGTGGTACCCGAGGCGTTTGACGGCCTCGAGGCGCTGCCCCCACTGCTCCCGCGGCACGCGGAACGGGAACAGCGACGCGCACAGCAGCACGCGCGGCGTCCCGTCGATGACCAGCCTGTTGTGATCGAGATATACGGATTCGTTCATGATCGACCTTCCCGGTTACGGAGGAAAACCACGGCCCCACACGGTAGGAGAGAACACCGTGCGGGGCCGTGCCCATCGGCGCGGGGGCGCCGAGGTCTTTTACTTGATGCCGGCGGAGCCGACGCCCAGACCGCTCTCGTAGATGTACTTCTGGGAGAAGTAGTAGACGATGAGCACCGGGATGATCAGGATCAGCGAGCCGACCATGATCATGTTCCACGGCGGGGTCTGCGCGCCCGAGCTCTGGGCGGAGAGCACCTGCAGGCCGAGCGCGAGCGGCATCTTCTCCTCGTCGTTGATGTAGAGGAGCGGTCCGAAGAAGTTGCCCCAGTTGGCGGAGAACGTGAACACGCACACCGCGGCGAGCACCGGCGTCATCATCGGCAGGATGATGCGGGTGAAGATGCCGAAGTAGCCCAGGCCGTCGAGTTCGGCGGCCTCGTCCAGCTCGGTCGGGATGCGGGTGATGAACTGGCGCATGAGGAACACGTTGTACGCGTTGGCGAACAGGTTGGGGATGACCAGCGGCAGCAGGGTGTTCACCCATCCGAGGGAGCGGAACAGGATGAACTGCGGGATCATGAGCACCTGGCCGGGGATCATCATCGTGGACAGGACGATGAGGAACAGGACGTTCTTGCCCGGCGCGCGCAGTCGCGCGAAGCCGTAGGAGACGAGCGCGCTGGAGAGGGTCATGAACAGGCAGGCCGGCAGCACGATGCACAGCGAGTTGACGATGAAGCGCCCGATCGGCAGGCCGGAGTCGAACACGCGGATGAAGTTCTCCCAATGCCATTCGGTCGGGAAGAAGGAGAAGCTCATCGCGTTCGTGGTCGCGTCGCTCGACAGGGCGATCGACACCACGAACACCAGCGGGGGCGCACAGAATCGCCGAGACGACGGTCAGGATGGCGTAGCGGCGGGCCTTCGCACCCGGGGTCTTGTAGTTGTTGTTCACTTCTTCACCTCGGACTCGTAGAACACCCAGGCGCTCGACGAACGCAGCACCAGAGCGGAAATGATCATGATGATGACGAACAGGATCCACGCCAGCGCGGAGGCGTAGCCCATCTGGAAGTTCTTGAACGCGGTGGTGTAGATGTAGGGCACCATCATCTGGCTGGCGTTGTCCGGGCCGCCCGCGGTCAGGATGTAGACCTGGTCGAACACCTGGAACGCGCCGATGATGCCGGTCACGAGGTTGAAGAACAGGATCGGCGTGATCATCGGGAACGTGATGTTCCAGAACATGCGGTAGTGGCCGGCGCCGTCGATCTCGGCGGCCTCGTACAGCTCCTTGGGCACGCCGTTGATCGCGGAGATGAGCAGGATGGTGCCGCCGCCCACCTGCCACAGCGACAGGAGGATGATCGCGGGGATGACCCAGTGGGTGTCGAGCAGCCAGGAGGGGCCCTTGATGCCGAAGATGGACAGGAAGGCGTTGATCGGGCCGTCCTCGGGCTTGAGCAGCCACTTGAAGATCAGGCCGGCGGAGACCAGCGGCACCAGCGACGGCAGGTAGATGATCGTACGGAACGCACGCTTGCCGCGGAAGTTGTTCGCCAGCAGGTTGGACAGGTACAGGGCGATCAGCAGCGACAGCGGCACGGACACCAGCGCGTAGTAGAACGTGTGGCCCAGCACCTTCCAGAACAGCGGATCCTGGGTGAATGCCTTGATGTAGTTGGCGAATCCGACGAAGTTCGGGGACTGGAACGAATCCCAGTCGGTGAAGGACAGATACAGGGAGGCGACCATCGGGATCGCGGTGAACACCACGAAACCGAAGATCCACGGCGAGACGCATGCGTAGAAGGCGATGGCCTCGCGCGTCCTGCGCGTCATGCCGCGGCGCTCCTTGCGCGGTTTGGCGGCTTTGGTGAATGCACTCATGAGAATGACCTCTGACTCGAAATACTCGACATGTTCGATGTGGATTGCGTCCCTCCGGCACGGACGGGCCGGAGGGCGGGATGGGCGGCCGACGGGTCCGGACGGGCCGGACGGCCGCCCTGTGCGATCCGCGACGGAACTACTCGCTGAGCGCCGTCTCGACCGTCTTCTGCGCCTTGTCGAGGCCCGCCTTGACGCTCTGCTTGCCGTTCCAGGTCTGGGACATGCCGTCGGAAATGGCCTGGGTCAGCTGATTCCACTTCGGGATGAACGGCGGGGCGTAGGTCATGGACTGGGACTTGGAGAACACGCTCAGATCAAGTCCGTTCTTGTTCCACTTGGCCTCGGTGAAGGACTTGTCGGCGGCGGCCTCGAGGTTGGCGGGCACGTCGAGCGCGTTCTCGGCGATCGGCTTCTGGCCCTCCTTGGAGGTCAGGAACTTCACGATCTTGATGGCGTCGTCCTTGTGCTTGGACTGCGAGGAGACGGCGAGCGCGTTGGAGAACATCGGGACGGCGGTGTCCTTGCCGTGCCACATCGGGGCGATGCCCCAGTTGAAGTCGACGTCCTGCAGGGCGCTGATGTTCCAGAAGCCGGTGACCTCCATGGCCAGCTTGCCCTGGTGGAACAGCGGGTCGGCGCCGGTGTCGGTGATCTGCTCCGGCTTGGGCATCACGCCGTACTTGTACATGAGGTCCTGGTAGAACTGCATGGCCTCGACGTTGGCCTTGGAGTTGACGGTGGCCTTGCCGTTGTCGTCGAGGAGCCTGCCGCCGTTCTGGTACATCCACGTCATGTACCACGCCCACCAGTCGCCCTCGCAGTAGGCCCACTGCGTGGTGGTGTCGCCGTCCTTCTTCACGAGCTTCTGCGCGTTGGTCAGGAAGGTGTCCCAGTCCCAGCTCTCGGACGGGTACTCGACGCCGGCCTTGTCGAAGATGTCCTTGTTGTAGTACACGACGCCCGGGGCGGAGCGGTCGGGGGCGGCGTACATCTTGCCGTCGTAGGAGTAGGCGTTCACGTTGGCATTGCCGAACTCGGTCTTGGCGTCCGGGAAGGAGGACGTCAGGTCGGCGAGCTGGCCGCGGGTGGAGTAGGCGTTCACGTTCTCGGCGATCTCGAGGATGTCGGGGGCCGTGCCGCCGGAGAACATCGTCTGGATCTTGGTGTCGTAGTCCTTGGCGATGTACTGCAGCTTGACGTTGATGTTCGGGTACTTCTTCTTGGCCAGATCGAGACGCTGCTGCATCGTGGTCTTGTCGACGTCGCCGCCCCAGATGGTCAGGACGAGGTCCTTGCTGGCGGCGGTGTCGGAGCCGCAGGCGGCCAGCGAGCCGATCATCGTCAGCGACGCCAGAGCGGCGATGCCCGCGGTGACGATCCTCTTCATTCCAGACTTCATTGAAACCTCCTGTGTTCCAAATCGCTCCTCTGTGCATCCGGCTACCACGCCGGAGCCTGTCACGGTGACACCTTGACAGCCACTGTTTACTGATACGTATCAGCCGTTGACATGCAAAGATGTTATCGCAACCAATTATGGCTGTCAAACGGGT
Organism: Bifidobacterium santillanense; assembly: GCF_018555385.1. Classification (GTDB taxonomy): domain Bacteria; phylum Actinomycetota; class Actinomycetes; order Actinomycetales; family Bifidobacteriaceae; genus Bifidobacterium; species Bifidobacterium santillanense. The sequence goes on from NZ_JAFEJS010000004.1 coordinate 103,711, forward strand.
GCGATAGGCACGGCTTGAAAAACTGGCTGATTCGTTTAAATAGGCTACTTACGTCGGCGTGTCATAGATCACCTATACGTTTCAACAGCGATGGCGACGCGCGAACTATACTGATAACCGATCAATCCGCCCCGGTATACGGACGACGATGTATGAGCCCGGCCGGGCCTCATCCATGCAAGGAGTAGCCCCAATGGTCACCATGCGAGACATCGCCCGGGAAGCCGGCGTCTCCCAGGCCACCGTGTCATACGTGCTGCACAACGACCCCAGCATCTCCAAGCCCACCAGGGACAAGGTGCTGCGGGTCGCGCAGCGGCTGAACTACTCCATCAACGTCTCCGCGCGCACGCTCCGCTCCGGCAGGACCAACGCGATCGGCCTCGTCCTGCAGGACCTCCACAACCCCTACTCGACGCAGGTCGCCGACGCGATCTCGGTGTATGCAAGGCGGCGCGGATACCAGACGATCATCCAGCAGACCTTCTACGAGGGCGACGCCGAAGCCGAGATCCTGCAGCACATCGTCAGCTCGATGTGCGACGGCGTGATCTTCTCCCCGTCCAAGCTGAACGTCAGGGAGATCATGGCCCAGCTCAACGGCAAGCCGTCGGTGCTGCTCAGCCCGGTGTGCGAGAACCACAGCTACGACACCATGCTGGTCGCCTGCGAGCAGGGCATCTTCACGACCACGTCCTATCTGCTCTCGCGCGGGTGCCGCAGGCCGCTGTTCTACTGCTCGCGCTACGCGGACTTCGACGACATCAGGGATTCCGCCGACTCCAAATGGCAGCGCGTGGCCGGATTCCAGCGGGCGCTGCTGCGCAACGGCATCACGCCGGAGCCCTGGCAGTTCCTGCCCGAACGGCATTGGAACCGCCGATCCGCACGCGAGACCATCGTCGAGGCCGTGCGCACAGGCCTCGACTTCGACAGCGTGGTGTGCATCAACGACGAATCGGCCATCGGCGTGCTGCGCGGACTCGCGGACTGCGGCGTGCGCGTGCCGCAGGACGTGTCGGTGGTCGGATTCGACGGCATCGAGGAGGGCGAGTGCTGCGTGCCGTCGCTGACCACCTTCGCCATGGACTTCGACGACTTCGCGCGCAAGGCGGTCGACGCGCTCATCGACCGCATCAACGGCGACGACGCCGCACCGCACGCGATCATCGCCAACTCCCGCCTCGTCGTGCGCGAATCGACGCGATAGGCCCGCTCTCACGCCCGGATGGCGGCGTACTGGGACTCGTAGAGGCGCCAGTAGGACCCCTTGGCCCTGAGCAGCTCGGCGTGCGAGCCGTGCTCGACGATCCGACCGTGGTCGATGTAGAGGATCTCGTCCGCGTTCTCGATCGTCGACAGGCGGTGCGCGATGACGAACGACGTGCGCCCCTTGAGCAGGTGTGCGAGTCCCGCCTGCAGCGCCTCCTCGGTGCGCGTGTCGATGTTCGACGTCGCCTCGTCGAGGATCAGGATCCTCGGGTCGGCCAGCAGCACGCGCGCGAACGCGATGAGCTGGCGCTGGCCGGCCGAGAGGGTCGAGCCGCGCTCTTCCACGACCGTGTCGTAGCCGTCGGGCAGTTCCATGATGAACTCGTGCGCGTGCACCGCCCTCGCCGCCGCCTCGATCTCCTCATCCGTGGCGTCAAGCCGGCCGTAGCGGATGTTCTCGCGCACGTTGCCGGAGAAGATGAACGTGTCCTGCAGCATCACGCCCATCTGCCGGCGCAGCGAGGCGAGCGTCACGTCGCGCACGTCGTGGCCGTCGATCTCGACCGACCCCTCGGTCACGTCGTAGAAGCGCGACAGGAGGCTCACGATCGTGGTCTTGCCGGCGCCGGTCGGTCCGACGAGCGCGATCGTGCGGCCCGGCTCGACGTGGAAGTCGACGAGGTTCAGGATGTTGCGCCCGCCGTCCTCGTAGCGGAAGACCACGTCGTTGAAGTCGACGCGGCCGCGGATCTCGGGCAGGTCGCGCGCGCCCGGACGGTCCTCGATCTCGGGCCGGACGTCGAGGGTCTCGAAGATGCGCTCGAGGTACGCCGAGCAGGTGACCAGCTGGTTGTAGAAGTTGCCGATGTTGATGACCGGGTTCCAGAAGTTGTTCGCGTAGCCGACGAACGCGATGAGCATGCCGGTGGTCACGTCCACGCCGCCGAAGCCGGTGATGCCGACGAAGTAGATGAACGCGATCGTCATCACGGAGATCGTCTGCACGCCCGGCCACATGAGGAACTCGATGTGCTTGGCCGCCATCCACGCGGTGCGCACGTCGTCCTGCTGCTGCTGGAAGGTCATGAACTGCGCCTTCTCTCGCGCGAACGTCTGCGTCGTCTTGACGCCGGCGATCGACTCGTGGATGAACGCGTTGAGGTTGCTCTGCTTGTTGGACAGCTTCTGGTAGGCGCGGCGCTGGAAGTACTGCAGCACGCGCACCCACGCGATCAGCGCCGGGAAGAGCACGAGGCTCCACAGCGCAAGCCGCCAGTCGATCGCGAACATCACCACGAGCGTGACGAGGAACGTGAACACGTCGGCGAACACGCTGATCAGGCCCGACGAGAGCGTGTCCGACAGGGTGTTGACGTAGTTGACCACGCGGATGAGGATCTTGCCGTGCGGACGCGAGTCGAAGTAGCTGAACGGCAGCGTCTGGATGTGCGTGAACAGGTCGCGGCGCATGTCCTTGAGCATGAGCTGTCCGACGCGCGTGATCGCCACCGTGCGGTAGCGCAGCGCGAGCTCGTACACGACGATCAGGCACGCGAGCACGCCCGCGAGCAGGCCCAGCCGCCCCAGGTCCTTGTTCGGGATCGCGTCGTCGATCATGATCTTGGTCAGGTACGGCACGCTCACCGTGATGCAGCTCATCGAGACCACGACCGCCAGAATGCGGGCCACGGCCGGCAGGTACGGTTTGAGATAGACGCCCACGCGCGCGATGTCGTGCAGGTTGATGGATTCCTCGAGCTCCTCGTCCTCGCGGAACGTGTTGCGTTGTGCCATGACGGACTCCCCTTCCCCGGCTCAGAATCCCTGCGCGGCGCCGGACTGGGCGCCGAGCTGCTTCGAATAGATGCTCCAGTAGCGCCCGTGCGCGGCGACAAGCTCGGCGTGCGTGCCCCGCTCGACGATGCGCCCGCGCTCGAGCACGAGGATCAGGTCGGAGTCCTTGACCGACGAGATGCGGTGCGCGATCGTCACGATCGTCTTGTCGCCGTCCATCTCGCGCAGATGCCGTTGGATCTCGGCCTCGGTCTCCATGTCGACGGCCGAGGTCGTGTCGTCCATGATGAGGATCGACGGGTCGTCCGCCAAGGCGCGCGCCAGGCTCAGGCGCTGCTTCTGGCCGCCGGACAGGCCGACGCCGCGCTCGCCGACGATCGTGCCGTAGCCGTCGGGCAGCGCGCGGATGAAGCCGTCGGCGCCGGCGATGCGGGCCATGCGGCGGATGAACTCGTCGTCGACGCCGTCGCCCGAGCCGGTGCGCCCGCCGGTCTCGTCCCCGGGCGCGCCGCCGGCGCCGAAGGAGATGTTGCCCTCGATCGTGTCGGAGAAGAGGAACGTGTCCTGCGCGACGATGCACACCTGCGAGCGCAGGGTGGCCAGCGGCCAGTCGCGCGCGTCGACGCCGTCGATGAGCACGCGGCCGGCGGTCGGGTCGTAGAAGCGCGAGATGAGGCTGACGAGCGTGGACTTGCCGGCGCCGGTCTCGCCGAGGATGCCGAGCTTGGATCCGGCGGGCACGTGGAAGTCGATGTCGTCGAGGATCGGCGTGTCGGGGTCGTCGGGGAACGCGAAGGAGACGTGGTCGAAGCGGACGTCGCCGCGGATGCGCAGGTCGGGAGCCGCGGGCGTGGACGTCGTCCGGCCCTCCGCCGCCGTCCGCGCCACGGCCGAGCCGCCCGACTGCTCCACGACCGACCGCGCCGCGTCGGGGCGTTCGACGATGCGGGGCGTCTCGGTCAGGAGCCGCCTGATCTTGATGCAGCTGGCGTTGAAGCGCTGCCAGTCGTTGATGAGCCAGCCGCACATGCGCACCGGCCCGTCGATCATCCACAGGAAGGAGTTGAAGCTCACGAGGTTGCCGAGCGTCATGTCGCCGGCGATGACGAGGTAGCCGCCGAAGCCGAGCGTGATGAGCTGCAGGCAGAAGCCGAGGCCGTCGAGCCAGGGCATGTACCGGCGCGAGTTGTATGCGAGCGCCATGTTGCGCTCCATGTAGTCGTCGTTGCGCTCGTCGAACTTGCGCGTCTCGTACGGCTCGCGGGCGAACGCCTTGACGACGCGGTTGCCCTCGATGTTCTCCTCGACCATCGAGTTGAGCTCGGCCAGCGAGTTGCGGATCGCGAAGAACAACGGGTGGGCATGCGAGGAGAGCCCACGCGTGAGGATGAAGATGAACGGGGTGACGCAGGCGAGCGCGAGGGCGAGGCGCCAATCGATCGCGAACATGACGGTCAGGGCGCCGACGAACATGACCACGCAGTCGGCGATCTGATAGTCGACCCAGCTCAGAAAGTGGCGGATCGCGTCGGTGTCGGAGGTCATGCGGCTCATGATGTCGCCGGTGCGCGTGTGGTTGAAGTAGGTGAAGTCGAGCTCATGCAGCTTCTCGTACTCGTCGCTGACGAGCCGGTACACGGAGTTCTGGCCGAAGCGCTCCATCCACATCTGGTAGCCGTAGCGCGCGCCGACGCGGATGATGGTCATCGCGATCATGAGCGCGCAGAAGCCCGGCAGCTCGCCGGTGCGTCCGCCGACGATGACGCGGTCGACGATGAGGCCCGAGATGATCGGGATGGACAGGGCCATCGCGTTGTTGGCGATGAACAGGACGAGCGCGCCGACGACGCGCGGCAGGTCTGGTGTGCAGTAGGGCAGGATCCAACGGACGTTGCCCTTGTTCTGGTTGATTCCCGGATCGACGTACATGACGAGGAGATCACCGTTTCTTCGGATTGTTTGCCTGTGGTTGGCACGGCGCTCTCCTTCGCCGCGCGCGGCAATCGCTGCCGCCACGATTCACGACTCCCCCGCGCCCCGTACTTCCCCGCCGGCGCTCTCCTTCGCCGGCCGGGACGCGATTCGTTTCGCAAACGCGAACCAGTGTAGTCGCGCGGCGGTCGCGGGTCGAGGCGACACCCCGGGTCGAGCGTCCATCCTCCGTCCATCCGCGGGGCTCCATAGGCGTCGACCGGAACGTCCGCCGAACCCCGCGCCAACGTAACATCCTCGTGAATTCCACATACTGACTCTTGACAAAACGCGTGTCCCGATTAGGGACTTGAATAGATGCCATGACTGAAATGCGATCTTCAAAACTGATGTCGGGCCGCGTCTTCGCAGGCGCCCGCGCCCTCTACCGTGCCGCAGGCGTCAGCGGCGACGACATGGGCAAGAAGCCCATCATCGCCATCGCCAACTCCTTCGACGAGTTCCTCCCCGGCCACGTCCACCTCAACAAGGTCGGCCGCATCGTCTCCGAGGCCATCAAGGAGGCCGGCGGCATCCCGCGCGAGTTCAACACCATGGCCGTCGACGACGGCATCGCCATGGGCCACACCGGCATGCTGTACTCCCTGCCCTCCCGCGACATCATCGCGGACACCGTCGAATACCAGTGCAACGCGCACTGCGCCGACGCCCTGATCTGCATCCCGAACTGCGACAAGGTCGTCCCGGGCATGCTCATGGCCGCGCTGCGCCTGAACATCCCGACCGTGTTCGTCTCCGGCGGCCCGATGGAGGCCGGCACCACGGTGCTCGCCGACGGCACCGTCAAGAAGAACACCGACCTCATCTCCGTGATGTACGCCTCCGCCGACGACAACGTCTCCGAGGAGGACCTGCTCAACTACGAGAAGACCGTCTGCCCGACCTGCGGCTCCTGCGCCGGCATGTTCACCGCCAACTCGATGAACTGCCTGACCGAGGCCATCGGCCTGGCCCTGCCGGGCAACGGCACGATCCTCGCCTCCCACTCCTACCGCAAGGACCTGTTCAAGCGCGCCGCGCAGCAGGTCGTCAAGATCGCGAACCAGTACTACCGCGACTCCGACGATTCCGTGCTGCCGCGCTCCATCGCCACCAAGGAGGCGTTCGAGAACGCCATGACGATGGACGTCGCGATGGGCGGCTCCACCAACACCGTGCTGCACATCCTCGCGATGGCGCAGTCGGCCGACGTCGACTTCACGCTCGACGACATCGAGCGCATCTCCCACACCGTGCCGTGCATCTGCAAGGCCTCGCCGTCCGGCAAGTGGGAGATCTCCGACGTGCACCGCGCCGGCGGCATCACCGGCATCCTCGGCGAGCTCGACCGCGCCGGCAAGCTGCACCAGAACGTCCACTCGATCGACTACCCGTCGCTCGAGGCCAAGCTCGACGACTGGGACATCATGCGCCCGACCTGCACCGAGGAGGCCAAGCAGATGTACAAGGCCGCTCCGGGCCACATCATCTCCCCGGAGCCGTGGACGCACACCACGCTGTTCGACTCGCTCGACACCGACCGCGTCAACGGCGCGATCCACGACATCGACCACCCGGAGATCCACGAGGGCGGCCTCGCCGTGCTGCGCGGCAACCTCGCGCCCGACGGCTGCGTCGTCAAGACCGCCGGCGTGCCGCAGGAGATCTGGAAGTTCCGCGGACCGGCGCTGGTCGTCGAGTCCCAGGAGGAGGCCATCAAGGTCATCCTCGACGACACCTTGAAGCCGGGCATGGCGCTGGTCATCCGCTACGAGGGTCCGAAGGGCGGCCCGGGCATGCAGGAGATGCTCTACCCGACCTCCTTCGTCAAGGGCAAGGGCATCGGCAAGCAGGTCGCCATGCTCACCGACGGCCGCTACTCCGGCGGCTCCTCGGGTCTGGCCATCGGCCACATCGCCCCCGAGGCCGCGAACAAGGGCCCGATCGCCCTGATCAAGAACGGCGACATCATCAACATCGACATCGAGGCGCGTTCGGTGAACGTCGAGCTGACCGACGAGCAGCTCGCCGAGCGCCGCGCCGAGCTCGAGGCCGGCGACGGCTACGTGGCGCACCGCGACCGCAAGGTCTCGCAGGCCCTCAAGGCCTACGCCGCCTTCGCCCGCTCCGCCGACAAGGGCGCGACCAGGGATCCGGAGCTCATCAACAGGCTCTCCGGCCTCGCCTGATCGATAGGCCCTGGACGACGATGGCCCGCCGTGGAGCACCCACGGCGGGCCATCGTCGTCTTCGCCGGTTCCCGATTTTTCGGCCTTTGCAATCGGGAACCCGAAACGCACGGAATCGCACACGCGCGGAATCGGACTTCGGCATGATTCCGCGGATTCCGGTGTGCGATCGCACAGGGGTCCGGTTCCCGATTCCACGGGGCCGAGAATCGGGAACCGGGATGGGTCACTCGCCGACGATGGAGCCGACGATCCCCGAGACGATCGCCATGATGATCGAGCCGATCGTCGCCCACAGGAAGCCGTGCACGTAGACGCCGACGCCGAACAGGCTCAGCGCGAGCCAGGAGGCCAGGCGCATGCACAGCCAGTTGACCACCAGATAGAAGACGCCGAACGTAAGAATCGTGATCGGCAGGGAGATCAGGTGCATCACCGGCTTGACGGAAGCGTTGATGAGCGCCATGAACAGGGAGAACGCGGCCACGCCGAGGATCGGCGGCTCTCCCACCGTCGTCATGCCCGGCAGGAGCACCACCATCACGGCCGCCGCGATCGTCAGTATCAGCCATTGCGTCAGAAAACTTCTCATGCCGCCATCGTAGCCGCCGGCGCATCAGCGGTACATCCCTGCCACATGTCGGCACCAACCTCCCACTGACGGGCATCCCAATGGGAGATTCTCGCCATGACGTGGCACGAATCTCCCGCGGGCGGGCACGCATGCCGGACATATGCGTACGTTCGTACACATCTCGGCGAAATCGGCCTCGGGACGCCGCACAGGGTGTATCGTTTGACATATGGTTACGATGAAGCAGATCGCGGAGCGGACGGGGGTCTCCGTATCGACGGTGTCGCTGGTGATGAACCACCGCGACGAGGGGCGCGTCAAGCCGGCGATCGCGGCGCACGTGCGCGCGGTGGCCGATGAGCTGGGCTATCGGGTCAATCCGATGGCAAGCTCCCTGCGCACCAACCGCACGCACATCCTCGGCTTCATCAGCGAGGAGGTCGCCACCACCCCGTACGCCGGCGGCATGATCCTGGGCGCGCAGTCGGCCGCGAGCCAGTACGGCTACATGCTCATCACCGTCAGCACCGACGGCGGCATGGACGAGGACGAGGAGATCGAGGCGCTCCAGCGCTACGGCGCCGACGGCTTCCTGTACGCGAAGATGTCGAACCGCGTGACCGAGGTGCCCAGGCGGCTCAACGACTGCCCGCTGGTGCTCGTCGACGCGACCGATCCGGACGGGCTCGTCCCCAGCGTCGAACCGGACGAGTACCGCATCGCCTACGACGCGACGCGGCGCCTCCTCGACGCCGGCTGCGGGCGCATCGCGTACGTCGGCTGCTCGGAGGGGGGCATGATCGCCCAGCAGGGGCGACTGGCCGGCTACCGTGCGGCGATCGAGGACGCGGGACGCAAGTTCAACGAGCGGCTCGTCGTCAACGTGCTCAACAACGGCCCGGCGCTCGAGGCCGTGTCCGACCTGTTCGACTGGGAGCGGCCGGACGGCTTCTTCTGCTTCAACGACGCGCGCGCATGGTACGTGTACGAGTGCGCGGCGCGCCGCGGGCTCACGGTGGGCCGCGACCTGTCCGTCGTGGGCGTCGACAACCACCGCGTGTTCGCCGAGACGCTCTCCCCGCAGCTGACGACGGTGGAGCTGCCGCACTTCGAGATGGGCTACTGGGCAGCGGCGAAGCTGATCTCGCTGATCGAGGACCGCTCGCTCGACGAGTCCGAGTGGCCGTCGACGACGGCGCCGATGCCGCCGCTGGACGCGGGAATCCCGGCGAAGATCCACTGCCGGCTCATCGAGAAGGAGTCGGTCGTGCGGTGAACGCGGATCAGCGCATACCGCAATGGATTACGGACATCACGGACCCCTCGCACCCCGGCGAGGGGTCTTTCCGTATTCTATCCATCCGGCTCCGTTCTCCGGGAAGCCGGCCGCAAAACGGTGTGGGGAGCGAGGCATCCGTCGCTCTCCGCCTCATGCACCGGTCGGCCGTCGTCGACCCCCTTTGACGGGGACGCGCATCCCACGGGGGCGACACGCCGAAGGGGGCTGACGACGTGCGCCGAACATGCCCCAAAAACGGCGGTAAATCAATCGTTTGACGTACTGGAATCACTCGTATCGAAACGGTTTGCGTATAACGTTTGACGTAAATCGTTTGATGCGCTATATTGATAACTGTCAACACGATTCCCCACGCGGCGCGGCAGCCGCGGAGGAACCCCGCCGGAACCTCCATGAGGAGGCGACGACCCGACAACGACGACGCAAGTCGCAAACAGGAAAGAAACGCCATACACAAGGTCATCCGCGCAGCCGCGGATGAGAGAGACAAGGGAATACGCATGGCAAGCGCATCCAAGTCTGCATGGAGGAACCCCTCCTACCTGCAGAGCTCGTTCGGCATCTTCATGTTCTTCTGCTCCTGGGGCATCTGGTGGTCCTTCTTCTCCAGGTGGCTCACCGACCCGACGCACGGCCTGGGCATGACGTCCGCCGAGCAGGGCCAGATCTACTCCATCAACTCGCTGGCCACGCTGGTCATCATGTTCGTCTACGGCATCATCCAGGACCAGCTCGGCATCAAGCGCAAGCTCGTCATCTTCATCTCCGTGATCGCCGCGCTGGTCGGCCCGTTCGTCCAGTTCATCTACATGCCGATGCTCGTCGCCGGCGGCACCACCCGCTTCCTGGGCGTCCTGATCGGCTCCATCGTGCTGTCCGCGGGCTTCATGTCCGGCTGCTCCCTCTTCGAGGCGGTCACCGAGCGCTACTCCCGTAAGTTCGGCTTCGAGTACGGCCAGTCCCGCGCCTGGGGCTCCTTCGGCTACGCCATCGTCGCCCTGTGCGCCGGCTTCCTGTTCAACATCAACCCGCTGATCAACTTCTGGGTCGGTTCCGCCTGCGGTCTCGGCATGCTCCTCGTCTACGCCTTCTGGGTCCCGGCCGAGCAGAAGGCCGAGCTGAAGAAGGCCGCCGATCCGAACGCCGCCCCGACGAACCCGTCCTTCAAGGAGATGCTCAGCGTCCTCAAGATGCCGACCCTGTGGATCCTCGTCGTCTTCATGCTCTTCACCAACACCTTCTACGTGGTGTTCGACCAGCAGATGTTCCCGAACTACTACGCCGGCCTGTTCCCGACCACCGAGATGGGCAACAGCACCTACGGCGTCCTCAACAGCTTCCAGGTCTTCCTCGAGTCCGCGATGATGGGCGTCGTCCCGATCATCATGAAGAAGATCGGCGTGCGCAACGCCCTGCTGCTCGGCGCGTTCGTCATGTTCGCCCGCATCGGTCTGTGCGGCGTGTTCCACGACCCGATCACCGTCTCCATCGTCAAGCTGTTCCACTCCATCGAGGTCCCGCTGTTCTGCCTGCCGGCGTTCCGCTACTTCACCCTGCACTTCGACACGAAGCTGTCCGCCACGCTGTACATGGTCGGCTTCCAGATCGCCTCGCAGATCGGCCAGGTCATCTTCTCCACCCCGATGGGCGCCTTCCACGACTACATGACCAACCTCATGCCGGCCAACGACATGGGCTCCCGCATCACCTTCTGGTGCATCTCCGGCATCGTCCTGCTCGCCCTGATCTACGGCTTCTTCATCATCAAGCGCGATGATCAGGAGGTCGGCGGCGACCCGTTCTACACCGACAAGCAGCTCAAGGCCATGGAGGCCGCCAAGGCCTGATCGCCTTCCCGGCCGGGGCCCCTTCCCTCTCCCGAGCGGGCGGGGCCCCGAATCCCGGCCATCCCGCGCAATCCCCGAACCTGTTGCGGCGATCGTCCACGGTTTTCCCCTTTTTCCCGTAGCGACCGCCGCAACCCCATATCCTCGCTTTCTCCCCTCCATTCCTCCTCACCCCAACCCAAACCAACCAATCGACCCACAAGGACGTGCCATGACCGATTTCACCCCCGCAACCCCCGTACTCATCCCCATCCGCGACCACGCCGAGGAACTCGCCAAGGCCGAGGCCGGCGTCGCCGCCCAGGCCGCCAAGCGCAACGACCGCTGGTACCCGAAGTTCCACATCGCCTCCAACGGCGGCTGGATCAACGACCCGAACGGCCTGTGCTACTACAAGGGCCGCTGGCACGTCTTCTACCAGCTGCACCCGTACGGCACCCAGTGGGGCCCGATGCACTGGGGCCACGTCTCCTCCACCGACATGCTCAACTGGAAGCGCGAGCCGATCATGTTCGCCCCCTCGCTCGAGCAGGAGAAGGACGGCGTGTTCTCCGGCTCCGCCGTCATCGACGACAACGGCGACCTCAAGTTCTACTACACCGGCCACCGCTGGGCCAACGGCCATGACAACACCGGCGGCGACTGGCAGGTCCAGATGCTCGCCACCCCGGACAACGACGAGCTCACCTCCGCCACCAAGCAGGGCATGATCATCGACTGCCCGACCGACAAGGTCGACCACCACTACCGCGATCCGAAGGTCTGGAAGACCGGCGACAAGTGGTACATGACCTTCGGCGTCTCCTCCGCCGAGAAGCGCGGCCAGATGTGGCTGTTCTCCTCCGACGACATGGTGCGCTGGACCTACGAGCGCGTGCTGTTCGAGCACCCGGATCCGGATGTCTTCATGCTCGAGTGCCCCGACTTCTTCCCGATCAAGGACAAGGACGGCAACGAGAAGTGGGTCATCGGTTTCTCCGCGATGGGCGCGAAGAAGAACGGCTTCATGAACCGCAACGTCAACAACGCCGGCTACATGATCGGCACCTGGACCCCGGGCGAGGCGTTCCAGCCGGAGACCGAGTTCCGCCTGTGGGACTGCGGCCACAACTACTACGCGCCGCAGTCGTTCAACACGAACGGCCGTCAGATCGTCTACGGCTGGATGAGCCCGTTCGTCGATCCGGTCCCGATGCAGGACGACGGCTGGTGCGGCCAGATGACCCTGCCGCGCGAGATCACCCTCGGCGAGGACGGCGACGTCGTCACCGCTCCGGTCAAGGAGATGGAGGGTCTGCGCGAGGACACCATCGACCTCGGCCCCGTCACCCTCGACTTGGACGGCGAGAAGGTCATCGCCGACGACGAGCGCGCCGTCGAGATCGAGCTGACCATCGATCTGGCGCACTCCACCGCCGAGCGCTGCGGCCTCAAGGTCAACGCCACCGAGGACGGCGCGTACACCTACGTCGCGTACGACGACCAGATCGGCCGCGTCGTGGTGGACCGTCAGGCGATGAAGTACGGCGACAAGGGCTACCGCACCGCACCGCTCACCGACGCCGAGCTCGCCTCCGGCAAGCTGGACCTGCGCGTGTTCGTCGACCGCGGCTCCGTCGAGGTGTACGTCAACGGCGGCCACCAGGTGCTGAGCTCCTACTCCTACGCCTCCGAGGGCCCGCGCGCGATCAAGCTGGTCGCCGAGTCCGGCTCCCTGAAGGTCGAGTCCCTCAAGCTCCACCACATGAAGTCCATCGGTCTGGAGTGATCCGTCCGGCGGTCCGGTCCGCCCGAACCGACGGATTCCGTCCTCCTTCCCCATCTCTCTTCCATTCCTCTCCATCACCGGGAAGGCCCCGGAGAGACGTTTCCGCCACCATATGGCGGGGATGTCCCTCCGGGGCCTTTCCGTATGGAGGAGGTCGACGGGGCGCGGCATCGCCATGCGCCGCTATACTGTGACGCGGTTAGTCATGGCCGGCTGGCGCGCAGGCTCCTCACCTTACTGCTCCACGCCCCGGCCGCGAGCGCCGGGCCCTCCCCAGACGGCGGGTCGGCGCGGAAAGCAAGGTGAATCCCATGTCCACAGCATCAGCATCGTCATCGGCATCGTCCCCATCGCCCGCGGCCTCCCTCGCGAAGCGAGCCAAACGCCACATCCCCACGGTCATCGCCGTCGTCGTCCTGTTCGCCGCGTGGGAGGCGTGGGTGCGCATCGGCCATGTGCCGTCGACGATGATCCCCGCGCCGAGCGAGATCGCGCAGGCGACGGTCGAGGTGTGGTCCACGCTCGGCCCGGCAGCCGCGGTGACCACGTACGAGGGCGTGGTCGGATTCCTGTTCGCGGTGCTGTTCGGCATTCTCATCGGCATCGGCCTGTACTGCTCGCGCACGTTCAACGCGGCGTTCTACCCATTGCTCGCCGCCGCGCAGACGATGCCGCTCATCTCCATCGCCCCGCTGTTCCTCATCTGGTTCGGTTTCGAGACGTACGGCAAGATCGTCATCACCGCGGTGTTCGGCCTGTTCCCGATCGCCGTGCAGACCGTGCGCGGCCTCGAGGCGGTGCCCGAGTTCTACTCGGACGTGGCCCTCACCTGCGGCGCGACGCGATGGTGGACGCTGTGGCACGTCAAGCTCAGGGTCGCGGCCCGCCAGATCTACGGCGGCATCCGCGTCTCCGGCGCGTACATCTTCGCCACCGCCTCCACCGCCGAGTATCTGGGCGCGCGCAAGGGCCTCGGCATCTGGCTGCAGGCCGCGTACAACTCGTTCCGCACGCCGCTGATCTTCTCGGCGACGTTCACGATCATCGCGATGACGTGCCTGCTGCTCATCGCGGTAAATATCAGCGAGCGGTTGCTGCTCGGCCCGGTCGGCAAGGACGCCGACCCCGACGCCGACCAGTGAGTCGGCCGGCGGGCCCGCCTCCCCGTTCCCGTCCGGTAGTCCCTTGCCCCTATAATGGCAGACGCTTGTCCGGCGTGTGGCAAACGACCTCCCCTCCCTTTCATCGCTTCATTCGTCGAGGGGACGGCCGGGGCGCCGGTCGGGCGGATCGTCAGGCCCTCCATGCCGTTCTCTGCCGATTGTCCGTCCGAAGCGACACCCAGAGAACGGCTGAGAGAACGAACTAGGGATTCATCATGAAGCACAGCCTTGTGAACAAGGCCATCGCCCTCGTGGGCGCCATCGCCATGACTCTCGGCTTCACGGCGTGCGGCCAGAGCAACGACACCTCCTCCACCTCCAACGGCAACCTGAAGAAGGTCACGTTCATGCTGTCCTGGGCGCCGGACACCAACCACATCGGCGTCTACGTCGCCAAGAACAAGGGCTGGTTCAAGGACCAGGGCCTCGACGTGGACATCGTCGCGGTCGCGCAGGCCGGCGCCGAGCAGGCCGTGAACAACGGCAACGCCGACTTCGCCCTGTCCAACCTGACCAACGTGGGCATGTACAACCTCAAGGGCGCGCACCTGAAGCAGGTGCTGCAGGTCCAGCAGAAGCCGAGCGCGATCTGGTGCGCGCTCGCCTCGAACACCGCCATCAAGTCCCCGAAGGACCTGGACGGCAAGACGTTCGCCACGTTCGGCTCGAACGAGTCCGACGCGGTCGTGCGCCGCATGATCCAGACCGACGGCGGCAAGGGCGAGTTCGACAAGGTCACCGTCGGCACCTCCACGTTCAAGACGCTCGAGTCCGGCAAGGCCGACTTCGGCGGCTTCTACGCCACCTGGGAGGGCGTGCAGGCCGACATGTACGGCCCGAAGCTCAACTGCTTCACCGAGCCCGACTACGGCGTACCCGGCAACGCGGACGCGATCGGCGTGATCACCAGCGACAAGACCATCAAGAACGATCCTGAGCTGGTCAAGAAGTTCACCCAGGCCACGCAGAAGGGCTACGAGTACGCATACTCGCACCCGGACGACGCCGCGCAGATCCTCGTCGACGAGGCCCCGGAGGCCAACCTCGAGCTCAAGTTCGTCAAGAAGAGCATGCAGACCATCGTCGACGGCCAGTACTGGGGCGACCCGGCCAAGATCAAGGACGGCTCGTTCGTGCTCGGCACCAACGACTTCGTCGAGCCGCAGAAGTACTTCGACTTCCTGGCCCAGGAGGACGCCTACACCGACTCCCACGACAACGTGATCCACGAGGCCCCGAACACCAAGGACTTCGCCACCAACGAGTTCCTCGGCAAGTAGCAACGATGGTCCCCCGCCCGGCGGGAAGACCATCATCGTCGTGCACCGCACCTCCGATCGTCGAGATCCGAACCGCCTCGGCCCGACGATCGGAGGTGCGGTTTCTTATGCGCGGGAGACACCCTCCCACTCCCACGCCGCGGATGCCCATGATCACCATCCCCGCCCCGCCGCTCCCCGTCGACCGATGGCATGCCGCCATCCGAGACCACGGACACCGACCGCCCCTCCACCATCAATAGGAGACCTCACATGAACGCACACTCCCTCGTCCGCGTCATCGCGTGCGTGGACACCGGCGTCGACGACGCGATGGCGCTCGCGTACCTGCTCGCCTCGCCACGCGAATGCGAGCTCGCCGGCGTGCTCGCCGGATACGGCAACGTGGACGCGGACACCGCGTATGCGAACACTCGCCTCGTGCTCGACCTGTTCGGACGCGGCGACATCCCTGTGTTCCGCTCCTCCACGCACCCCTCGTGGGCGGACACGTTCATCCCGGACGCCGGCTGCGCGCAGTTCCACGGCGTCGACGGGTTGGGCGGCCTGCGCGGCCGGCTCGAATCGACGGTCGGCGGAACGACGGCCAACGCGCACGAACGCGGCCGTCACGAGACGGCGGCGGACACGTCCGAAACCGCCGGCGGGAACGCGTCCATCGCGAACCCGACGAATGCACCGGACGGCTGCGGGCGAATCCCCATCGTCTCCGTCGGCGGATACCGCACGGACGACCCCCATGCGAATCCCGCGGTTCCGATCGGAGACCCGACCCCGCGGGGATCGTCGGCGTCCCGCGCACGACGGCTTCCCCCGAGTCTTGAGAACTCCGGACGGCCGTTCCCCGACGCCGCCATGCAACCGCGATCATCCCGCGACGGCATTGACTTCCTCGTCGACGAGGTGCGCGCGCATGGCCGCGACGTGACGGTGCTCGCGACCGGGCCGCTCACGGACGTGGACGCGGCGATCACGCGCGCGCCGGACATCGCGCCGCGCCTGCGGCTCGTGATGATGGGTGGCACGTTCACCCAGCCGGGCAACTGCTGGGACGCGGTGGCCGAGACGAACGTCATCCAGGATCCCGAGGCCGCTGACCGCGTGTTCCACTCCGGCGCGGACGTGACGATGGTCGGCCTCGATGTGACGCATCAATGTTTGCTGCCGCGCTCCGCCGCCGAACGGTGGCGCGCGACCGACACGGAGGCGGGCCGCTTCCTCGCAGGAATCACCGAATTCTCGATCGCCGCGAACCTCGAGGCGGATCCGGCGATCTTCGCCGGCGGCATGCCGCTGCACGACCCGCTGGCGGCAGCGGTCGCCCTCGACCCGTCGCTGGTCACGTGCCTCGATGTCGCGATGCGCGCCGAGACCGCGACCGGCGACTTCACCGGCGTGCGCGGACGCACGACCGGGGACCCGGTGGGTCTCGTCACGCCCGACGCCCCGCGCGCGCACGTCGCGCTCGGCGTCGACGCGCCGCGGTTCGTCAGGGGGTTCACCGACCGTCTGACGGCGTTATGCGACATCGCCTGACCATGTCCTGCATTTCCTAGGCAGGTTTTTCACTTCCTAGGCAGGTCACTGACGACATACGGGAAACGGAGTGCTGGCAATCCGAGGATTCCAACGCCCCGTCCGTCATATGCTGCCGGTGACCTGCCTAGGAAGTGAAAAACCTGCCTAGGAAATGAGCACGACCACGGGAAACGGATGCGACCGCCGTTGGCCATGCCGTTTTCGACGATCGGTTCGACGGCACCGGCGATCGCGGCCTCGCCGAGCTACTTCTTCACGCCGCCGAAGCGACGGTCGCGGTGGATGTAGTGGTCGATGGAACGCCACAGGACCTCGCGGCCGCAGTCGGGGAACAGCTCGGGCACGAAGTCGAGCTCGGCGTAGGCGGCCTCCCACGGCAGGAAGTTGGAGGTGCGCTGCTCGCCGGAGGTGCGAATCACGAGGTCGCAGTCGGGGATGTCCGGGTTGTAGAGGTGATCGGCGATCATCTTCTCGGTGACGCGGTCACCGGAGATCTTCCCGTCACGCACCTCCTTCGCGATGGCGGCGCAGGCGTCGGCGATCTCGGCGCGGCCGCCGTAGTTGATGCAGAACACCACGTCGATGACCTTGTTGTTCTTGGTGCGTTCCATCGCGACCTCGAGCTCGTCGATGACCGACTTCCACAGCTTCGGGCGTCGGCCGGACCAGCGCACGCGCACGCCCCACTCGTCCATCTGCGCGACGCGGCGGTGGATGATCTCACGCGAGAAGCCCATGAGGAAGCGCACCTCCTGGGGGCTGCGCTTCCAGTTCTCGGTGGAGAACGTGTACAGGCTCAGGTAGCGCACGCCGGCCTCGATCGCACCGGCGATGGTGTCGAAGACGACCGGTTCGGCGGCCTGATGGCCGTTGGTGCGGATCATGCCGCGCTGCTTGGCCCAGCGGCCGTTGCCGTCCATGATGACGCCGACATGGCGCGGCACCTTGCCCTTGGGGAAGTCGGGGATGCGCGACGGATCGGAGAAGGGGGCGGCGGGGATGTCCAGCGAAGTGTAGTCGACGTTTTCGAAAGCCATGATTGTCAATCTAGCAGTCGCATCGAACGTAGCGGCCGCTCGAGGTAGTACTCGGCCCAATCCTCCACCAGATGTTCGGTTTCGGGCAGGAGGCCCGTGCCGTCGAGCGTCGTCCAGTCGCCTTCGACGAGCGCACGCAGCTGCGTGAGCGCCGCCGGGGGGAGCCGACGTGCGTCCGGCGTGTGGTCCCTGCCGCACATGAGGCCGCCGCCCGGCATCGACAGGTACATGCCGGACGCGAAGCCGTTCGTTCCCGTTCCCGGCACCGGTCCCGGTCCCGCGGGGACACCGCTCCCGATGCCGCCGGCGGCGTCACCGGCGCTCTCCGCGTCCACGCCGGCGCCGTCCATCGCGGGCCGCTCCCCGCACACCACGCAGCTGAACAGCCGCGGCTCCCAGCCGGCGATCGCGAGTGCGCGCATCACGTACGACGACGAGATGTGGGCGCTCGCGTGCGCATGCCGGGCGAGCGCGTTCAACGCCCCGATGAGGAGCCGGTACTGCGCGGCGGCCCGCTCGTTCTCGGCGGTGACGAGCTTGTCGGCGGTCTCGACGATGACGTTCGCGGCCGTGTACGCGTCGTAGTCGGCGGTGATCGGGCCGGCGTACGCAGCGATCGACTCGGCCTGCGAGACGACGTCGAGCGAATGACCCTGCGCGATGAGCAGGTCGGCGCGCATGAACGGTTCGAGTCGGGCGCCGAAGCGAGATTTGGTACGTCGCACGCCCTTGGCGACGGCGCGCACCTTGCCGTGGGATTTGGTCAAGAGGGTGATGATGCGGTCGGCCTCGCCGAGCTTGACGGTGCGCAGCACCACGCCTTCGTCTCTGTACAGGGGCATGGCACCATACTACGGCCGCCCGCCCCGCGCAGTTCCGCGTCCGATTCTATAGAATCGGACGTATTCCACGTCCGTACGGGCCGATTTCCGTCCGTTCCTATAGGATCGGACATGTTTCGTTTACGAGCGGGCCGCATTTCGTCGGATTCTATAGGAACGGACGCCAAGAGAGCGGGGGGTTGGCGGGACCAGGCCGGGCGGATGGCAACTCGGGTGCAACTCAGGTGGCAACACGTGGATGACGGCTCGGTAGATGGGTCGATCTAGTAGATGAACAGGCCCCAGAAGGCGAAGAGGAACAGGACGTGGAGCATCGCGGCGGCGGTGAGCCAGAACAGGACGCGCCCGAAGCGCGTGGAGGCGAGCACCGGTTCGGCGCCGGTCACCACGCCACGGATCGACCCCTCGCGCGGCGGCCATGCGAGGATGCCACGCTCGACGGCGACCTCGATGAGCCGGGCGAACACGCGCGACCACGCCCACACGACCAGCGTGCACACGATCTGGATGACGGGCCAGCTCCACCACATGACGCCCGGCTCCTCGTCGGGCGCGGCGCCCCAGGCGAGCCGGACCACGCCCATGATGACCTGGCCGAGTCCGGAGCAGAACAGCAGGAGCGTCGCCATCGTGGTGACCGCGAGGGTGACGAGCGCGTTGCCGAACCCGTGCCGGAAGCCGAGCCCGGGGTAGCGCACGCCGCGGTTGGCACGGCGCAGACGGAACCGGATCCGCCGCGCCAGCGCCGCCAGCCACGCGACGGCGGTGGCGAGCAGGAGCAGGACGGTGCCCGCGTGCAGAATGGCGCCGTAGACGGTCAGCGCGCGCCGGGCCTGAAGATCGTCGGGCACGGCGATCGACTGGTAGATGACGTCGCCGGCCACGCGTTCGCTGGTCTGTTTCAGCCCGGCGACCGTGCCGGCCGCCCAGGAGGTCAGGTCGTCGACGTACTGGTCAGCGAACTTCGTGCCGGTCTCGGCCTCGTCGCCGAGCCGCAGCACGTGGTTGGCGACCGGGTAGCTGCGCACGGTCACGTCCCAGTTGCCGGCCCGGTGCGCCTCGACGAGGATGCGTTTGACGCCCTCGACCTGCGCGGTCATCACGTCCTTGGATCCGTAGGCGACGAGCGTGGGGATCGAGTAGGCACTCGATTCGGGCAGGTCGAGATCGAAGTTGGTCATGCCGAACAGTGCGGTGTCGGCGTTGAAGACGCGGCGCACGATCGATTGGTAGCCGTCGTTGGCGCCGACGAGCGCGAAGTCCTGCGAGATGAAGAAGCCGAGCGACTGGCGCGGCGGGAACACCATCGGGCTCAGGAGGATCTGGAAGGCGACCTGTGGGTCGTCGGCGAGCAGGTACTGGGAGATCCACGTCGATTCGCTGGTCGCGTAGATGCCGACCTTGGCCGCGTCCACGTCGTCGAGGCCGCGCAGCAGGTCGATCGCGGCGTCGTATACGCGTGCGGAGGCCGGATAGTCGCGGGTGATGTCGGAGGTGGACCACACCGGCTTGTCGATGACGGCGGTGACGAATCCGGCGGAGGCGAGCGTGGCGGCCACGTCGCCGAACGAGTTGTACGCGGTGCCGAATCCGGCGCCGTGCATGAAGACCACGCCGGGGCGCGCGCCGGACGCGCCGATCGGGGCGCGGATGAGCACGGTGATGGTCTGGGTCTGGTCGGCGCCCGATCCGCTGCCCCGCCATGTGGAATCCGCGTCGGCGTCGACCGCGACCTCGCGCGGGGAGCCGACCTGCGTGCCGTCGCGCCGGACGGTGAGTTCGACCGCCCGCTCCTCGACGCGGTATGTGCCGGCCTCATCGAGCGCGCGGGCGCCGGAGGCCGTGTCGAACGTGACGGCCGTATCGTCGGTGAGGGTGGCGATGGTCTGTCCCGTGGGGTCGTTGTCCCACGGGACGGTGGTGAGGTTGGAGACGGCGACGAGCAGACCCATGAGGATGATGAAGATGGGCAGACTGACCGTCAGACGCCGGGTAAAGGTCCATGCCCCGCCCTCGCCGGACCGTCCATCCCGCTTGGGCGCGACGGCTCCCCCGGCCCCGGTCTGCCTCATCCGCGTCATCTCCCGCATGCGTCCGATCGCCCCGTCGACGGACCGCCGTTCAGCGGCCCGGGTGCTGGATGGGGACGACGACCGGGCCGGTGGCGCCCTCGGGCACCTTGCCCTCGGCCTCCATCTTCGCGGCCATGTCGTTGGCGATCTCGAGCAGCGTGTCGACGATCTGGTCCTCGGGCACGGTCTTGATGACCTTGCCCTTGATGAAGATCTGGCCCTTGCCGTTGCCGGAGGCGACGCCGAGGTCGGCCTCGCGGGCCTCGCCCGGGCCGTTGACGATGCAGCCCATGACGGCCACGCGGATCGGCGCGGTGATGTTCTTCAGGCCCTCGGTGACGGCGGAGGCGAGCTGGATCACGTCCACCTGCGCGCGGCCGCAGCTCGGGCAGGAGATGATGTCGAACTTGCGCGGGCGCAGACCCATGTATTCGAGCAGCTTGCAGCCGACCTTGACCTCCTCGACGGGAGGCGCGGAGAGGGACACGCGGATCGTGTCGCCGATGCCCTCGGCCAGCAGCGCGCCGAACGCGAGGCACGACTTGATGGTGCCCTGCCACTGCGGGCCCGCCTCGGTGACCCCGAGGTGCAGCGGCCAGTCGCCCTTCGAGGCGAGCAGACGGTAGGTCTGGACCATCGTGATCACGTCGTGGTGCTTGACGGAGATCTTGAAGTCGTGGAAGCCGACGTCCTCGAACATGTGCGCTTCCTTGAGCGCGGAGGCGACGAGCGCCTCGGGGGTCGGGCCGCCGTACCTGGCGTACAGATCCTTGTCGAGCGAACCGGCGTTGACGCCGATGCGCAGGGAGATGCCCGCGTCGGTCGCGGCCTTGCAGATGTCCGGGCCGACCTGATCGAACTTGCGGATGTTGCCGGGGTTGACGCGCACGGCGGCGCATCCGGCGTCGATGGCCTGGAACACGTACTTCGACTGGAAGTGGATGTCGGCGATGACCGGGATCGGCGACTTGCGGCAGATCTCCGGCAGCGCGTCGGCGTCGTCCTGGCTCGGCACGGCCACGCGTACGATGTCGCAGCCGGCCGCGGTCAGCTCGGCGATCTGCTGGAGCGTGGCGGGCACGTCCGCGGTGAGCGTGTTGGTCATCGACTGCACGGAGATGGGCGCGCCGCCGCCGACCGGCACGGGGCCCACCATGATGCGGCGGGACTTGCGGCGCGGGTGCAACGGCGATTCGCTGGTCAGCTCGACCGGGTCGCCGGTGCGGCGGAACGGCTTGGCAACGGGTGTTTCGGTGTTCAACGTATTCATCACTGCTTGTCTATCAGGTCGTCGGCGCGGCGACGGGCCTCGAGCTCGAGCTGTTCCATTTCCTCCACGTCGCGGAACAGCGGATCGCCGCGCAGCTCGGCGTCCATCTCGTCGAGCACGGCCTTGACCGTGTCCACGATGCCGAGGTACGGCAGACGATGCTCGAGGAAGGCGTGCACGGCCTGCTCGTTGGCGGCGTTGAGGACGGCCGTGTGCTTCTCCGAGGCGGCCAGGCAGTGGCGCGCGAGGGAGACGGCGGGGAACGCCTCGTCGTCGAGCGGTTCGAAGGTCCACGAGGCGGCCTTGGTCCAGTCGCACGCGGCGGCCACATTGTCCATGCGGTCCGGCGCGGACAGGCCCAGCGCGATGGGCAGACGCATGTCCGGCGGCGAGGCCTGCGCGATGGTGGCGCCGTCGACGAATTCGACCATCGAGTGGACGATGGACTGCGGGTGGACGGTCACGTCGATGCGCTCGGGCGGCACGTCGAACAGGCGGCTCGCCTCGATGACCTCGAGACCCTTGTTCATCAGGGTGGACGAGTTGATGGTGACAACCGGACCCATGTTCCACGTGGGGTGGTTCAGGGCCTGCTCGGGCGTGATGTCGGTCATCTGCTCGCGCTTCCAGCCACGGAACGGGCCGCCGGAGGCCGTCACGATCAGGCGCGCGACCTCGGCGTGGGTGCCGGAGCGCAGCGACTGCCAGATCGCGGAGTGCTCGGAGTCGACCGGGTTGATCTGGTCCTCGCGCACGCGGGCGCCGAACAGGAGGTGGCCGCCAGCGACGACGGACTCCTTGTTGGCCAGGGCCAGCTGGGAGCCGGCCTTGAGCGCCGCGATCGACGGCTCGAGTCCGATCGAGCCGGTGATGCCGTTGAGGACGACGGCCGCGCCGGAACCGGCCATCGCGACGACGGCGTCACGGCCCGCTTGGATCTGCGTGTAGGGGGCGCCGGCGCGGTCGAGCGCGTCGCGCAGCTCCCCCGCCTTGGACGCGTCGTAGATCGCGACCTGCGGCACGCGGAAACGCGCGGCCTGCCGTGCGAGCAGATCGATGTGCGCGCCGCCCGCGGCGAGGCCCACGACGGTGAAGCGGTCGGGATGTCTGGAGATGACGTCAAGCCCCTGGGTGCCGATCGAGCCGGTGGACCCGAGGATGACGACGGTGTTGCTGTGGATCACTGTTCCTTCTTTTCGTCGTCACCGCCGATGGACGGGAACGACAGGTCGGGAATATCGAGATCGTTGTTGTCGGTGGACAGCAGCGAGAAGGGGTTGGCGGCGGCGTGCGCCGCCGACCGACGCACCGGCTTGGCCGCCGGGGCGAAGGACGGGATCGGCTCGTCGGCCGTC
This sequence comes from Bifidobacterium santillanense, assembly GCF_018555385.1. Classification (GTDB taxonomy): domain Bacteria; phylum Actinomycetota; class Actinomycetes; order Actinomycetales; family Bifidobacteriaceae; genus Bifidobacterium; species Bifidobacterium santillanense. Next base: position 126,924 of record NZ_JAFEJS010000004.1, read on the forward strand.
CGGGCCGGCTCGGCCGCCGGGGCCGGAGTCGGGGCCGGGGAGACGGACGAGGTCTGGGGAGCCGGTGCGGAGGCCGTGACGGGCGGCATCGAGGTGAACGTGTTGGGCACGTCGAGGCTCGGCATGTGCGGGGTGAAGGACGTGGTGCCGTTCACCTTGGGGAACTCCTGCGACGCCTCGGCCATCTGCGCGAGCGCGGCCAGCGACGAGGTCGTGTACTTGACGTCCGGATCGCTCTCGGGCGTGGTCGGGGACGACGAAGCGGCGGTCGGGGTCGCGGCGACGGCCGGTGCCGGCACATGGACGACCGGCGGGGCGAACGACGGCGGGGCCGTGGGGGCCGGCGCGGACGATGCGACCGGAGACGGCGTCGGGGTCGGGGTCGGGAGCACCGGAGCCGGGATCGCGGGCGCGGCGACGGCCGGGGCGGACGGCGTCGAAGCGGCCGGCGCGATCGGGGCCGCGGCGGGAACGGACGGAGCCGCGGACGCATAGGACGGGGCCGTCGGCGTGTAGGACGGCACGGATGTCTGGACCGGGACCGGAGCCGACGGGGCGGCGGACGGCGCCACGGCCGGAGCCGGGGCCGGGGCGACCGGCCTGACCGTCACGGGCTCGACGGGGGTCACGGCCGTCACGGGCGCGGACGCGTTCTTGGAGGCGGCGGCGAACAGGTCCTGTTCGGCCTGGCTCAGCGCGTCGAAGCTGTCGTTCCGGGCGCTCTTGGCGGCCGGGGCGTAGCTCTGCGGAGCATCATCGGTCTCGGCGGCGGGGCGGCGGAAGCGATCCGCGGAGAACAGCGGGGCGACGCCGCCGGCGGGCGCCTGCGGCGCGGCGGCGGAGGCGGTCGCCGATGCCGCGGCGGACACCGCGGCAGGGGCCGGGGCTACGGCGCGCGGCTTCGAATCGAGCGAGGAGGCGGAACCGTCGGCGTCGCCGTCGGCGGTGATGTAGTCGGCGATGCGGTCGAACGATTCGATGCGGCTCAGCAGCTCCACGCAGGTGTTGAGGAAGTAGTCGACCTGACGCTCGTCGTAGCCCTTCTTGCCCTTGCGCTGGGTGAACACGGCGTTCGCCACGTACTCGGAGGTGATCCTGCCGAGCTTGGCCGCGTCGGCCGCGTCCGCGCCGTCCACGCCGAGTTCGGCCGCGCACTTGTCGACGATCTGGTCGGTCAGGCGGTCGACCTGCTTGCGGTCGTAGGCGGGCGCATGGACCCTGGCAGGCGAGAAGCGCTCGCGCTCGGCGCGCTCCGCATGACCGGAGATCTCACGGTACAGCTCCTCGGTGCGGGCCTTCCATGCCACGCGTCCCTGCTGGGAGATCTCCCACTGGGTCTGCTTGTCGACCACCGCGCGCTCGAGGCGGGCGAGGGCCGCGTCGACCTGCGCGATCACGTATCCGCCGCGGGCCAGATCGAAGGACGTGTCCTGGATGTCCCGCTGGGTCAGCTGCGCCCCGTCGCTTTCGTACAGCGCGTGCGCACGCTCCAGAAACGCATCCACCTGGGCGGGGTCGTACCCCCACTTGCGCTTGCCTGCCCTGGGGATCCCGGCTTCGGATTGCTGCGCCATGGGCTTTCAACCTCCTAGTGGAACAAACGGTACTGTGTGCCACATTACGTGACCGATGCGACGCAATCACGCATCCCGGCCCACGGAACGGGGAAATGTCACGGCCTTTTCACCACCCGGTCGCCGTTTCGCGGTCCGTTCGCGTCCGATCGAGGGCCCGGGCCCCACCGGGACGCGCGATTGTCGCCCGGGTCACGCTACAGTGGGCATCTGCGGGCGATTAGCTCAGTTGGTTAGAGCGCCACCTTTACACGGTGGATGTCGGGGGTTCGAATCCCTCATCGCCCACAATCGAAAAGGCTTGGAACCCTCGTGGTTCCAAGCCTTTCGTCGAAGTCGGGGTGTCAGCGTCCCTTGCCGAAGGCGCGCAGACGGATGCCGTTCCAGTCGGGGCTGACGGTCAGCGGGGTGGCGGCGTTCATGCCGGCGGTCTTGGCGGCGTTCTGGACGGTGGAGGAGCTGGCGGCGCCGGGGCGGCCGGGCTTCGGGGTCAGGACCCACAGCGGTCCGTCGTTGCCGAGCACGGCGACCGCGTCGACGATGGTGTCGGACAGCTCGTCCTCGTCGTCGCCGTCGCGCCACCACAGAATGACGCCGTCGACGGCGGAATCGTAGTCCTCGTCGACGAGATCCTGCCCGGTGAGATCCTCGATCTTCTCTCGAATCGAATCGTCCACGTCGTCATCCCACAGCCATTCCTGCACGATGTCTCCGGGCTTGAAGCCAAATTCCTCTGCGTTCTGTGATGCGGTTTGATTCACGGGACCTAAGAATAGCAATACGTTGCGAACTGACGCGTTAACACGCGATGAATTTGGACGCGCCGACGCTATTTGACGGTGCAGTGCGGCAGCGTCTCCCCCTTGCCCCGTCCGATCGCGACGAGGGCGGCGTACGCCTCGTCGAGGGTCGAGACGCTGACGTCGCGCAGACCGGAGGGCACATGGCCGACGACCTCGTCGCAGTTGGACTTCGGGGCGAGGAACCAGGTCGCGCCGTCGCGTTTCGCGCCGATCATCTTGAGCCTGATGCCGCCGATCGCGCCGACCTTGCCCTTGGCGTCGATCGTGCCGGTGCCGGCGATCGTCGCGCCGCCGGTCTCGTCCTCGGGCGTGAGCTTGTCGATGAGCCCCAGCGTGTACATCATGCCGGCCGACGGGCCGCCGATGTCGTCGACGTGCATCGACACTTTCAGCCCGGACACGTCGACGCCCCTGGCCTTGAGGAAGCGCTTCGCCGCGGTCACGGCGTGCGACTGCGAGCCGGACATCTCCCTGCTCGTCTTCTCCTTGTACTGCTTCGTCGTCTGTCCGACGGGCACGACGGCCTCGCGCGGCATGACGACGCGGTCCGGTGCGAGCCAGCCGAAGACGACCTCGGCGTTGGTCACCGGATAGCCGGGCACGCCGTTGGCGGAGACGGTGACGAGCAGCAGTCTGCCGGAGTCCTTGTGGGTCTTCGCGCCGGAGACCTGGATGACGGCCTTGCCGTCGGATTCGACGGTGCCGAGCACGTCGCGGGTCGGTCCGGGCCATTCGACCGAGTACGCGCTCGGCAGGCACAGCACGAGCACGCCCAGTACGACGGCGAGCAGACCGGCGAGATAGCGCGGCGAGCGGGCGGACAGATAACGGCCGACGCGGGTCGGCACGGACGGGACGGCGCGCAGGGCGTCGGCGAGGTGGCTCAGGAACGACATACCGCGCATGATACCAGCGCTTGCTTTGCGCGAAACATGCCCGGGCACCCCTAGAATGGCAGGAAAAGACCGCGAACGACCAAGAGGTTCCGATTATGGACGAGAACGCAATTCACGAGTGGCTGATCAAGTGCTTCGGCCCGGTCCAGGGCGAGATGGCATGGCAGCAGATCTCCCAGCTGCCCGATTCGATCCGTGAGCAGCTGATGAGCCAGGATCCCAGCACCCTGCCGAACCCGGCCGAGGTGCAGCAGATGATGGCCGCGTTCACGGCCGGCGGCCTCAACACGATGGGCGACATGCAGCACGTGGTCGAGGAGGGGCCGATCAACGTCAAGCTCGCCAAGTCGCTGGCGCTGCAGCAGGCGAACGCGAACGGCTCGCGCACGTCGGTCTCCGCGGCCGAGGGCGCCGAGGTGCGCCGCGCGATGAGCGAGGCGAACCTGTGGCTCGACACCGCCTGCGAGTTCGATCCGGCGCCCGGCGAGCCGCGCGCGCTGACCCGCGCCGGCTGGGTGGAGGACACGCTCGAGGCGTGGGCGAAGTTCGCCGCGCCCGTGGCCGCCTCGATGGGCGACGCGCTGGCCTCCGTGATCTCCGAGCGTCTGGGCGACGCGTTCAACGGCGAGATCGCGGGCATGTTCGCCGGCCCCGTGCCGATCCCGATCCCGGACGGCATGAAGGATCCGAAGCAGCTGGTCAAGCTCCTCGGCAACACGTCGTTCGCGATGCAGCTGGGCAACGCGGCCGGCACGCTCAGCCGCGAGGTGCACGGCGGCTTCGATCAGGGCATCGCGCTGCTGTCCACGCCGGCGGGCGCGCTGGTGGCGCAGAACGTCGAGGAGTACGCGAAGCAGCTCAACGGCGAGACGCCCGACGACGCGGACGCCGCCGGCACGTCGTCGGCGACGGGCAATCCGATCGGCTTCACGTCGGCGGCGGCCAACGCGGCCGGTTCCGCCGACGGCACCGACGATGCGCCGCACCATCCCGCCTCCGACCCGGACACCGAGGCGCTGTTCGACGAGATCGTGCGCCCGGACCCGATCCCGAAGGACGAGGTCATGGCCTTCCTCGCGCTGCGCGAAGTGGCGCACGCGCGCCTCTACTCCGCCGTGCCGTGGCTGATGCCGCGCTTCGAGGCGCTGATCGGCAAGTACGCGCGCGGCATCTCCATCGATCTGGACGCGATGGAGGAGCAGCTGCGCGACGCCGGCGCGCTCGATCCCGATTCGATCTCCTCCGCGGTCAACCTCACCAAGGTCGGCATCCCGGACACGCCCGAGCAGAAGGAGGCGATGGCCTCGCTCGAATCGCTGCTCGCGATGGTCGAGGGCTGGGTCGACTGCGTGGTGTGGCGCGCCGGCATGGCGCATCTGCCGCACATCGAACAGCTGCGCGAGATGATGCGCCGCGAACGCGCGACCGGCGGTCCGGCCGAGCGCACCTTCGAGAGCCTGCTCGGTCTGGAGCTGCGCCCCAAGCGCATGCGCGAGGCCGCGGCCCTGTGGGAGATGATCACGTCGGCCGAGGGCGTCGAGGGCCGTGACGCGAAGTGGGCCCACCCGGACCTGCTGCCGGTCCTGGCCAATGGCGGAACCGGCGCCGGCGGGAACACGCCGGTCTCCCCCACCGCCCCGGCGACGGGCGACAACACCGGAACGGCCGGCGGCGACGCCAAGGCCGACGACGGCTCCACCGGCACCGACTGGGACGCCGAGCTCTCCAAGCTCCTCGGCGAGGAGGGTGACGGATCCGGGGACTCCGATTCCCCGGATCCGGACGAGAACAAGTAGGGATGAGCCACGGGGAACGTACGCCGAGGCACGTTCCCCGTGGGGTCGGGGCTACTCCAGCTCCACCGCGCCGGTGTAGAGCTGGTAGTACTCGCCCTTGAGGGCGATGAGCTCCTCGTGGTTGCCGCGTTCGATGATGCGGCCGTGATCGAGGACCATGATCACGTCGGAGTTGCGCACGGTGGACAGACGGTGGGCGATGACGAACACCGTGCGGCCCTTCATCAGCGCGTCCATGCCGGCCTGCACGACCTCCTCGGTGCGCGTGTCGATCGACGAGGTGGCCTCGTCGAGGATCAGCGCCGGGGAGTCGGCGACGGCGGCGCGCGCGATCGAGATCAACTGGCGCTGGCCCTGCGACAGGCCGGAGCCGTCGCCCTCGAGCACCGTCTGGTAGCCCTGCGGCAGCATGCGGATGAAGCCATCGGCGTTCACCAGCTTGGCCGCGGCAACGCACTCCTCGTCGGTGGCGTCGAGCCGGCCGTAGCGGATGTTGTCCATCACGGTGCCGGTGAACAGGTTCACGTCCTGCAGCACGATGCCCAGGGAGCGGCGCAGGTCCGGCTTGGCGATGTTCTTCACGTCAATGCCGTCGTAGAGGATCTGCCCCTCCTGGATGTCGTAGAACCGGTTGATGAGGTTCGTGACGGTGGTCTTGCCGGCGCCGGTAGCGCCGACCAGGGCCATCTTCTGCCCCGGCTTGGCGAACCACGTGATGTCGTGCAGGACCGGCTTGGCCGGATCGTAGCCGAACGTCACGTTGGTGAAGCGCACGTCGCCGCGCAGCAACGTCAGACGCCCGTCGGGCGAGGTGACGGCCTGCTCCTTGGCCTTGAGCGCGACCTCGCGGGCGGCGCCGTGCAGCTTCTCCGCGGCCTTGAGGGACCGGGTGCCGTCGTCGCCGGCCTCGCGCTTCCACGCCCAGTGGCCGGTCTCGTGGTCGACCTCGCGCATCGTCACGACGTCCTCGCCGAGCTCGACGTTGACGAGGGTGACGGTGCCGCCGTCCGACTCGACCGGCTCGTCCATCAGCGCGAAGATGCGGGAGGCGCCGGCGAGCGCCATCATCACCATGTTGAGCTGCATGGAGACCTGGCCGAGCGGGTTGATGTACGAGCGCGACAGGGTCAGCAGCGAGATCAGGGTGCCGAGGGTGAGCGGGCCCGCGCCGGACAGGCCGAAGTTGCCGACACCGGCGAGCGCCATCGCGCCGCCGATGATGGCGAGCAGGATGTAGAGCATGTAGCCCATGTTGCCGACGACCGGCATGGTGACGTTGCCCCAGGTGTTGGCCTCGGCGGACGCGGCGAACAGCTCCTCGTTCTTCTCGTCGAAGGTCCTCTGGGTGGCGTCCTCGTGGTTGAAGACCTTGATGACCTTCTGACCGTTGACGGACTCCTCGACGAACGCGTTGACGTCGCCGAGCCAGTGCTGCTGCTTGACGAAGTAGCGGCCGGCGCGTCCGACGATCTTCTTGATGACGAAGAACAGGAGCACGGTGAACAGGAGCACGAACGCGGTGAGCGGCACGGAGAGCCACAGCATCGAGATCACGGCCGCGATGGCGGAGATCATCGAGGCGAACATCTGCGGGAAGGACTGGCTGATGGCCTGGCGCAGGGTGTCGGTGTCGTTGGTGTATCGGCTCATGATGTCGCCGTGCTCGTTGGTGTCGAAGTAGCGGATCGGCAGGCGCTGCTGGTGGGCGAACATGTCGTCGCGGATCCTCTTGAGCGTGCCCTGCTCGACGGTGACGATGAGCCACTGCCACAGCCAGCTCGAGACGATGCCGGCCACGTACAGGCAGCCCATCAGGGTGATGGCCCTCAGGAGCGGACCCCAGTCGGGGTTCGTCTCGCCGACCATCGGCAGGATGTACGTGTCGATCAGGGACTGGAGGAACAGCGCGGAGCCGGCCTGCGCGGCGGCGCCGACGAGGATGCACACGACGATGGCGACGACGCGCCACCGGTAGTGCATGATGTAGCCGAAGATGCGCTTGGTGGTGCCGGGCGCGGGCCGGGCCATGGCGGGGCGGCCGGGCTGGCCGGGCTTGTTCTGCTTGTCGCTCATCGGGTCTCTCCTTCCTGCTCGGGCTGCGCCTGGTTCTTGGTCTGCGACTCGTAGATGGACCGGTATTCGTCGCAGGTCTCCAGCAGCTCGGCGTGCGTGCCGCGGGCCATGATGCGGCCGTTGTCCATGACGAGGATCATGTCGGACTCCTCGACGGAGGCGACGCGCTGGGCGATGATGATCTTCGTGGTGTCGGGGATCTCGTGGTGGAACGCCTCGCGGATCAGCTTGTCGGTCTTCGTGTCGACGGCCGACGTGGAGTCGTCGAGGATGAGGATCTTCGGCTTCTTCAGGAGCGCACGGGCGATGCACAGGCGCTGGCGCTGGCCGCCGGAGACGTTGGTGCCGCCCTGCTCGATGTACGTGTCGTACTTGTCGGGGAACTCCTGGATGAAGCCGTCGGCCTGCGCGAGCTTGCAGGCGTGGCGGATCTCCTCGTCGGTGGCGTCGGGGTTGCCCCAGCGCAGGTTCTCGGCGATGGTGCCGGAGAACAGGACGTTCTTCTGCAGGACCATCGCGACCTGGTCGCGTAGGACCTCGAGGTCGTAGTCGCGCACGTCGCGGCCGCCGACCTTGAGGGACCCGGAGGTCACGTCGTACAGGCGCGGGACCAGCTGGACGAGGCTCGACTTGGCCGAGCCGGTGCCACCGACGATGCCGACGGTCATGCCGGACGGGATGGTCAGGTCGATGTCGTCGAGGACCGGCTTCTCGGAGTTGTCGGAGTAGCGGAATGTGACGTGGTCGAACTCGATGGAGCCGTCGGCGACCTCGCGGACCGGGTCGGCCGGATCGGTGACGGTGCTCTCCTCCTGCAACACCTGGCAGATGCGCTCGGCGGAGGCCTGGGAGATGATGACCATGACGAAGATCATCGAGAGCATCATCATGGACATGAGGATCTGCATCGCGTAGGTGACCAGGGCGGTCAGGTCGCCGGTCGTCAGGCCCAGCGCGGCGTTGTTGCCGGAGGCGACGATCTGCTGGGCGCCCATCCACGAGATCATGATCATCGATCCGTAGATGCAGATCATCATGATCGGGCTGTTGAAGCTCATGATGCGCTCGGCGAGCGTGAAGTCCCGGAAGATGCGCTTGGAGATGCGGTCGAACTTGGAGATCTCGAAGTCCTCGCGGTTGTAGGACTTGACGACGCGGATGCCCTGCAGGTTCTCGTCGACCACGTTGTTCAGGGCGTCGTACGTGTGGAACACGCGCTCGAACACCGGGTGGACCAGCACCGCGAGCCCGCACAGGCCGATCGCGAGGATCGGCACGCAGGCGAGGAACACCAGCGAGATCGACGGCGAGATGCGGAACGAGAAGATCCAGGCGACGACGACCATGATCGGGGCGCGCACGCCCATGCGGATCATCATGCCGTACGCCATCTGCAGGTTCGTCACGTCCGTGGTCAGGCGCGTGATGATCGAGCCGGTGGAGAAGCGGTCGATGTTGGTGAAGCTGAAGCCCTGCACCTTCTCGAACTGGTCGCGGCGCAGGTTCTTCGCGAAGCCGGCGGCGGCGATCGCGGAGAACTTGCCGGCGAGGAAGCCGCAGCCGAGGGACATCAGCGAGCACAGCAGCAGGATCAGGCCGAACCTGACGATGGCGTTCATGTTGCCGCCGGTGATGCCCCGGTCGATGAGCGAGGCCATGACCGTCGGGATGACGATCTCCAGGACGCTTTCGACGGTCACGAACAGCGGGGCCAGCAGACTTTCCTTCCTGTACTGGCGCATCGACCGCGCCAGCGTGCGGATGATGTGCTTCGGCCTGGCCGGTTCGACGGCCTTGCGGGACCGTTCGATGGCCGCCTCGGTCGCGGCGGCCTCGGCGTCGACGTTCGTCTTCGTGATGTCGCTCACTCGTTCTCCTCCTTCTTGTCTTCCATGTCTTCCGCATCGTCCGTGCCGTCCGGGGCCGGTTCTCCCGAACCCGACGGATCGTCGGGCGGTCCGACCGGCTCGGTCATATCGGCGGCGCCGATGCCGTACCCGGCCCGGTTCCTGTCCGACTGCTCCTCGAACTCGCGCTGCGCCGCGTCCACGTTCGCGCGCATGCGCTGCACGTAGTCCATGAGCGCGGCCCGCTCCTCGTCGGTGAACCCCTCCACCAGCCGTCGCTCCATCCGCTCGCCGTTCGCCTGCAGGGTGGCGACGATGGAGTCGGCCTTGGCGGTGAGCACGATCTTCTTGAGCCGCGCGTCATGCGCCACCGATTCGCGGGCGATGAGGCCCTTCTTCTCCATCAGCGCGAGCACGCGCGAGGCGGTCGAACGGGTGATGCAGAACTTGCGTTCGATGGTGTGCTGGTAGACGTCCTCGTCGCGGTTGCGTGCGAGGAACATGATGATGCGGGCGTTGCCGCCGGTGGCGATGCGCGCCGATTCGGGCATCGTCTCGCCGAGGTGGCGGTTGATCGCCTTGACCAGCGCCCTCAGTTCGAAGCTGAGGATGTGACTGTCCATGACTCCCCCACTTCATTTGTGTGACCGCGTCGGATGCACCCGATGCGACCATCGTTTTGTTGCATATGCAACGTTATGTGCGATGGACATCGTAATACGCCCCGCATACAACAGTTGCACATGCAACAATCCGCGTGTCGCGAAGGCGCATACGGAGGCACGGGGGGGGGCGCGCAGGACGAGGACCGGCATGGTGCGGAACGGTCGGCGACGGGCCTGCGGCGATTCGCGACGTCAATCGGCGATGGTGATCGACGACGGCCCCGGCGGCGAGGAGGTGCGTATGATGCGGGACGACGACGATCTGCTGACCATCGGCGAGGTCGCCAAGCTGGACGGCACCAGCACAAAGGCGATGCGCTACTACGACGCGCACGGCATCCTCACGCCCGTCTCGACCGGCGCGAGGGGCGGGCGTATGTCTACCAGCAGTTCGACCCGGAGGCGGCGCGATGCGATGCGACGGCGGGCGGCGGCACCACGACCGATGACACCACCACGACCGGCGACGCCGCCGACAGGACAGGAGACGGGCCGTTCGGCTTCGATGCGTCCCTCGCCGTGTTCCACCCGGCCGGCGGCTACGGCGAGGGCCGCGTCATCGAACGCGAGTCGCTGTCGGCGTGCTTCGACGAGGCGTTCGCGACGGCCGCGCGCGACAATCCCGACGAGTGGCCGCACGCCACGATCTGCGAGATCTGGGGCAGCCACACCGCCGACGGCACGGTCCGGGTACGACTGACCCGCCACCGCTGCGACGCGGGGAGGGTCTGAAGATCGCCGTTGTTCCGGCAGAAAATCGTCAAATACGTTGGGCAATATTACTTGCCACACTAGAATCAAACAGTATATTTGACATTTTTACTGACTCACACAATGTCGGAGCGAGACCGGAACGCGCCGTGTATATGAAATTGGTCCGCTGATGGACGTGCCGCAACGACGATGGCCCCGCGACGTCTTCCTGACGTCGCGGGGCCATCGTCGTCGCACCGTCGCGCGGCGGACCGGAGATCAGCGCTGGAAGACCTCAGGGTGCTTGGGGTCGCCGGGGATGTCGTCGAGCAGACCCTCGAGGCCGAGGAACTCGCGCCAGAAGTCGAGCGGCTGGCCGTACGGGTTGGATTCGCGGCCGTGGGCCTGGATGTTGGCCTTGGCCTCGAACACGTCCTCCTCCGTGAGTCCGTCGAAGTAGCTTTCGAGGCGGATGCGGTTGGACGGCACGTAGTACAGCGAATTGATGATCTCGGTCAGGCGCTCGGCGCGCTCGATCGGCAGCGAGTCCCAGTGACGGAACTCGATGAAGTTCTTGAGCCTCACGTCGTTGAAGTGCGTGGAGATGATGTGGTTGATCTCGTACGCGTTGAGCTCGCGGTCCGGGTAGACGTCGCCCGCGTTCTCGCGGAACGCCGGACGGTGCAGCTCCTTGTTGCTCGCGCCGGAGGCGACCGCCTCGGGCGTGTGCGTGAGGTCGGCGAACATGAGCGGCGTGGAGAGCACGTCGACGGCGTAGTCCTCCCAGCCGAAGCGCTGGTCGTACAGGCCCGGGATCACGTTCGTGCGCTGGAAGTCGAGGTAGTCCCACATGCGCTGGCGCAGCAGCGGGTACGGGTTGAGCCGGCCCTCGAAGTACGGGGTGTTGCGGAAGAACCACGCGAGGATCGGGCCGATGGCGGTGCCGACGCGCATCTTGTCGATCGCGTCCTTCTCGTCGACGAAGTCGATGCTCACCTGCGTGGAGGCGGAGCAGCGCATCATGCACGGGCCGAACTGGCCGACGCGGCCGAGGTAGTCGGTCATCGCGTCGTAGCGGTCCTTGGGGTTGACCGGCACGTCGGCGTAGCTCGACTTGGGCTGGTAGCCGTAGTTGACGAGGCGGAAGCCGAGCTCCTCGAGGATCGGGTCGGCCTCGCGGCGGAAGTCGGAGTAAAGCTGGATGAGGTCCTCGGGCTTGTGCAGGATGCCGATCGAGGTCTCGATCTGGCCGCCGGGCTCGAGCGAGACGGCGACGCCCTTGCGCGACAGTCCCACCAGATGGCCGTTCTCCCAATACTCCTTCTCGTGGTCGTAGAAGGGCGCGATGCGCTTGAGGAACGTCTCGATGCCGTTCGGTTCGTAGTAGCTCACGGCGGTGTCGTCGGAATTGTGCACGGGAAGGTGCTCGATCTCGACGCCGAATCCGCCGGTGCCGCGCTGGGAGCGGCCGGCCTCGAAGAACTTCAGGAGGCTTTCGACGTGCTTCGGGTTCGGCTTGGCGAGCAGATGCGCATAGCTGATTCTGGGAGTAACCATAACCGGTATCGTATGCGAGCCGTACCGCACGGCCCGCCGAGAACCCGCTATTCGGCTATATCTTTTTCCGATAGCGGGCGCGCGACGTCTCCTCTGGTTCCCGATTTCGGGGGTTGCGAAATCGGGAACCGGAGGGCTGTTCGATCGAACATGAAAAAGCCCGGAATCAGACCGAAGTCCGATTCCGGGCGTGTGCGTTCATGTGCGGTTCCGGTTCCCGATTTTGCGACGCGGAAAATCGGGAACCGGAGCCCGCCGTCAGTCGGCGGTCACGAAGCCCTGAGGCTCGCCCTTGTCGGCGAACTTGGCCTTGTGGGCCTTCTTCGCGGCGGCGATCATGAGCTTGATGCGGTTGAGCTGGTTGGCCTCGGAAGCACCCGGGTCGTAGTCGATGGAGACGATGTTGGCCTCCGGGTGCAGGCGCCGGATCTTGCCGAACATGCCGCGGCCGGTCACATGGTTGGGCAGGCAGGCGAACGGCTGCGCGCACACCACGTTCGGGCATCCCTGCTCGATGAGCTCGAGGATCTCGGCCGTGAGCAGCCAGCCCTCGCCGGCCTGCACGCCGATCGAGGTGACCTCGGCGGCCTTCTGGACGAGCTCGGGCATCGGGTCGTCCTGCTTGAACTTGCCGTGGGCGGTCGCGATGGCGGCCCTGATCGGCGCGTTGTAGCGGTCGAGACCCCAGCGCATGAGCGCGTAGAGCTTCTGGTTGCCGCCCATGCCGAGGTTCTTCTCGTTCCAGTCGGTGATGTACGGGCGGGTCGTCATGAACTCCATGATGCCGGGCACGACGGCCTCGCAGTCCTGCGATTCGATGACGTCGACGACGTGGTTGTTCGCGTCGGGCTGGTACTTGACGAGGATCTCGCCGACCACGCCGACGCGCACCTTGCGCGGGATGTCCTTCAGGGGCAGGGCGTCGAAGGACTTCACGATCTCCTTGGCGAGGACCGGGTAGGGCAGGTAGCCCTTCTTGAGCCACGGGGTCCTCGCGGCGGTCCTCGAGAAGCCGTGATGCTCGAGGGTCTCGCGCACGATCGTGTCCCACTGCTCGTAGAGCTTGTTCGCCGAGCCCTTCTCCACCTCGTACGGGCGCACGCGGTAGAGGCACTTCATCAGCAGGTCACCGAGGATCAGCGCCTTGACGGCGCGGTGGAGCATCGGCACGGTGGCCTTGAAGCCGGGGTTGTCCTCGAGGCCCTGCGTGGAGATCGCGATGACCGGGATCTGCGGGTAGCCGGCGTCGACCAGGGCCTTGCGGATGAGGCCGAAGTAGTTGGTCGCGCGGCACATGCCGCCGGTCTGGGTGATGGCGAGCGCGACGTGGTCCGGATCGTACTTGCCCTCGAGGATCGCGTCGATGAGCTGGCCGATGACCATGATCGCCGGGTAGCAGGCGTCGTTGTTCACGTACTTGAGGCCGGTCTCCACGTCCGAGCGGGAGGCGTGCTTGAGGACGTCGAACTTGTAGCCGCCGGAGCGGATGACCGCCTCGACCAGCGACAGGTGGATCGGGCTCATCTGCGGGGCGACGATCGTATAGTCGCGCTTCATGTCCTTGACGAACTTCTGACGGTGCGCGTAGCGGGACATGGTGGCGTTGTTGTGGCCCCTGCCCGACTTGGCCGGCTTGGCGGAGGTCTTGCCGTCGCCGGTGGTGCCATCGCCGAGAGACCCGAGGCGTGCGGCCTCGATGTCGCGCTGCGCGGCGCGCTTGGACGCCTCGCGCATGCGCTCGGTGAGCTTGGGGTTGGCGGCCATCGTGGTGTCGAGCAGGATCTGGCGGCCCGGGGTCGGCGCCTTGGAGCCGGTCCTGCGGAAGCCGGTGGACTTCGGCGCGGCGACCGGGGCGACGTCGGAGCCGGCCCTGACCTTGGCCTCGGCCGCGTCGACGGCGGCCTGGGCCTCGGCGAGCGCGGCCTTGGCGGCGGCGAGGTCGGCCTCGGCCTTCTCCTGCGCCCTGAGGCGGGTCTCAAGCTCGGCGGAGTTCGCGGCGATCGCCTTGTCGTCCACAAGTGGACGGTCATGCTTGTCGACGGCGGCGGACGCGGCGCGGGCCGCGCGGGCCTTGTTGGCCTCGCGCTCCTCGACGGCGGCCTTGAGCGAGCGCAGGCGGATCTTGGCGGCGCCGAGGTTGGAGACCTCGTCGATCTTGAGCAGCGTGTACACGTCGGCCTTGTCGGCGAGGATCTCGGCGACCTGGTCGGTGGTGATGGCGTCGAGTCCGCAGCCGAACGAGTTGAGCTGGACGAGCTCGAGGCCCGGGTAGGAGGCGACGAAGTGGGCCGCCGCGTACAGGCGGGAGTGGTAGGCCCACTGGTTGGTGACGCGCAGCGGCATGCGCGCGACGGTGAGCTTGCGGTCGCCGACGTGGCGGAAGCCGTTCGCGTTCTTCTTCCTCGGGTCCTCCTCGCCCTTCGAGAGGAACTCGGTGAGGTTGAGCCTCTCCCCCGGCTGCAGTTCGCAGATCGAGTCCTCGGAGAGCACCACCATGCCGAGCGCGCAGATGGTCTCGGGGATGCCGTGGTTGATCTCCGGGTCGATGTGGTAGGGGCGGCCGGCGAGCACGATGCCGCGGCAGTCGTGCTCCTTCATGTAGGCGAGGGCCTTGAGGCCCTCCTCCTGCACGTCGTGCTTGAAGACCTTGTCCTCGGCATAGGCGGCCTTGACGGCGGTCTCGGCCTCCTCGCGCGTGACGTTCGCCCACGCGAACTCCTCGACGATGCGGTCGACCATGAGCTCGTGGTTGGCGAGGTTGAAGTACGGGTGCATGTAGCGCACGCCGTCCTCGCGCAGTTCGGGCATGTTCGCGCCGACGACGAGCGGGTAGTTCGCCACGACCGGGCAGTTGTAGTGGTTGTCCGTGTTGGGCACGAGGTTGTCTTCGTAGCTCACGCACGGGTAGAAGATCGTCTTGATTCCCTTGTTCAGGAGCCACTTGATGTGGCCGTGCACGAGCTTGGCCGGGTAGCAGATGTTCTCGGAGGCGATCGACTCGATGCCGGTCTCGAACAGCTCATGGCTGGAACGGCCGGAGATCATCACCTTGAAGCCCAGCGAGGTCAGGAGCGTGAACCAGAACGGGTAGTTCTCGTACATGTTCAGCGCCCTCGGGATGCCGATCTCGCCGCGCGTGGCCTTCTTGTCGGTCAGACGGCGGTACGCGAAGCAGCGCTTGTACTTGTAGTCGTACAGGTTCGGGCGATCGGAGCGCTTCTTCTTCGCGTCGCCGCCGCGCTCGCAGCGGTTGCCGGTGACGAAGCGGGAGCCGTCGGAGAACGTGGTGATGGTGAGCTTGCAGTGGTTCTGGCACAGCTTGCACACGTCGCGTTCGGTGGTCATCGACATGTGGTCGAGCGCCTCGCCCGTCAGGATCGAGCTGGCGGTGTGGTGGACGCCGTCGATGACGACCTCGCCCTCGTGCGCATCGGCGTTGGGGGTGTCGCCCGCGGCGGACTCCTCGGCGGCGGCCGCGTCGGCGACGTCGACGGAACGCCCGTCCACGCCGACGCGCTCATGGTCGTCGTCGGCGACGTCCTGATAGTGCATGCGGGCCGTCAGGGCCGCGCCGTACGCGCCCATGAGGCCGGCGATGTTCGGACGGGTGACCTCACGCTCGGTCAGCAGCTCGAACGCGCGCAGCACGGCGTCGTTGAGGAACGTGCCTCCCTGCACGACGACGGTGTCGCCGAGCTCGCCGGAATCGCGCAGCTTGATGACCTTGTACAGGGCGTTGCGCACGACCGAATAGCACAGACCGGCGGCGATGTCCTCGATCGAGGCGCCCTCCTTCTGGGCCTGCTTGACCGACGAGTTCATGAACACGGTGCATCGCGAGCCCAGGTCGACCGGATGCGTGGAGGCGAGGGCCTTGGCCGTGAACTCCTGGATGGTCAGGCCCATCGACATCGCGAAGGTCTGCAGGAACGAGCCGCAGCCGGACGAGCACGCCTCGTTGACGGCGATCGAGTCGATGACGCCGTCGGTGATGGCCAGGTACTTCATGTCCTGGCCGCCGATGTCGATGACGGCGGTGACGCCGGGGCTGACCATCTCGGCGCCGCGGTAGTGGGCCATCGTCTCGACGACGCCCTCGTCGAGGTGCAGGCCGGTGGTGATGAGGCCCTCGCCGTAGCCGGTGGCGCACGAGCGCGCGATCCACGCGCCCTCGGGCAGTTCGGACTGGATCTGCTTGACGATGTTGATGGCCGCGGTCAGCGGGCTGCCCTCGTTGTTCGCGTAGGAGGACCACACGATCTCGCGGTCGTCGTTGACGAGCGTGGCCTTGATGGTGGTCGATCCCGCGTCGATGCCGAGGAAGTGCGGGCCCTTCGCGCCCTCGAGCGTGCCGATGTGCACGTGCTCGCGGTGATGACGCCTGTCGAACGCCTCGCGGTCGGCCTCGGTCGGGAACAGCGGCGGCATGGTCGGGGTGTTGGAGGGCAGGTTCTTGAGCTCGTCCAGGCGCTTGAGGATGTCGTCGCAGGTGCGGGCCTCGAAGTGGTGCCCCTCGTCGTCGGAGTCGATCTCGGCCTGCAGGGCGGCGCCGTAGGCGACGTACAGGTGGGCGTCGGTCGGCACGATGAACTCGTCGACCTTGCCGTCGAGCGCGCGCTGGAACGCGGCGCGCAGCTCGCTCATGAAGAACAGCGGGCCGCCGAGGAAGATCACGGTGCCGTGGATCGGACGCCCGGAGGCGAGGCCGGCGATGGTCTGCGTGGCGACGGCGGTGAAGATGGAGGCGGCGAGGTCCGGCTTGGCGGCGCCGTCGTTGATGAGCGGCTGCAGGTCGGTCTTCGCGAACACGCCGCATCGCGACGCGATCGGGTACAGGTTCTCGTAGCTCTTGGCCATCTCGTTCAGGCCCGCGGCGTCGGTGTCGAGGAGCGTGGCCATCTGGTCGATGAACGCGCCGGTGCCGCCCGCGCACGAGCCGTTCATGCGCTGCTCGGGGGTGGGCTTCAAATACGTGATCTTCGCGTCCTCGCCGCCGAGCTCGATGATGACGTCGGCCTGCGGGTACTCCTTGTCGATCGCCTCGGTCTCGGCGATGACCTCCTGGACGAACGGCACATGCATGCTGTCCGCGAGCGCGAGTCCGCCGGAGCCGGTGATGGCGAGGCGGATCGGCTCGTCGCCGCGGCCGAACTCGACGAGCTTCTTGTGGATGTCGACGAGGAGTCCGGCGACGGTGGCGCGCACGTTGGCGTGATGGCGGCGATAGTCGGAGAACAGGGTCTCGGACAGGGAGTCGGACTGGTCGAGCACCACGGCCTTCACGGTGGTGGAGCCGATGTCCAATCCCACACGCAACGGCTTCGTATCGCGGTTCGTCGCCGCGGTATGTGCTTCGTTCACCATGCAAAACCTCTTCAACCGATTTTCCGGGACGCGTCTTGCGAGTCGCGCATAAATCGCGTATGGCCCGGCTACTCAAATCCCATACTGTAGTCCGAAGCCCCACCCAAGAGGGGTGGGTCACGCGGGGGTCGGGCGTGATTCATCTAACAGTGGAAGCGGTAAACGCAACGGTTGCGCGCGTCCTGTCGGGATTGCGAAACCTCCTTGAAAGCAAAGTCGCCTTTCCGGCGACACCGTCGACACCGTCGAACGGCACACGCCGGAAAGGCGCCATGACATGAGATCAATCACGAACGGGATGGTCGCTCCGAAACCGAAGCGACCATCCCGTTCACGAAATCATCCCTTCACCGATCCGGCCACCAGTCCGGAGACGATCCACTTCTGGCAGAAGATGAAGAAGACGAACACCGGAACCAGCGCGATCACCGTGATGGTCATGAACGCCGGCCAGTTGGTGGTGAACTGGCTCATGGAGTTGAACACCTGCAGGATGATCGTGCGATTGTCCGTGGAGGACAGGAACACATTCGGCTGCAGGAAGTCGTTCCACGTGGACAGCGTCTGGAACACGACCACGGTCGCCAGAATCGGCGTGATCATCGGAAGGACGATCTTGTAGTAGATCCTGAACGGACCGGCGCCGTCGATGCGCGCCGCTTCCAGCACCTCCATCGGCAGCTTCCGCATGTATCCGACGATCAGGAAGTAGCAGAAAATCGAGTTGACCAGGTACAGCGCGATCAGGCCCCACAACGTGTTGACGAGATGGAGGTTGGCCTCCATGCGGTACTGCGGGATCAGCGTGGCCTGCAACGGGATGCAGAAAGCCACCATCAGCACGGCGCCGACTCCTGCGGTGAACCAGCTTTTACGCAGAATCATGCCGTATGCGGCCAGGGAACCGATGAACAGCTGAAGGAAGACCGCCACGACCGTGACGATCAGCGAGTTCAGGAAGCTGCGGGCGATCGGCAGGTTGGCGAAGGCATCGATGTAGTTCTGGATGGACCATGTCTCAGGCAATCCGAACGGAGACTTCGCCATGTCGATGGAGGTCTTGAACGAATTGATGATGATGTAGTACAGCGGGAGCGCCATCACGATCGCTGCGGCGTTGATGAGGATCGTACGCGCCCACACGCCGATCTTCGCCCTGGTGCTTGGCTTGAGCCCGTTCATATTACGCAAACCTCCTAGAGATGGCGCTGGTGAGTGCCGCCTGTCCGAGAACCACGATCAGGCACGCCAGCGTGAACAGCACCGCCAGCGCCGAACCAAGACCGTACTGCGACTGCGAAATACCATGGACGATAATCGCCTGGGTGATGGTGTTCGTGGAATATCCGGGACCGCCCTTGGTCATGCCGAAGGGCAGATCGTACACCTTCAGTCCATTGGTGATGAGCAGGAACGTGGAGACCACGATTCCGGGAATGAGCTGCGGCAGCGTGATGTGGATGAACTTTTGGAATCCGCTGGCGCCATCGACGGCGGCCTGCTCGTAAAGGTCCGCGGGAATCGCCTGCAGATACGCCAGGTACAGGGTGGCATGCCAGCCCACGGCCGCCCAGATGGCCACGAAGATCACGCAACCGCGGGCCAGGGTCGCATTGGACAACCACGGGATGGAATCCAGTCCCGTCGACACCAGCACGGAATTGAGCGCGCCCGTCTTCAGCGGGGAGAGGATGAAGCTCCACACCATGCCCAACACGATCAGCGAGGGAACGCCCAGAAAGAAGAACAGGGAGCGGGCGAACGAGCGACCGTGGAACTTCGTGTTGAGCAGCACCGCCAGAGGAATGGCGATGATCGTGGTGATCAGCGTGGTGGAGAGCGCGAACAGGATGGTGAATCCCAGACCCACCAGCAGGGAGGGATCAGTGAACACCTTGCGGTAATTGTCGAGGCCGACGAAATTCACATCGGGGTTCAATCCGGTGTAGTCGGTGAAGGAGTAATACACCGTCTGGATCAAGGGGATCAGCGTCAGCACGACGAACACCGCGAGGACGGGAATCAGGAATCCGGTGGACGATGCCGATTCAACGAATCCGCGGGTTCTGTACCACGGAATCCTGTGAACGCCATCACGTCCACCGACGTTAACGTCGCCGCTGCTGTCGGACTGCCGCATCACTGCGGTGTTGCATGTTTGTGCCGTCATGTCTTAACTGCCTTTCCATAAGGAACGAGTCGGGGCGAAGCTTCTCTGGCGTACAGGAGAGGAGAATCGTCAGGAGGTTCGCCCCGGCTGGAGCGGCGACGCGCATCGGAGCGTGGAAGCCCCGCGCCCAGAGAACCGGTCGCCGCTGATTTGCGCATTCGCTTGGATTGCGCATTCATGCCGATTGCCTTACTTGGCGTTGGCCTTCCAGGTCTCGTCCATGTGCTTGGCCACCGAAGCGGCGTCCGTGCTGCCCTGGATGAGCAGCTGCCACTGGGAGGTCATTTCCGTGGCCATCACGTTGCCGTTCTGAGACCAGTTGGTCCAGTAGTACTTGCCGGTGGTCACATAGTCGTTGTAGATGTCCTGCAGCTGCGGAGCCACGTCGGCAGCGTATTCGGAGGAGACGGAGATCTGGCCGATGTTCTTCTCCTCGAGCTTGAGGCCCTCTTCGGAGTTCATGAAGGCAAGGAATTTCTCGGCGGCCTTGAGCTTATCGCCGTCGATCTTCGAGGAGATGGCGAACGGGGAGTCCGGGCCGCCACCCACGTACGGCTCGCCGCCTTCCACCGCGGGGAACGGTGCGGTGGCGTAGTCGACGCCGGAGGAGTCCAGATCGGGGAAGTCCCACGGGCCGGAGCGGAACATGGCCAGCTGTCCGGTCATGAATTGCTGCTTGATCTGGTCGTTGTTCACGCCCACGACTTCCTTGGGCATGGTGCCGGAGTCGATGAGCTTCTGCCATTCCTTGATGATCGGGGTCCATTGCTTCTCGAAGCTGCCGCCTTCACCCATTTCCGTCCATTCGCTGGTGGCGATGCCCTGCTTGGCGTAGTAGCCGCCGAGCATCGGCTGGAACGAGCCGGAGACGACGGTCGGATCATCCATATACGGCGTGATTCCCGCCGCCTGCAGCTTCTTGCCCAGCTCGCAGAACTCGTCGATCGTCTCAGGCACGGAATCGTATCCGACCTTCTTGAGCAGGTCCTTGTTGTATACGATGACGCCGACCCATGCGGTGGGGCTCATACCGTAGACCTTGCCGTCACGCGTATAGAGGTCCTTATTGGTGTCCGGAATGGAATCCATGAACGGCTCATCAGTCAGATCCTTGGCCAGGCCGGCGTCCAACACTTCGTTGCGCGTCTCGATGGACATGTGGAACACATCGGGCAGCTGGTTTCCCGCGGCGCGCGTGGTCAGCGTCTGCGCGTAATCGGCGGCTTCTCCCTGTGCGGTGCTCAGATCGACCTTGATATCGGGGTTGGCCTTCTCGAAGGCCTCGATGATGGGCTTGACCTGATTCTCGTTGTTCCACGAGAAGTAGGTGATGGTGGTCTTGCCGGAATCAGCCGTTCCACTACCGCATGCGGCCAGAGGAACGATCATCGCCGCTGCGGCTACGGCCGCGATGATGGTCTTGGAGAGCTTCATGATTCTTCTTCCTTCCTGCGGCGCCCGCTTTGGCGTCGCCAAGAACGTTGATCAAGCTCGGCTCGAACCTTGGGGCCACTATGCCCCTCCATTGCGTACCGTCTTGATTTGTTAATACGTATGAGTAACTACGTGACTTCAGTATGCCACCAAGGGGCAATGGCGGCAAAGCGGCGTGTCGCAGCGATGATATTCCCGTAAAACCTCGTAATAAAGCCATTCATTGGGGCATCCACCGCAACGATCACCCTTCGGCCCACATGCAGGAAATCACGCCACGCCGGGATTTGTAAATCGTCACCTTCGCCTTAATAATACGTATTAGATATACGCGGCACCGCAGCTGCGTCAGATACCCGCCGTACATAGATGACATAGGGAAGAGCAACCATGAACACCACCATCCAAAGCGCCACAATCGATCTGCTGCCCGATGAACGCTGGTGGGGAGGCCGTGCAGCGGACGGCCGACTCATGCCGTTCGGCGCACAGCCGTTCTCCTGCGACCTGGCCACCTGGAAGCACGAGGACGGCCAGCTGCCCGAAGCCTCGAACCAGAGCGCGCCACTGCTGATCTCCACCTGCGGCCGGTATATATGGTGCGACAAGCCGTTCGCGTTCTCCTTTGAAGACGGACACCTGACCGTGCAGGCCGATCATCCCGTCATCGTGCACGGCGATGGCGACGGCACGTTGCGCGACGCATTCCTCGCCGCAAGCCGGAACCACTTCCCCCCGTCCGGCGCGACTCCCGCCAAGGCCATGTTCGCCAAACCGCAATACAACACGTGGATCGAAATGCCCTACCGCCCGACCCAGCAGGCGGTGCTCGCCTACGCCGACGCGATGCTGGCCGCCGACATGCCCCCGGGCGTGCTGATGATCGACGACAAGTGGAGCCCCGACTACGGAACCTGGACCTTCGACCCGGCCACGTTCCCGGACCCGCGGGAGATGCTCCGTCAGCTGCACGACAAGGGATTCGACGTCATCGTCTGGCTGGTGCCGTTCGTCAGCCCCGATTCCGCGGTGTTCCGCGAGCTCGAGGCGCGTGGACTCATGCTGCGCGACCGCCACGGACGCACGGCCATCCGCCGCTGGTGGAACGGGCTGAGCGCCGTGCTCGACCTGAGCAACCCGGAAGCGAGACAGTGGATCCGCGGCCGGCTCGACGCGCTGTGCGAGCTCGGCGTGGACGGCTTCAAGTTCGACGGCGCCGACCTGTACGACTTCCACGACGACGATCTGCCGTCCACTCCGATGACGTCCAACGACATGTGCGAGCAGTGGGCCGCGATCGGCGTGCATTACCCGTTCAACGAGTTCCGCGCCTGCTGGAAGATGGGCGGACAGCCGCTCGCGCAAAGGCTTCAGGACAAGCCCGCCACCTGGGACGAGTACGGCATCGGTTCGCTGATTCCGGAGATGCTGGCGCAGGGCATGATCGGGCAGCCGTTCGTCTGCCCCGATATGATCGGCGGCGGCGAAGTCAACAGCGCCAAGCATTCGAACGTGGACCAGGAGTTCTTCGTCCGCTACGCGCAGATCGCAGCGCTTTCCCCGATGATGCAGTTCTCCACCGCCCCGTCCCGCGTGTTGGACGCCGATCATCTCGAAGCCGTGCGCAGGGCATTGGCCATTCGTGAGGAATACCTGCCGACGATTCTGCGGCTTGCCGATCATGCGGCGCAGACCGGCGAGCCGATCATCCGCCCGATGGCCTACCACTTCCCCGACATGGATCCCGTCACCGATCAGTTCCTTCTGGGCAGTGACATCATCGTCGCCCCCTGCACACAGCGTCATGCGGTTTCCCGGCGAGTGTCGATTCCCGAGGGGCGATGGCGTGCGGACGACGGTCGGATCATCACGGGACCTGCCGTCATCGACACGCCTTGCCCGCTTGACAGGCTGCCGCATTTCATGCGCGAAGACTGATTGCACGACTCGCGAAGACCACCACCCCTTCAGCCGATCGGATAAGGACGACCAAGAGACCGGCAGCATAAGGGGTGAGCCGCACGGGCTAATATCGAATAGCGGCGTGGCGACGACGCGACCGCCGGCGCATCCCGCCGAAACACAACGCAAGAGGACCTCATGACCACCAGACAAGCCGGAACCCGACCGCCGACCAGCAAGGACGTCGCCGCCCTGGCGGGCGTATCCCAAAGCACGGTGTCGTTCGTCATCAACGGCAAGAACACCGTGTCCGAAGCGACGCGACGGCGGGTCGAGGAGGCGATGCGCAAACTCAACTACCAGCCGAACGCAGGCGCGCGCACGTTGAAGACGAACCGCACCAACATCATCGCGCTGTTCGTGGAGATGAGCGAGACGATCGACGCCAACGAGACCACGCCGTACATCGACGCCATCGTGCGCAGCGCACGCGCACGCGATTACGACGTCATCCTCACCACCACGCATGACGGCGTCGCCGCGCTCAAGCGCATGGCCGGCAAATCGATCTGCGACGGCTTCATTCTCATGGACGTCAGCCGCGAGGATCCCCGCATCCCCATCGCCGCCGAACTCAGCCAGCCCGTCACGCTCGTGGGCCGCGCCAACAACGCGCGGGGGCTGGATTGCGTGGACGCCGACGCCCGCAAGGCCGCGCTGTTGGCCGTGGACGAGCTCGCCGACACCGGGCATCACCATGTGACGATGGTCGGCACGCAATTGGGCACCGACCCGAATGCATACAACTTCGTCGACGAGTTCTACAGCACCGCACACCGACGCGCGGATGAACGCGGGTTGGGATTCTCCATCGTGCAACGACTCGGCGAAGGTTGGCCCGGCATCGAGAAGACCGTCGACCAGCTGCTGCTGCATGCCGACGACCGGCTTGGCATCATCGTCCGGCAGCCTCAGCCGACCGAATGGCTGCTGCGCACGTTGCGCCGGCACGACGTGATTCCCGGACGGGACGTCTCCGTGGTGTCGTACTGCTCGGACTACGCCGCGACATCATTCGAATGGCAGGTCACCAACGTATCCACCACGCCTGAACGGCTGTCCGAACGAGCCGCCGGCCTGCTCTTCGACCGGCTCGAGGGCGATCGCAATCGCGATGCACGATGCGAGTTGATCGCGCCGGCAGGCATCACGCGACGATCCACCACCATCGATTGGACCAAGCGCTGAGCTACGCCGACGACGCGCCATCGTCACGATGCCTGACAGACGTCCTGAACGCGCGCGGCGTCAAGGCGCACCGAGGGAAGGCGTGCAAAGGCACGTCGACCAAGGAGCTACGCCGACGACGCGCCGTTCAGGACGCCTGTGCGCCTTCGCCGGCCTCGCGGTCCTTCAGATAGATCTCGGGGATGTCGCGCTCCTGGTCGTGGAGCTTGGCCCAGATGATGGGTTTGCCGGCCTCGAGGGACCTGGGCACGTCGATGATGCGCTGGTTCCTCGAGCCGCGGAACTGCAGGAGCGAGTCCTTCTGGGTCTTGAGGTACCGCCCGTCGACGAGGACGTCGATGAGCTTCAGGAGCTCGATCTTGTCCGGGGTCTCCCCCGGCCTCATGAGCTCCTCCCACGTGTAGCCGGTCCACGACCAGATGTCCTTGGTCTTCCCGAACTCGCGGCGGATGCGCTCGGCGAGCGGCAGCAGCACGGGCGTGTTGAGCAGCGGCTCGCCGCCCAAAAACGTGATGCCCTGCACCCACGGCGCCCTGAGGTCCTCGATGATCCTGTCCTCGAGCTTCTGCGTGTACTCGTGACCCGCCTTGAAGTCCCAGATCGACGAGTTGAAGCAGTCGACGCAGTGGAACGGGCATCCGGACACGTACAGCGAGTTGCGCACGCCCTCCCCGTCGGTGACGACGAACGTCTTGTAGTCGGCGATCATCCGCTTCGACATGCGCCGCCCGTCCCACTGCCCCGCACGCGGATCATTGGCCAGCCCGTTCGAAGGCACCGAAGGCCCCCGCCCGGTCTCCCCCGCAGCAAAATCCCGCCGAATCATCTCACGTGTCGTCTCGGCCATCACCGATTCCGCCTTTCCGTCGCCGTTCAGTCGATTCGGGGAGCGCCACCACCCCCAGTCGGCTGCCGCCGACAGCCCCCGCCAGCGGGGGCGGGCTTATGTTTTGACAGTACCGTTGTGCGCGAACCGGAATCCGCCTTGGCGCTCCCACCCAACCGTAACGTTGAGCGCAAACGGAGCGGCGGTTGCCGTAATACGTTGACCGACCGTAGGCTTGGCCGAGCGGCCTTGAGCGTGTCGGTCAACGTATTACGGCAACCGCCGCGGATACGAGCTTCGCGATACCAGTAGTTACTTGGTCTCTTCGAACCACTCGCGAGTCGACCCGTCATCCAGCGTCACATGACCGGTCTCGCCGCTCATGTGCTTGACGCGGTGGGAGATCTCCTCGTGACGGCCGTGGACCATCGGGCGGGACACCGGGTTGCCCAGGTAGCCGCAGGTGCGCTTGGTCACGTTGCACTTGTCCGGGTCGGAGTTGCCGCACTCGGGGCACTTGAAGCCCTCGTCGGTCGGCTCGAAGTCGCCCTGGAAGCCGCACACGAAGCAGTGGTCGATCGGCGTGTTGGTGCCGAGGTAGCCGATGCCGACGTTGTAGGCGTAGTCCCACACGGCCTCGAGCGCCTTCGGGTTGTCCTGCAGGCACGGGTACTCGCAGTAGTTGATGAAGCCGCCGGAGGCGTAGTACGGGAAGTCCTTCTCGTAGTTGAGCTTCTCCATCGGGGTGGGCTGCAGCCACACCGGGTAGTGGAACGAGTTGGTGTAGAAGTCGTGGTCGGTGACGCCCTCGATGCGGCCGAACTTCTCGCGGTCCATGCGGTTGAAGCGGTCGGTGAGGGATTCGGCCGGCGTGGAGTACACGGAGTAGTGGTAGCCCTCCGCCTTGCTCCACTGCTTGCACAGCTCGTTCATGCGCTTGACGATGGACAGCGCGAACTCCTTGCCCTCCGGGTCCCAGCCGTGGTCGCGGATCCAGTTCTTGCCGTAGAACACGGCGGTGGTCTCCGCCAGTCCGATGTAGCCGAGGGACACGGTGGCGCGCTCGTTCTTGAACAGGGCGTCGACGCTGTCGTTGGCGCCGAGACGGCCGAAGGCGCCGAAGCGGAACAGGGTCGGGGCGTTGACCGGGGTGGCCTGCTTGCAGCGCATGATGCGGAACTGCAGGGCCTGGTGCGCGACCTCCATGCGCTCCTCGAACAGCTTCCAGAAGCGGGCCTTGTCGCCGTGGGATTCGATGGCGATGCGCGGCACGTTGACGGAGACGACGCCGAGGTTCATGCGGCCGTCCTCCTCGTCCTTGCCGGTCTCCGGGTTGATCCAGCCCTGGAGGAAGGAGCGGCAGCCCATCGGCGCCTTGAAGGAGCCGGTGATCTTGACGATGTTCTCGTAGAACACGACGTCCGGGTACATGCGCTTGGTGGCGGACTCGAGCGCGAGCTGCTTGAGGTCGTAGTTCGGATCGCCCGGATCGGCGTTCACGCCGTGGCGCACGGTGAACACGAGCTTCGGGAAGATCGCGGTGTGGTGCTCCTTGCCAAGGCCGCGGATGCGGTTGAGCAGGATCGCGCGCTGGATCTCGCGGGCGAACCAGTCGGTGCCGAGGCCGAAGCCGACGGTCACGAACGGGGTCTGGCCGTTGGAGACGCGGTTGGAGTTAATCTGGTACTCCATGGTCTGCATGGCGTCGTAGATGGCCTTGCGGGTGCGGATCTTGGCGAGGATCTCGCGCTCCTGCTCGAGCTCGTCGACGTCGGTGTGGAACGGCACGTCCATCGGCAGCGGCTCGCGGCCCTTCTCGAAGTGCAGCTTGGCCGGCTCGTTGGCCTTGGCGTTGGCGACCTGGCGGCGGGCGAACTCGATCGGCATGTCGTCCGGGATCATCTCGCGGGCCTCCTCGAGGAACTTCTCGTAGTCGAGGCGGGCGTAGACGGCGAGGTGCTCGTCGGCGCGGTTGGCGGTCTGGCCGCCGTACTGGCTGGAGGCCACGTCCTTCATGATCTGGGTGATCTGGGTGGCGGCGATGGCGATGGACTTCGGGGAGGCCATCGGCGCGTTGCCGAGGGTGAAGCCGTTGGCGAGCATGTCCCAGAAGTTCGGCAGGGAGCAGTTGGACTGCGCGGTGAACGGCGAGTAGTCGGCGTCGTGGAAGTGGATGTCGCCCTTCATGTGGGCGTTGGAGACGGCCGGCGGCAGCATGTTGAACGCGGCGGCCTTGGAGACGGCGCCGGCCAGCAGGTCGCGCTGGGTGGCGTAGACGTTGGCGTCCTTGTTGGCGTTCTCGTGGATGAGGGTCGGATCCTGGTTGATGAAGCGGGACACGGCCTCGTTGACGTCGGTGGCCTTGGCGCGCTGGATGTCCTTGTCGAGGCGGTAGTTGGTGTACGCGCGGGCGACGTCGTACAGGTGCGCGTCGATGAGGGCGTGCTCGACGAGGTTCTGGATGTCCTCGATCTTGGCGGGACCGGCGTAGCGCTCCTTGATCTCGCCTTCGACCTGGTTGGCGAAGCCGCGGATCATGGCGTCCTCCTCCGGGCCGATCTGCTTGTCCAGATCGCCGAAGGCGGCCTTGACGGCCTCGATGATGTTGATCGGGTCGAAGTCGACGATGCGGCCGTCGCGCTTCTCCACCTGCACCGTGCGGGCGGTGTTCTTGACGGTTGTGGTCGCTGCATCCATGACTGCGGTATCCATCGCTTCTCCCTAGGTTCGATTACGTGAAATGGGCCTTTTCGGCCAGTCAGCCGCACGTCCGAAAGGGTGTTCCGAGGCGGGCTGGGCGGCCGCGTTTTCGCGGGCCTCAGATACTGTACGGCATCCCCAACCCTATATCTAGTTGCGGCACGCCGTGGAAACACTAGCAGTAGTGGTCAAACGGCGGAATAGAGCCAAATCACAAACGTGTGATTCATGTAACAATCCCCGACGCCGCGTGTCGGGTTGACGACGACGGCCCGGTCGGATGCCGACCGGGCCGAAGCGTTCAACGGGATGTCCGGTGGACTTCCCGCAGGTGAGGCGAGAGCTGCGCTCGAAGGGGAACTCAGTCGAGATTCGACTGCGTTCCCGCGGTGTCCGCCGTGGCCGCCTGCGCGCTCTGGGCGGCGTCGAGGCGGGCACGCACGTCGTTCAGCAGGCTCTGCGCGCGTCGGGCGAGGGCCTCTCCGATCTCCCACTGGCGCATCGACTGGTCGAGGTTGAGACCGCCGGCCTCGAGCGCCTGGACGGCCTGGATGAGCTTGTCGCGCGCCTCCTCGTACGGCATGTTGGCGATGAGCTCGCGCTCCTTGTCGGTCAGCGTCGAGGCGGGCGCGGCGGTCTCCTTGGCGACGGCCTGCTCGGTCTGCTCGTTCGCGGTCTTGTCGGTCATGACGTGTTCTCCTTGATGGTGCTTGATGATCCTTGATGATGGTCCGAAGCGACGTCCGAATATCGGGAATGCCGATCGGCGGCCGAGGCTCAGTCGGCGGTGGCGGTGATGACGCCCCGCTTGAGCGTCAGGGTGAGCTCGTCGCCGGAGGCGACGCCGGAGGCGTCGTCGAGCACGCGCCCGTCGGCGGTCTGCACGACGGCGTACCCGCGGTTCAGCGTGGACTGCGGGCTCAGCGCGGTGAGCGAGGCGTGCGCCTTCTCGATGGTCAGCGACGCGTCGTCGACCATGCGCCGCAGCCCGATGTCGAGGCGGGCGCGGGCGTCGTCGACGAACCGCTGGTGTGGCTCGAGCATCGTCAGCGGCTGGGTGAGGCTCGGACGGTTCGCGTAGCCCTCGATAAGGCGCACCTCGCCCTCCACGCGCGAGGAGATGCGCAGACGCATGCGGCTCACGGCGTTGTCGACGAGCTGCCACTGCTCACGCACGTCCGGCACGACCTTCTTGGCGGCGTCGGTCGGCGTCGAGGCGCGCAAATCGGCCGCCAGGTCGATGAGCGTCCAGTCGTCCTCATGCCCGATGGCGGAGACGATCGGCGTCGCGCAGGCGGCGGCCGCGCGCACCACGCCCTCGTCGGAGAAGCCGACCAGGTCCTCGAACGCGCCGCCGCCGCGCGCCACGATGATCACGTCGACTTCGGGGTCGGCGTCGAGCCGGCGGATCGCCTCGATGATGTCGGGCGGGCACTGGGCGCCCTGCACGTGCGCGTGGACGATCTTGAACCGCACGGCCGGCCACCTCAGGTTCACGTTGGTGACGACGTCGCCCTCGGCGCGCGCCTGCGGGGCGCAGATCAGGCCGATGCACTTAGGGAATTCGGGCAGCGGGATCTTGTTCTCGGCGTCGAACAGTCCCTCGCCCTTGAGCTTCTTACGCAGCTCGTCGATCTGCTCCTTGAGGCCGCCGGCGCCGATCTTGCGGATGTCGTCGCCGATGAAGCTCAGCCTGGTCTGCTTGACCCAGATGTCGGCGCGGCCGTGGATGACGACGCGGTCGCCCTGCCTGAACTGCGAGGCGGCGGCCGCGAAGTTGCGCCATCCGGACACGGACATCGCGATGTCCTCGAAGTCGTCGCGCACCGTGAGGTACGCGGATCCGGCGCGGCGCGTGTTGATCTCGGTGATCTGGCCGCAGATCCACGCCGCCGGCCATTTCGCCACGGCGTTGTGGAACTTCTGGCTCAGCACGCTCACCGGCCAGGGGTTCTCGGCCGTGGTCTCGGCGGCGAGCCTGGGCAGCTGGTCGAGCGGCCGCGGTCCCGCGGGAGCGCCCGGCGTCGACTGTCCGGGTCCCCGATTGGCGTTCATGTCGTAACTCATGGGCTCCACTATAGTGAGCGCGGCCCCGCCCGGCGTCCTTTCGCCGATCCGGACGGATCGTTGTGGATAAGGCCGTGGATATCGCGGGGCTTCGGCGTCATTCGACGGCGATGGTGGCGAGCAGCGCCTCGTGGTCGGAACCGGCGATGCGCTTGACCTTCATCTCCCCCGCGACGATCCCCCGGTCGACGACCACGTGGTCGATTCCCGCGAACGCGGGCGGCACTATGCGGTCGGCCGGCCAGGTGAACGTGAACCCGCGTCCGGCCATTCGCGCCGCGTCGGAGAACCGGTCGCCGAGGAAGCCGCGGAACGGCGCGTGGTCGTACGTCGCGTTGAAGTCGCCCATGAACACGTAGACGGTGGACGCGTCGTCCCTCATCAGCGCCAGTTCGTCGAGCGCGCGCCGCCACTGCCCCCAGTAGCCGGGCACGGGCGCGGTCGTGTGCACCGAGACGAACCGGATCGACCTCGCACCACCGGCGAACGCGACGGTGCCTCCGGGCATGAACGAGGCGCTGGAGTTGACGTCGTCGTCGGCCGGGTCGCCCAGGGGCGTGGCGGACCACAGGCCGTTGCCGTACACGCCGTCGGAGCTGGAGACGTGCGAGTACGGCAGGTAGTCGCCGATGCCGGCTTCGTCGAGCCTCGCGACGAACGCCTCGGTCGTCTCCTGCAGCGCGAGCACCTCGACATGCTGGTCGCGCACCGTGTCGACGATCGCCCGCGCGTCGGCCCGGCCCTTGTACACGTTGAACGTCATCACGCGCGCGTACGCGTCGTCGAGGATCGGGCTCGGCTGCGCGACGGCGGACAGGGCCCGGCCGGGCAGTTTCTCCCGAGTCGAGAAGAACGGGTACTGCCACCACACGTTGACCGCGAGCAGGCCGAGCGCGACGACGACGGTCACGACGCGTTTCGAGGCGAACGCGAGCACGAGCGAGAGCGCGGCGACGAGGATGAACCAGGGCGTGGCCGACACGAGGATCGGCACGTACGGCGTGTCCTGTAGATCGGACGGCAGCGCGCGGGCCGCCGTGCCGACGACCGCGAGCATCGCCAAAAGCGTCGAGACCGCGCCCATCATGCGGTGGCCGCGTCGCCCGCCGCCCGCGCCGCCGTCACGTCCGTTGCCGTTCGCCATGTTCCTCCTCGCCTTGTTCCCGTTCGCCGATCCCCGCGGCCGTCGCTTCGCCCGCCCGCGGTCCCGGGCGTCAGCCTCGGCCCGCGCGATGAGTTCGGCGCGGCCGCCATCGTATCCGCGCCCGGATGATCGTCGGGACATCCGCATCTCCCTCCCGTTTCGCGAGCCACCTTACCGTGACCGGCGCGCGGGAGGAGCCGGCCCGGCACACGATTCACAGGACGATCGCATGACGGCCGACCACCGAGCCGGGGATTTTCCCCGAAAATCACCCGATGGCGCGGCGTTGGCCGGGGGCCGTGTACAATGGACCGCTGTCGCCTCGGTAGCTCAGGGGATAGAGCACCGCTCTCCTAAAGCGGGTGTCGTCAGTTCGAATCTGATCCGGGGCACCATCACCCCTTGGAACGCAACGGTTCCAAGGGGTTTCCCGTTATCCGAGATTTTCAGGATCGATGGGGGATGTGTCGCCGTACACGCTCCACTTTCCATTGACCAGACACATCGCCGCTCACTTACCGTCACTGACCATCACTTACTTTCCAAGGGTGAGTGAGGGGGTAAGTGTCGGCGCTGGAGACCAACGCGAACATGGTCTTACGCAGGTCGCCCGCCGCAAAATCTTCCCTGCATATCGGTCATCTAGTCGATTCTCGCCAGATCGGCGGCTCCGATGACACCGGCCATGCCGCCGGCCTTGGCTTCCAGAATGCTGGCATGCTGGCGGTACATGCTGGCCTCAAGATAGCGGCTGAACGCGGCTCGCGCGGGGTCAAGCAGCATGCCGCCGACCTCGGCGACGCCTCCGCCGATGACGAAGGTGTCGGGGTCCAGCACGGAGGCCAGATTGGCCATGAGACGGCCGAGCCATTCGCCGATCCGGTCGAACGCCTCGTTGGCGGTGGGATCGCCCTGCCGGGCGGCGTCCCTCACCATCGGGCCGATGAGCTTGCTTCGGTCGTATTCGCACGCCTCGAGCAGATGCTCCGACTGGCAGGGCTGCCTTCTGGCCGCGGACCATGCGAACCGTTCCAATGCGGAGCCGGAGGCGTACTGTTCGGCGCATCCAAGCAGACCGCACCCGCAGGCCTCGCCGTCGGGAACCATGACCATGTGTCCAATCTCACCAGCCATGCCAAACCCGCCTCTGGCCAATTGACCGTTGACGATGACGGCGCCGCCGACGCCGGTACCCACGGTGATCATGATCATGTCTCGGGAACCACGGCCGGCACCGAAGCGGTATTCGCCCCATCCGGCGGCGTTGGCGTCGTTCTCCACGACCACCTTGACGCCGTCCCCGATCAGATTCTCGATGGCATCGGCGAGCGGGTACTGGTTCCATGCCGGCAGGTTCGCCGCGAAGCTGACGGTGCGTCGGTCGGACGCCACGTTGCCGGCGGCCGAGATGCCGATGGACCTGATGTCGCCGTCATTTTTGCACCGTTGGTAGATGCCGGCCACGACGGCGTTGATGTCGGCGGCGTCCTCCGGCGTGGGCACGCGCTGCAGGCAACGGATGTTGCCCTTCTCGTCGCAGATGCCTCCGGCGATCTTGGTGCCGCCGATATCGATGCCGAGCGTTTCCATGACTGATTTTCCTTGCTGTCGAGATGGTTGTTGAGAGCCGACCATCGCTCAGTGGTTGCGGATGGCGTCGCGCAGGGGCAGGACGCTGGTGGGAGATACGGACAGTTCGTCGAGTCCGATCTCGAGGAACGCGTCGGTCAGGCTCAGGTCCGCGCCGAGTTCACCGCAGATGCCGCACCAGATGCCGTGGCGGTGCGCGGCCTCGGTGGCCATGCGGATCATGCGCAGCACGGCGGGCGAGTGCGGGTCTGCGAAGCGGCCGAGGTTCGGGTTCTGTCGGTCACAGGCCAGCGTGTACTGGGTCAGATCGTTGGTGCCGATGGAGAAGAAGTCGACCTCGGCGGCCAGTTCGTCGGCCATGATGACCGAGGCGGGAGTCTCGATCATGATGCCGACCTGGATGTGCTCGTTGAAGTCGATGTGCTCGCCGCGCAGCTCGTCTTTGACCTCGTCGAGGATCTTCCTGGCGTCGCGCACCTCCTGCACCGAGGTGATCATGGGCAGCATGATGGCGATATTGCCGTACACGGAGGCCCGCAGGAGGGCACGCAACTGGACTTTGAAGATCTTCGGACGGGTCAGGCAGATGCGGATGGCGCGGTAGCCGAGGGCGGGGTTGTCCTCGTGCTCCAGATTGAAATAGCCGACCTGCTTGTCCGCGCCGATGTCAAGCGTACGGATGACGACGAGTCGATCGCCCATCTTTTGCGCGACCTCCTTGTACGCCTCGAACTGGAACTCCTCGGTCGGGTAGTCCTCGCTCTCCAGGTACAGGAACTCGCTGCGGAACAGGCCGATGCCCTCGGCGTCGTTGGCCAGCACCGCAGTCACGTCCGAAGGGCGGCCGATGTTGGCGTACAGACGGACCTTCCGGCCGTCCTTGGTCTCGGTGGGCTTGCCTTTGAGCTCCTGCAGCAGGCGCAGGTGCTCCTCGTACTTGGCCTTCCTGCCGCGGTATTCGGCCAGCGTGGACTCATCCGGGTCGACGAACACCAGTCCGCTGGTGCCGTCGATCACGGCGGTGTGGCCGTCGTCGTCCGGGTCGAAGGAGTCGCCGATGCCGATGATGGCGGGCAGACCCATCGTGCGGGCCAGAATCGCGGTGTGCGAGTTCGAGGAGCCCTTGGCGGTCACGAAGCCCAGGACCTTGGCGCGGTCGAGCTGCACGGTCTCGCTGGGGGCAAGGTCCTCGGCGAGGATGATGTGGCTGTCGCCGTCGCCACCAGCGGCGGTGCCGCCGCGTTTGCCTTCGAGCACATTGATCACGCGGCGGGAGACGTCCTTGACGTCGGCGGCGCGGGCCTGCATGTAGGAGTTGTCCATCGCGGCGAACATGGCGGCGAACTGTTCGGCGGTGCTGTTGACCGCGTACTCGGCGTTCACCTTGCTCTGCGTAATCAGGTCCTCGATGCTTTCCACGTAGTCCGGATCTTGGAGCATGAGCTGGTGGGTGTCGAACAGTTCGGCCTTGCCCTCGCCGAATTCGGCCGCGGTCCTGTCGCGCAGCCGCTTCAACTGGGCGACGGCCGTGTCACGGGCCGTGCGGAAACGTTCCACCTCGGCCTTCGGGTCGTCGACCACGCGGCGGTCCACGGCGTGGTCGGCAGTGTCGAGCACACGGATAGTGCCGATGGCGATGCCGGCGGAGACGCCGGTGCCCTGTATCGTCCTCATCACAGATTCTCCTTGAGGAACCGCTCGAACTCCTCGGCGGCCTTGACCTCGTCGTTGCCCTCCACCTTGACGGTGACCTCATCGCCCTGCTTGACGCCGAGTCCCATGACGCCGAAGATGCGCTTGGCGTCCACGGACTTGCCGCCGCGGTTGATGATGATGGTCGACTCGTACTGCTGCGCCTTGCCGACCAGCAGACCGGCGGGTCGGGCATGCATGCCCTCGGGGTCGGAGACGGTGAACGTGAATTCCTGGGTCATGATGACGCTCCTTATGCGTTCCTATGGATTGACTCGATTGATGCGATTGACTCGATGCGATCGGCGCGCTCGGCGTCCGATTCACAGCTCCTCGCCGTTGGTGGCGATGACCTTCCGGTACCAGTCGAAGGACTTCTTGCGGCGACGCTCGAAGGTGCCATGTCCTTCGTCGTCGGCGTCGACGTAGATCAGCCCGTAGCGCTTCTTGAACTCGCCGGTGCCGAAGCTGACCACGTCGATGCAGCCCCACACGGTGTAGCCCATGACCTCCACGCCATCGAGGTCGATGGCCTTGCCGACTTGTTCGATGTGGGCGCGCAGGTAAT
Source organism: Bifidobacterium santillanense (assembly GCF_018555385.1). GTDB lineage: Bacteria > Actinomycetota > Actinomycetes > Actinomycetales > Bifidobacteriaceae > Bifidobacterium > Bifidobacterium santillanense. The sequence continues at coordinate 161,533 of NZ_JAFEJS010000004.1, forward strand.
CGATGCGGTCGTCGTCGTCGATGGTGCCGTCCGGGTTGACGGTGTCGTAGGCGCCGTAGCCGTTCTCCACGATGAAGATCGGCTTGCGGTAACGTTCGTACAGGACGCTCAGCGCGTAGCGCAGACCGACCGGGTCGATCTGCCAGCCCCATTTGGTGGCGGGGATATACGTGTTGCGCACCACTCCGGCGATGCCCGAGTCGAAATCGCCCGGGGTGGAGGCGTCGGCGGACAAGGCCATCGACATGTAGTAGCTGATGGAGATGAAGTCGACCGTGCCCTCGGCGATGGCCGTTTCGTCTCCCGGCTCCATGTGCGGGGCCACGTCCTCGCGAGTCCACATGGCCCTCGCGTAGTTCGGGTATGCGCCGTTGACGTACACGTCGCCGAACACGAGCCGGTCGCGCATGGCGATCTCGGCGCGCATCACGTCGTCGGGGTTGCAGGTGGCCGGGTAGATCGGCACGATGGCCAGCATGCAGCCGATTCGGAATTCGGGGTTGATCTCGTGTCCGCGCTTGACGACCAGCGCGCTGGCGACGAACTCGTTGTGCACGGCCTGCCAGACCTTGCGTTTGCGGTCGCGCATCGTGTCGGAGTCGGAGAAGCGGATGCCGGAGTCGGTGTAGGCGAAGATCGGGTTGTCGAGGTTCATCTGGTTGTTGACCTCATTGAAGGTCAGCCAGTATCTCACCTTGGTCCTATAGCGTTCCATGACGGTGAGCGCGAACTTGACGAACAGGTCGATGAGTCTACGGTCGGTGAACCCGCCGTACTTGAGACTCAGGTTGAGCGGCATCTCGAAGTGGGAGAGCGTCACGACCGGTTCCATTCCCTTGGCCTTGAGGTCGTCGAACAGGTCGTCGTAGAACCGCAATCCGGCCTCGTTGGGCTCGTCCTCCTCACCGGTCGGGAAGATGCGGGACCAGGCGATGGAGATGCGGAAGCACTTGAAGCCCATCTCCTGGAACAGCGAGTCGTCGCCGCGGAAACGGTGGTAGTAGTCGTTGCCCCAGTGGTTCGGGTAGATCCTGCCGGGCTCGACGCTGCTGGTGATTTGACGCGGCACGCCGTGCGCGCCCGCGGTCATCACGTCGGCGATGGACACGCCCTTGCCGTCCTCGTTCCATGCACCTTCGAGCTGGTGGGCGGCTACCGCGCCGCCCCACAGAAAGTTGCTTGGGAAACCCATGTTGTGTTCCTTTTCCTATTATGGCCGACGCGGCCGCGTCTCAGCCGATCCTCCTGTAGAGCGCGATGAGCTCGTTGACCAGCAGCCTGACGGTCTCGGCGGCCATCATCTGGTCCTCGACGTGCGTCATGAGCAGGGTGACCTCGATCTTCTCGCCCGACGCCTCTCGCTGCACGAGGTCGGTGTGCAGGTCATGGCCGGTCGAGAAGCTGGCGTCGCCGCTCTTGATGAGCTCGTCGGCCTTGTCGTAGTCGCCGGCCTTGGCCGCCTGCAGCGCCTCGATGTAGTCGGATTTGACGCTCCCCGCTGCGGTGATCATCTGGAAACAGAGGGTCTCCCAGTCGAAGTCCTTGTTGTCTTCTGCCATTGTCGTCATCCTCGGTTCGTTTGCTTGTTTGTTCGCTGTCCCTGTAACGCTTCGTCCCGGCTCACTTGGCGGCGATGGCGATGGCGTGCTCGAGCACCTTGTCGCCGCGCACCAGGCCGTAGTCCTGCGGGTTGATGGCCTCGACCGGCTTACCGGGCAGCAGCTTCTGGACGCGGCCGAGCTCATAGCGGACCTGAGGACCGAGCAGAACGACGTTGGCGTCGGCGGCCTTGTCCTCGACCTCGGAGACGGGGTAGGCGTCGATCTCGGCCTCGATGCCCTTGGTCTCGGCGGCGGCGCGCATCTTCTTGACCAGCATGCTGGTGGACATTCCGGCGTTGCAGCACAGTACGATCTTCATGGTGATGTTCCTTTCACTGTTCGTCGCCCGCATCGGCTGCGGGGCGACTGGTTGTCATGGATGGTTGGGTGATAATTGAGTGTGTTCGGTCGGTAGGAGGGGATCCGGCGGGAAGTGCTCGATGCCGCCGGACCCCCATGTCATCCGGTCTTGGCTATCGATCGACCGGAAGCGTGTGATTTCGGGCGCCCGGTTCAGTCCTGCACCGCGGCGGCGTCGTTGGCGTTCTGCTCGGCGACCCAGGCCTGATCCTGCTTCTTGACGAACGGCAGGTAGACGACCACGGAGATCACGAGGATGACGAGCTGGATGAGCGCGCCCTTCCAGCCGCCCAACAGGAAGCCGGAGATGATCACCGGAGTGGTCCACGGCACCTGGACGGCGCCGAACGGCGGCATGAAGCCGATGTACATCGCACCGTAGGTGATGATCATGGCGATCAGCGGGACGGCGATGAACGGGATCAGGAAGAACGGGTTGAACACGATCGGCAAGCCGAAGATGACCGGCTCGTTGATGTTGAACAGACCCGGCACGATGGACAGCTTCGACATCTCCTTCATCTGGCTGGACTTGGCCACGATCAGGCCGGCGATGAGCAGGCCGAGGGTGATGCCGGTGCCGCCGAACTTGACGAAGCAGTCGACGATCTGCGGGGTGAGGATGTGGCCGCCGTCGGCGGCGGTCACGGCCTTGCCGGCGTCCATGAGGGCCTGGTTGGCCACGGAGTTGGCAGTCAGAAGCGGGGCCATGATGCCCATGACGACGTTCGGGCCGTGGATGCCGCACCAGAAGAGGACGGAGATGAGCAGGGTGATGATGATCGCGCCGGCCCAGTTGTCGGTGAGATTCTGCATCGGGGTCTGCAGGATCTTGAAGATGAGCTCGGTGAAGCTCACGCCGCCGAACACTTGGCACAGGTGGTAGATGATCGCGGAACCGAGCACCACGAAGAAGCCGGGAATCATGGCGGAGAAGGCGTTGGACACGCCGTCGGGCACGGAGTCGGGCAGCTTGATCTTGAGGTTGTGCTTCATGCACTTGACGAACACCAGTCCGGACAGCAGACCGACGATGATGGCGGTGATCACGCCGTTGCCGCCGGTCCACGAGGTGGAAATCGCTCCGGACACAGAGGCGGTGGTGCCCTCCTTGAGCGCCTCGACGGTGCTGTGGTCGATGCTCACCGAGGACGGCGAGAGGATGAAGAAGGCGACCAGGGACAACAGGCCGGAGGAGATACCGTCCTCGTTCTCGTTGCGCGCATAGGCGTAGCCGATGCCGACCGCGATGATGATGGCCAGGATGTTGAACGTGCCGGCGGACACCTGGTTCAGACCGATGTTCCACTTATCGGTGAGCAGGTTGTTCATGAAGTCCGTGTAGCCCTCGAACGGCAGGTTCGCGAGCAGCAGGAACAGCGAACCCACCAGAGTGGCCGGCATCGTGAGCACGAAGCCGTCCTTCAATGCGGTGACCGCCTTGGTCGTCGCGAATTTCATGAAGCCGTTGAGCAGTGTATTGCCGAACTCCTTCATTCTCGTCCTCCTTCGGACTGATGTGATCTTCCGGGCCGGCGTCCTTGCACCACCCCGGTTTCCTTTTCCGTTGGTCAAGTCATTCGAATGAATAGGCAACATCCGAATGACTTGGCTTCAGCATACGACAGTCATTCGTCTGAGTCAAATTCATTCGAATGATTTTTCCACACGGCGCGTCCCGGCCCGAGAGAACGGTTCCAGGAGGACGGATCGCGGTGTGGCGAACAAAAAAACCGGCCGTCACGACGACGACCGGTCACCAGGGAAGATCACTTCGACGAAGCGCTCCCTACTTCAAATCGGCGAAGTTGAAGAACGTCGCCTTCTCGTAGTGGTAGTAGACCGTGCCCACATTGAACAGACGGCCATTGGACAGGTAGGCGTGGTCCTCGACCACCAGCGCCGGATCGCCCGCCGACAGCCCCAGGAGATCGGCCTGCCCACGATCCAGCTTGCGCGCATACATCAGTTTGTCGGCGAAGCCCGTCACCAATTTCAGATCCCTGCGGATGTACGAGTAGATGGAGCCGTCGGCGATCTCCTCGTTGAGGTAGGGCACGAACTCCTTGAGGTACAGGGCGTACTCGATGGCGAACGGCTCGCCGTCTAGCAGACGCAGACGGGAGATGCTGTAGACATCATCACCGGGATCGCATTTGAGCCGTCCGGCGTCCCCACCCGCCTCGCGCTGCTCCAATTTGATCACCTTGGAGGACACGGCATGCCCGGGGAACTCCGAGGTCAATCCCCTCGTGTTGTTGATGTTGAGACACCCGTCCCGATCGTCCTCCCGCACGAACATGCCGCTGCCCTGCACAGGGCACACGTCCCCGAGGTTGACCAGCAGCGCGATGGCGTTGCGCACGCAGTACCGGGTCACGCCGAAGCGTTCCATGAGCTCAGGCTCGGTGGGCAGCTTGCCCGTGGCGCGGTATTCGCCACGCTCGATCTCCATCTTGAGGATCTTCGCCAGCTCACGGTACTTCATACACCTATCCTCCGTATCCACATCACCGTCTTCGCCGCCATCTCGCCGCATCGGCACGGCCTATACGGTCATACTATCGCATGATTCCGATTCGTTCGAATACCGGATGCACCCGTTCCCGCGCCCGAAGGCCTCCCTTATCAACGCATCGGCGCCGCGGAGTAGAACCTCGCGTTCGCCGAGTGATACAGACTCCGCGAGGAGTTGAACAATCGGCCGTTCGACAGAAACGCATCATCCTCGACGCAGATCGAGGGGTCACCCTCCCGCAACCCCAACGAACCGGCCGCCGACGCGTCAAGCCGGTCAAGGTAGACCGTCTTATCGACGAACCCGAACCGCAACCCCAGATCATCATGCACATAGGAATACAGCGAACCGCCGGCGACATCCTCGCCGATGTACGGCACGAACTCCTTGAGATAGCACGCCGTCTCATAACTGATCGGCAATCCGTCCACCCTGCGCAGACGCACCACACGCCATACCCGATCCCCCTCGTCGCACCGCATACGCAGCGCGAGCCGCGCATCGGCCCGAACCAACGCGAGCTCGCGCACCTCCGATGTGACGCGGCGCCCGGGAAAATCCGCCGAAATCCCATACGATGTCCCCAAAGGCAGGTAGTTGCCATCGCGTCTTTCACGCACGAACACGCCGCTGCCGCATACCGGGAACACCTCGCCCGCCGCGGTCAGCTCCGCGATCGCCCCGCGCACGCAGTAGCGGGACACCCCATACCTCTCCATGAGCCGATCCTCCGTCGGCAGCTTGTTCGTCACGGAGAACTCCCCCGATGCGATTCGCTTCCGCAGCTCCATCGCCAATCCGCGCTGTTTCGTAACCATATGGCCATGATAACAGAACAACCCCAATTCATGCGGATGAATTAAAATCATTCACATGAAAATGCCATCAACCAGAGAAGGACACGGACAGACGACATCGTCACCGCAACCACCGCCGAAGGCCATCGAGTAAAGCGGGTGTCGTCAGTTCGAATCTGATCCGGGGCACAATCACTCCTTGGAACATAACGGTTCCAAGGAGTTTCGCTTACTGCGCTTGGTCTTTCCGGGGGCAATGGGGGTGTCTGACTGCACTTCACAGCCTTTTCAAGCGCATCGGCAACTGCGTCCAGCTTCGCATCCTCCGCATTGATGCATTTACCGCTGAGCCGCTCGTCAGTGATGGCTATATCAAGAACGCCGAGTAAGCCGGCCGGCATTCCCCATCCGGTTGGGGATGAGGACCTTGTCCGTTCCGAAGCACTCTGACACAGCTCCGAACCTACTCCGAAGTACTCCGAACCTACTCCGAAGTACTCCGAACCCGCCGTTCGAAGTAGGCGTAGTATTGCCTAGGATCGCGCGGTCTGGACCCATGCCATTCCAGAATCCCCTCGCCGGCCATTTTCTTCAGGGTCTTCGATGCGGTCCTGGCGCTCACTCCGGATTCGGCGGCAAGGGCTCTGGTCGTCACCTTTCCATCACTGGCCGCGATTGCGAGGGCCCTGCGTTCCAGTTCCGTCAATCCCTCTCCCGGGATCTCCGTCTGGCTGATGGCGGGATTCTCGTCCTGCTGTTTGTTCAGGTAGGGGACGCGTTGGCGGATGTTGTTGCGCAGCACGAGTTTGACGTTGACGTCGTTGGGTTCGCTGTACTCGGGGTCGGGCAGGCCTAGCTCCTCCATCTCCTCGTACATGCGGTGCACGCCCTCGTTGAGCTCGCGCACCAGTTCGAACGCAGTGAGCACGTGGCAGATCTTCGGGTTGCGTGCGTATCTGGTGGTGCGCATGTTCTCCAGCGTGACCCGGTTCGGCAGTGCGCCCGGGCTGGTGATCTCCAGCCGGTCGTCGAAGATCATCACGCGCGTGTATTCGCCTCGGATCGAGTAGTCGCGGTGCGCGACCGCGTTCACCAAACCCTCGAACCACGCGAACCGCGGATACTCGGACACGGTGCGGAACCTGCCGTCCTCCCCGAGCACCTGGAACTCACGCAGCAGCGAGCCGATAAGCCGACTGGACTGCTCAACGACCTCGGGCAGCGGCCCGTCGAACTCCTCGTCCTTGACGATGTTCAGATTGCGGCCCGTGTGCAGCTGCGTGCCGTCGATCTTCAGGACACGCACGCGCGCCGACGGCAGGAACGCGGCCGGGTTCTCCGTGAACAGGAGTACGCCCGCGTTCGTCAGTTTCCCGTCCATGAGGAAACCTCGGCTACGCAGCACCCGCTCGTCGGGAATATCCGCTGCACCGATGGACCGCTTGTACCGGTCGAGCACGTCATGGTCGAGATCGTCCGGGTTCGCCCATGTCTCCGGTTCGTCCTCGAACCAGCGCTGTCCCTTGTCGTATTCCAGGGCAAGCACCTGCTCGCGGTCCAGCAGGACACTGTTGTCGCCCTCGCGCAGGTAAACGTCGCCGTTCGACCGTCTGGCGATCACATGGTTCGACGACGGGGACACGTCCAGTACGAGGATCACGTCGTCCTGGCCCTTGGCGTTCACGCAGGGGATGCGCCGGGCCGCGACGCGGGGGCTGGGCGCGCACTGCGTGATCGGGATCTGTTCGAACGATTCGACGGGTTTCGCGTTCTCCCGTTTGAATCCGGTGACGGCGCCCTTGTCCTCGATGCCGATGACCAGCTGGCCGCCGGAGGCGTTCGCGAACGCAATGATGTGTCTGGTCACGTCCTCGGGCTTGATGCGCGCGCTCTTGCGGTCGAAGTACTGGCTCTCGTCCATCCGGGAGAACACCGCCGCCTCATCGATCTTCGAGTCCATGCCATTCCTCCATCACGACGCAGTCACCATACAGGTCACGAGCATACCCGGAGGGTCGAGGCGTCGTCATCATTCCTCATCATCGTCGCTCACTGACCATCACTTACCCGCTCACTTACCTTTGAGAGTCAGTGATGACGTCACTGACGGTAAGTGAGCACGCGATGACTGCCAACCATTTTCTGCATTAGTTGCCGCTTGAAGCATCCATCTACGGAGAAAAGACACCTCCGCACAGGAAAGAGGTGAGACTCTTACAGACGACAGTCTCACCGCAATCGCAGCCGAAAGCCATCGAGAAAATCGGGTGTCGTCAGTTCGAATCTGATCCGGAGCACGTACCCCTTGGAACCCAACGGTTCCAAGGGGTTTTCACGTATTCGCCCTTCAGAACAGGCCGGCGTACCCGACGCCGAGTCGGTCGGAGACGGTTGCGAGCGCGGCGGCGGTCTCGGGGTCGAGCGCGATCCGGCCGGCGGGATTAGAAGCCGAGGCGGGTGCGGCCGAACTGGTCGAGCCAGCGCAGGATCGCGCCCTCGCGCAGGGCCCACGGGCAGATCTCGATCTCCTCGATGTTCAGGGCCTTCATGATCTCGTCGGCCACGACGCCGCCGCCGACGATCTGCATCGTGCGCTCCGGGGTGATGCCGGGCAGGGCCACGCGCTGCTCCGGCGCGATCGCCGCCAGACGCGGAATCCAGTCCTCGAGCTGCTCGCGCGTCATGACGAGCGTGTCCTCGCGGCCCGGCTGGCGCAGCACGGCGCCGGCGAGACGGGCGAGCGAACGGAACGTCTTCGACGTGCCGACCGCGTGGTTCGGATGCTTCGACTTGGGGAACGACTCGACCATCGGCTCGAGGATCTTGCGCACGTGCTTGCGCACCTCCTCCAGCTGCTCGGGCGTGGCCACGCCCTCGGGCAGATACTCGGTGGTGATGCGTCCCGCGCCGGCCGGCACGGACAGCGCCACCGTAGGCTCCTCGTCGGAGCCCATCGCGACCTCGAGCGAGCCGCCGCCGATGTCGAGCATGAGCAGTCGGCCGGCGTCCCAGCCGTACCAGCGACGGGCCGCGAGGAAGGTCAGGCGGGCCTCGTCGGTGCCGGACAGGACCGTCACGCCCTGACCGATGCGCTCCTCGATCTTGCGCAGCACCTTGTTGCCGTTGGGCGCCTCGCGCAGGGCGCTGGTGGCCATCGCGAGCAGCTGCGTGATCTGGTACTCCTCGGCGAGCTGCATGCCCTCATCGACGGCCTCGAGGATCGCCTCGACGCCGGACTTCTTGATGGAGCCGTCCTCCTTCAAGTACTTCATCAGGCGCACGGTGCGCTTCGTGCTCGCCTCCGGATCGGGGCGGGCGCCGGGCGCGGCGTCGACGATGAGCATGTGGATGGTGTTCGAGCCGATGTCGAGCACGCCCAGTCGCGTGGTGTGCGAACGCAGGTTGACCATGTGGGTTCTTGTTCCTTTGTCTCTCTTGGTTCTCTCGGATGGTTGATGATGTCGGAAGGCGGCGCTCACGCGTGCAGGGTCGGCAGCCAGCGGCCGAGGCGGTCGAGGCCCTCGGCGAGCGCCTCGCGCGACGCCGCGTAGCTGAGCCTCACGTGCGTGTCGGCGGTCGCGGCGCCGAAGTCGCGGCCCGGGGTCAGCGCGACGTGCGCCTCGTCGAGCGCGCGCTCGCAGAACGTCCACGCGTCGAGGCCGGTCGACGAGATGTTGAAGTACGCGTAGAACGCGCCGTTCGGCTCCACCTCGACGGGCAGGCCGATGCGTTTCAGCCCGTCGATGACGATGCGCCGGCGCGCGAGGAGCTCCTGGCGGCGGCGCTCGCATTCGGCGAGGCTCTCGGGCGTGAAGCAGGCGAGCGCGGCGTGCTGGGTGGGCGTGTGCGCGCACAGGTAGTAGTTGGTGGCGAGGTCGTCGACCGCGGCGAGCACGGCGTCGTCGTCCGGGATGACGGCCCAGCCGAGCCTCCAGCCGGTCATGCCGAAGAACTTGGAGAAGCTGTTGCACACGATCGCGCCGTCGTCGCAGGCAAGCACGGAGCGCACGTCGACGCCGTCCTCGTGGTCGGCCAAGTCGAGGTAGGTCTCGTCGACGATGCGCCACGCGCCGTGTTCGCGCGCCCAGTCGCACACGCCGCGCAGCACGTCGAAGTCGATGGTGGTGCCGGTCGGGTTGGACGGGGAGGTGATCATGACGGCCTTGGTGCGCTCCGACCAGTGCGCGGCGACGAGCTCGCGGTTGAGGTGGAAGCGCGTGGCGGCGGAGGTGGGCACGTCGACGACGCGGCCCTCGAAGCTGTTGACCAGCTCGCGGTTGCACGGGTAGGACGGGTCGGCGATGATGACCTCGTCGCCCGGGTCGACGGTCAGGGCGGTGGCGAGCAGCAGTGCGGCCGAACCGCCGGAGGTGATGACGATGCGCCTGGGGTCGATGTCGAGGCCGTGGCGCTCGCGGTAGAAGTCGGCGATCGCGCGGCGCAGCTCGGGCAGGCCCATCGCCGCGGTGTAGGGCAGGGCGCGGCCGTCGTACTGCTCGCGCATCGCGTCGCGCACGGCCGGGGGCGCGCCGAAGTCGGGCTCGCCGAGGGAGAGCTTGATGACGTCGATGCCGTTCGCGATCATCTCGTCGGCCTTCGCGCCGAACACCATGGCGCGGAAGGGCTGCGCCTCGCGGGCGCGACGGGACATGACGGGCAGGGACGAATCGGTCGGGTTGGTCGCGGCGACGGCGGATTCCGCCGTGCCGGGCTGCGTTGCTTCACCACTGGTCATACGCCCGTTGTATCGGCACGGCCCGACAGGAAACGATAGGATTGGCGGTGACACGGTACATCCGACGATTCAAGGAGGAACGATGACGACGCAGGGCAGGCTGAACGGCAGGAGGGCCGAGTTCGAGGCGAACGGCGACAAGGTGAACGTCGCGATCCTCGGCGCCGGGTCGATCGCCAACACGATGGCGACGACGCTGGTCGCGATGGCGGCGGACCCGCGCTACGCGGGATGGATCCACCCGTACGCGGTGGCGGCCCGCGACTTCGAACGCGCCGAGGCGTTCCGCGGCCGGTACGGCTTCGACAAGGCGTACGGCTCGTACGAGGAGCTGGTCGAGGACCCGATGGTCGACCTCGTCTACATCGCCACCCCGCACAATTTCCACGCCGAGCAGGCGATCCTGTGCCTGAAGCACGGCAGGAACGTGCTCGTGGAGAAGGCGTTCACCGCGAACGTCGCGCAGGCGGAGGACCTGCTGGCCGCGGCCGACCGGACGGGGCTGCTGGCCACCGAGGCGATCTGGACGCGCTACCAGCCGAGCCGGGCGATCATCAACGACCTGATCGCGTCGGGCGAGCTGGGCGACGTGCGCATGGTGCGCGCCGACCTGAGCTACGAGCCGCACGGCCGCGACCGCATCACGAACCCGAACCTCGCGGGCGGCGCCCTGCTCGACGTGGGCGTGTACGCGCTCAACTTCATCGACATGGCCGTCGGCGCCGACCACGGGCGCACGATCGCGGGACTCACGACGACGATGACGCCGTACGACACGGGCGTCGACGCGACGAACGCGACCGTGATCACGTACGACGACGGCCTGATGGCCGTGGCGACGAGCTCGCGCGCAGTCGCCTCCGACCGCTCCGGCGTGATCGAGGGCAGCAAGGGGTACGCGGTCGTCGACAACATCAACAACCCGCTGGGCATCGACGTGTACGGGCTCGACCACGAGCCGGTGCGCCACATCGACGTGCCGGCGCAGCTGACCGGCTACGAATACGAGGTGGCGTCCGCCGCGAACGCGATCCTCGACGGCCGCGGCGAATGCCCGGAGATGCCCCACGCGGACACGCTGCGCCTCATGGGGCTGATGGACCGCATCCGCGGCGAGTGGGGTCTCGTCTACCCGTTCGAGAAGTAGGACGCCCCTCCCCTACCGTCTGCGCGCCAACGCCCAGCCCAGCAGGGCGAGCGGGATCGCGCAGGCGGTGAAGATGGCGGGCAGGAACATGCCGACGTGCGGGCCGGCCGCGTCGAGGACGACGCCGGCCGCGGACGAGCCGATCGACGTGCCGACCGTGCCGGCGGTGGTCACCCAGCTCAGGCCCTCCGTCAGGCTCTCGGCCGGCACGAGGTCCTTGACGATGAGGTTGCCGGTGGTGAACAGCGGCGAGACGAACAGGCCGGTCAGCACCTCGACGGCGCCGAGCAGCAGCAGGTTGTCCATCGCGAGGCGGAAGCCCACGTACCCGACGGCGAGCAGGCACAGGAACATGACCATGTGCGCCCAGTGCGAGCCGCGGAATCGGCGCGAGCCGAAGACGATCGCGCCGATGCACGAGCCGAGCGCGAACATGGCCAGCTGCAGGCCGAGGAACTGCTCGAGCCCGCGCGCCTTGATCGACGCGGTGATCGACACGTCGAACGCGGTGAAGCTCATGTTGAACACGAGGAACACGATCAGCAGGGGCAGCACGCCGCCGTAGAGCAGCACGCTCCTCGGCCTGGCGGCCCCGCCCTGGCGGCGCAGCCGGTCGAGGCTCAGCGAATCGGCCGGACCGCCCTCCCCCGGCGCCTCGGCGGCGGCCTCGACCTCGACGGCCTCGACCATCGCCGGCGGCTGCGTGGACTTCAGGGAGAAGAACACGGCGCCGCCGATGCCGCAGGCGAGCGTCGGCACGAACAGCTGGCTGACCGGGTGCACGGACGTGGCGAGCCACGCGGCGAGGATCGGGCCCAGGATGAACACGACCTCGTCGATCGCCGCCTCCATCGCGTACGCGGTGTTGAGCAGCGCCTCGCCGTCCTCGACGCCGCGCAGCGCGTACGCCCATCGGGTGCGCACCAGCGCGCCGAACGAGAATTGGGTCAGGCCCATCACGATCGCGAGCGCGAACAGCAGCGGGATCGGCACGCGCACCAGCGCGGCGAAGGCGAACGCGAGCATCGAGGCGACCTGCACGGCGAGCGCGGTCCGGCCGACGCGGCGCTGGCCGAACCGGTCGAACATGCGCGCGTAGAACGGGGTCACGCACGACAGGGAGAACACGTAGACGGCGCTCATCGTGCCGGCGATGGTCCAGTTGTCGTACAGGTGGTTCAGGGCGAGCACGATGCCGAGGCTCATCATGGAGATCGGGAGCCTCGCGACGGCGCCGGAGACGCAGAACGCCTTGGCGCCGGAGATGCGGAACAGTCGCGCGTAGGGGGATGCCGCGCGTCCGGGGCCGGGCGCGACGGCCTTGCGGGTGCGCTCGCTCACGCGCGCACCTCCCCGTCCTCGCGCGCGGCCGGGGCGGCCTCGACCGCGCCCTCGTAGATGAAGAGGTCCTCGCCGTCGCCGGCCGGCTCCTCGGGATGGTCGGCGGCCAGCCGCTCGGCCGTGCGCGTCAGGCCCTTGTGCTCGTAGAAGCCGACGTCGCAGCTCGAATCGGTGTGCAGGTAGTAGCGTTCGACGCCCTGATGCGCGAAGTACGCGAGCAGCCGGCGCCACAGCGTGCCGCCGACGCCGTGGCCGCGCGCGGCCGGGGCGACGAGGAACAGCTCGAGTTCGGCCCCGGCCCGCTCGTTGACGGCGACGTCGTCCTCCATGCGCTCCTCGACGCGGTGCCAGGCGTTGGTGCGCGCGAGCGCGTCGGCGCCCTGAGCCGTGGCGTTCAGCGCGGCGTCGACGTGCGCGAGCTCGTCGGACACCTCGGGGAACAGCACGGGCCGGCCGGCCACGCGTGCGAGCGTGACGCCCATGAACGTGCCGTCCGGCCCCTCGGCGATGTCGCCGCGCGTGGCCGGCTCGAGGTAGTGGAGCGTGAAATGACGCGAGGTCATCCGCGCGATGTCCGGGTCGCCGGGTTCGGCCACGCCCCAGGTGAGATAGAACTGTTCGACGATGACGTCGATGTCGTCCCGTCGGATGGGACGGTAGGTGATAGCGGTGCGGTCGGTGGATGCGTTGCTGATCGCGTGCGCGGTCGCGGCCATGATGCCAATACTCCTTGTATGTCGTTCGGCACGTGCGCCCGCCCACACGTGCACGCACGAGGGTCGCGGGTTCCTCCGGCGCGACGTTCGCGGCGCGTTCCACCGCGGGACCCGCTGTCCCGGCCTCGGGATGGGTCTAGTCGTCGTCGGATTGCTCGGGAACTCCGGAGCTCAACTCGGCAATGATGTCCTGTTCTGTTTTCGCCTCGGCGCGCAGCTGCCTGCGTGCCTCGTCAGGCTCACTCACATAGTAGAGAGCGGCGTCGATACTGTCCAGCGGGACGCCCTCCATCGCGGAAAGCAGCAGCCGGTAGAGGTCCAGCTGGACGAGCTTCTCGGCGGTCCGCCGCCCGTCGCGCGGACGGCGTCCGGTCTTCCAGTCGACGACGGTGAACCGCTTGGACGGGTCGTCCGGGTCGAGGCCGCCGACGAACACGGCGTCGAGCTTGCCGTTGGCGATGATGCCGTCGAGCCCGGGCAGGGCGACGACGAGCTGGCGTTCGGCCCACGCGGGCGTGCGGCGCGCCCACGGCGAGTCGGCGAGTCGGCCCTCCCAGACGACGAGGTCGCGTTCCACGGCGTCCGGACGCTCCTGCCGTTCTATGCCGTCCCGACGCGCGCGCAGGTCGTCGAGCAGCGTCTCGCGCGTGACGGCGACGTCCCGCCCGTCCGGGATCGCGGCGTCGACGAAGCGTTCGGCCCACGCGTGGAAGCGCGTGCCGGCGGATGCGGCGGGCGAGGCGACGGACGGGATCGGGCGCACGATGCCGCGCCAGTAGCGGCGCTCCTCGTGCTCGCCCAACTGCCCGGCGCGCGCCTGCAGGCTGGTGACGGAGCGGCGCGAACCGGCCAGGATGCGCTGCGCCTTGGCCTTGACGGCCGCGTCCAGATCGGCGCCCTCGAGCGTGCCGGCCATGAGGTCCTCGTCGGCGACGAGCAGCCGGGCGCGGGCCATGAGCGGCCCGTCGGGCGCGGACGGTCCCGTCTCCCCGTCCCGGCGCGCCCCGCGCACGGCCTCGGCCGCCGTGTCCAGACGCTCCTCGAGCGTGCCGCTCAGCGAGGCCGGCCACGGCAGGGTCGCGTCCTCGTCGCGATCCTCGACCGGGTCGAGCAGGGCGTCGCGCACGACCGCGTCCTCGTATTCGCGCGCTCGTTCGCCGACGAAGAACCCGTCGGGCGCCGTGGCCGCCGGCTCGACGCCCTCGGGCAGGGCGCCGGGGTCGCCCACGACGTCGGGGCGGTGCCCGAGCGCGTCGTGCACCTCGGTCCAGAAATTGGAGGGCTTGGCCTCGCGCGACGACGCATCGTCCGCCGCGACGCGGCCGGGGTCGGCGCGGCGCGAGTACGTGAGCAGCACGTCCTCCTTCGCGCGGGTCAGCGCGACGTACATGAGCCGGCGCTCGTCGGCGTGCAGCCGGCGGCCGTACTCCTCGCGCTGGGTCAGATGCCAGGAATCGGGGTCGACCTCGTCGACGCCGTCGCCGACGGCGCGCAGCGTGCCGTACACCTCGTCGTCGATGGCCTCGACGCCGTCGAGCGCGTCCAGCGAGGCGATCGGGTCGGCGTCGGCGGGCGCGTCGTGCGGGAAGCGCGGCAGGATGCCCGCGTCGGCGCGGATCGGCGCCGGCACGGCGGTCGGGTCGTCGAGCCAGGTGCGGGCCGTCTCGCGGTATTCGGGCGCGTGCCACACGCCGCCCTCCATGCCGCCGACGTGCGATTCGTCGGGCGTGACGCTCAGCCGGTCGCCCTGTCCGCTGGGGAACGCGCCGGCCGCGAGCCCGACGATGGCGACGGAGTCCCATTCGAGGCCCTTGGACTGGTGGACGGTCATCAGCTCCACGTCGGCGCGCTGGTCGGGGCGCAGCGTGGCGGTCTCGTCCTCGATGCTGCCCAGCGCGTCCACCCACGCCATGAAGCCGCGCAGCGTGGGGGTCGAGCCGGCGGCGATCTCGGCGGCGTACGTGTCCGTCAGGTCGATGATCGCGTCCATCGGGATGCGCGCGAGCGTGGGGTTGACCGCGGCGACGTCGGCGGGGCCGTCCGGGTCGGCGTGCATCGCCTGCGCGAGCACGGTGTCGATGTCGAGGTCCAGCGCGCGCACGGCCTCGCGCACGACGTCCGGCAGGGGCCGGCCGACCACGTCGTGCACGCGGCGCAGCACGGAACCCGCGCGCAGGACGACGCGGCGCGCGTCGGGGGCGAACCGGTCGTCGCCGTCGATGAGCCGCTCCAGATCGCCGCGCAGCATCACGTCCGGCAGGAACACGGCGTTGGCGACCTCGTTTCGGTGCTCGCGCACGATCGACGCCCAGCGCTCGCGGGGCGCGTCGGTGGGCGCGATGCCGGCGGCCGCGAGCGCGCGGAACCGGGTCTCCATGTTGAGCGTCTCGGCGATCGACGCGAGCGCGGTCAGGGCCGCGGTGTCGAGGCCGAAGCGTGGGGTCGCGAGCAGACGCATCAGCGACGCCGAGTCGGTGTGGTCGGCGGCCACGTGCAGCAGGGCGAGCACGTCGCGGATCTCGGGCCGTTCGAGCATGGCCGAGTAGCCGACGACCAGCGTGGTCAGACCGGCCTCCTCGAGCGCGCGCTGGTAGTCGGCCATGTGCTTCTTGGAGCGGAACAGCACGGCGACGCTGCGACGCTTCGGCCCGGGGTTCCACGGGTCCGGGTCGGCCGTCGGGCCGTCGCCGCGGGCCGCGTCGAGCTCGTCGCGACGCGCGCAGTGGCGGCAGAAACGCACGACCGCGTCGATCTCCTGGCCGAGCGTGTCGTAGCCGAGCACGCCGAGCGTGCCGAGCGGCGCCCCGGGCAGCGTGCCGAGCGGGGTCACGTCGACCTCGCGCATCAGCGAGCTGCCGGCGCGGCGCGGGGCCTCGCGCAGCGGCAGGGTCAGGTCGTTGGCGGCCTCGAGCACGAGGCGCGCGTTGCGCCGGGTGACGCTCAGCGCATACGGACGGGCGTCGGCGGGCATGCGGAAGTCGCGCTGGAACATGCGGAACGCACCCGGGCTGGCGCCGCGCCACGCGTAGATCGACTGGAAGGGGTCGCCGACCGCGTTGACGGCGGTGCCGGGGCCGTGGAACAGGGTTGCCAGCAGGGACGCCTGCGTGGTGGAGGTGTCCTGGTACTCGTCGAGCAGCACGTGGCTGAAGCGGCGGCGGTAGCGCTCGCCGATGGACGGGAAGCGGGTGACCAGCTGGTAGGCGGCGATGGTGAAGTCGCCGAACTCGGCCATGTCGCGCCGGCGCTTGGCCGCCGTGTACGCCTCGACGAGGTCCAGGAGCACGTCGCGCGTGGCGGCGACCTCGACGAGGTCCGCGCAGTTGCGCAGGCACGCCTCGTGCTGGCGGCGCTGGAAGTCGCGCAGCTTCGCCGCCCACGTCTCGTCGGTGTCCTTCTTCAGGTGGCGCGGCGGCTTGAGGCTCGGCGCCTCCTCGGGCACGTCCTCGCCGCCGATGGCGTCGCGCACGCGCTCGGCGAAGGCGCCGTCCCACGCGCGCACCTCGGCGATGGCCCGGTCCATGTCGGCGACGTCGCCGCCGATCATCGCGCTGCCGATCGCCCCGGACAGGGCGAGCACGCGGCCGGCCAGCGTACTGAACGCGCCGAGGTCGACGCCGCGCAGCTCGTCCATGTGCTCGTCGATGACGTCGGCGGCCAGCTGCAGCGCGCCGGCCTCGCTCAGCGGCTGCGTGTTCTGGTCGAAGCCGACGAGCAGGCCGTACTGCCGCACGATCGACTGGAAGAACGCGTCGTAGGTGAGGACCGACGGTTTGAGGAACATCGCGTCCTCGCGCGCGTCGGTCACGGCGGCGGAGACGCGTGCGAGCAGCTCGCCGGCGGCCTTGCGCGTGAACGTGAGTCCGAGGATGGCCTCGGGGGCGACGCCGCGCTCGATCAGGGCGATGATGCGGCGGGTCATCGTGTAGGTCTTGCCCGATCCGGCGCCGGCGACGACGAGCACGTCGGCGTCCGCGGGCGCGCCGACGACGGCCGCCTGTTCGGGGCTGTCGGTGAAGACGGGTGCGTTGGTCATGCTTGCCTCGTTTCGAATACGGTGTCGATCTCGCCCGCGCACGCCGGGCAGACGGTGCGCATGCGGCAGTGGGACAGGTGGGCCTTGGTCGGGTGGGCGGTCAGATGTTCGGACCGGCTCGCGGCGGCCGCGAAGAACACGCGCGCGATCATCGTGAGCGACCACAGGGCCTGCGTGCCGTCGAGCGAGGCGAGCGCGCGCCACTGCGTCGCGGTGACGCCGTCCGGCAGGCCCATGTCGGTCCCGTCCACCACGCCCGGACGCTCCGGGTCGAGCACGGGCATCTCGAGGATCCTCGACGCCTCGCGGAAGTAGGAGCGCGGCGTGAACCCGTCGGCGTTGAGCGAGCCGCGCGAGAACAGCGCGGGCTGGTGGAGGCCCTCCGGCGCGTGGCTCTCCGCGGGCGCGGCCTTGTGCTCGACGTGGAACAGCGCGCATTGGCCGATCCGCGGCGCGACGGCGAGCGCCCGGGCGCCGCGCGGGGCCGGCGAGCCGTCCGCGAGGTGTTCGGGGAAAGTCACGCCGAGCTGGTAGCACACGAGCTGCAGGTCGTTGGAGATCTGGTTCTGCACGGGCGTGCGCCCGGTCTTGTAGTCGATGAGCCGCAGCCGTTCGGTGCCGTCGGGCATCAGGCGCGTCTCCATGCGGTCGATGCGGCCCGTCAGGCGCACGGTCAGGTCGTCGCGCATACCCTCGGGCCAGCCGCCGACCAGGAGGCCCATGAGTCCGGCGAGCCCGTGGCGGTCGAGCGTCTCGACGCCGGGGGTCGCGTTGACGGCGGCGAGGATGTCGTCCAGATCGAACCGCGCGGCGAACTCCTCCTCGCATGAGGCGCTCTCGAGGCGTCCGGTCTCGAAGTGCTTCGCGTTGGCACCGAGGTAGTCGGGCTCGTTGGAGCCGGTGAAGTAGGCGGCGATGTGCCCCAGGGTCTCGCCCGCGGTGCGGTCCTTGCGGATGGCGGCGTACCGGCTCGCCGGGTCGTCGATGTCGGACGGATCGGTTTTGAGTTCGTCGTAGATCGCGACGAGCCGGTCCGTGACGGCCTTGAGGCACCTGTCGCGGGACTCGCCGGCCATGAAGCCGGGCAGGTCGAGCCCCTCCTCGCTGCCGCGCTGGGCGACCGCGTGGATGAGCGTGCCGAAGCCGGTGGCGACGCTGCTCGGGCGCGGTCCGGCGAACGTGTTCTCCAGCATCCAGCACACCGGGCACTCCCACAGCCGGTCCACGGAGGACGGCGACAGGGAGACCACCGGCGGGCGGGCGGGGGCGTCCGGACCGGGCGCGAGGTCCGCGCCCGCCGCGTCACCGCCATGGTGCGGCGGATACGTCCAGTTGTCGGGATCGGCGGACTCGACGCCGTGGTCGGCGAGCAACGCGAGCGCGGCGGCCGCGTCGCGCGCCTCGTCGGAGCCGGCCGGGCTGGTCGCCAGGACGACGCGCGCGGCCGCGACCAGTCCGCGCGGGTCGGCGTCGAGGCCCGCGAACGCGCCGGATCCGGCGTCCGCCCCTCCCACCTCGGTGAAGCGGGAGGAGCCGCGGTCGTAGCGTTCCGGCAGGTAGCCGTAGAGGAAGTCGGAGGGCGTCAGGTCGTCGCTCATCACGGCGCTGACCGTCACGCGGAGGTCGGCGCGGGTGAGCGCGACCAGCAGGCTCTTCTTCTCGGAGGAGAGCACCGACTCCAGCCGCGGGTCGTGCGCGGAGCCGGCGCCCCGGGCGGGCCCGCCGTGCAGGACGACGTCGGCGAGGTCCTCGCCGCCGAACATCGTGTTGCGTTCGGCGAGGTTGGGCCACACGTTCTGCTGGACGGCGGGGCACCACACGTACGCCCAGTGCCGTCCGGCCGCGCCGGCGGGCGTGGTCAGGGTGACGGCCTGCTCGACCGGGCCGATGTGGGCGAGCGAGTCGGCCTCGATTTGCATGGCGCGCACCTGCGCGATGAAGTGGACGACGTCGTGGCCGGCGGTGCCGCCCTCGGCGTACTGGAACAGGCGCATCGCCGCATCGAGGCGGTCGTTGGCCGCACGGCCCTCGGGGGTGTTGTCGAGCGCGGCGCGCTGCCAGACGCGGGCCACGCCGGTCGCGTCCCAGGCGAGCGCGAGCGCGAACTGCGGGCCGTCGCCGGCGAGCCGGTCGAGGCCCCCGGCGACCTTGTCGACGAGCAGCCACAGGCGTTGGAACGCCCGAAGCTGCGGGTCGGTGCCGACGACCCGTCCGACGGCGGCGACCACGGCGTCGGCGGGCGCGCGCGGATCGTCGAGCGCGAGCATCGCGTACAGCGCGTTCAGGCCGAACGCTGGCGCCTCGTCGGCGGCCAGCGGGTCGAGCAGCGAGTCGTCGACCATCGGCACGGCGGCGGACGGCGTCCCGTCCGCGTCGCGCCGCGCGCGATCGGCGTCGGTCAGGGTCCGCCAGCCGCGTACCAGCGCGGCGAGCGTCTCCCCCGTGCCCGCGGGATCGCCGTCGGCCGCGGTATCGTGGGACTCCGCCTCGCCGATCGTCGTCGTGCCCGCATCGGACGCGTCGTCGCCGATCACCGCGGAGAGCGATTCGAGCGCGTGCATCGCGGATTCGATGACCTCGAGGCGCGCGGGCCGGCCCTCGCCCGGCCTTGCACCGGTCGTGATCAGCGGTCCGGCCATCAGCGTCGCGACGCGGGAGCGGGCGAACGCGGCGATCCCGCGCAGGGTCATGTCGGCGCCGTCGAGGCCCCGGCGGCGCAGTCGGGCGAGTTCGATCAGCGCGAACAGGCCCTGCACGAACGGCTCCTCGTTGAGGGGGCGGGTGACCGACGAGTAGCGCACGGGCACGCCGTCGCGGCGCAGACGCTCGCCGAACGCGCGCACGGTGGCGTTGTCGTGCGCGATGACGGCCATGTCGTTCCACTGCGCGTCGCCGTCGAGCCGGGCGCGTTTGATGCGCCAGACCACGTCGTCGAGCTCCTCGCGAGGCGAACGGTACAGGGCCGTCGCGAGCGAGCCGTCGGACGGCTCCGGGGCGTGGGCACCGAGCGGCGCGATCGGCCATGCGCCGGGCAGCCGCGGCGTCTTGCCGGGACGATCCGGCAGCGGAGTCGGATCGTCCTCCGGCGAGGGGATGGACAGGGAGACGCGCGCCGCGACGATGTCGCGGTAGGTGGGGCGCGGCGCGCCGGCCGCGGGTTCGGAGACGGCGCCGGGTCGACCGTCGCCGCGCGCGGCAGCGACGTCGTCCACCGCGTCCGCGGCGACGCGTACGGGCGTCGCGTGCAGCGGGCCGTCGCACGCCCGCGCGAAGAGGTATTCGGGGTAGGAGCCGCGGAAGGTCTGCACCGACTCGTCCGGGTTGCCGACGAGCAGGAGTCGCGCGCCGGCGCCGGCCAGCGCCTCGAGGAAGTTCAGGCCGGCGAGCGTGGTGTCCTGGAAGTCGTCGACGACGAGCAGACGCGGCAACGACGCCGTCCCCGCGGCGCGACGGCGCAGCACGGCCGCGCCCTCGACCAGCAGCCGGGAGGCGTCGAGCCGGTATTCGCCGGGATACGTGCGTTCGATCGCCGCGACGTATTCGCGGCGCAGCGCGAACGCCAGACGCCACTGCAGCTCCAGTCGCTCGCCGGCCGGACCCTGTGCGCGGGCGGCGGCGACCAGCTCGTCCTCGCGGTCGAACGAGGCGCCGAGCTCGTTCATGCGGGCGAGCATGTCGCGCAGCTGGTCGACGAACGCGGACGAGACGCCGCGCGCGAACATCTCGTCGGTCGAGGCCGCGCCCGCGGTCCCGTCGGCATCGGGGTCGGCGGCGCGCGGGGCGTCGTCCTCGAACGAGGCCACCGCGCGCGCCCAGTCGTCGGACGCGAAGTAGGCGCGCAGCAGGCCGCACGTGCCGCACAGGTCGCCGACGCGGGCGTGCGCCAGGTGCGCGGCCAGCACGCCGCGCAGCAGGGCGTCCTGTTCGGCGCCGTTGAGCAGCCTCGGCGCGCTCTCCCCGGCCGCGAACCGCTCGCCGGCGATCGCGCGGAACGCGACGGCCGACAGCGTCGTGACGGGCCTGACCTGCGCGGACGCGCCGATCACGCGGATCGCGCGGTCGCCCAGACGGTCCGCGATCACGCGGTCGGGGACGGTCATCGCCGCCGCATCCCCGCCGAAGCGCTCCAGCGCGGCCAGCAGCGCGGCGAACGCGAACTCGGTCTTGCCTCCCCTCGGCGGCGCGGCGGCGAGCAGGACGCGCGGCGCCCCGGCCTGGACGCCGTCGTCCGCGAACAGCGTGTGCAGCGCGTCGGTCGCGCTCATGGTCTGCATCGTGTCGGTCATGGTTCCAGACTAAGTCCCTTCCCGTCGGACGGTGGATGTGCACCGGTTTTCGACCGGACATCGCCGCCTCCGGCGTGTCGCGTCGGCGTCCCCGCGCGGGGAGGGCGCGGGATTCCGCCGGCGTTATGGCCCGGTCTTGACTACACTGGGCTTACAGAAGGTGGGGACTCGGCCTCGCGCCGACGCGACTTCGCACCGCACGCACCATAAGGAGTTTGAAGAATGGTCGATTATGACGCCGCGGTCGCGGCTGTGCAGGATCCGAACGCGGATCCCGTGTTTCTGGCGAAAATCGCATACGAGAACCCGGAGTTCGGCGCGAACGTCGCGGTGAACCCGCGCGCCTACCCCGGCCTGATCCGCTGGCTCGCCGAGTTCGGCGACGACCGCGCGCGCCAGACGGTCGCGCAGCTGGGGTATGCGGTGTCCGACTCCCCCGCCGGCGCCCATCAGCCGTCCGAATCCGCCGAGGAGCCGTCGGCGCCCGCCGCCGCGGACGCGTCGTCGTACGACGACGGCCCGGCGTACGGATACGCCCCGTCCGGGCAGGCCGCCGCCCCGGCCGACGCCGCGCAGGCCGCGGCCCGTCCGGTCTCGTTCGAACCGCACCCCCGTCCCGCCTCCTACGGCGAGGACGCCTACGTGCAGCCGGCGAGGAACCCCTACGGCTTCACCGCCGCGCAGGCCGCGTCCACCACCGATCAGATGCAGATGGCCGAGATCGCCCGCAGCGCGCCCGAGCTGTACGCCGATCTGGCGCGCAATCCCAACCTGTACCCGGCGCTCGTCGACTGGCTCGCGCAGCTGCACGACCCGGCGGTCGACGCCGCGCTCGCCGCGCGCACCCCGCGGTTCTGACGGTCCCACGCCAAGGAGGTTCTGCCATGACCCGAACGATCCCGTTCCCTCCCGCGCCGGAACCCGGCTGGTATGCGGATGACGCCCTCCCCGCGCCGGGCGCCGGTCCCGCGCGCGAGCTGATGGACGACATCCAATCCGTCGCCGACGAGCCGTTCGACGCCGAGGCGCTCGACGGCGCTGGCGACGGCCTGCCCGCCGCGCTGAGCGCCATCGAGGACGTCGACGACGAGTATCCCGCCACCAGCGCCGCGATCCCGATGCACACCGTGCCGATGACGCAGCACGCCGGCGGCGACAGCGGCCTCGCGGAGCTCTCGCGGGCCACCGGCGACGTGCTGCGGACGCTGCCGCGCCATCAGGAGCCGGCCGACGCCGCGTCCGGGGAGTCTTCCGGCGAGCCGGCCCCCGGCTCCTCCCCCGCGTCGTCGGCGGCCGGTCCGGCCGCCGTGCCGGCCGTGTCCCCCGCCGGCGGACCGACGCCGGCCTCGTCCGACGCGTCGCCCCGCCGCACCTACGTGCTGCGCAACGGCTCCACCGGGCAGTCGATCGTCGTCGACTCCAGCATGCTGCTGGGCCGTCGCCCGTCCAATCCGGTGCCCGACGGCGCGAGGATCGTCCAGCTCGAGGATCCGACGCGCACCATCTCGCGCAACCACGCGACGATCACGATGGACGAGGACGGCCGGCTGTGGCTCGACGACTGCCGGTCGCTCAACGGCACGTTCCTCGTCATCGACGGGCACGACCACAAGATCGCCTCGGGCGAGGCCGTCGCTGTGGCCGCTCCGGCCTCCATCCGATTCGGCGATCAGCTGTTCGAGCTGACGGAACGCACGTCCGAGGACTGACGCCGGCGTCCGGACGATCCGCGCCCCGTGCGCGCCGCGCACCCGCCGCCTACGACGAAGGGCCGTGACCTCTCCCCGCTTGGGGAGGTGGTCACGGCCCTTTCGATTGCTTCGGACTACCCTATGCTACCGGATCAGGCGTCCTGGCCCTCGTCGGAGGCGGAGTCGTCCGCATCGCCGTCGGCGGAGCCGGAGGCGTCATCGTCGCCACCGAGGAGATCGGTGTGGTCGATGTGGTGCTCCTCGTCCTCGTCGCCGAACATGGCGGTGCCGCCCTGGTCGTCGAGGAAGTCGTCGGGGTTGAAGTCCTCGCCGAGCTTGAGGTCGCCGAAGTCGATGTTGGAGAAGTCCACATCGCTCATGTCGCCGTCGGTGAAGTCCACGCCGTCGCCGTCCGCGTCGCCGCCCAGACCGAAGTTCGGGTAGATGGTGTCGCGGATCGCCTTGTCCGGCTCGACCACCGCGTTGCGGTAGCGGGCCAGGCCGGTGCCGGCCGGGATGAGCTTACCGATGATGACGTTCTCCTTGAGGCCCTTGAGGTCGTCGACCTTCTGGTTCAGGGCGGCGTCGGTGAGCACGCGGGTCGTCTCCTGGAAGGAGGCGGCGGACAGCCACGAATCGGTGGCCAGCGAGGCCTTCGTGATGCCCATGAGCTCCGGACGGCCGGAGGCGGGCTTCTTGCCGGCCTTGACGGCGGCCTTGTTCACGTCGCGGAAGCGGCGCTGGTCCACCAGCTCGCCCGGCAGCAGATCGGTGTCGCCGGAGTCGATCACGGTGACGCGACGGCTCATCTGGTGCACGATGACCTCGATGTGCTTGTCGTGGATGTCGACGCCCTGGGAGCGGTACACGTTGTGCACCTCCTCGACGATGTTCATCTGCGCGGCGCGCTTGTTGAGGATGCGCAGGATCTTCTTCGGATCCACGGAGCCCTCGACCAGCTGGGTGCCGGTGGCGACGTGCTCGCCGTCCTTGACCAGCAGCGGCACGCGGCGGGAGACGGAGTACGTGATCGGCTTGATCACGCCCTCCTCCATCGGCGCGCCCGAGTCGGCGTCCGGGGTCAGGATGACCTGACGGCCGCGGTCGTTCTCGGTGATCTTGATCGTGCCGGCGAAGTCGGCGATCGGGGACTCGCCCTTAGGCGTACGGGCCTCGAAAAGCTCGGTGACACGGGGAAGACCCTGGGTGATGTCGGACGCCGAGGCGACGCCGCCGGAGTGGAAGGAACGCAGGGTCAGCTGCGTACCGGGCTCGCCGATGGACTGGGCCGCGACGATGCCGACGGCCTCGCCGACGTCGACCAGCTTGTTGGTGGCCATCGACCAGCCGTAGCACTTGGCGCACACGCCGCGGCTCGACTCGCAGGAGAGCACGGAGCGGCACTTGACGAACTCGACGCCGTGCTTGACGAGGTCCTCGAGGACGTCCATCGACAGGGCGTCGTCGCGCTTGTACAGCACGGTGGTACCGTCGGCCGGATCGAGCACGTCGGCCGCGAGCAGACGGGAGTACGGGCCGCCGTCCGCCGCCTTGACGAGCACGAGGTTGCCGTCGGCGTCGCGGTCGGCCACGCGGATCTGGATGCCCTGCTTGGTGCCGCAGTCCTCCTCGCGCACGATGACGTCCTGCGCCACGTCGACCAGACGACGGGTCAGGTAGCCGGACTCGGCCGTACGCAGTGCGGTATCGGCCAGACCCTTACGCGCGCCGTGCTGGGAGATGAAGTACTCCAGCACGGACAGGCCGTCGCGGTAGTTGGACTTGACCGGACGGGGGATGATCTCGCCCTTCGGGTTGGCCACGAGGCCACGCATGCCGGCGATCTGGTTGATCTGCATCATGTTGCCTCGCGCGCCCGACTGGACGATGATGGCGAGGTTGTTGAGCGGATCGAAGTCGTGCTCGACGGCCTTGGAGACCTCGGCGGTGCACTTGGTCCACAGGTCGATGAGCTCCTGGCGGCGCTCCTCCTCGGTCAGAAGACCCATCTCGTAGTTCTCGTTGACCGTGGCGGCCTCGTCCTCGTAGCTGGCGACGAGCTTGTTGCGCTCGGCCGGCTCGATGACGTCGGAGAACGCGAAGGACACGCCGGACCACGGCGCGCGGGTGAAGCCGAGATCCTTCAGGGCGTCCAGCGAGGCGGCCACCTGGGCGGTGGAGTAGCGGGTCGCGATGTCGTCGACGATCTTGGCCAGACGCTTCTTGCCGACCTGCTCGTTGACGAACGGGTAGTCGATCGGCAGGGTCTGGTTGAACAGGATGCGGCCGTAGGAGGTCGCGAACAGCGCGGTGCCGTCGTGGAAGCGCTCCTCCTTGACGACCTCCTCGCCGTTCTGGGCGGCCGGGTCGGCGACCTTGAGCTCGCCCGGCTCCCAGCCGGCGGGCAGCACGAAGGTCTCCGGCACGCGGATGAGGACCTTGGCCTGCATGTCGATCTCGTGCAGGTCGAGCGCCATCTCGGCCTCGGCCAGCGAGGAGAACACGCGGCCCTGGCCCTTGGCGCCCTCCACCACGGTGGACAGGTAGTACAGACCGAGGATCATATCCTGGGACGGCATGGTCACGGTGTGGCCGTCGGCCGGCTTGAGGATGTTGTCGGACGCCATCATCAGCGAGCGGGCCTCGGCCTGGGCCTCGGCGGACAGCGGCAGGTGGACTGCCATCTGGTCGCCGTCGAAGTCGGCGTTGAAGGCGGCGCAGGCGAGCGGCGGCAGGTGGATGGCCTTGCCCTCGACGAGGATCGGCTCGAAGGCCTGGATGCCCAGACGGTGCAGCGTAGGCGCACGGTTGAGCAGCACCGGGTGCTCGGAGATGACCTCCTCGAGCACGCCCCACACCTCGGAGTCGCCGCGGTCGACCAGACGCTTGGCGCTCTTCATGTTCTGCGCGTAGTTCATGTCGACGAGGCGCTTGATGACGAACGGCTTGAACAGCTCGAGCGCCATCGGCTTCGGCAGACCGCACTGGTGCATGCGCAGGGACGGGCCGACGACGATCACGGAACGGCCGGAGTAGTCGACGCGCTTGCCGAGCAGGTTCTGACGGAAGCGGCCCTGCTTGCCCTTGAGCATGTCGGACAGGGACTTGAGCGGGCGGTTGGAGGCGCCGGTGACCGGACGGCCGCGACGGCCGTTGTCGAACAGGGAGTCGACGGCCTCCTGGAGCATGCGCTTCTCGTTGTTGAGCATGATCTCCGGGGCGCCGAGCTCGATCAGTCGCTTCAGACGGTTGTTGCGGTTGATCACGCGGCGGTACAGGTCGTTGAGGTCGGAGGTCGCGAAGCGGCCGCCGTCCAGCTGGACCATCGGGCGCAGGTCCGGCGGGATGACCGGGATGACGTCGAGGACCATGGCCTCCGGCTTGTTGCCGGTGGACAGGAACGCGTTGACGACCTTCAGGCGCTTGAGGGCCTTGGTCTTGCGCTGCTCGGACGCGTCCTTGATCTCCTCGCGCAGGTCGGCGGCGATGGCCTCGAGGTTGAGCGACTGCAGGCGCTTCTTGACGGCCTCGGCGCCCATGCAGCCCTCGAAGTAGTCCTCGTAGCGGTCCTGCATCTCGCGCCACAGATCCACGTCGTCGATGATGTCGCCCGGCTTGAGCTTCTTGAACTTGTCGAAGACGGCACCCATGCGCGCGATCTGGTCGTCGTAGCGCTGGCGGATGGCCGCCATGTCGCGCTCGGCGCCGTTGCGCAGCTTGGCCTTGGCGGCGCCCTTGGCCTCGCCGGCCTCCTCGAGCTCGTGCAGATCGGCCTCGACCTTCTTGGCGCGCTCCTCGATCTCGTTGTTGCGGCGGTGCTCGAGGGCGTTGATGTCGTGGTCGAACTCGGCCTGCAGGTCCGGCAGGTCCTGGTGGCGCTGCGCGTCGTCGACGGCGGTGACCATGTAGGAGGCGAAGTAGATGACCTTCTCCAGCTCCTTCGGGGTGACGTTCAGCATGTAGCCCAGACGGGACGGCACGCCCTTGAAGAACCAGATGTGGGTGACCGGGGCGGCCAGCTCGATGTGGCCCATGCGCTCGCGGCGCACGCGGGAGCGGGTGACTTCGACGCCGCATCGCTCGCACACGATGCCCTTGAAGCGCACGCGCTTGTACTTGCCGCAGGCGCACTCCCAGTCGCGGGTCGGGCCGAAGATCTGCTCGCCGAACAGAC
Source organism: Bifidobacterium santillanense (assembly GCF_018555385.1). Classification (GTDB taxonomy): domain Bacteria; phylum Actinomycetota; class Actinomycetes; order Actinomycetales; family Bifidobacteriaceae; genus Bifidobacterium; species Bifidobacterium santillanense. Next base: position 188,935 of record NZ_JAFEJS010000004.1, read on the forward strand.
CGTCCTTCTCCGGCTTCAGGGTGCGGTAGTTGATGGTTTCGGGCTTCTTGACCTCGCCGTGGCTCCAGCCGCGAATGTCGTCCGCGGTGGCCAGGCCGATCCTCAGCTTGTCAAATGCGTTGACGTCCAGCACTTGTTTCTTACGTCCTTACTTGAAAACGGTTCTAACGTTGCTCGTTCTGCTTGCTCGTGGGCGGCGCCCCGCCGTCCGCCCTCCCGGGGCGGGGCGGGGACGCCGCATGACGACTGCGCTCAGTCGTGCGTTACCGTGTCCGCTGTGCGGGGCTCGCGCCCCGCCGGGCTCACTGGTACTCGGGCTGCGGGGCGGCCTGGTCTTCCTTCGCCGCGGCGTCCGGGCGGGCGCCGATGTTGAAGCCGAGGTCGTCGGAGGCGCTGCTCGGATCGTCGTCCTCGTCCTTCATGTCGATGGCCTGGCCTTCGGCGTTCAGGACCTCGACGTTCAGGGACAGGGACTGCATTTCCTTGAGGAGCACCTTGAAGGACTCGGGGATGCCCGCCGGCGGCAGGTTCTCGCCCTTGACGATGGCGCCGTAGGCGCGCACGCGGCCGTCGACGTCATCGGACTTGGTGGTCATCATCTCGTGCAGCGTGTACGCGGCGCCGTAGGCCTCGAGGGCCCACACCTCCATCTCGCCGAAGCGCTGGCCGCCGAACTGCGCCTTGCCGCCCAGCGGCTGCTGGGTGATCATCGAGTACGGGCCGGTAGAGCGGGCGTGGATCTTGTCGTCCACGAGGTGGTGGAGCTTGAGCATGTACATGTAGCCCACGGAGATCGGACGCGCGTACGGCTCGCCGGTGCGGCCGTCGAACAGCGTGGCCTTGCCGTCGGGGCCGACCAGACGGTCGCCGTCGCGGTTCGGCAGCGTGGTGGACAGCAGGCCCTTGAGGACGTCCGGCTTGACGCCGTCGAACACCGGGGTCGCGACCGGGGTGCCCGGCTCGGCCTTCTCGGCGCCCGCGGGGACGAGCTTCTTCCACTCGGCCTCGAGGTCCGGATCCAGGGAGATGTCCCAGCCGGAGTGCGCGATCCAGCCCAGGTGCAGCTCGAGCACCTGGCCCAGGTTCATTCGCGACGGCACGCCGAGCGGGTTGAGCATGATGTCGACCGGGGTGCCGTCGGCGAGGAACGGCATGTCCTCCTCGGGCAGGATGCGGGAGATGCAGCCCTTGTTGCCGTGACGGCCGGAGAGCTTGTCGCCGACGGTGATCTTGCGGTGCTGGGCGATGTAGACGCGGATCATCTGGTTGACGCCGTTGGGCAGCTCGTCGCCGTCCTCCTCGGCGTCCTCGCGGGTGATCTCCTTGACGCCGATGACCGTGCCGGTCTCGCCGTGGGGCACGCGCAGGGAGGTGTCGCGCACCTCGCGGGACTTCTCGCCGAAGATGGCGCGCAGCAGGCGCTCCTCCGGGGTCAGCTCGGTCTCGCCCTTCGGGGTGACCTTGCCGACGAGGATGTCGCCGGCCTCGACCTCGGCGCCGATGCGGATGATGCCGCGCTCGTCGAGGTTCGCGACCGCGTCCTCGCCGACGTTCGGCAGGTCGCGAGTGATCTCCTCGGCGCCCAGCTTGGTCTCGCGGGCGTCGATCTCGTACTCCTCGATGTGGATCGAGGAGAGGGTGTCGTCCTGCACGAGGCGCTGGGAGATGATCACGGCGTCCTCGTAGTTGTAACCGTTCCACGGCATGAAGGCGATGAGCAGGTTCTTGCCGAGGGCCAGCTCGCCCTTCTCGATCGCGGGGCCGTCGGCCATCACGGTGCCGGCCTCGACGCGCTCGCCGTCGTGGACGATCGGACGCTGGTTGTAGCAGGTGGTCTGGTTGGAGCGCTGGAACTTGGCCAGCTTGTAGGAGCTGGTCGTGCCGTCGTCGTTCATCACGCGGATCATGTCGGCGGACACGTAGGTGACCACGCCGTCCTTCTCGGACTTGATGACGTCGCCGGAGTCGTTGGCGGCGCGCCACTCGGAGCCGGTGCCCACGAGCGGACGCTCGGACTCGATCAGCGGGACGGCCTGACGCTGCATGTTGGTGCCCATCAGCGCTCGGTGGCCCTCGTCGTGCTCGAGGAACGGGATCAGCGAGGCGCCGAGGGAGACCATCTGGCGCGGGGAGACGTCCATGTAGTCGACCTGGCTGACCGGGACATCGACCGCCTCCTCCTCGCCGACTCGGGCGAGGGCCTCGGACTGCGTGAAGTTGCCGTCCTTGTCGAGCTCCTGGTTGGCCTGGGCGATCACGTGGTCGAGATCGCGGTCGGCGGTCATGTACTCGACCTCGTCGGTGACGTGGCCGTCGACGACCTTGCGGTACGGGGTCTCGATGAAGCCGAACGGGTTGACGCGGCCGAAGGTCGCCAGCGAGCCGATCAGACCGATGTTCGGGCCTTCGGGGGACTCGATCGGGCACATGCGGCCGAAGTGGGACGGGTGCACGTCGCGCACCTCCATGGAGGCGCGGTCGCGGGACAGACCGCCGGGGCCCAGCGCGGAGAGACGACGCTTGTTCGTCACGCCGGACAGCGGGTTGTTCTGGTCCATGAACTGCGAGAGCTGCGAGGTGCCGAAGAACTCCTTGATGGTGGCGTTCACCGGGCGGATGTTGATCAGGGACTGCGGGGTGATGGCCTCGGCGTCCTGGGTGGTCATGCGCTCGCGCACGACGCGCTCCATGCGCGACAGGCCGGTGCGCAGCTGGTTCTGGATCAGCTCGCCGACCTGACGGATGCGGCGGTTGCCGAAGTGGTCGATGTCGTCGACGTCGACGCGCAGGTCCACGTCCTCGCCGTTGCGACGGCCCGGGAAGGTGGCCTTGCCGTCGTGCAGGGTGCACAGGTACTTGATCGTCGCGATGATGTCCTCGCGGTGGAGGGAGCGGTCGTTGACGTCGTTCTCCAGACCGAGCTTGCGGTCGATCTTGTAGCGGCCGACGCGGGCCAGATCGTAGCGCTTGGTGTTGAAGTAGAAGGAGTCCAGCAGGTTCTTGCCGGCGTCCGGGGTCGGGGTGTCGGCCGGACGGATCTTGCGGTAGAGGTCGACGAGGGCCTCGTCCTGGGTCTGCAGGGTCTCGCGCTCGAGGGCGTCGAGCACCAGCGGGTAGTCCTTGAAGGCCTCGCGGATCTCCGGCTTGGTCATGCCGATGGCCATGAGGAAAACGATCGCGGACTGCTTGCGCTTGCGGTCCACGCGCACCTGCGGCTGGTCCTTCTTGTCGATCTCGAACTCGAGCCAGGCGCCGCGCGACGGGATGATCTTCGCGCCGAAGACCTCCTTGTCGGAGGTGCGGTCCTGCTGGCGGTCGAAGTAGACGCCCGGGGAGCGCACGAGCTGGGAGACGATGACGCGCTCGGTGCCGCCGATGATGAAGGTGCCGTGCGCGGTCTGCAGCGGGAAGTCGCCCATGAACACGGTCTGGGACTTGATCTCGCCGGTCTCGCCGTTCTCGAACTCGGCGTTGACGTACAGCGGCGCGGAGTAGGTGTAGTCCTTCTCCTTGCACTCCTGCACGGTGTGACGCGGCTCCTCGAAGTACGGGTCGGAGAAGGTCAGGGACATGGTCTGCGCGAAGTTCTCGATCGGGGAGATCTCGTTGAAGACCTCGTCGAGGCCGGAGGTGTGCGGCGTGGTGACGGTACCGTTCTTCTCGTCCTCGGCGACGCGCGCCTTCCAGCGGTCGTTGCCGATCAGCCAGTCGAAGCTGTCGGTCTGCACGCCCAGCAGGTAGGGCACATCGATGGGTTCCTTGATGGAACCGAAGTTCACGCGGTCCGACGCCTTGTGCAGGTCGATGTCGTGCTGGTCGGCGCGCGCGGTGATGGTGGTGGTATTCGTCGTAGACTCAGTAGCCAATGGACGTTCCTTATCGCTCGCTATATCGTATGGTTCCCCGGGAGCGCACGCATGGCCACCATATGCCTCTGCGGACGCTTCATCGTTGATGGCATGCCCGCAATATGACATACCCTATGCAAACAAACAACTCTAGTGGTATGGCTGGACGTCCATACCCGCAGGCCCCGCTTCCCCATGCCGCGGGGCGGAAATCAACACAATCCCGTCACATTTCGGGCCGATGCGCGGCGGACCGGACGGATCCGCGGCGATGACGACTGCAACGAGGGCATGAACAACTCCGCATACCGGGACCGACCGGACGGACGGCGACGCGCCGACTCATGGCGGAGACGCCGACCCCAGGGCTACTGCACCTCGATGGTGACCGGCTGGCTCTTGACCTTCGGCGCCTTCTTGAGGCTCAGCACGCCCACGTACGTGCCGCGGTCCACCTTGGACAGGCTGTCCTGATCCTGCACGCACTCGTCGGTCGTGCGGCTCGTGTTCCAGGTGATCGTCTTGACGTCCTTGTCGCCCTTGGCCATGAGCAGCGAGCGCGATTCGGCCGGACAGGAGTCGGAGCGCCAGACGGTCTTGCCGCCGGAGGTGATGGTGAGCACGCGGCCGGAGTCGGACGCGTCGATCAGGCAGGAGCCGGACCCCTCGTGCGTGATGGTCGCGACCCAGTCGAGCGATCCGCCGACCGATACCGTCGCGGTCTTCGCGGTCAGTTCGAGGCGGGTGTCCTTCGCCGAGCAGTTACGTACGGACGCGCTGTGGTGCGGCTCGGGCGAGGTGTCGCGCTCGAGGACGGAGTGGTCGGCGTTGCCGAGCGCCACGTTGACCACGGCTCCCGCGCCGCGGCCGAGGCTGTAGAGGGTGAATCCCAGCACGAAGAGGACGACGAGGGCGGCCGCGCCGACCACGATGCGGCGACGGCGGTAGATCGCGCGCTGGCGCTTGCTCGGCCTGCGCTTCTTCCCGCTCCCCCTGGGACGGGCGCCACCGGGCCCCGACCCGCGCGAAACCCCCGGACCGCCGACGCCACCGGCTCCGTAGGTTCCGTTCGGGTGCGTGCCCATGCTGCTCCTCCTGACTGCCGATAACGATTCCCAGTGTACGGGCGGCGGGGTTCCACGCGCCGGCGCCGCCCATGTTTCTTCACATGATGAGGCGCCTCAGCCCCGCGGCAGACGCAGCGAACCGTCGTCGAGGATCTCGATCAGACCGTCCTCGTCGAGGCCGGCGATGCAGGCATCGAGCTGCACGCGGTCCTTCCACAATTCCTCGACCCGTGCGCGCGGCAGCGAGCGCGGTGCGACCCGTTCGTCCACGCCCTTCGTCGTCATGCGCGGGACCGAGCCGCCTCCTCCCGGCGCACCGACCGAATCCGGCCCGGTCGGATCCGAGACGGGCGAAGCGACGGATGCGTCACGACCACCGACCATTCCCGCCTTCTCGAACGACAGGTCGCGCAACGCCTTGAGCACGATGCCGCGCACCTGACGGTCGGTGCCCTGGAAGCGCTGGCGCGGCCTCGTGCGCCGCTCCCCCAGCCCGGGACGGCCGGCCGCGAGGAACGCGCAGTCGCCGGACACCGGGCAGTGGTCGCACAGCGGGTTCTTCGCGGTGCACACCAGCGCGCCCAGCTCCATCACCGACTGGTTCCACACGACCGAGCGCGGCTCGCGCCGGCGGACCGGAGCAAGGCGCGGCGTATCCCGGTTAGTCAGCCCCGTCCCGCCATCGGCTTCCCCGTTTCCCTCGGAGAGTCGTGAAACATCCCGTGAAACAGGTTTGTCGCCGTGTGAAACAGGTCGTGGAACACGGCGGGCCGATTCACCGCACGCGCCGTCATCGACCGCACCGTCCTTCGGCAACACCTCGGCGGCGAGCGCGCGCTCCAACAGGCTCGCCGCTCCTCCGCGCGACTCCTCGCCGCGGAACACGCGCGCGAGGACGCGACGGATGTTCGTGTCGATCACGGCGATGCGCTCGCCGTACGCGAAGCTCATCACGGCCGACGCGGTGTAGTCGCCGACGCCGGGCAGCGCGATCAGCGCGTCATACGTGCGTGGCAGCTCGTCACCGCATTCGGTCGACACGACGCGCGCGCACTCCTGCAGTCGCAGGGCGCGGCGCGGGTAGCCGAGCCTCCCCCACGCGGTGATCACGTCGGCCTTGGGCGCGGCGGCGAGCGCGGCGGCGTCCGGCCAGCGCTCCATCCACTGGGTCCAGTACGGCACGACGCGGCTCATCTGCGTCTGCTGGCTCATCACCTCGGAGACAAGCACGCCCCACGGGGTCGCGCGTCCGAAGCGCCACGGCAGATCGCGCGCGTTCGCCTCCCACCACGCGGCGAGCCTCAGACGGACGGATTCGGCATCCGGCGTCATCACGAATCACCTCCCGTTCACGATCGCGGACCCGCCGCGCGGGGACTCTTTCCCGTCTCGTTCACAACTGCCGGCACTTCCCCGGCGCCGCCGCACGAGCGTTCCCGGCTCAGCGGCCGCCGGCGAAGCCCAGCTGGCGCCAGGCCTCGTAGATGGCGATGGACGCGCAGTTGGTGAGGTTGAGGGAGCGCAGGGACGGGCGCATCGGGAGCCTCACCTGCTCGGCCACGTGCGGGCCGGCCATGATGTCCATCGGGTCGGGGATGTTGCCCGGCTCGGGGCCGAACAGCAGGATGTCGGTCGGCTTGTACTCGATCTCGGTGTACAGCTTCGTGGCGTGCGCGGTGAACGCGATGATGCGCGAGTTCGGCATCGACTCGACGAGGTTGTCGAAGTTCGGATGCAGCACCACGTGCGCCATGTCGTGGTAGTCGAGGCCGGCGCGGCGCAGCTTCGTGTCGCGCAGGTTGAAGCCGAGCGGCTCCACCAGATGCAGGATGGTGCCGGTCACCGCGCACAGGCGGATGGCCGAGCCGGTATTGCCGGGGATACGCGGGCTGTAGTAGCACAGGTGCGGGGTGACGGTTTCGGTCTCCGCGGCCTTCTCGGCGGAGAGCATCGCGTCGACCACCGAGATCGGGTTGCCGTGCGCGTCGGTGACGAGTTCGTCCGGCCCGTAGTTCGACTTGCGGTAGCCGTATTCGAACATCTTCTCGACCTTGTCCTCCGGATTGCCGGAGGCCTCCGGGCCCATGCCCGCCGTGGGTTCCATCTCACTCATATTCTTCTCACCGTCGATTCGTCATTCGTCTCGGTTGTGGACTCGTGCGCGCCGCCCTGCGCGGGGCCGCGACCGACATTCGAGCATAGGACATCCTCTGCCCCATGCGTCGACGCCGGCGCGATGCGACGAATCGGCGTTCGCGGGAGAACATACGACGCCCTGAACGCCACGTGGACCGATCCGTCCGGCCGACGACGACCGTCGACCGGACGGATCGGGTGGAGGTCAGTTCTTGAAGGAGTGGATCGGGGCGGGGATGCGGCCGCCGCGCGTGACGAACGCCTCGCACGAGGTCTGGTTGACCGGGATGATCGGCGCGTAGCCCATGAGGCCGCCGAAGTTGGCCATCTCGCCCACGCCCTTGCCTTCGACCGGGATGACGCGCACGGCGGTGGTCTTCTGGTTGACCATGCCGATGGCCGCCTCGTCGGCGATGAGGCCGGAGATCGTCGCGGCCGTGGTGTCTCCGGGGATGGCGATCATGTCGAGGCCGACCGAGCACACGCAGGTCATCGCCTCGAGCTTCTCGATCGTCAGGCACCCGGAGGCCGCGGCGTCGATCATGTTCTTGTCCTCGGAGACCGGGATGAACGCGCCGGACAGGCCGCCGACGTACGAGGACGCCATGATGCCGCCCTTCTTGACCTGATCGTTGAGCATCGCAAGCGCGGCGGTGGTGCCGGGGGCGCCGACCTGCTCGAGGCCGATCTTCTCGAGGACCTCGCCGACCGAGTCGCCCACGGCCGGTGTCGGGGCCAAGGACAGGTCGATGATGCCGAACGGCACGCCGAGGCGGCGCGAGGCCTCCTGCGCGACGAGCTGGCCGACGCGCGTGATCTTGAACGCGGTGCGCTTGATGGTCTCGCACAGGAACTCGAAGTCCCTGCCCTTGGCGGCGTCGAGCGCGCGGGAGACCACGCCGGGGCCGGAGACGCCGACGTTGATGACCGCGTCGCCCTCGGTGACGCCGTGGAAGCCGCCGGCCATGAACGGGTTGTCGTCGGGCACGTTGCAGAACGCGACGAACTTGACGCAGCCGTAGGAGTCGTTGTCGGCGGTCGCGTGCGCGATGTCCTTGATGATGTGGCCGAGCAGCTCGACCGCGTTCATGTCGATGCCGGTCTTCGTGGAACCGACGTTGACCGACGAGCACACGACCTCGGTCTCCGACAGGGCCTGCGGCAGCGACCTGATGAGCAGCTCCTCGGCCGGGGTCATGGCCTTGGAGACGAGCGCGGAGTAGCCGCCGATGAGGTTGACGCCGACCTGCTTGGCCGCGCGGTCGAGCGCGTGGGCGATCTTGACGAAGTCCTCGGAGGTCTTGCAGCAGCTCGCGCCGACCAGCGAGATCGGGGTGACGGTGATGCGCTTGTTGACGATCGGGATGCCGTAGTCGCGTTCGATGTCCTCGCCGGTGGAGACGAGGTCCTTGGCGTACGTGGTGATCTTGCGGTAGATGTTGTCGCAGGTCTCGTCGACGTCGTCGGTGGCGCAGTCGAGCAGCGAGATGCCCATCGTGATGGTGCGCACGTCGAGCTTCTCCTGCTCGATCATCTGGTTGGTCTCGTGGACCTCCATGATATTCAGCATGGTGTTGTCTTTCTGAAAAATTCGGTGGGTGAGCCGTTGGGTTATATGGATGGCTCCGTCGGCGGAAAGCCACCGGGCTTTCCGTCTCCTCGCGTGATGCGACCTGACAAGCGGGTCGTATCAGATCCTGTGCATCTTGGTGAAGATCTCCTCGCGCTGGCAGCGGATGCGCACGCCGATGTCGTCGCCGAGATCCTCGAGGTTGCCGACCATGGCGCTGAACTCCTTGTCGGAGTTGGAGTAGTCGACGATCATCATCATGTTGAAGAATCCGTCGATGATGGTCTGGGAGATGTCAAGCACGTTGACGTTGTGGTTGGACAGATAGGTGCAGACGCGTGCGATGATGCCGACGGTGTCCTGACCGACGACGGTGATGATTGCCTTGTTCATGGAGCTCCTGAAATCGAAAGACGAAAAACGGGTGTCTTCCAGTATAGGAAGACACCCGTTTCGATGAGGTGAATCGTCCACGCGGGCCGAAGTCGGCCTCTCCCGGGAACGGAGCCGGTCCCGCGTGGAGGCGGCGACGGTCCGTCACGATGATCGGCCGGTTCCGATCACGGACCGATCCATGGCCGATCACGACCGGATCACAGCCGGATCACGACGCATGGGTCAGGAGATTCAGGCCATGAGGTCCTCGGCGGCGCGCGTCTCGACCGGCACGAGCTCCGGCTCGGAGCGGTGTTCGCGCAGCAGGAACGAGAACGCGAGCACGATGACGATCAGCGCGAGGCCGAACAGGTAGCCGTAGCGCGAGCCGTCCACGAAGCCCTGCGCCGGGTTCGATCCGCCGGCGGCCGCGTAGTTCGCCTGGCCGAGGCCCAGCAGGCAGGTCGCGACGGCGGTGGAGATCGCGCCGCACACCTGCTGCATCGTGTTGAGGATCGTGCTGCCGTCGGCGGCCATGCGTCCCGGCAGGGCCTTCAGGGCGGCCGACTGCGTGGACTGCTGGATGAACGGGATGCCGACCATCACGATGATGTGCGCGGCGAGGAACAGCGCGATCGGGGTGCCGACGCCGATCATGTAGAACAGCGCGCCGCCGATCACGGACATCACCACGCCGATCCAGACGAGACGACGGGCGCCGTGGCGGTCGAACAGACGACCTGCGACCAGCGTGCACACCGCGTTGACGATGCCGCCGGGCAGCATGAGCAGACCCGCGACGGTGGAGCTCAGGCCGAGACCGCGCTGCAGCTCCTGCGGCACGAGGTACATGAACGCGAGCGTGCAGGCGAACGAGCAGGAGACCATGATGGCCGGCGTGCGGAACGCGGCGACGCCGAGCGCGCGCAGGTCGAGCAGCGGGTCCGCGATGGTGAGCTGGCGGCGGGCGTAGAAGGCGAGCACCACGACGCCGACGACCAGCAGGCCGATGACGGCGGGCGAGAAGCCCATGTCGGCCACGAGGCTCACGCCGGCGACGAGGCAGCCGAAGCCGATCGCGGAGGCGATGATGGAGATGACGTCGACCGCCGGACGGGTGCGTTCGATCGGGGTCACGAAGAACAGCGCGGTGAGCACGAGCGCGACGGCGGCGATCAGCGCGAACAGGGCGAAGATCGCGCGCCAGGAGACGGAGCCGATGAGCGCGCCGGCGATGGTCGGGCCGACGACCGGCGCGAACATGATGACGAGGCCCGCCACGCCGTTGGCCGCGCCGATCCTGACCGGCGGGAACACGCGCATGATCGACGCGAACATGGTGGGCAGCACGATGCCGGTGCTCACGCCCTGCACGATGCGGCCGGCGAGCAGCACGGGGAACGCGGTCGCGAACGTGCACACGAGAGCGCCGACGAGGAAGCAGACAAGCGCGAAGACGACCAGGGTCTTCGCCTTGATCCACTTGAGCAGGAAGCCGACGCACGGCAGGACGACGCCGATGGCGAGCATGTAGCCGACGACCATCCACTGGGCGGTGCCGGAGGAGACGGAGAACTCGTCCATCAGGTCGGGGATGGCGATGTTCATCGACGTCTCGGAGAGCATGCCGAGGAACACGGCGAGGTACAGGCCGAGCATCACGCGGTGCGGATGCGCGAATCGGCCGGCGGGCTCGCGGCCGTCGGGGTCGGCGGTCGGGGTTGCGATCTCGTAGCTGAGATCGTCGAAGTGCGGCTTGGAATCGTTATGGGAATCGGATGCGTGGGAATGGGAATTGGAGTTGGATTGCGTTGCGGTTGCCTGCGTTTCGGACAACATGGGCCTCTCTCGATGATTCGCGTTCGTCGCCGCCGAGCGACGCTCGGCCACGGCTTCGCCCGCCACGGATCGTGCCCGGGAATCCCGGAACGGCGTGGCGGGCGGCTTCATTGGCTTCGCGTCGACAACCCCTAACGTCCGGGTCTCGACGACAACGAAAAACCGCATGCCTCTGGCGGGAAATACGCCAGAGGCATGCGGTTATCAGATCAAGGCCTCACCGTAGCGGATTTGCGGATTCTTCGTAAGTCCGCCGGGCGTGTCGCGGGGAATCGGGCCTCGCGGCTCGCGCTCGGCGCGGCGTACGCGTCCCGCGATTGCGGACGGCCTACCGGACCGTCCTTCACGCCTCGCGCGAGGCGCTCGGCGCGGCGTACGCGGCCAGCGCGCGCGGGGCGTGGAAGCCCTGCTTGGCGAACTCGTCGGCGATCTTCTGGGCGACCTCCTGGGAGCGGCCCTTGTCGACGAGCGCGATGATGGAGCCGCCGAAGCCGCCGCCGGTCATACGGGCGCCGTACGCGCCGTTCCTGCGGGCCACGTCCACGGCCACGTCGAGCTCGGGGACGGTGACCTCGTAGTCGGCGGCGAGGGAGTCGTGGGAGGCGTTGAACAGGCGGCCGGCGGCCTCGATGTCGCCCTTGGCGAAGGCGCGCACGAAGGAGCGGACGCGCTCGATCTCGGTGACGACGTGGCGCACGCGCTTCTTCATCGTCTCGTCGGGCAGGGCGTCGAGGGTCTCCTTCAAGGCCTGGAACTGGTCGTCGGCCTTGGCGATGCCGTCGGCGGCGACGCGCAGGTTGGTCACGCCGAGGACCTTGGCGGCCTCCTCGCAGGTGGCGCGGCGCTGGGCGTACTGGCCGTCATTGAGCTGGTGCGGGGCCTGGGTGTCGACGACGAGCAGTTCGAGGTTGTACTTGTCGAGGTCGAACTCCTGCTGGGAGACGTTCTCGAGCGGGGTGAGCTCCGGACGGCAGTCGAGCAGCAGCGCGTGGCCGGCGGTGCAGCGCATCGAGGCGTTCTGGTCAAGACCGCCGGTGGAGGCGCCGGCCATCTCGTTCTCGGACTTGATGGCGGCGTTGATCAGGGTCACGCGGCCGGCGTCGGAGTCGCCGTAGCCGAGGCCGTACACGTCGTCGAGGGCGAGGGCGGTGGAGCAGGTCATCGCGGCGGAGGAGCTCAGGCCCGAGCCCAGCGGCACGCAGGAGGTGAACGCGGCGTCGAAGCCCTTCACCTTGGTGAAGCCGGCCTCGCGCAGAGCCCAGGCGACGCCCACCGGGTAGGCGGCCCAGCCGTCCACGCCGCGGGCCTTGAGGCCGTCGAGATCGGCCTCGGCGACCTTGTCCGGGGCGACGTCGGAGACGACGCGCACCTTGGTGTCCTCGCGAGGCTTCAAGGCGATGAACGTGCGGTGCGGCAGCGCGATCGGCAGGCACAGGCCGGCGTTGTAGTCGGTGTGCTCGCCGATCAGGTTGACGCGGCCCGGGGCGCCCCACACGCCCTCGGGCGCGGTGCCGAAGGTGTCGACGAAGAGCTTGGTGGCCTTCGAGACGCCCTCCTCGTGGGACAGCGGTTCAATGAACTCGACATCAGTCATTGGTGTGTTCCTTTGTATTTTCTGTCTGTGTTTGGTTTCTTCGTTGAAGTGTTCGGTGCCCGATGGTTTCGCTCAGTCGGCGATGTCGATGTCGCCCAGCTCGTGGAAGCGCTTGGCGATGAGCTCCGGGGTGGTGTCGGAGATCCAGGCGGCCATGCCGGACTCGGAGCCGGCGAGGTACTTGATCTTGTTGGCGGCGCGGCGGAAGCTGAAGAACTGCAGGTTCAGGCGGTAGTTCTCGCGGCGCGGATCGTGGATCGGGGCCTGGTGCCAGGCGGCGATGTACGGCAGGTCCATGCCCTTGCCGTCGCCCTTGTCGAAGAACGCGTTGCCGCGCTTGAGCAGCGTGGAGTACATCTGGGCGAGGTCCCAGCGCTCCTGATCGTTGAGCTGGTCGATCGTCAGGACGTCGCGCACCGGGGCCACGTGGACCTCGAGGGGCCAGCGGGCGGCGGCCGGCACGTAGGCGACCCAGCTGTGGTTGCGCAGGACGATGCGCTCCTTGGCCTCGAGCTCGGCGTTCATCAGGTCCTTGAGCAGGTTGCCGCCGGTCTTCTCATGGTAGGCCTCGGTGTGCTGGAGCTCCTTCTCCATCTTCGGGGCGATGAACGGGTAGCAGTAGACCTGGCCGTGCGGGTGGGCGAGGGAGACGCCGATCTCCTGGCCGTGGTTCTCGAACGGGAAGATCTGTTCGATGCCCTCCATCTTGGAGATCTCGGCGGTGCGGAACGCCCAGGCCTCGACGACGGTGCGCAGACGGGACACCGGCAGGTCGGCCGGCAGACCGTGCTCGTCGGGGTCGAAGCAGATGACCTCGCAGCGGCCGGCGGCCATCTTCTTCTCCCACAGCGGGTTGCCGTCGACGTAGGTGACGTCCTCGGAGCGGCCGGGCACGCGCACCATCGACGGGAAGCGGTTCTCGAAGACGACGACGTTGTAGTCGGTGTCCGGGACCTCGCCGTCCTGGTACGGGTCGCCGGGCTTGCGGGCGGCCAGCGGGTTGCCCTTGGCGGTGGCGCCGGGGCCGGCGGTGATCGGGCGGTTCATGCGGGCGGTCGCCATCGGGATCCAGTCGCCGGTCAGCGGGTCGCGGCGCATCTCGGGGGCCGCGTACGGCACCTCCTCGCCGGCGGCGTTCAGCTGGTTGCTGAAGCGGTACGGCAGGTCGCGCGGGTCCTTGAGCTCGCGGGTCTTCTTGCCGGAGACGTACTCCGGGTCGTCGTCGAGGTAGAAGAAGTCGCGTCCGTCGGCGAGCTTCGTCGGCGTGATGCGGATGTGTTCCTTCGCGTATTCACCGGGTTCGTAGGCTGCGAAATCGGTCATGGTTACTTCTGCTCACTTTCCTGTGCGGGCTCGACCTGTTCGGCCAGGACGAGCTCATTGACCAGTTCCTTCGTTTTGGCGGCGGTATCAGGATCGAGGCCGTCGTCGGTGATGACCGTCTCCACCTGGTCGAACCGCGCGAACAACGACAGCGATGTGCAGCTCCACTTGGTGTGGTCGGTCAAAATGATGGTGCGATCGGCGATGCTCATCATCGCCATATCGGTTGCGGCCTCGAGCGAGTTAGGCATGAGGAAGCCGCGGGGAATCGACACGGAGTGCGTGCCGAGGAAGACGGTGTTGACGCGCAGCGAGGCGATGACCTTGTCGGCGATCGGCCCGACGAGCGAGTTGGAGCGGGTCGTGACTCCGCCGGTGACGATGACCTCGACGTCCTTCGATTCGAGCGCCTGGACGAGCTCGGCGACGGGGATCGAGTTGGTGAGGATGGTGATGCCGCTGGCCTGCTGGCTCTCCAGCAGATGCTGCGCGAAGACGTAGGCGGTGGTGCCGCCGCCGATGGCGATCACGTCGCCGGGGGCGACGTACTTGACGGCCTCCTGCGCGATGGCGTCCTTGAGTCCGATGTCCATCTGCGACTTTACAGAGAACAGCGGTTCGCTCAGCAGCGTGCTGGTGGTGACGGCGCCGCCGTGGACCCGCTTGAGGAGCCCCTTGTCGGCGAGTTCGGCGATATCGCGGCGGATGGTCATCGCGGAGACGCCGAGTTCCTTGCTCAGGGCCGTGATGCGCACGGCACCTCTGGTGCGCAGCCTGCTCAGTATCAGGTGTTGACGTTGTGACGATATCATACGAACATTATCGCACACAATCACCCATTTACCAAACCGACTTGTGCGTTTCGCGTCGCGTATTTTCGTTTTTGCAAACGTTAGCGAACAAAAAAGCACATCGCCCGCCAACGCCCGACCCTATAGGAACGGACGCGACACACCTCTCTGGGAGAGCCCCAACGTCCGATCCGTAAGTATCGGACGCAACGCGCACTCCAACCACACCGCAAACGTCCGATCCTTCAGTATCAGACGAAATGTCCATCAAGAACAAGCTCCAAACGTCCGAATCTATAGGAACGGACGCAACATCCTCGTCAGCGCCCCCGCAAACGTCCAATACCGCAGAATCCGTCGCGAAACGCCCCTCAGTCCACCCGACAAACGTCCGATCCGTCAGTATCGGACGCGACACACCTTCCAGCAGCCCCGCAAACGTCCGATACTGCAGAATCGGGCGCAACACGCCCCTTCGATCAATCTCAAGCGCCCGATCCTATAGGAACGGACGCAACACACCTCTCTGGGAGAGACCCACACGTCCGATCCGTAAGTATCGGACGCAACGCACCCTCCAGGGGGCCAGAAACGTCCGATCCGTAAGTATCGGACGCAACGCACCCTCCAACCACACCATGAACGTCCGTTCCTATAGGAACGGACGTAATACGTTCTCCGCACGACCTCAAAACATCCATTCCTATAGGATCGGACATTCTTGCGGGCATGAGAACGGAGAGGATGAGACGGGACAGACAGGGGATCCCCGAAACGGAAGGTTCTCCGAAACGGGAGATCCCCGGGAACAGGAAATCCCCAGGGACGAACTCCTAGGACGCACCTTAGACCGGAAGACCCTAAGACGAGAGAGCCCGAGACGGGAGAGAAACCCCCTAGAACGGGAGATCCCAGAGGACAGAAGAACCCAGAGGACAGAAGAACCCCGGGGACAGAAGAACCCCGGGGACAGGAAATCCCCGGGGAACAGGAAATCCCCCAGAGACGGAACTCTGGGAACGCCCCCCTAGGACGGGAGATCCTGAGACGGGGAGAGACTGAGACGGAAGACCGGCCGGGACCGGGCGTCAGGCGTCGACGCCGACGGCCTGGGAGACGGAGTCGAAGCCGTCGCGGCGCAGCAGCTCGGCCAGACCGCGCTTCAGCACGGTGATCTGCTGGGGGCCGCGGTACATGAGCGACGAGATGAACATCACGAGGCTTGCGCCGGCGCGAATCTTCGCGTACGCCTGCTCGGGGGTGAACACGCCGCCGATGCCGGCGATCGCGAACCGGTCGCCGAACTCGCGGTAGACGCGGGCCACCAGCTGCTCGCTCGCGAGCGTGCACGGGCCGCCGGACAGGCCGCCCTCCCAGTCGCGTGGAATCTCGAGGCCGGTGCGGTCCTTGTTGAGGTTGGCCAGGGACACGCCCTGCACGTTGTGCTCGGCGAGCACCTCGAGCAGCTCGCGGAACTCGCCCCACGGCTTGTTGAGCGGCATCTTGACGAGCGTCGGCTGCGGGCGGTCGATCCTGTCGAGCGCGGTGAACAGGCGGTCGAGCGCCTCGGGCGAGGCGGTGAACGGCTCGCCGGCGTGCGTGTTCGGGCAGGAGACGTTCACCTCGACCATCGCGGTGCGTCCGGCGGCGCGGCGCATCGAGGTGCAGTAATCCTCGATGCCCTCGTCAAGGTCGCCGCACAGTCCGTCGTTGGTGCGGGCGATCGAGACGGACACCTGCATGTCGTGCGCGTGCGTCCACGCCTGCTCGGCGCGGGCGATGACCTTGTCGGAACCGATGTTGGCCAGGCCCACGTGGACCATCATCGAATCGTATTCGGGCAGACGGTGGAACCACGGCTTGGGGTTGCCCGCGCACGGACGCGACGTGGTCGAACCAACGGTCTCGAAGCCGAAGCCGGCGTTGTCAAGCAGGACCGGCATGTCGCAGTTCTTGTCGAGACCGGCGGACAGGCCGAACGGATTGGCGAAGTCGACGCCCATCACGGTCGTCTCGAGGATCGGATCGGTGTAGTTGAGCATCTCGCGGCACGCCCACATCAGCGGCGGGACGTGCTTGGTGACGCGGCAGAACGCGATCATGCGGTCGTGCGCCTCGTCCGGCGGCACGTTGAAGACGAAGTTGGGCTTGATGACGTGCTTGTAGCCGAAGGTGAACAGGTCGGTCGTCGCCTTGTTGACCGCGTCGTGCCAGAAGTTTTCCGAAACGTAACTCATGACGCCCATTGTCTCACCATTCGCGGGGCTTGTCACCATCGCCCCGTCTCTCCCGCCGCCGGACGGAACGCCGTGCCGCTCCCCACGGTCCCTTTTCGCGAGATCACCCCATTGCCCGAAAATATGTACCTCCTGGCTCAGCCCAGCGGTCCCTTTTCGCGGGGATGGGGACGATCTCGAGAAAAGGGACCGCTTAGTCGGTTGGGTGACCAACTCGGTCAGTTGGACGGCCAACTCAGTCGGTTGGACGGCCGATCAGAGGAGGACCGGTACGCGCCACTGCACGCACCGGATGTCAGTACGCCGCAGCACGCGGCCGGGCGTCAGTACGCGCCGCGCACGTACTGGGGCGCGTACGGGACGCGGTCGGACGGCACGCCGAGCTTGTCGGCGGCGCGCAGCGGCCAGTACGGGTCGCGCAGCGCGGCGCGGCCGATCTCGACGGCGTCGGCCTTGCCCTTGAGCAGCACGCGCTCGGCCTGCTTCGGCTTGGTGATGAGCCCCACGGCCGTGACCGGCACCTCGGCGCGGCGACGCACCTGCGCGGAGAACGGCACCTGGTAGTCGGGCTTGACCGGGACCGTCACACCGGAGACGATGCCGCCGGTGGACACGTCCACCAGATCGACGCCGTGCTCCCTGAGGATGCGGGCGAGCGCGACCGTCTGGTCGAGATCCCAGCCGCCGGCCGCCCAGTCGGTGGCGGAGACGCGCACGAGCAACGGCATGTCGCCCGGGATCTCGCCGCGGATCGCGTCGACGACCTCGAGCAGGAAACGGATGCGTCCCTCGAAGCCGTTGCCGTATTCGTCGGCGCGCTCGTTGCTCAGCGGGTCGAGGAACTGGGAGATCAGGTAGCCGTGGGCGGCGTGGATCTCGATCGCTTGGAATCCGGCGGCGACGGCGCGACGGGCGGCCGCGGCGAACGCGCCGACCAGTCCGTGGATCTCGTCGACGCCCAGCTCGCGCGGCGTCGCGTAGTCGCCGAACGGGATCGCGCTGGGGGCGACGGTGGGCCAGCCGCCGGCCTCTGGCGGCACGGTCCGACCCTCGTATCCGGTCGTGAAGCAGCCGGTCGAGCCCTTGCGGCCGGCGTGGTTGAGCTGAATCGCGGCGACGGCGCCGGCGGCCTTGATATCCTCGACGATCCACCGCCACGCGTCGATCTGCCAGTCGTCCCACAGGCCGACGTCGCACGGGGAGATGCGGCCCTCGGGCGCGACGGCGGTGGCCTCGGCGATGATCATGCCGAAGCCGCCGAGTGCACGGGAGACGTAGTGCTGGTAGTGGAACGGGGTGGGTCGGCCGTCGCGCCCGAACGCGGAGTAGGTGTCCATCGGGGGCAGCCAGATGCGGTTGCGGATGGTCAGCCCGCGCAGGGTCATCGGCTCGAACAGCGCCGGACCGTCGGCGCCGGGCTTGTCGGGGAAGGTGCCGAGGAACGCGGGCGCGGGCGTTGCGGCGGAACGACCGGCCTTCGCCTTGCCATCCTTGCCCGTCTTGTCCGCCTTGCCGCCGGACTTCGCGCCCTTGCCGGACGACTTCGCGGACTTCCGTCCGCCCTTCCTGCCGCCCTTGACTCCCCCGCCGTCCGTCGGGACGGGTGCCGCGGCGGGCGCGACGCCGGAGATCGTCAGCCCGCGGAAGTCGAATCCGCTCGGGCTTTCGATGCCCTCGTCGCCCGTGTTGGCCGTGTCGTTCGTGTTGCTGGTCTCGGTCTGGTCCGCCATGTGTGATGCCCCTTCTCGCCGTCGGCGCGGTACCGCTGTGAACGCTCTCCATTGTAGTCGGACGCGCCCTCGGCCGGGGGCATCGGGGAATCGGACGGGCCGGCGGGTCCTTCACCGGAACGCCTTCCCGCGCGAGGCCCGCATACGCGAGGAGGACGCCCACCGATCTGGTGGAGCGTCCTCCTCATATGCCGGCCCTCACCTGCCGCGCGACACCGTCGGGCGTCGCACCGCGGACATGCGGACCGCGGCGCGGGCGTCACTGCTGGGTGGTGCCCTCCTGGCCGGTGCCGTTCTGGGTGGTGCCGCCGGTGGACTCGCCGCCGGTCGTGGTGCCGCCCGTGGTGCCGCCGCCCGTGGCCGTGCCGCCACCGGTGGTGCCGCCGGTCGTGCCGGACGTGGTGCCGGACGACGTGCTGCCGGACGACGACGAGCTGCGCTTCTTGGTGGTCGTCGACGAGGCGCCGTACGTGTACTTCGCGCTCGGGTTGCCGTAGTCGTTGTCGATCGGGATGTTCGCCGCGTTGACGTAGTTCTGCATGAACTCGCGCCACGCCGGCTCGGCGATGTACATGCCGTACCACGTGCCGTGGTACTTGCCGTTGATCGTCTTGTAGTTGAACGACTGCGGGGTCTCGGCGTTGCCGACGGCCACGTAGGTGGCCACCTGCGGGATGAATCCGCCGGTGAGCATGTACGTGTCCTCGTTGGTGCCGGTCTTGGCGAACGTCTTGCGGTTGTCGTCGAGCTGGGCGAGGACCGCGTTGCCGCCGGAGCGCACGACACCCTGGTTGAGCGCGTACGCGGCGGTCTCGGCGACCTCGGGGTCGATCGCCTGATGGCAGTTGGCGGACGGCACCTTGTAGTTCTTGCCGGAGCTGTCGGTCATCTTGGTGATGGCGATCGGGGTGCACTCGACGCCCTTGGCGGCGATGGTCGCGTACACGTTGGCCATGGTCAGCGGGGACGCCTGGACGGTGCCGATGACCATCGGGGGCTGGAAGGAGTTGGAGTCGTAGATGTCTTCCTTGCCCTGGATGGAGTTGTGGTAGCCCATCGACTTGGCGGCGTCGGCGATCGCGCACAGGCCGATCTGCGAGGCCATGGCGGCCTGCGTCGTGTTGTGCGACAGGACCAGCGCCTGCAGCGGGGTCTCGGTGGCGACGGTGCCGCCGCCGGAGTTCTGCACCTTCCACGGGATCGCGCCGAAGCTGTGGCCGTTGCAGCTGAAGCCCCTGGTGTTGACCACGGTGGACGTGGACAGCGCCTGGTTGATGGACTTGCCCGCCTGCATCCAGGCGACCAGGTTGATCGGCTTCCACGTGGAGCCCACGTTGAAGCCCCAGCCGCCGCCGTCGACCTGATCGACGGCGTAGTTGACGGCCGTTCGGGTCGAATCGGTCTTCGCACGGTCGGTCGCGTCGAACGTGCGGTTCAGACCGAAGCCGAGCACCTCGCCGGTGCCGGGTCTGATGACGGCCATCGACACCTCGAAGCCGGTGGCGTCGTCGGGCGGGATGGTGTTGCGCGCCGTCTGCATCGCGATGGTGTTCGCGTTGACGTCCATCGTGGTGACGATCTTGAGGCCGCCCTCCTTGAGGAGCTTGCTGCGCTCCTCCTCGGTGTCGCCGAACTCCTTGCTCTTGAGGATCTGGCGGGTCACGTACTCGCAGAAGAACGCGGCGTCGCCGGCGACCTGGCAGCCGGACTCGATGGTCTGCACGTCGAGCGTGTCCTTGAGCGGGGTGGCGACGGCCTTCTTGTACTCGCTCTCGGAGGTGATGAAGCCCTGGTCGTACATGAGCTTGAGCACGATGTTGCGCTGCTCCTCGGACCTCTTGAGGTTCGCGTCGGAGGTCGGGTCGTACATGGCCGGGTTCTTCGTGATGGCGGCGATCGTGGCGGCCTGCACGTAGGTGAGCTTGTCGGCGCTGGTGTTGAAGTAGCGCTTCGCGGCGCTCTCGACGCCGTAGAGGTTGTGGTTGCCGAACTGCGCGATGTTGAGGTAGCCCTGCAGGATCTCGAGCTTGGTGTACTCCTTCTCCATCTGCACGGCGATGAGCATCTCGCGCAGCTTACGCGCGATGGTCTGCTCGGAGGCGTGGTATTCGGCGATCGGGTCGTTGTCCTCGCGGGCCTGCATGGCGAGCACGTTCTTGACGTACTGCTGGGTCAGCGTGGAGCCGCCCTGGGTGTCGCCCTTGTGGATGAAGGTCTGGAAGAAGGCGCGCATCGTACCCTGGATGTCGACGCCGTGGTGCTGGAAGAACCGTCGGTCCTCACGCGCGACGACCGCCTGCTGCATGGCCTTGGAGATCTTCTTCAGGGGGACGACGGTACGGTTGTCGGCGTAGAAATCGGTGATCTCGGTCTTGCCGTCGGCCGCGTACATCACGGACTTCTGCGGCAGGGAGGTCACGTCGAAATCGACGCCTTCCACCTTGAGCGACGAGACCACGCTCTTGGAGACCGTATTCGCGGCGAACACGGCGGGCGAGAACATCGTGGCGACCACGATGCCGCCGCCGACGCACAGCATGACATAGGTCAACAGCAGAGTGAACACACGTCGGACGGTGAGGGAGGACTTCTTTTTGGGCATGCGGCCCATTCTAAGTGGGCGGGTGGTCCGTGGACGTCATCGTCCCGCGGCCGTAGTCAATCGTTCACAGTAACCGCACTCTCTGAAAGACACCTTAATACTGCCTTGACGACGGTTTTTCGATGGGCCTACCTGCGCGAACGACGGATGAGCATGCCCGGCTGGTAGATGATGATCGAGCGCCCCTCGCGCGCGATCCAACCGCGGTTGGCGAAGTCCATCAGCGCCTTGTTCACGGTCTCGCGGCTGGAGCCGACCAGCTGCGCCATCTCCTCCTGCGTGAGGTCGTGCGGGACCTTGAGCCCCTCCTCGACCGGCTCGCCGAAGCGCGCGCCCAGATTGATCAGGGTCTTCGCGAGGCGCGCGGGCACGTCCATGAACACCAGATCGGAGATGTGCTCGTTGTTCGTGCGCATGCGGCTGGCCATCACCTGCAGCATGTCGATGGCGACGCGCGGATGCTGGTCGAGCCAGTGGAACAGCGCGTCGTGCTCGAGCCACACCACGCGCGTGCCGTGGCGCATCGCCAGCGCCGACGCCGTGCGCGGGCCGCCGGTCGGGTCGAACACCGGGATCTCGCCCAGCACCTCGCCGGGCGCGTGGATGGACAGCAGCTGGATGCGGTGGTCGCTCGACTCGCGGATGAGCTTGACCCGCCCGCTCTCGAGCAGGTACATGCGGTGGTCGGTGCCGCCCTGCTCGAAGATGGCGTCGCCCTTGGCGTAGACCGCCTGATTGAGGTGCGGGATCAGCTCCTCGGCCTCCTGCGGCGAAACCTGCTTGAACAATGCCGTGTGCAGCAGGACGTTCTCCTGATCGGGCATCGCATTCGGTTTCTCCGCCACCACGCATCACTCCTTTGTCGGACGATATCGGTCGGACGACTTCGATCCATCTCCCGCCGGCCGTTGACGTTTCCGCATCATTGTACCGCACCGCGACGGGACCGGCGAGACGTTCCGTGACCGGTCACGGAGCGAACGGCGGACATGTCGGACGGAGCGAACGGCGGACATGTCGGACGGACCGGACGGCGTACGGCCGGGCTCCCGTTCACGTGGGCCATCCGGGCCATCCGATTCGTCTGGCCGTCCGATCATCCTGCCATCCAGCCATCGGGCCATCGGGCGCGCATCCGTTCAGCGGACATGGTCGTGCAGGTACGCGAGCAGCCGGGCGACGACCTCGCCGCGGGTCAGCCCGGTCTGGCTTTTGAGCGGGTCGACTCGTTTGACGGCCGATCTGACCGCCTTGTCGCTCATCTTCTCCCGGCTCGTGTTGAGCACGCGCCCCATCTTCGCCGCGTCGATGTCGTACGCCATCGTCACGTGGTGCAGCACCGCGCCGGGGCCATGCCCGGTCGCCTGCGGCGGCACGCATCGCCCCGCGACCGCCCCGCCGAATGCGGACGATGCCGCGTCGTCCGACCGTCCGCCGGCGGCCCGGGATGAGGCCGGGAACCGGCGCTGCGCGGCGCCGCCGATCTTGCCGCGCGCGGAGGCGATGTCGTTGAGCCCCGAGAACCGCACATCGAGCCCCATCTCCCCCAGCGCCCCGACGAGCCACCGGTCGCACAGGCGGTACGACGCCGCCACGTCGATTCCGTCGACGAACCACAGCGGTGCGTACAGTGAGTAGGTGATCGTGTTGCCCGGTTCGATGAACATCGCACCGCCCCCGGTGCACCGGCGCACCACCTCGATGCCCTCGGCGCGCGCCACGTCCTCATGGACCTCGTCGGGGATCGACTGGAACCGTCCGACGACCACGCACGACCCGCTCCACTCCCAGATGCGCAGGGTCGGCCGCCGATCCCCCGACGCGACCTCGCGCGCCCACCGCTCGTCGAGAGCCATCTGCTCGGCCGGCGAGCGCGGCACATCGTGCACGATCTCCAGTAGCGGCCGGAGCTTCGCCCATCTCGCCGAGAAATCGGCGTCCTCGGCCGGCACCCGGATTCCCCGTCCGCCGGCCGGGATTCCGCCGTTTTCCCCGGCGATCGAGACTCCACCACATTCCCCACCGGCCGGGGCTCCGCCGACTTCCTCACCGGCCGAGACTTCTCTGTTTCCCTCATCGGCCAGTACTCCTCCGTTTTCCCCATCGGCCGACACCCAATTCCCTTTCCCGAGGCGAGTCTGCCGCGGCACACGGACCGAAGTGCCACGCTCATCGGCATGGCACTCATCGACCGGAGCCTGCCGCGGCACACGGACCGGGGGGAGCGCCCCCGCATCGTTCCCGCTCCCCGGGCGATCATCACCGTCATGACCATTGCCATGACCCCCGCATGTCGCCATCACCGCCCGATGGAACGCCGTCCCGATCGCCGCCGCATCGCAACCGATGAGCCGCACGCCCGGATGTCGCGCGACCACCGCCTCAACGAGTCTCGCCGCTCCGACCGCATCACCCGCCCTGGCCGCCCTAGCCGTATCATCCGCCCCAGCCACTCCGGCCGCATCACCCGACCCAGCCACTCCGGCCGCATCACCCGGTGCGGCCATGCCGTCCGCCCTGGCCGCACCAGTCGATTCGTCTGCCCCGGCCGCACCGACCGACCCCGAGACCAGCGACCGCTCCACATCGCCGATCAGCGCGTCGGCCTGCCCGTCCGATTCCGCTTCGACGAAGAAATCACCGTCGATCCGGCATCCGACGGGCCGCCCGGACTCGTCGACCTTCACGTTGACGGCGACCAGCTTGCCGCCCGGCACCTTATATTCCCCACGCACGGTCCTCATACCCTCACGCTACCAGTCCGACGGTCGGCAATCGCTTCGATGGGTCCGATACAGAACTCCTCGTGGGCACGGACCGCGTCATCACATCCATCATGCCCCGGTAAGCGGTACTTATTTTCGAGATCATCCCAATGCGCGAGAATACGTACCGCTTATTCGCGCCCAGCGTCACATATTCTCGAAAACCAGGGAAACCTCGAGAATATGTACCGCTCAGTCAAGCCCAGCGGCACATATTCTCGAGCAATGGGTTCATCTCGAGAAAAACGTACGCTGGGAGCAACCCGCCGTGTCTCCCGCGACGGTTCACTCAGGGAGCATCGATCCAGCCGCTATTCAGCGCATCGGATGCAGCGCATCTGCCGGGCGATGAGACGGATTCGCCCTTGGAACGACGGCATATGCCGCATGACGGATCCGGACCGCGCCCAAGTCGACATCGGCCCCATCCTACGGCCCGGCACACGCCGCCGCGCGTCCCGCCTATGTCCATCAAATGAACGGGCCGGCGGACACTCGTCGCCCCGCGGGTAACGTTCGTCTACATGACTGATAACACCGCAACGAAGAAGTACAAGATCGCCGTCATCCCCGGCGACGGTATCGGCAAGGAAGTTACCCCCTGGGCCCAGAAGGCGCTCGAGAAGGCCGCCGAGGGCGTGGCCGAGTTCGAATACGAGCACTTCGACCTGGGCGCCGAGCGCTACCTGCGCGACGGCGCGATCCTGCCCGAGGATGAGGAGGAGCGCATCAAGGCCAACGATGCGATCCTGCTGGGCGCCGTCGGCGACCCGCGCATCAAGGCCGGCATCCTCGAGCGCGGCCTGCTCCTCAAGCTCCGCTTCGACCTCGACCAGTTCGTCAACCTGCGTCCGTCCAAGCTGTACAAGGGCGTCACCTCCCCGCTCGCCAACCCCGGCGACATCGACTTCGTCGTCGTGCGCGAGGGCACCGAGGGTCTGTACTGCGGCGCCGGCGGCGCGGTCCGCCGCGACACCCCGAACGAGGTCGCGACCGAGGTGTCCATCAACACCGCGTACGGCGTCGAGCGCGTGGTGCGCTACGCCTACCAGCTGGCCATGAAGCGCCGCAAGCACATCACCCTCGTGCACAAGAAGAACGTGCTCGTCAACGCGGGCGACATGTGGCAGCGCATCGTCGACAAGGTCGGCGAGGAGTACCCGGAGGTCACGCACGACTACCAGCACATCGACGCGGCCACCATCTTCCTGGTCTCCGATCCGTCCCGCTTCGACGTGATCCTGACCGACAACCTCTTCGGCGACATCCTCACCGACGAGGCCGGCGCGGTCGTGGGCGGCGTGGGCTACTCCGCGTCCGGCTGCATCAACGCGACCGACAAGTATCCGTCCATGTTCGAGCCGATCCACGGCTCCGCCCCGGACATCGCCGGCCAGAACAAGGCCAACCCGACCGCCGCGATCCTCTCCGCCGCGATGCTGCTCGAGCACCTCGGCTTCGACGATGCCGCGAAGAAGATCCACACGGCCGTCGAGGCGGACATCGAGGAGCTCGGCTCCACCGTCCGCTCCACCGATCAGGTCGGCCAGGACATCCTCAACAGGATCTGATTCCACGACAACGGAGAAACCCCGTCGAACGTCGTCACGGCGTACGCCCGACGGGGTTTTTCGTTGCCTAGTCCGGAAAAACGTACGCCGAGCGGACGTCACCGTACGTTCGCAGGGGCCTTCCGGCCGTTCATCCGTATCAACGTACGCTGACGGCTGCTCAGCGTACGTTTATACGGGTACGGACGGGAAAAGCCACCGGCAACGTACGCCACTTGGCCATCCTTCGGCCCTGCAATCATCGATCTGCCTTCCGGCAAGACCCAACCCCGCCCGCCTATTGGCGGGACTTGACCTGCGGACGGTCCACTGGACCGTCCTTGTTTCAGGCCATCCTCCGGCCCTGCAATCATCGACTTGCCTTCCGGCAAGACCCAACCCCGCCCGCCTGCCGGCGGGACCTGGCCTGCGGACAGTCCACCGGACTGTCCTTACCTCAGGCCAGGCCCATTACGTCCAGACACCAGGCGTTTTCGTAGGAGACCTGACGCCACTGCTTGTAGCGGCCGGACGTGCCGCCGTGGCCGGCCTCGACCTCGATCTTGGCGATCGCGTCGAACCCGCGCTCCTGCATCGCGGCGAGCCACTTCAGCGGCTCCACGTACAGCACGCGCGTGTCGTTCATCGACGTGGTGATGAACACGCGCGGGAACGTCGTGTCCCTCTCGGGCAGGTTCTCGTACGGCGTGTACGACTTCATGTAGTCGTACACGTCCTTGTCGTGCAGCGGGTCGCCCCACTCGTCCCACTCGGTCACCGTCAGCGGCAGCGACGGATCGAGGATCGACGTCAGCGCGTCGACGAACGGCACGTCCGCCTCGATGCCCGCGTACGCCTCCGGCGCGATGTTCGCGATCGCGCCCATCAGCAGGCCGCCGGCCGAGCCGCCGTTGGCGACCGTCCTGCGCGGATCGGCGAGCCTCGCCTTCTGCAGCGCGCGCGTCGCGTCGACGAAGTCCTCGAACGTGTGCTTCTTGTTGAGACGACGCCCCTGCTCGTACCAGGCGCGGCCCAGCTCGCCGCCGCCACGCACGTGCGGCACGGCGTACAGCACGCCGCGATCAAGCAGACTCAGGCGCGCCACCGAGAACGACGGGTCGGACGAGATCTCGTACGCGCCGTAGCCGGTGATGAACATCGGCGCGTCCTGCACCGGGATGTCGCGGCGCCACACCAACGAGACGGGGATGCGCTCGCCGTCGCGCGCGGTGATCCACACGCGGCGCTCCATGTAGTCGCGCGGATCGAAGCCGCCCAGCACGGTCGCGCGCTTCAAAAGCCGGTCCTCGCCGGTCGCCGGGTCGAACTCGTGCAGTTCGCCCGGACGCGTGTAGCTGGTGAACGAGTAGCGCATGCGCGGCGCGTCGTACGACGGGTTGCCGCCCGTGCCGATCGAGTAGAGGCGGCGCGTCTCGCCCGGCAGATGGTCGTCGCTCGCGCCGTCCGACGACGACGTGTGGTCGGTCGGATCCGCGTGCGCGTCGAGCCACAGCTGCTCGCCGTGGTCGCCGGTGGTCTCGTTGACGTCGTCCGCGACCGTATCCCAATCGTCCTCCAGCGACGGCGGCAGCAGTTCGGTGAACCGCCACGGGCGCCCGGCGAGGAAGTCCTCGGCGGCGAGCCCCTTCGGCATGACCGCCACGCGCGGCAGACCGTCCGCACGGTAGGCCAGCGAGACGAAGTGGCGGTGGATGGCGATGCCCTCGATCCCCAGTCCGTGCAGCCCCTGCAGTATCGCCGGGTTCGCCGGGTTGACATACGCCTTGGTGATCGGCTGCTCGGAGTTCGCCACGAGGCTCTCCTGACCGTCCGGCGTGCCGACCTCGTCGCCGCGCTCGCAGCCGTACGGCGAGCCCTGCGCCACGCATACGCCCTCGCCGAGCGCGTACGGCGGCTCGTGGTCGCGCATGTCGATGACGTCGATCTCGAAGTTCGGGTTCTTCGCGTTGTGGTAGACGACGGCGAGCGGGATGTCGGCGCCGTTCTCCCCCGCGCCCTCGAAGCACGCGAAGCTCACGTCGTATTCGATGTCCGTCTGGCGCGGGATGAACGGCCGGAACTCGCCCTCGGGGCGGTCGGTCGGCAGCATGAGCACCTCGGTGGTGGTCTTCGATCCGGTGCCGATGACGATGTTGCGCTCGTCGAAGCTCAGGCCCACACCCACCCAGAAGCGCTCGTCACGCTCGCGGTAGACGCACACGTCGCTCTCGACCGGCGTGCCGACGCGGTGGCGCCACACCGCGCACGGACGCCACGCGTCGTCGAGCTCGACCCAGAACACGTACGCGCCGTCCGGGGTGAAGCAGGCGCCGCCGACGCCCTCGAACACCTCGGGCAGGTCGGCCTCGGCCGCGTGCCCGGGCTGCAGGGCGACCGGCTTGCCGAGGTCGCGCACATGGAAGTCGTAGCGTTCGTCGCCCTCGGTGTCGACGCCGTAGAGCATCCAGCGGCCGTCACGGCTCAGGTCCATGCCGCCGAGGCGGAAGAAGTCATGCCCCTCGGATTCGGCGTTCGCGTCGAAGATGACCGATTCGCCGGGCAGCGATCCGGGTTCGCCCATCGGATCGACCTGCGGCGGTGTCCAGTCGTCCTGGTCGCGCACGGGCATGCGGCACTGGACGGCGTACTGCCGGCCCTCCTGCGTGCGCGCGAAGTACCAGTAGCCGTTCATGCGCACCGGCACCGACATGTCGGTCTCCTGCACATGCGACTTGAGCTCGTCGAAGAGGGTGTCGCGCAACCCCTTGAGATGGGCGTTGCGCGTCTCGCACAGCGCGTTCTGCGCGGCCACGTAGTCGCGTGTGCGCTTCGATTCCTTGTCGCGCATCCACTCGTACGGGTCGAGGAACAGGTCGCCGTGATGCTCGCGGCGCACGTACTCCTTGACGGCCTGCGGCACGAGCGGGAGGATGGTCAGGTCGGGCGATTCCGCCTCGACGACCTCCATGCGCGCGGCCGTGGCCTCGGCCGCCCACGCCATGTCGCGGATCGATTCGAGGTGCTTCGGATCGTTGCTGTCTGCGGGCGCCGTCGTCTGGGTCGCCTCTTGCGGCTCCGTTGCCGTAGTGGTGTTCTTCTCGTCAGTCATAATCGCGATTATAGGCCGACGACGTCACCTGACCACGCGATTCGACATGTTCCGATCGCCATATGGTACGTTGCCGGCCGTAGACGTAAGGCCGCCGGACCGCGCGTCACCCGCGATCGAGGCCCGCGAGGTGCTCCTTGAGGTACGGCAGCATCGTCTTCATCAGGTTCGCGCCGGTGGTTCCGGTGAACACGGGCACGTCCGTGACGGGGGTGGGCTGGGAGGCCGTCATTCCGGCGGCCGTCAGCCCGAACGGCATCGCCTCGCGCGGGCTCAGCTGCCGGATGGCGATGGCGAGCACGCGTCCGGGATACCGGCGGACGATCGTCGCGTAGGTCGATGGGTCCTTCTGGCCGTCGTCGCCGACGAGGATGAACTTCATGTCGGGGAAATCGCCCATCAGTTGTTCGGCGAACTCGAGCTTGTGCTGCGGGCCGGACGGCACGAACGTCTTGGGGCGCGGGTCGAGGTCGCGCAGCAGCAGGGGCCCCTCGGGGAACCCGTGGTTCGCGATGAAGTGGCGGATCGAGCCCTCGACGTTCCA
Source organism: Bifidobacterium santillanense (assembly GCF_018555385.1). Classification (GTDB taxonomy): domain Bacteria; phylum Actinomycetota; class Actinomycetes; order Actinomycetales; family Bifidobacteriaceae; genus Bifidobacterium; species Bifidobacterium santillanense. The sequence goes on from NZ_JAFEJS010000004.1 coordinate 218,015, forward strand.
CGGCGAGGTGGACAGATAGAAGAACGGCGCGTCGGGGAACAGGTCGGCAAGTTTAGTGAACAGCACGCTCATGCCCGGCACGGACGCCTTCTTCTCCGGATTGAGGAACAGGAGATTCCACGCGGCCTTCCACAGCACGGGCGCCTGCGTGATCATGATCGTGTCGTCGACGTCGGAGATGATGCCGACCTTCGCGCTCCTGGGGATCGTGAACAGGTTGGCGGTGACCGGCTTGCGGCCGTTGACCCGGTAGGAGACGGTATGCACGCCGGAGGAGAGCTTGTGCTCGGCGACCAGATCGAGGTAGCCGGACGTGTCGGACACCGCGTACTCGCTGTCCACCTCGGGATGCGCGTCGACCGCGTCGTAGCGCTCGGACTCACCCACCTGGACGGTCTCGAGCGGGACGTCGTCGATGCGGATCTTGACCTGCGTGTGGCGCGACGGGATGGCGAGCATGCCGCGGATGCCGCGCGTGGCGCGCCCGGACTGGCTGTGTGGGCCCGCGTAGACGGTGCGGCAGATCAGTCGGGAGTAGTCGTTCGTGCCGTACCCGACATACGGGTCGACGCGGGGGAACCAGTCGAGGTCGTGCGCGACCTTCGTCGCGGCCGTCACCCACGCGTTGAACGTGCGGGTGACGACGCGGCGCATGACGCGTTCGAGCAACGGCTGCGCCTCGATGCGTTCGCGCTTGGACGCCGCGTCGAACGTGGTGACGACGTGGTGGGCCGGGATCGGCACCGTGGGCATGTCGTCGGGCGACTGCTCCCCCTCGTTGGTCATCGGATGACCTTCAGGTATTCCTCGGCGGTGAGCAGCTCGGGCTCGTCGTCCTCGAGCTCGATCTTGAGGATCCAGCCCTCGCCGTACGGATCGGAGTTGATGACGCTCGGGTCGTCGGAGACGGCCTGGTTCACGTAGCGGATGGTGCCGGCGACCGGCGCGATCAGCGGCTCGACGGCCTTGGAGGACTCGAGCTCGAGAACCTCGTCGCCCGCCTCGACGCGCGTGCCGGGCTCGGGCAGGTCCACGTAGACCAGCTCGCCGAGCTTCTCGGCGGCGTAGTCGGTGATGCCGAGCACGGCGGGCTCGAGCGTCGTGTCGACCCACACGTGGTCGTCGGAGTATTCGAGGTGCTCGGGCACATCGAGGTTCAGCGGCTGGTCGTCAAGTTCTTCACTCATGGTTACAAGGGTAGCAAGGTCGCCGGAACGGCCGGGGAGGCCGTCAGCGCGTCGGGCTGGTGGGGTTGGAGCCCACGACCTGGACGATCGCGCCGTCGGGGATGTTGGTGTAGATCCAGTTGGCGTCGGCCTCGTACATGTTCACGCAGCCGTGCGAGCCGTGGTTGATCGGGTCGCCCGCGGCGATGGCGCTGTAGTTCCACGGCGCGGCGTGGAAGCCCTCGCCGCCGTTGAAGTACGTGACCCAGCGCACGTTCGGCGTGACGTAGTCCTCGCCGCGCATGGTCTGCGTCTGATACTTCAGATACACGTAGAACGTGCCGTTGTCGGTCTGGGTGGAGGCCTTGCCGGTGACCACGTTGAACGTCTTGATGAGGCTGCCGTTCTGGTACACCGTCACGGTCTGGGAGCTCTTGTCCACCACGAGGCGGTACTCGCTCTTCTTCTGCTTGGTGTCGTACTTGGTGACGTCCGCGGCGACCTGCACGGTGCCGCCCTGGCCCTTCTCGAGCGCAGAGACGACCTGCGTGGCGGCGGCGTCCGTGTCCTTGACGACCACGCCGTTGACGCCCTTGGTCTGCGCCTTGATGACCACGGTGCCGTTGCCGTCGACGATGTCGACCTGCGAGACCATGTCCTGATTGAGCTGCGCGGGCAGCTGCTGCTCGAGGTACTGCTTGATGGCGGTGGTGTCGTAGGAGAGCGTGATCTCGCCCTTCGACGGCTCGCCGGTCGGCTCGATCCACTTGGCGACCTCGTCGACGGGCAGCGTGAACTGCTTGGAATCGCCGTTGGTCATGACGATCTTGTTGCTCAGGCGCTGGTTGGCCTGATCGGCGGCCTGCTGGGCCGTGGCGAGGCTGATCGGCGTCTCGATGGTCTCGTCCTTGACGCTCACGGTGGCGGCCGTGCCCGGCTCGGCGACGGCGTTCCTGACGGCGGCCTGCACCTTGGCGGTCTGCGGCGTGGAGCCGGAGCGGCCCTCGGTGGCGGCGAACGCCTTCGTCTCGGCGTTGTACGCGATCGACGACGGCACGGCGCGGCCGGACTCGTCGATGAGCTTGGAGGACAGGTAGTCGCTCAGCTGGAAGTCGTTGGTGGTGGCCTTGAGCGGCACGCTCACGGTGCTCAGCGGGTTGACGCGCACGACGTCCTCGAGCAGGTTGGAGGAGGACTTCGCGTTGAGGAGGTCCTTGACCGTGGCCTCGACGTCGACGTCCACGCCGAGGTTCTCGAGCGAGGCGGTGACCTTGTTGCCGCTGGTCACGTCGTTGACGGTGATCGCGGAGTCCTTGACCGCCTTGGTGACGGTGGCGGTCAGCTCGTCGCTCGTCTGTCCGGTGACGTCGACGGCGCCGAAGTGCACGCCCGGCGCGACGCGGTCGGCGAAGTACCAGCGTGCGGTGAAGAACGCGCCGATGAGCGCGGCCAGCAGGACCGCGGCGACGATCAGCGTGATGATGAGTCCCTTGTGCGACTTCTTCTTGACGGCGATGTTCATGTCGGCGTTGATGTCGACGCCGTCCGCGGCGCCGGCCGCCTCGCCGGCGTTCGACTGGGCGCGGCCAGCCACCTGATGCGCGCCGGCGTACGTTCCGGCGGACGCGCCGCCCGCGACCCCGGCCACGCCGGGCATCGGAACGGCCATTTGGGCGGCGATCGGGGCCATGCGCTGCGTGGACTCGAAGTCGCCACGCATGGCGCCGTACTCCGGGCGCCAGTTCGACATGCGTTGCGTCTGCTCGTCAGTCATTCCCGATTCCTTAACCTCTTGACGGTCTCGTTCTCCCCGCGATGCGGCGCGACGGGGCGCGGCGCATGCGGACTGCTTCCCGACTGTACAACAACGTCATCCCAGCCGAACGGCCCGATTCCGTGAATTTCCGCGGCATTCCGCGATATTCACGGAATCGAAACACGCCTGTGACATACCTCACAGTGAAATATTTGGTTCTGATCGGTCTATTCGTGGGGTATGCACAGACGACTCACAGCTCGTGGCCGAGCCACTCCTCGATCATGTACCGGGCGATCGTGGCCTTGCCCGGCGCGCTCATGCGCCCGGAGATGACCGCCGCCATGTACTCGTCCGGCGTGACCCAGCGCGCCTCCACGGTCTCGACGTTGTCCACGCGGATGTCGGTGGTCAGGGCCTGCGCCTTGAACGCCATCATCAGGGACGCGGGGTACGGCCACGGCTGGGAGCCGAGGTACTTCACCTCGCCGAGCCGGATGCCGACCTCCTCGAGCGCCTCGCGACGGGCCGCGTGCTCGAGGTTCTCGCCGGCCTCGACGAATCCGGCCGACACCGAGTAGAGCGTCGGGTTCTTCCATGCGGCGTTGTGCTGCATGAGCGCGCGGCCCTCGGAGTCGACGATGATCGTGATGACGGCGGGCTCGACGCGCGGGAACAGCAGGCGGCGCCCGTCGGCCTCGTCGGTGCAGCGCTGCGCCCAGCCGCCGTTGGCGGTCTCGACGGGCGCGCCGCAGGTCGGGCAGTGGCGCTGTCGGTTGTGCCAGATGCTCAGGGAGATGGCGGTCGTGGCCTGTCCGGCCTCGCGGGCGGAGGCGTGCGGCGCGAAGCCGCGCAGATCCACCCAGTCGAAGCGGTCGAGCGCCTGCTCGAGCAGGCTCTTGCGGACGCGCGACGCGGGGCCGGCCGGGGTCTCGTCGAACGCGGCGTCGGCGCCCTGCCCGCCGTCGGACGCGCCCGAGCGGCCGGCCGTGCTGCCGCGCGACGACCCGTCCGTGCCGTCGTCCACGCCGAACGAGGCGGGGCGCGCGGTCACGCGCGTGATGTCGACGGCGACGACGTGCTCGTCGCGGCGTCCGCCGTAGCTGCCGAGGAACATCGCGACGGCCTCGGGGTTCCTCCCGAGTTCGGCGGCCATGTACGCGCCGGGCAGCGTGGCGAGGCGCATCTTGACGTTCTCGTAGTCGGCGAGTTCGCCCTGGCCGCGCGGCACGGCGATCAGGCCGTTGCGCGTGAGGATCACCTTGGTGGCGGGCTCGGCGAGGGTGCGTTCGATGAGTCCCGGCTCGGTGCGGCGCTCGGTCTGGTAGTCGATGTCGCCCTGCGCGAGCGGCAGGAACGGCAGCGCCTGCGTCAGCGCGAGCGGATTGAACGAAATGCTCATATGATGTACTGCTTCCTGAAGTTCCGGTTTGTTCCGGCTGGTTGCCGTCAGACGCGCCCGACGAGGTCGACGAGGGCGCGCGCGACGGTATCCGGGTGCTCGACGGCGCTGAAGTGGCCGCAGTCGGGGATCGCGGTGAAGACCGCGTTGTCGCCGATGCGCTCGGCGAGCGGGCCCATCACGGACGGGTTGCTGGTCGGATCGAGCTCGCCCGAGATGACCGCGACCGGCACGTCCATCGTCTCCGGCACGCCGGCGAGCTCCGGGCGGCCGTACGTCATGCGCTGACGCCACGCGAGGCCGGCCGGGTTCTGGTCGTTGATCCATGCGGTCATCTGGTCGATGAACGGCTGCCCCTTCTTGACGGTGGAGTCGCCGTCGGACGGCCTGGCGAAGTGCATCACCGGCTCGACGCTGTTCGTCGCCTCGCAGGCGTTCGACGTCTCGAGGCGCGGCTCGCCGCCGATGCCGTCGGACGCGGCCATCGTGTCGCACAGGGCGATCGCGGCGACGGCCTCCGGATGCAGGCGGTACAGATCGGTCACGAGATAGCCGCCCATCGACAGGCCGGCCCACACGGCCCGGTCGTGGCCGGCCGCGTGGAGCAGGGCGACGTACGACTCGGCCATGCGGTCGAGCGCGTCCGGATACGAGCCGTTAGCGGCGCGACGGCCGGACTCCCGGTCGCTCGGCGCGGGCGATTCGCCGGAGCCGGGCATGTCCGGCGCCCAGATCGGGAAGGGCCTCAGGCCCTCCTCGTCGGCGAGCGCGGCGATGCGCCTCGCGCACTCGGTCCACATGCGCCCGTCCACCGGGTACGCGTTGACCAGCACGAGCGGCGTCCCCTCGCCCTCGCGCAGGATGCGGTTATGGATGGTGAAAGTCATGTGATTGAGATCCTCTCTATGCGCTATGCGTTTGCCCAGGCCAGGGCCCTGCGGACGATGCGGTCGTGGCCGTTGGACATCTGGGACAGGAACTTGTCGAGCATGTCGGAATGGGGATCGACCCATTCGACGTCGAGCGTCTCGTCCTGCGGACGGCAGTCGCCCGCGATCGGCACGACGTAGCACAGCGCGATCGCGTGCTGGCGCGGATCGAAGTATTCGGACAGTCCCGGCGTCGGGAAGAACTCGGCGACGGTGAACGGCTGGAGGTTGAGCGGCAGGATCGGCAGGGCGATGTCGCCCAGATCCTTGGCGACGTTGCGGGCGATGGCCTCGCGCAGCGTCTCGTGGAACAGCACGCGTCCGGAGATCAGCGCGCGCTCGACCGAGCCGTCCTCGGTGACGCGCAGCAGGGAGCCGACCTGGGCGATGCGGCCGAACTCGTCGGCGCGCACCGGCACGATCTCCACGTACGCGATCGGCATCTGGCTGCGCGCGCGGTTGATGTCCGCGGGGTCGAGCCATCCGGGCGGGTTGCCGTGGCCGGAGCCGCGGATGAAGTCCTCCGGAGTCACATGGTCGAATTCACCGCGCGGGCGGTCGGCGTCGAAGTCGCCCTCGTCGGGCACCTCATCATTCATCACTGGCATGCGTCCCATTATCGCGCGCTCACGTGACGGTCCGCGCATCCGCCCCCAACCGTCCACAACGTGGACCGGGCGTTTCGCGGGGCGTCGCGCGGGACCGGCGGGGTCCGGGGCGCACGGGGAATCATCTGTCGGCGCAAGCCCTTGCCTTTGTTGCCCCATGCTGGTTTGCTGGTGTGCAAGGTGTGCGCACGGGGACCGCGCGCCGCACACGACCACGACGCAAACCCGCGTATGCGCGACGCATGCGCACGTATATATAAAGGAGCCTCACATGGCGACAACCACCCTCACCTCGGCCGAGTTCGAGAAGACCATCAACGACAACGAGATCGTGTTCGTCGATTTCTGGGCCACCTGGTGCGGCCCCTGCAAGGCGTTCGGCCCGATCTTCGAGGCCGCCAGCGAGCAGGAGGACAACAAGGGCATCGTCTTCGCGAAGGTCGATATCGACCAGAACCAGGACCTCGCCGCGGCCGCCGGCATCCAGGCCGTGCCGACGCTGATGATCGCCAAGCAGGGCCAGATCATCTTCCAGCAGGCCGGCGCGCTGCGCGCCGAGGACCTCGACGACCTGATCGCCCAGGCCAAGGCCCTCGACCTCGCCGCCGCCCAGGCCGCGCAGCAGCAGGCCTGAGTTCACCCCGGGCCGCCCCGGGCCGGCGCACGCGCGGCCCGATGACCACACGTCCCCCCGCGGATACGATTCCCCGCGTGGGGACGTTTTGTTACGGGCGTCCCCATATCCCCGCTCTTCGACTATGATGATGCGCAGCGAATCGTAGGGGGTAGATGGAGAACATGACGAACCCGAAGAACCAGCGCGACCAACGCAATCAGCGCGCCAAGTCCGACCATGCCGCGGACAACATCCCGAATCCGAACGACAAGCCGCATCTCGACAGCGGCCTCGACCCGAACAACGTGACGATCAACGGCGTCTCGCTGCTCAACCCGCAGGGCGAGGACAACGACTGGGACATCCCGGCGCTCTCGTTCCCGACCATCGACGAGCACGGCGTCGCCCCGTCGTCCGAGGAGCTGAAGCATTCGCTCGCGTTCCCGAGCGTGCCGGCCGACGCGGCGAACCGCGCGCCGAGCATGCACGTCGCCGGCGAACCGCGCGTGGTGCCGAGCACCCCGCACACGCCGGCGGACAACCCCGATACGCAGGTGGCGCCTCCCGCTCCCCCGGCGCCGGGTCTGCGCCACGCCATGCCGGACAAGCCCGGCGTGCCCGCGCCCAAGCCTCCCGTCTTCCCTGTCTCTTATACCCATCCCCGAGCCCACCAGCCCCGCCGCCATATCGTATGCCTTCTTTTTCTT
>NZ_JAFEJS010000005.1 GCF_018555385.1 Bifidobacterium santillanense
ATGGTGGCTGGGGCCTGGGAAGGTTGTGGGGGTAGAGCCAGTACATAATGTCGTGTTCAGGCGCCGTGGCGCACCTGGGTCTACACCCTAGTGCGCGCCCGGTGCGTCAAATGTGTATACGGGAACTGAGTCGACTACGGGCGATCGCAACAAAACAACGCAACGGAGCGGGGGATGGCGGTCGTCCGTTTTGGACCGTAGGACTTGGCCGAGCGGCCCGGAGCGTGTCCATAACGGACGACCGCCATCCCCCGCGGACGCCGGACTGAGCGCCCGATCCCCCCGAAATCTCACGATGCGGGTGAAAGTGGACATTCCCCGGCCCCGCGGCCCTTGCCATTGTTACGATGGGGCGTTATGAGCGAGAACATCATGCGAATCATCGACCTTCGTGGCAAGAACCTGTCCCGCGCCGAGCTGCTGGCGGCCATGCCGCGCGCAGCCATGGGCACCTCCGAGGCGACCGATCTGGTCCGCCCGATCCTGGACGACGTCAAGGAGCGCGGCGCCGCGGCCCTGCGTGACTTCGAGGAGAAGTTCGACCACGTGCGCCCCGAGCACCTGCGCGTGCCGAAGGAGGCCATCGAGGCCGCCGTCGAGACCCTCGATCCGGAGGTCCGTTCCGCCATCGAGGAGTCCGTGCGCCGCGCCCGCGCCGTCGCGGCCAACCAGGTGCCGAAGGACTTCCACACCGACCTCGCCCCCGGTGCCCGCGTCGCCGAGCGTTGGATCCCGATCCAGCGCGTCGGCCTGTACGTGCCCGGCGGCAAGGCCGTCTACCCGTCGTCCGTGATCATGAACGCGGTGCCCGCCCAGGCCGCCGGCGTCGAGTCGCTGGCCATCGCCACCCCGCCGGCCCGCGACGATGCGCAGGGTCTGCCGAACAAGACCATCCTCGCCACCTGCGCCATCCTCGGCGTCGACGAGGTGTACGCGGTCGGCGGCGCGCAGGCCATCGCCATGTTCGCCTACGGCGCCAAGGGCTCCGAGCCGCAGGACGGCGACGTGCTGTGCGACCCGGTCGACAAGATCACCGGCCCGGGCAACATCTTCGTGGCCACCGCCAAGTCGCTCGTCTCCGCGTTCGTCGGCATCGACGCGGTCGCCGGCCCCACCGAGATCGGCATCATCGCCGACGAGACCGCCACCCCGAGCCTCGTGGCCGCCGACTTCATCGGCCAGGCCGAGCACGACGAGCTCGCCGGCTCCGTGCTGTTCACCGATTCCCCGGAGCTGGCCGAGAAGGTCCAGGAGAACCTCGCCTACCGCGTGCCGCGCACCGAGCACGCCGAGCGCGTCCACACCTCCCTGTCCGGCACCCAGTCCGCGATCGTCCTGACCGACGGCCTCGACCAGTCCGTCGACGCGGCCAACGCGTACGCGGCCGAGCACCTCGAGATCCAGACCAAGGACGCGGACGCGGTCGTCAGGCGCATCAAGAACGCTGGCGCCATCTTCCGCGGCCCCTACTCCCCGGTGCCGCTGGGCGACTACATGTCCGGCTCCAACCACGTGCTGCCCACCGGTGGCACCGCCCGCTTCGCCGCCGGCCTCGGCGTGCACACCTTCATGAAGCCGGTCGAGGTCATCGAATACGACGAGGAGGGCCTCAAGGCCCTGGCCGCGCGCATCAACGCGTTCGCGGTCTCCGAGGACCTGCCCGCCCACGGCGAGTGCGTGCTGTCCCGCTTCGTCGAGGACCCGTACGACAAGGCCACCCTGCGCGAGCAGGAGAAGGAGGCCGGTCTGCTGTGAGCGCCATCCCCGCGAACCTGCCGCTGAGGAACGACCTCATCGGCGAGGAGCCGTACGGCGCGCCTCAGCTGGACGTGCCCGTCTGCCTCAACGTCAACGAGAACCCGTATGCGCCGGATCCGGCCGTGTGCGACACGATCGCGCGCCGCGTGCGCGAGATCGCCCCGACCCTCAACCGCTACCCGGACCGCGAGCACATCGAACTGCGCAAGGCGTTCTCCACGTACCTCGAGCGCGAGTCCGGCGTCAAGCTGGACGTCGACGAGCTGTGGGGCGCCAACGGCTCCAACGAGATCATGCTCCAGCTCTTCCAGGCGTTCGGCGGCCCCGGACGCACCGCGCTCGGCGCCGACCCGACGTACTCGATGTACCCGGAGTACGCGCGCGACACGTTCACCGGCTGGAAGCTCGCCCACCGCAACGCCGACTTCACGCTGAACGTCGAGAAGACCATCGAGGCGATCCACGAGGTCAAGCCGAGCATGGTGCTGCTCACCAGCCCGAACAACCCCACCGGCACCCCGCTGCCGATGGAGGACATCGAGCGCATCCTCGCCGCCTGCGAGACCGCCGAGGTCGAGGGCGCCCCCGAGGGCGTCCACCCGATCCTCGTCATCGACGAGGCGTACGTGGAGTTCCGCAGGCCCGGCACCCCGAGCGCCGTGTCCCTCATCAAGGACCACCCGAACCTGGCCGTCTCGCGCACGATGAGCAAGGCGTTCGCCTTCGCCGGCGCGCGCGTCGGCTACCTCGCCGCGTCCAAGGGCATCATCGACTGCGTGCGCATCGTGCGCATGCCGTACCACCTGTCCGCCGTGACCCAGGCCGCCGCCCTCGCCGCGTTCGAACACACCGACGAGCAGCTCAGCCGCGTCGACCACCTGCGCGAGACCCGCGAGGCCACCGCCGAGTGGCTCAAGGCCCAGACCTACAAGGGCGAGCCGCTCGAGGTCGCCGAGTCCGGATCGAACTTCCTGCTGTTCGGCGGGCATTTCGACGACCGCGACGCGATCTTCGACGAACTCCTCAAGCGCGGCGTGCTCATCCGCGTCGTCGGCCCGGACGGCTGGCTGCGCGTGTGCATGGGCACCGACGAGGAGATGGCCCGCTTCCGCGAGGCGCTCGTCGAGTCGATGCGCATCGTCGAGGCCAGATAGGGCAGACCAGCCGGACAGGCCGGACGCATCCGGCGGATTTCCGTGGGGTCGGTCGCCGTATGGGCGTCCGGCCCGTCGAACGTCGAACATCGACAGACAGTCGATACCATCGATATAAGGAGCACAAATCATGGCGCGCACCGCGCACATCGTCCGCGAGACGAGCGAGTCGCACATCGACCTCGAACTGAACCTCGACGGCACCGGACAGACCGACATCGACACCTCCGTGCCGTTCTACAACCACATGATGAACGCGCTCGGCAAGCACTCGCTGATCGATCTGAAGATCCATGCACACGGCGACACCGACATCGACGTGCACCACACCGTGGAGGACACCGCCATCGTCTTCGGCGAGGCCCTCAGGCAGGCGCTTGGCGACAAGCGCGGCATCCGCCGCTTCGCCGACGCCACCGTGCCGCTCGACGAGGCGCTCGCCAAGGCCGTCGTCGACATCTCCGGCCGCCCCTACGTGGTGTGCACCGGCGAGCCCGAGGGCTACGAGTACTGCATGATGGGCGGCCACTTCACCGGCTCCCTCGTGCGCCACGTGATGGAGTCGATCGCGCTGCACGCCGGCATCTGCCTGCACATGCAGGTCCTCGCCGGCCGCGACCCGCACCACATCGCCGAGGCCGAGTTCAAGGCCCTGGCCCGCGCCCTGCGCTTCGCCATCGAACCGGACCCGCGCATCGAGGGCCTGATCCCGAGCACGAAGGGAAGCCTGTGATGGCCGACGACTTCGGCAAGTCCGACGACTTCGATCCGGACGAATCGCACTTCTCCGACGAGGACCTCGCCAAGGCGATGGAGGGCTTCGAGAAGGAGTTCGCCGACGAGGAGACGTCCGACGCCTCCGACATCGACGATCTCGATCCGAGCCTGGACATCGACGGCATCGACATCCCCGACGACGCCTCGTCCATCGACCCGGCCTTCGGGTTCGACGACGCGCTCGCCGGACTGCTCGGCAACAAGGCCAAGATGGCGGCGCTCGTCACGCGCATCGCGTCCGCGCCGCTGCTCGCCGCGTTCTGCCAGCTGTCCGACATCTCCGCCGACTGCGTGGGCTCCAACCAGGGCGCGATCGCGGTGCTGCGCAACCTCGACGGCGACGCCCCCGAGGCGGCCGCCCGCGACATCACCACCGTGGTCGGCGGCATGAGCGTCGTGCTCGGCGTCAACCGCGCCGACAAGCTCGAGGTCACGCTCTACGCCGGCGGTCAGGCCGGCCAGACGCTCGCCCCGCCGATCCTGTTCAACTCGACGCCCCGCTTCGTCGAGGACCTGATGCTCGGCATCACCACCGTCGCCCAGCTGAAGACCCAGGGCTTCGAGGTGGTCGACTCCGCCGGACTCGACCACGATGCGGCAATGAAGGTCATCGCAGAGCACACGAAGTTCGGCCGCGGCGGCGCCACGCGCGGCTCGAGCATCGACTGACGGACCGAACACACCCAACCCAACACACACCCACAAACCAAGGGGGACCAATTGACCACCGCAGTCGTGTTCGACTATGGCTTCGGCAACGTGCGCTCCATGGTGCGCGCCCTCGCGCGCCTCGGCGTCGATACCTCGCTCACCTCCGACTACCGGCAGGCGCTGGAGGCCGACGGACTCGTCGTGCCCGGCGTCGGCGCGTTCGCCGCCTGCATGGAGGGACTGAAGAAGGTCGGTGGCGACCGCGTGATCATCGACCGCATGCGCGCCGAACGCCCCGTGCTCGGCGTGTGCGTCGGCGAGCAGGTGCTCTTCGAGATCGGCCACGAGCACGGCGAGGACGCGGCCGGCGTGGGCCTGATCGGCGGCTCCGTCGACCCGCTCGACGCGGACGTCGTGCCCCACATGGGCTGGGACACGCTCGAGGACGCCGCCGGCTCCACGCTCCTCAAGGGCGTGGAGGACGAGCGCTTCTACTTCGTGCACTCCTACGCCGCGCACGACGCGCGCGCGAAGGACCTCACCGACCTGCAGATCGAGATCACCGACGAGCAGCATGTCACGTGGTGCACGTACGGCCGCAGCCGGTTCGTCGCCGCCTACGAGCGCGGCCCGCTGTTTGCCACCCAGTTCCACCCGGAGAAGTCCGGCGACGCCGGCGCCCAGCTGCTGGAGAACTGGATCGCCACGTTCTGACCGGCGCCCGGCGCCCGCCCGACCGGCGTTCCGGTCGCTCCCGTTGATTCGGATCCCGTCGGTCCGATTCCCATACGAAAGGAAACCATCATGTCCTTGACCCTGCTTCCCGCCGTCGACGTGCGCGACGGCAAGGCCGTGCGCCTGCGCCAGGGCGAATCCGGCTCCGAGACCGACTACGGCTCCCCGCTCGAGGCGGCCCGCACGTGGGTCGAGTCCGGCGCCGAATGGATCCACCTGGTCGACCTCGACGCCGCGTTCGGCACCGGCGACAACCGCGCCCAGCTGCGCGAGATCGTCCATGAGCTCGGCTCCCGCGTCAACATCGAGATGTCCGGCGGCGTGCGCGACGACGCCTCGCTCGACGCGGCCCTCGAGGCCGGCGCCGCGCGCGTCAACATTGGCACCGCCGCGCTCGAGAACCCCGAGTGGACCCGTCGCGTCATCGCGAAGTACGGCGACCGCGTGGCCGTCGGCCTCGACGTGCGCGGCCACACGCTCGCCGCGCGCGGCTGGACCCGCGAGGGCGGCGACCTGTTCGAGACGATGAAGATGCTCGACGACGCCGGATGCTCCCGCTACGTCGTCACCGACGTGGCCCGCGACGGCATGATGAGCGGCCCGAACCTCGACCTGCTCAAGGAGGTGGCCGAACGTACCGACGCCAAGGTGACCGCCTCCGGCGGCATCTCCAAGCTCGACGACCTGAGGAACATCCGCGCCCTCGCCGACCTCGGCGTCGACTCCGCCATCCTTGGCAAGTCCCTCTACGCCCGCGCCTTCACCCTCGAGGAGGCCCTCGAGATCGCGCGCTGATCGACGCGCGAGAATTTGTACCGCTGGCATGGGCTCAGCGGCACAAATTCTCGGGAACGACCCATCCTTCGAGAAAAAGGACCGCTGGTATCACGCCAGCGGTCCTTTTTCTCGAGGTGTGGACTGATCCCGAGAATAGGGACCGCCAAGAACCCGTGGGAGGCGCGGATTCTTGGGGGAGGAGATAGGGGAGAGGCCTCGCCCCGGGGAATCCGCGGCTCCCACGCGGCTCACGCGCAGGGCAGCTGGCCCTTCTTGATCATCTTCTTGAACACGGCGTAGTCCTCGTCGTTCTGTTCGGCGTAGCTGACGGCGAACGAGGCGATCGCTTTGTCGAAGTCGTCCGATCCGCCGAGGTAGTTCGCGATCGCGATCGAATCGCCGGTGCGGGCGTGCGCGTGCGCGAGGCACCAGGCGCACATGCGCGACAGATCCGACAGCGCCGTCGCGTTGAGGTTGTCGATGTCGATCGACCCCTTGCCGTTCCACAGCTGGCGCACGTAGTAGTCGCGCTTCTTGCCGTCCTCGGCCATGAAGCTCGTCCATCCGAGCAGCACGTCGGCGGTCGACTGGATCAGCTTCTGGCCCTGCACGACGCGCTCGCCGTGCGTCGCGTACGGGGAGGCGCCGCAGTAGTGCTCGAGCACCGAATACGTGGCCTCCTTCATCTGGATCATCATCGGGTCGTCCATGTCACGCGCGGTCCACACCGTTGCCCACGCGCGCTGGCCGACCGAGCCGACGCCGACGACCTTGCGCGCGGCGTCCTGATAGTGGAAGTGGTCGAACACCCAGCGGCGGTCCTCGTACAGGGAGTGGCGGTAGTTGTCGAACAGCGTGTCGATGCGCGCCTGTAGCGCGTCGAGATCGGCGTAGCTGTCGAGCTCGTTGATCGGCACCAGCTCGGGCGGATCGGAGCGGAAGCGCAGCTTGCCGTCCTTGAAGCGGCACAGCTTCGCGGCCGCCGCGTCGTTGTCCTTCAGGAGCGCCTTCATCGCGGCCTCGCGCAGCGTGCGGTTGCGCTTGCCGCCGGCGTTCGTCTCGAAGCGGTCGAGCGTCTCCTCGACGTCGAGGTGCGCGTACCACGCGTCGAGATAGTCCATCTCGGAGAACCACTTGATGCGCTCGCGGTACGTGTGCACGCACTGCATCACCGCCGCGCGGATGTCCTTCTCCTTGAGCTTGTTCGCGCGCCCGCAGATCTCCACGGACACCGCGAGGCGCTTCAGGTCCCACTCCCACGGGCCGATCGCCGTCTCGTCGAAGTCGTTGATGTCGAACACCAGTCGCGCCGAGGGGGAGCGGAAGATGCCGAAGTTGCCGATGTGCGCGTCGCCCACACACTGCACCGGGATGCCGGTCACGGGCGTCGTCGCGAGGTCGTTGGTCATGATGAGGACCGTGCCGCGGTAGAACGTGAAGGGGCTCGCGCTCATGCGTTTGTAGCGCAGCGGGATCAGGTCGGGCACGCGGATCGCCGACTGCTCCTCGAGCAGCGCGATCGCCTCCTTGCGTCCGGAGCGCACCTGCCAGATCGCGTGCGCTTCGAGCGGCGCCTTGGCGCGGGCGGCGATGCCGGCGCGGGAGCGTTCGCGGGGACTCTCGGCCTGCCTCCACGACGTGACGTCGACGGGCGGATTGTCGGACGGGGTGATGTGGTCTTGTGCAACTTCGCTCATAGGTTCCTACTCTACCCGCCGCCGGCGCGTGTCCCGGCGGATCGTCCGCGCCGGCGGCGGACGTGCACGGGCCCGAGGTCCGAAACAAACCCATAACACGCGGGTGTGAGGATATGTGCCTATGGATAAGCAGCAAGAGTTCGCCCTGCGCACGGTCGAGGAACGCGACGTGCGCTTCATTCGTCTATGGTTCACGGACGTGCTCGGCACCCTGAAGTCCGTGGCGATCGCGCCCGCGGAGCTGGAGGCGGCGTTCGAGGAGGGGCTCGGATTCGACGGCTCGGCCATCGAGGGCATGACCCGCGTCTCCGAGGACGACATGATCGTCAAGCCGGACCCGTCCACCTTCCAGATCCTGCCGTGGCGCGGCGGACCCCAGGGCACCGCCCGCATGTTCTGCGACGTGCTCACCCCCGACGGCGAACCCAGCCTCGGCGATCCCCGCCATGTGCTCAAGCGCTCGCTCGCCAAGGCCAAGGAGAAGGGCTTCACCTTCTACGTGCACCCGGAGATGGAGTTCTACCTCTTCGAGCAGCAGACCGACTGGTCCAAGGCCCCGACCCCGATCGATGAGGGCGGCTACTTCGACCACGTGCCGCGCAGCCCCGGCATGGATTTCCGCCGCGCCACCGTGAACATGCTCGAGCAGATGGGCATCTCGGTGGAGTACTCGCACCACGAGGCCGGTCCCGGACAGAACGAGATCGACCTGCGGTACGCGGACGCCCTGACCACGGCCGACAACATCATGACGTTCCGCACCGTCGTCAAGGAGATCTCGCTGGAGCGCGGCATCCACGCCAGCTTCATGCCCAAGCCTCTGGCCGACGCGCCCGGTTCCGGCATGCACACCCACCTGAGCCTGTTCGAGGGCGACGCCAACGCCTTCTACGAGGCCGGCCAGGAGTTCAACATGTCGATGACGGCCCGCCAGTTCGCCGCCGGCATCCTGTACCACGCGGCCGAGATCTGCGCGGTCACCGACCAGTACGTCAACTCGTACAAGCGTCTGTGGGGCGGCAACGAGGCTCCGAGCTACATCTGCTGGGGCCACAACAACCGTTCCGCGCTGCTGCGCATCCCGCAGTACAAGCCCGGCAAGGGCAACTCGGCGCGTATGGAGTTCCGCGCGCTCGACCCGGTCGCCAACCCCTACCTCGCCTACTCCGTGCTGCTGGCCGCCGGCCTCGACGGCATCGAGAAGAAGATGCAGCTCGGCGAGCCGACCAGCGATGACGTGTGGGAGCTCACGGACGAGGAGCGCCAGTCCATGGGCATCGAGCCGCTGCCGCGTTCGCTCGGCTCCGCGCTGAAGATCATGGAGAAGTCCGACTTCGTGGCCGGAGTCCTCGGCGAGCACGCCTTCGAGTACTTCCTGCGCAACAAGCGCCAGGAGTGGGAGGAGTACAACCGTCAGGTCACCGCCTACGAGCTCAAGACCTACCTGCCCAAGCTGTGACGCATGCGGCCGTGTGACCGCGCGTGATCCGTCGGACGGCATCAGGGCCCGTCATCCCCGTATGGAAGGGGTGACGGGCCCTCGTCGTATCCGTCCCGCTCCGATGCGGTCCGCGATGCGGCTCCGTCCGCGTGTCTTGGCGTCCCGTTGTATGCCGAGGCCAATAGCATGCGCTTGGAACATCACGAGAGAGGGAACCATCATGGCGAACAACGCCACCGAAACGGTCTCGGACAAGGCCTCCGAATCCAGGGCGACCGGGGCCGTCGCGACCGTCGAAACCAAGCCGTCCAAGCCGGAGCGCTTCTTCAACCTGCCCGTCACCATCCTCGTCATGGCGAGCTTCATGCTCGGCATGAGCGAGTTCGTCGTCGTCGGCATCCTGCCCGACATCGCCCAGGGGCTCGGGGTCTCCGAGGTCACGGTCGGCAACCTCGTGGCCCTGTTCGCGTTCGTGTACGCGCCGGTCACGCCGCTCGGCTCCGCGATCTCCGCCCGATTCCCGCGCTTCGCGACCTACCTGACCCTGATGGGCGTCTTCCTCGCCGGCAACCTCCTGTGCGCGATCGCGCCGAACTACGCAGTGCTCGTCGTCGCCCGCATCATGATCGCCCTCGTCTCCGGCACGCTCGTCGCCATCGCGATGACCTACGCGCCCGACGTGACGACCGAGCAATACCGCACCAAGTTCATCGCCTGGGTGTTCTCCGGCTTCTCCATCGCCTCGGTCGTCGGCGTGCCGTTCGGCACGTGGATCGCCAACGCGTTCGGCTGGCGCATCACCTTCCTCATCATCACCGGACTGACCGTCGTGCTCATGATCTTCATGGCGACGGTCCTGCCGCGCAACTCGCATCCGGTCACCATCGGCTTCCTGCGCCAGTTCCGTCTCTTCTTCGACCGCCGCATCTGGGGCGGCGTGCTCACCGTCGTGTGCGGCGCCGCGTCCAGCTACGTCTTCTACACGTACCTGACCCCGATCATGCGCGACGAGATCGGAGTGCCCGAACGATACGTGAGCGTCGGTCTGGTCCTCTACGGCGTCGCCTGTCTGTGGAGCAACCTGCACGGCGGCAAGATCGCCGAGCGCGGACGCGGCGTGGAGCCGCTGGCGCGCACCCGTCCGATCTTCTGCCTGCATGCGGTGCTGCTGTGCACCCTCGCGCTCGCCGCCGTCGTGCCGGTCTACGGCGCGATCCTGCTGGTCGCGCTCGGCATGATGATGTACCTGTTCAACTCCGCCTCGCAGGTGCTGTACATGGACGTGGCCGCCCAGTCGCACCCCGGTTCGATGAACCTCGCCGCCTCGCTCAACTCGATGAGCTTCAACATCGGCATCGCCATCGGCTCCGCGGTCGGCGGCCTCGTCAACGACCATCTCGGCCTGACCTGGCTCGGCCCCTTCGGCGCGGTCTTCTCCGTCGGCGCCATCGTCATCACCACGCTCCTGCGGCGTGACATGCCGAACCGTTAAGCGAACGGTCCGGTGGACCGTTCGTAGGTGAGGCCGAGCGGCTGTGCCGCGAGGTGAGCAGGGGTCGCGCCTGTAGGCGCGTCCGTGATTGCGGTGCGAACCGTTAAGCGAACGGTCCGGTGGACCGTTCGTAGGTGAGGCCGAGCGGCTGTGCCGCGAGGTGAGAAAGTCATGCCCGTGGACACGTCCATGATTGCAGCGCGAACGTTAGACGGACGGTCCGGTGGACCGTCAGACGAACAGTCCCAGCGTGAGAAGCGCCGCGACATAGATTGCCACGATGACGGCGAACGCCACGTCCCGTCCGACCACGCGCATCACCCGCCAGTGCGTGCGACGGATGCCCTCCTCGTAGCAGCGCGCGTCGAGCGCCAGCGAGAGATTGTCCGCGTGACGCAGCGCGCCGGCGAAGATCGGTACGATGATCGCCGTCATCGCCTTCACGCGCTGCGGCAGACTGCCCGTCTCGATCGAACCGCCGCGGGCCGCCTGCGCGTCCGCGACCGCCTGCGCCTCCACGGCCAGCGTGGGGATGAAGCGCAGGGCGAGGCTCAGCACCAATGCGATCTCCTGCGTGTGCACGCCGAGGCGATTGAGCGGCGAGAGCAGCGAGGCGAACGCGTCGGTGATCGCGGTGGGCGTGGTCGTGGCGAGGAACACCGCGCCGAGCACGATCACCAGCGCGAAGCGGCACGTGTAGAGGATCGCCGTCACGACGCCGTCGTCGGTGATCGGCACGGGGCCGAGTTCGACCAGCACATGGCCGGTGCGCACGAAGAACACGTTGAGCAGCCCCATCACGGCGAACAGCCCGAGGAACATCCTCACCGAGCCCAGCAGCCGCGTGAGCCTCACGCGCGAGGCCGCGATCACGCCGCCGGTGAAGACCGCGCCGAGCAGCAGCTGCCACGGATTCGAGATGGCGAAGGCCGAGAACATCGCGACGAGGATCGCCACCATCTTCACGCGCGGATCGAGCCGGGCGACGGGGGAGTGGACGCGTCGGCTCGCTTCGGTCGCCGCCGGCTTCCCCCGACGCTTTGCTCCCTCCGATTCCGTCGATTCCGCCGTTGAACGCACGGCGGGGATCATCGGCCCGTGCCCCTGGGGGACGCGGGCCGCAACGTCCGGCGGCACGGGGTGTGAGACACCCCGACCGGCATCATCCGCGGCGACGACCGGGGTGCCGTTCCCTCCACCGGCCGACAGCAACCCCATGTCGAGCACGCGGTCGGCGACGCGATGCGCCTCCTCATGGCTGTGCGTCACGATGAGCACGCTCACGCCCTGGGCCCTGAGATCATCGAGCAGCGCGTACACGCGTTCGCGCGCATCGGCGTCCAGTCCCGCGGTCGGCTCGTCCATGACGAGCAGCGCCGGCCGGCACGCGACGACGCCGGCGATGGCGGCGAGCCGTTGCTGTCCGCCGGACAGGTCGAACGGCGAGCGGTCGGCGAGGCCGTCCAGACGGGCGAGCCGCAGCGCCGCATCCACGCGCGCGTTGATCTCGGCCCGGTCCAGCCCCTGATTGGTCGGCCCATACGCCACGTCGTCGCGCACCGTGTCGGCGAACAGCTGCCGCTCGGGATGCTGCATGACCAGTCCCACCGTGCGGCGCAGACGCGCGAGATCCCGGCGCTTGGCCGTGTCCACGCGCAGCCCGTCGATCGTGATCGAGCCGGAGTCGGGCTTGTCGAGCGCGCAGACGAGCCGCAGCAGCGTCGACTTGCCGGAGCCGTTCGCGCCCATCAACGCCACCGTCTCGCCCCGGCGCACCTGAAGCGACACGTCGTCGAGGATCGGCCCGTCGCCCCCCGCATACGCATACGAAACATGCTCCACCGACAGCATCACGTCGGAGGAGCCGGACGCTCCCGCCCCTTCCCGACTTTCCCGACGCATGAAAGTCGTCGCCGGACGGCCCGCGACGGGTGCGATACCGGGCTGCGATGTTTCGTGTGTTTCCAGCACCCCGGACGTTGCGAGCGTTCCGGACGTACCGAGCGACCGAAGGCCGGTCTGCGTCGCCCGACCGTAGGCTTGGCCGAGCGGCCTGGAGCGTGTCGGGCGACGCAAACCGGCCGTAGCGGAGCGGACCCCGCTGGAACCGGACGTGGAATCGGACGAGGCGACGGAATCACCTACGACCCGCCCACCTTCGAGCCGCACGACCCTACCCGCCCGCGCGATCTCGTCCGGATGATGCGTCACGTGCACGATCGTCGTGCCGGCGGCATGCAGCTCGTCGAGTACGTCCATGACCTCCGCGCGCGCCAACGGGTCGAGCATCGCGGTCGGCTCGTCGAGCACGAGCAGACGCGGGCGCATCGCGAGCATGCCTGCGATGGCGGCGCGCTGCTGCTGGCCGCCGCTCATGCGGATCGGGTTCGCGCCGCGCATGCCGTCGAGCCGCACGGCCCCGAGCGCGTCCGCGATGCGCGTCGTCATGTCGTCACGGCCATCGCCGCCGTCGGCGGCGTCGCGCGGGATGCCGAGGTTCTCCGGACCGAACGCCACGTCGTCTTCGAGCACGGTGGTGACGAGCTGGTCCTCCGGGTTCTGAAACACGGCGCCGATGCCGCGTCGCGCGGCGCGGTAGGCGTCGGCGTCGGGGCCGGCGGGGGAGAAGACCGTGCGCCCGAGCAGCGTGATCGTGCCCGAGTCCGGGGCGACGAGTCCGGCGACGAGCCGGGAGAGCGTCGACTTGCCGGATCCGTTCGGGCCGGTCAGCGCGACGTACTCGCCCTCGGCGATCGTCAGGGAGACGTCGTCGAGGGCCGGAGCGTCGTCGTAGCGGAAGCGGATATGGGAGAGTTCGGCGAGGTTCACGTGTGGTCTGGTCCTTGGAAAAGACGGGATGGGGCGGGCGGACGGATCGTCCGGAGAAACGGCGACGGCCGTGCCCTGGATGGTCCAGTGCACGGCCTTGCCGGGATATCTATGTCATTGCGACGGACACCGCCGAAGCGGATGACGGAGGCGCGCGGCGGCGGGTCGACCCCGCCGTTCGGGTCGTCGGAGACTACTTGTCGAGCAGCTTGGTGATCGGCTTGTAGATGAGGAACGTGACGACCGCGTGGATCGCGAACTTGAGCAGGTTGAACGGCAGCAGGATCGGCACGATCATGGCGGCGACCTGCGCGACGGTCATGTGCGCGTAGATCGGGGTGATGACGAGGTTGCCGCCGATGGCCGCGGCGAGCGCCACGAGTGCGCCGACGACGATGCCGATGACCGCGCCCTTGCGCGTGCGGTCGCGGCGGTAGATGAACGCGGCCGGCAGCGACAGGGCGAGCGCGACGAGGATCGCCATGAGCGCGCCCCACGGGTCGGTGAACGCGTGCGGCACGAAGCCGAGCACGGAGACGATGGCGGCGGCGGCCGGGCCGAACGCGAAGCCCGCGATGAGGCTCACGATGCCGGACGGATCGTACTTGAGGTACGGCGCGGCCGGGAAGATCGGCAGTTCGATGAAGCTGGTGACGATCGCGAGCGCCACGAACAGCGCGTACACGGCGATGCGGCGCGTGGACCAGCGGCCCGAATCGGCGACGCCCGTGGCGTGCGAGCCGGTGGCGTGATCGACGGCGGCGCCGGAAAGCTTGGACTGGATATGGTTATCAGAAGATACGCTCATGCTGAGCCCCTCGTTTCTTCCATCCGGACTATGACCGTTGGCCCCGGATTCACACCGGGTCGGCCGCCATTGCAGGCGGTTCGCGGGCTTCCCGACGCCTCCCGTTATGAATCCCGGGGGCCGGGTTACCGCCAGTAAGGATTTTCACCTTCCCTGAAACTGACAGGAACCATGTGTACACGCGCACCCGGATTTCACATCACGCCGTTTCACCATATGAGAAATCCCGGATGGCAGGCCGGACGTGCCGCCGGTCCGGTGCGACACGCCGGGTGCGCCGTCCGTGCAACCTTTCCCCGGCCGTCTGCGAATAATCCCGTAGAAGACGAGAGCCGACGAACCGGGAGGGGGACGACATGACGGACGACATGCGCCTGATCAGACGCGTCGTACGCCATGGATCCCGCCGCGCCGCCGACGCGCTGGTCCGCGCGCACTACGACGCGCTGTTCGCGTTCGTCTGGCGCCAGACCGGCGACCGACAGGAGGCGATGAACCTCACGCAGGAGTCGTTCATCGCGATGCTCGGGGCGCTCGACACATACGACCCGGCGCGGGGCGCGTTCACGACGTGGCTGTACCGCATCGCCGCCCACAAGGTGATCGACGCGCGCCGGCGCACGGGCGCGCGCCCCGCCACGGCCCCGCTGCCGGACGGCGTGTACGTCGCCGGTGGTCCCGGTCCGTTCCCGGCGGAGCCCGCCGACGGCGTGTTCGACGCGCCACCCGACATCCGTGACGTGCGACTGCCCGACCCCGCTGACCTCGCCGCCGACCGCGACCTGCTCGCGCGCATCGAGGACCGCGTGCGCGACTTCGACCCGACGATCCAGGAGACGTTCCGCCTCCATCTGTACGCCGGGCGCACCTTCGCCGACATCGCCGAAGCGACCGGCGAACCCGCGTCGACCGTCAAGGCGCGGTGGTTCCGTCTGATGACCGTCATTCGAAAGGAGTTCGGCGATGAACGACACGACGCATGATTCCGCCCGGAGCGGAGGGACGGAACGCCGGCCGACCCTCCGGCGCTGCGCCCGTGATGGCACTCGACTCATCCGATTCGACCGGGACGACCGATTCGACCGGGACGCATCGCGGGTCGTCTGGCCCGATCCCGTGCCGTACCCTACCTCGGCCGAACGCGACCGGAGCGTCGCGACGGTGCTCGACGCAGCGATGCCCCGACGCGCCGGACTGCTGGCGAGCGCGGTCGACGTCGTGCGCGCGCTCGGCGTGCGTGGCCTGTTCTTCGGCGTCGCCGACTGCGTGTTCCTGGGGCTCGTCATCACCCTGGTCGTGTGGGCGCCGCTGTTCGCCGCGGTGCTGTCCGCCCCGGCCGACGGGTTCGGCCCGACCTTCGTAATGTCGCGCGCCGCGTCTGCCGTCTCCGTCGCGGCGTGGACACGGCCCGGACGACTGCTCGTGCCGCTGTTCGTCGCCGCGCCGATGCTCTACGAATCGGTCGCGGTCCTGACGATGCTGCGCGAACGCGAGGCCCGCATGATCGAACTGCTGCGCACCTGCCGCTGGTCGTTCCGCCGACTCACCGCGGTGCGCATGCTCGTGCTCGGCACCCTGTCGACCGTGGTGTGCGTCGCATTCGGCGCATGCGTCGCGCTCGCCGGCATCCACCTCGATCCGGTGACGACGCTCGGCGTGTCGTTCGCGTCCCTGTTCCTGTTCGCCCTGGCCCAGCTCGGCGCGGACCGATACGTGCGCTGGCCGTTCTCGGCCGCGGTCGTCCCGGTCGTCTGGCTCGCGGTCGGCGGCGCGCTCTGGCGGTTCCGCGACCTCGTGACGCCGTGGTTGCTCCGTCTGCCCCCGGCGGTCTGTCTGGCCGCGGGGCTCGCCCTCGCCCTAGCCTACGGACTCGCATTGGACGCGCGCTGCCGCGGGCGGGAGACGCGGGACGTGCCTCTGCCCCGCCCGTCGGCCGCACGCCCGGCCCGCGCGATATGAGACGGAACACGAAACGAAAGGAACCATCATGCTGACCGTGGAGCACGTGACCAAGACCCTGTCCGGACGCACGATCCTGCGCGACGTGAACCTCACGTTCGACCGTGGCGTGTACGGACTGCTCGCCCCGAACGGCGCCGGCAAGACCACGCTGATCCGTCTGCTCGCCACGCTGCTGTTCCCCGACTCCGGCACGATCCGGCTCGACGGCGAGGACATCACGGCGATGGGGGAACGCTACCGGGCCCGCCTCGGCTACCTGCCGCAGGATTTCGGCTACTATCCCGGCTACACGCCGCGCCGCTTCCTGCGCTACCTCGCCGCGCTGCAGGGCCTGACGCGCACCCGCGCCGACGAACGCATCGACACGCTGCTGGATATGGTCGGACTCGCCGACGTGGCCGACCGGAGGCTGCGCACCTTCTCCGGCGGCATGATCCAACGCGTCGGCATCGCGCAGGCGCTCATCAACGACCCCGACCTGCTCGTCCTCGACGAGCCGACAGTCGGCCTCGATCCCAGGGAACGCGTGCGGTTCCGCAACATCATCCACGAACTGGCCTCGACCTGCATCGTCATCCTCTCCACGCACATCGTCTCCGATCTGGAGACCATCGCCGATCGTATCGTCATGCTCAGGGACGGGACCGTGCTGCGCGACGACACGCCCGCCGCGATCCGCGCCGAACTCGATGGGCGGATCTGGCAGGTGCCCGTGTCAACGCCGCTCGACGCCGGTCGGACACTGCTGGGGGAGGTGCAGGTCGGCGGCGAGACCCGTCTGCGCATCCACTGCGCGGCCCGGCCCGGGCTTGCCCCGTCGGATGCCGGACTGCCGCCCGACGCAGTCCCCGTCCCGCCCAGTCTGGAGGACGCGTTCCTCCTCGCCTACGGGGACTGACAATGGGACGTCATTCCGCTTGCCGGCCCCGTCGCGGCGAGGGGCGCGCCGTCCGTCCCGACCGCGTCATGCGCGCGGTGTTCGCCGCCGAGCTCGGCAAGGTGCTGCGCGCGCCCGCGATATGGGGGTTCCTCGCCGCATGTCTGTGCCTCAACGCCGCCTGCTCCGCGATCGCCGCGCGCGACCACGGCGCGGCCGTCGACTACGTCTCTCACGTGGCGGCCGAGTCCGGAACGTCGATGGACGCCGGGTTCCTGCGCCGCATTGGGCGTCTGCCCGAAAGCCCGGCACGCGACGACCTCCTCGCGCAGGTCGGATCGGTGATCGGCGGCGTCGTGGACGCGACCTCGGCCGGGAACGAGGATGCGTCCGGCGCATCCGCCTCGGCCGGCGGGCCCGCACGCCCGTCGACCGCGATGTCGGCCTACGACGGCGAGGCGGTCGGCGAACGGTACGCCGCGCTGCTGCATGAGTTCCGCCAGGACGCGCTCGTCGCGCCGATGCGCGCGAAATACCGGCTCGTCGGCGACCGCGCCGCTCACCTCGCGCGAGAACGCGCTGACCTCGACCTCTACGCGGCCGGCCTGACGATGACCGTCCACGACGACCTGTTCGGCGGCGTCGACGGACTGCTGTCGCGCATCGTCCTCGAATCATGGGCGTTCGGCGCGTTCGCGGCGCTGCACCTGCTCGGCTGCGAACGTCGCCACCGCACGGCGCCGCTGGTCGACGCAAGCCTTGTCGGCAGACGACTGACGGCGATCAAGATCGCGGCCGCGACGCTCGTTGCGCTCGGCGGGTTCACGCTGTTGACGGCCGGCTCGCTCGCCGCGCATCTGGCGATGACCGATCTGTCCGGCATCCTCGGCTCGAGCGTGAGTTCGGCGTTCAATGCCATCGCCTCGCCGTGGGGATCGCAACCGTTCATCACGTGGGCCGACTTCACGCTCGGCGGCTACCTCGCCGCGCAGGTCACCCTGTCGCTCGCGCTCGTCCTCGTCGTCGCGCTCGCGGCCTGCGCGCTCGGCGTGCTATGCCCAGACGCGTACGCGGCCGTGGGTCTGCTCGCCGTCGGCGGACTGGTCCCGTATGCCGCGCTGACGGTGTGCGAGGACCGGCACTGGTGGATCGCCTACCAGCTGCTGAGCGCGCATCCCGCGTACGCGCTCGCCAATCAGAGCCAGTGGTTCACCGACATGTCCTACGACGCGGTCGTTCCGTGGCAGGAGACGTGGTCCGTCGCGGTCGGACTGGCCGTCGCCGTCGTCGCGTTGACGGTGGCCGTGCGCCGCCGGGGGAGGATCGACCTGCCGTGAACCGGACGGGCACGATCCGTGAAACAACGCGTGGAACACACGTGGAACATGTCGTGAAACATGATGTCGGACGGGATGAACGGTCCATTCGGCCGGAAGATCCCAGAGGTATCTCGACGGCCGCGCCGCCGCATCGGAGCCGTCGGTCCGGACTTGGCGCCATGCCGCCGGCCATGCCCGATACCCGCCGTACAGCCGCACAGGAAAGGAACCCGGAAGCGATGACGACCCTCCTCGTATTCGCGCACGAGATGCGCAAGATCTGGCGCCCCACGACGCTGCTCCTCCTGGCCGTCGTCGGTCTCGCCTGCGGCATCCCCCTGCTGCAGGGGAGCGTCGACAGCCTCAACGCGCACGGCAACGTCACCACGCGCGACGAGATCGCGCTGATCCGCGCCTACGGCCCAGTCATCGACGAGGA
Source organism: Bifidobacterium santillanense (assembly GCF_018555385.1). GTDB lineage: Bacteria > Actinomycetota > Actinomycetes > Actinomycetales > Bifidobacteriaceae > Bifidobacterium > Bifidobacterium santillanense. The sequence continues at coordinate 18,717 of NZ_JAFEJS010000005.1, forward strand.
CGCGCTCGCCGGCATGCGGCGCGACCTGCCACGTCTCGAGCGCGCACTCGCCGCCGACATCGCCCGCGACAAGCGCTCCGCGACATACGGCGTCACCGACTACGCGTCGTTCAACGCCGTCAATACGCGCATGTCGCGTGACTGGAACGCCGCCGCGGAACGGAAGGATCCGGACACGACGGTCTACAAGCGATGGTTCGACTATGCCGCCGACATCGGCGACCTCGACAGCTACCACGCGGTCGACGTACGGCGGACGTACCTGCGGGCGGGCATCCCCTCCGCCTTCGATCTCAAGGCGAACACGCTCGGAATGCTCGACATGATGGGCGACGCCGAAAGCGGCAGTCCCGCCTCCTACCGGCGTTACGTGCATGACGCCCGGCTGCCGGAGCGGATGCAGCGCCGGCTCGACGAACTCGATGCCCAACGCGGGCGCACCGGCTATCTGGCGACCGCATGGGGCGCGTATTACGAGACGATGGGACTGATGGGCATCATGTTCGCATGGATGCTTGCCGCCTCGCTGGCGCTCACCCTGCCGCTGCCCGTCCGCGACCGCGCGCGGCGCATGCGCGCCCTGCAGTGGGCGAGCCGTACCGGCCGCGGCGTGCAGCGCGTGCAGATGTCGGCCGTCGCGGCGAGCTCCCTGATCGTCTCGCTCGCGACGACCGCGCTGTTCGCCGCCCTATGGCTGCCGCACGTATGGCCGTATCTCGCGACCCCGGTATTTGGCGCCATGTCGGTGCTGCCGTGGTTCGACCTGACATCCGGCCGGTACCTGCTCGCCGTCGCCGCGCTCGCCGTCGTGCTGTGCGTCGCGTCCACGATGCTGATCGTGTGGTTCATACGATGCTTCGACGGCATCATCCGCGTCCTGCTGGCCGCGGTCCCGCTGGCCGTCGCGCTCGCCGCGGTCGTGATCCGGCTGGTCCTGTACCGCACGTTCCTGTTCGACAACCGGATGTCGATCGCCCTCGATCTGCCCGGTACGGAGATTGTCCTCGCGGCGCTCGGCGCGTTGTCCGCGACGGCGCTGTGGGCGGTCGCGAACCGCCGCATCCGCCACGCCGAACTGACGCGCGATTGAGATCGGGGTCCGATACCTGGTCCGCCTCGTCGGCGGAGCCGGGCCACGAACCCCGATCGACTCACTGATTCACCTGTGGATGAACAGGCCTCCGTCGCCCCAGGCCCACTGGCCCTGACCGGCGCCGATCTGGAAGTGCAGCTTGGCGATGCCGAGGTCGTTCAGGGCCCAGTGTTCGTCGCCCGCGGACGGGTCGATGTGCGCGGCGGCTGTATCGGCGTCCGCGTCGTACGAGAACGTGACCGGCTGGCGGTTCATCGCGCTCGGCGCCTTCATCGCCGCCTCGACGCCCGCGCGGAACCACTCCGGCGCGGCCGCGCGCTCGTCGTCGGTCATGCCGGCGGTGAACTCCTCGTACGACTTGGTCGGACGGTGCGTGCGCTGGACTTCGACCAGCTCGTCGTAGCTCTCCTGCAGACGCTCCAGATGATGCTCCGGGTGTCCGATGACGACGCCCAGATAGAGCTCCTCGTCGCGCCTGACGTGGCAGTGCCGCGCCGCCTCGGCGCGATCCCAGGAGCCGGCCACCCACAGCGTGCCGAGACCACGCAGCGTCGCCGCCAGCACGACGCGCTCCGCATAGAAGCCGGCGCGCTCTTTGGCCTCGTCGTCGTCCTTCGGACCCACGATCGCCAGATAGTTCGCCGCGTTCTTGAGGTGCCCGGACGCGTTCGCCTCCGCGAACACCTGAGGCCGGTCGCGCACCAGCTGGATGTGCAGTCCTGAGAGCAGGTTGATCGGGTCGAGCGTCATCTCGAGCTGTCGCGCCGCATCGTCGTCGATGGGATCGGAATCGTAGGAACGGATCGCGGTGCGGATGTTCACCGCGTCAATCAGTTGCGTATGTTCAGCCATACCCGCCATTATCGCACCAAAGCAGGGGAAACGGCCGAGGACGATCGGTCGCAGGCCGGCGATCCGATGATTCCGACGGTCAGATGCAACCGAGCGCCGGCCGGAGATGGCTACGGCAAGACGCAACCGAGCGTGGGGCGGACTTCCCCTGTTCGCGACCGTAGGCTTGGCCGAGCGGCCTGGAGCGTGTCGCGAACAGGGGAAGTCCGTCCCACGCGGTCGCCTGCACATACCCGCGCCCACGCGGTCGCCTGCACGCATCGTCTACGCGGCGCACGGCCGACGACATAGCCGACGACCCTGCAAACGTAGTCACAACACGTGGAACAAATCCCGCTTCATGGGATATCTCGGCGTAGGATGCTTGATAACGAACATCTCACGACATGAGAGGAGAGGTCAACGATGATTGAAACCGCACAGGCGTTCGGCGTGGACATCGGCGGCTCCGGCATCAAGGCGGCGCCCGTCAACCTGGAGAAGGGCGAGTTCGCCGAGCCCAGGCTCAAGATCCTGACCCCGGAGGTCTCCACTCCCGAGGCCGTCGCCGCCATCGTCAAGCAGCAGCTCGACCACTTCGAGGTCCCGGAGAGCGCCCCCGTCGGCATCGCCTTCCCGGCCCCGATCAAGCCCGGCCAGAAGCTCGACTTCATGGCCAACCTCGACCAGTCCTGGATCGGCGTGGACGTCACCGCCGTGTTCTCCGAGGCGTGCGGCCGCCCGGTCACCGTCGTCAACGACGCCGACGCCGCCGGTCTCGCCGAGCAGCAGTTCGGCGCCGCCAAGGGCAAGGAGGGGCTGGTCATCGCCACGACCCTCGGCACCGGCATCGGCACCGCCCTGATCATGGACGGCGTGCTGGTCCCGAACACCGAGCTCGGCCACCTGATCCTCGACGAGAAGCACCCGGACGCCGAGAAGTACGCGTCCAGCGCGATCTGCGAGAACGAGGACCTCGGCTACAAGAAGTGGGCCAAGCGCCTGACCAAGTACTACGGCCTCATGGAGAAGTACTTCAACCCGGATCTGTTCGTCATCGGCGGCGGCGTGAGCCGCAAGGCGGACAAGTTCATCCCGTTCATCGACGTGAAGACCCCGATCGTGCCCGCCGCCCTGCGCAACGAGGCCGGCATCGTCGGAGCCGCCTACTACGCCAGCACCAAGCAGCGCTGACGTCATCGAAGCCGGCCGCCCGGGGTAGAACCGCTCCCCGGGCGGCCTTTTCATGCGCACGATGCGAGATACAGTGGACCCTATGACCGTTCATTTCTCCTCCCGCGTGGATATCTCCGACCCCAATCCGATCGCCGCCGCCGAGGCCAGGGTCAGGGCCGCCGGCGTCGCGCTCGGCAAACTCAACGACTCCAATCCGACCCGTCACGGGCTCGCCCCGGCGCAGGTGCCGGGCGTGTACACCGCCGAACCGCGCGGCCCCCGCACAGCGCGCGAGGCGCTGGCGCGCTACCTCAACGACGTGGGCCGGTTCGCGGTGGACGAGGCCGCCCATGACGGCAGACCGTCCGCCCCGACCGTCGACCCGGACTCGCTCTATCTGCTCAGCTCCACGTCCGAAGCGTACTCGTGGCTCATCAAGCTGCTGTGCGACGCCGGCGACGCCGTGCTCGCCCCCAAGCCCGGCTATCCGCTCATCGAATCGATCGCGCGGCTCGAATGCGTCGACACGATCGAATACCAGCTGCAGTTCGACGGCTCCTGGTTCATCGACACCGCCGCCATCGAACAGCTGCTCTACTCCGAGGAGGGCGAGCGCATCCGCGCGCTCGTGCTCATCAACCCGAACAACCCCACCGGCTCGTACGTCAAGCCCGAGGAGCGCGCGACGCTGGTCGACCTGTGCCGCGAGCGCGGCGTCGCGATCATCGCCGACGAGGTGTTCTACGACTACTCGCTCGAGCCGTTCGACGGCAACGCGCGGCTCGCGGGGGAGCGCGGCGTGCTCACGTTCGCGCTCGACGGCTTCTCCAAGATGCTCGCCGCCCCGCACGCCAAGGTCGGCTGGATCCGCGTGTCCGGCCCGGAGAACGACGTGTTCGAGGCGCAGCGCCGGCTCGACGTCATCGCCGACGACTACCTGCCGATGAGCGACATCATCGCCGCGCAGCTGCCGTCGCTGCTGAGCGTGGCGCCGCGTCAGGTCGTGCGCGTGCGCGACCGCGTGCACGGCAACCTCGCCACGCTGCACGCGATGCTGGAGCGCGACGAGCACGGGCTCGTCGACGTGCTGCGCGCCGAGGGCGGCTGGAACGTGCTGCTGCGCGTGCCAAGCGTCATCGACGAGAACGAGCTCGTGCTGCGCATGATCGAGACGCATGGCCTGACCGGCCAGCCCGGCTACTTCTTCGACATGACGTCGAACGGGTATCTCGCGATCTCGCTGCTGCCCGAGCCGGACGAGTTCCGCCGCAACGTGCAGGCCGTGCTCGACACGGTCGCCGCGATGCTCGCCTGACGGCTCAGTCCGTCGCCTTCGACTCCTCGTATTTGCGGCGGATGAGGTCCATGTAGAACGCGACCGCGTCCGCCGGGGAGCCGTCGAAGACGACGGCTCCCGCGTCGAGCACCAGCGTGCGGTCGATCGCGTACTCCGGGCGGACGATCATGTCGGTGTCGTGCGTGGCGACGATGACCTGCTTGTCGTAGGTGAACAGCGCCTCGGCCACGTGTCGCGTGCCGATCTCGTCCAGCCCCTTCGACGGCTCGTCGGCCACGATCGCCGACGGGTCGAACGCGAGCGCCGCCGCGATGGCGAGCAGGTGGCGCTTCTCCGAGTCGAGCTCGGCGGCCTTGGCCTGGCGGATCTGCTGCAGGCCGAAGTGCGCGAACAGGTTGCCGATGCGCGCGCTGCGCTCGGCATCGGCTATCTTGTGCCTCTTGAGCGACTCGTCGACCGCCTTGACGATGTTCTCGGCGCGGTAGAACGAATTCGGGATCTCCTCGCGGCGCACCTTGCCGACCCATTCGTCGACGGTCCTGAGGTCCTTCTTCGATGACGTGTCGAGCGTGATCCCGGCCCCGCAGAGCGTGACCGATCCGGCCGTCGGTCTGAGCGAGCCGTCGAGCAGCCCCAGCAGCGTCGACTTGCCCGAGCCGTTGAGCCCGATGATCGCGACGCGCTTCTCGGTGATCGTCAGATCCGCGGGCGCGAACCCCACGTGCCCGTCGTCGTACGTGTGCCCGGCGCCCGCGAGCGCGAACGTGACCGACGCCGGCTTCGGCGTCGCCTTGCGAGAAAAGAAAAAGCCCATGGCACCCACTGTAGTAAGTGCCATGGGCCATGCCGCGCTTCGGCTCGAAGGCGTCAGGCGAAGTAGAAGCCCTTGAAGTCGTAGTGGTAGACGCGGTAGATGTAGCCGGTCGAGAGCTTCATCCTGTACTGCGCCTGCAGGTTGCCGTCGTCGTCGTACACGCCGAAGACGCCCTGCATGCCGGTGTCCACGAGGTTGACGGAGTCGGTGATCTCCTGCGAGGAGCTCACGTACGGGGAGTACGGCACGTCGAAGCTCTGCACCTCGGTGTAGGTGCCGGCCTTCTCGTCGACCAGGTACTTGCGGAACTGCGAGTTCGAGTCCTTGTCCTTCGAGCTCTGCGCGGTGGAGATGCCCTTGATCGTCGTCCAGTCGAAGTCGGGGCGGGTCATCGCGTAGCCGAAGTTGTTGTCGAACATGTAGATGTAGTACTGGCCGTCGGGCAGGGACGGGTCCTCCTCGTAGGTGATCGAGTGCTGGCCGCCGGTGTCGCCGAAGTCGCCCACCTTGGTCAGGAACGACTTCTGGTACGAGGTGCCGTCCCACACGGTCGGCTCGCCGATCATGTAGTCGAGCTTCGGGGTGCCCTCGATGTCGTCGACCTTGATGATCGTGGAGGTCTCGCGCGCGGAGAACAGCGCGGAGCCGTCGGGCAGCAGCTGGATCGTGTTGAAGTGGATCCAGTCCCAGCGGTTCTTGGCCGTCGGGTCGGACTCGTCGATGCCGGAGTGGTCGGTGGAGGCCTTGTAGTCCGGGAACATCTCGCCGAAGTCGATGAGCTGCGTGACCTTGCCGGTGGTGGTGTCCACCTTGATGACCTGGTCCTGCACCGCGTGGTCGGAGCGCGTCAGATCGGTCGCCAGCGACACGATGTTGCCGTCGGAGTCGAGCGCGTAGTCGTGGTGGAGGATGAACCGGTCGCCCAGGTTGATGATCTTGACGAGCTTGCCGAGGCGGTTCATGCCGACGAAGTGCTTCGTCGAGGCGGAGAACCACATGAGGCCGTCGTCGTCGAACAGCAGGCGGTGGGAGCGGTAGTACATGACCGGCACCTCGCCGCGCACGACGCCGTTGACGTCGTAGTAGAACATGAAGTCCTGCTCGTTGGAGTCGTTGCCGAGGATGGCGTACAGGCCGTCGCCGAGCGCCTGCGTGGCGGTGTCGGTCGGGTCGACGGTCTGCTCGAGGCGGACCTCCTCCTCGCCGGAGGAGCCCGGCGCCCTTGTGGGTGATCTCCTTGGTCGCGACGGTGTCGCCGTTCTCGTCCTTGAGCGTGAGCGTGATGGTGTTGTTCACCTCGGGGATGAGGCCCAGCACGAGGAACTCGTGCGTCTTGGAGTAGTCGTCGCCCTGCTCGGCGGTGGCGGAGAAGTCCGGATATCCGTCGGCGTGGACGGTGTAGGAGACGTCGGTGGCCTCGTCCGTGGTGAAGTAGACGTACAGCGACGTGGTGTTCGTGCCGTACGGGTTCTCCTTGACGAACGGATCGTCGAGTGTGGCCGCCGCCTTGTCGCGTTCGGCGGTGAGCTGATCGTCGGCCATCTGCTGGTAGTCGGTGGTGTACACGTTCGCGATGCGCGCGTTGAGACGCTCGACGCGACGTTGCTTGATCGACGCGTTGACGTTGTCCTGCGTGAACAGGCACAGTCCCAGCGCGATGGCGAGCGTGACGGCCGCGGCCGCGATGCGTACGACGATGTGTTTGGTTGCGGTGCGCTTCATGAAATGGTTTCGACTTTCGTTACGGGGAAGGTACGAATGTTATCGATTTGTGTAGAACCACTTCATAGTATGCGCCCACCCTTGGAATTCTTGGGGTTTCGCTGGGCGCACAGGCCGTGTCCGCTGGATGTTCGCTGGGAGCGCGTCTATGCCAGGAACCAGGAGGCCACGTCGTGGAACATCCTCGGGTCGCCCGCGATCATCGCGTCCTGACGGCCGATCGTGAAGCAGGCGAGCAGGCCGACGAGCAGCGAGAACATGAGCAGCGCCGCCACCGCCAGCCGTGCCAGGGCGCGCACGCGGGCCCGGCCCGGACGGGCCGCGTCGCCGCTGCCGCCCGTCGCGCGCAGCAGCCCCGGCAGCGCCGCCAGCGCGAACAGCCACCCGAAGTCGCACATGTACCGCCAGCCGAGCCCGGCGTTCGCCGTGTCGAACACGACCAGCGCCAGGGCGAGCGCGAGCGCGCCGAGAAGGAACGGCGTGCGCGACGGCACGGGGCCGTGGATGCGCCGCCGTCCGGTGAGGAACGGCAGCGCGAACGCGGACAGCAGCAGCGGGCACATCGCGAACAGGCCGCCGACCATCGGTTCGGTGTACGACCACGAGGACAGCGGCGTCGGGGAGAGCGACAGCCAGGGGAACGAGCCCATGAACCGCAGCGGCAGGAACAGGTAGTAGCCGATCATCGCCGGCATGTCGGCGAGCGGCTCGCGGAATCGCGTCATGTCCGTGACGGTCATCTGGTAGGCGGTGCCGAAGTCGAACGGCGAGCCGAAGCGTGCATGGTTGTACGCCATGAGCGGCACGAGCGGCACGAGCGCGGCCGCGACCACCACCCCCGGCGCACGCAGCGCCTTGCGCCACGGCACCTGACCGGCGGCGAGCCCCGCGGCGAGCGCGCGGATCTGCGGCCAGAACAGCGGGAAGCCGAGCAGCGCGGCCAGACAGAACGTGGGGCGGCACCCGAAGTTCGCCGCGATGCACAGCGCGCCCAGAGCGAGGCGTGGCAGGGAGAGCGCCGGCGCCGATCCCACCTGCCATCGGTCGGCCGGGTTGAGCGGGCGTTTGGCGGTCTGCGCGCCGACCCACAGCCATAGTCCCAGCGTCGTGAGCGCGAGCGAGGCGGCGAACGGCACCGAATAGAAATTCGTGCGGTAGAACAGGTAGCCGTAGTTCGCGGCCAGCGGCACGAAGGCCATCGCGATCAGCGCGGCCGCCACCGACGCGCGCGGGGCGAGCCGTTTGACCAGGCGCACCACCAGCAGCCAGGTGCACAGCAGCGCGAGGAACATGAGCAGATGCATCGCCGCGCCGCTCGGCAGCATCCGGCCGGTCACCAGCCGGTAGGGAACGAAGACGGCCACCGCCGGCAGCACGCCGAAGTACGTGTACCAGTGCCCGCCGTACAGCGCGTGATCCCAGTAGATCGGGGTCACACCGTCGGCGAGCAGCCGTTCGCGCGTCGTCACGTCGTATGGGTTGGCCGCCGACGCGAGCTCCCGCGGCACGTCGAGGTCGAGCCACGCATGCCCCTCGAGCAGCGAGTCGGCCAGCCGCCCGTACTGTTCGAAGTCGTAGGTGTACCCGCCCGCCGTGTGGAAGACCAGCGGCCCCGCGTAGATCACCTGCCATGCGATGTTCGTCGCCGCGAACACGGCGAACGGCGCGAGCAGCGCGACGAACCCCCATCGCTGCGCGCGGCTCGACGGGTCCAGCTCGATCCGCCACAGCCTCGACCACGGCCCCAGCGCGGCGGCCAGCAGCAGCGCGCCCGCCATCAGCGCGACGCGCAGCGGATCGAACGAGAACGGGACGCGCACGTTCGCGCGCACCGCCTCGATCGGCACGACCGACCCCTTCGCCTCCTCGATCCACACGCGCAGCGTGCCCGCGCCGTGCACGGGCAGGAACAGCGATCGCGCGGACAGCGGCGAGACCGTGCGCGAGGCCGCCTCGTCGCCGTCGACCGAGGGCCGCAGATGGATGACGCGCAGCGAATCCTGCTTCGGCGTCAACGTGTCGATGCGTGCGAAGCCGGAGGTGCCGTCCGCCTCGACCTCGAGCCACGCGCCGGTCGGATCGGTGATGCGCAGCTGACCCGTGTCCGTGCGCGTCAGGCCCGGTCCCAGCGTGTTCTCGTATGCGGCCGAATCCATGCTCGCGCCGAGCGTGCGCCAGAACGGCAGGTTGAAGGCGACGCATTCGAGCAGCAGGACGGCCAGCACCGCGGCCAGCACGGCCGCGACCGCGCGACGATGGCGGCCCAGGGCGTGCGAGAGACGGGGGAGGGGGCGGGAGAGATGAGACACCCCATCATTCTATAGGCAGTTATTCTCTAGGCGTCACGCCCGCCCCCCATGTCTGGTTGCGTTGAAAGAATGTGAGGCATGTCAACACGCAAGCCGCATCACAGTCTCCCGTTCGCGCCGATCCCGGAACCGTTCAAAGGCGCGATGGGCCGGGCGTTGCGGTTCGCGTCGCGCCTGACGCGCTCCGGCCGCGGCGCCGTGGAGTCGGCCATGGAATCGGTCGACCCGTTCGGCGCCACCCTCGACAAGGTCGCCGCCGAGGCGATGAACAGGGCCGCCTCCGACACCTCCGACACGGGCCGCGGCCCCACGCCCGACGAGATCGACGTGGCGCGCGAGCTCGCCGACCATTCGCGCCGGCTCGGCCCCCTCGTCAAGCGCCGTCTGCTCGACTTCGAGGACGTGCCCGGCAAGCTCACGCTCGGTTGGGCGCAGCTGTCCGGCCCGGGCCTGTCCGGCGACGGCTTCTCGCTCGGCGTCTTCGCCGACAAAGACCACTTCTCGCAGATCGCGTACGCGGACGGCAAGGGTCGCGTGTTCGTCGGGCCGCAGATCGGCATGGACGTGCAGACCATGGAGCCGCGCTTCATGTTCACCAGGGAGCCTCGCGGAGCCGCCGCCGGGGCCCGGACCGACGGCGGTCCGGCGGCGTCGGACGGCGGGCGCGCGATCGGCGGCGGCATCGTCGGACGTGACTCCAACGGCCGCATGACCTGGCTCGCCGCATGGAGCCGCACGCCGGGGCGCGACGGCCGGTACCGCCTCGAGCAGATGCGCTACGCCCTGCCGCGCGAGATGCGCGAGGACCTCGAATACCGCGACGCCGTCGCCATCGGCTTCTTCGCCGCGTACATGCTGCCGCAGATGAGCGGCCTCATGATCGGCTTCGGCGCCGGCAACATCTTCCGCCGCCTCAACCGCGAGGCGCCGATGGGCGCGATCCGCCGCTCCGTGCGCGACATGCTCGCCGTGCGCGCCCACGGCATGCGCGTCTCCGGACTCGAGGACCACTTCGCCGAGCTCATGCACGAGGCCGGCGCGCTCGACGACGCCCCCGGCCTCGAGGCCGTGCACGGCGCCGAACCACTGCACCTGTACACTTCCAGCTACTCCGGCTCCTACTTCTTCAACTGGGACTCCTCGCTCGTGCTCGCCCCGGCGCTGCGCGCGCTCGCCATCGAGGGCAACCTCAACCGCTTCGCCCAGGTGAGCGCCTGGCTGGAGCGCAACACGCGCCTCGGACTGCAGCCCACCGAGGAGACCGTCACGCGCGCGCAGGCCGCCACCATCGACCTGAAGCTGCTCGACGACCCGGCCCTGATCGCGCTCGGCGGCGGCGAGGCCAGCGACGGCGCGGTCGCCCCCGGCGTGGACGGCGACGCGAACTCGATGCTCGCGCTCATCGAACAGGCCCGCCGCATCGTGCGCGAGATCGGCGCGAAGGCGGGGGAGGGCGGCGACACCGGCTCCGAGTGGGCGTACCGCCAGAGCATGGCGCTGCTCGTGCGCAAGCTGCGTCTGCCGTACCGCTTCGACGTGGAGATCCGCTCCAACCTCGCCGCCGGACGCGTGGCCGTCGGCTTCACCACCGCCGGCGTCTCGATGATGCCGGCCAGCCGGTACGACGAGGCCGCGCACCGCTGGGTCAAGCTCTCCGATCGCGCCCGCGCCGAGATGAGCGCCGACTACAACCTGCGCGTCGGCCTGATCATGGCCGCGCTGAGCTTCGCCGCGAGCGACCGCGTGCGCGAGGTGTCGCTGCACGTCGACTCGCTCGGCCTCGAGGAGGCGCTCGCCGAGCAGGACTCCGCCATCGAGGAGATGATGAGCGAGGCGCTCAGCGCGTTCGAACGCATGCACACCGGCAACATGGGCGCGGTCCACGGCGGCAAGGCCGAGCCGAAGGACGGCGACTTCCACGGCGATCCGGCCCGCACGCCCTCGCCGTCGCGTCCGATCGACACGTCGGCGCCGGGATCGTCCGACGAGGCGTCCGCCGTCGAGGGCGAGGACGACGACGCGCTCGACCGCCGCTTCGAGGACCTGATGAAGGGCGTCGACATCGACATCGACGAGACCGCGTTCGCCTCGCCGTCGTCCGCCGCCGAGGAAGGGGCCACGGGCGACGACGCCGGCGACATGGCCGATGACGAGTTCGGCGCGAACGGCCTCGTCCCGGGCGCCGTCGGCGATGCGGACGCCGATGACGCCGGCCGCACCCCGTCCGACGACCCGATGAGCGTGCTCAAGCGCAACCCCACCGTGCGCAACCTCGCCACCGTCACCTTCACGCGCGAGGCCTTCCTCGCCCACGTCGCGCAGGACTCGCTCGACCACCCGATGGACACGTACCGCATGTTCGACGCGGTGATGGACGTCGACGGCGGTGCGCTCAAGCCCGTCAGCGCCGGATTCGACCTGCGCGACCCGAGGTTCGCCCCGGCCGGCGCGCAGGAGGAGCCGGAGATGTCCGACCGCGTTTTCACCGGCGCCGCCGCGCGCGTGCTCGGCACCACACGGGCGTCCGGCCTGTCCATCCAGCGCGTCGACCTCATGCAGCACGCCGACGCCGACTTCCATCGGCTCGCCTCCGACGACTCCATGCCGTCCGTGGCCAAGGCGCAGGAGGCGATGCGCATCGTCGAGATGATCGGCGACCCCGAGCTCACGGAGCAGGCGCCGCTCGTGACCAGCGCGCTGATCGACGGGCGAGACACCCCGTCCGTGGCGCTGCGCATGGCCGACGACCTCGACAAGGAGCGGCTCAAGGCCCGCGACCTGCTGTTCAACGGACAGGTCGATCAGGCGTTCGAGACCGCCGAGGCGGCGATCGGCCGCATCGACGCGCTGTACGCGAAGGGCGACGGCGTACCGCGCTACTTCAACTCGTACGCCGAGCGCGTGATCTACAACCGCCTGTTCGCCACGTCCGGCGAGCGCACGGTGCTCATCCCGGACAACCTCTTCTACGCGCACATGGAGCTCTCGGACGTGCTCGCCCAGGTCAAGGGCGCCTCGCACTCGCTCAAGCACCTCAACGCGATGGTGGCCTACGCGCCCGCCTACCCGTTGACGCACCTGAAGCTCGCCGTGCAGCTGGCGCGCAACGAGGACTGGGATTCCGCGCGCGCCGCGTGCCTCAACGCCCTCAACGTCGCGCTCGACCGCGACGACGCCGCGTTCGCCTACTACCGTCTCGCCTACGACGAGTGGATGCAGGATCATTTCGACGTGGCCGCCGCCGCGTACATCCTGAGTGACCACATCGCTCCCGGGCAGATCCCCGCGCTGGAGGGCGAGCTGCAGGAGCTCGTCGCACGCGCCGACTCTCAGTGCATCCGCGTGCCGGAGAACGTGGCCGACGCGTCCGCGGTGCTCGCCGCGCACGACCTGCCGGTCTGGCCGAACACCGAGGTGGCGCGCATCGTGCGCGACGCCGCGCGCCTGACGGTCGACGAGGGCCTGTTCGTGCCCGCCCGCACGCTCTCCGTCGCCGCCGCCCGCATGGTCGACGACGACAACAGCGGCATCGACGTCGTCCAGGCCCAGTTCATCCGCTCCCTGACCGCCTGATCGGCTGACCATCTGACCACCGGGTCGTCTGGCCATCTGACCGTCCGGCCATCTGACCGTCTGGCCATCTGACCGTCCGACCATCTGACCGTCCGACCGTCTGACCGTCTGGTCGTCTGACCGTCTGGTCGTCTGACCGTCCGACCATCTGATTGTCTGGCCGTCTGATTGTCTGGCCGTCTGATTGTCTGGCCTATCGGTCGGTCAGACGGCCTCGCTTCGTCGATCGGGCGATCGGTCCCGTCTTTTTCGTCTTGTTCCCGGGGAGACGACGCGGGTGTCCTCGTACCCGTCATCGCTTTTGCCCCACTCCCGTGGGATGACGGCCGAAAACGGTCTTATCGGCCCCGTCGTTCCACTTCCTGCGCGCAGAGAACGGTTCTCAATAACGAACGTGTGAGCCTCGACACCACGTCAATCGCACGTGCAAAGTCCCCGGATCGGCCGTATTCCGCCGTTCCGGGGACTTGCCGTTTTGTGCGTTCGTGTGCGCAAGGCACGCATGTTCGTTATTGAGAACCGTTCTCTGCGCGGTCCGACGACGGCAGGACCCGCGCGACCGCTATCGGGAACCGTTCTCCGCGCCGAGCCAGGTGCGGCAGAACGCCGCCAGATACCGTTGCCGCATCACGATTGTCCGAGCCATCACCATGAACGTCCGTCTCGCCTCCACGGTGCGGAAGTTGTCCGCGGTGACATAGACGATCACCCAGCCGCGCGCCTGCAGCCGGTTCAGCCTCGCCGCATCGCTCAGCATCTGATCCGGCCCGCCGTGGTAGTACCCCTGATACTCGAAGGCGACCTTGCAATCGGGATATGCCATGTCCAGCAAGACGTATGAGTCGCCCATTTCGACCCTGTAATTCGGCGTGGGACGCCCCACCCCGGTGTCGGCCAGCGCGCCGAACAGTTGCGTCTCCGGCGGGGAGTCGGTGTTCTCCACGATGTACGGCAACGCGGCCAGACACTTCTTCCGTCCGATGAACCGCGCGCTGGCGTCCACGTATCCCTTCAGCTCGTCGAGGGTGGCGACCTTGCGGCGTGTGTCGCGGCTCAGCATCGCCGCTCCGATCGCCGCGAGATCCTCCACACCGCAATGGGGCGCCATCTGCGCCCATGTCATGGCCGGCGACGACACCCAGAACGATTCGTAGGATTCCTTGCGATACTCCTCTGCGCCGCGGAAGACGTGGAAGACGACGCCTTTGACCCGTCTGCGCATGCCCGCCTCGGAGACGACGGCGTGAACCGAGCTTGCGTCCAGCGAACAATCGCGGGGAACCGGCGCGCCCCAGTACCGCACCGCGTTGAGATAACCGATGTGCAACGGTGCGTGCGTTCGACGGGCCGCCGCGTTGCAGCGTTCGCGCTCCATCCTTCTGTCGGCGACGATGCCTTCACGTATGAATGATCCCATGCGTCGACCGTAGACGACGCTTCGGCTGCGTCGCAATGTGCGCATGGAATGAGCGGTCCGTGGTTGATGGACCGGTGGATAAGGCGGATTCCCGTCCGCCGTGTCGGACCATCGGGGCGACGAGACCGGTATCCGAAAGCCGGGGACGATTCGGGATGGAATCGGCCCGCCCCAAGTCGGAGATGATTTCCGCAGACGGCGTTGAACTTAATCGACGTACGGACTGTCGGCAGATTCGACGTCTCCCATTACGCCCCGCAGACCGCGAAAATCACCTCATCCGGCCCATCGTCCCGCTCCCCGTGCGCAGAGAATCGTTCTCAATAGCGAACGTGTGAGCCTCGACACTCTGTCAATCGCACGTGCAAAGTCCCCGGATCGGCCGTATTCCGCCGTTCCGGGGACTTGCCGTTTTGTGCGCATATGTGCGATGGGCTCACACGTTCGCTATTGAGAACCGTTCTCTGCGCGCGAGGGAGACGGTTTAAGGCCGACCCGGACCACGAGCGCGGCATGAGAAACTTCTCTGCGCACGGAAAGGGACGATTCAGGACCGGTCTCCCGTGAAGACCGACGAAAGCATGCTCTTTGCACGGGGACGACGTTCTAAGGGTGATTCCTCTGCCCCGCGTTGCCCGGACCGCTCTCCGCGCACGGAGATGACGGGTGCGGCCCCCATCCGCGCCAATAGGGGGCGAACCCCGTCATCCACGCAAGCAATGACCACAGGCGACCCTCATCCGCGCCGACAGGGGCGAGCGGCCCCGTCAGGCTCCCATCAGCCGCTCGGCGAGCGCGCGGAACTCGGCACCGATGCCGTCGGTCCGCAGCGCGCCGTCGGCGTCCAGCACCGCGGGGCGCCCGGCCTCGCCGGTCTCGCGCAGCTCGGGCTCGAGCGGCAGCTGTGCCATCAGCGGCACGTCGTAGCCGAGCGCGTCGGAAAGCTGCTGGGAAACGCGCTCGCCGCCGCCCTCGCCGAAGATGCGCAGCTTCTCGCCCTTGTGCTCGTAGAAGCTCATGTTCTCGACGACGCCGCGCACCTTCATCGGCACCTGCAGCGCGACGAGTCCCGAACGCACGGCCACGTCGGACGCGCTCGGCTGTGGGGTCGTCACGACGACGAGCTCCGCGTTGGGCAGCGCCTGCGCGACCGAGATCGCCATATCGCCGGTGCCGGGCGCGAGGTCGAGCAGCAGCACGTCCGGCTCGCCCCACCACACGTCGGACAGGAACTGCTCGAGCGAACGCTGCAGGCGGGGGCCGCGCCACAGGATCGCGCGGTCGGCGCCGGCGAACATGCCGATCGAGATGAGCTTGACGCCCCATGCGGTGACGGGCATGAGCATGCCGTTGAGGTTCGTCGGCTGCGTGTGCACGCCGAACAGGCGCGGCAGGGAGAAGCCGTAGATGTCCGCGTCGATGGCGGCGGTGTCGTAGCCGAGCGCCGCGAACGTGGCGGCGAGGTTGGCGGTGACGGACGACTTGCCGACGCCGCCCTTGCCGGAGGCGATCGCGAAGATGCGCGTCTTGATGCCCGGCTTGTTGAACGGGTTCTGCTTGCGTTCGGCCTTGAGGTCGGCGACGAGGTCGTCGAGCTTGTCGCGGCTCATCGACCCGACCTCGATATGCGGGGTGAGCGTCGCGTCCGGATAGGAGGCGACGGCGCCGTTGATCTGGTTGGTGATCGTCTCCGACAGCGGGCAGCCGGGGACGGTGAGCTCGACGTGCACGGTCACGTCGTACGCGTCGCCCCCCTCGTCCGTGGGCGTCGCGTCGATCGCCGCGATCATGCCCAGATCGGTGACGGAGCGTCCGAGCTCCGGGTCGATGACGCGGCTCAGCCGCTCGTAGATGGCGGCTTCGATGTGCCTGCTGTCTGTCATGGATCGTCCTCCTTGTTTGGCCGCGTAACACACTAGCGTGCAATCGCGCGGCATGCCAGAGGTGCGGCCTTCATGCGACGATCATGACGGCGGCTCCCTCGGGTTCGCCCGCTAGATCTCGCCGGTCTCGAGCAGCGTCGCGAACTGGGCCTCGTCGAGCATCGGGATGCCAAGCTCCTCGGCCTTGGCGGCCTTGGATCCCGCGTTCGCGCCGACGACCACGTAGTCGGTCTTCTTGCTCACCGACCCGGCCGCCTTGCCGCCGCGCGCGATGATCGCCTCCTTGGCGGAGTCGCGCGAGTAGCCCTCGAGCGAGCCGGTGACGACGACGGTTTTGCCGGCGAGCGTCTGCGGCAGGCTGCTCGTCTCGGCCTCGCCCACACCCACGCCGGCCTCGCGCCAGGCGCGCAACGTCTCGCCGCGCCAGTCGCCCGGCTCGCGCGCGGCCGCGAACCAGTTCACGACCGATTCGGCGATCTCCGGTCCGACGCCGTCGATCTCGGTGAGCTCGTCGACGCTCGCCGCGGCGATCGCGTCGAGCGAGCCCAGCGACGTGGCGATCAGGCGCGCGGTCGGCGGGCCGAGACGCCTGATCGATAGCGCGACCAGCACACGCCACAGGTCGGCGTGGCGCGCCTTGTCCATCTCGTCGAACATCTTGCGCGTGTTCTCGCCGGGGCGGATGATCACCGGCACGTCGGTCTCGCCGGCGCGCGTGCGCCTGTGCTCGACGCGCACGATCTCGGCGTCGGCAGGCACATCGTAGTCCGGGTAGCGTGACGGATCGAGCGATGCGGTCAGACCGGTCGACGTCGACGTCACGGTCGCGCCGGCCGACGCCGCATCGGCCGCGTCGGCCTTGCCGGCCCGCGCGCCGGCGGTGATGTCCGTCCCGATGGCGGCGTTCGCCCGCTCCGTCAGCTGCCTGGCGGTGAGCTTCCTCGCCGTGGCGGGCGCCGTCCAGAACGCCGGCACCTGATGCCACAGGCCCGATCCGCCGACGCGACGCCGCACCTTCTTCTTCCGTCCGTTCGCGCCGACGGTCTCGTGCACCTCGATGATCGGCGCCTCGCGCCACACGCGCACGTCCTTGAGGTCGGCGGCGGTCAGGGCGAACAGTCCCGCCTCGCTGGACAGGACCGGCGTCTGCGGCTCGGGCAGCGTAAGTCCGGCGGCCGGCTCGTACGGCTCCGGCTCCTCGCCCGGCGCGACAAGAATCTCGGTGATGTTCGGCGCGAACGTCGCGACCGAGCCCGGACGGTTCTCCTCCGGGTTCGTCAGGGCGATCGCCGACTGGTCGCCCAGATGCTCGATGTCGAACGCCTTGCGCGAGGCGAGCGAGATGACGCGCTCGGTCAGCTGCGCCGGGCAGCTTTCGACGTTCGGGCAGCGGATGTCCTTGTCGCCCTCCTTGGCGGGGGCGAGCTTCGCGCCGCACGACGGGCAGCGCTCGGGCATGACGAACTCGCGCAGCTCGCCCTCGCGACCCTTGCGTCGCTCGAGCACCGGGCCGACGAGCTCGGGGATCACGTCGCCGGCCTTGCGCACGACGACCGTGTCGCCGATCAGGATGCCCTTGCGCTTGACCTCGAACGGGTTGTGCAGCGTGGTGCGCGCGACCGTCGAACCGGCCACGTAGACGGGCTTGAGCACCGCGACCGGCGTGACGCGTCCGGTGCGGCCGACCTGCACGGTGATGTCGAGCAGCTCGGTGTTGACCTCCTCGGGCGGGTACTTGTACGCGATGGCCCAGCGCGGCGCGCGCGAGGTCGCGCCGAGGCTGCGCTGCAGCGCGAGGTCGTCGACCTTGACGACGATGCCGTCGAGCGCGTGCTCGATGTCGCCGCGGTGCTCGCCGTAGTAGTCGATCATCGCGAGGATCTCGTCGAACGACGTGACGGTGCGGTTGTGCGACGAGACCGGCACACCCCATTTCTCATACAGGGCGTACGCCTCGGACTGGTCGTCGACGACGTCGTGGCGTCCGGCCGACCCCGCGCCCCAGCGCAGTGTGCCGATGCCGTGCGCGTAGAAGCTCAGGCGCCGCGTGGCGGTGATGCGCGGGTCCTTCTGGCGCAGGGAGCCGGCGGCGGCGTTGCGCGGGTTCGCGAACGGCGCGCGGCCGGCGTCCTCCTGCTCGTCATTGAGCGTGTGGAAGTCGTCCCAGCGCATGAACACCTCGCCGCGGATCTCGACGAACTCGGGGATGTCCTCCTTCTCGCCGCCGAGGTTCGCGGGGATGGAGCCGATCGTGCGCACGTTCAGGGTGATGTCCTCGCCGGTGACGCCGTCGCCGCGCGTCAGGCCCTGCTCGAGCACGCCGTTCCTGTAGATGAGATTCAGCGCGAGACCGTCGATCTTGACCTCGCAGCTCATCGGCAGCGGCTTGCCCTCGGGCCAGTCGAGGTCGCGCAGGACGGAGTCGTACCAGTCCCTGAGCTCCTCGATGGAGAACACGTCGTCGAGACTCATCATGCGCGACGGATGGCGCACGGATGCGAAGTCGTTGGAGAACGTGCCGCCGACGCGGTGCGTGGGGCTCTGCGGGTTGTCGAGCGCGGGGAACGCGGCCTCGAGACGCTGCAGGCAGCGCAGGCGCGCGTCGTACGCGGCGTCGGACGAGACCGGTGCGTCGTCGATGTAGTAGGCGATCTGATCCGATTCGACCCACGCGGCGACGCGGGCCCACAGGCGCTGCGCGGACTCGGCGCTCAGGGTGGAGACGTCGAGCCGGTCGAGCCGGGTCGCGTCCGCGTCGGTGGGTGTCAGCGCCGCGATCCACCGGTCGCTGCCGGGGGCGAGGCGGGCGATGCCCTCGTCGGCGACGGGGTCGACGGTCCCGGCGTCCTTGTCGTCCGACGTCGCCCCGTCCATCGCGTCGAAATCCCAAGCGAGCTGTTCGTCCGTCATGTTCCCTGCCTTTCGTGGCGCCGAGCGCGCGTACCGCAACGATTGTACCCGTCGGGTTGCGCGGAGAACGGTTTCCGATAGCGGTCGCGTGGGTCCCGCCGTCGTCGGACCGCGCAGAGAACGGTTCTCAATAACGAACGTGTGAGCCTTGCGCACACGAACGCACAGAACGGCAAGTCCCCGGAACGGCGGAATACGGCCGATCCGGGGACTTTGCACGTGCGATTGACGTGGTGTCGAGGTTCACACGTTCGTTATTGAGAACGATTCTCTGCGCACGGGAAGTGGGACGACGTGGCCGATAAGACTGTTTCCGGCCGTCGTCCCCAGACGCGTGAGGACGACGGCCGAGGGGAGATGGTCATTGTCCGCCTGGAACATGGCCGTAACGGACGGCTTACTTCTGCGCCCGCCAGATGTCGGGCTCGACGTAGATCTCCCACTCGTACCAGGGCAGGGCGGTGCGGATGCTCGTCTCGATCTTGTCGACGGTCTGCACGTCGTAGTCGCGGTCGAACTTGTCGGTCTCGACTTTGAGGCACAACAGCACCGCATCCTCGTCCATGTGGATGGCCTGCATGTTGATGAGCCGGTTGACGCCGGAGGTCGATTCGACCGCCGCGACCAGCATCTCGCGCGTGCGCGGGTCGATGTCCTCACCGATCAGGAGCGATCCGGACTTGAACGCGAGCGCCGCCGAGCCGCACACCAGCACGAGGCCGACCATGAGGCCGCCGATCGCGTCGTACAGTTCGTCGCCGGTCGCGATGGACAGGCCGATGCCGAGTCCGGCGAACGCGAGTCCGATCAGGGCGAGCGTGTCCTCCATCATCACGGAGGCGAGTTCGGCGGACTTCGTGCGCCGCCAGAACTTGACGAGCGAATCGCTCTCGACCTTGACGCGCTTCATGCGGCCGCGCGCCTCGTGCATGGACGTGTGCAGGCCGTAGCCCTCGAGGCAGGCGGAGACGCCGACGACGACCAGCGCGGCGACGAGTTCCAGCGAATCGGCCTCGCGCGGCATCGTGCCCTCGACCAGTCCGGTGAGCTTGCCGACCGCCTGCGAGACGGCGAACACGCCGCCGACGAAGAACAGCAGCGTCGCGACGATGAAGCTGGCGAGGTACTTGACGCGGTGCAGTCCGAACGGGTGGTCGCCGTCGGTCTTGTGGTCGGACGCCTTGTCGCCGACCATGAGGACGAGCTCGTTGGCGCAGTCGGCGACCGAGTGCACGGACTCGGAGAACATGGACGATGATCCGGTGAACGCGGCGGCCGCGAACTTCGCGAGTGCGACGCCGATGTTGGCGGCCAGCGCGGCCTTGACCGCGGCGCCCGTCTTGGCCTTGGCCTGGGTGTTGGAGATTGCTGATGACGACATGATTGCTTCCTCTTTCCGGAACGTCCGGAACGTCCGGAACGTCATTGTACGACGATCCGTAGTGGCCCGGTCTGGACCGAGCGATGTCCGGACAGGGGACAGGGGAACGCGGGCGGGAACGTCCGCTGCGGGATCGTGTCCCGTGGCCATCGGGGTCCGTCGCCATGTATGTCCGACGAATGGGAAATGGCGCAGTCGGGACGGGACTCCGTCCGTCCGCTCACCCCCCCCCCGAATACGGGAAAGCCCCGCCGGTGAGAGCGGGGCTTGATCCGTGTGACGCCGCGATGGGCGGGCCGACTATCAGATGTGGTAGTACAGCTCGTACTCGAGCGGGGTCGGGGCCAGACGGGCCTGATCGATCTCGTCGCGCTTGAGGTCGATCCAGGTCTCGATGAGATCCGGGGTGAAGACGTTGCCGGCGGTGAGGAAGTCGTTGTCCTCCTCAAGGGCGTTCAGCGCCTCGCCGAGGGAGCTCGGGACCTGCTTGATGTTGGCGTGCTCCTCCGGCGGCAGCTCGTAGAGGTCCTTGTCGACCGGTGCCGGCGGCTCGATGTGGTTCAGGATGCCGTCGAGGCCGGCCATCATCTGGGCGGAGAAGGCCAGGAACGGGTTGCAGGACGGATCCGGGGCGCGGAACTCGATGCGCTTGGAGGCGGGGGAGGTGCCGGCCAGCGGGATGCGGATGGCGGCGGAGCGGTTGCGGGCCGAGTAGACCAGCGAGACCGGGGCCTCGAAGCCCGGGACCAGACGGTGGAAGGAGTTCAGCGACGGGTTGGTGAAGGCGACGACCGCGGAGGAGTGCTTGATCAGGCCGCCGATGTACCAACGGGCGATGTCGGACAGGCCGCCGTAGCCCTGCTCATCGTAGAACAGCGGCTTGCCGTCCTTCCACAGGGACTGGTGGCAGTGCATGCCGGTGCCGTTGTCGCCGGCGATCGGCTTCGGCATGAAGGTCACGGACTTGCCGGCGAGGGCGGCGGTCTCGTGGACGACGTACTTGTACTTCATCAGGTCGTCGCCCGCGTGCTGCAGGGTGTTGAAGCGGTAGTTGATCTCCTGCTGACCGGCGCCGGCCACCTCGTGGTGGGAGCGCTCGAGCTGCAGGCCGACCTTCTGCAGGTTGGCGACCATGTCGTCGCGCAGGTCCTGGTTGTGGTCGATCGGCGGGACCGGGAAGTAGCCGCGCTTGACGCGGTTCTTGAAGCCGATGTTCGGGGTGCCGTCCTCTTCGGTGTCGACGCCGGTGTTCCACGGGGCCTCGATGGAGTCGACCTCGTAGAAGGAGCGCTGGGCGGAGTTCTCGTAACGCACCTTGTCGAAGATGAAGAACTCGGCCTCCGGGGCGAAGGACGCGGTGTCGGCGATGCCGGTGGACTTCAGGTAGGCCTCGGCCTTGCCGGCGACCTGACGAGGATCACGGGAGTACGGCTCGTCGGTCAGCGGGTCGACGATGGAGAAGGCCACGTCGAGCGTCTTGTGCTTGCGGAACGGGTCGACGAAGGCGGTGGTCACGTCCGGGACCAGCTTCATGTCGGACTCGTTGATGGCCTGGAAGCCCTGCACGGAGGAACCATCGAACGGCATGCCGTCGGTGAACGCGTTGTCCAGGAACTCGCTGACCGGGACGGTGAAGTGCTGCTGCACGCCGATAAGGTCGGTGAAACGGACGGAGACGTACTCGACGCCTTCCTTGTTGATGAGGGCCTCGACTTCTTCAGGCGTATGGGCGAAGATCTTATTCTCTGCCACGATCGCTCCTTTATTGATGAGAACTTACAGGGTTAAAGCATAGGAACATGCGTTTCGCCCGCTCGAAACTTCGGTTACGAGAATGTTTCGTGCTCGGTAACGCGAGACGTCGTTTCGTTGCGATGACGCGATTTTCGGCGTTTGCGCCGTTCGCGTCCGCGCCGTGCGTCCGTCCGCTTTATGGACGATGCGGGCCGATCTCGCTTACGGGCGACTGTCGTTCGGTCGTCGGAGGCGGGTTCGTCCCGGTTTCCGGGCCTGGGAACCGGGACGCCGGCATACGCGAAGGGGCCTCGACGGAAAACACCGTCGAGGCCCCTGAGGCATGAGGTCGGAAGGGTCCGGCCGATCACTTGCCGCGCATCGCGCGACGGCTGACCTTCTGCATGCGGTTGGGATCCACGCCCTTCGGGATGCCGTAGCCGCTCTTGAGCTGCAGGGTGCGCAGACGGTCGTTGAGCGTGGCGAGCTCCTCCTTGGTGAGCATGAAGCGGCGGCGCGGGTGGATCTTGTCCATCAGCTTCGACTTGTGCTCGACCGGCACGTAGCTCTTCTGCTTGGTGACGACCTTGCGCAGGTCGCGCAGCTTGGTCTGGCGCGGGTCGTTGTTGCCCACGATGATGCGGTAGACCGGAATGGCGGAACCGGCGGTCACGCCCTTGATGGCGTGCTCCTGACGGTCCATCTGACGGCTGACACGGCCGTAGTCGCCCTCGCCGAGCAGGTAGATGCCGTTGTAGCCGGTGCCGCGCCAGATCGCGTCCTTGGTGCGCGGATCGACCCACACGGGCTGCTCCGGGAAGGTGAAGCCGGCCTTGCTCATGTTGCTCAGCACGCCGATCGCGGCGCCCGGGCGGCCCTCGAGCTGCTTGTAGCCGACCGCGTCGGCGCGGCGGGTGAGCACCATCGTGCCGAACAGCAGGCCCAGCATGATGGCGGCGATGATGATGAAGATCCAGTTCAGCCAGTTCCACCTGACGATCAGGCCGATGATCACGGCCACGACGATCGGCGCGAGGATCGCGCCGGCGCACAGCCACGGCAGCTGCTTGTCGTCCTTGTAGGTGTACTTGAAGATCTGGATGATCTGCTTGATCGTCCCCTGCTTCTTGGGCTTCTTCTCGTCCTTGTCGGCCATGCTCCCTCACTTGCATCGAGATTTACGCATACTGGCCCTATATCCTACCAGCAGTCGTGCCCGGCGGGTCGTCGCCGGTCCGCCGGGCATGCGGACGTCCGGCGGCGAGACCCCGGCTCAGCGCGTGTGCAGCGGTCGGCCGTCCGCCTTGAGCAGCGCCTCGCCGAGCGTCTCGCTGAACGTGGGATGCGGGTGGATGAGCCGCGCCGCGTCGCTCAGCGGCACGTGGTTGCCGACCAGCTGCTCGGCCTCGGCGATCACGTCCGAGGCGACGGGGGAGACGATGTGGACCCCCAGCACCTCGGGCACGCCCGGTCGCGCCGCGTCGACGCGCTCGCCGCTGACGACCGTCATCGAGCCGCCCACGCCGCTCATCAGCATGCGCGAGTTGCCCATCATCGGGTAGACGGTCTCCTTGACGTCGTTGAACCGCGGGTCGTCGATCGCCTCGCGACCGGTCAGACCCACGCACGCCGCCTCCGGATGCGAGAAGACGACCTGGGGGACGCTGTCCTCGTCGACCGGCTTCGGGTCGAGTCCGCAGATCGCCTCGGCCACGGTCACGCCCTGTTCGAAGGCGCGGTGGGCGAGCGCGTGCCCCGCCGTGATGTCGCCGACCGCCCACACGTGCGGCGCGTCGGTCGCCCCGAGCGGATCGCACGCGACGAAGCCGCGTCCGTCGAGCGTGACGCCCGCGTCGGCGAGCCAGCCGGCGCCGGTGTTCGGGTCGCGTCCGATCGCGGCGAGGACGATCTCCGCCTCGACCCGCTGTTCCGGGCCGTCCTGGCCGGCCGTGTAGTGGACGGTCGCGCCGAGGTTCGCGCCGGTGTCCACGCGCGTGACGGCCGTGTTCCTGACGACGTGCACGCCCCGGCGGATCAGTTCGCGCGTGAGCGTCGCGCCGCAGCGCCGGTCCCAGTGCGACAGCACGCGGTCGCGTCGGATGAGGAGGGTCACGTCGACGCCGGCCGCGTTCCACATCGACGCGAATTCGATGGCGACGGCGCCCGCGCCGACGATCACGGCCGAGGCGGGGAACTCGTCGAGCTCCAGCGCCTGCGTCGAGTCGATGAGCGCGCCGGCGAACGGGTTGCCGGGAAGCGGACGCGGCGAGGCGCCGAGCGCGAGGACCACGTCGCGCGCCGCCAGATCGAGCGACGGTCCCTGCGGACGCGGCTCGTCGGCCTTCTCGTAGCGCAGCACGTCGCTTTGGCCGGGGGAGGCGGCGAGACGGACCGTGCGGTTGCCGTCCGCGTCGTCGCCGGCGCCGAGCGAGCCGTCCGCACGGAACACGGTCACGCCGCGGTGCGCGAGCAGCGCGGACAGCCCCTGCGTCATCGTCTCGACGACGTGGACGCGGTAGTCGCGCAGCGTGCCGTAGTCGATGCCGTCCATGTGCGCCTGCACGCCCAGCTCGGCCGCGCGGTGCACGGTGTCGATGGTGTGGGTCGCGGTGATCAGCGCCTTGGACGGGATGCATCCGCGGTTCAGGCACGTGCCGCCGACGGTGGCGTCGCGCTCGACCAGGGCGACCGACCTGCCCAGTTCCGCGGCCCGAAGCGCGGCCGAGTAGCCTCCCGGACCCGCGCCGATGATGACGATATCGAAGATTTCAGCCATGGCATCCATGGTAGTGCGCCGGCGGCGGCTGCGCCGATACGACAAAGGCTCCCCGAAGGGAGCCTTGGAGCGGATGGAGCGGACGATCACTCCGGCCAGTGGCCGCGCTTGTCGTAGCGCGGCTTCGGAAGCCTCCAGCGGCGCATCTGGATCGCGCGGCTCCACGCGTAGGAGCCGGAGCGGCTGCCCTTGGCGACGGCGCGCTCGCCGTACTTGGCGATCAGCTTCTTCTTTAGGCCGCGCCACATGATCCACACGTCGATGACGACGGCGAACAGGTACACGTACATGAGGATCATCATGATCATCGAGGCCAGCGGGCTCTGTGCCACGGACGTGATGATCATCGAGGCGACTAGGATGATCACGGCGACCGGGATGAAGAACTCGCCCACGTTGAAGCGGGCGTCCACGTAATCGCGGATGTAGATGCGCCAGGGCAGACGCTCCGACTTGGGCATGTGGTTGAGGTCGCCCTTCTGCATCGCCTCGTACTCGACGTTCTCGCGCTCGCGCAGACGGGCCCTCGCGGCCTTCGCGCTGGCCTTGCGGTCGGTCGGCACCAGCGGACGGATGCCGGCGGCCTGCGCCTGCTTCATCTTCGGGGTCGGACGGTCCTTCTTGGCGCCCCTGGCGGCCTTGGACTGCGCGGGGGCCTCATCGACGGGCTTCTGCGCTTCTTCCTTCTTCTTCAACGGGTTCCATGTCATGCTTGCAGGTTACGGTGACGTCTAGACGCGCGTGCAGCGCGCGAACGGCGGTATTCCGCCCCGCAACGGCCATCGCAGGCCCGCGTCCGGGCGGTTCGGCCGCGCACGGACCAATGTCAGTCGCTATGGAATAAAAGGAGAGTCACCGATGGCACAGATCAGCGCAGACGACATCCGCGCCCGCGTGGAGGCGGACTGGAACCGCATCGTCGACGTGCTCAACCGCAAGATCGCGCTCGGCTCGGTGTCCGCCAAGGGCATCACCGGCGAGCACATGAGGCGTTCGGCCGAATTCGTCGCCGAGCAGATGCGCGAGGTCGGCGTCGACGCGAAGGTCGTCCAGTCGACCAACCCGGACGGCACCCCGGGCGCGTGGGAGGTCATCGGCTCGCGCGTCGTCGACCCGGACGCCCCGACCGTCCTGCTGTACGCGCACCACGACGTGCAGCCCGTGCCGGACCCGGCCGAATGGGACACCGACCCGTTCGTCGGCACCGAGGTCGACGGCCGCCTCTACGGCCGCGGCTCCGCGGACGACGGCGGCGGCATCGCCATCCACTCCGGCGCCCTCAAGGCCCTGGGCGACGACCTCAAGGTCAACGTGAAGATCTTCATCGAGGGCGAGGAGGAGATGGGCTCGCCCAGCTTCATCCCGTTCATCGAGGCGCACAAGGCCGAATTCGCCTCCGACGTGATCGTCGTGGCCGACTCCGGCAACTGGTCCGCCGACATCCCGTCCCTGACCACGTCGCTGCGCGGCAACACGTGCGTCGACGTGACCGTGCGCGCCCTGAAGCACCCGGTCCACTCCGGCCAGTACGGCGGCCCGATCCTCGACTCCAACACGCTCGCCGCGATGCTCATCGCCTCCCTGTACGACGCCAACGGCGACCTCGCCGTGCCGGGCGTCGCCGCCGAGGAGCCGATCGGCGGCCTCCAGCGCGACCTCGACGAGGCCACCGTGCGCGAGGACGCCGGCATCGTCGACTCCTACGTGCTCGCCGGCTCCGGCTCGCTCGCCTCCCGCCTGTGGACCAAGCCGTCGCTCACCGTCATCGGCTTCGACGCCCACCCGGTCGACGGCTCGTTCAACGTGATCAGCCCCGAGACCCGCTTCCGCCTGTCCCTGAGGACCGCGCCGAACCAGCGTCCCGAACAGGCGCAGGCGGCGCTCGCCGACTTCCTCGCCCAGAACCCGCCGTTCGGCGCCGAGGTCGAGGTCGTCAAGCTCGAGAACGGCATGGGCTGGGCGATGGACCCGAACGCCGTGGCCACCAAGGACGCGCTCGAGGCGATGGAGGAGGCGTTCGGCGTCGCCCCGATCAACAAGGGCGAGGGCGGCTCCATCCCGTTCATCCCCGAGCTGCAGCGTCTCTTCCCGTCCGCCCAGGTGCTCGTCACCGGCCCGGAGGACCCGAAGGCCAACGCGCACAGCCCCAACGAGTCCATCTCGCTGTCGGGACTGAAGAACAACGTGATCACCGAGGCGCTCCTGCTCGCCAAGCTCGGCAGGTGAGCCGGGCGGTCGGGGTTCGTCGGCGTCGGCGCCGGCGGCCCCGACCGTCGCGTTTCGGCGGGATCAACACGAACGAGAACCATGCGCCGTCGTCCATGCGCCCGGTGGTGAAGGTGCCGCCGATGCGTTCGATCCTCTCCCGGTAGTGCCGCAGCCCCTGCCCGTGCCGGGGGAGCTCCTCCTCGGACACCTCGTTGGATGTGGTGACCGCGATTCCATCGTTGTCCCATACGATGGAGAGCTCGTACGACGACTCCGGCTCCGCGTGCCGGATGATGTTGGCATACAGCTCGCCGATGAAGTCGGCGGTGAGGTCGATCCGGTCGTCCTCCATCGACGTCGGGGTCTCGCCGACGTTGAGGAGGCTGCGCCCGTGGAAGCCGAGACGGGCGATGCGCCTGTCGTTGTCGTCTAGGACGCGGCGCAGACGGGCGGTCTGCCGCTCCATGTCGCCGTCCGGCAACACGTCGCCGCGCGCGTCGCGGCTCCATGCGTCGAGCGAGTCGATGACTTGGTGCGTGTTGTCCAGGGCGTTGAGCGCCGATTCGTTGATCTGCCTCCAGATTTCGTCGTCGCTGCCCTCCCTGATTCGGCGCTGCGCCATGCGCGCGATGAACGACAGCTCCCCAGTGACGGCGTCGTGCATGCGCTGCGCGGCGTGCGCGGTGAGCTCTGTTCGCTGGAGTTGGGCCTCGGCCTGCGAGAGCTGCACCTGCCGGGCGAAGGCGTCCTCCCGCCAGCGCAGGGCGCGGCCAATCAGTGTTGCGATGGTGTAGAACAGTGCCAGTGACGTCAACGTGTACCGGTCGAGATTCCAATCGTTCGGCAGTATGGTGTAGGTGACCTGCAATAGGCATGCGACAATGGCCAGAATTGCTGCCATGCGGTTGGACGTCATGTATGACAACAACCCCAAGGCATAAAAGATGCTGTATGTGGATGTAGGACCGGTGCCGTTGGAACAGATTGTCACTAAGCCGTCGATGAGGATGATGGTGATGGATGCCGGAACAGGCAGAGGAATGGTTCCGATGAGCGCGATTCCTTGCGCGATTGAGAGTGCTAGAGCGACCCAACCCATCGGCGGTTCATAGAACCACTGGACGGCGACCGGAACGGAGAAGACTGTCGCGAGTAGGATGCGCACCCGCAACGATGGAGTAGCCTTCAGTAATCGTGTGGGGAGAGCCATATCGCCACCGCCTGCCGTGCCGTCCGTGCGCCGAGCTTCTGCATGATGTGTTGCATGTGTTTGCGTACCGTCGCCTCCGAAACGCCGAGCTTGTCGGCGATCTCGGCGTCGAGCAGTCCCTCGTCCGCGCTCAGGTTGATGATCTCCTCCTCACGCAGTGTGAGCCTCGGATTGTGGGTCTTCTCGCTGGTGATGCGGATATGCGCGATTTTCCGGGATTCGAATCCTGGCATCGCTCCGTCGTGGAGTATCGAGGTGATGCACTGAACGAGGTCGTCCTCTCTGTTCTTGCTCACCAGTCCCTGCGCACCGGAGGACTTCACCTTAGCCTCATATAGATTCAGGGAGAAGCTGGTCATCGCGAGAATCGGAAACGCCGACGACTCCTTCCGTATGTGCCTGCATACGGAAGGCCCTTGGATGCCCTCCAACGACATATCCAGCAGCAGCAGAGAGGGTGCGTTTTTGCTGGACAGAGACAGTGCCTCCCTGCCGGATGTCGCCATCCACGTGATGCGTGCTGACGGCAACCTATTCGTCAACAGCTGCTGCAGTGACTCCAGTGAACGTTCGTCGTTATCGACGATTGCGAGGCTCGGAGTCGTGGCCAGATGCAGCATGTATGTGTTAGTAGTCTCAATCATCAATCTTCAATCTACTTTTTACGATGAGGCTTGCAGTGGTGCCAAGGGAAAGGAACGCACTGCCCATACAGCTGTGCGTTGCGCGTCGTAGAAACGTGCGTGATGAACGCCTTAGGTACCGGGCACCCGCCGAACATCAGAACCGCCGCTAGTATCGCACAGGTAATCTTCATGTGGTCTCTCCTTTGTCTGGCTAGATGATAGCAGTCCCTCATGCAGACTCTCCGACGCAATATGTATGACCATACACAAATCGAGTATATGTGTTCTCCTTTCCTTGATGCTTCACAAAAGTGGCATCAAGATAGTTGCCGATTTCTTCTGGTTGATTTACCTTTATGAGTGAAAACACTATGGCTTTATCATTCAAGGGAGATTGATGTATGTTATATACAACAAAATTCAGAAGGTTTCTTTCCTCTATTTGCGCTTTGTTTATTGCTGTTGCATGTATTTGTGCAATGTCCGGTATGGCAAATGCATCTGAGTATGATCCCTACGACGTGAGCTATCTCTCTCCGCAGGTATTGAATGGGAAAATTAGTGATCCTGCCGTGCGGATGGGTATGGAGGTACATTATTTACATGAAAATGATGTGCGATTCGCTGCTGCTAATCTTCAAACACAATGCATCAGCAGAAACATGCATGCAACATGGTATGGTCTGACTGCCCGTCAATGTAAAGCTGCTGATGCTTCGGGTGCTCAATTTACTATTTTTAATAGTAAAACAGGGAAGGCTGTAGCAAAAGTCGATTTGAAAAACGTTCCTCTTCCACCAATTGGGAAAAGTGTCCCTCTGGGATGTGTTGTATCGGTGGCTGGTTTTGTTCTTTCACTGCCTGGAGTGCCTACAAGCACGGTGGGATGGATGATTAAAGGAGCTGCTGTTCTCGTCAAGGCTGCGGGAATTGCTGTGAATTGCTGATGAAAGGAAATCGAATTGGAATATTGCTATTATTGGCCGATCTGATACTCGACTGTGTGTTGATAACACTTGGTGTCCATGATCATAACGTAGTATTAATCGTCATAGGTGTTGCGTCCATCATGCTAGCGTTGTGCTATTGGCTGGTCGAGGGAAGGGAGAAATAGGAGTCGGCATCGGACATGTCCTCTCAATGGATTTGTTGTTGATGCCGGCTCCGCTTTGTGTGTGGAGTGCAGAGGTGCAAATTCCTGCATGCACAAATCGAGTGTGACTGTGTGGAATTGCTTCGCGATATTTTTCAAGGCGGATGTTTACGCGAAAATATCCACAAAGGGGCATGTGCAAGCGTGCCAGGATGGGATCTGCTGTACCGTGCGCACCACAGGAGTGAAAGCGGATAAGATCATGTCGGCAAGCGGTAGCGTGTCGAATCGTAATGATAACGCCGGAGTTTGGGGCTGAAGGGAGCGGATATGGGGACTCTGCACTTTCGGGGTTCCACGGTGTGTGTTGTGTCCGCCGTTTCTTCGCCGTGTTCGTGGCGGGCTTGGTTCCGCCGGTGCTTGTGCACTTTGCCGAGCACGTAGCCCATTCAACTGATACTTCAACCCCCGATGAATCGTTTTGGTCTGTTAAGGAGCCGGATTGGTGAGCGATGCAGATGTCGTTCATCCGTTGAATAACACAATCATTGTTGATGTTTGATTCGATTTTTTCTTGAATAGTGAGGCTCTTTTATTGTTGCTGTGGAGTAATTTATTGGAATTTTCTGATGCGTTATACACAAATCGAGTATATTGGTGCTTGGTTAATCAAAAAAACAAGGAATATAATGTTATATAGTTTATCGATTGATAATCGATAAACTATAAATTGTTTTCGTCAAAGGAGATATAAATGAAGCGTGCAGTACTAAGTGTATTGTTATGTGCATGTCTTGCTGTGGCCGGATGTCCTTCGGCATCTGCGAAGGAATCAGTTCATAATCCAGATATTGCCGAAACGGCATCTTTGCGGTATGGGGAAAGCAATAAGACCACGTTGCTTGCAACGGAAACAAAATCAATTGTAGTTACTCCTGGAGGGCAACCATCCGGTGGGTATAAACTTCCCTCCGGCGGTTCTATTAATGTTCGTCCAGAGAGTGGCTCTAACATTTCAGTAAGTGTTGCGGCTACATGGGGCCCTGTCAGAATCACTACTACTATAGGATATACTGGAGCTGGTGTGTCATCGATTTCTATACCTGTGCCGAGCGCTAATTACTATTACAAAGCTAAGCTTCGCAAATATTACAAACTGAGTCATGTAAAAATTGACTATTATGAATATGGTGTTCTTAAGTACACCACTTATACAACGCAGCAGACGTATTTGCGTACTGAAGGATTTGCTCAGCGAGTTTAGCTCGTGTAGCGTTGTTGTGTTGCGTTCATTGCAAAAGTTGTGGACGCGGCACAATCCGCGAAAGCAATGAGGTAGTTATGTGGACAAACGACAACGAAGTCGCTTGCAGTAAGCGGTCGAAACGAGATTTTTCCCGGCGCCCCTCCTGGTGGGGGCTGGTCGTCGCGGTGGTCGCGCTGGCGGCTTTGGTGGGCGGCGCCTACGTGTGGCAGACTCGCACCGAGATCGACGGCGCCTCGATCGAACGGGAGGTGGGCTCGTTCGGCAGGGACACGACCGTCGCCCAATTGCATGAACGGGGGTATCTGACGGCTGGGCAGGCCGAGTCGACCAAGGCCGTGCCCGCCTTCCTGCAGGATGTCGAGCGCAATCGCCAATCCGTGCTGCGACTCGTCGAACCCGCTTCGGATGATTCGTACGACGTGCGTGTGCGCGTGCTGATGTTCGACCCGTATCAGGAGAACATCGAGCGGGTGACGGTCGACGGAGAGGTCGTCACCGTGCACCACAGTTCCGCTCCGGGGCAGATTCGCGAGTGGACGTTCGACGTCACGGCCCAACGCTGGGTCGTGCAGGACAAGCGGTTCTCCCGCACGGTCCGCGTCGGAGAGAAGAACGGTGCGACCGTGGTGACACTGATCAACATCCCGTACGCCTACCAGACGATTGATGCGCACTGGCGGGAGGCCAACGAATCGCTGACGTATCCGGACGCGGTACGACGCCGTCCGGACGGATCGGCGTCTCGTCCGGACGGACTCTTGATTTCGTCGGCTTCGTCACTTATGGTGGTGTGCCGACACGGGAGCTGCCTCGAGGCGGCTGAGAGGGGGTCTGAAGGGGCCCCGACCGATGGGACGTGCCCGGGCAATGCCGCGCACGGAATTGTCGCTCTTACTTCACCCCGTGCCTTGATTGAGAGAGGAAAGGCACAATCATGGCCGAAACCGTCGCCAAAGCCAACTACAAGTGGCGCGTCGTCGATATCGTCGTCGCCGCCATCATCGCCGTCGCATCCGGCGTCATCTTCTGGGGCTGGGACATCGTCTGCGCCGCCCCGCTGGCCCTGTTCGAGGCCGTCACCCCGGGCTTCGAGGGTCTGCTGAACGGCTTCTGGCTGTTCGCCGGCCCGCTCGCCGCGATCATCGTGCGCAAGCCGGGCGCCGCCCTGTTCGCCGAGACGCTCGCCGCGTTCCTCGAGCTCACGCTGGGCAACCAGTGGGGCGTCGGCGGCTCGCTCATCGTCGGCATCGTCCAGGGCCTGTTCGCCGAGCTCGGCTTCGCGGTCCTCGCATGGAAGAAGTGGAACATCGGCACCACGCTCCTGTCCGGCGCGCTGGCCGGCGTGGGCTGCTGGCTGTACTACTGGATCACCAACCCGGGCTGGAACATGCTGCGCGTGAGCTGGTACCTCATCGGCTCCATCATCTCCGGCCTGGTCATCGCGGGCCTCGTCGTGTGGTTCCTGCACAAGGCGATCGCCGCCACCGGCGCGCTCGACCGCTTCCCGTCCGGCCGTAGCCAGGCGCGCGTCTGATGCGCATCACCCCCGCCGGCGTCGAAGCGAAGGGATGGGGCTGGCGTCACACCACACGCAAGGACTTCGCGCTGCGTGACATCGATCTGACCATCCACCCCGGGGAGCACGTGCTGCTCCTCGGCGCTTCCGGCGCCGGCAAGAGCACGTTCATGGCCGGACTGGCCGGCGTGCTCGGCGGGTCCGACGAGGGCGAGCAGGAGGGCACCCTGACCGTCGACGGCGTGGACGCGTCCGTCGCGCGCGGCAGGGTCGGCCTGGTCCTGCAGGACCCGGACTCGCAGATCATCCTCGAACGCGTGGGCGACGACGCGGCCTTCGGCTGCGAGAACCTCGGCGTCCCGCGCGAGGAGACGTGGCGCCGCGTGCGCGAGTCGCTCGATCTGGTCGGTCTGCCCGACATCGAGCTCGACCGCTCCACGCGGCACCTGTCCGGCGGGCAGCGCCAGCGCCTCGCGCTGGCCGGCGTGCTCGCCATGCAGCCGGGCCTGCTGCTGCTCGACGAACCGACCGCGAACCTCGACCCGGAGGGCGTCACCGAGGTGCACGACGCGGTCCGTCACGTGCTCGAACGCACCGGCCAGACGATGGTCGTCGTCGAGCACCACATCGACGTGTGGATCGACCTGATCGACCGCGTGGTCGTCATCGGCCGCCCCGATCCGGATTCGCCCGTCGGCGGCGTCATCGCCGACGGAGCCCCGGACGAGGTGTTCGGGAGATTCGGCGACCTGCTCGCCAAAGGCGGCGCCTGGGTGCCCGGGCGGCCGATCCCGGACCGCGGGCCCGGCCGCCACGGCGACGTCAGGCTCGTCGCCATCGACGAGACGGCGGACGGCGGCGATTCCGATGCCGCCGCGTCCGGTGTCTCCGGTGCCGATTCCCGCAAGCCGGCCCTCGTCACCGAGGACCTGAGCTTCGGCCGCGGCACCGCGCTCGGTTCGCACATCGATCTTGCATTCTTCTCCGGCGAGGTCACGGCCCTGATGGGGCCGAACGGCGCCGGCAAATCCACGCTCGCGCTGACCCTGGCGGGTCTCCTGCCGCCGATCGCCGGCCATGTGCGCGTGCGCGGCGACATCGCCGGGGGAGCCCGGGGCGACGAGCCGAACCATTGGAAGAGCCGCGAGCTCCTCGGGCGCATCGGCATGGTCTTCCAGGAGCCGGAGCACCAGTTCGCGGCGCCGATCGTGCGCGACGAGGTCGCCATCGGCCCGAAGTCGCGCGGCGCGAGCGAGGACGAGGCGTACGCCATCGCCGACCGCATGCTCGAGCGCATGAACCTGTCGCGCTTCGCCCAGACCAACCCGTACACGCTTTCCGGCGGCGAGAAGCGGCGCCTGTCCGTCGCCTCGATGCTGGCCGGCGCGCCGAGGATCCTCGTCATGGACGAGCCGACCTTCGGCCAGGACTACACCACATGGACCGAGATGGTCGACCTCATCGCCGCCGTGCGCGACCTGGGCTCGGCCGTCATCGTCGTCACGCACGACGAGCCGCTCGTCGAGGCGCTCCACGCCCGGCGCATCATGTTCGATTTCGCGAGGGAGGACTCGTCGCGATGAGCGATTCGATCACCGTTTCGGTCAGGCCGGCCGATTCCGCCGGGGCGGGGGAGACGTCCGGGACCTCCGGGTCCACCGACCGTGCCGCGCGGAAGATGCGCATCCCGGACCGGACCCCGTCCGACGTCGTCCTCGTCACCCCGCCCGACGCGCGCAAGGAGCCCGCGCGCCCGGCCTCGCCGTCGTGGTTCATCGCCAAGGTGAACCCGGTGGCGCGCATCATCGGCGCGCTCGTCATGTGCATCCCGATGTTCGTCAGCCTCGACGTGGTCTCCGCGTCCGTCGCGCTCGGCGTCGAATACGTACTGCTGTGGATCGCCGGCATCAACCCGATCCGCGTGTGCCGCAGCACGTGGCCGGTGTGGATCGCCGCGACCGGCGGCTTCATCTCCGTGCTCCTGTACGGCCGCACGTCCGGCGAGATCCTGTTCACCGCCGGATGGATCGTCGTCTCGCAGGGTTCCGTCTATCTCGCGTGCGCCACGTTCCTGCGCGTCGCCGCGATCGCCGTGCCCGGCGTGATCCTCGCGCTCGGCCTCGACCCGACCGACCTGGCCGACGGTCTCGTGCAGATCCTGCACCTGTCGCCCCGGTTCGTCTACGGCGGCCTCGCCGGCATGCGCATGTTCACGCTGCTGCAGGACGACTGGCGCGCGCTCGGCCTCTCGCGCCGCTCGCGCGGACTCGGCGACGGCAACGCGATCGTCCGTGCCCTGTCGCAGGCGTTCGGTCTGCTGGTCCTGTCCATCCGCCGCGCCACCAAGCTCGCCACCGCGATGGAGGCGCGCGGCTTCGGCGGCGACACCCCGCGCAGCCAGGCGCGCGTCTCGAGCCTGCATCCGGTCGACTGGGTGTTCCTCGCGATCAGCGCCGCCATCCCGGCCGTCGCCATCGCCGCGGCCGTCGCCACCGGCTACTGGCACTTCTCCTTCCAGGGCGCCTGACGTCCCGATCCACGGCCCGCACGATGCCCTCGTGCGGGCCGTTCGTCATTTTCGCATCCATCCGGCGAGGGTACGGCCTTGCATGGCCTGTGACTGCACCCGTGCGCATGGGGGATGCGCCCCGTCCACAACGCTGTTGACTTGCGCGAGGCAGCCCGTGCCCATGTGCTTGGGGATATGCCGCCTACGAGTGCGTTCCGCACGGCTGTGGTCTCCCGCGCTCGTGCGCCTATGGGGTGCGCAGCCCCGACACGTAGGTTCGACGGCTCATGGTCTATGGTTCGTCCCATTTTCATGCCTCGAAGCGGGACGAATCATAGACCCATGTCATCCGAAACCTACATGTCGGGACATTCCTTTTCCAGTGCCCCGATCTCTGCGATGTGTGCTGATGTGGTAGAATATGCCACACCAGCACACATCGTGTGGCCGAGTGTCAATGAATAAGGAGATTCGCCATGACCGCGACGACGGCAGCCCCCGCCAAGACGACGGAGTCCAAGGCCATCAGGGCCGACAAGCGCATCATCGCCCAGGCGTCGGAGGTGGCCGAGGAGTACGGGCTCACCCTCGCCTCCGCCACGCGCGCGTTCTGGACGCAGATGGCCCGCACCCGCAGCATCCCGCTCACCTTCGAGTCGGAACGGCCCAACGAGGAGAGCCGCGAGGCCATCCGCGAGACCGAGGAGATCATCAGGAACGGCCGGGCTCACGACTTCAAGACGGCTGATGATATGTTCGCCAGTCTGGGAATCTGATCATGTTGGAACCTGAATACACGCCCAGATTCGACAGGGATATCAAGCGTCTGCGGAAGAAGCGCATCGATACGGCGCCATTGCGTCGGGTGGTCGGGCTCATCCTCGACAACACCGTCGAATCCATCGAGGAGCTGAAGCGCCGCCACAACATGCGCACGCTGTCGGGCGAATGGCGCGGCTCCAACGAATGCCACGTCGCCAACGTCGGCGACTGGCTGCTCATTTGGTGCACCACCGACGACCTGGCCATCTTCCAGCGCACCGGCACCCACGACGAGCTCTTCGGCTGATCGCACGTGCGGCATCGTCGGTTCCGCCCGATAGCCGTATCGTGAGGTGGCGGGCCGGTGTGCGGTGGCGCGAATCCTTGGTATGAGCGCGAATTGATGCAGATGCGTGCATGTGTGCCGGTACGTGATGGTACTTAATCGAGAAAAGCCGTGTTTCGTCGTTTCGTACCACGGATCCGTGGTACTCAAGCGTCATTTGCCTGATTTCTGCGCTGGGTACCACGGCCATCGCGAATATCCAGTCCCGCATGGTTTTGACGTGCTGTCAAAACGTTGGAAAATCAGCGATTTGACGATGCGTCAAAACGTGTTATGAGGTCGATGTCGTGAAAGGCGTGGTACTCAGCGTCAAAATCGGGCGAATTGCGCTTGGGTACCACGGATTCGCGGTACAGAAACCGCAGCAAGGGCTTTCCTGACACTATGTACCGCGAACAGACCCGTGTGATGCGTATGTCTGCGTGACGTACGCATCTGCATCATGATGTTCGCGTTCACATGGCATGTTCCGCGTGACGCGTGGGCTCATGTGATGTGCGTGCCCGCATCCATGGTGTGCGCGGTTGCACGGTGCGGTGCCGCGCGACACGCCGGATTGGTGCTTCGGGATGATCGGCGATATATTTGGAGCGTTCCAATGGAGCGCTCCAAAACAGGAGGTGATTGCGATGGCGCAACCGAAGGCACCGGCGCGGGGAAGGGTTCCCGGCATCCGCCGGGTCACCGTCGAACATCGCTCCGGCGACGTGCTGGGCATCGGCACCGGAACGCCGAGACTCAGCTGGACGTACGACGAGGACGTGGCGCTGCCGGACGGCGCCGAGGTCGTCATCCGCGCGAATCGCGAGATGCCGGGCGAGGCTCCGGTCGTCGAGGAAACCCGCGTCCCCGCCTGTGAGAACATCCTGCACGCATGGCCGTTCGAACCGGCGCGGACGCACGAGCAGGTGACGGTGACCGTGTGCCCCGTGACTGACGACGATACCGCCACCGCGAGCGTCCGCTTCGAACCGGGCATCCTGCATCACTGGCAGTGGCGCGGGGCCATGGTCGGGCCGGCATGGCCCGAGCCG
This sequence comes from Bifidobacterium santillanense, assembly GCF_018555385.1. Classification (GTDB taxonomy): domain Bacteria; phylum Actinomycetota; class Actinomycetes; order Actinomycetales; family Bifidobacteriaceae; genus Bifidobacterium; species Bifidobacterium santillanense. The sequence continues at coordinate 56,204 of NZ_JAFEJS010000005.1, forward strand.
TGGAGCGACGGCCGCCACGCCCCGCTGATCCGCGGCGACGCGCGCATCGAATGCGAACCGGTCGCGGCGCGCCTGTACGTGAGCGCCTACGGTCTGTTCGAGCCGTGGATCAACGGCGCACGCGTCGGCGAGGACGTGCTCGCGCCCGGATGGGTGGACTACGACGACCGCCTGCCGTACCTCACCTACGACGTCACGCCGTACCTGCGCCGGGGCGACAACGCGTTCGGCTTCCGGCTGGCGGACGGATGGTACCGCGGCCGATACGGCTACGCCGGCGGCGTCGTGAACTACTACGGCGACCGGCTCGGCGTCTATGCGCAGATCGACGTCATGTTCGCTGACGGCTCCGTCCAACAGATCGTCTCGAACGCCTACGACGGCGCCTGGAAGGCCAGGAAGGGCCCCATCGTGCGCAGCGGCCTGTACGAGGGCGAGCGCTTCGACGCCCGGCTGGACGACCCGCGGTGGTGTGATCCGTCCCGGCCCATGGACGATTCCTGGAGCCCGGTCACCGAGCTGCCCCTGAACCAGCTCAAACTCACGGCCCTGGAGCAGAACCCGATCCGTCTCGTCGGACTTCATCGCCCCGTCGACATCCGCAAGAGAGATGACGGCTCGTTCATCGTGGACTTCGGCTTCAACTGCAGCCAGCGCATCCGCATGTCCGTCCCGCCGGCGCAGCCGGGGACGGTCATCACGATCAGGCACGCGGAGGTGCTCGACGGGCACGGGAACCTCGCCCTGCGCCCCCTGCGCCGCGAGGACATCCAGACCGACGAATACGTGTCCGACGGCCGCGCCGCCCAATGGGAGCCGACGTTCACCATGCACGGCTTCCGGTACGCCGAGATCAGCGGCTGGCCCGCGCCCGAACTCTCGCCGGACGACCTCACGGCGTGCGCGTACACCACGGACATGGAGCGCCGCGGCTGGTTCTCCTGCTCCGACGAGGACCTCAACCTCCTGCACGGCAACATCATCCGGTCGATGCGCTCCAACTTCCTCTCGGTGCCGATGGACTGCCCGCAGCGCGACGAACGGCTCGGCTGGACCGGCGACATCGCGATGTTCTCGCCCGTCGCCCTGCGTCTCGCCGGCGCCGGCGACTTCCTCTCCGACTGGCTCGGCAACCTCGACGGCGAGATCGCACGGTACGGCACCGTGCCGCCGTTCGTCCCCTTCATCACGATTCCCGACTGGCGCAAGGCCGACGCGATCGCCGTGTGGGGCGACAGCGCCGTGCTGGTCCCGTGGGCGATCTACCGGGAGGAGGGCGACGCGCTCCGGCTGGCCCGCCACTATCCCGTCGCCCGCGCATGGATGGACGACGTGGCGCGCCGGCTCGACCCCGACGGCGTATGGCGCCGGGAGCCCGACCAGGTCTGCGGCCAGTTCGGCGACTGGCTCGACCCCACCGCCCCGCCCGACCACCCCGAGCAGGCGATGACCGAGAAGCCCCTGGTCGCGACCGCGTTCGCCGCGCACTCGGCCGAACTGGTCGCGCGCATGGCCCGCATCCTCGGCCGCGACGACGACGCGACGGCGTACGCGGCGCTGGCGGACCGTATCCGCAAAGGATTCGCCGCGGCGTTCACCCGCGGCGACGGCGTCATGACCTCCGACACGGAATGCGCCTACACGCTGGCCGTCGTCTTCGGCCTGCGCCGCGACGACCCCGCATGGACGGCCACGGCAGGCGACCGCCTCGCACGGCTCGTGGAGCAAGGCGGATGCCACGTCGGCACCGGATTCGCCGGCACGCCGTACCTGCTGCGGGCGCTCGCCGACTGCGGCCACCGCGACACCGCGTTCCGCGTGCTCACCTGCCGCACCTGCCCCTCATGGCTCTACCAGGTGGCCATGGGCGCCACCACCACATGGGAGCGGTGGGACTCCATCCGCCCCGACGGCAGCATCAACCCCGGCGGCATGACCTCGTTCAACCACTACTGGCTGGGCGTCGTCGCCGAATGGATGCACGACGAGCTCGGCGGCCTGAAACCCTTGGAGCCCGGGTGGAACGCGTTCGCCGTGGACCCGCATCCCGGCGGTGGCGTCACCGGGGCGCACGTCGCGCACGAGGGCCCCCACGGGCGGATCGATCTTCGATGGGACCTACGCGAAGGGAGGTTGCACATGTCCTTCAACGTCCCCACGGGCTCCAGAGCCCTGGTGAACGCGGGCGGACGGAACGACTGGGTCGGGCCCGGACGATACGACATCACCGTCTGAGACCCGCACGCCACGCGTCGGATGTCCCCTCCGGGAGGTCCGGCGCGGCGAACGACATACGGCGTGCGCACATGTCGATGCGCACGACAATGAACACAAGACACGAGATACAAAGGAGTATTGAGATGATCAGCACACGACAGGGAGTCCGCCTCGTGGCCGCGGCGGCGGCCGCGGTGATGGCGGCGGCGCCGCTCGCGGCATGCGGGAACTCGCAGTCCTCGGCCGGAAACGACGACCAGGGCGAGATCCTGGTGTGGTCGTGGGAATCCGCGGTCAAGAAGATGGCCAAGGGCTTCGAGAAGGAGAACCCGGGCGTCACGGTCAAAGTCGTCAACGCCGGCTCGTCCGACGAGGAGTACTCGGCGCTGAACAACGCGCTGGCCGCGGGCTCCGGCACCCCGGACATCGTGCAGCTCAACTACGACGCCATCACCCAGTTCGTGCTCTCCGACGCGCTCGAGGACCTCGACCAGTTCGGCGCGGCCTCGATCATGAACAAGTTCACGGACAGCGCCAAGGCCGGCGTGACGGTCAACGGCAAGGTCTACTCGATGCCCGGCGGCATGGGCCCGCTGGCCATGTTCTACAACAAGGAGATCTTCGACAAGGCCGGCGTGACCGAGCCGCCGAAGACCTGGGACGAGTTCTACGAGGCCGCCAAGAAGATCCACGCCCTCGGCGACGACTACTACATCACCGCCGACAGCGGCTCCGAGGCCGGCAACGCGATGAGCATGATGTGGTCCGCCGGAGCCCAGCCCTTCGGCGTCGGGGAGTCCTCCGTGAAGATCGACCTGACCGGCGACAAGGGCACGCAGCGCTACATCGGCTTCTGGCAGAAGATGATCGACGAGCACCTGATCGACACCAAGACCTCGTGGTGGACCGACGAATGGTACCGCGCGCTCGCCGACGGCAAGAACGCCGCGGTGCTCGCCGGCGGGTGGATGCCGATCACGCTCAAGAGCAGCGTCGGCTCGGCGTCCGGCAAGTTCCGCGTCGCACTCGCCCCCAAGGGCGACGGATCGTCCACGAACTCCGAATCCGGCGGCGGCGGATACTCGATCGTCAAGGGCTCGCGCAACGCGAAGCTGGCCTACAGGTTCCTCCAGTACATCGGATACGGCGGCGGCCATAAGATCCAGGTCGACATGGGCGCCTTCCCCGCGGTGCTCAGCACCCTCGACGACCCCGACTGGCTCGGCAAGACCGACGACTACTTCGGCGGACAGAAGATCAACGAGGTGCTCGCCGAGGCCGAGAAGTCGGTGACCGCCGGATTCCCGTTCCTGCCGTACCAGGCATACGCCAACAAGGTCTACTCCGACACCGTCGGCAAGGCCTACGCCGGCGGCACGACGCTCGAGCAGGGCTTCTCCCAGTGGCAGGACAAGCTCGTCGCGTACGGCAAGGAGCAGGGCTTCACCGTGAAATAGCGTCGGCGCGCGGAACCGCTCCTCACGGCCGTGCACCGCAACGATCGTGCGCGGCGCGTCCACACTCCTCCGGATGCGCCGCGCACCACAACAACCACAACCCGAGGGCCCTTCCCGCAAGGAAAGGGCCCTCGCTCCCGTTCGGATATGGGTATAGTGATGTGGCAGCGGCGGACGGGGACGTCGATGTCCGCGGCCGTCATGTGATTGATTGAGAGGCGGATGACATGGGACGTGTGACCATCATGGACGTCGCCCACCGGGCCGGCGTATCGCGGGGCACGGTATCGAACTACCTCAACCACCCGGAGAAGCTCTCGGCGGCGAAGCGCGAGGCCATAGCGGCGGCCGTCGCGCAGCTGGGGTTCGTGCCCAACCGCAACGCCAGCATCCTAGCGGGCGGGGCGAACTCGGCCATAGGCCTCGTCGTGACCGGCTACGGCCATGCGAGCACCACCGGCATCGCGGCGGGGGCGCAGCGCGTGGCGCGCGCGAACGACCTCGACCTGTTCGTCGCCGGCACGGACAACGACGGCGTGCTCACCGACCGCTACCTCGACTACTTCCAGGGCAGTCAGATGGTCGGCATGCTGATCGTGCCGTATCCGAGCTCCACGTGGACGCCGCACTACCGGCTGTCCATCCCCACGGTCGTCGTGGACTATCTGGGCGACGGCTCACGGCTGTGCAGCGTGGCGGCCGACAACCGCAAGATCGGACGGCTCGCGGCACGTCACATGATCGAATCCGGCCGCCGGCGCATCATGGTGGTCGCGCCCGCCGAGGACATCCAATCCGCCCATGAGCGGTGCCTGGGCATCCGCGAGGTCACCGGGGAGGACCCGCGGGTGCGGGTGGAATGGACGCAGGTCGCCGACTGCAACGCCGAATCCGACGGCGTGGCCGTGGGCGGCGTAATCGCCCGTCGCGATCCGGAGCGCCGCCCGGACGCCGTGATCGCCATCACCGACGCCACCGCGGTGGGCGTCATCGAGGGACTGCTGGCCGCCGGCGTCGACGTGCCGGGACAGGTGGCGGTCATGGGCTGCGAGGGCAATCCGCTGACCTGGGACGGGCCGATGCCGCTGACCACCGTCGCCCCGCAGTGGGACGGCATGGGGGCGGCCGCGGCCGAGCTGCTGCTCGGCGAGCTGCGCGACGCCGGCCACAGGCACCGCGCGAAGGTCGTCGACTCGCGTCTGCTCGTCCGGGAGAGCACGGTGGGCCGTACCGCCGGGCTCAAAGCGATGGGTCTGGCCTGATTTCGACCGGACGCTTCCTGCATTCGGCGTTCCATCGCCGGTTCGGCGGATTGACCGTGACCGATCGGCATCCGATGGAACGGTTCGGGACGCAGGCGACGTTCTTGGGCGGGATGCTTGGGTAGGATGAGGGGCATGCCGATCAACCAAGCCTTACTCGATAACCCGAAGTCCGACCGCGTGCGCCGCGTCGCCGATCTGGCGCGCGCCAAGGGGCGCGAACGCTCCGGCAGGTTCCTCATCGAGGGTCCGCAGTCCGTGCGCGAGGCCGTCGCGTGGCGGCCCGACGTGGTCCAGGACCTCTACGTCGCCGTCGACGACGCCCTCGGCCACGTCCGCTACGCCTCGGATACGCTCGCGAGGATCGTCGAGACCTCGCAGGACGCCACCATCTACGTGCACCGCGCCACGCGCGAGGTGATCGAGCGGATCAGCAAGGACGCACAGGGCATCGTCGCCGTGGGCAACATGCGCGCGATGCACGCCGAGCCCGAATCCGTCGACCTGACCGGGGGAGAGGGCGGACGTCCGCGCGTCGCCGCGTTCTGGCAGGTGCGCGACCCGGGCAACGCCGGCACCGTGATCCGCGCGGCCGACGCCGCCGGATGCGACGCGGTCATCCTCGTCGACGACTGCGTCGATCCCCTGAACCCGAAGGTCGTGCGCTCCACCGCCGGGTCGCTGTTCCACATCCCCGTCCTCGAGATGGACGTCGAGGGCTTCCTCGCGTACTGCGCCGAGCACGATCTCACGACCATCGCCGCGGACGTGTACGGCACCCCGGAGCGCCAGCCCGAATCCCTGCCGACCCTGCTCGCCGAGCGCGCCGACGACGCGCCCGCGCGCACCGGCGAGGCCGTGCTCTTCGGCAACGAGGCCCGCGGGCTTCCGCCGGAGATCCTCGCCCGTATGGACCGGATCGTGTCGATCCCGCTCTATGGCAAGGCCGAATCGCTCAACCTCGGCACCTCCGCCGCCGTCATGCTGATGAGTCTCGCGATGGCGGACCGCTGAGCGGGGCCCGGGAGCACGGACGGCCCGTCGACCGCACCGGTCCGTCCGCGGGTCGACCTCCGGCCGACCGCCTGATGAGCCATACGCCCCATGTCGAGTCGTATGGTGACAATGTGATGTTGGACAAAGCTTGGGGAAACGCGTGTTTTCGCGCGTTTTCCCACGTGTTTTCACGTCAATGAAGCAAACAAGGAAAGGGTGCTCGTGGCAGAAGCGCTATTCGATGCGCAAGCGGTGACCGATGCGGTCGCCGAAGGCATCGCCAAAATCCAGAACGCCTCCACGCTGGAGGAACTGAAAGCCATCAAGACCGAATACGCCGGAGCCGAGTCGGCGATGACCCTCGCCAGCAAGGCGATCGGATCGCTGCCCAAGGATCAGAAGAAGGACGCCGGCAAGCTCATGGGCAAGCTGCGCGCCGATTTCGGCCGCGCCTACGGCCCGAAGGAGCAGGAGCTCAAGGAGGCCGCAGAGGCCGCCGCGCTGGCCGCCGAGACCGTCGACATGACGCTGCCCGTCAACCGCAAGCCCCTGGGCGCGCGCCACCCGCTCGCCAAGCTGATGGAGGACGTCGAGGACTTCTTCATCTCCATGGGCTGGCAGATCTCCGCCGGCCCCGAGGTTGAGGCCGAATGGTACAACTTCGACGCCCTGAACTTCGGTCCGGACCATCCGGCCCGCCAGATGCAGGACACCTTCTACGTCAAGGGCAACCAGGCCAAGGACGCCGCCGGCTTCGTCGGCTCCAACATGGTCGTGCGTACGCAGACCTCCTCCGATCAGGTCCGCGCCCTCATCGGCCGCGGCGTGCCGCTGTACATCGCCTCCCCGGGCCGCGTGTTCCGCACTGACGAGCTCGACGCCACCCACACCCCGGTGTTCCACCAGTGCGAGGCGCTCGCCGTCGACAAGCACCTGACCATGGCCGACCTCAAGGGCGTGCTGGACAAGCTCGCCGTCGCCATGTTCGGCCCCGAGGCCAAGACCCGTCTGCGCCCGAGCTACTTCCCGTTCACCGAGCCCTCCGCCGAGCTCGACCTGTGGTTCCCCGACAAGAAGGGCGGCCCGGGCTGGCTCGAATGGGGCGGCTGCGGCATGGTCAACCCGAACGTGCTGAAGTCTGCGGGCATCGACCCGAACGAGTACACCGGATTCGCGTTCGGCGTGGGCATGGAGCGCACGCTGCTGCTGCGTTCCGACATCAACGACATGCACGACCTCGTCGAGGGCGACGTGCGTTTCGCCGAACAGTTTGTGATGGGGGAGTGATCGCCAATGCCTATGGTTGATATCGATTGGCTCAAGGAGCACGTCGAGGTTCCGTCCGACCTCACCTACGAGCAGCTGGCCAAGGATCTGGTCAAGGTCGGCCTCGAGGAGGAGGAGATCCACGCCTCCCAGGTCACCGGCCCGATCGTCGTCGGCTACGTCGTCGACGCCACGCCGGAGCCGCAGAAGAACGGCAAGGTCATCAACTGGTGCCATGTCGACGTCGGCGACAAGTACAACGAGGTCGACGAGAACGGCAACAAGGTGCCGCGCGGCATCATCTGCGGCGCGCCGAACATGGCCGCCGGCGAGAAGGTCGTCGTCACGCTCCCGGGCGCCGTCCTGCCGGGCGACTTCCGCATCGAGCCGCGCAAGACCTACGGCCACATCTCCAACGGTATGTGCGCCTCCGAGCGCGAGCTGGGACTGGGCGACGACCACAACGGCATCATCCTGCTGCGCCACTACGGCTTCTCCACCGAGGAGTACGAGGCCCTCAAGCCCGGCGACGACGCGATGCACCTGCTGCACCTCGACCAGCCGCTGCTGGAGATCAACATCACCCCGGACCGCGGCTACACGCTGTCCTACCGCGGCGTGGCCCGCGAGTACCACCACTCCACCGGCGCCCCCTACGTCGACCCGGTCAAGGAGCTCGACGCCAAGGTCCCGACGCCGGCCGGCGAGGCCTCCGGCACCGTCCCGGACGTCGAGGTCGAGATCGAGGACGACAACCCGATCCACGGCGTGCCCGGCTGCGACCGCTACTACGCGCGCGTCATCCGCGACTTCAACCCGAACGCCCACACGCCGAACTGGATGCGTCGTCGCCTCATCCGCGCCGGCGTGCGCTCCATCTCCCTGGCGGTGGACGTCACCAACTACGTGATGCTCGACCTCGGCCAGCCGATGCACGCCTACGACCTCGACAAGCTCGAGCCGCCGATCGTCGTGCGCCGCGCCCACGAGGGCGAGAAGCTCACCACCCTCGACGGCAAGGAGCACGATCTGAGCGTCGAGGACCTGCTCATCACCGATTCGCCGAACGGCGAGCGCTCCTCGCGCATCATCGGTCTGGCCGGCGTGATGGGCGGCCTGTACGGCGAGGTCACCTCCGAGACGAAGAACATCCTGCTCGAGGCCGCGCACTTCGACCAGGTGTCGATCGCCCGCTCCGCCCGCCGCCACAAGACCCCGTCCGAGGCGTCCCGTCGCTTCGAGCGCGGCGTCGACTACCAGCTGCAGCCGGCCGCCGCGCAGATGGCCGCCGACCTGCTGGTCAAGTACGGCGACGGCGAACCGAGCGACCGTCCGACCGACGTGAACAACACCACGCGCCGCAAGGCCATCCACTTCAAGGCCGCCGAGGTCAAGCGCGTCGCGGGCCTCGACACCCCGATCAACCAGATCTCCGACATCCTCACCGACATCGGCTGCAAGGTCGCCGGCGGCGGCAACGGCGAGTTCTCCGTCACCCCACCGACCTGGCGCCCGGACCTGAACGAGCCGTGCGACCTGGTCGAGGAGGTCGCCCGTCTCGTCGGCTACGACGAGATCCCGGTGACCGTCCCGCCGGCCCCGGTCGAGGGCCTCGTGGGCCTGACCCCGGACCAGCTGCGCCGCCGCCGTGTGGCCGACGAGCTGGCCGAGTACGGCATGGTGGAGGCGCTGAGCTACCCGTTCGTGGGCGACGCCGACTACAAGGCGTTCGGCTACGACGCGGAGGCCACCAAGAAGGTCAGCGTCGAGATCGCCAACCCGCTCTACGGCGACCGTCCGTTCCTGCGCCGCCACATCCTGCCGACGCTCGCCACGACCGTGCAGCGCAACATCCGCCGCGGCATCGAGAACGTGAGCCTGTACGAGCTGGGCCACGTCTACCTGTGGAACCCGGACGCGCCCGCCATCCCGGCCCTGCCCGGCGGCGTCAAGCCGACCGACGAGCAGCTCGCCGCGCTCGACGCCGGCCTGCCGGACCAGCCCGACCACGTCGCCGGCATCCTGACCGGTCTGGCCGTGGACTCCGGCTGGATGGGCGACAAGCGTCCGGTCGACTGGTCCGACGCCGTCGAGGCCGTGCGCCGCATCGCCGAGCGTCTCGGCGCCAAGATCTCGCTCGAGCAGCCGTCCGCCGCCGACGTGCCCGCCCAGTGGCATCCGGGCCGCTTCGCGAACGTCAAGGTCGGAGACCTGTTCGTCGGCCTCATCGGCGAGCTGCACCCGCACGTCAACGAGGCGCTCGGCTTCCCCGAGCACTCCGCCGCGTTCGAGCTCAACCTCACCGCGCTGTTCTCCACGCTGGACGGCAAGCCGGTGCAGGCCAAGCCGATCTCCACGTTCCCGCCGGTCAAGCAGGACCTCGCCTTCACCGTGAACGACACGGTGACCGCCGCCCAGCTCGAGGCCGTGGTGCGTGAGGCCGCCGGCGCGAACCTCGAGTCGATCGAGCTGTTCGACGTGTTCACCGGCGAGGCGCTCGGCGAGGGCAAGAAGTCCCTCGCGTTCGCCGTGGTCTTCCGCTCGCCCGACAAGACGCTGTCCGCCGAGGACAGCGAGGCGATCCGCAAGGCCATCATCGACAAGGCCGCCGAGCTGGGAGCCCAGCTGCGCGCGTGAACCGCGTGAGCGCATGGTCGCGTCCGCCCGACCGGTTCCGGGCGGACGATCAGCGCTGAGCGTGATATGAGATGGGGGACGTCGAAAGACGTCCCCCTACGCGTAAGCTGGGGATGGAAAGCGTCAACCCGCACGTCGTACGAAAGGAACCCGATGACCGCACCCGAACAGCAGCCGAATAGCCCCGTCGAGCCGAACGGGGGCAACACGGCTGGGCCGGGCGCGTCGGGTCCCGCGCCGGCCGCGTCCACCCCGGCCCCTGCCGGACCGTCGGCCGCCGCTGCCGGCGGCACGGCGTCCGAATCCCAGCCGCAGTCCCAGCCGGCGTACGGCCAGTACGCGAACCTCGACTACGGCGCGATGCGCAGCCAGTTCGGGCCGAACTACAACCCGTACCTCTACGGTGCGCCCGACCCCGATCCGAAGACGACGGCGAACGGCGGGCAACCCCAGGCCGGCGCGCCTCAGGGGACGCCCGTCAACCCAGCCAACTCCTACGGCGGATACAACCAGTACAATCCGGGCGGATACCCGGGCATGCAGGGGCAGCCGTACGGCCAGCCCGGTGCCAATCCCAACGCCGGCCCGTACAACCCGTACGCGCAGTCGAACCAGCCGTACGGCAACGGCACGAACGCGAACCGGCCCGACGGCCACGTGCCGCGCTACATCTACGGCATCGACGTCAACGACCCCAACCAGAACCCGCTCTACGGGCGATGGGACTCCTACGCGATCATCTCGTTCGTCTTCGCGCTGATCTTCTCCGTGCCGGTGCTGCCCGCGATCATGGGCGCCGCGTCCCTGTGGCGCACGAGCGTCTTCCATATGAAGGGCAAGGGGCTGGCCATCGCCGCCATCGTCATCAACGTGATCACCACCGGCGTGCAGATCTGGATGTGGCTCAACGGCATGTCCGTCTCCGACCTCTATACCGACCTGCTCAACATGTACGGCATGGGCGGCGGCTCCGGAAGCTCCTCCGGCGACTCGATGTCGGCGTGAGCCACACTGTGAAACACGCGACTGCATAATTATGCAGGAGTCTGCATAGGTGCGTATACTCGTGCTTGTTGTCTTGTTTGATAAGGACGTGATATGGCGAAGTATACGGTGGCCGTGGCGGGTGCCACGGGCTATGCAGGTGGTGAGGCGCTGCGCATTCTGGCGGCCCACCCGGATTTCGAGGTGACGTGCGTCGCCGGGCATTCCTCGGTGGGTGACAGGCTCGGCAAGCACATGCCGCACATCCCGCAGCTGGCCGACCTGACCGTCGAGGACACCACCCCCGAGGTCCTCAACGGTCATGACGTGATCATCCTGGCCCTGCCCCACGGCGCCTCCGGCAGGCTCGCCGCGCAGCTCGACCCGGACGCGGTCGTCGTCGACCTGGGCGCCGACCACAGGCTCGAGGAGAAAAGCGCGTGGGACGACTTCTACGGCGGTGACTTCTACGAGCACTGGACCTACGGCATGCCCGAGCTCATCACCGGCAAGGACGCCCACGGCGACTACACGCGCCAGCGCGCGGCCCTGCCCGGCGTCAAGCGCATCGCCGGCCCCGGCTGCAACGTGACCGCGACCACGCTGGCCATCCAGCCCGCCGTCGCCGAGGGGCTCGTCGAGCGCACGGACCTCGTCGCCGACCTCGTCGTCGGCTACTCCGGCGCCGGCAAGAACTTGAAGCGCACGAACCTGCTCGCCGCCGAGGCGCTCGGAAGCGCCCTGCCGTACGGCGTCGGCGGCACGCACCGCCACATCCCCGAGATCCTGCAGAACCTCGCGCACGCCGCGGGCGAACCGGCCTCGGCCGCCTCCGAGTTCACGCTCGGCTTCACCCCAGTCCTCGCCCCGATGTCGCGCGGCATCCTCGCCACCGTCTCCGCGAGGATGACCGACAAGGCCGCCGCGATGAGCGACGAGGAGATCCGCGCGGTGTGGACCAGGGCCTACGAGGACCAGGACTTCATGGTCCTGCTGCCCGAGGGCACCCTGCCCGCCACCGGCAACATCATCGGCTCGAACGCCGCGCACATCCAGGTCGTCACCGACCGCCGCGCGGGCCGCATCATCGCGTTCGCCGCCATCGACAACCTCAACCGCGGCACCGCCGGCCAGGCCGTCCAGTCACTGAACATCGCCCTGGGTCTGCCCGAGGACCAGGGCCTCACCAAGATCGGAGTCGCACCGTGAGCGTCACATTCGCACAAGGGTTCTCCGCCGCCGGAGTCGCGGCGGGCATTTCCGCCGTCGAAGGCAAGAAGGACCTCGCACTCGTCGTCAACAACGGACCGCTCGACGCGGCCGCGGGCGTGCTCACCTCGAACCGCTTCTGCGCCGCGCCCGTGCAGTGGTCGCGCGCGCAGGTCGCCGACGGCCACATCAAGGCCGTGATCCTCAACTCCGGCGGCGCCAACGCGTGCACCGGCGAGGCCGGCTACGCGCAGTCCAAGGCCACCGCCGAGAAGGTCGCCGAACTCGTCGGCGCCAAGAGCGAGGACATCGCCGTGTGCTCCACCGGACTCATCGGCGAGCTGCTGCCGCTCGACAACGTGCTCTCCGGCGCGCAGGCCGCCCACGACGCGCTCGCCGCCACCCCCGAGGCCGGCGCCGACGCGTCGCACGCCATCATGACCACCGACACCAAGCCGAAGACCGTCACGCTCGAAAGCAAGGCCGGCTGGCGCATCGGCGGCATGGTCAAGGGCTCGGGCATGATCGCCCCGCAGCTGGCCACCATGCTGTGCGTCATCACCACCGACGCGGTCGTCACCCCCGGCCAGATGCAGGCCGCCCTGACCAACGCCGCCGAGCACTCGTTCAACCGCATCGACGTGGACGGCTGCATGTCCACCAACGACACCGTCCTGCTGCTCGCCTCCGGCGCCAGCGGCGTCGAACCCGACAAGGACGAGTTCAACGCACTGGTCAAGGACGCCTGCGCCTCGCTCGCGCGCCAGATCATCGGCGACGGCGAGGGCGCGAGCCATGACATCCGCATCGCCGTCACCGGCGCCACCACCGAGGACGCCGCGCTCGCCTGCGGGCGCGCCGTCGCCGCGTCGAACCTGCTCAAGTGCGCGATCTCCGGCAACGACCCGAACTGGGGCCGCATCGTCTCCTCGCTCGGCACCGTGCCGCCCGAGGTCGCCCCGTACGACCCGAACAAGGTGACCGTCGACGTCAACGGCGTGCGCATCTGCGAGCACGGCGGCGCCGGACGCGACCGCTCGGAGGTCGACATGACCCCGCGCGAGGTCCACATCGACATCGACCTCAACGCCGGCGACGCCGAGGCGACCGTCTGGACCGACGACCTCACCCACGAATACGTCCACATCAACGCGGACTACGAAAGCTGAAAGAAGCGTATGGCTACTGAACTGAAGGGACCCGGATTCCATTTCGACGTGCATACGGACCTGCGCGCCGACCAGAAGGCGGAGGTGCTCATCGAGGCCCTGCCGTGGCTCGAGGAGTTCGCCGGGCAGCGCATCGTCGTCAAGTACGGCGGCAACGCGATGATCGACGAGCATCTCAAGCAGTGCTTCGCGGAGGACATGGTGTTCCTGCGCCAGGTGGGACTGCACCCGATCGTCGTGCACGGCGGCGGCCCGCAGATCTCGCAGATGCTCAAGGCCCTCGGCATCAAGTCCGAGTTCAAGGGCGGCCTGCGCGTCACCACGCCCGAGGCGATGGACGTCGTGCGCATGGTCCTCACCGGCAAGGTCTCGCGCGAGCTCGTCGGCCTGATCAACGCGCACGGCCCGCTCGCCGTGGGACTCTCCGGCGAGGACGGCGGCCTGTTCTCCGCCATGCAGCGCAAGCCCGTCATCGACGGCAAGGCCACCGACATCGGCTTGGTCGGCGACGTGGTGTCCGTCGACGCGTCCGCCGTCGAGGACCTCGTCAACGCCGGGCGCATCCCGGTCGTCTCGTCCGTCGCACCGAACGAGGACGACGCCACCGAGGTGCTCAACGTGAACGCCGACTCCGCCGCGGCCGCGCTCGCCGCCGCCGTCGGCGCGCACAAGCTCGTGATCCTCACCGACGTCGACGGCCTGTACGCCGACTGGCCCGACCGCAACTCGCTGATCGGCCGCATCGGCGTCGAGAACCTGCGCGACATGCTGCCCGACCTCGAATCCGGCATGCGCCCGAAGATGGAGGCGTGCGTGCGCGCCATCGACGGCGGCGTGCCCCAGGCGCACATCATCGACGGCCGCAAGCCGCACTCCATCCTGAACGAGATATTCACTTCCGCCGGCATCGGCACCATGGTCGTGCCCGAGGACGGCATCGAGATGAGGAGCTCCTATGTCTACTGAGACCACCAAGGAAACGCTCGGCCCCGAGGACTCGAAGTGGCTGGGGGAGTACTCCCAGGTCCACATGAACGTGTTCGGCACGCCGCTGCGCGTGATGGACCACGGCCAGGGCACCCGCATCTGGGACGTCGACGGCAACGAATACCTCGACTTCCTCGCCGGCATCGCCGTCAACTCGCTCGGCTACGCCCACCCCAGGTGGGTCAAGGCCGTCGCCGACCAGGCCGCGAAGGTCGCCCACACGAGCAACTACTTCGCCACCGAGCCGCAGATCGAGCTCGCCTCCAGGCTCGTCAGGCTCGCCGGCGCCCCCGAGGGCTCCCACGTGTACTTCGGCAACTCCGGCGCCGAAGGCAACGAGGCCGCCCTGAAGCTCGCCAAGCTCTACGGCCGCACGCTGCCGGGCGCCTCGCCGTCGATCGGCGGCAAGCCCGCGCGCATCATCGCCATGACCAACGGCTTCCACGGCCGCACGCTCGGCGCGCTGTCCGCCACGTGGAAGCCGGCCATCCGCAAGCCGTTCGACCCGCTCGTGCCGAACATCCAGTTCGTCAAGGCCGGCGACCCGGTCGCCCTGTACGAGGCGTTCAGCGAGACCGGCGTCGGCCACTACGGCAAGGGCCCGGTCGCCGCCGTCATCATGGAGCTCATCCAGGGCGAGGCCGGCGTCAGGCCGCTGGGCGCCGACTACGTGCGCCAGGTGCGCCAGATGTGCGACATCAACCACGCGCTGCTCATCATCGACGAGGTGCAGACCGGCATCGGCCGCACCGGATCGTGGTTCGCGTTCCAGCGCGAGGACCTCTCCGGCGGCATCACGCCGGATATGGTCACCTTCGCCAAGGGCGTGGCCGGCGGCTTCCCGATGGGCGGCATGATCGCCTTCGGCTCGAAGCTCTCCGCGCTGTTCACCCCGGGCTCCCACGGCTCGACCTTCGCCGGCAACCCGCTCGGCGCGGCCGCCGCCCTCGCCACGCTCGACGTGATCGAGCAGGACGGGCTGGTCGCCAACGCCGAGGAGCGCGGCCGCCAGCTGCGCGATGGGCTCATGGCCACGGGCAACCCGCTGTACGTCTCCGTGCGCGGTCGCGGCCTGCTCGACGCGGTCGAGCTGTCCCACCCGTGCGCCCACGCCGTGATGAACTGGTGCCTCGAGCACGGCCTCATCGTCAACGCCGTGCGCGCCGACGCCCTGCGCTTCGCGCCGCCGCTGATCGTCTCCGAACAGGACGTCGACGACGCGCTCGCCATCCTCAAGGCCGTCCCGGCGGACCTTCCCAACGACTGATCCATCCCGGCAGAACCGGAAGAAAAGAAGGACACAACCATGACCCCCGAACTGCGCCACATGCTGCGCGACGACGACCTGAACCACGAGGAGCAGAAGCAGGTCCTCGAGCTCGCCATCAAGTTCCACAAGGACCGCTTCTACAAGCAGCCGTTCGCCGGCCCGCAGGCCGTCGCCGTGCTGTTCGACAAGCCGTCGACCCGCACCCGCTCCAGCTTCTCCATCGGCGTCGCCGAGCTCGGCGGCTACCCGCTGGTCATCGACAAGTCCGGCTCCCAGCTGGGCCGCGGCGAGCCGGTCGCCGACACCGCCCGCGTGCTCGACCGCATGGCCTACGGCGTGGTGTGGCGCACCTTCGGCCAGGACCGCGTCGAGGAGATGGCCCGCTACTCCACCCACCCGGTGGTCAACGCGCTGACCGACGACTTCCACCCCTGCCAGATCCTCGCCGACTTCCAGACGATCTCCGAGCACCGCGGCGGCGTCGACAACCTGAAGAACCAGACCATCGCCTACGTGGGCGACGCGGCCAACAACATGTCCAACTCGTACCTGCTCGGCGGCGCCGTCGCCGGCATGAACGTGCGCGTCGCCGGCCCGCAGGGATACCTGCCGCGCCCGGACATCGTCGCGGACGCGGAGGCGATCGCGGCCGAGAACGGCGGCTCGATCCTCGTGACCACCGACGCGAGGGAGGCCGTCAAGGACGCCGACTGCGTGTTCACCGACACGTGGGTGTCGATGGGCGAGGAGGCCGAGTACGCGATCCGCTCCAAGCCGTTCTGGCACTACCAGGTCAACGCCGAGCTCATGGCCCTCGCCAAGCCCGACGCGCTGTTCCAGCACTGCCTGCCCGCCTACCGCGGCAAGGAGGTCACCTCCGAGGTGATCGACGGCCCGCAGTCGGTCGTGTGGGACGAGGCCGAGAACCGTCTGCATGCGCAGAAGGCGCTGCTGACCTGGCTGACCGGCAAGGCCCGCGGCGACGAAAGCCTGCTGGCATGAGCGATTCCAGGGCCTCCCTGCAGCGTCCGGCGACCCGCGCGGCACGGCTGAGCGCCATCGAGGAGGCACTGACCAACCACACCGTCACCTCGCAGTCGCAGCTCTCGGCGATCCTCGCCGACCAGGGCATCGCCGTCACGCAGGCGACGCTGAGCCGTGATCTCGACGAGATGAACGCGTTCAAGAAGCGTCTGCCCGACGGCACGATGGCCTACGCCGTCGGGCGCGGCGCGCTCGACGAGCAGCCCGACTCCACCAAGGTCGAGTCGCAGATGTCCCGCGTGCTCTCCGGTCTGGTCACGTCCGTGGCCGCCGCGAGGAACCTCATCGTCGTGCACACGCCGTCCGGCGCCGCGCAGTACGTGGCCTCCGTCATCGACAAGCAGCCGGTCGAGGGCATCCTCGGCACCATCGCCGGCGACGACACCGTGATGGTGATCTGCCCCGACGACGATGCCGCCGCGAGGCGCGCCGACTGGCTGCTCGCGCTGGCCTCGAAGTGAGGTCGCGGCCCGGCCGACCGCATCGCAAGACGCGCCGCGCCGGCGATGCATAAATATACGGACTTCTGTATATACTTGCGTCAGTTTGTTTTTGAAGAAAGGCATTCCATGGCAGACAACAACCGTATCGTTCTGGCCTACTCCGGTGGCCTCGACACCTCCGTCGCGATCTCGTACCTCAAGGAGCGCACCGGCAAGGACGTCGTCGCCGTCTCCCTCGACGTCGGTCAGGGCGGCGAGAGCCTCGAGACCATCAAGCAGCGCGCCCTCGCCTGCGGCGCCGTCGAGTCCTATGTCGTCGACGCGCGCGACGAGTTCGCCAACGAGTACTGCATGAAGGCCCTCAAGGCCAACGCGATGTACGAGGGCGTCTACCCGCTCGTCTCCGCCATCTCCCGTCCGCTGATCTCCAAGCACCTCGTGCGTGCCGCCCACCAGTTCGGCGCCTACACGATCTCCCACGGCTGCACCGGCAAGGGCAACGACCAGGTCCGCTTCGAGGTGTCCATCGCCTCCATCGACCCGACCCTCAAGGCCATCAGCCCGATCCGCGACCTGGCCCTGACCCGCGACGTCGAGATCGCGTTCGCCAAGGAGCACAAGCTGCCGATCACCCAGACCGAGAAGTCCCCGTACTCCATCGACCAGAACGTGTGGGGCCGCGCCATCGAGACCGGCTTCCTCGAGGATCCGTGGAACGGCCCGACCAAGGACTGCTACTCCTACACCGACGACCCGGCGTTCCCGCCGGTCGAGGACGAGGTCGTCATCGAGTTCAAGCAGGGCATCCCGGTCAAGATCGACGGCCGCGACGTCACCCCGCTGCAGGCCATCGAGGAGATGAACCGCCGCGCCGGCGCCCAGGGCATCGGCCGCATCGACCTCATCGAGGACCGTCTGGTCGGCATCAAGTCCCGCGAGCTGTACGAGGCCCCGGGCGCCGTGGCCCTCATCACCGCGCACCAGGAGCTCGAGAACTGCTGCCTCGAGCGCGAGCAGCACCGCATCAAGCGCGACATCGACAAGCGCTGGGGCGAGCTGGTCTACGATGCGCAGTGGTTCTCCCCGGCCACCCAGTCCCTCAACGCCTTCATCGAGGACACCCAGAAGTACGTCTCCGGCGAGATCCGCATGATCCTGCACGGCGGCCGCGCGGTCGTCACCGGCCGTCGCTCCGACAGCTCGCTGTACGACTACAGCCTCGCCACCTACGACTCCGGCGACAGCTTCGATTCGAAGTCCTCCAACGGCTTCATCGACATCTACGGCCTGCCGAGCCGCGTCGCCGCCGCCCGCGACGTCAAGTTCGGCAACGGCATCGAGGTCCCGAGCAACACCGTCGAGTGATCCGGCCCCGGTAGCCACCGATAGGTCCATACCGACCCAAGCCCCTTTCCCGTTCGGAGAGGGGCTTCGTCATATTCGGGGGAGGCCTCCGGCCCGACATCGCCCCCGACGATGTAGCCCAACGCTGATAGGCTGGCATACGGTCTGAAATCGCATGCAAGCCCACCATTCCCAAGGGTTTCAACACACTCCAAGGAGAAACGAATGGCTGAGAACACCGAACATCTCGCCCTGTGGGGCGGCCGCTTCACCTCCGGCCCGTCCGCGGCGCTCGCCCGTCTGTCCAAGTCCACCCAGTTCGACTGGCGTCTCGCCGACGACGACATCGCCGGCTCCCGCGCCCACGCGCGCGCCCTGGGCCGCGCCGGACTCCTCACCGCCGACGAGCTCAAGCGCATGGAGGACGCGCTCGACACCCTGCAGCGCCACGTCGACGACGGCTCCTTCGCCCCGATCGAGGACGACGAGGACGAGGCCACCGCCCTCGAGCGCGGACTGATCGACATCGCCGGCGACGAGCTCGGCGGCAAGCTCAGGGCCGGCCGCTCCCGCAACGACCAGATCGCATGCCTCATCCGCATGTGGCTGCGCCGCCACTCCCGTGTCATCGCCAAGCTCCTGCTCGAGCTCGTGAACGCCCTCATCGCCCAGAGCGAGAAGGCCGGCCGCACCGTCATGCCGGGCCGCACCCACATGCAGCACGCCCAGCCCGTCCTGCTCGCCCACCAGCTCATGGCCCACGCCTGGCCGCTGCTGCGCGACGTCGAACGCCTCGTCGACTGGGACAAGCGCATCAACGCCTCCCCGTACGGCTCCGGCGCGCTCGCCGGCAACACGCTCGGCCTCGACCCGGAGGCCGTCGCCCGCGAGCTCGGCTTCGCCCGCGTGACCGACAACTCCATCGACGGCACCGCCTCGCGCGACCTCGTCGCCGAGTTCGCGTTCGTCGCCGCGATGACCGGCGTCGACATCTCCCGCCTGAGCGAGGAGATCATCATCTGGAACACGCAGGAGTTCGCGTTCGTCAAGCTCGACGACGCCTACTCCACCGGCTCCTCGATCATGCCGCAGAAGAAGAACCCGGACATCGCCGAGCTGGCGCGCGGCAAGTCCGGCCGCCTCATCGGCGATCTCACAGGGCTCCTCGCCACCCTCAAGGGCCTGCCGACCGCGTACGCGCGCGACCTGCAGGAGGACAAGGAGGCCGTGTTCGACCAGGTCGACACGCTCGAGGTGCTGCTGCCCGCCTTCATCGGCATGGTCGAGACCATGCGCTTCGACGCCGACCGCCTCGAGGCCGAGGCCCCGACCGGCTTCGCCCTCGCCACCGACATCGCCGAATGGCTCGTCAAGAACGGCGTGCCGTTCCGCCACGCCCACGAGCTCTCCGGCGCGTGCGTCAAGCTCGCCGAGGGCCGCGGCCAGGAGCTGTGGGACCTCACGGACGAGGACTTCGTCTCCACGTTCGCCGCGTTCCTGCCGGCCGACAAGGCCCCGGGCGTGCGCGAGGTGCTCTCCAGCCACGGCTCGGTCGACTCCCGCAACGGCAAGGGCGGCACCGCCTACGGCCGCGTGCGCGAGCAGATCGCCGACGCCAAGCGCGAGCTCGAGGAGCTCAAGGTCTTCGCCGACTCCACCTCCGACGGCTCCGCCTACAAGGCGCCCGGCACGTTCTGACGGTTCGGCGCGTGGGACCCCGGGTCTCCGCGTCTTCCGCCCTTGGATACTCATGACGGCCCCTTCCGCGATGCGCGGGAGGGGCCGTTCCCGTATCCGGCCGACTATCCGGCCGACTCGCCTTCCCGCCGCATCGGTCCGTGTCCGCCCCATGTCACCACGATGGCGTACGCTGGGCCTCATAACGAACGGGAGCCGCAAGGCTGAGAGGAAGCGAGAGCTTCGACCGGGGAACTTGACGCGGGTCATGCCGCCGTAAGGAATCGTTGTCGTTTTGGGATTTCCTTTCCAAGTCGTCCGGGAGTCGACCGGTACCGTTCCGTATGGATAATTCAGCCATCGCAGGCATCCGTGGTACGGCCGTTACTCGTCCGACCGCACGGCGGGGAAACGCGATGGTCGCATGTCAGGGCACATGAATGGGCGCACCACTTAGGGTACGGCTTGCATTCGTGTGCCCTTTTTCGTCAGGAAGGGAGAACCGCCCATGCAGGTCAACGGCGAACACGTCACGTTGGAGGCGCCGGTCAGCGTCGCCGACTATCTGGAGACGCACGGCTACCGGGCCGAGCGCGTCGCCATCGAGCTCAACGGCGAGATCGTGCCGCGCGCCGCCCGCGCCGAGGCGATGCTCGACGACCAGGCCGTGCTGGAGATCGTCCAGTTCGTGCAGGGCGGCTGACCGCGCGGTCGGAACGCGCCGCACCCGCACCGCGTGCACGCCACGCACCCGCGGCGACACGCCGCACCATCATCCGCACACGCGCATACCACCACATTCGCACACCCTAGGGAAGGGAACCCATCATGAGCACCATCACCCCGGTCACCGAGGCGTCCGTCGACGCCACCCCGCTGCCGCCCCAGCCGGCGGTCGTCAACCCGGTCGGCACCGCCGCGCCGATCCTGCCGGTCGAGGACAAGCCTCTCAACCTCGGCGGCCACGAGTTCCACTCGCGCTTCATTCTCGGATCCGGCCGCTATGACCTGAACCTCATCAAGGCCACCGTCGAGCACGCCGGCACCGAGATCGTTACGATGGCGCTGCGCCGCGCGACCACCACCGAGAACAGCGTGCTCGACTACATCCCCGAGGGCATCACCCTGCTGCCGAACACGTCCGGCGCGCGCAACGCCGAGGAGGCCGTGCGCATCGCCCGGCTCGCCCGCGAGGTGTGCCACACCGACTTCGTCAAGGTCGAGATCGAGCACGAGACCAAGTACCTCCTGCCGGACAACGCCGAGACCATCCGCGCCACCGAGATGCTCGCCGGGGAGGGGTTCGTCGTCATGCCGTACATGTTCCCCGACCCGATCGCCGCGCGTCAGCTCGAGGAGGCCGGCGCGGCCGCCGTCATGCCGCTCGGCTCGCTGATCGGCTCCAACATGGGCCTGAGGATGCGCGACTTCATCGAGATCATCATCGCCAACGCCAACGTGCCGGTCATCATCGACGCCGGCATCGGCCGGCCCAGCCAGGCGTGTGACGCGATGGAGATGGGCGCCGACGCGGTCATGGCGTACACGGCCGTCGCCTCCGCCGGTAACATCCCGCTCATGGCCGAGGCGTTCAGGCACGCGATCGACGCCGGCCGCGCCGCCTACCTGTCCGGGCTCGGCAAGGTGACCGAGGGGCACGCCGTGCCCTCCAGCCCGACCACGGGGTACCTGCACTGATGACGGCCCTCACCGACGAACAGCTCGAACGGTACTCCCGCCATCTGATCCTGCGCGGCGTCGGTGTCAGGGGGCAGAAGCGCCTGCTCGCCTCGAGCGTGCTCATCATCGGCGCGGGCGGCCTCGGCTCGCCGGCGGCGCTGTACCTGGCCGCCGCCGGCGTGGGGCGCATCGGCGTCGTCGACGGCGACGTCGTGGACCCGAGCAACCTGCAGCGCCAGATCATCCACGCCACGGCGGACGTCGGGAGGCCGAAGGCCGAATCGGCGGCCGCGTCGATCCGCGCCCTGAACCCGGACGTCGAGGTCGAGACCCACGACGGGCCGGTCGACGCCGGCGACATCGCGGACCTCATCGCGCGATACGACCTGGTGATCGACGCGACCGACAACTTCGCCGCCAAGTTCCTCATCAACGACGCCTGCGTACTCGCCGGCAAGCCGTTCGTCCACGCGGGCGTCGTCGGGTTCGCCGGACAGGTGATGACCGTCGTGCCGGGCGAGGGGCCCTGCTACCGCTGCGTCTTCCGCGACATGCCGGCCGCCGGCGAGGTGCCGACGTGCCGCGAGGCGGGCGTGCTCGGCGCGGTCGTCGGCGTGATCGGCAGCCTCGAGGCGACCGAGGCGCTCAAGCTCATCATCGGCGTCGGCGAACCGCTCGTCGCGCGCATGCTCACCGTCGACGCGCTGACCATGAACGTGCGCCGCGTGCCGCTGCCGACCCGCGTGCCGGACTGCCCGGTGTGCGGCGAGACGCCGACGATCACCACGCTCGACCCGGACCGCTACATCCAGCCGGCCTGCGCGATCTGACGCGCGGAGCCCGAACACATTCCGGTACCCCGACGGGAGACGCGCGGGGCCCCGAACCGAACGAAGGGGGAATCAGACATGCCGATCGCACTCGACATCCAGGGGCTCGACGCGCCCGGAACCGGCGCCGAACCGACGTTCCGGCGCATCACCCCGGCCGAATTCGACGCACTCGACCGCAGCGAGGTCACGCTGCTCGACCTGCGCGAGCCGGCCGACGTGGCCGCGCATCCGATCGATGGCGCCGTCAACGCGCCGCTCGACCCGCTGGCCCGGGTCCTGAGGACCGTGCCGACGAGCCGACGCGTCGTCGTCTACTGCACCGAGGGGTGGTGGAGCGAGGAGGTCGCCGAGATCCTCGCCGACCGCGGCTACGACGTGGCGAGCCTCGAGGGCGGCTTCCGCGCCTACCGCGCCTATCTGGAGCGGCGGGGCTCCGGCCGGACGTCATGATTCGGTGAATCGTCCCCGCGGATGATGACGCGGGAAACGTGCGCGTCCTACCATCGATTCCGACGAATCCCACATATCCGCGGAAACCCTAAGGACGAAAACATCGTGTCACGTCTGCTCACACGCACGCAGATCCAGCAACTGGTCGCCACGCACGGCCGCGAGGTCATCGAACACGAGCACATGCAGATCGAACGGCGCTGCTACCAGCACGGCAACGTCTCCACGTTCGCTCACTCCATCCGCGTGGCGTGTCTCGCGGTATGGCTCGCCGACCGCGCCCACCTGTGGCGGCGCGTCGACCTCAAGTCGCTGATCCGCGCCGCGCTGCTGCACGACTACTTCCTGTACGACTGGCACGACTGGGACGACGGCGTGCACCGCCTGCACGGCTTCACCCACGGCGGCGCCGCGCTGCGCAACGCCCTCGCCGACTTCCGCCTCAACGCGATCGAACGCGACTCGATCGCCAACCACATGTTCCCGATGACCACCACGCCGCCGCGCTACATCGAGGGCTGGCTCGTCACCGCCGCCGACAAGCTGTCCGCCACGCGCGAGACGTTCTCGCCGGACCGCTTCCGCAAGGGCGAGGTGCCGCTCGACGCCGCGGCCGCGGATCGACGATAGGGGAGGGGCGCCGTCATGCCGATCATCGTCGAATACCTGTTCCTGTGGTTCCTGTTCTACAGCTTCTGCGGCTGGGTGTACGAGTCGATCCTCGTCTCCGTCCAGCAGCGGCGCCCGGTCAACCGCGGTTTCCTCAACGGGCCGCTGTGCCCGATCTACGGCACCGGCGCGGTGATGGCCGTCGTCCTGCTGGGCGGGATCTCCAACCCGCTCGTCCTGTTCCTCGTCTCCGCGGTGGGCGCGTGCGTCCTCGAATACTTCACCTCGTGGGCGATGGAGCGGCTGTTCCACGCGCGCTGGTGGGACTACTCCCACTTCCGCTTCAACCTCAACGGCCGCATCTGCCTGCTCGGCGCGCTGGTCTTCGGCGTCGGCGGCGTCGTGATCGTCGACGTCGTCCAGCCCGAGGTCGCCCGCGTCACCGCCATGATCCCGCTCGTCGCGGTCCACTGGCTGTTCGTGACGCTGTTCGCCGCGACCGTCGTCGACACGATCGTCACCGTGGTCGGCATCGTGCACTTCGAGGAGAGCCTCGAGCAGTTCCGCGCGATCGCCGCGAAGTACGGCGACGCGATGCGCGAGCGGGTCGGCGACGTGGTGGACGGCGCAACCGGACTCGCCGGAGGCGTCGCGACCGGCGTCGCCGGCGTCGCGTCGGCCGCCTCCGACGCGTTCGGCGGCGTGCCTGGCAGGGTGGGCGAGAAGGTCGGCGAATCCCTGCATTCCGGCCTCAGCTCCGGTCGGGAGATGTCGACCGAGCTCATGATGCGTCTGCGCGAGGCCGCCGGCAGCGTGTTCAGCCGCCAGCAGCGCCGTATGATCGCCTCGTTCCCGAGGCTGCGCGCCAGCCGCAACAACGAGTCGCTCGAGCAGCTGCGCGAGGCGTTCGAGCAGCTGCGCCGCCGCGGCTAGCACTGTCGGCCGTCTCTGCGAAACTGAAAGGCGCATTATGCCCACAATTCGATAGGGAGAAACAACGGCTATGGCTCACGTCATCGATTTCAAAGAAGCGGGATTCGACACCCTGCTCGATGAACTGGAATGGCGCGGGTTGATTTCCCAGTCCACGGACCGGGATCGACTCGCGAAGGCATTGAACGGAGAGCCGATCGCCTATTATTGCGGTTTCGACCCGACGGCCGCCTCCCTGCACATCGGCAACCTCGTCCAGCTCATCAACATGCGCCACCTGCAGGCGGCGGGCCACCACCCGATCGCCCTGGTCGGCGGCGCCACCGGTCTGATCGGCGACCCGCGCCAGTCGGGCGAGCGCACGCTCAACCCGAAGGACGTCGTGGCCGGCTGGGCCGAACGCCTCAAGAAGCAGATCGGCGGCATCCTCGTCACGGACGGCGACAACCCGGTGCGCTTCGTGTCCAACTACGACTGGACCGCGCAGATGAGCGTCATCGACTTCCTGCGCGACGTCGGCAAGAACTTCCGACTCGGCACGATGCTCGCCAAGGACACCGTGGCCCGCCGCCTCAACTCGGAGGAGGGCATCTCCTTCACCGAGTTCAGCTACCAGGTGCTGCAGGGCAACGACTTCCTCCATCTGTACGACGAGTACCACTGCACGCTCGAGCTGGGCGGCTCCGACCAGTGGGGCAACCTCACCTCCGGCCTGGACCTCATCCACAAGGTGCGCGGCGTGGACGTCAACGTCTTCACCAGCCCGATCATCACCGACGCGAGCGGCAAGAAGTTCGGCAAGTCGGAGGGCAACGCCGTCTGGCTCGACCCGACGATGCTCTCGCCGTACAAGTTCTACCAGTTCTGGATCAACCGCCCGGACGTGGAGATGGAAAGCCTCCTGAAGGCGTTCACCTTCCTGCCGAAGACCGAGATCGAGCGTCTGGTCGAGGAGTCGAAGACCAATCCGGGCAGGCGCGAGGCGCAGAAGGCGCTCGCGTGGGAGGTCACCAGCTTCGTGCACGGCGAGGCCGCGACGCAGGCCGCGATCGACGCCTCCGCCGCGCTGTTCGGCCGCGGCGGCGACCTGAACGCGATCGACGAGGCCACGCTCGAGTCCGTGCTCGACGGCTTCAAGGTCGTCGGCGAGAACGGCGAGCACGTGTTCCCGGCCGTCGCCCAGGGCGACCGAGTGATCGACGCGGCCCAGGCCGCCGGCCTGTTCAAGTCCGCGTCCGAGGCGCGCCGTGCGATCAAGTCCGGCGGCGTGTACCTCAACAACGAGCGCGTCGAGGACGAGGAGGCCACGCTCGGCGAGGGCGACTTCCTCCAGGGCCGCTTCGCGTTGATCCGTCGCGGCAAGAAGGCTCTCGGCGCCGTCGAAAAGCACTGAGCGGCCAGGCGGGCATCGCGCCGATCGGGCGCATGCATGGCGCATCCATACAGGCGGTCCGGGCCACGACCGACGGCACCGGACCGCATCGATTCTTTTTTCAGGTTCTTCATCAGAAAGGCATGACACATGGCAGAAGGCAACGAGCGTTCCGGCAAGTCGTTCGGCGGGCGCAAGGGCGGCTACGGCCACGGAGGCTCCGGTTCGGGCCGTCCGTCCGGCCGCGGCGGCAAGGGATTCAAGCCGCGCGGCAACGGCGGCAAGTCGTTCGGCGGTTCGCGCGGTGGCTACGGCAAGTCCGGCGGCAAGGGCGGCTTCCATAAGGACGGTGGTTTCCGCAAGGACTTCCACAGGGACGGCGAGGATCGTCGCGACTTCCGTCGCGAGGGCGCCGGCGAGGGCGGCGAGCGTCGCGAGTTCCACCGCGGTCCGCGTCAGGACGGCGGCTTCCGCGGCAACGGCCGCGGCGGCTACGGCAAGTCCTCCGGCGGTTTCCGTCGCGACGGCGGCAAGGGTGGTTTCCGCAAGGACTTCCACAGGGACGGCGAGGATCGTCGCGACTTCCGTCGCGAGGGCGCCGGCGAGGGCGAGGAGCGTCGCGAGTTCCACCGCGGTCCGCGTCAGGACGGCGGCTTCCGCAAGGACTTCCACAAGGGTCCGCGTCAGGGTGGCGAGCGCGGCGGCTTCCGTCGTGACGACCGTCGTGACGGTGACCGTCGCGAGGGCGGCAAGGGCGGTTTCCGCAAGGACTTCCACAAGGACGGCGAGGAGAGGCGCGACTTCCACAAGGGTCCGCGTCAGGGCGGCGAGCGCGGCGGCTTCCGCGGCGAGCGCAACGGCAACCCGCGCTACCAGCGCGACGACCGCCGCGAGGACCGCAACACCGAGCGCCGCTCCTTCACCGACGAGGAGAAGCGCGAGTACCGCGAGCACAAGCGCAGCGAGTACATGAGCCGTCCGCGCCGCAACTCCGACGGCACGATGAGCTTCCCCTCGCAGAACCCGTACACCGACCGTCGTCCGAACGAGCCGAAGATGCCGAAGGGCCTCGTGTGGGCCATGCTGTCCAAGGACGAGCGCGAGCGTCTGCGCGGCCTGTCCAAGGAGCACGCCGAGAACATCGGCCTGCACATCCTGGCCGCCTACACGCTCATCGAGGAGGATCCGGACGCCGCGCTCGAGCACGCCAAGTGGGCCGCCAAGCAGGCCTCCCGCATCGACTTCGCGCGTGAGACGCTGGCCTTCATCGCCTACCGCAAGGGCGACTACAAGCTCGCCCTGCGCGAGTTCCGCACCGCGTTCCGCATGAACCGCTTCGCCGACTACCTGCCGTTCATCGCCGACTGCGAGCGCGGTCTGGGCAACCCGAAGAAGGCCGTGGAAATCGCCGCCTCGGACGACGCCAAGCAGCTGCGCGGCGAGTCCAAGGCCGAGATGTTCCTCGTCTACGCCGGCGCGCTGGCCGATCTGGAGCTGTGGGACAAGGCCATCGAGATCGTGCACACGCTCGGCCGCTCCAAGGGTCTGCCCGGCGCCTACCGCATGCGTGCGCTGCAGGCCGAGCAGCTGTTCCTCGAGGAGGCCGGTCGCAACGACGAGGCCATCGATCTCGATCAGGTGATCGAGAAGCTCGAGGACCAGTACGCGGACTTCGACGAGGACGAGGAGAGCGACGACGTGGTCATCGACCACGATCTCGAGCAGCTGGAGGATCCGGAGATCCTCGAGAAGCTCGGCATCACCGACGACGACGCGCAGTATGCGCCGCAGGAGTCCGATGACGACGAGTCCGCCGACGGCGAACCGGCAGACGAGGACGAGACCCAGGCCCCGGCCGAGGAGGCCGCCGACGGCGCCGAGTCCGACGCCGAGCCGGAGAGCGAGGAGACCGAGGCCGTCGAGGAGCACGCCGAGGCCGAGGGCGAGACCCCGGGCGAAGACGATGGCGAGTCCGGATCCGAGGAGACTCCGGCCGAGTCCGCCGAACCGTCCGAGGGCGAGCAGTCCGAGTCCGCCGAGACCGAGGCGTGAGCCACGGCATGACGCGATTCCTCAAAGGCACCTCGAAGCCGCTCGCCGAGGCCTACCGTCTCGCGCTGCTGGACCTCGACGGCGTGGTGTACCGCGGCAAGAACCCGGTCGAGCACGCCGCCGACTCCATCCGCGCGGCCGAACGGGCCGGCATGACCATCGAATACACGACGAACAACTCGTCGCGCTTCCAGCAGGTCGTGGCCGACCAGCTCAAGGGCTTCGACCTCGACGTCGAGCCCTGGCAGGTCATCACCTCGTCGGTCGTGGCCGCGCGCATGGTCGCCAAGGCCGTGCCCGCCGGCTCGACCGTGCTGGTCGTCGGCGCCGAGCACCTGCGCGAGGAGGTCACCCGCGCCGGACTCGTCGTCACCGACGACCCCGAGGCGCGCCCGGCCGCCGTCATCCAGGGATGGTTCCCCGAGATGACGTGGCAGATGATGGCCAACGCCGCGTTCGCTGTCGAGGCCGGCGCCACGTACTTCGTGACCAACCGCGACCTGACCATCCCGCGCGAGCTCGGCATCGCGCCCGGATGCGGTTCGATGATCCGCGCCGTGATCGCCGCCACCGGCGTCGAACCGGTGGCCTCCGCCGGCAAGCCCGAGGCGTACATGTACGACGAGGCGCGCGAGCTGAACGCGTCCGCGGGCCAGGACCTCGTGCCCAAGGACGAGTCGATCGCCATCGGCGACCGTCTCGACACCGACATCGAGGCCGGCAACCGCGGCGGCTACGATTCGCTCGCGGTCCTCACGGGCGTCACGAACCCGCACGAGCTCATGCTCGCGCCCGCGCACCTGCGACCGACCTACATCGCGCCGGACCTGCGCGCGCTGGCCGAGACCATGCCCGAGCCCGTCGATCTGGGCGGGGGCCGCTGGTCCTGCGCCGGGGCGACCGCCACGTTCGACGCGGCCTCCGGCACGCTGGCCGTCGACGACGCCGCGTCGGTGAACGCGATGCGCGCCGCCGTGTGCGCCGCATGGCAGGCCGCCGACTCCGGCGTGGACATGAGCGCCGTCGCCCTGCCCGAATTCACGCTGTGACGCCGTGACGCGGCGTCCGCGCCGATCCGGCCCCCGCCATCCCGACGGGGGCCGATCACTATGCATTCATCCCCCGATCATCCCGTAAAGGAGTCCGCCGTGGACGTGGAGCACGAGACGAACCGCACGCCGCTCGAGGAGCGTTTCCCCGCCCTCGCGCAGCTCGACGCGATGAGCGACGAACAGCGCATCGAGGCGCTCGGCGGCGCGCTCGACGCGCTGCGCCGCGAACTCGACGAGATCGGCAAGTGAGGACGGCATGAGCGACATCATCGATTGCGACGACGAGACGATCGACATGCCCGACCGGCTCGATCTGTGGCTCGTCGCCGGGGGAGTGGTCGATTCGCGCTCCAAGGCGCAGCGCCTCATCAAGGGCGGCAAGGTCACCGTCAACGGCCGTGTCGTCACCAAGCCCGCGTTCGCGATCGGCGACGCGGCGCACACGCGCATCGTCGTCGACAAGGGCGACGACTACGTCTCACGCGGCGCGTACAAGCTCGTCGGCGCATTCGACCGGTTCGCCGCCGACGGCCTGGCCGACCCCGAGGGTCTTGACTGCCTCGACATCGGCGCCTCCACCGGCGGCTTCACGCAGGTGCTGCTGCGGCGCGGCGCCGCACGCGTCGTCGCGCTCGACGTCGGCCACGGCCAGCTCGACCCGCGCGTCGCGGACGACCCGCGCGTCATCGAGATGAGCGGCGTCAACATCCGCGACGTCGAGGCAGAAGACTTGCCCTACCGACCGGCGATGATCGTCTCCGACGTGTCGTTCATCTCCCTGACGTACGTGATCCCGGTCGTCGCGCGCATCGCCGCGCCGGGGGCCGCGATCGTGCTGCTCGTCAAGCCGCAGTTCGAGGTCGGCCGAGAGGGACTCGACCGCCACGGCATCGTCGCGAGCGAGGCGCTGCGCGAGCGGGCGCTCGCCGACGTCGTCGCCTGCGCGCGCGAACACGGCCTGAAGGTCGTGGCGACCGCGCCGAGCCCCATCGAGGGCACGCACGGCAACGCCGAATGGCTGCTGTACGCCACCGTCGGCAAGTAGGGACTCGCCTTCGGCGAGACTCGGCCGAGCGTACGTACCGCTCGATCCGCAATTATCGACTCGCCTTCGGCGAGACTCGACCTACCTCACGGCTGTCGCCGCTCGGCCGAGCGTACAAACGGCCCACCGGGCCGTTTGCTTTACCGCTCGGCATGGATGAACTTGTCGATCTGGTCCTCCTTGCCCATGATGACGAGTTCGTCGTTGCGGCGCATCACGAGCTCCTTGGAGCCGTACTGGAACTCCTTGCCCGGTGACTTGATGCCGACCACGGTGATGCCGTAGCGTTCGTGCACCTGCGCGTCCTCGATCGAGTGCCCCACCACGTGCGAGGGCGTGTGGATCTTGACGACGGTGTGTGCGCCCTCGATCTCGATGTAGTCCAGATAGTTGCCGGAGACCAGGTGGCCCACGCGCTTGCCGGCGTCGGTCTCCGCGTTGATGATGTGGCGCGCGCCGATGCGCTGCAGGATGCGCGCGTGCTGGATCGACACGGACTTCGCCCACAGGTCGGTCACCCCCGCGTCGAGCAGGTTGCCGGTCGTGATGACCGACGCCTCGACGCTGTCGCCGATCGCGACGACGGCCGTGTCGAACTGGGAGGCGTCGATCTGCTCGATCGCCACGACGTCGGTCATGTCGGCCTCGACGACGGGGATGTGCGCCGACCAGCGCGACACCAGCGCCGGATCCTTGTCGACGGCGAGCACGTCCTGCCCCAGCGCGTCGAGCGTGGTGGCCACCGCGCTGCCGAATCGGCCCAGTCCCACGACCAGAACGCTCTTGCCCTTCTTCGCCATCGGTACAGGTCCTTTCCTTTTCGTTGTCTTCGTTGTCGTCCGCGCCGCCGGCTTCGCGCCCGGCGCCGCGTTCGCATCGGCCGGCGTGCCGACGATGCCCCTGATGATGTCCGCGATGCCGTTCATCCGACCACCACCGTCTCGCTCGGGTATCGCACCGCCTCGAGCGAACGCGGCCGGCTGATCGAATAGGCGATCGTCATCGGACCGAGGCGGCCGATGATCATCGTGACCGCGAGGATCGCCAGCGCCGCGGGATTGTCCTCGCGCGCCACGCCCACCGTGTAGCCGCCCAGGCCGAACGCCGAGCAGGAGTCGAACAGCGCGTTCGTCAGGGTCGCGCCGGAGGCCAGCATCAGGGACAGCGACGAGATGAACACGAGCAGCAGGCACGTGCTGGTGATGCTCACCGCGGCCATCGCGACCTGCGTGTGGATGCGGCGGTGGAACGCGTTGATGTCCGCGTGCCCGGTGAACGACGCGCGGCACACGAGCAGGATGATCGCGAACGTGGTCACGCGGATGCCGCCCGCGGTGGACGTGCTGCCGCCGCCGATGAACATGATCGCGCTCATGAACACCTTCGTCGGCTCGCTCACCTGCGGCACCCACGTCAGGTCGAAGCCGGAGGAGCGGGGCATGACCGCCGCGACCATCGCGTAGCGCATGCGCGTGTTGACGTCGGCCTTCTTGAACAGGAACGGATTGTCCCATTCGACGATCAGGAACCACGCGAGCGAGAGCGCGACGATGAGGAACGTGCCCATCAGCGTGATCTTCGTGTGCAGGCTCCACCGGCGCGGCGGCTGGTGCGCGCGCCCGCAGCGGATCAGGTTGAGCAGCACCGGGAAGCCGAGCGTGCCGCAGAACGCGGACATCATGATCGGCAGGCCCACGCCCCAGCTGTTGACGTGCAGGCCCGCGTTGTCCGGCGTGAATCCGGCGTTGTTGTACGACATGACGGCGAAGAACAGCGACTCCCACAGGGATTTGCGCCAGTCGCCCGAATTGACCTTGAGCAGTCCTGGGAACAGCGCCACGAACGTGATCGCCTCGATCATGAACGAGACGGTGAGGACCACGCCCAGCACGCCCTTGATCTCGCTGAGCTTCGTGGTGCCGAGCTCGGTGGCCGTCAGCAGACGCTGGGCCGCCTTCATGTGGTGGTTGATGGCCAGCGTGATCAGCGAGGCGAACGTCATCACGCCGAGGCCGCCCATCTGGACCGAGACGAGCAGCACCGCCTGGCCGAACAGCGTCCAGTGCGTCGTCGAGTTGACGATCGAGATGCCGCAGGTCGACAGGGCCGACACGGCCGTGAACAGGGCCGTCGAGAACGTCGTGGTCTCGTCGGGCGGGGTGGACGGCGGCAGCATGAGCAGGGTGGTCGCCACGACCACCAGCACGAGGAAGTACAGGACGGTCAGTCGCCCGGGGCGGGTGACCATGCGCTGCACGAAGGTATGGGCGGCCGGCCTCATGTCCTCGTCGGCCGCCTTCGCGAAGGCGTTGCCGGAGAACCACCAGGCGTAGCCGTGAGAGGATTCACGGTTCGAGGAGGATTCGTCAAAGACGAGATTCGCCATCGTGCGTCTCCATGAACGGTCGTTTTCCTTACAGAACTCTTACGTACACGGCATTCTATGCCCTGTCCTAGTCCACGGGCGGCGCGATGCCCCCGTCGGCGCCCCTCGGACCGCGCCTTCCGTCGTTCGCTCGCGTCGGTTAGGATGGGTCCGTTGAAACATTTGTCCTAATCTCGCGAGGAGGGGAAGACGATGGTCGGTGCCCGTCATGCGGTGGTGGTGACCCACACCAGGTTGCGTCAAAGCGGCACGGTGGTCGCGGATACCGTCGGCCGGCTGCGCGACGCCGGGTTCGAGGTCGAGGTCGTCGACAACCTCGAACCGCCCGCGTTCGACGTGCAGCCGCCCGTCGTGTGCGACGACACCGAGATCGTCGTCGTGCTCGGCGGCGACGGCACGATCCTGCGCGCCGCCGAGCTCGTGCGCTGCACCCCCACGCCGATCCTCGGCGTGAACATGGGGCATGTCGGCTTCCTCGCCGAGTTCGAGAGCTTCCAGATGGACGAGGCGATCCGCCGCATCGCCGAACGCGACTACTCGATCGACGAGCGCATGATCGCCCACGTGGACGTGTGGCTGCCCGGCGCCGACAAGCCGATCGAGAACTGGGCGCTCAACGACATCACGCTCGAGCGCGCCGACCGCGGCAAGATGGTCGAGCTGTCCATCAGCGTCGACGGCGTGGAGATGAGCTCGTTCGGCGCCGACGGCGTCATCGTGTCGACCCCCACCGGCTCCACCGCGTACGCGTTCTCCGCGGGCGGCCCGATCATGTGGCCGAACGTCAAGGCCCTGCAGCTCATCCCGCTCGCCGCCCACGCCCTGTTCGCCCGCCCCTTGGTCATCGGCGCCGACTCCACGTTCACGATGGACATCCTCGACGACTCGATGTCCGACGGGTGGATCTGCTGCGACGGCCGCCGCCAGCGCGCCCTGCCCAAGGGCACGCGCGTCGACGTGCGCGCCTCCCACGGCACGCTCAAGCTCGCGCGCCTGTCCGGCGCCCCGTTCACCGACCGTCTCGTCACCAAGTTCGACCTGCCCGTCGTCGGCTGGCGCGAGCAGGCCGCGCACGGATCGCGCAACGGGCACGGCGACCACGGGAGCGGCCGCTGATGCTCGAGGAACTCTCCATCCGTTCGCTCGGGCCCATCCGCTCCGCGATCATCGCCCCGGCGGCCGGCATGACCGCCATCACCGGCGAGACCGGCGCGGGCAAGTCGATGCTGCTGTCCGCCCTGTCGCTGATCTCCGGCGGCCCGGCCGACGCCAAACGCGTCTCGCCCGGCGCCGACAAGGCCTGGGCGCAGGGCATCTTCGCACTGTCCGACACGCACGCCGACGACGGGTCTGACCGCGACGGCGCGGACGCCGAGGACGCGCTCGACGCCGCGGCGATCGCCCGGGCCGCCGGCGTCGAACCGGAGGACGACGAACTGTTCCTCGCGCGCACCGTGCCCGTCTCCGGCCGATCCCGCGCCGTGCTCGGCGGCAAGACCGTGCCGCGATCCGTGCTGGCGAAGGTCGCCGCCAGACTCGTCACCATCCACGGCCAGGCCGAGCAGTTGCGCATCGCCTCGTCGGCGCGCCAGCGCGAGTTCCTCGACCGCGTCGCCGGCGACGAGACCGAGCTCGAGGCGTACCGCGCGGCCCACCGGGCCCTCGCGGACATGGACGAGCGGCTGGCCCGGCTGCGCTCGCAGGAGTCCTCCGCCCGCCAGCGGGCCGACTACCTGCGCGAATCCATCGACCGCATCAACGAGGTCGACCCGCATCCCGGCGAGATCGAGGAACTCAAGGCGAAGCGCGACCGCATCGAGAACGCCGCCGCCATCGCCGAGGGCGTCTCCCACGCGATCGGCGCGCTCGACCCCTCGCAGCTGGAATCGGACTCCGGCTCCGACGCCCCCGGCGCGTCCGACCTGATCCTCGAGGCGGCGCAGGCGCTGCGATCCATCCACGCCGCCGGCGACTTCGGCGCGCTCGCCGACCGCCTCGAATCGCTCAACGACGACCTCGGCGACATCCTGTTCGACCTGACGGGCCAATTGGGCGAGGACTTCGGCGAGACCGACCTCGACTCGCTCAACGCCCGCATCCACGATCTCGACGAGCTCACGCGCCGCTGGGGCCCCACCGTCGAGGACGTCGTCGCCTGGCGCGACAAGGCCGTCTTCGACATCGAGGACCTCGACGCCTCGCCGGAGAAGCTCGCCGAACTCGAGGCCGAGCGTGCGTCCCTGTACCGCGCGGCGCTCGACGCCGCCGGCGCGCTGTCCGCCGCGCGCACGGCGGCGGCGGGCGAACTGGCTGAGCGCGTCACCGGCGAGCTCGCCTCGCTCGCGATGGACGGCGCCGCGCTCGCGATCCGCGTCACGCCGCGCGAGGGGGACGCTCCGCTCGACGCCAACGGCGGCGACGACATCGAGTTCCTGTTCACCGCCTACGAGGGCGCGCCCGAGCGCCCGATGGGCAAAAGCGCGTCCGGCGGCGAGCTGAGCCGCCTCATGCTCGCGCTGGAGCTGTCCGCCGCGGACATGCGGGCGGAGCACGACGGCGGCGCCACGGCCGACATGACGTTCATCTTCGACGAGGTCGACGCCGGCGTCGGCGGCAAGACCGCCGTCGAACTCGGCCGCCGCCTCGCCCGCCTCGCCGCGACCTCGCAGGTCATCGTCGTCACCCACCTCGCGCAGGTCGCCTCGTGGGCTGACGCGCAGTTCGTCGTCACCAAGGAGCCGCCGGACGCGGACGACGACGCGGTCGGCGTGGTCACCACCGTCGCCGAGGTGCGCGACGAGGCCCGCGTGCGCGAGGTCGCGCGCATGCTCTCCGGCTCCGAATCCGAGG
The DNA here is from genome assembly GCF_018555385.1 of Bifidobacterium santillanense. Lineage (GTDB taxonomy): Bacteria > Actinomycetota > Actinomycetes > Actinomycetales > Bifidobacteriaceae > Bifidobacterium > Bifidobacterium santillanense. The sequence continues at coordinate 91,428 of NZ_JAFEJS010000005.1, forward strand.
CGTCCCTCGACCACGCCCGCGAGCTTCTGGAGGATTCCACGCTATGACCAAGGCCGCCATCTTCGACCTCGACGGCACGCTCCTCGACTCGATGGGCGTGTGGGACCAGGTCGACATCGACTTCCTCGCGCGTCGCGGCATCGCCGTGCCCGACGACTACATGACCACCGTCGCCCCCATGCAGTTCCGCCAGATCGCCGAATACACGATCGCGCGCTTCGGCCTCACGGACACGCCCGAGGAGCTCATGGACGAGTGGGACGAGATGGCGCGCGTCGCCTACGCCACCACCGTCGAGGCCAAACCCGGCGCACTCGACTACCTCAAGGACCTCAGGGCTCGGGGCGTGCGTCTCGGCGTGGCGACCTCCCTGCCGCCGCGTCTGCGCGAACCGGCGCTCGACCACGTCGGCATGCTCGACCTGTTCGACGACATCGTCTCCGTCGACGACGCGAACGACGTCGGCAAGGACAGGCCCGACATCTACCTGCTGGCCGCCTCCCGCCTCGGCGTCGCGCCCGCCGACTGCACCGTCTTCGAGGACCTGCTCGTCGCCATCCGCTCCGCCAAATCCGTCGGCATGCGCGTGTGGGCCATGCACGACGATTCGTCCGACGCCGACTGGCCCGCGATCTGCGAGCTCGCCGACGGCGTCCTCTTCGACTTCCACAACGCCCCGCGCGACCTGTAGCGATCGAACGGCGTCCGTCGTGCGGGAGCGTCGCGGCGTTTCGTGACGTTTCGACGGTATGGTGGTCACGAAACGACGGATTCGACGAACGGATGGACGACATGGACGGCATCAGGATGGGCACACGGCTGGGATACGCCGCGTTCCTGCTGATGTTGCTGCCGCTGCTCCTGCCGCTCGTCGTCTGCCGGACGGCCGCGCAGCGCATCGCCGCATCCCTCGCGTCCGTCTCATCACACGGTCGCGTCGTCGCTCGGCCGATCTCGTTCGCCTCCCTGCTGACCCTGACCGTCGTGACGTTCGCCGTCGGCATGGCGGGCGGACTGCCGCTCGACGCCGCCGCCGGTGCGGATTCCCGGTCCGGCGTCGCGTTCGTCGCCATGCTGGCCGTCTCCTGCGCCGTCATTGTCGTCGCGACCGTCATCGTCGTCGCCGTATGCCGCGTCGCGCTCGCCCATGCGCTCGCCGGGCGCAATCCGCTGCCCCGCGACTTCCGCTTCGATACGGCCGTCTGCGATGAGGTCCGTTCATGGGCCCGCCCGCAGTGGGTGCCGCGCTGGGCCCGTTACACGCTTCCCGATTCCCGGATCTGAGATCGTTCCTTCTTTCTTCCTGACGTCCGTCCATGCCGATGCGCCCGCATCCGCGTGACGGGACCGTCGTCTCCCATACCCCAGATTCGTCATTCATGACGGTCGTGCCCTCATCGACCGAGGCGTCGATCGTGCCGCGACGTGCCCTCGCGCGTCGCGCTGATGCCCCCGCGTCGCTCCGATGCGGCACCGTGCCGTCGTCAATCGGAAAGCGTTCCCATGAACCCCATGAACTTCCTCATGTCATTGCTCCGACCCGTCGAATGGGTCATCGCCCAACTCCTCACCCTCATCCACGCGCAGTTCGTCGCGCTCGGCATGCCCGACGGACCGGGCCTCGCCTGGTGCCTCGCCGTCATGTGCCTGGTCGTCGTCATCCGCGTGTGCCTGATCCCGCTGTTCGTCTGGCAGATGCGCGGCATGCGCGCGATGCAGGCCATCGGACCCGAGATGCAGCGCATCCAACGCAAATACGCCTCGCGCACCGATCCGCGCTCGCGCGAGGCGATGCAGCGCGAGATGATGGCCCTGCAGCGCGAGCACGGCGCCAACCCGCTCGGCTCGTGCGTGCCCGCGATGATCCAGGCGCCGATCCTGTGCTCCCTGTACTACGTGCTGCAGTCCCTGCCCGCCATCGCCTCCGGCGCGGCCGAACCGTTGGGCGGCATGGGCCGTGCGCTCGCCGGCGACGTCGAATCGTCGTCGATCCTTGGCGTCGCGCTGTCCGACTCGTTCGGCACGGCCGGCGATCCCGCGTCCCGCATCGTCATCGGCGCGGTCGTCGCGCTGATGTGCGTCACCCTGTTCTCGATGCAGTGGATCCTCATCCACCGCAACACGCCGAAGGACGCGATGGACTCGCCCCAGTTCCGCACGCAGAAGATGACCGCGTTCGTCTTCCCGGCCATCTACGTGGTCTCCGGTGCGACGTTGCCGTTCGGCGTGCTGCTCTACTGGATGACGAACAACCTGTGGAACCTCGCCCAGACGCTCGTGCAGCTGCGCCTGTTCCCGACGCCCGGCTCCGTCGCCGGCGAACGCAAGTCCGCGCGCGACCATGCGCGTGAGAACGCGCGTCGCGTGGCCGCCGGACTCCCGTCGATCGAGGAGGAGCGGGCCGCAGCGGCGCGCGCCGTCGCCCAGGCGCGACGCGACAGGGAGGCTCGCCGTCCGGCCCGTACCGCGGCGCCGCATGATGCCGCCGCCCGCCACGACACGACGCCGGACCGCGATTCCGGCCTGCGCCGCGATGCGCAGCCGAACCGCGGGACCGCGACGCGCCGTATCACCCGGCGTCGCGTGACGGCTAAACCCCGCCGCCGCTAGTTCCTTCGTCCCGGGCGTCTCGCCGGGCCGTCGCGGTCACACCGACTCGTGAGTGGCTCCCCTCGCCGAGGCGGACTAGGGGAGGGGAGCCACGAGGTACGCGCCTTTACCGTCCCCCTACCGCACCGGCAGCAGGTCGGACGGGCGTTCGGCGGCGTAGCGTCGGCGCTCCAGCTCCTCGCCCTCCTCGCGTTCGACGATCTCGGCGGCGATGCGGTCCATGAGCGTCTTGATCGGCGCCCGGTAGATCACCTCGTCGAACCAACGGTCGTTGCGTTCGACGGCGTTGGCCTCGCGGTCGACCTCCCTGAAGCCGAGCGATTCGTACATATGGCGTGCGCGCAGGTTGAACGACCACACCTTGACGGTGATGCTCTTCGCCATGAGCTGTTCGGCGGCGAGACGGATGCCGAGCTTCATCGCCTGGCTGCCGTAGCCGCGGCCCTGGAAGTACGGGCCGACGAGGATGCCCATCACGGGGTCACGGTCCGGATCCTCGCATCCCCAGGCGGCGATGTGTCCGATCGGGCTGCCGGCGGGATCGAGGATGGTGCGGCCGAAGCGATGGTCGTCGTCGATGTCGCTCCAGGCGTGGAACTGCTCGTCCACGGTGGCGGCGGGCAGGGCGTCGACGCTGGTGCGGCACCCGTCGGCGATGGCGTGGTCGTTCCACCATTGCTCGAGCAGCGGATAGTCGGATGGTTCGGTCTTGCGCAAGGTAACGGCGTTGTCTGTCATGATGACTCCCTTCGCGGCCATTCTAGGTCCGGCGCGGGGTGCGACCGGCGGTGTTAACCGGCAATTCACACGTCACGGCGCGCAGAGAACGGTTCTCAATAAGAGACGTGTGAGCCCCGCCCTTCCGCCAAACGCACATCGCCGTATCGGGATCGGCCATTTTCCGGTGATTGTCGCGCATGTGCGATTGTGCGGCTTTGTGCGTATGGTGCGCACGTTCGTTATCGAGAACGATTCTCTGCGCGGGGGATGGGCGGCGACCCTCTAACTGTTATGCTCCCGACCTTGACAGTTGCCGCAAATCGTTATACTGTTATGTATAACAGCTAAACAGCTGGGACGCCGCGGCGATATGCGGCACGACCATCACCGCATCACAGGGAAAGGGGCATGAATGAAGCTGATCATCTCATCCGTGTCCGGCGAACCCATCTACGAGCAGATCAAGACCCAGATACGCGACGCGGTCCTGAACGGCGAGCTCAAGGCAGGGGAGGGGCTTCCCTCCCTGAGGAAGCTCGCCAAGGAGCTGCGCATCTCCGTCCTCACCGTCACCAGGGCGTACAACGAACTGGCCGACGAGGGCGTCGTGCGCAACATCCAGGGCAAGGGCACGTTCGTCATGGACAAGGGCAACGAGCTGATGATGCGTCAGCTCGAGACCCAGGTCCGCGGGAGCCTCGCCGAGGCGGCGAAAGCGGCCAAGGCGGCCGGCATCCCGCTCGAACGTCTGGGGGAGATGCTCGCGGAGGAGTACGACAAGACGCAATGATCGGCCCGTTCGTCCCGCAGCCGGCCGGCCCGTCGGTCGATGACGGTCGGACGTCCCACGGAACGGACGGCATATGAAAGGAGATGGCGATGTCCGGCAAGCAGTCAGTCATCGCATCCGATACGACGGCCCGCATCCGCGCGGCGGCAGACATGGCCCTGTCCGTCACCGGCGTGGGCAAGCACTACGATTCCGGGTTCACGCTCGACGACGTGACCTTCGACCTGCCGAAGGGCTACATCATGGGGCTCGTCGGCCCCAACGGCGCCGGCAAATCGACCCTCATCAGGCTCATCCTCAACACGGTCCGGCGCGACCGCGGCGAGATCCGCATCCTCGGACGCGACAACATCGCCGACGAGGAATGGGCCAAGGAACGGCTCGGCGTCGTCTTCGACTCGTCGTACCTCATCGAATACTGGCGCGTGTCGAAGGTCGGCCGCGCGATGGCCGACATGTACGACGCGTGGAACCAGCGGGCGTTTGACGGCTATCTCGTCCGCTTCGGCCTCGACCCGAGGAAGAGAGTCAGGGAGCTCTCCCGCGGCATGCGGATGAAGCTCATGCTCGCCGTCGCCCTGAGCCACGACGCGCGTCTGCTCATCCTCGACGAGCCGACCGCCGGCCTCGACGTGCTCGCCCGAGACGGGCTCATGGACATCCTGCGCGACTATGTCGCCGACGGCGAGCGCAGCGTTCTGTTCTCCACGCACATCACCGACGACCTCGAACGCGCGGCCGACCTCATCACCTACATCACCGGCGGGAGGCTCTACTACACCGGTCCGAAGGACGAGTTCGAGGACTCGTTCCGCATCGTCAAGGGCGGTCCCGACGACTTCGACGGCGCCGTCGCGTCCGCGTCCGTCGGCGTCCACCGCTACGGGACGGGATTCGACGCGCTGGTCCGCGCCGAGGACGTCGCGCGGTTCATGGGCGGTGCCGGGGAGCGGGCCGGGGTCGACGGTTCCGGACGATCCGGACTCGTCGTCGAGCCGGCGTCCATCGACGACATCATCAGACTCACCAACACGCACGCCGCCGGCGACGGATTCGGGCCTGCGGGCGACGCGGCGGCATCCGGCGTGGATGCCGCGGGCGTTACGGACATCGCGAGCGGCGCGGCGGTTTCCGGTATGGATGCTGTGGGCGTTACGGCCGTCGCAAACGGAAAGGAGACGGGGCGATGAGCAGCATGACCGATAATGCGATCGGAACGGCCGGTACGGCCGGCGTGGCCACGCGTGGAGAAACGGACACGGGGAGACACGACGCAGTGCATACCGTCCGCAAGGCGTTCCTCATGGACTGGCACAAGCTCACCTCCCAGGGGTGGGCGTGGATCCCGCTGCTGGTGATCGGCATGCCGGCGCTGGCTGTGGGCATCGCGTGGGTCGGCTGGGATGGTTCGCTCTCGGGCATCTACGGCTCGATCTCGTACGTGTACATCTTCGTCATGACCTACCCGTTCATGTACGAGCAGCAGGGGCATGGCGAGGCGATGAACGGCGTCATACCCGTCGACCGCGCGCATCAAGTGGTCGCCCGGTATCTGATGATGTTCGTCTCGGTCGTGCTGATGGTGTCCTCCTACCTGCTTACATGGGCGGGAATGACCGCAATCGGGTTGACGGGCGCCGCCGATGCCATCCCGAACGCCCTCGGGTTCATGTGGGGGTATCTGATTCTCGAGTCCGTGCTCTGTCCGTTGCTGTACCGCTTCCCGATTCAGAAGGCGTTCGTCTGGGTCATGGTCGTCGCCCTGGCGGTCCTCTTCACGGCGGTTGCCACCTTCATCTCGGCATCGGCGGTGATTCCCTCCGACGTGGTCGATGGCGTGCTCGGCGCAATCGGTTCGTTCGGCAACACGCTGACGGCCCGTCCGATGCTCCTCGCCGCGTTTGGCGTCGTCACCGCCGCGATCGCGCTCGCCGTCTCGTACCGTCTCTCCCTGCGCATCTACCAGGACAAGGAGCTGTAGCGCGACCGGGCCCCGGCATTCGCCATATGTTCCATGACAAGGCTCCCCGTCCGATCGGACGGGGAGCCTTTCGCGTTCGGGGCTCTCGGCGGAACATTGTCGCCACTGAGCGGCATTTATGTCTCTCCAGTGGACCGCCGGAGAGAGGTTGTTGCCGCTGGGTGGTGCCTATCTCTCGCTGGGGTCCGCCGGGCGAGCGGTCGATGCCACCGGGTGGCACTTATGTCTCGCTAGAGGACCGCCGGGCGAGCGGTCGATGCCACCGGGTGGCTCTTATGTCTCTCCGGGGTCGCTAGGCGAGTGGTCGCCGCCGCCGAGTGGCACTTATCTCTCGCTGGGGGCCGCTGGGCGAGTGGTTGTCACCACCGGGTGGCACTTATCTCTCTCTAGGGGGCTGCTGAGTGAGCGGTTGTTGCCGCCGGCAGGCGCCTGTCTCTCGCTAAGGGCTCCCTGAGCGGACGGTCTTCGCCGCGGCGTGGCGGTTTTCTCTCGGAAGGGTGGCATTCCGGGTTCGCGGGATGGCATTTGGTCGACTATGGCCGGCAATGTGTTATAGTTGATATGTAACAATTCGAATGATCGGAAAGGAGGGGAGGCGGCATGCCGATGATTATCGAAATCGACCAAAGTGATGGTGCACCGCTCTACGAGCAGCTGCGACGCCAGATCGTCGCGGCGATCGCCAACGGCGGCCTCGCGCCCGGTGACCGGCTGCCGAGCGTGCGGTCGCTGGCCGTAGACCTCGGCATCAACCTGCACACCGTCAACAAGGCGTACGCGATGCTGCGCGACGACGGCTACATCACCATGCGTCGCGGGTCCGGCGCGGCGGTCGCCGCACCCGTCATGTCGACGACGGCCGGCGCGCGGCGGACCGGGACGCTCGATGCATCCGACGGCGGCCCGAGCGGTCACGTCGCGGAGCGTCTGACGGGGGAGCTGCATCGTCTCATCCTCGAGCACAAGGCCCTGGGCGGCGACGCGGCGTCGTTCCTCGACATGGCGCGGTCGCAGTGCGAACGGGTGTATGAAGGGCGGACCGGCGGAACGGCCATCGCCCGCGCAGGGGGAACGATCATGACCGATACCGCCGATGAGTTCCAGCGGACCGTTACCCCGCAGAAGGAGGGACGGCCATGACACAAAGGCCCGGTGGCTCCCGTGAATCGACCGAATCCGACAGCGAAGCGAGTGGGAGAAAATGATGAATAATGCGATGACCATCTGGACGATGGTGATGTGGGTGCTGCTGCCGGTGCTGGTCACGGTCTCCGTGGCGGTCGCGCCGTGGGTGACTGACCGGCGCGAGGTGTTCGGCGTGACCGTGCCGCCGTCCGCGTTCGCCGACGAACGCATCCTCGGGCTGCGCAGGAACTATGCGGCGTCCGTCGGATGCCTCGGCGGCATGTTCGTGCTGGCGAGTCTCGGCGTATGGCGGGGGTTCGGCCTGACCGCGGCGCTCTGGGTCGTGTCGCTCGCCTCGGTTCTGATCACGGTGATCGGATTCGTCCGGCTGCAACGGTGCCGGCGCGAGGTGCTCGCGATCAAGGCCGAACGCGGATGGCGGGCGGACGCCGGCTCCCGCTGCATCGCCGTGATCGACGGGTCGTTGCCGAAACCGCTCTCGCCGTGGTGGGATCTCGTCTACGTCGCGATCATCGCGGCGACGGTCGCCGTCGGATATCTGGGCTACGACGGCATGCCGCAGCGCGTGCCGATGCACACGGACATGGCCGGCGTCGTCGACGGCTGGGCCGACAAGAGCCCTCTCGTGATCTGGTTCGCGCCGGCCTATGAGCTCGTCCTCGCCATCGTGATGACGATTGCCCACATCGCCATCCTCAACGCGAAACGGCCGATCGATCCGCGCCGGCCCATGGACTCGGCGTGGGGATACGCCGTGATGATGCGCGCATGGAGCGTCTACACGCTCATCGTCGGCGTCGTCGTGACGTTGGGCATCGGCATGGCCGTCCAGCTCGGCGTGCTCGGGCTGGTCCCGTTGGGTGCCGTCGGCCTCATCGGCATGCTCGTCGCCGTGCTCGCACTGGTCGGCTGTCTTGTGGTCGCCCTGTTCTACGGCCAGAACGGATCACGGCTCGTCGAACGGGACGGATCGGCGGCCGGTGAGATGGATGGGTCCGATGCGGACGACGACGCGATGTCCTATGACGATGACCGCTACTGGTGCTGGGGAGTGCTCTACGTCAACCGCGACGACCCGGCCGTCTGGGTCCCCAAGCGCTTCGGCGTCGGCTGGACCGTCAACCTCGCCCGGCCGAGCGTGTGGGTCGGCATCGTCGCGCTCATCGTCCTCTCTGTGGCGGGCATCACGCTGCCGCTGATGTAGACCGACCGGATGGGCCGATGTCGATGTCGATGTTGATCGATCGGCGTGGGCCCGACGGAACGATACGGAGGTTTCGAACGTCGGAGGTCTGCGTGTCGTTTCATATCCGGTCGGGGAAATGGAACGACACGCAGGTATGAGACCGTCGAAACCTCCGTGTCGTTCCATGCCGTGCTGCACGGCCTCGTATGGGTCTCGAATACGGAGAAACCCCCGCCGTCGTGCGGGGGTTTCGCGCGAAAATGAGGCCGGCGTCACGCCGGAATCCCGTGATTCGACGTCTCCGACGTCACAGAGCCTTGGCGGCCTGCTCGACGAAGGACTCCATGCCGTCGATCGGCACGACGGTGTCGAAGCGCACAGCCGCGCTCTCGAGGCCGCGCAGCGCGGTCGGGGCGGTCGTGCCCGTCTCGCGGGCCAGCACGTCCATGCACTCGAAGTCGGTGCCGGTCGCATCGAAGCCGAGCGACTCGTTGACCACGCGCGGGAACTTGTACGGGCTCGCGGTGGCGAGGATCACGCGCGGGGTGAGCGGGTCGCGCGGCATCTGCTGCGCCACGAAGTACGCGCACGCGGTGTGCGAGTCGATGACGTAGCGGTTCTTGGCCCAGCAGTCGGCGATCATCTCGCGCACCTGATCCTCGTCGGCCCAGCCGCAGCCGAAGAACCTGCGGATCTTGGCGAGCAGGTCCTCCGGGATCTCGTACGTGCCCCAGTTCTTGAGGTCGTTCATCAGCATCGAGATCAGGCGGGTGTCGCCCTCGGACAGGTAGTAGAGCATGCGCTCGAGGTTGGAGGAGATGAGGATGTCCATCGACGGCGAAATCGTCTGGTAGAACGGGCGCTGACGGTTGTACGTGCCGGTCGTCAGGAAGTCGAACAGCACGTTGTTCTTGTCGCTCGCGACCACGAGGTGCTTGACCGGCAGGCCGAGGAGCTTGGCGTAGTAGCCGGCGAGGATGTCGCCGAAGTTGCCGGTCGGGACCACGAACTCGACCTCGTCGCCCACGTTGATGACCTGATCGGCAAGCAGCTGCGCGTACGCGGAGAAGTAGTAGACGACCTGCGGCACGAGACGGCCCACGTTGATCGAGTTCGCCGAGGAGAGCACGACGTGCGAGTCCTCCGCGAGACGCTCCGCCAGCTCGCGGTCGCCGAAGATGCGCTTGACGGCCGACTGCGCGTCGTCGAAGTTGCCCTCGACCGCGGCGACGTTCACGTTCGAGCCGGTCTGCGTGGTCATCTGCAGTTCCTGGACCTGGCTGACCTTGCCCTGCGGGTAGAAGACGGTGATCGCGGTGCCCGGGGCGTCCGCGAAGCCCGCCAGCGCGGCCTTGCCGGTGTCGCCCGACGTGGCCGTCAGGATCATGATCCTCTCGTCCTTGTCGCCGTCGGCCGGCGTGGTGCGCGCCATGAAGCGCGGCAGGATCTGCAGGGCGACGTCCTTGAACGCGGAGGTCGGGCCGTTGAACAGCTCGAGGATGTAGTCGTCGCCGAGCGGCTTCAGCGGGGTGATGCGCGGATCGGACCACTGCTCGCCGTACGCGGCGTCGATGCAGGCCTTGAGCTCGTCCTCGCCGAAGTCCGGCAGCAGGGCGCCGAGCACCTCGAAGGCGATCTCCTGGTACGACTTGCCGGGCAGGGAGGCGACGTCCACCTTGGTCTTGCCCAGATCGTCCGTGACGAACAGGCCGCCGTCGTCGGCGATGCCCTTGCGGATCGCCTGCTTGGCGGTCAGCGCGTCGGTGGTGGAGCGTGTGGAATGGAAGGTGGTGGTCACGATTTGGTCCTTCGATCTCGAATCTTGATGGGCCGCGTCGGTCGGGCGATCGCGGCCGGAACGAATCCTCACCAGTCTACCGTGCGGCGTGGGCTAAGGGGCGCGGCGTCTCGCCTGTCAACCCCTCGACGGCGCGTGTCCGCATGATGAGACGGCGTGGCGCGGCGGTCGCCGTGCGCGGGAAACGGCGCGAAACCGGCGTTCCCCGGCCCCGGAGCGCGTCGCAGGCCGCCGCGTCGGACCGCAGCGCGTCCGCACAGGAAACAGGGCGGCCACAAACGGACCGTACACTCATCGCCCAAACGGCAAACCAGCCGTGAACCGCACCACCAAGGAGCACAAGATGACCGCTTCACCCCTCGCACAAAAAGCCACCGACGCCTTCAACGCGCCCATCAGCGCCGCCGATCCCGAGATCGCCGAGCTGCTCGACTCCGAACTGCGCCGCCAGCAGGGCGGCCTCGAGATGATCGCCTCCGAGAACTTCGTGCCGCGCGCCGTGCTGCAGTGCCAGGGCTCCGTGCTCACCAACAAGTACGCCGAAGGCTACCCGGGACGCCGCTACTACGGCGGCTGCGAGTACGTCGACCAGATCGAGACCATCGCCCGCGAACGCGCCAAGAAGCTCTTCGGCGCCGAATACGTCAACGTCCAGCCGCACTCCGGCGCCCAGGCCAACGCCGCCGTCTACCAGGCGCTCGTCAAGCCCGGCGACACCGTCCTCGGCCTCGCCCTCGACCACGGCGGCCACCTCACCCACGGCATGAAGATCAACTTCTCCGGCAAGTTCTACCATGCCGAGGCCTACGGCGTGAACCCGGAGACCTTCCGCATCGACCCGGAGATCATCCGCCAGCGCGCCCTCGAGACCCACCCGGCCATGATCATCGGCGGCTGGTCCGCCTACCCGCGCATCGAGGACTTCAAGGCCATCAAGGAGATCGCCGACGAGGTCGGCGCCAAGTTCTGGGTCGATATGGCCCACTTCGCCGGCCTCGTCGCCGCGGGCCTGCACCCGAGCCCGGTGCCGTACGCCGACGTCGTCTCCTCCACCGCGCACAAGACCCTCGGCGGCCCGCGCTCCGGCTTCATCCTCGCCAAGCAGGAGTACGCCAAGAAGCTCAACTCCTCCGTCTTCCCCGGCCAGCAGGGCGGCCCGCTCATGCACGTCATCGCCGGCAAGGCCGTCAGCTTCAAGGTCGCCGGCACCCCGGAGTTCAAGGACCGCATGCAGCGCACCCTCGACGGCGCCAAGATCATCGCCGAGCGCCTGCTCGCCGACGACGTCAAGGCCAACGGCATCAGCGTGCTGACCGGCGGCACCGACGTCCACCTCGTGATGGTCGACCTGCGCAACTCCGAGATGGACGGCAAGCAGGGCGAGGACCTCCTCGCCGCCTGCGGCATCACCATCAACCGCAACACCGTGCCGTTCGACCCGCGTCCGGCGTCCGTCGCCTCGGGTCTGCGCATCGGTGCCTCCGCGCTGGCCACCCGCGGCTTCGGGCCGAAGGAGTACGAGGAGGTCGCCGACATCATCGGCACCGCGCTCGCCGCCGGCCCGTCCGCCGACGTGGACGCCCTCAAGGCCCGCGTCGACAAGCTCGTCGAGGACTTCCCGCTCTACCCGGACCTCGACCAGATCCACTGATCGGCCGGAACCGGAGATCCCGGAGGCCAAGAGATCCAGGCTCCCCTTCGACGAGGGGAGCCTTTCCCGTCTCGGGCGGCCGTTTCCGCCCGAATCTGACCCTGATGTGCGCTAAGGTGGGAGACTATGACCAATAGTGAGGAAGCCGTGGTTTCATCGACCGTGTTCGACGCGGTGTGCGCCCGCGCCGACGCCGCAGCCCGCGCCCAACGCTCGCTCGCGCAATCCGACACCGACGCCAAGAACGCGCTCCTGAACGCGATCGCCGACGCCCTCGACGCGCGCGCCGGAGAGATCGCCGCCGCCAACGCGCTCGACATGGCCGAGTCGCGCGAGGCGGGCATGGACGAGGGCAAGCTCGACCGTCTGAAATTCGACGAGCCCCGCGTCAGGGCCGCGGCCGACGGCGTGCGCCACGTTGCCACGCTGCCCGACCCGGTCGGCGAGATCGTGCGCGGCTACACCCTGCCCAACGGACTGCGCCTCAACCAGACCCGTGTGCCGATCGGCGTCATCGGCATGATCTACGAGGCCCGACCCAACGTCACCGTCGACGTCGCGTCGCTGTGCCTCAAATCCGGCAACGCCGCGATCCTGCGCGGCGGTCACGCGGCCGAACGCACCAACGCCGCCACGCTCGCCGTCATCGGCGACGCCCTGCGCGAGCGCGGCTTCGACCCGGCGCTCGTCGCCACCGTCGACGACTTCGGCCGCGACGGCGCCACCGCGATGATGGAGGCGCGCGGCCACATCGACCTGCTCGTCCCGCGCGGCGGCAAGGGCCTCATCCAGGCCGTCGTCGCCAACTCCAAGGTCCCGGTCATCGAGACCGGCGCCGGCAACGTCCACATCTACGTCGACTCCTCCGGCGACCCGGCCAAGGCCATCCCGATCCTCATCAACGCCAAGACGCAGCGCATCGGCGTGTGCAACGCGGCCGAGAAGCTCCTCGTCCACGCCGACGTCGCCGATCTCCTCCTGCCGGTCGCGGCAGCCGCGCTGTTCGAGCACGGCGTCGAGATCCGCGCCGACGAGCGCGCGTACGCGATCATCGCCGGCTCCGAGACCGGCGCCGCGCACCCCGACCTGCTCGTCCACGCCACCGACGAGGACTGGGACACCGAATACCTCGCGCTCAGGATCGGCGTCAGGGTCGTCGACTCGCTCGACGAGGCCATCGAACACATCAACACGCACTCCACCGGACACACCGAATCGATCATCGCCGAGGACTACTCCGCCATCGAGGAGTTCACCGCGCGCATCGACTCGGCCGTCGTCATGGTCAACGCATCCACGCGCTTCACCGACGGCGGGGTCTTCGGCTTCGGCGCCGAGCTCGGCATCTCCACACAGAAGATGCATGCGCGGGGGCCGATGGGATTGCAGGAGATGACCACCACGAAATGGATCGGCTACGGCAGGGGGCAGGTGCGCGCATGAGCGGCAACGACGAGAACACCAACACCGTGAACGGCGCGGACGAGGTCAACGACGGCATGAGCGTGCCGATCACCGAGCTGCGCACCGACCTCGACCTCGACGATCCGCGCTGCGGGCTCAAGATCGCCGCCGAGCGTCTGAGCATCGTACGCTACGTCTTCCTCGTGCAGATCGAGGACGGCATCGCCTCCGCCTCCCAGCGCGCGTCGCTCGAATACGCCGACGCCGTGCTCATCGGCTGGCCAGACGAGCACGCGCCCGACGTCGTCGACCTCGACGAGGCGCAGCTGAAGTCCGTGCGCGCGCACATGGCGATGATGGAGGAGTACATCTCCCGCTTCGCCGCGCTCGAACGCGACGGCGACGTCGACGGCATGACCGACACGCTCATCCGCGTCACCGAACGCGTCGCCGAGGTGCGCCGCCTCTACCAGCCCGACTTCCCGCTGCCGACCTTCGCGGAGATCCGCCGCGTCGTGCAGGACGAGTGGGACGAGGACATGGGCAAGATCGATCCGCAGGGCGACGATCCCACGGCCGAGCAGATCGAGCAGGAGACCGAGCGCACCGAGCGGGAGGAGCGTGACGACGCCGCGGCCGAGGACAAGGGGGAGCGCGCGTGAGCGACGAACGACGCATGGCCGACCTGTCCGTCGACTCCGTGTCCGCCTCCGCCAACGTGTCCAACGCCGGCGTGCCCGGCACCGGCGGCACCGAACCGCTACGCATCGGGCAGGGGCACGCCGGCCGCCGCTCCGCGCGCGGCAACTGGCACGCCACCCCGCGCATCGGCATCATGGGCGGCACCTTCGACCCGATCCACAACGGGCACCTGGTCGCCGCCTCCGAGGTGGCGTGGGTGTACGACCTCGACGAGGTCATCTTCGTGCCCACCGGCCGGCCCGTGTTCAAGCTCGACAAGCACGTCACCAACGCCGAGGACCGCTACCTGATGACGGTCATCGCCACCGCCTCCAACCCGAAGTTCACCGTCAGCCGCGTCGACATCGACCGCCCCGGCGTGACCTACACGATCGACACGCTGCGCGACATCCGCGCGCAGCACCCCGACGCCGACCTGTTCTTCATCACCGGCGCGGACGCGGTCGCGGAGATCATGCAGTGGAAGGACGCGGAGAAGATGTGGGATCTCGCGCACTTCGTCGCGGTCACGCGTCCGGGGTACTCGTCGCCGGAGGGTGTGAAACTGCCCGAGGGCAAGGTCGACACGCTCGAGATCCCGGCGCTGGCGATCAGCTCCACCGACGTGCGTCGGCGCGCGGAGCACGACGAGCCGGTGTGGTACCTCGTACCCGACGGCGTCGTCCAGTACATCGGCAAGCACGGGTTGTATCGGTCGTGAATTTCGGTTTCGTACGTGGCCGTGGGGTTCGTACGTGAGTGCGGGTTGCGTACGTGACCGTAGGGTCCGTACGTGACCGTAGGGTCCGTACGTGACCGCAGGGGCCGGCATATTCCTTATTGCGACACGCTCCGGGCCGCTCTGGCCGAGTCTTTACGGTCTCAACAAGGAATATGCCGGCCCCTGCTCCGTTTCGTTGGTTTGTTGCGTTTGGTTCGGGTACATCCTCTGCTGAGGGAAGTCGTCATGCCAGTCCCATCTGGACTTTGAGTCGTATGACTCTTGTGGCGGCGGTCGTGACCTTCCGGGCGAACGCCTCGTCCTCCTTCGCCCTCTTGTTGAGGCCGTCGAGGATGGGGACGATGTCGGCGACCTGACCGACGCAGGCGAGGTCGCCGCCGGCCTCGACGAAACGTACGCCCAGCTGGTCCGTGGCGACGTGGGCGACGGCCTCGGCGGACAGCGAGTCCGACGTGACGACGCCGTCGTAGCCGTGCGTGCCGCGCAGCAGACCGTCGAGGATGACGGACGAGAACGCGGCCGGGTTGTCCGGGTCGATCCGCTGGTAGGTGGCCAGCGACATCATCACCATCGCGGGCTTCGCCTCGTCGATGACCGTGTGGAAGGCGCCGATCTGATCGCCGTCGGCGGTCGTCGTCGAGTCGACGATGCCGTCCGCGGTGAAGTCGGTGTTGCCCCGGACGGCGCCGAGGCCCGGGTAGTGCTTGACGGACGAGGCGACGCCCGCGTCGCGCAGTCCCTCGACGAACGCCGTGCCGTGCTCGGCGTTGCCGGACGCGTCGAGGCCGAAATCACGGTCCAATGCGCCGATCGGGGCGTTCGACGCCCGGTCGATGGTCACGGTGCCGAGCACCGGCGCGAGGTCCACGTTGATGCCGGCGGCCTTGAGCTGCGCGCCCCACGTCGCGGCGGAGCGTCGCAGCGCGTCGGCCGAAAGCCGGCCCTGCTCGACGGCGCTCGGCATCGTGTCGAAGCCGGCGCCCTTGAGGTGTTGGACCTGACCGCCCTCCTGGTCGGTGGTCACGATGAGCCGGTTGCCCTCGGGCGCGTACGACTGCAGCGCGTCGGTGACCTTCCGCACGCCCGCGACGCCCGTGCGCCAGTTGCCGATGACGAGCACCGAACCGACGTGACGGTCCGCGATCGCCGACTTCAGCGCCGAGGCGTTGGATCCGGCGAACAGGGGCGCCATCACCAGCTGTCCGACCCGCTCCTCGAGGCTCATGCCGGCGACCAGACGCCGAGCCTTCGTCAGGGCCGGGTCGACGGGGGAGGGCGCCGCACCGCGCGACACGTCACCGTCCGTCGCACCGTCCGTGGCCGCGTCCGCGCCCGACGTGGCCGTCGCGGCGCGTTCGGCCGTGCGGCGGATGTTCGGCAGGCACAGGAACGCGAACACCAACGCGACCGCGACGAGGGCGGCGACGATCGTCAGCGCGGTCGCGGCGAGGGCTCCCCGATCCGCGCGTCGCGGCGCACCGTCACCCGGTGCCGCACCGCCGCGGTTCGGGGCCTCCGGCCGGCCATCGTCGTATCCGTCGCCGCGTCGTCCGAATCCCGCCATATCCGCTCCCGTCCGTGTCGTCGGCCTCTCCGATCATTCGGACACGACAATACTCGCGGGACCTTCCGCGATCACGGCCGACCACCGTCCGCGTGAGCCGGGCCCGGCGGGAGCCGGCGGCGCTCATCCCGAAGCGAACGGGAAAGTTGACATTCCCTACCTCTTTGTAGGCTGGACTCATGTCTTTCTCAGATTTCCTCGGTATGTTCGACCCCGGTTTCGACCCTCGCAAGCCTCATGGCGGCGCCGGCCGCGGTGACGGACGGTCCGGCCGATCGGGCGGAGCCGACGACGACCCCATCATCATCGACGTGGAGACGGACGGCGACGACGCGCGTCCCTCCGGCGCCGGCAACGGCGGCAACACCGGCAACGGCGGACGCCCGCCCCGCGGCCCCGAGTTCCCGCGGCTGACGCGCAGGCCCGATCGCTCGCGCAATCCCGGCGCGAACCGCGGCACCAAGATCCTCATCGGCGTCGTCCTCGCGCTCGCCGTGCTCGTGGGCCTCTTCTTCGGCCTGTCGCAGTTCATCACCGATCTCATGTGGTACGGCCAGCTCGGCTTCCAGTCGGTCGTGTGGACGCAGCTGGGGGTGAAGGTCGGCCTGTGGGCCGCCTACGCCCTCGTCATGGCGATCGTCGGCTTCGTGTCGGCCTGGCTCGCGATCCGCGCTCGCCCGGACGACCCCGACGGCATGAGCGTGCGCATCGACGGCGACGTCGTCGAGGTGAACAAAACGGTCAGCTCGAAGACCGCCCGCCGCATCGCCGTCGCGGTCTCCGCGATCGTCGGCGTCGTGTTCGGCGCGCAGTTCAACGCGAACTGGGCCGACGTGCTGCTCATGTTCAACGCGCAGAGCTTCGGCGTCAGGGACCCGCAGTTCGGCCTCGACAACGGCTTCTACGTGTTCGTGCTGCCGGGTCTGAGGCTCGTGATGTCCGCCGTGTCGATGCTGCTGCTCATCGGCATCGTCTTCTCGATCGTCACCCACGTGATGATGGGCGGCATCCGTCTGACCATGCCGGTCAAGGGCCGCGGCCTGTTCGCCATCACCAGGCGCGCCCGCCGCCAGATCGCGATCTGGCTGATGCTCAACATGTTCGGCCTCGCCGCCCAGATGGTCATCGGCGTGTTCTCCAGCCTGACCGAGCAGGGCGGCCGCATCACCGGCGCCACCTACACCACGGTCCACGCCACCATCCCCGTCACCTTCGTCATGGCCGCCCTCGTGGCGATCCTCGGCGTCGTGCTCGGCGTGTGGCTGATGCGCTCGCACGCGCTCGAGGGCAGCGCCCCGATCGGCGTGCGCGCCTCCGCCGCCCTGAAGGCGTGGCGCACCCCGCTCGTCGCCATCGCGGTCGTGGTCGTCGTCTCGATGGCCCTGACCGTCGTCTGGCCGGCCCTCCTGCAGCGCTTCCGCGTCAACCCGAACGCGCAGGAGATGGAGTCGACCTACATCCAGCGCAACATCGACGCCACGCGCGCCGCCTACGGTCTCGACAAGCTCAAGACCGAGAACTACAAGGCCGTCACCAAGGGCGAGTCCGGCGCGCTGAGCGCCGAGGGCGAGACCACCGCGCAGATCCGACTGCTCGACCCGCAGGTCGTCTCCCCGACGTTCAAGCAGCTGCAGCAGTCCAAGCAGTACTACACCTTCGCCGACACGCTCGCCGTCGACAAGTACGAGATCGACGGCAAGAGCCAGGACACGGTCATCGCCGCGCGCGAGCTCGACCTCGACGGCAACGACAACCGCAACTGGGTCAACGACCACACCGTGTACACGCACGGCTATGGCGTCGTCGCCGCGTACGGCAACAAGGTGACCGCCGACGGCCAGCCGCAGTTCTTCGAATCCGGCATCCCCACCCAGGGCAAGCTCACCGAATCCGAGAAGTACGAGCCGCGCATCTACTTCTCACCCAACATGAAGGAGTACTCGATCGTCGGCGCGCCGAAGGGCACCGCCGCGTGGGAGTTCGACTATCCGACCGGATCCAAGGGCGCGACCAACACGTTCTCCGGCGACGGCGGACCGTCCGTCGGCAACCTGTTCTCGAGGCTCCTGTACGCGATCCGCTTCGGCTCCGACCAGATCCTGTTCTCCGACCGCGTAACGAGCGCGTCGCAGATCCTCTACGACCGCTCCCCGCGCGAGCGCGTCGCCAAGGTCGCCCCGTACCTCACGCTCGACGGTCGCGTCTACCCGGCGGTGGTCGACGGCCGCGTCAAGTGGATCGTCGACGGCTACACCACGTCCGACGCCTACCCGTACTCGCAGATGACCGACCTCGGCTCGGCCACCCAGGACTCCACGACCGTCTCCTCGGACACGGTCACCGGACTGGGCTCGCAGCAGGCCAACTACATCCGCAACTCCGTCAAGGCCACCGTCGACGCGTACGACGGCTCGGTCGACCTGTACGTGTGGGACACGAGCGACCCGGTCATCAAGGCGTGGGAGCAGGTCTTCCCCGGCCAGTACCACCAGCTGAGCGAGATCTCCGGCGATCTCATGAGCCACATGCGCTACCCGGAGAACCTGTTCAAGGTGCAGCGCGAGTTGCTCTCCAAGTACCACGTCACCTCCGCCAGCCAGTACTACTCGGGCGAGGACTTCTGGCAGACGCCGGTCGACCCCACCGAGTCGCAGACGCAGCAGGACCGCGACATCCTCCAGCCGCCCTACTACCTGACCCTCCAGACCGGAGGCACCAAGGAGCCGGTGTTCTCGCTGACCTCCTCGTACATCCCCGCCGGCACGTCCACGCGCGAGATCCTCACCGGCTTCCTGTCGGTCGACTCCGACGCCGGCTCGACCAAGGGCAGGATCGGACCCAACTACGGCACGCTGAGACTGCAGGAGCTGCCGAAGGACTCCAACGTGCCCGGCCCCGGACAGGCGCAGAACAACTTCAACGCCGACGCCGACGTGTCCAAGGAGCTCAACCTCCTGCAGTCCGGCTCGACCCAGGTCGTGCGCGGCAACCTGCTCACGCTGCCGCTCGGCGGCGGTCTGGTGTACGTGCAGCCCGTGTACGTCAAGTCCTCCGGCGCCACGTCGTTCCCGCTGCTGAAGAAGGTGCTCGTCGCGTTCGGCGACCAGGTCGGCTTCGACGACACGCTCGACGGCGCGCTCGATCAGGTCTTCGGCGGCGACTCCGGCGCGTCCGCGGGCGACGCCGAGAACGCGTCCGGCTCGTCCGGCAAGTCCGACGCGACGGAGCCCGGCGACCAATCCGACCAATCGGATCAGTCCGATGATCAGTCGAAGAGCGACGGCAAGACTGACTCGTCCGGCTCGTCGGCCGCCTCCAGCCCCGAACTCCAGCAGGCCCTCAAGGACGCCGCCCAGGCGATGCAGGACGGCCAGGCCGCCATGAAGGACGGCGACTGGAGCTCCTACGGCGAGGCCCAGAAGCGCCTCGAGGAGGCCCTCAACAAGGCCATCGAACTGGACCAGTGACGTGGACGGGCGTCGGCCGTCGGGCCCGCGGTCATCCGCGACGGACCGACCGGCGCCTGAGACCCCCCCGACGGATATCCCGCCATCCCCGTGAATCCCCGCGTCGAGGCATACGACGCGGGGATCCGCATATCCGGGGCGGGACGCGGGGCATACCGGTCCGACGGCCGATGCTATCGTCATGGACCATGACCACGCCATCCACGTCCTACTGTTTCCGTCCGGCCGACGCGTCCGATCCGGCCGACCTGCGGGCCATCACCGACATCTACAACGCGGCCGTCGTCGAGGGCGGCTCGACCGCCGACCTGACCCCGCGCACCGCGGACCAGCGCCGCGCATGGGTCGAATCCCACAGGCCCCCGTACGGCGTCTTCGTCGTCGAGGACGACGAGAGCGGCGAGGTCGTCGCCTTCGGCGCCTTGTCGGTCTTCTATGACCGCGCCGGATACGACGGCGTCACCGACCTCGCCTACTACATCGCCCCCGCATGGCGGCGCAGGGGAGTGGGCGCCTTCCTGCTGGACCACCTGCTGACCGAGGCCCGCGGACGCGGCATGCGCAAGGCCATCGGCGTCATCTTCGCCGACAACGCCGGATCCATCGCCCTGATGCGCCGCTTCGGCTTCACCCGCTTCGGCACGCTGCCCGCCGCCGCGAGGGACGCGACCGGCGTCATGCTCGACATGTCCTACTGGTACCTCGACCTGTGAGCCCACGGGGCGGTTCCGCCGGTGCGGGTACAATCCTTAGGGTTTTCAACGAATCGAAGGAGTGACATGGCATCGGATTTCTGGCTGATCGCGGGACTGGGCAACCCCGGCAAGAAGTATGAGGGCACCCGCCACAACATGGGGTTCATGACCGCCGACGTGCTGGCCGAACGCTGGTCGGTCAACTTCGCCGACCACAAGGGGCTCGCGCTCCTCGGCCGCTCCGTCATGAACCTCGACGGGCGCGCCGTCAAGTTCTTCCTCGCCAAGCCCCTGACCTACATGAACGAGTCCGGCAACGCGGTCTCCTCGATCGCCTCCTACTACCAGATCGAACCCGACCACATCGTCGTCATCCACGACGACATGGACCTCGAGTTCGGCCGCATCAAGGTCAAGGCCGGCGGCTCCGCGGGAGGCCACAACGGCATCAAGTCCATCGACCGCTCCCTCGGCACGCCGAAGTACGCGCGCGTGCGCATGGGCGTCGGCCACGCCAGGCGCGGCGCCAACGCGCACGACAACACCGTCAACTGGGTGCTCGGCGGCTTCGGCCCCGACCAGCGCAAGCAGCTGCCCGAATTCCTCGCCGACGGCGCCGACGCCGCCGAGGAGATCATCTTCCACGGACTCGCCAAGACCCAGGAGAAGTTCAATGGCCGCTGAGTCCGGCACCACCGGCCAGACGCCCATGACCGGGAACATGCCGATCGACGGCGCGCTCGCCGGCGTCCTCGAATCCCTCGGCCGTGACCCGGTCTTCGCCGAGGTCGTCGCCGGCGGCATCGAGGAGACCGACGACGTCGACGGCTCGATCGTCGTCGGCGCGCCCGCCGGCCTGCGTCCCGCCCTCGCCGCCGCCATCGCGCGCGGCCTCGGCGGCGCCTCGCCCAAGCCGGTCGTCCTCGTCGTCGCCTCCGGACGCGAGGCCGAGGAGACCGTCGGCGCCCTGCGCTCCTGGTACGACGGCGACCCGAACGACATCGCCCAGCTCGAGGCGTGGGAGACCCTGCCGCACGAGCGACTGAGCCCGCGCGCCGACACCGTCGCCAGCCGCATGGCCGTCTTCCGGCGCCTCAAGCACCCGAGCGAGACGGACCCGATGTTCGGGCCCGTCCGCATCCTCGTCATGCCGGTGCGCTCGCTCATCCAGCCCGTCGTCGCCGGCCTCGCCGACGTCGAGCCGCTCGTCTTCACGCAAGGTGAGGAGCTGCCGCTCGATCAGGCATCGAGGCGTCTGATCGAGAACGCGTACACGCGCGTCGACCTCGTCATGGACCGCGGCGAGTTCGCCGTGCGCGGCGGCATCCTCGACGTGTTCCCGCCGACCGCGCCGCATCCGGTGCGCATCGAGTTCTTCGGCGACGAGATCGACCAGATCAAGGAGTTCCACGCCTCGGACCAGCGCACGTACGGCGACGGCATGAGGACCATCTGGGCCACGCCCTGCCGCGAGCTGCAGCTGACCGACAAGGTGCGCAAGCGCGCCAAGGCGCTCATCGGCTCGATCCCGAACGCCGAGGACATGCTCGAGTCCATCGCCGACGCCATCCCCGTCGAGGGCATGGAATCGCTGATGCCGGCCCTGATCGACGACATGGAGCCGGTCTCCTCGATGATCGACAAGCGCGCCGTCATCCTCCTGTCCGACCCGGAGAAGCTGCGTCGCGCCGCCGACGACCTGACGAAGACCGCGAACGAGTTCCTCGCCGCCAGCTGGCACGTCGCCGCGTCCGGCCACGGCGCCGGCGCCCCGATCAGCTTCGACCAGGCGAGCTTCCTCGACTTCGAGGAGACCGTGCGCGCGTTCGGCGTGACCGGCCACGACGTCATCGACCTGACCAGCTTCACCGTCGACGACACCCGCCCCGGCCACGTGCAGACGCACGCGCAGAACCCGGCCGAGTACCGCGGCGACGAGTCGAAGGCCGCCGCCGGCATCGATGGGCTCATCGACGCCGGCTTCGAGGTCGTCGTCACCGCCGGCGCGAAGGGCACGCTCGCCAGGCTCAAGCGCGCCATCAACGAGACCGGCATCACCCGCTTCGAGACGATCCGCTCGCAGGCCGTCGACGGCTTCGTCGACACGGCCGCGAACGTCGCCCTGCTCACCGAACGCGACCTGACCGGCCGCACGTCGGCCGTCGGCGTGGCCAAGACGCCGAAGCGCCGGCGCAAGGCCATCGATCTGATGGAGCTCAAGGCCGGCGACTACGTCGTGCACGAGCAGCACGGCATCGGCCGGTTCGTCGAGATGCGCCAGCGCACGATCGGCACCGGCGCGAACCGGACGACGCGCGAGTACCTCGTCATCGAATACGCGCCGAGCAAGCGCGGCGCCCCGCCGGACAAGCTGTTCATCCCCACCGACCAGCTCGACCAGGTCAGCAAGTACATCGGCGCCGAGGCCCCGAAGCTCAACAAGCTCGGCGGCTCCGACTGGGCCGCGACCAAGGCGAAGGCGCGCAAGCACGTCAAGGAGATCGCCGACGACCTGGTCAGGCTGTACTCGGCCCGCCAGCGCACGCCCGGCTTCGCGTTCAGCCCGGACACGCCGTGGCAGAAGGAGCTGGAGGACGCGTTCCCGTACCAGGAGACGCCCGACCAGCTCACCACCATCGACGAGGTCAAGCACGACATGGAGCAGCCGCGCCCGATGGACCGCCTCATCTGCGGCGACGTCGGCTTCGGCAAGACCGAGATCGCGGTGCGCGCCGCGTTCAAGGCCATCCAGGACGGCAAGCAGGTGGCCGTGCTCGTGCCCACCACGCTGCTCGTCCAGCAGCACTACGAGACGTTCACCGAACGCTACGAGGGATTCCCCGTCACCGTCAAGGCGATGAGCCGCTTCCAGAAGCCCAAGGAGATCAAGGAGACCATCGAGGGCCTGGAATCCGGCGGCGTCGACGTGGTCATCGGCACGCACAAGCTTCTGAACCCGAAGATCAAGTTCAAGGATCTGGGCCTCGTCATCATCGACGAGGAGCAGCGCTTCGGCGTCGAACACAAGGAGACGCTCAAGGCCCTGCGCACCAACGTCGACGTGCTCTCGCTGTCCGCGACGCCGATCCCGCGCACGCTCGAGATGGCGGTCACCGGCATCCGCGAGATGTCCACGCTCGCCACGCCCCCGGAGGACCGTCTGCCGGTCCTGACGTACGTGGGCGCGTACGAGGACGCGCAGGTGACCGCGGCCGTGCGCCGCGAGCTGCTGCGCGGCGGACAGGTGTTCTACGTGCACAACCGCGTCGAGGACATCGCGCGCGTCGCCGAGAAAATCCACACGCTCGTGCCGGAGGCGAAGGTCGGCATCGCGCACGGCAAGATGGGCGAGAAGCAGCTCGACCAGATCATCCGCGACTTCTGGCACCGCGACATCGACGTGCTCGTGTGCACGACGATCATCGAGACCGGACTCGACATCTCCAACGCGAACACGCTGATCGTCGACCACGCCGACCGCTTCGGCCTGAGCCAGCTCCACCAGCTGAGGGGCCGCGTCGGCCGCGGCCGCGAACGCGCGTACGCGTACTTCTTGTACGACCCGAGCAAGACGATGACCCAGCAGTCGCACGACAGGCTCGCGACCATCGCGCAGAACACGGCGCTGGGAAGCGGCTTCGACGTGGCGATGAAGGATCTGGAATTGAGGGGCACCGGCAACCTGCTCGGCGACCAGCAGTCCGGCCACATCGAGGGCGTCGGCTTCGACCTGTATGTGCGCATGGTCTCCGAGGCCGTCGAGGCGTACAAGGAGCCGGACAAGGCGTTGGAGCCGGAGAACGTGTCCATCGACCTGCCGGTCGAGGCGTCGATCCCGGTCTCCTACATCGACTCGGACAAGCTGCGCCTCGAGGCGTACCGCAAGCTCGCCTCCGCGCGCGGCGAACAGGACCTCAAGGACCTCGCCGAGGAACTCGTCGACCGCTACGGCCCGCTGCCCGAGGAGTTCGAGATGCTCTTCGGCGTGGCGCGCCTCAAGTTCAAGGCCCGCAAGCTCGGCATCTCGGAGATCCTCGCGCAGTCGAACCGTCTGCGCGTCGGACGCGTCGACCCGCCGGAGTCCATCCTGATGCGCATGTCGCGCATCTACAAGGGCTTCCAGTACCGTCCGGTCACCCACCAGATGATCATCCCCACCCCGTTCGCGGGCACGCTCGGCGGCAAGCCCATGCCCGGCGAGCAGGTCATGGACTGGGTCAGCGACCTGCTCAACGACCTTGCATGGACACCGCCGTCAAGCAAACGGCAGAGCCGTTTGTAGGCGGTGTGCGAGACGACAGTCGAGCCAACGATGAGCCGGCCGTCAGGCCGTCCAGCATTGCCGGACCACCGCCGTCAAGCAAACGGCAGAGCCGTTTGTAGGCGGTGTGCCCGGCGACAGCCGGGCCGATGATGAGCCGGCCGAGGCCGTCGGACATTGCCGGACACCCTCTAGGAAGTGACCTTCCCGGTGATGCCGAGCCGCACCGCCATCTGGCCGGTGAGGCTGAACGAGCCCTCCGTGTTCCTTGACGAATACGGATTCTTCTTCGTCTCCGCCGTCACGGGGAACACGCTCAGCGCCGGCGTCATCTCGTGGTAGGTCACGCCGCTCCCGTCGTCGGCCGCGCCGGACGCGCCGAGGAAGAACACGTAGGTCTTGCCGACGTCGAGCCTGCCCGCGCCGGACGATGCGGACGTGTAGCCGTTGAACAGGAGGATCTCGCCCGTGGGCGGCGGTTCCATGCGGTTCGCCGCCTCCATGCCGCCGCCGGGGATCGCCCCGAGCACCTTCGCGTTGATCCATGTGTCGTAGCCGGCGTTCTCATCCTCCGGCGCCGTGCAGCCGGTGATCGTGGCGACCACGACGGCGTCCGACGCCTCCTCCAGCTCGTCCAGCGAGTCGTACGACGGCCAGTCGTACCGTGCGTCCGATTGCCGTCCGACGCACTTCGTGCTCGCGTACGAGACCGCGGGTTTCTCCAATTTCGGTCCGACCAGCCCGACCACGCCCATCGTGACCGACGCCGCGACCGCCATCGCGCCGGCGACCGCCGCGGCGATCGTCCTTGCATCCATCCGCTTCATCGCGCTCCTCCCTTCCGGGAATATGTCGGAATCATCGTCGATCCCGTGTTGTCTCCATTGTCCCACCGTCCGGCGCCCGCCGCCGCCCGTACGGCTCATACGTTCGGGCAGATCCCGATCTCCCCGCCGGCCGGCGGGTAGACTGGGCGACCATGAACGACATGCACATCCGCCGCGCCGAGAAGCGCGACATCCCCGAACTCCACCGTCTGCTGCGGCAGGTCGCCGACGTCCACCACGACGGCCGGCCCGACCTGTTCAAGCCTAACGCCACGAAATACACCGACGACGAGCTCGCCGGCATCGTCGCCGACGACGAGACGCCCGTGTTCGGCGCGTTCGCCGACGACGATAGGACCCTGTACGGCTACGCGTTCTGCGTCTTCCAGCGCCACCCCGGCAACCACGTCCTGACGGACATCACCACCCTGTACATCGACGACATCTGCGTCGACGAGGCGGCCCGCGGCAGGCATGTGGGAACCGCCGTCTACCGTCACGTCATCGACTTCGCCAGGACGAACGGCTGCTACAACGTCACCCTCAACGTGTGGTCGTGCAACCCCGGCGCACAGGCGTTCTACGAAGCGATGGGCCTCAAGCCCTACAAGGTCGGCATGGAGACGATCCTGTAGGGCTCAAGGCCCATCGACGGTTGGCGGCGGGGGCGGCTACCGCAGCGACGCGCGCAGCCGGTCCTCGAGCGCGGCATGGTCCGCGGGGCGACCCTCCGCGTCGAGCGACGACCGGTCGATCGCGATGTCGGACGCGATGACGCCGTCGGACATCACCAGCACCCTATCGGACAGGCGCACGGCCTCGGCGATGTCGTGCGTGACCATGAGCACGCCCCAGCCGTGCTCCGCCTCGAGCGAGGCGAGCAGATCCTGCATGTCGTAGCGGGTGAGCGAATCCAGCGCGCCGAACGGCTCGTCGAGCAGCAGGAGCTCGGGGTCGCGCACCAGGGCGCGCGCGAGCGACGCCCGCTGCGCCTGTCCGCCGGACAGGGCCGTCGGCCACGCATCCATGTGGTCGGCGAGCTGCACCTGCTCCAGGGCACGACGCGCGATCTCGCGCCGTTCGGCCTTGGAGCCCGGCAGACCCAGCGTCACGTTGTCCCACAGGCGGATCCACGGCACGAGCCGGGAATCCTGGAATCCGATCGCCTGCGAGCCGGTGGCGCGCACGTCGCCGCCGGTCGGCTCGAGCAGTCCCGAGACGATGCGCAGCAGCGTCGACTTGCCGCAGCCCGACCGGCCGATCAGCGAGACGAACTCGCCGGCGCGCAGCGTGAACGAGACGTCGCGCAGCACCGGCCTGCCGTCGAAGGACAGGGCGATGCGCTCCGCCTCGATCAGGGGCGCGTCCGCGCCGGATCGTCCGTTGGTCATGTTCCCGTGTTCCTTTCCGATCGTCGCGGTCCCGCTCACTTCGTGCAGTCGAGCACGTAGTCGTCGAGGTTCGGCTTGGACTTGATGAACCCGAAGTCGACGTACTGCTGGGCGATGTCCTCGAGCATCTGGCGGCCCTTGGCGTCGACGGGGAGGATCTCCGGCACGTCGAACTTGCGCACCTGGTCGACGATCTTGTCGGACGCGCCGAACTTCTTGTACGCGTCGTAGATGAACTCCGGATCCTTGGCCGCCTTGTCGGACTCCTTGACGAGCGCCTGGTAGAGCTTCTTGACGATCTCGGGGTGCGCGGTGGCGAACTTGCGGGAGACCATGTGCAGGGTCACGTTCTTCGAGTCGTAGTCCTTGCCGGTGACGATGAGCTTCGCGCCCGGGGTGGCGATCGCGGAGGCGAGGTTCTGGTCGTACGTGGCCAGCGCGTCGATCTTGCCGGAGGAGAACGCGGCGGAGAAGTCGGTCTGGGCCAGCTGCACGATGTTGACCTTCGAGTAGTCGAGTCCGGCGTGCTCGAACGCGGCCTTGAGCACGTAGTCGCCGGTCGCGCCCTTCTTGTCGATGCCGACGCGCTTGCCGTACAGGTCCTTGAGGCTGTTCACGCCGGAGCCGGGGGCCGCGACGATGCCCTGCGAGTCGCCGTCGTAGTACTCGATCGCGTACGCGACCCACGGCGCCTTCTGGTCGGCGAGGTTGATGAAGTAGCCGGTGCCGGTGCTCGACGTGTCGGCCTTGCCGGCGAGGATCACCTTGTAGGCGTCGTCCGGCGGGTTGAACGGGCCGGAGAACTCGGCCTTGTACGGCTCCATCGTGGACTTGACGAAGCTCTCGTCCTTGATGGTCGTCAGGTAGTTGGCGGTCGACAGGTACGCCACGCGGATCGTGTCCGTGTCCGTCGAGGAGGACGCGGAGCCCTGCGAGGAGGAGCCGCAGGCGGCGAGCGAGACGACTGCCGCGGCCGCGCACACGGCGGTCAGGGCGCGGCGGACGGTGGCGCGCACGCCGGGGCGACGGGCGGGGGACTGGTTGGTGATGACGTTCATGATGATTGTTCCTTCTTCTTGATATACGGGTATGCGGGTGATATGCGGAATGTGCGGGTGGCGCGTGCGCGGATGCGGTCAGGCGGCAGCGCGGCCGCGCCACGGCGTGAGCGCCCGCTCCAGCGCGCCGACGAGCGCCTCGGAGCCGAGGCCGAGGATCGCGTACAGCACGATGCACAGCACCATCTGGTCGGTGCGGGAGAACTGCTGGGCGCGCGAGAGGATGTAGCCGATGCCGACGGTGGAGTTCACCGTCTCGCAGGTGACCAGGGCGATCCACGACACGGTGATCGCGAACCGCAGACCGGTCATGAAGCTCGGCAGCGCGCCGCGGAACAGGATGCGGCGGAACACCAGCGCGCGCGGCAGATGGTAGGCGCGGGCCAGCTCGATCAGCTTCGGGTCGAGCCCGCGGATGCCGTCGCGCAGGTTCACGTAGATCAGGCCGAACACGCCCACGGCGATCAGCGCCACCTTCATCGTCTCCTCGATGCCGAGCCAGATGATCAGCAGCGGCGAGAGCGCGGGGAAGGGGATGGCGCGCAGCATGTGCACCGGCTTGTCGATGATCGCGAAGCCGAGCCGCGTCGCGCCGGTGAGCACCGCCGCCGGCACGGCCAGCGCGACGCCCAGGGCGAGGCCGGCCAGCACGCGCGCCAGGCTCATGCCGATCGACGGCCACAGCAGGCCTTCGGCGTTCAGGTCGGTCCACGCGGCGATGACCTCGGCCGGCGATGGCAGAGGCCGCGAATCCGCGGGGGAGAGGGTGGCGAGGAACCACCATATACAGAGGGCGACCGTCGAGGCCCATGCGCCCAGACCCCTCAGCACACGCGTCGCGCCGCCCGCGCGTCGGGTCCGCATGCTCGCGAACCCCGCCTCGGCGGACGCCGTCCCCGGGCGCGAAGATACGGCTCCGCCCCGGATGGTGTGCTGATGAGTCGATGGCGATGGATTGCCGGACGGACGCACGGAAGAATCGTGCATCGTGACATTTCCTTCGTTAGTGCTAACTACATCAGGTTCGACGAGTATGATCTCAGCCCAGCCGACCCGCTTTCGCGTCCGTTGCATACGTGGTTCGCGTACGTCGCGCGCGGCGGTCCAGCGTGTTTAAGGCGTTCGGCCCGGGCACCCCGTGTCATGAGCCATTGGAACTCATATGCTGGACAAAACCTGAACGCGTGCCGCGCCCGCGTGGCACAATCGCACAATCGACGCGCGCAGACGGCGGCCCCGCGAGGGCGGGTCCGGCGGACACATGCGGGTGAACGCCGAGGGAACGATGATGGAACCGAAGGCGTGGTTTCAGTGTATTTCCAATGACTGTGAGCGCTCACAACACGCTTTGCGAGCCTCTTGCGCGTAGTCCACAAATCGCACTATTCTTGACGTTGTCATCACAACATAACGTTAAAGGAGCAGTTGTGGCAGCTATTGAAAGCGTGTACGCGCGTCAGATTCTCGATTCCCGCGGCAACCCGACCGTCCAGGTCGTCCTGGACACCGAGGACGGCGCCCGTGGTCTGGGTCTGGTCCCGTCCGGCGCCTCCACCGGCGAGGCCGAGGCCTGGGAGCGTCGTGACGGCGACAAGTCCGTCTACGGCGGCAAGGGCGTCCTCAACGCGGTCAAGGCCGTCAACGAGGAGATCGCCCCGAAGGTCATCGGCATGGACGCCACCGACCAGCGCGCCCTCGACGACCTGATGATCGAGCTCGACGGCACCCCGAACAAGGGCCGCCTCGGCGCCAACGCCATCCTGGGCGTCTCCCTGGCCGCCCTGTACGCCTCCGCCGAGTCCGCGGACCTGCCGCTGTACCGCTACATCGGCGGCACCAACGGCCACATCCTGCCGGTCCCGAACATGAACATCATGAACGGCGGCGCCCACGCGGACTTCGCCACCGACATCCAGGAGTACATGATCTCCCCGTACGGCTTCGACACCTACTCCGAGGCCCTGCAGGCCGGCGTCGAGGTCTACCACACCCTCAAGAACGTCCTGAAGAAGGAAGGCCTGAACACCGGCCTCGGCGACGAGGGCGGCTTCGCGCCGAAGATGAAGTCTAACAAGGACTCCCTGAACTACATCATGGACGCCATCTCCGCCGCCGGCTACGAGCCGGGCAAGCAGATCGGCATCTCCCTGGACGTCGCCTCCTCCGAGTTCTACAACAAGGAGACCGGCAAGTACCACTTCGAGGGCGACGACCGCGAGTCCGGCTACATGCTCGACTTCTACGAGCAGCTCATCGAGGAGTACCCGATCGTCTCCATCGAGGATCCGTTCCAGGAGGAGGGCTGGTCCGACTGGACCGCCATCACCGCCAAGCTCGGCGATCGTCTGCAGTTCGTCGGCGACGACCTGCTGGTGACCAACCCGGCTCGCCTGGCCAAGGCCATCGAGCTCGGCGCCGCCAACTCCCTGCTGGTCAAGCTCAACCAGATCGGCACCGTCACCGAGACCCTCGACGCCATCGAGCTGGCCACCGCCAACGGCTACACCTCCATGGTCTCCCACCGTTCCGGCGAGACCCCGGACACCACCATCTCCGATCTCGCGGTCGCCAAGAACACCCGCCAGATCAAGACCGGCGCCCCGGCCCGTGGCGAGCGCGTTGCCAAGTACAACCGCCTGCTCGAGATCGAGGAGGAGCTCGGCTCCACCGCTCAGTACGCCGGCTACAGCGCCTTCAAGGCCTGCAAGAAGTACCTGGCCAAGTGAGCATCGCCCACGGCCTGCCGTACTCCGGCTGACCGATTGACCGCATAGGTCATCGCGCATCGCTACCCGTCGCGTTCGCCCCGTCGAATGCGGCGGGTAGTTTTGTATGCCATGAGCACACGGAACCGGACCACATCGACAGGAGCCAAGGCCTCGAACGTCAAGAAACGTCAGCGTTCCGGCAACTTCGGACCCATCGCCTTCTTCGTCTCGCTCTTCATCGTGGCGGTCGGCACGATCCAGCTCGTCTCCACGTTCAACACCTACGCCACCGATCTGGCGCACCTCAACAGCCTCAAGCGCGAGGAGGCGGCGCTCATCGCCCAGAAGCAGGAGCTCGAGAACGACATCTCCCGCTGGAACGACAAGAACTACGTGGCCGCGCAGGCCCGCGAGCGGCTCGGCTTCGTCTTCCCCGGCGAGCAGTCGGTCCTCGTGCAGAACCCGCAGGCCGTGACCGGCGGCACGACCGGCGAACAGACGACGGGCTCGGCCGACGGCACGGACACGTCGAAGCAGCTGCCTTGGTACAGTGAGCTCTCGTACGCGTTCAAGAAGGCCGACGAACCGGCCGAACAGAAGAACACCACCACCCAGAACACGAAGGGACAGCAGTGACCCACATCGATCCGTCGGCCCTCGCCGACGCCATCCTCGAACACCCGGCCACCGACGAGGACTACGCCATCGTCGAACGACAGCTGGGACGCTACCCGCGCGGCATGGTCGCCGTGGGCGCGCGCTGCGCGTGCGGCCGGCCGCTCGCCGTCGTCACCCGCCCGCTGCTGCCCGGCGGCGTGCCGTTCCCGACCACCTGCTACCTGACCAGCCCCGAGGCCGTCAAGGCCGCCTCCCACGTCGAGGCGGACGGCGCGATGCGCGACTACACCGAGCTGGTCGAGCAGGACGAGGACGTCAGGGCCGCGTACGCCGAAGCCCACAGGCTCTACCTCGCCTTCCGCCACGAGATCGCGGTCAGACTCGGCGACTCCGAGGAGCACATCGAGGGCACCTCCGCCGGCGGCATGCCCGTGCGCGTCAAGTGCCTGCACGCGCTGATCGCCCAGTCCCTGGTGATGGGCCCCGGCGCCAACCCGATCGGCGACATGGTCCTCGAACGCGTCAGGGACGAGTTCGATCCGGCCGTGTGCCGCTGCAGCGTGGAATAGCGATCAACCAGGACACCAATCAGCATCAGCAAAGGAGCATCCCCATGGGCAAGGCGGTGACCGTCGCGGGTATCGACTGCGGCACCAATTCCATCCGACTCAAGGTGGCCCGCGTCGACGAGCGCGGCATGCACGAGATCGTGCCGCGCCAGCTGCGCGTCATCCGCCTCGGCCAGGACGTCGACAAGACCCACCGGTTCGCCGACGAGGCGCTCGAACGCGCCTACGCCGCCGCCCGCGAGTTCGCCGCCATCCTCGCCGAGCACCCGGTCGACGGCATCCGGTTCGTCGCCACGTCCGCCACGCGCGACGCCGAGAACCGCGAGGAGTTCGAGGACGGCATCGAGTCGATCCTCGGCGTGCGCCCCGAGGTCATCCCCGGCACCGAGGAGGCCGACCTGAGCTTCCTCGGCGCCACGAGCGTCGTGGACCGCGGCGAGCTGCCCGCGCCCTACCTCGTCGTCGACCTGGGCGGCGGCTCCACCGAGCTGGTGCTGGGCGGCGACGGCGTGGAGACGCCGGCCACGCAGGTCAGGGCCGCGTTCTCGATGAACATCGGCTCCGTGCGCATGACCGAACGCCACCTGCGGACCGATCCGCCCACGCAGGAGGAGATCGACGCCGCCATCGCGGACATCGACGAGCACATCGACGAGGCGTTCCGCACCGTCCCCGCCGGCCTCACCCGCACCATCATCGGCGTGTCCGGCACCGTCACGACGATGACCGCGCTCGCCATGGGACTTCGCGAGTACGACCACACCGCCGTCGACGGCTACCGTCTGCCGCTGCAGGACGCGTACGACGTCGACAACCGGTTCCTGCTGATGACGCGCGAGCAGCGCCGCGAGTACAGGACGATCCACCCCGGCCGCATCGACGTGGTCGGCGGCGGCGCGCTCGTATGGAACCGCGTGCTCGCCAAGGTCGCCGAGGCCGCCGAGGCGACCCACGGCCAGACCATCGACTCGTACGTGGCCAGCGAGCACGGCCTGCTCGACGGCATCGTCCTCGACTACGGCCGCCGCCTGCTCGCGGCATAGCCCCCCGTGATGACGCGTCCCGACCGCGGCATTGCGACGACGCGTCATCACGTATAATGCAATGGTCGCCGCCCCCGTGGCGAAATGGTATACGCAGTCGACTTAAAATCGATCGCTTCGGCTTGTGGGTTCGAGTCCCACCGGGGGCACCTCATCCGTCCGACGACGGCACATCGCCGAAACAATCGGCGGATAACCTGTGGCGAGTTTCATATCCGGTACACGACCAAGGAGAGACACGCCATGCCTTCCAGCTGGACCGACGTCGAGAAGGACACCGCCGACGGCCTGCCGACCATGCTCGCGCAGAACGTCATCATCGGCACCGCGCTGAGCGTCGGGGCCATCGCCTGCTCCGGCTTCTACCTGTCGATGATCGGCAACGTGGCCTCGCTGGTGCCGTGGGCGCTCATGGTCGTCCTCGTGGCCGTCGCCTTCACCTACGTCGTCGGCTTCGCGCTGCTGTGGTGCGTCGAATCGTTCACGCTGCGCATGCGCGAACGATTCAGGCCCGTCGCCTACGGCGTGGTCGGCGCGATCGGCTACGGCGTGTGGGGCCTGTTCGTCATGAGCAGCCTCATGAACTCGCTCGACCAGCCGCTCAACGGCGTCGTGCTGTCCAACGGCGAGATCGCCGCGCTCACCGTCAACTACGCGGTGTTCGGCTTCGTCGCCTACCTGCTCGGCCAGACGTACGCCAAGCGGCTCGCCGCGCGCAGGGGACTCGCGATCGGACTGCTCGCCGCGCAGATCGTCCTCGCCGTGCTCGGTCTCGTCGTCGGCGTCATGATGTTCTCCGCCCTGGGCCGCTAGCCCGGTCCCGTCATCAGCCGCCATCCGCAAGGGAAACGAGGTATTCCAAGATGTTCAGCGTCCTCGACATGTTCACCATCGGCGTGGGCCCCAGCTCGTCGCACACCGTGGGCCCGATGGTCGCGGCCCACGCCTTCGTCGCCTCGATGCGCGACGCCGGCCTCGTCGAGCGCACGGACCGCGTCAGGGTGACCCTCTACGGCTCCCTGTCCCTGACGGGCCTCGGCCACGGCACCGACCGCGCCGTCATGGCCGGGCTCGAGGGCAACGTGCCCGCCACCGTCGACACGCAGCACATGCTGCGCATCCGCGAGACCTGCGCCCTCGACGACACGCTCAACCTCGCCGGCGTCAGGCGCATCGGCTTCGACTACGACCGCGACATGGTCTTCGACAAATGGCGCCGCATGGCCGCGCACCCCAACGGCATGCGCTTCCAGGCGTTCGACGCCGACGGCAACCTCGTCGACGAGCAGGTCTGGTACTCGATCGGCGGCGGATTCATCCGCAGGGGCGCCCCGGACGACCTGATGATCGGCATCCACGAGCGCCCGCCGGAGGGCAGCTCGTTCGCCGACGAGGACGGCGGCGACTCGGGCACCGACTTCGGCCCCGAGGCGCCGTACCCGTTCTCCTCCGGCTCCGAGCTCGTGGCCCTGTGCCGCGAACACCATCTGAGCATCGCCGAACTCGTGTGGGCCAACGAGACCGCCACCCGATCGGCCGTGCAGGTCAGGACCGACATCGACAAGGTGTGGCGCGTCATGCGCGAATGCGTCGACCACGGCTGCACCTCCACCGAGACCGTCCTGCCCGGCGGCCTCGACGTGCCCCGCCGCGCCCCGCGCATGTACGAGCGCCTCGCCTCCAACTCCGACGTGCTCAAGCGCGGCCGCTCCCGCCGCGACGCCGTCCTCGAATCCTCCGACGCCGCGTGGGTGAACCTGTTCGCGCTCGCCGTCTCCGAGGAGAACGCCGGGGGAGGGCGCATCGTGACCGCGCCGACCAACGGCTCGGCCGGCATCATCCCCGCCGTGCTCCACTACTACTGGCACTTCATGGACGACGCCAACGAGGAGGGCGTCGTCACGTTCCTGCTCACGGCCGGCGCGATCGGCTACCTGTTCAAGCGCAACGCGTCGATCTCCGGCGCGGAGGTCGGCTGCCAGGGCGAGGTCGGCTCGGCCTGCTCGATGGCCGCCGCCGGACTTGCCGCCGTGCTGGGCGGCACGCCCGAACAGGTCGAGAACGCGGCCGAGATCGGCATCGAGCACAACCTCGGCCTCACCTGCGATCCGGTCGGCGGCCTCGTGCAGATCCCGTGCATCGAACGCAACGCGATGGCCGCGAACACCGCCATCAACGCGGTGCGCATGGCCATGCTCGGCGACGGATCGCACATCGTCACGCTCGACCAGGCCATCGAGACGATGCGCGAGACCGGCGAGGACATGATGGCCAAGTACAAGGAGACCTCCAAGGGAGGCCTCGCGGTCAACGTCGTCGAATGCTGAGCCGGTCGGACCGGTCGGGCGGGTCGGGCCGCGCCGGGCACGCCGAGCGCGAATCCGTGGTCCCGTCCGGTGCGCGCCGCGCCGTTCGGTGCTAATATGAGCGGCATTGTGTCCAGTCGAGGACGTCATCCCAAGGAGGAAACACATGGCTGATATGCCTTCCGTGCAGGCCGAGTTCGGCACCACGCCCGTCATCGAGTTCCCGTCCGCCGAGCCGCCGGCAGGCCTCAAGGCCGTCGAGATCGTCGAGGGCGACGGCCCGATGGTCCGCCGCGGCGACACCGTCACCGTGAACTACCACGGCGTCGTGTGGGGCGGCGACAAGCCGTTCGACTCCAGCTTCGACCGCCACCAGCCGGCCAGCTTCGGCATCGGCGTCGGCCAGGTCATCAAGGGCTGGGACCAGACCGTGCCGGGCCACAACGTCGGCTCCCGTCTGGTCGTGTCCATCCCGCCGGAGTACGGCTACGGCTCCCGTGGCGTCCCGCAGGCCGGCATCGGCGGCGGCGACACCCTCGTGTTCGTCATCGACATCATCTCCACGCGCTGAAACCGCGTACGATCCGCAACCGGGATCATCAGGAACCTTCGAGGGAGCGCCGGGAATCGCATCCGGCGCTTTCCTCGTATATGGGCGTCGTCGTTCGTGCGCCCGTATGCGGGACATCCGAGCAATCGCACAATCGAACGCAATCAAACGCAACCACAACGAAAGGGAAACCGTCATGAGCGAGGAAAAGACGCTGCTGCTGACGCAGGAGGCCTACGACAAGATGAAGGAGGAGCTCGCCTGGCGCGAGGGCGAGTACCGCGACGAGATCCTGGCCAAGGTGTCCGCGGCGCGCGCCGAGGGCGATCTGAGCGAGAACGGCGGCTACCAGGCCGCCCGCGAGGCCCAGCGCGTCAACCAGGGCCGCATCGACGAGCTGACCGTCAAGCTGCGCAACGCGAAGATCCTGACCGCCCCGCCGGAGGGCAAGGTCGGCGACGGCTCGCTGGTCACGCTCGACGTGATGGGCCGCGAGAAGGTCTTCGTGCTCGGCACGCGCGACCTCTCCATCGCCACCGACCACGACATCATCAGCCCGGAGTCCCCGATCGGCGCCGCCATCAACGGCGCGAGCGCCGGCGACACCGTGAGCTACAAGGCCCCCAACGGCCGCGAGATCTCCGTGACCATCAAGGCCTCCAAGCCGCTGGTCTGAGCCTCGGAACGACGAGACCCCTCGCTCCCGCACGGTCGCATGGCCGTATGGGAACGAGGGGTCTTCGCGTATGCGGCGCCGTGGGCGCGACGCGCATGCCGGGGCGCGCGGCCGCTATCCCGCGCTCACGCCCACAGCGCCACGATCACCATGTAGATCGCCACCATGTGGCAGGCGTATCCGGCCACCGTGCCGCAGTGGAAGATCTCGTGAAAGCCGAACACCTTCGGCCAGGGGTCCGGTCTGCGCAGCGCGTAGACGATCGCGCCGAGGATGTAGCACGCGCCGCCCGCGCACAGCAGGATCACCACCGCCGGGCCCGCGTACGGCGAGGTCCAGAACAGCGCCATGAACGCCAGCCCGTAGATACCGAAGACGATGTACACCAGCGTGTACAGCCAGCGCGGCGCGTTGATCCAGATCACGTGGATGACGATCGCGACCGCGGTGCACGCCCACATCGAGATGATGATGACATTGCGCCAGAACGGCGCCAGCGCGAACGAGACCGGCGTGTACGTGCCGGCGATGAGCAGGAAGATGTTCACGTGGTCGATGCGGCGCAGCACGTCCGTGACGCGCGGGCTCCAATCGCCCAGATGGTAGCAGGCCGAGTTGGTGAACAGCACCAGCGAGCTCGTCATGAACACGGCGCACGCCCATTTGAGGCCCGCGCCCTGCGCCAGACAGATGAGCACGATGCCGGCCGCCAGCGACAGGGGGGAGGCCACCGCGTGGATCCAGCCGCGCATCGCCGGCTTCTCGCGGCCGTGCACGTCGAGGCGGATCCTGCGCGGACGCCTGACCTTGACCGGCTCGACGCCCTCGATCTTCGCGGCCTTGGCCTCGCCCTTGGCGATGACGTACCGTGCCTTGGCCTCCGCCTTGAGCCTGATCTGCTCGGCCTTGAGCTCGGCCTTCGTGCGTGCCGCCTTGGCCCGGGCCTGCACGGCCTGCTCGTCCGCCGCGGCGACGGCCCTGCGCCTCGTCTCGATCTCCTCGTCGGTCATCATCGTATGCGTCGCCTCCGGCCTCGTCGTGATGTACGCCATCGTAACGGTCGGGTGTCGACGATTCGCCCGACGGTGATGTTGTTGACGTTTTTCCAACTTACGTTAGCGTAACCTACGATAGCGTAGGTTACGGGAAAGTCAAGACCCGATCGGGCAGTCCGCACGCCGTCCGGGAAACCCGGGGGACGTGCGCACGGCGTGCGTATGATGGACGCATGGCAGATTTCTCACAGATACTCGCAACGCGGCCTGACCTCGACGACAGGGATCGTGAATGGCTGCATCAGCTGGTCGCCGACTGGCAGGTGATCGCCGATCTGAGCTTCGCCGACCTCCTGCTCATCATGCAGAACGGCGACGGCCGGTACGTCGTGGCGGAGCAGTGCCGTCCCTCCACGGTGATGACCCTGCGCACGGACGACGTCGTCGGCGACGTCATGCCCGAATCGATGTCCGGCGAGCTCGACGCCGCGATGGAGTCGGCGGTCGTCTTCCGCTCCACCGTGCTGCGCACCGTCGGCAAGTCCACCGTGTGCAACGTCTACGCGCCCGTGCGCCACAACGGCAAGACCCTGGGTCTGGTCGTGCGCGAGACCAACATGGCCACCCGGGAGTCGAACGGCCGCTACGAATCCGAGAGCATCAACGCCGGCAAGCAGCTGTACGAGATGATCCCGCGCGGCCAGTTCCCGTACTCCGACTCCGTGATGAGCCAGCGCCACGTCGCGCGCGTGGCCGACGGCTTCATCGTCCTGACCATGGACGGCGTGGTGCGCTACGCCTCGCCCAACGCCATCAGCTGCTTCCGCAGACTCGGCCTCCTGACCACGATGCAGGGCCACTACCTGAGCGAGCTCGGCACCGACCTGCTGCAGGAGCAGAAGGAGCAGGTCGACGAGCAGCTGCCGCTCGTGCTGAGCGGCAAGGCGGCCGTCGACTCCGAGATCACCACGCAGCGCTCCGCCGTCTCCGTGCGCTCGCTGCCGCTGTACGACATGAACGGCCGGGTCGGCAGCATCGTGCTGTGCCGCGACGTCACCGAGCTGCGCCGCCGCGAGCAGGAGCTGCAGACCAAGAACGCGGCGATCTCCGAGATCCACCACCGCGTGAAGAACAACCTCCAGGCCGTCTCCGCCCTGTTGCGTCTGCAGGCGCGCAAGACCAAGTCCGAGGAGGTGCGCAAGGAGCTCAAGGAGGCGCAGCGCCGCGTGCAGACCATCGCGATGGTGCACGAGGGCCTGAGCCAGACCGTCGACGAGATCGTGGACTTCGACAAGGTCATCGCGGGCCTGCTCAAGATGGCCGTGGACGTCGCCACGATGCGCGACCAGCACATCGGCATCGACTTCGTCGGCAAATTCGGCATGATGCCCGCCCAGGACGCGACGCCCCTGTCGCTGGTGCTCACCGAGCTCATCACCAATTCGGTCGAGCACGGCTTCGAGGGCCGCACCGAGGGTCACATCACGATCTCGGTCAAGCGCTCCGGCTCGGACCTCGACGTGGTGGTCGAGGACGATGGCACCGGCCTCGGCGACGAGGCGCAGGGCGGCATGGCCAGATCCTCCGGCTCCGGTCTCGGCACGCAGATCATCAACACCTTCGTGACCAACGACTTCGGCGGCACCGTCAACTGGGAACCGCGCGAGGGCGGCGGCACCCGCGTGGTCCTGCACATGATCCTCCGAGCCGCCCAGGCCGAGTAGCTGAGCCGTAAAACGAACGGTCCGGCGGGCCGTTCGTAGGCGAAGGCGAGACGACAGGCGAGCAGTTCCCCGTAGATATATCACAACGACAGAAGCCCCGGTCCATCACGGACCGGGGCTTCTCGATGTCGGTATAAGAGGACGATCAGATCTGCATCTGCATGGCCTGGGAGCGGCGCAGACGCATCGCCTTGCGCTTGAGCTGACGACGCTCGTCCTCGCTCAGACCGCCCCACACGCCGTAGTCCTGATTCGTGTCGAGCGCGCATTTGAGGCACGCGTCGATCACCTTGCAGGTGCGGCACACGGCCTTGGCCTCCTCGATCTGCTGATAGGCCGCGCCGGTGTTGCCGACCGGGAAGAACAATTCCGGATCCTTGTCACGGCACGCAGCCTTGGCACGCCAATCGAAAGCACTGCTCATCGTCGTTTCCTTTCCTGTTCGAGCCCTGAACGTTCGCATCCAGTACGTACTACCTAAGCACGTCCGTATGCTTTTTTCAAGACTTTTCGTCAAAAGAGCATTCCCGCGGGCCCTGCCCGGGCGCGTCGCTCACGAGTTCGAGGACGTGCCCTCCGCCAGAGTGCCCACGGTCCCCGCCTTGTGGCTGCCCTTGGCGAGCTGCGCGAACAGCTCGGTGTTGCGGCTGTCGTCGAGCAGCACCGAGGAGCCCACGCCGGAGACCTGATAGTCCGGGTTGGTCCAGTACACGCTGCCGGTGACACCCTTGGAGCCGGTGGCGGCCCTGAACGCGAACGCCATCTGCACGAGTGTGAACGGCGAGGTCTTGTCGTCCACCGTCAGGGCCGTGAGCCCCGCGTCGGCGACCTTCATGGCCTTGGCCGGGTTTGCGATCACCTCCTTGGAGGAGGCCTTCTTCACGATCGCCGCGATGACCTGGCGTTGGCGTTGGGCGCGGCCGAAGTCGCCGTTCGCGTCGGAGTAGCGCATGCGCGAGAACGCCAGCGCGGTGCCGCCGTCCGCCACATGGCATCCGGCCGTCCAGTTGAGACCGGAGTCGGCGTCGTTCACGGTCTGGTCGTAGCACAGGTTCACGCCGCCGATCGCGTCGACCACGTTCTTGAGGCCGCCGAACTTGATCTTGGCGATGTGGTCGATGTGCTGGCCGGTGATCTGCTCGACCTCGCCGACCAGCGCCTTGTAGCCCTTGATCTGGGCCACGGCGTTGATCTTCATGTAGGTGCCGTCCACCTGCGTGAGCGAGTCGCGCGGGATGGAGATCAGTGAGCTCGCGCCGTGGTTCGGTCTGGTGAGCACGAGGATCGTGTCGGTGCGGAAGCCCGGCGTGTCGTCGGCCGATCCGCCGGCGGTGCCGTCGCGCTCGTCCGAACCGAGGATGAGCCACGACTCCGCCGACGCGTTCGCCGAGGTCGTCAGCCAGCCGCTCTCCTTGTTCAGGCGCGCGTCGACCCAGTGCCACGCGCCGAACACGGCGAGCATCAGCAGGACGGCGATGACCGCGAGCGTCATGCCCACGCCCTTGCGCACGCTCATGGCGCTCAGGCGGGGCATGCGCAACGACGGTGCACGTCTGACGGATGGGGCGGGGGAGCGGAACGACGATACCGGTGCGGTCGTGCCCCTGCGTGCGGCCGAGGCCTCGCTGGTCGAACCGGAGGAGCGGCGCGGCGCACGCGACGGCTCGAAGCGACGCGGCTCGGATGCGGCCGCGGCCGACGTGCGTGCGGACGAGACGGACGAACGCCCCGACGTGCGCGGGGCGGGGGAGGAGGAGCGTCGGGTGGATCGCCGGCGCGGCGCGAAGGACGCCGGCATCGCGTCCGCCGATGATCGGGATGACGCCGTCGTGGGCGCGGGCGCGTCCCCGCCCGTCGTGCGCGGGGACGGGGACGGCGCGGCCGGGGCGGCGTCGGACTCCTCGTGCTGCGCGATGGCGTGCTTGCCGCCGCGTCTGCGATGGGCGTTGGGATTGAAGCTCGGCGGATTCGACGTGATCGGGGCGGGCTCGTCCTCCGCCTCACCGGCGTGACGGCCGGACGAGGAGTTCAGCGAGCCGGAATCGATGATCGGACCGGTGGGCTGGGAGCGGCGACGGGAGCCCGAGGGTATGAAACTCGGCGGAATCTCCTGAGGGTTCACCCCGTCGCCTTGCTGCACGCTATGCCTCCCCGTAACGAATCTGGACTTCTGTCACTGTTGCACATCGCGCCGCATGGGAGGGCGGGGCGATGGGTATTTTCTCATTTCCGGCACAAGCGGGCCTCCGGACGGGGCCCGCCCGAAGGCCCGGAACGTCATGCGGACGTCACTTGACCTTGCATACCACGTTGTTGAGGTAGGACTCGGAGATGCCCATGACCACGTTGGTGGTGGCGTTGTGGATGATGCCGGTCTTCTCGTCGATGACGCCGCCGGTGGCGGTGTCGATGTACTGGCCGTCGGCGGTCTTCTCGACGCCGTCGGCGACCTTGGTGTTCGGCTTGGTCTGCGTCTGCTCGGAGGAGGAGCCGGACTGGTCGGACTGCGTGGCGTCCGAGCCCTGCTGGTCGGTGGTCGACTGGTCGGACTGGTTCGACTGGTCGGTGGAGGAGTCGGAGGAGTCCGACGAATCCGAGGACGACGAGTCCGACGAGGCGGAGCTCGAGTCGGACGACGACGAGCCGGACTCGTCGAAGAGCGGCTTGTCGTTGCGCATCTTGGCCCAATAGGTGTCGGCCTCGGCGGTCCACATGACGTGGTTCCTGTTGGTCGGCCAGTCGGTCACCGGCACGGTGCGCGTGTACAGGTGAGAGGTGTCGAAGTCCTTCATGCTCATCGCCAGTCCCGCCAGCGTGGTCGTGTTGGCCAGACCGGAGGAGATGTTGAGCGACTTCAGGGCCGCCTTGGCGAGCTGGTAGAGCTGGCTGGACTGCGTGAGCATGTTCTTGGACAGCGCCTGCGCGATCAGCTGCTTGATGAGGTACTGCTGGCGGGCGGTGCGCTCCATGTCGGTGCCGTCGGTGTCGGCGCCGTGGCGGCGGCGCGCGTACTGCGTGGCGGTCAGGCCGTCGAGGTGCTGCCAGCCGGCGTCGAGGTTGATGCCGGTGTAGCCGTCGAACACGTGGCTCGGCAGACACACGTCCACGCCGCCGATCGCGTCGATCATCGACTTGAGGCCCGCGAAGTCGACGACGATGAAGTTCTGGATGTCGAGGCCGGTCAGGGAGTTCACGGCGTTCACGGTGCAGCTGGCCGCGGAGGCGAGGTCGTCGCCCTTGGAGTACGCGTTGGCGAAGATCGAGTTGAACATCACGTCGTACTGCGCCTTGACCACGCCCTTGGTGGTCGTGCAGGCGGGCACGTCGACGATCGAGTCGCGCGGGATGGACATGAGGTCGATGAACTTGCGGTCCGCGGAGATGTGCATCACCATCGCGGTGTCCGAGTTGTGGTTCGATTCGAGCGTCTTGTCGCTGCCGCCGATCGAGAGATTGTCCTCGCCCGAGCGCGTGTCCTGCCCGAGGATGAGGATGTCGAGCGGCTTGCCGGCGTTCGGGTCGACGATCGAGGTGGCGACCGCCTTGCCGTTCGCGCCGATGAAATCGACGCTCTGGCCGTCGATGATGCCGCCGATGTTGACGTACGTCGCGGCCGCGGCGGTGCCGACGAACGTGAGCAGGGCGACGACGACGCACACGATCGCGTTGCGCAGCTTGTGGTGCACGCGGAACGCCGTGCCGCTGTGGCGCGGCGAGTCGTCGTTCCATCCGTTGAGATTGGGCACGCCTGCGTCGGATCGTCTCGAGCTCACGCTGCAAACC
The DNA here is from genome assembly GCF_018555385.1 of Bifidobacterium santillanense. Taxonomy (GTDB): domain Bacteria; phylum Actinomycetota; class Actinomycetes; order Actinomycetales; family Bifidobacteriaceae; genus Bifidobacterium; species Bifidobacterium santillanense. The sequence continues at coordinate 134,372 of NZ_JAFEJS010000005.1, forward strand.
TTCCTATCGGGGTCAAATCCTCTCGATTGTACGGCACGCAACCGAAAAGAATGCTGGGAATAGCCCACGGACCTTGTCCGGGGCTGGGAATCCGGTGGGGATCTGGTGCGGATCGCCGCCCGATGGGCTGGGAAACGCGGCTTATACCACAACAAATCCCGAACGAGCGGAATAACACGGCCCACACTTGACAAAAGCGAAATCGCATGTGTGTAATTTAGAGGCGTGAAAACGGAATCGAACGGGCAAGGGAGGATGATGCGCATGTGGGGGATTGCCGACGATTCCGCCGATGAGCCGTTGAGCGAGCTGCTGTGGGGGCTGTTCGCGCCGGACGGCGACATCTCCTGGCAGCACAAGGCCCTGTGCTCGCAGACCGATCCCGAGGCGTTCTTCCCCGAGAAGGGCGGTTCCACCCGTGACGCCAAGCGCGTGTGCTCGCAGTGCGAGGTGCGCGAGCAGTGCCTCAAGTGGGCCATCGACCATGACGAGCGCTTCGGCATCTGGGGCGGCATGAGCGAGCGTGAACGTCGCAGGTACAAGAAGATGCATAAGGAGCAGGCGTGAGCGGAGCACTTGCCATCGAGCCACTGCCTTCGATCACGGGCGGCGTGCGTCAGATCGTGAACGACGCATTGGCCGCCCGTCCCTATTCGCACAGCCAGAACGTCGAACGCGCCGTGGCGGCGGTGATCGCGGTCGAGAGGGACCTGCGGTTCCTGCCGTCCACGCTCTCGGCGCTGCTGCGCCAGAGCGTCCTGCCCGGCGCCATCATCATCGCCGACTGCAGCGGGCAGACCACCCAGCCGGTGGAGCTCTCCTTCGAGGTGGTCGCGGCCGGCTCCGAACCGCTCGAGCGATTCCCCGAGGCCACGGGCATCTCCGTGCAGCTGGTGCGCGCGCAGGGCGCCCGCTCCTTCGGCGAGGCCGTCTCCCGCGCGCTCGACCAGGCGCACCTCGACTACTGCGTGCAGATGCTCTGGCTCCTGCACGACGACTCGCGCCCCGCGGACGACCGCTGCCTCGAGCAGCTGGTCGAATCGTGGCGCAACACGCCCGGCGCCTCGCTGATCGGCGCCAAGCAGCTCGACTGGGAGGGAACGAACCTCCACAACGTCGGCGCGTACGCCTCCGGGCACGGCATCCACACGCTCGTGGTCGACGGCGAACCGGATCAGGAGCAGTACGACACCCGCTCCGACGTGTTCGCCGTCTCGCTGGCCGGCGCGCTGGTCCCGCTGGACACCGTCCGCTCCTCCCGGGGCATCTCCAACTGGTTCGGCACCTATGCGCAGGGCGCCGACCTGTGCCGCAGGATCTGCCGCGGCGGAGGCCGCGTCGTGGTCGCGCCCCGCGCCCGCATCGCCCACCGCCGCGCCCGCTTCGAGGGCATGCGCACCCGTGGCGGCGAACCCGCCGCCGAGGGGGCCGTCAACCCGTCGATGGGCGTGCTCGACGCCTGGCAGCGCTACCGCTACACCGACATCCCGGCACCGCTGTGGCCGCTCGTATGGCTGTGGTCGCTCATCGCCGCGATCGGCTCGGCGCTCAGGCGCTTCGCCGGCAAGCAGCCCTTCGAGGCCGGTTGCGAGCTGGCCCTGCCCTGGCGCGCGCTGATCGGCTCCGCCGGAGCGTTCAAGGCCCGCCGCGCCGTCACCTCGCAGACCGTCGTGACGCGCTCGCAGCTCGCGATGCTCTCCGTCACCCGCGACCAGCTCGCCCGATGGCGCGAACGCGAGCAGGCGCTGGAGGAGCAGTGCGACACCGTGCTGCTGAGTCCGCTGGTCCGCTCCCACCTGCGCATGCGTCTGACCCGTCGCTGGGGACTCGCCATCGCGATGGCCGTGGCCGCGTTCGTCGTCGTGCTCACGCTCGACTGGTCGATGTTCCGCGCCGCGCTGGGCGGCGGCTCCCTGCGGTCGGCCCAGTGGCTGCCCACCAACGTCTCCCTGGGCGCGCTCGCCGAGGCCGCCACCACGCAGTGGGTGTGGGGCGTCGGCACCGGAGTGGCCGCGCCCCCCGCGCCCTGGCTGTGGGTGCTGCTCGTCGCCTCGCTGCTCACCGGCGGGCATGTGGCCGCCGCCACCAGCCTGATCTTCTTCGCCGCCGCGCCCGCGGCCGCGCTCGCCTTCTGGGCGCTGGCGGGCGTGTTCACCCGTTCGGACGCCGTGCGCGTCATCACGGGCCTGATGTGGATGTCGCTCGGTCTGGCGCTCGGCCTGTACTCGTCGGCCAACCTGCCGATGCTCACCGTGATGGTCTTCCTGCCGGCCGCGTTCGCGTTCACCTTCCGCGCCGTCGGCCTCTACCACACCGAGGACCGGATTCATCCGCACCGTTCCGTGCAGGCCGCCGCCGCGGCCGCGCTGTGCTACATGCCGACGGTCGCCGCCGAGCCGCAGCTGCTGCTGCCGCTGGTCCTCGTCTTCCTCGTCTTCCTCGTCTTCGTGCCGCGCCACCGCGCGATGCTGCTGCTCATGCCGCTGCCGGCCGCCCTGCTCATCGCGCCCACGCTCGTCAACGCGGTGCGCTACATGGACAGGGGCGAGTGGCGCCAGCTGTTCGGCGACATGACGCTGCCCCTGGCGCAGGTGAACCGCCATCCGGCCGCGCTCAACCTCGTCGACGTGATCGTGCGCGCCTTCGGCCTCACGGAGGGGACCGACCTGGCCGGCCTGCTCGCCGACGGATTCGCGGCCGCCACGCTCGCGGTCGTCGCCACCGTCACACTGCTCGCCATCGTCTCGCTGGTGCTGCCGTTCGCGCTGCGCGCCTCGCGCATGATGTGGGTCGTGATCGTTGCCGGCGGCGCGCTCAGCCTCGTCTCCTCGCGCGTCGCCATCGCCGTGGACGCCAGCGGCTCCGTCGCCGGATCGGTGATGCCCGGTCTTGTCTTCGCGATGCTCGGCGCCCTGTCCTGCGTGTGCCTCGTCGCCGGCGGCGCGGTGCGCCGTTTCGTCGAGCTGCAGGAATCCGCCGCGGCGTCGGCCGATCTGACCCGCGTGGAGACCCGCAGGAGGGCCGTCGCGCGGGTCCGCCACGGATTCATCGTCGCTGGACGTACGCTGCTGTGCCTCGTGCTGGCCGCCGGCGTGGTCTCGTGGACCGGATACTCGACCGCCCGTCACATCGCCGGATCGGTCACCGTGAGCGACTCCGGTCTGCCGATGGTCGCGATGGATTCGCTCGAACGCACCCCGGACCAGCGCGTCCTCGCGCTCGACGCCGAGTCGCACACCGACGTGAGCTACGCCGTGATGCACACCTCGCGCGGCGATCTGGTCGACTCCTCGCCCGCATGGCGCGCCCGTCAGGTCGTCGGACAGCGTGACGCCGACGACGTCGCCATCGGCGAGCTCGCCGCGCGTCTGCTGTCGAACAGCGACTCCGACGCGATCGACGAGCTGGCCGCGATGGGCTTCGGCGGCCTGTTCGTCGTCACCGGCGGCGCCGGCGCCGACCAGCTCGCCACCAACATCACCGCCTCGAACGGCACGCAGACCGTCGTGACCGACACGGACGGCACCTACTACCGTCTGACCGCCGCCGAGGGCAACACCGTGGGCATCGACGCCACGCACCTCAACGCGATGCGCCGCAGCCCGTGGCGCGCCGCATGGCTGGCCAGCCTCGGCGTCGTCACGCTGCTGTACGTGCTGGTCGCCGCGCCGCGCCGCCATCCGGAGGCCCTGATGCGGCAGGAACGTCAGGAGGAAGAGGCATGAACCGTCCGTCGACCCTCGCGCGCGTCCTGCGCGTCGTCCTCGCGATCATCACCAGCGTGGCGCTGGTCGCCGCGTTCGCACTGCTGTCCGTCACGACGATGCCGCAGTGGTTCGTCGACCGCGCCTCCGGCGAGGCCACGGCCTCGCACCGCGTCGTCCAGCAGCTGCTCGAATCCTATTGCCCGGCCCGCATGGCGCTGCCCGACTCCGGCGACTGGGGGGACAGCGAATACCGCGCCTCCGAGGGCGACATCGCCACGTCCGCCTCGTTCGCGGCGTTCGGCTCCGTGTACGCCTCCACCGTCGCCCCGTTCGACATGAGCGCCGGCGGCGAGGCCCTCTCGCTCAAGGCGCCGGACAACCCGCGCAACGCCGACGCGATGGTCGGCCGCGACGAGAGCGGCTCGTCCCGTCTGTTCAACGCCAACCTGCTCGAGGCGTCCGACGGCTCCGGCCACGCCGGCGTCATCGCCTCGCACGCCTCCTCGGGCGACCTGCGCGGCATCTCCGCCGCCACCTGCACGGTCCCGGCGATGACGCAGTCGTTCCTCCTGTCGGGCACCGCCACCGGCTCCAGCCAGCGCATGACGCTCGCCAACCCCTCGTCCAAGGCCACCACCGTCACGATCACGGTGGTCGGCACCTCGTCCGCCGGCTCGATGAGCCTGTCCACCTCGGGCACCGCCACCGTCGCCGCCGGCGGCGAGACCACGGTGGACCTGTCCGCCGCGGCCCCCGACCAGCAGGGCCTGTACGTCACGATCACCAGCGACGTGATGCCCGTGGCCGCGTACGTGAGCTCCGTGAGCGCCGACGGACTGACGCCCAAGGGCTCCGACTTCACGATGCCCGTGGGCGCCGCATCCACGCTCAACGCGATCCCCTCCGTGAGCGAGGGGGACAAGATCAGTCTCTACGCCTACTCCCGCACGGCCGGCGACGTGACCCTGTCGTGGATCACCGAGGACGGCCTGTCCTCGATCGGCAGAAAGCGGGTCAAGGCGGATCAGGTCGCCGTGTTCGATCTGGGGCAGGCGCCCAAGGGGGCGCACGGCATCCTCGCCACCGGTTCCGACGACTTCGTCGCCGCGGCGCGCGCCGTGCGCTCGGGCGCGAGCGGTCAGGAGGACTTCGCCTCCCTGGCCGCCGTGACCCCGGCCTCGTCGTCGGGGGCGGCCCTGCCCTCCGGACTCGACGCGACGGTCACGCTCGTCAACACCACCAACGAGGAGGTCACGGTCTCCCTGACGGCGATGGACGACACCGGCAAGGCCGGCTCCGCCGACGAGGTGACGATCAAGGCCAACAGCGCCGTCTCCGTCAAGGGCGAGGGCACGGCGGTCCTCGTCGAGGACCGCGGCAAGGCCGTCGCCTGGGGCGTGCGGCTCGGCGGCGGCGGACTCGACCCGGCCAAGGTGGCGGGGCTGTCCGCCACGGAGCCGACCGCGCTCACCGTGCGCGAGGAGACCATCCGCTCCTCGCAGGACAACACCATCGTGCGCTGAGCCGGCTCACCACTCGAAGTCGGGATCGATCTCCTCGGGCCGGCGGCCATACAGCTCGGACACCCTGATGACCAGCTCGTCGCGGATCGCCCACTGCAGCTCCTCGCGGCCGCGCGTGCGCGACTGCAGCGGCATGCGGTACAGCACGATGCGCGCGGGCACGCCGTGATCGGCGGGGAACGCACGCGAGTTGAGGCTCGGCTCGGTCTCCCACGGCACCGGATCGGACGGCGGCACGTCCTCCACCGCGAACTGCACCGGTTTGATGAGCTCCGGCCACGCCTCGGCCAGTCTGCGGATATGGGCCGCCACCAGATCGTCGAACATGCCGGAACGGGTGCGGTATCGTGGCAAACGTGTGCCGAACATCGGGGTCCGCATGCCGCGGCCGTGCCGGTTGCGGTAGACTCGTTCATTCCAAGGGGCTTCAAGCATGCCTTCCACTGTAGGTCAAGGCAGCGAGTTCACACCCGCGCGCCGCCGCCGGCGCGCTAGGATACATGACAAAAGGCGTTGGCCGCGAATCGGATGGAGGACGGGCGATGATCAAGCCGTGGAACCAGTGGGATCTTGACCTCCTGTGCGCACGCGCACGGCTCGTCGGATTCGACCTCGACAACACGCTCGCCAACTCCAAGCTGCCGATGAGGCCGCCGATGGCGGAACGCTTCACCGAGCTCACCCGCCGCATCCCGGTGGCCGTCATCACCGGCGGCCGCTACTCGCTGGTCGTCAGCCAGATCCTCGACGTGCTCGGTCCCGGGGCGGACCTGTCCAACCTGCACCTGATGCCCACCAGCGGCACCCGGTACCTGCGCTGGGAGGGCGGGGCCTGGAGGACCGTCTTCAGCCATGATCTCGACGACGACCAGCGCGCCCGCGCCTTCGCCAGCCTGGAGCGCAGGGCCCGCGAGCAGGGGCTGTGGGTCGAGGAGGTCTGGGGCGAGCGCATCGAGGACCGCGGCTCGCAGATCACGTTCTCCGTCCTCGGCCAGCAGGCGCCGCTCGAGGCCAAGCAGGCCTTCGACCCGACCGGCGAGCTCAAGGAGCGCATGGCGCGGGCCGTGGCCGCCGATCTGCCCGATCTCAAGGTGCATGCGGGCGGCTACACCAGCATCGACGTGGCCGGCCGCGGCATCGACAAGGCGTTCGCGGTCCGCGAGCTCGCCTCGCTCACCGGCATCGACGTGGCCGACATGGTCTTCGTCGGCGACCGCATGGCCCCCGGAGGCAACGACTACCCGGCCGCGCAGGCCGGCACGATGGGCGTCGCCGTCTCGAACCCCGCCGACACGATCCTGTTCGTCGACGGACTGCTCGCGCGGCTGCCGGAGCCGGACGGCGGCGATGATGTCGCGCAACCCGTCTCGCAATGAGTTCCTCGCCGGTCTGATCGGCGTCGTCCTGCCGCGCGGATGCGCGGGATGCGACGCGCCCGATGCCGTCCTGTGCCCGTCGTGCCGGCGGTTGTTCGGCCTCGGCATCGAACTGCCGCTTGCCGATACGACGACCGGCCACGCCTACGCATGCGCCTCGTACGGCGGTCGTGCCCGCCGCGCGATCCTCGCGTGGAAGGATCACGGCGACGAGGAGTGCGACCGTGAGTTCGCCGCGGTGATCGGCGCGCTCGCGGGGCGGATCCCGTCCTGCGCCGGACCGCTGCTGATCGTGCCCGCGCCGTCGTCGGCGCGTTCGACCGCCGCCCGCGGACGGCGGCATCTGGCGCCCCTGGCCCGTGCCGTGGCGCGTGTCTGCGCCTCCCGCGGCATCGAGGCCCGCGTCACGTGGGCGTTGGAGAGCGTCGCGGCCGCGGGCAAGGCCGTCGAGACGGCCGGCGCCGATCAGCGCGCCTCGCGCATGGGAGGGCGTCTGAGGGTGCGCCCGGGCATGGGAACGCGTGTGCGGGGAGAGACGTCGTCATCGTCGACGACATCGTCACCACCGGCGCGACGATGCGCGCCTGCGCCGACGCGTTGCGCGACGCAGGCGCGCGGGTCGTGTGCGGCCTCGCGCTGGCCGCTACGCCTCGGTATGGTACTTCGGCAGGATGATCTCGAAATCGGCGCCGCGCACGTCGTCGACCACCCGCACGGTGCCGCCGTGCAGCTGGGCGGCCCAGCGCGCGATCGACAGCCCCAGACCGGTGCCGCCGGACTCGGTGCCGGGGCCCGACTTGCCCTTGACGAACCGGCGGAAGATGTCGGTGCGGGCCTCGGGGGCGATCTGCGAGCCGAAGTTGACGACGTTCGTCACGATCGTGCCCTCGTCGAGGTCCTCGTGCACCTCGACGAGGACCGTGGTGCCGTCGGGGGAGTGCTTGAGGGCGTTGCCGATGATGTTGGTGAACAGCTGGCGCAGACGGTCCTGATCGCCCTCCATCACGATGTCGTCGGCGACCTGCACGTGGATGTCGTGCGCATGCCCGCCGTCCGCGAGCTCCAGCGGCTCGATCGTGTCGTCGAGGAAGTCGGCGAAGTTGAACCGTTCGATCTCGAGGCTCGCGGCGCCCGCCTCCATGCGGCTCAGATCAAGCAGGAACGCGATGAGGTCGGTCAGCCTCTGCGTCTGGTCGAGGATGCCCTCGAGGTTTGCGGGCGTGGGATCGGTGACGCCGTCGGCCATGTTCTCGACCTGCGCCCGCAGCGCGGAGACCGGCGTGCGCAGCTCGTGGCTGACGTTGGCGATGAGGTCGCGGCGCGTCTGGTCGGCGTGCTGGAGCTCTGCGGCCATCTCGTTGAACGAACGGGCCAGCTGGCCCACCTCGTCGTGGCTGGACTCGTCCATCGGCACGCGCACGGTGTAGTCGCCGTCGGCCATCGCCTCGGCGGCGTCGCGCAGCTGGCGCAGACGCGCGGTCAGGCCGCGCGAGAAGTAGTAGGTGATGCACAGCGCCACCGCGAGGGCGAGCGGCATGGCGATCCAGCCGCTCCATCCGAATTTGAGCAGGAACCAGCACATCGCGAACGCGATGGAGGTGGCGATGACGATCAGGGCGCCCAATTCGAGCTTGAGCGAGGAGAACACGCCGAGCGGGCGCCCGCGGCGACTGCCACGTGCGCCCGCTCGTGGGGCGGCCCCCGAAATCGGCTTCGGGGGCGTTGATGTGCGTGATGCGGCCATGCGCGCCGGCTCACTCGCCGTCCGCATGCGCGGGCGACGGAGGCTCGAAGGCGTAGCCGACGCCGTGCACGGTGCGGATCATGTTGGGCCCGAGCTTGTGGCGCAGGGCCTTGACATGGCTGTCGACGGTGCGGGTGCCCGAGGCGTCGACCCAGTCCCACACCTCCTCGAGCAGCTTCTCGCGCGTGAGCACCGACTTGGGCTTGCGCGCGAGGGTCGCGAGCAGGTCGAACTCGGTGGGGGTCAGATGCACGAACTCGCCGTTGACGCTCACCGTGCGCTGCGCCGGGTCGATGACCAGGGAGCCGAAGTCGAGGATCTTCTCGTTCTCGGCGTTCTTGGCGATGACCTTGGCGCGCTCCACGCGGCGCAGCAGCGCCTTGCATCGGGCGATGAGCTCGCGCATCGAGAACGGCTTGGTCATGTAGTCGTCCGCGCCGGCACCGAGTCCGATGACCTTGTCCGCCTCGTCGTCGCGGGCGGTGAGGATCAGCACCGGCACCGGACGGGCGGCCACGATGCGCTTGGTGGCCTCGAGACCGTCCATCACCGGCAGCATGATGTCCATGATCACCAGATCGGGCTTGAGCTGATTGGCCGCCTGGACGGCGCTGGCGCCGTCACCGGCAACGCGTGCGGTCCACCCTTCGGCGGTGATGCGTTGCGCGATGGCGGTCGCCAGCGTCGGCTCGTCCTCGACGACCAGTACGGTGCGCGGCGCGGTCTGCTGACGTGCCGTGGTATTGAGCATGTTCCTTGTTCCGCCTTTCGACTGTGTTCGATCAGTCTTCTGGCTTCAAGAATACAACTCCGAGCGCGGGGACGGTGATTTTCGCCGATGCCGGACGCGAGTGGTATTCGCCCGCGTCGGCCTCGAACGTGCCGTTGGAGATGCCCGAGCCGCCGTACTTCGCGTTGTCGGTGGTGAGCACCTCGGTCCACTTGCCGCCCTTGGGCAGCGCGACCTGGTAGTCCTGCCACGCCTCGCCGGCGAAGTTCACGACGACCGCGAGCTCCTCGCCGTTCGAGCCGATGCGCAGGAAGCTCAGCGTGTTGTGGTCGGCGTCGTCGCTGGTGAGCCACTGGAAGCCGTCGGGCGTGAAGTCCTGGCTCCACAGGGCCGGGTTGGCCTTGTAGAACGCGTTGAGGTCGGCCACGAGCTCCTGCACGCCGACGTGGTCCTGCCAGTCGAGGCACGCCCAGTCGATGGAGTTGTTGTAGTCCCATTCGCCCCACTGCGCGAGCTCGTTGCCCATGAAGGTGAGCTTCTTGCCCGGGTGGGCCCACTGGTAGGCGAACAGCGAACGCACGCCCGCGTACTTGTCCCAGCCGTTGCCCGGCATCTTGCCGTACAGCGAGCCCTTGCCGTACACGACCTCGTCGTGGCTCAGCGGCAGCACGTAGTGCTCGGAGTAGGCGTACACCATCGAGAAGGTGATCTCGTTGTGGTGCCACTTGCGGTTGATCGGGGACTCGTGCAGGTACTCGAGCGTGTCGTGCATCCAGCCCATGTTCCACTTGAGGCCGAAGCCGACGCCGCCGGCGTCGGTCGGGGCGGTGATGCCCGCGTAGGCGGTGGACTCCTCGGCGATCATCATGATGCCCGGGTTGTTCTTGTACGCGGTGGCGTTGGCCTCCTTGAGGAACTCGATGGCCTCGAGGTTCTCGCGGCCGCCGTAGATGTTCGGGTGCCACTGGCCGGGCTCGCGGCTGTAGTCGAGGTAGAGCATCGAGCTGACCGCGTCGACGCGCAGGGCGTCCACGTGGTACTCGCCGAGCCAGAAGCAGGCGTCGGCCACGAGGAAGTTCTTCACCTCGTTGCGGCCGAAGTTGAAGATGTAGGTGCCCCAGTCCGGGTGCTCGCCGCGGGTCGGGTCCGGATCCTCGTACAGCGGGGTGCCGTCGAAGCGGCCCAGCGCGAACGAGTCCTTCGGGAAGTGGGCCGGGACCCAGTCCATGATGACGCCGACGCCGGCCTCGTGCAGCTTGTCGACGAGGTACTTGAAGTCGTCCGGGGAGCCGAGGCGCGAGTCGACCGCGTAGTAGCCGGTGACCTGATAGCCCCAGGAGCCGGTGAACGGGTACTGCGTCAGCGGCATGAACTCCACGTGGGTGAAGCCCATCTTGGTGACGTAGGGGACCAGCTTGTCCGCGAGCTCGCGGTAGTTCTTGACGTCCTTGCGCCAGCTGTGCGCGTTCATCTCGTAGATCGCGACCGGGCGGTCCATCGGGTTGGTGCTGCGGCGGTGGTCCATCCACTCGTCGTCGCCCCACTCGTGCTTGGATTCGACGACGATCGAGCCGGTCGCCGGCGGGACCTCGTGGGAGCGCTCCATCGGGTCGGCCTTCTCGACCCACTCGTGGTTGGCGTTGAGGATCTGGTACTTGTACACCTCGCCGGCCTTGACGCCCGGGATGAAGATCTCCCACACGCCGGAGGAGCCGAGCTCGCGCATCGCGTGGCGGCGGCCGTCCCAGCCGTTGAAGTTGCCGATCACGCGCACGGCGTGGGCGTTCGGCGCCCACACGGCGAAGGAGGTGCCCTCGACGTCGCCCATCGGATCGGAGTAGCGGCGCACGTGGGCGCCGAGCGCCTCCCACAGACGCTCGTGGCGGCCCTCGCCGAACAGGTACAGGTCCATATCGCCGACCGTGGGCAGGTAGCGGTACGGATCGTCCTCGACGTGCTCGACGCCGTCCTTGTAGGAGTACTTGATGCGGTAGGTGGGCACGCCGTAGCCGTCGTCCGTCCTGATGGACGGGACCACCGCCACGAACACGCCGTTGTATTCGTGGACCGCGGGGAACTCGTCGTTCTGAGTCAGTACGGAGACCGACTCGGCCATCGGGCACAGGACGCGGACCGTCGTGTAGGCGGCGAACTTGTCCTCGCCCAGATGTCCGCCGAGGACCTCGTGGGGGTTGTAGAACTCCGCGTTGCTGACCTGGGTGAGTGCGCCCTGGTCGACAGGCACGGCAAATGTATCGTCATTGATGTTTGTGTTATTAGCCATGCCCATAGTGTACGGCTACAAACGTTCTCATCGCGGCTTTGGCGCGTCGCATCGTGGACATTTCTCGCTCATATCGCCGGTCCACGGTCTGTGGCATACTTTTTCAGGTTTTTTGTGAGTCTGCTCCAGCGGAGGTTTCATGGGTTACAAGGTCGGCGATATGGTCGTCTATCCGCGTCATGGCGCGGCGAGGGTCGAGGCGGTCACCGAACGAACCGTGAGAGGGGTCACCCGCGAATACCTGCAGCTGTCGGTGCTGTCCTCCGATGGCCTGGTGATCAACGTTCCCGTCGAGAACGCGAAGAAGGTCGGCGTGCGAGACATCGTCGACGCGAACGAGGTCGCCACGGTGTTCGACATCCTGCGTACCCCCATCGTCGAGAAGGAAATGAACTGGTCCCGGCGTTACAAGCTCAACGTCGAGAAGATCGCCACCGGCGACGTCAACAAGATCGCCGAGGTCGTGCGCGACCTCGCCCAGCGCGACGTGGACGAGCACGGCCTGTCCGCCGGCGAGAAGCGCATGCTGACCAAGGCGCGCTCCATCCTCACCTCGGAGATCGCCCTGTCCGAGAAGATCGACGAGGACGAGGCCCAGCGCCTGCTCGACGTGAACCTCGGCTACAGCGAGCCGAAGCCGGGCGACGAGAAGCACCACACCAAGGCCCCCGAGGAGGCCGCCGCCGATACGATGGCCCGCCTCGACGCCGAGAAGAAGAAGACGCGCAAGCGCTGAGCCGTCGCGCGCCCCAAGCCCCCGAACGACCGGGGGCTTTTTCCGTATCGTTCGCATTTCGCATCTTCGCATCAGGGGGACATCCATGCGCATAGGACAGGGATTCGACGCCCATCGCTTCGCCGGGGACGCCTCGCGTCGGGAGCTCTGGCTCGCCGGTCTCGTCTGGCCGGACTCCGGCCCGGGCATCGAGGGCGATTCGGACGGCGACGTCGCCGCCCACGCGCTGATCGACGCCCTGCTCGCCGCCGCGGGGCTGGGCGACATCGGCTCGCTGTTCGGCGTCGGCGCGGACGCGCACGGCGCCGGCATGCACGGCTCGGCCATGCTGCGCGAGACCGTCGCGCACCTGCGCGATCACGGGTTCGAGCCGGTCTCCGCCTCGGTCGCGATCGTCGGCAACCGCCCCAAGATCGGTCCGCGCCGCGCGGAGGCGTGCGAGGCCCTGACCGCGGCGGTCGGCTGCCCGGTCTCCGTGACCGCCACCACCACGGATCGCATGGGCTTCACCGGGCGCGGCGAGGGCATCGCCGCCGTCGCCAACGCCCTCGTCGAGGAGCGGTAGAGGCGGAGTGCCCCTCAGCGCCTGCGCAGTGCGTCGAACGCCCTCGCCCCGGCCCAGATCAGGGTGGAGATCGTCACGATGACGAAGCTCGGGGGAGCGGGGAACATCGAGGCGAGCAGGAGGCCTCCCCAGATCGAGACCAGGCAGATCACGCCGGAGACGACCATCGCCTTCAGCGGCGAGGCGGCGAGGATGTTCGCGGCGGCGGCCGGCGTGATGACCAGCGCGAAGATCAGCAGCGTGCCCACCGCCGGCACCGCGATGGTGATGACGCCGGCCATGATCGCCATGAACGCGACGTTCATCCATCCGATCGGCACGCCCTTGGCCTGCGCCACCTGCTCGTCGAGCGAGCTGAACAGCAGCGGACGGTAGATGACCGCGAGCACGGCGAGCAGGACCGCGTCGAAGATCGCGAATCCGACGATCTGCGCGTCGGTGATCGTCAGGATCGAGCCGAACAGGATCGACTGCATCTGCTGCGAGGCGGACGAGGAGAGCCTGGCGAAGAACAGGCCCAGACCCGTGGCGAACGCGAGCACGGTGCCCGTGGCGATCTCGCGTTCGGAGACGCGTTTGCCGAGCGCGCCGATGACGAGCGCGCCGCCGAGCGCGAACGCGCCCAGTCCCAGCGACACCGGCAGTCCCAGCAGCACCGCGCCGGTCGCCCCCGGCAGGCCGATGTGCGCCAGCGCGTGCGCGGCGAACGTCGAATGTCGGGCGATGGTGAAGTAGCCCATCACGCCGGCCGCGAACGCGATGCACAGGCCCGCGAGGAACGCGTTGGTCATGAACGGCGCGGTGAGCGTGTCCATCCAGTTGGGGTCGAAGCTGAAATCGATGTGGCTCATCGTCACTCCTTGTGGCTGCGGTCCGTGGGGGCCGCGTGGTCCGTGTGGTGCATCGAGGGCGTGTGCGCGTGATGGTGCAGCTCGGCCACCTCGGCGGCCGTGTGCATGTCCATCGGCTGGCCCTCCGGCTCGTCGAGCGAGGGGGTGACGAACATGTCGCCCTGCGGCGTGGTCACGACCTGCACGTTCGTGCCGTACAGGTGGGTGAGCAGCTTCGAGTCGAGGACCTTGCGCATGTCCGCGTAGTGCGGGTGGCCGTCCAGCAGATACACCGCGCCCGTGAGGATCGGCAGCAGCATGTTGAGGTCGTGCGCCACGACCTGGATGGTCATGCCGAGTTCCTGGTTGAGGCGGGCGAGCAGATGCGCCACCGAGCGTTGGGAGGCGAGGTCGAGATTGGCCAGCGGCTCGTCGAGCATGAGGAGCTTGGGATCGGAGACGATGGCCTGGGCGATGGCGACGCGCTGGCGCAGACCGCCGGAGAGCTCGGACAGGCGGTACCTCGCCTTGTCGGCGATGCCGACGAAGGACATGGCCTGCGTCGCGCGTTCCCGCTGCGCCCTGGTGATCGGATGGATGCCGAAGCGCGTGCCGGTCAGTCCCAGCAGCACCGACTGCTCGGCCGTGAGGTTTGAATCGATGTCCGACGTGTAGCTCTGCGGCACGTAGCCGATGAGCCGGTTCGCCTCGCCGGCCGGGCGTCCGAGCACCGTGACCGAGCCCGAGGCGAGCGGCAGTAGTCCCAGCTCCGCCTTCATCATCGTGGTCTTGCCCGTGCCGTTCGTGCCGACGATCGCGGTGACCGACCCGGCGGGGATGGCGAAGTTGCCGTGCTGCCAGATCACCTTCTCCCCGCGTCTGACCGCGGCGTCGCGGAACACGATGGCGTCGCGCCCGTCCTGCGGGTCCTGCGTCTGTGCGCCCATGCCGATTCCTTCCCGTACGGGTGAGGGGGATCGCGTCACGGCTCGTGCGCGGCCCCGTGCCTGTTACCGGAGGGGATTATCGCAAATGATGTTGACAACCGTTCTCAATATCGATTGCGCGTGACCGCGCGGACGGTCACTTGCCCGGATCCTGCTGGCCCGCGTTGGAGCCGTCGTTGGCGCCGGTGCAGTCGCCCGTGCCGTCGCCGTTCGAGCAGCCGGTCGTCGCGTCGCCCGAGTCCGCCGACTGGTCCGACTGGTCGGCCGACGCGTCGTCGCCCGTCGCATCGGCGTCGGGGGCGTCCGGATCGGTCTGCCCGTCATTGGAGTCGTCGTCGTAGTCCGGATCGACGGCCTCGAAGATCTGCTCGGCCAGCGCCTCGATCCAGTCGTCGAGGGAGTCGTACTTCGACGGCATCTGCTCGCTGACGTCCACGACCGGCACGTCGGAGCGTCCGGCGGCACCGGTGAGCATGTTCGTCGCGTCCGTGGCCTCCTGCGTGTTGTTGACCAGCACGTCCAGCTTCCTGCCCTCGATGAGCTTCTGGAAGGTCTGCAGATCGGCCGGCGCGATCTCGCCGCCGTTGGCCACCGCCTGCGCGTAGCCCTTCGGCGTCACGTCCTCGAGCGACATGTCGCTCATCAGGTAGTAGGCCACCGCCTCGGTCGCCCCATAGGTCGCGTCCGGATGGGCCTTGGCGAACTTCGTCATCGCCGCGTCGAGCTCGTCCTCGTTGGCCTGCCACTCCTTGAGGCGCTTGGCGAAGGCCTTCCTCTTCTTGGGGCGGGCCTTCGAGAACGCGTCGGCCAGCTCCTTGGCCATGCCGCTGCGCGCGTCCTTCGAGAACCACAGGTGCGGGTTGTCGCCGTCCATCGCGCCGACGATCTGCGCGGCCGAGACGAGCGTGGAGTCGGCGGAGCGCGACTTCGTGGCCCACGTGTCGTACCCGGCGCCGTTCGCCACGACGATCTCCGCCTTGGAGAGCGTGGCGAGGTCCGAGGTCTTCGGCTCGAAGTCGTGCGCGTCCACGCCGGTGGAGCTCAGGATCGAGGTGACCTTCACGTCCGACCCGCCGATCTCCTCGGCGAGCGAACCCCACTGGTTGACCGACGAGACCACCGTGATCACGCCGGTCTTGGTCTGGACCTTCGTCTGGGAGTCCTGCTGATCGTCCGTGTCGTTCGTGACGCCGCACGCGCCCGCCGCCAGCAGCAGCGCCGACGCGAGCAGCGCGGCGAGGCCGCCCCTCAAAGCCCTGGTGCGATGATCCGTGGTCATGATGCCGCCCTTTCTCCGACGCGCGCGGCCGGGCGCGGACGTCCTTCGTCCACCGCCCGCCTCGACGAAACCGATTCGATACTTAATCGTAATAGCATCCGACTCCATATTCGGCAGGCCCTGCCGAAGAATCCGAACCAACCCGACAAGAGGTGAATGAGAACATGGCCACGAAACTCGACGGCAAGGCGGTCTCCGCGAAGATCAAGGGCGAGCTCAGGGAGCGTGTGGAGCGGCTCAGGGCCGCCGGCATCGAGCCCGGACTGGGCACACTGCTGGTGGGATCGGACCCCGGCTCGGTCAAGTACGTGGCCGGCAAGCACGCCGACTGCGCCGAGGTCGGCATCCGCTCGATCAAGCACGAGCTGCCCGCCGACGCGAGCTTCGAGGACATCGCCGCCGTCGTGCGCGAGATGAACGAGGACCCGGCCTGCACCGGCTACATCGTCCAGCTGCCGCTGCCCAAGGGCATCGACGAGAACGCGATCATCGACCTGATCGACCCGGCCAAGGACGCCGACGGCATGCACCCGTACAACTTGGGCGAGCTCGTCCTGCACGTGCGCGAGGACGTCACGACCCCGCTGCCGTGCACCCCGCGCGGCTGCATCGAGCTGCTCGGGGCCTACGACATCGACCTCGACGGCAAGGAGGTGTGCGTGCTCGGCCGCGGCATCACCATCGGCCGCACCGTCGGCCTGATGCTCACCCGCCGCGCCGTCAACGCCACCGTAACGCTGTGCCACACCGGCACGCGCGACGTCGTCGACCACATGCGCCGCGCCGACGTGATCATCGCCGCGATGGGCTCCGCCGGCTTCGTCAAGCCCGACATGATCAAGGACGGCGCGATCCTGCTCGACGTCGGCGTCTCGCGCGTCTTCGACGAGGAGGCCGGCCGCTGGCGCGTCAGGGGCGACATCGACAAGGCCTGCCACGAGAAGGCCTCCGCCTACTCGCCGAACCCCGGCGGCGTCGGCCCGATGACCCGCGCCATGCTCCTGGCCAACGTCGTCGAGATGGCCGAACGCCAGCTCCACTGACGTTCGGGTTCGGTTCCTCTTTTTGCGCCTGCGGCCGCGGGGAGTCGGGATATTCGTTTCGCGACACACTCAAGGCCGTTCGGCCAAGCCTACGGTCGCGAAACGAATATCCCGACTCCCCGCTCACTTGGTCTCTGACGTCACGTGACGTACGTACGCAAATGAGCGGGGGTCGTCGATGCGCATGTCGAGACCGTGAAGACTTGGCCAGAGCGGCCCGGAGCGTGTCTCGACATGCGCATCGACGACCCCCGCGGCCACCCCGCAATCCCCGACGTCCTCCCGCAACGCCGAGGGCGGAACCGGACGCGCGACACGCCGGATATTTTGGGCATGGGGGGCGGTACAGTGGCTATTTGTATGCCTGAAGGGGCACGCGCGCATAACTGAATACCGAGTAATTATCCATCCATCTATTAGAAACCATATATTTACATGGCAGAGAACAACACTGAGGTCACCAAGGTCGCCATCAACGACATCGGCACCGAAGAGGACTTCATCAAGGCAGTCGATTCCACCATCAAGAACTTCGATGATGGTGATCTGGTCGAGGGTACCGTCGTCAAGATCGATCACGACGAGGTCCTCCTGGATATCGGCTACAAGACCGAGGGCGTCATCCCCTCCCGCGAGCTTTCCATCAAGAAGGACGTCGATCCCGACGAGGTCGTCAAGGTCGGCGACACCGTCGAGGCCCTTGTCGTCACCAAGGAAGACAAGGAAGGCCGTCTGATCCTGTCCAAGAAGCGCGCCCAGTACGAGCGCGCCTGGGGCGACATCGAGAAGATCAAGGAAGCCGACGGCGTTGTCGAGGGCACCGTCATCGAAGCCGTCAAGGGCGGCCTCATCGTCGACATCGGTCTGCGTGGCTTCCTGCCGGCCTCCCTGGTCGAGATGCGTCGCGTGCGCGACCTGTCCCCGTACATCGGCCAGAAGATCCAGGCCAAGATCCTGGAGCTCGACAAGAACCGCAACAACGTGGTCCTGTCCCGTCGCCAGTACCTCGAGGAGACCCAGTCCGAGGTTCGCGAGACCTTCCTGTCCCAGCTCAAGAAGGGCCAGATCCGCGAGGGTGTCGTGTCCTCCATCGTCAACTTCGGCGCCTTCGTCGATCTCGGCGGTGTCGACGGCCTCATCCACGTCTCCGAGCTGTCCTGGAAGCACATCGACCACCCGTCCGAGGTCGTCAAGGTCGGTGACAAGGTCACCGTCGAGGTCCTCGACGTCGATCTGGACCGCGAGCGCATCTCCCTGTCGCTCAAGGCCACCCAGGAGGATCCGTGGCAGCGCTTCGCCCGCACCCACGTCCCCGGCCAGATCGTCAAGGGCAAGGTCACCAAGATCGTCCAGTTCGGCGTGTTCATCTCCGTCGAGGACGGCATCGAGGGTCTGGTGCACATCTCCGAGCTCGCCAACCGTCACGTCGAGAACCCGGAGACCGTCGTCAAGCCGGGCGAGATCGTCTTCGTCAAGGTGATCGACGTCGATCTCGATCGTCGCCGCATCTCCCTGTCCCTCAAGCAGGCCAACGACTCCGTCGACCCGAACTCCGAGGACTTCGATCCGGCCATCTACGGCATGCCGGCCGAGTACGACGAGCAGGGCAACTACAAGTACCCGGAGGGCTTCGACCCGAACACCAACGAGTGGATCGCCGGCTACGAGAAGCAGCGCGAGGAGTGGGAGTCCCAGTACGCGGCCGCCCACCAGCTGTGGGAGGAGCACAAGGAGTTCGTGGCCAAGGAGCTCGAGCACGCGGAGGAGTCCGCTGCCGCCGACGGCCAGGGCCCGAAGGAAGAGAAGGTCGAAGAGGTGTCCAACTACTCCTCCGAGTCCACCTCCAACGGCACTCTCGCCGACTCCGATCAGCTCGCCGCCCTGCGCGACCAGCTGCTTGGCAAGTGAGTTCCCTTGGATCGGCGACTAGCTTTGTCTCTTCGTTGATCTGAAACAGATGAGCCCGACCTTGCGGTCGGGCTCATCTGTTTCCGTCGCGCGCATCGAACGGTTCATCCGGTGGATACGTCGTTCGGATCAGTTGTTCCGTGGGTTCCTATGGGAACGAATCAGCTCAATGAGGAGACACCCGGCTACGGAGCCGACGAGATTGCAGATGATGTCGACGACGTCGAAAATGCCGAGATGCAGCAGAGGCTGAAGGATCTCGCACGCGAGAATCAGGCCGAGGCAGCACAGGGAGCTCGTTGTGGTATTTGCCGTATAGAACCGCAGGAAACATCCCAGTGGAATGAACAACAGAATGTTGAACAAGACCGCGGAGCAGTCGTTGCCGATCTGATCCCATATACTCAATGGATTGAAGTTGTATCCGCTGATTCCTGGACTTTTGAACATCACGATGACGATGAGGATCAGACAATAGTATGCAAAAAGTCCGTGGATATACGGCTTAAGGATATGTTTGCTCAAGAGCTGATATGTGAACAGTGCCACCAGTAGTGCGTTGAGTGTCAGAAATGAGATGATGACGAGAGGATATTGCAATAGAAACTCATATCGTCCGAGGAGTATGGTCAAGGTTGCCCATACGGAAGTGACATCGACGATAAGGAATCGAAGAATCAGAAAGGTCGCAATCCCCGCGATACCGGAAATGATAATGTTCTTGACTGTATTGCTCATTGATGTTCTTTGTGAGAATTCCCGCTGGGAGGTTGGTGGTTTAGATGCACATCAGCCTCCCAGCTGATGTATTGAATTTATTTGAGTACCGTTCCATACACATGGAAAGTGTATCCATGTGTATAGGTAGATTCAAAGTACAGCTTGTATGTTCCTGATATTGGTGCCTTTACGCTAAATACGCCTCCATTGTCGTTTTGAAAAGTTTTGGATCCGACCGATTTATATCCCCATCCAGTATTCCTCATCACGGATACAGTCATTCCATAGTTTGCTGGATAGTCTCTTTTCTGGTGATGATTGACGGTAATTGTTTGCCCTGCATTGACGGATGTTGATCCTATGGAGTATTTGAATTGAATTCTTGTTCCATTATATGTGAACGCTGTTCCGTATGCCTGAGCGATTGAAGTAATGCATAGAATGGTGATTATGCTGAATAATATTGCGAATGCTGTTCCAGTGCTTTTTTGTTTAAGATTAATCATGTGTGAAATATTTCCTTCGTATAGTGGGTTGGTGTTTGTGACGCTGTTGCAACGTCGGATTCATTGTAATAAACTTATGCATACAAGATATATTGGGTGTAGGCTAAAGGACGACGTTATGAGTTTTCGTGGAAAACGGGTTTTGCATCGTGATGCCGTGCGTGAAAAAAGGATCGCAATTGTCGATAACGATATCCTGTCTTTGCGTTGTCTTACGTCGGTCGTCGGTAGGATAGACGGCGTATCTGTCTATTGGATGGAGCGAAGTGGTCAAGCTGCCTTTGATCACTTTAGGCGTAATATGTCTTCCATCGATGCGGTTCCCGATATCCTGCTTGTTGATATGTCGATGCGGGGCATGTCGGGTATCGATTTGTGCGAGGCTGTCCGTTATGAGAATGGCGAGGTGATTCTTCTGGGTATCACTTCGTATGATCCCGCCTCCTATAAAGAGGAGGGGATCAGGGCCGGCATGCAGGGGATCGTGGCAAAGGAATGCATTGCGGAAATGAGTGACTATGTAAGGCTGTTGAGTTCGAAGTTCGTTTTGGATGATGTTTTTGAGAGTCCGGTGGATGCCCATCGTCGTATGGTGCATGGAGGAAAGCCGTTCATACTGCTGTTGTCCGAACGCGAGAGGGAGATCATGGAAATGAGTGTGCGTGGATATTCAGCAGAACAGGTGGCCGGGGCATTGAACATTTCGGAGTCCGCGGTCAAGACCTATGTTGCTCGCATCGTCTCGAAGTTCGGCGTTGCCAACAAGAGAGAGGCGATTGCCTTGTGGGCTCGGAAGGTTGGGATATGAGCTCGGCGTATCCGCATGTCAGGTCATCCGTATTGAGATATGCATCCAAATACGGGGCACAGATTTGGTTGATTATCGGTATCGCTGTTTCGGTATGCTGTGTTGCGTCTTCTCCGCCGGCGGAGATATGGCAATGGGGAGTACTGTCCGTTCACCTTGCATTGATGTCCGTAATGATGATCAATCCTTTGGTGTTCAGACTTGCCGAGATTGTCCTGTACTGTATCTTAATTCCTGTTGTATATTTTGATGCCAATTATGTGTTGTATTTTGGCGTTTGGCTTTCCGTTGGCCTAATAGCATATACCTATGCTTTCAAGTTCTCGTTTTGGGTATTGGTATCGGCTTGTCTGGCTTTTCTTTGTAATGAGATTTCGTATGATTGGAATGTCTCCGATCCGAATGCATTGGCTGCTGTAGCCATGATTTCAATTAACTGTATTGTATACTGTATCGGAATGTCATTCAGGTTGTATGATGATAGCAAAGAGGTTCTTGAAGAAAGATATCGTCAAAAGCTTAAGGATAATGAGTTGGACAATAGGGAGAGGTCTCTTCTGCTGTCGAGGCGATTGCATGATTCTGTATCATCCGATTTGTCTTCCGCATTGCTTTTGCTTGCTGATCGCGATCATGATAGAGAATTGAAGGACTATCGTGATGTGTTGCTGCAGATTGAAGAGCTCTGTGGCCAGGCCTTGGAAAATGTGCGTACCGTGATTGCGTCTACCGGTGGGTATCGTGATTTGGGTGTCTCTGTGGATGATAACTACTCTTTCGAGAAATCCATCGGAGAAATGATTGGTAGTCGATCAAGTGATTTGGCTTCAAAAGGTTTCCATGGTGATGTGGATTTCAATTTCAATGTGGTGCGTGAATGTTCCTCCGAGGTCATGGGTGAATGCCTGTCATTGCTGGATGAAATTTTTACCAACATTGAACGTTACGGCGATAGCACAGAGAGCTATGATTTAATTGTCGATGTTGATGAGTGTTTCACTGTTGTTCAGAACAATTGTGTGCGCAGGTCATCAAACGGTGTTTCCTTGGGTCTTGGCATGGGGCTGCGGCTGCATGCTGAGTGTATTGGAATGCTGAATGGTGAACTTAGGTATGCGCGTGAGGATGGGGCTTGGATGTTGTATGCAAGGATTCCCCTTACTTCTTGTGGCCGCAGAGCCATTCCAGGGGAGGCGGACATGGTTTGAAGTTCGCGGTCTGCGGAGTGGCGACTGATGCTATCGGAGTATTGCCTATGGTGCTGGGGCTGAGGGCCAATGCAATGGCGCATATCGTGCTCATGATTTTCATGTTGTTACCTCCTCGTGTGCAGAATGTAGGCGTTCCGGGGCTTACGCACAAGGTGATGTAGGCTAAAGGTCTACGATGGCTGGACGTGATGGGAGATTCGGAGTGATACGAATCGGACTGACGGGCGGGATCGCCGCGGGGAAGAGCACGGTGGCGGCGCGGCTCGCCGAACTGGGGGCGTTGCACATCGACTACGACGCGCTGGCGCGTCGGGTCGTCGAGCCCGGGGGAGCGGCGTTGCCGGCGATCGCGCGCGAGTTCGGTCCAGACTCGCTCAACCCCGACGGCACGATGAACCGAGCGTGGATCGCGGACCACGTCTTCGGACGCGATGCGGCGCCGGGCGCGCGTGAACGGCTCGACGCCATCGAGCATCCGCTGATCTACGCCGAGGCTGCGCGGCTCGAATGCGGACATCCGGACGCGGCCGTCGTCGTGCACGACGTACCGCTGCTCGCCGAGGTGATCGGCTCGATCCCGTTCCGCTTCGACTGCATCGTCACCGTCGAGGCGCCGGTCGAAACGCGCATCGCGCGCATGATCGCCACGCGCGGCATGACGCGCGGGCAGGCCGAGGCGCGCATCCGCCACCAGTCGACGTGCGCCGAACGCGAGGCGATCGCCGACATCGTCATCGACTCCACCCGGCCTGTCGAACGTATGTTCGACGAGGTTGATAGGCTGTATGCGGATTGGACCGGTCGGAAGGGGCAGTGATGGGATTCAACATCGAACGCACGGACAGACCGTTCGTCGTCAAGTCGCCGTACAAGCCGTCCGGCGACCAGCCGCAGGCCATCGAGGAGCTCGCGGAGCGCATCGAGAACGGCGAGAACGACGTCGTGCTCATGGGCGCGACCGGCACCGGCAAGACCGCCACCACCGCGTGGCTCATCGAACGCCTCCAGCGCCCCACGCTCATCATCGAGCCGAACAAGACGCTCGCCGCGCAGCTGTGCGCGGAGTTCCGCGAGCTCATGTCGGACAACGCCGTGAGCTACTTCGTCTCCTACTACGACTACTACCAGCCCGAGGCGTACATTCCTCAGACGGACACCTATATAGAGAAGGACTCCAACATCAACGACGACGTGGAGCGTCTGCGCCACGCCGCCACCGCGAACCTGCTCACGAGGCGCGACTGCGTGGTCGTCGCCACCGTCTCGTGCATCTACGGCCTCGGCACGCCCGAGGAGTACGCCGGGCGCATGCTGCTCCTGAAGGAGGGCATGCAGATCGACCGCGACCAGCTGCTGCGCAAATTCGTCGCGATGCAGTACAAGCGCAACGACATCGCGTTCACGCGCGGCACGTTCCGCGTGCGCGGCGACACCGTCGAGATCATCCCCGTGTACGAGGAGCTCGCCGTGCGCATCGAGTTCTTCGGCGACGAGATCGACCGCATCTCCACGCTCCACCCGCTGACCGGCGACGTCATCGCGCACGAAAGCCAGGTCCACATCTTCCCGGCCTCGCACTACGTGGCCGGCCCCGAGCGCATGGAGCGGGCCCTGAAGACCATCCGCGAGGAGCTCGACCAGCGCGTCGCGGAACTGAAGAAGCAGGGCAAGGACCTCGAGGCGCAGAGACTCACGATGCGCACGACCTACGACCTCGAGATGCTCACGCAGGTGGGCGTGTGCTCCGGCATCGAGAACTACTCGCGGCACTTCGACGGCCGCGCGCCCGGCACGCCGCCGCACACGCTGCTCGACTTCTTCCCCGACGACTTCCTGCTCGTCATCGACGAGTCGCACGTGACGGTCCCTCAGATCGGCGCGATGTACGAGGGCGACGCCTCGCGCAAGCGCACGCTCGTCGAGCACGGCTTCCGCCTGCCCTCCGCGATGGACAACCGTCCGCTCAAGTGGCCCGAGTTCCTCGAACGCGTCGGCCAGACCGTGTACCTGTCCGCGACGCCCGGCGACTACGAGCTGGGCCTGTCCGACGGCGTGGTCGAGCAGATCATCCGCCCGACGGGCCTGCTGGACCCGAAGGTCGAGGTGCGCCCGACCGAGGGGCAGATCGACGACCTGCTCGCCGAGATCAAGGACCGCGTCGCCAAGGGGGAGCGGGCCCTGGTCACCACGCTCACCAAGAAGATGGCCGAGGACCTGACCGGATACCTGCTCGAACGCGGCATCAAGGTCGAATACCTGCACTCCGACGTGGACACGCTGCGCCGCGTCGAGCTGCTGCGCATGCTGCGCGAGGGCAAGATCGACGTGATCGTCGGCATCAACCTGCTGCGCGAGGGCCTCGACCTGCCCGAGGTGTCGCTCGTCGCGATCCTCGACGCCGATAAGGAGGGCTTCCTGCGCTCCTACCGTTCGCTCATCCAGACGATCGGCCGCGCCGCCCGCAACGTGTCCGGCACCGTCATCATGTACGCCGACGAGACCACCGACGCGATGCGCAAGGCCATCGACGAGACCGAGCGTCGCCGCGAGAAGCAGATCGCCTACAACAAGGCGCACCACATCGACCCCAAGCCCCTCATCAAGAAGATCAGCGACGTCAACGACATGCTCGCCAAGGAGGACGTCGACACGCAGACCCTGCTCGAGGGCGGCTACCGCAACGCCGGCAAGGCCGGCAACGCGCACCTCGGCGTGCCGGTCTACGACCCGACCGAGGCGGACAAGCGTCACGAGGAGATCCTCAAGGCGGGCCTGCCCGCGCAGGACCTCGCCGACCTCATCAGGCAACTGAGCGAGCAGATGCACACCGCCGCCGAGCAGCTCCAGTTCGAGCTCGCCGCCCGCCTACGCGACGAGATCCGCGACCTGAAGAAGGAACTGCGGCAGATGACCCAGGCGAACAAATAGGGGACGGGAGTGACTGGGCAGGCACCGGTCATGCTGATGGGTTAGGGTAGGGAATCATGGCCGAAACCCCTCTTGCATTTGAAATCGCCACGTTCGTGGTGCTTGCCCTGTTCTTCATCGTCGACCTGTTCGTCATCGGTCGTCGACCGCACGTGCCCTCCACCAAGGAGTGCGTGCAGCACATCGCCTTCTTCGTGGTGATGGCGTTGATCTTCGGCGGCTGCATCTGGTACTTCGCCGGCTCCAAGCCCGCCATCGAGTTCTACTCCGGATGGCTCACCGAGTACTCGCTGTCCATCGACAACCTGTTCGTGTTCGTCATCATCATGTCGAACTTCGCCGTGCCCAAGCAGATCCAGAAGTACGTGCTGTCCGTCGGCATCACGATCGCGCTGATCTTCCGCGGCTGCTTCATCCTCATCGGCGCCGCGCTCATCAGCCGGTTCACGTGGGTGTTCTTCCTCTTCGGCGCGTTCCTCATCTACACAGCCGTCAAGCTCGTGATCGGCGGCGACGAGGACGAGGAGTACAAGGAGAACGGCATCATCCGCGCCCTGCGCAAGGTGATCCGCATCTCCAACGAATACGACGGTGAGAAGCTCAGGACCACGAGGAACGGCGTGCGCTACTGGACGCCGATGCTCATCGTGTTCCTCACCATCGGCACCACCGACGTGATGTTCGCGTTCGACTCGATCCCCGCGATCTTCGGACTGACCAAGGACCCGTTCCTCGTGTTCACGTCCAACGTGTTCGCGCTGCTGGGTCTGCAGCAGCTGTACTTCCTGCTCGGCGCCCTGCTCGACAAGCTCGTCTACCTGCCCGTCGGTCTGTCGATCGTGCTCGGCTTCATCGGCGTCAAGCTCGTCATGGAGGCGCTGCACGGCAACACCCTGCCGTTCATCAATGGCGGCGAGGGCGTCCACTGGGTGCCCGAGGTGCCGACCTGGCTGTCGCTGGCGGTCATCGTCGTCGCGATCGGCGGTGCGGCGCTCGCCTCCGTCGTCAAGATGAAGCAGCTGGAGGCCGCCAAGTCGGCCGAGTGAGCCGACGTCATGTGAACGGTATGAGAACGCTCACGGAACCTTCCGTACACCGGAGGGGCCGTGAGCGTTCTCATTATTGGCGCCATTGGATTGTGAGCGCTAACAACACACCGGTGAAAAAACTGGAACGAACGGTTCGAAGCTAGTACACTGTGTCATGGAAAACGGAGCCATTCCGGTTCCGTCCGTTGCAATAGTTAGGAATAGGCAACATGCGCAAAGCCAAGATCGTCGACACCATCGGCCCCGCCTCCGAGTCCCTCGAAGGCATCACCAGCCTCGTCGAGGCCGGCATGGACGTGGCCCGTCTGAACCGTTCCCACGGCACCCCGGAGGACCACCTCCGCGTGTACAACAACGTTCGCGAGGCCTCCAAGGCCGCCGGCCGCAACGTGGCCGTGCTGGTCGACCTTCAGGGCCCGAAGATCCGCTGCGGTTGGTTCAAGAAGAACGCCGAGGGCGAGGACAAGGTCATCCTGAAGGAGGGCCAGGAGTTCGTCATCACCACCGACGACATCGAGGGCGACGAGCACATCACCTCCACCACCTTCAAGGGTCTGCCGGGCGACTGCCACCCGGGCGACCCGATCCTCATCGACGACGGCAAGGTCCGTCTCGAGGTCACCAAGGTCGAGGGCAACAACGTCCACACCAAGGTCGTCGTCGCCGGCCCCGTGTCCTCCCACAAGGGCATCAACCTGCCGGGCGTCGCCGTCTCCCTGCCGGCCCTGACCGAGAAGGACGAGGAGGACCTGCGCTGGGCCATCCGCACCGGCGCCGACATCATCGCCATGTCCTTCGTGCGTTTCGCCACCGACATCGACCGCGCCCACGAGATCATGGACGAGGAAGGCCGCCGCATTCCGATCGTCGCCAAGATCGAGAAGCCGCAGGCCCTCGAGAACCTCGAGGACATCGTCAAGACCTTCGACGGCATCATGGCCGCCCGTGGTGACATGGCCGTCGAGTGCCCGCTCGAGGAGGTCCCGCTGGCCACCAAGCGCATCATCGAGCTGTCCCGCCAGTACGCCAAGCCGGTCATCGTGGCCACCGAGGTCCTGGGCTCCATGGTCCACTCCCCGGTCCCGTCCCGCGCCGAGGCCTCCGACTGCGCCAACGCCGTCCTCGACGGCGCCGACGCCACCATGACCTCCAACGAGACCGCCGTCGGCGAGTACCCGGCCGTCACCGTCGCCACCATGTCCCGCATCTCCGGCTTCGCCACCGAGCACGGCTTCGACCGCATCCCGGACCTGAAGAACCTCGACATGTCCTCCACCGGCGCCGTCTCCTCCGCCGCCGTCGATCTGGCCGACAAGCTCAACGCCAAGGCCATCGTCGCCTACACCCAGACCGGCAACACCGTGCACCGCGTCTCCCGCGAGCGTCCGGCCGCCCCGATCTACGGCATCACCAGCAACGAGCACACCTACCACTGGCTGGCTCTGTCCTGGGGCACCGAGGCGTTCCTGCTCAACGAGGACTACCACGACAAGTCCCGCAAGGACCTGATGATCTTCACCGACAAGATCCTGCGCGACGCCGGCAAGGTCGTCAACGGCGACAAGATCGTCATCCTGAGCTCCGCCCAGGGCGAGCACCAGCCGGGCAGCACCGACTCCATCTACGTCCACACCGTGGGCGCCTGCGACTGATTCGTTCGTCGCGATGAGCCGGTCCCGCCGAGCGCGGACTGACGCCTGAGGCAAAGGAAATCCCCCATCCGGGTTCGGATGGGGGATTTTTCCGTATCGGGCATCGGTGCGGGTGCCCGCGCCGGCGGCGCCCCGCACCGTCCCATGACTGTCCCGTCAGTGGACGACGGTGACGGTCGACTCGGCGAAGTTGACGATCTGACGGGAGACCGAGCCGAGGAAGTGCGCGTCGAGACCGCTCAGGCCGCGCGAACCGACCACCAGATGGCTCGCGTAGCGCGACGCGGCGATCAGGCCCTTCGAGGCCGGGATGTGGAACGCGTGCGACTGCACGGCGAGCCCCTCCGGCACGGCGGTGGAGGCCATGAGCCCGGCGAGCAGCTCCTCGGCGCGGCGCTGGCCCACTTCGATCGGCGCCACCGAGTTCTCGTATCCGGGCACCGGGCCCAGATCCTTCAACTGCCAGCAGAACAGCACGTGCAGCGGGGAGTCGTGCACCTGCGCCTCGTGCATCGCGAACGCCAGCGCGCGCTTCGAGGTCTCCGAACCGTCCACGCCGACCACGACCGGACGGCGCGACTCCTCGACCACGCCCTCGCTGGGCACGTAGTGGATCTTCTCGTCGACCGGCGTCAGGGCGTTGGCGATGTCGTCGGTCACGGTCTCGTCCTCGCCGCCGGCGAGCCTGACCACGGTCACCGGCGCCTCCGCGGCCTCGGCGAGCGAGGCGGAGAGCGAGCCCAGGAACCAGCGGGCCACGCGGCCGAGCGAACGACGGCCGACGACGATCTGCTGCGCGTCCTTGCCGATCTGCAGCAGCGCGGCCGTGCCCGACGCCTTCACCGACGTGAGCTTGAGACGCTCGGGATCGAAGTCGATGCCCTCGCTCGCCTCGTCGACCCAGCGGCGCAGCTGCTCGGCGATGCCGCGGCGGACCTCCGCCCAGCCCTCCTCGCTGTCGGGCTCGGCGCCCATGTCCCATGAATGCGTCCAGCCGAACACCGCGTTGACGGTCTGCCCGGTGAGCGCCGCCTCGCGCATCGCCCACTTCAGCGCGGCGAACGACTCGTCGGACCCATCGACGCCGACCACGATGTCTGCGCCGAACTCAAGTGCGGTCATCATATGCCTCCTTTGGATATGCGTGTGACTGCATGTACCTCCAGCATAACGGCCCATCTACGTTTTGAGCGGAATATGGGCGCCGAAGTCGCCAACGTCACCGCGAATCGCTAGACTTGCGGGCAGTGTCAATTGAGGAAGGACAAGTATGTTCGAACGGTTTACCGACCGTGCTCGGCGCGTGATCGTGTTGGCGCAGGAAGAGGCCAGATCCCTTCAGCACAACTACATCGGCACCGAACATCTCCTGCTCGGCCTGATCCGCGAGGGTGAGGGCGTGGCGGCCAAGGCGCTCGCCGCGAAGGGCGTCGAGCTCGACGCCACCCGCAAGCAGGTCGAGGAGATGATCGGCAAGGGCAACGCGACGTCCAACGGCCACATCCCCTTCACCACGCACGCCAAGCAGGTGCTCGAGCTGAGCCTGCGTGAGGCGCTGCAGCTCGGCCACAGCTACATCGGCACCGAGCACATCCTGCTCGGCCTGATCCGCGAGGGCGAGGGCGTGGGCACCCAGGTGCTCATCAAGATGGACGTCGATCTGGGCGAGCTGCGCTCGACCACCATCGACATGATCCGCGGCAACTCCGGCACCGCCGACGCCAAGGGCGATCTGGCGAACGCCGGCGGCGTGGCGGACAAGGCCAACAAGACCGGCTCCGCCATCCTCGATCAGTTCGGCCGCAACCTCACGCAGGAGGCCGCCGAGGGCAAGCTCGACCCGGTCATCGGCCGCTCCAAGGAGATCGAGCGCGTGATGGTGGTCCTGTCGCGCCGCACGAAGAACAACCCGGTGCTGATCGGCGAGCCCGGCGTCGGCAAGACCGCCGTCGTCGAGGGTCTCGCGCAGAAGATCCAGGCCGGCGACGTGCCGGAGACCCTCAAGGGCAAGCAGGTCTACTCGCTGGACCTCGGCTCCATGGTGGCCGGCTCCCGCTACCGCGGCGACTTCGAGGAGCGCCTCAAGAAGGTCCTCAAGGAGATCAAGACCCGCGGCGACATCGTGCTGTTCATCGACGAGATCCACACGATCGTCGGCGCCGGCTCGGCCGACGGCGCGCTCGGCGCGTCCGATATGCTCAAGCCGATGCTCGCGCGCGGCGAGCTCCAGACCATCGGCGCGACCACCACCGACGAGTACCGCAAGTACATCGAGAAGGACGCGGCCCTCGAACGCCGCTTCCAGCCGATCCAGGTGCACGAGCCGACCGTCGCCGAGACCATCGAGATCCTCAAGGGTCTGCGCGGCCGCTACGAGAACCACCACCACGTCACCATCACCGACGGCGCCCTGCAGTCGGCCGCCGAACTGTCGGCGCGCTACATCCAGGACCGCAACCTGCCGGACAAGGCCATCGACCTGATCGACGAGGCCGGCGCGCGTCTGCGCATCAAGCGTCTGACCACGCCGCCGGAGCTCAAGGAGCTCGAGGACAAGGTCGCCAAGGTCTCCGCCGAGAAGGAGCAGGCCGTCAAGGACCAGGACTTCGAGAAGGCCGCCTCGCTGCGCGACAGCCTCGAGAAGATGCAGGCCGACCTCAAGGCCAAGCAGACCGCATGGCACGAGGGCGAGACCGACGCCAAGATGGTCGTGGACGAGGACGTGATCGCCGAGGTCATCTCCTCGACCACCGGCATCCCGGTGTTCAAGCTCACCCAGGCCGAGTCGAAGAAGCTGCTCAACATGGAGGCCGAGCTGCACAAGCGCATCATCGGTCAGGACGAGGCGGTCTCCGCCCTGTCCCGTTCGATCCGCCGCACGCGTGTGGGCCTCAAGGACCCGAAGCGCCCGTCCGGCTCGTTCATCTTCGCCGGCCCGACTGGCGTGGGCAAGACCGAGCTGGCCAAGACCCTCGCCGAGTTCCTGTTCGACGACGAGGACGCGCTGATCCGCGTCGACATGTCCGAGTTCTCCGAGAAGTACGCCGCGTCGCGCCTCTTCGGTGCGCCCCCGGGATACGTCGGCTACGAGGAGGGCGGCGAGCTCACCGAGAAGGTGCGCCGCAAGCCGTTCTCCGTCGTCCTGTTCGACGAGATCGAGAAGGCCCACCCGGACATCTTCAACACGCTGCTGCAGGTGCTCGACGACGGCCATCTGACCGACGGCCAGGGCCGCAAGGTGGACTTCAAGAACACCATCATCATCCTGACCACCAACCTGGGCACGCGCGACATCGCCAAGGCCGCCAACACCGGCTTCAACCTCGGCGCGAACACCGAGTCCAGCTACCAGCGCATGAAGGATCAGGTCTCCAGCGAGCTCAAGCAGCAGTTCCGCCCGGAGTTCCTCAACCGCCTGGACGACATCATCGTGTTCAAGCAGCTCACCGAGCCGCAGGTGCGCCAGATCGTCGACCTCGACGTGCGCCAGCTCAACGACCGCCTGTTCGACCGCCACATGTCGCTCGAGCTCACCGACGCCGCCAAGGACCTGCTCGCGCAGAAGGGCTTCGACCCGCTGCTCGGCGCCCGTCCGCTGCGCCGCGTGATCCAGCGCGACATCGAGGACGCCATCTCGGAGAAGATCCTGATGGGCGACCTCAAGGACGGTCAGCGCGTGGTCGTCGACGCGGAGGGCGAGGGCATCCTCGGCGAGTTCACCTTCAAGGGCGAGACGTTCGAGGAGCCGGCCAAGGCCGATGACTCCGGCGAGGGCGACAAGCCCGAGCTGGTCGGCGCGGACGCGTCCGGCGACGCTCCGGCGGAGGGCGACTCCCCGCAGGAGTGACCGCCGGGCCACCGATAGGACGATGAAGGGCCTTACGATTCGCATGAATCGTAAGGCCCTTTCGTTTGTTTGGCGGCTCAGGCGGAGAAGTCCACTTCGCCGAGTTTCTCGATGAGCTTCATGTTCTCGGAGTAGTCGACCGGGCAGGCGATGATGTCGATGCCCGATCCGGAGCGCAGCGCCGCGCGCAGCGTCGGGTACAGCTCGTCGGCCGACTCGATGAGGTGGCCCTTCGCGCCGAAGCTCATGCCGAGCGCCACCACGTCCGGGTTGTTGAAGTCCACGTACTCGTGGGAGCCGTCGTGGATGTCCATCTTCCACTTGATCAGGCCGTACGCCTCGTCCACCCACACGAGGATCACGATGCGGGCGCCCACGCGCACCGCGGTCTCGATCTCCTGCACGTTCATCATGAACGAGCCGTCGCCCATCACCGCGAGCACCGGGCGTCCCGGGTTCTCGAGCGAGGCGGCCACCGCGCCGGGCAGCGTCCACGCCATCGTCGACAGGGAGTTGTCGATCACGCACGTGTTCGAATAGTAGGTGGGGTAGAGGCGCGCCATCCACATCTTGAGCGCGCCCGTGTCCACCAGCGCGATGTCGGTGTCCATCTCCATCGCGCGACGCGTGTCCGCGACGATGCGCTGCGGCTTGAGCGGGAACGAGTCGTCGTCCGCGTAGGACTGGTACTCGCCCTCCAGCAGCTCGTGGATCTTCGGATGCGACACGCCGAACGTGACGTGGTCGCGCTCCAGCGCGGCGATGAGGGCCTTCAGCGTCGCGTCGATGTCGCCCATGATGTTGAGGGCGGTCGAATAGTGCGCGTCCGTGTCCTCGATGAACGTGTTGATGTGGATGATCGTCTTGTCGTCGTTCGGGTTGATCTTCTTCGGATCGAACTGCTGGATCGAGAAGCCCACCGCGATGATGAGGTCCGCTTCGTCGAACGCGAAGTTCTCGTAGTCGTGCCGCATGAAGCCGACCACGCCGAGCGCCAGCGGGATGCGGTCGGAGATCACGCCCTTGCCCTCGAACGTCGTGGCCACCGGCACGTTCAGCTGCTCGGCCAGCGCGAGCAGACGATTCTCCGCGTGCCCACGCGCCACGCCGTTGCCCGCGAGGATGATCGGATGCTCGGCGCCGCGGATGATGTCCACCGCGCGGGCGATCGTGTCCTCGGTCGGGGCGAAGCTCATCGGATGCGGCAGCGGCAGCGGACGCGCACCCTCGGGCGCCGGCATCTCCGCCACGTCCTCCGGCAGGATCAGACAGGTCGCGCCCGGACGGTTGCGCTGCGCGATCGAGAACGCCTTGCGCACCATCTCCGGCACCGACGCCGGCTCCATCACCATCGACGTCCACTGGGTGAGCGGACGGAACACGGAGACCAGATCCACGATCTGATGCGACTCCTTGTACAGTCGCGTCACATTGCCCTGCGCGCAGATCGCGACCAGCGGCACCGTGCTCGCGTTCGCCTGCGCGACCGGCAGCGTCAGGTTCAGCGCGCCCGGGCCGAGCGTCGCCAGACACACGCCCGGCTTGCCGGTCAGGTGGCCCTGCGTGGCCGCCATGAAGCCCGCGCCCTGCTCGTGACGCGTCAGGACGAAGCGGATGCGCCCGTCTCGTTCGATCGCCTCCATCAGCGGGATGTTCTCCTCGCCCGGGATGCCGTACATCGTCTCCACGCCCTCGTTGACCAGACATTCGACGAACAGGTCGGCGACGGTGCGGATGTGTTCCTTCTTGAGAGTTGTTTCGTTCACGGGTGGGAATGTAAACGGACAATGTTACGGCCGTATGTTGCGTCCCACATCTTCCGGGCACCGACGCGTCGGCGGAAGTTCACCTCAGGGCCGCATGCGCCACCGTGTGCGTTCAACCGGCGGGCATAGCGTGGGAGGCGTGAGCAGGATGAAGACGAGCCGGCGCACGATGGCCGGCGGGCGGCCGGGTGCCGCCATCTCGATCATGATCGCGATCATCGCAACGGCTTTCGCGGTTCCCGTCGCCTCGGCGACGAACCCGGGAGCCGTCCCCTTCTCCGGCGTCGGCGCGCAGGACACACGCACCGTGACCGTCGCCGGCATCACCGACTTCCACGGCCACGTCGAACGCGGCGAGGCCAACGCGGCCGCCTTCGCGCTCGCCGACGCGCACAATCCCGGCAACGTCGTGCCGGTGTCCGCCGGCGATCTGGTCGGCGGCAGTCCGTACGAATCGGCCTTCGAACAGGACCGTCCGACGCTCGCGATGGCGCGCGCCTGGGGACTGACCGTCTCCGCGATGGGCAACCACGAGCTCGACAGGGGAGTGCGGGACTTCAACAGGCGCATCGCCGACCCCGCCAACGGCATCGACTGGCTGTGCGCGAACGTCGCCGCCGCCAACAAAGCCAAGGGCGGACGGCTCAGCCATGTGAGGGACTACGTGATCCGCGAGGTCAACGGCAAGCGCGTCGCGTTCGTCGGCGCGCTGACCGACGCGCTCGGCGCGGTCGCGACGCCGGCGATCACGCGCGACGCCGATCTGGGGGAGAGCGCCGTCCACGCCATCAACCGCGTGGCCGACGCCCTGAGCGACGGCGACGAATCCAACGGCGAGGCCGACGCCGTGGTCGCTCTGCTGCACGCCGACGCCTCGGCGGCCGAGGGGCTCGAACCCGGCGAGGCGCTCGACCGCAACGTCGACCTCGTCTACACCGGGCACAGCCACGCCGTCAAACGCGGGCGCACCGCCGCCGGCGCGCCGGTCATCGAGGCCGGATCGTTCGGGCGGCAGATGGCCGTGCAGGACCTCGTCATCACCGGAACGGGACGTCGGGCGAAGGTCGACGTGCGCGACGTGGACCTCGGCAACGGCATGGTCGAGAACGCGAACGCCGCGGGCGTGTACGACCTCGCCGGGCTCGAGGGGGCGCACGTCGGACAGGCCGCGTGGCGGTCGGCCGGCGCCGGCGAGACCGCGCCCGTCGTCACGCGCACGCGGGACATCTACCGCACCGCCTCGGCCCGGGCCCGGCGCGTCGGCTCGCGCGTCGTCGGCACGGTCGCCAGGGACGCGTACTTCGGCAAGGTGCCGTCGCACGGCGTCGAAAGCGCGCTCGGCATGCTGGTCGCCGACGCCGAACGCGACGCCGTGCGACGCGCGTTCTACGCGGGGGAGCGCATCCCGGTGGTCGGCTTCTCCAATGACGGCAGTCTGCGCACGAGATCGCTCGACGCGAACGGCGACGGCAGGATCACCGTGCGCGAGGTCGACAGCATGATGGCGCTGCAGTTCAAGGTCGCCAAGCGCGTGCTCACCGGCCGCCAGCTCAAGGCCGTGCTCGCCCAGCAGTGGCGGTCGCACGGAGGCCGACTCGCCGTGAACAGGCTCGGCGTGTCGTCGAACGTCTCCTACCGGTACGTGGCCGGGGGTGGGGCGCCGCTCGTCACGGGGGAGCGGCGCGCGGACGCCGGCCACGTGTCGATCGTCGACCTGCGGATCGATGGACGGGCGATCGACGACGACGATCTGGTGATCGCCGCGTCCAACTCCTTCCTGCTGCAGGGAGGCGACCGCTACACCGCGTTCCGCGCGGGCGCCGACTACGTCGAACTCGACGAGGGATACGGGCAGGCGCTCGTCGACTATCTCGGTCGGCATCCGAAGATCGACATCGCGGCGCCCGTGACCGGCACCGTGCTGGTGTGACCCGCGCGGGGCGCGCGGAGCGGCCGTGATACGGGAGGACCCCGACCAATCCGATGGGGATGGGTCGGGGTCCTTCGCGTGTGCCGTCACGCCGCCGGGGCGCGACGATGCGGCGTCAGTTCGTCACTTCACCGCGTTGAGCCACTGCTCCTTGGTGGCCTTCTCGGCCTCGAGCTTGGCCTTCTTCTTCGGGTCGGACTCGGCGGCGATCCTCTGGTCGAGCTCGGCCAGCTGGGCGTTGAGCTGCTCCTCGAAGCTGGACTTGCGGGCGTCGGCCTCCGGATCGGACTGCTTCCAGGCGGCGTCCTCGACGGCCTTGATCTGCTTGTCGACGGCGTCGAGACGGCCCTCGATGCGGCGCATGTCGTCGCGCGGCACGTAGCCGATCTGATCCCACTCCTCCTGGATCTTCGCCAGCTCCTGACGGGCGTGCTTGGCGGCCTTCTCGTCGGAGACCGGAACCAGCGCCTCGGCCTTCTTGAGCAGCTCCTCCTTGGCGGCGAGGTTCTGCTTCTCGTCGGCGGAGATCTGGTCGCGGTCGGCCTGACGCGCGTTGAAGAAGGCGTCGGCGGCCTCGCGGAACTGCGCCCACAGGGCGTCGTCCTCGTTGCGGCCGGCGCGGCCCGCCTGCTTCCAGCGGTCCATCAGTTCGTTGAACTTGTGGGAGGTCTCACCCCAGGCGGTCGAGTCCTTGAGCTCGTTCGCCTCCTTGATGATCTCCTCCTTGATGGTCTT
The DNA here is from genome assembly GCF_018555385.1 of Bifidobacterium santillanense. GTDB lineage: Bacteria > Actinomycetota > Actinomycetes > Actinomycetales > Bifidobacteriaceae > Bifidobacterium > Bifidobacterium santillanense. The sequence goes on from NZ_JAFEJS010000005.1 coordinate 170,196, forward strand.
GGCCTCCTTGCGCTCGTTGTCGCGCGCCTGGGCCCACTTGCGGCGGCCCTGGTTGAAGGTGGTGCGAGCGGCGGAGAAGCGCTTCCACAGCTCGTCGGCGTCCTTCTTGTCGATGCGCACGTTGTTGCGCTGGTGGGCCTGCCACTCGTCGAACAGGGCGCGGAACTTGTCGGCGGTGGAACGCCAGTTCGTGTTCTCGCCCAGGGAGGCGGCCAGCGCCTCGGCCTTCTCGACGATCGCGGTGCGGCCCTCGATGGCCTTGGCCATGGCGGCTTTGCGCGCCTCGGCGATCTCGCCCTTCTTCGCGGCGCCGGCGGCCTGCAGGGCCTCGAACTGGGCCTTGAGGGCGGCGAGGTCGCCCACGACGGCCGGCGAGGCGGTCTCCTCGGCGAGCATCTTGAGCGAGTCGTCGATCTCGCGCGGCTTGATGCTGCGGGACTTCAGACGGGACTCGAGCGTGTCGAGCTTCGCCTTGAGGTCCAGATAGCGGCGCGCGTACAGGGCCAGCGCCTCCTCCTTGGAGACGTCCGGGAACTGGCCGACCTCGCGCTCGCCCTCGCCGTCCTTGACGAAGACGGTGCCGTTGTCGTCCACGCGGCCGAAGGACTCGGCCTGCTTGACGTCGGCCTCGGAGAATCCGGCGGGGGAGGGGGCGGCGACACGCGCGGCCGGAGCCTTCTTCGCGAAGGCGGCCGGGGAGGGCGCGTGCGGTTTCGGCATCGCGCTCGGCTTGGGGGCAGCGGGCTTCGCTGCCTGCTCGGTCGTCTCGGTGGTGTTCACGGGTTCGGTGGCGTTTTCGTCGGCCATGGCCAGCTCCTTACAGCTTGGAAGTATGTGCGGTGTGCGCCCAACATCATGGAGAATTCCGCGATGTTGACGCAACCCTCACCTATTATATTGATTTCGTGGCTAAAGGCGCATCAATATCAGGATTTCCAGAGTGGCTCCCCTCTGAACGCGTTGTGGAGCAGCGTGTCATCGACACGCTCCGTGAAGTTTTCGAGCTCAACGGCTTCCTCGGCATCGAGACCCGTGCCGTCGAGACCGGTGCATCCCTGCTGAAGAAGGGCGAGACCAGCAAGGAGATCTACCTGCTGTCCCGTCTGCAGGAGGTCGGTCATGAGTCCGACACCCCGATCGAGGAGCGGCTCGGCCTGCACTTCGACCTGACCGTGCCGCTGAGCCGGTACGTGGTCGAGCATTCCGGCCAGCTCGCCTTCCCGTTCAAGCGTTGGCAGATCCAGAAGGTCTGGCGCGGCGAGCGTCCGCAGGAAGGCCGCTTCCGCGAGTTCGTCCAGGCCGACATCGACGTGATCGGCCAGGGCGAGCTCCCCGACCACTACGAGGTCGAGCTGCCGCTGGTCATGGTCTCCGCCCTCGAGCGCCTGCGCGGGTTCGGCCTGCCCAAGGCCACCGTGCACGCGAACAACCGCAAGCTGTCCGAGGGCTTCTACCGCGGGCTCGGTCTGACCGACGTCGAGGGCGTGCTGCGCGAGATCGACAAGCTCGACAAGATCGGCGCCGACGAGGTGTCCCGACTGCTCGTCGAGAACTGCGGTGCCGACGAGGCGCAGGCCAAGGCCTGCCTCGAGCTCGCCGAGCTGACCGCCGCCGACGGCGCGGAGCTGGCCTCCAAGTTCGACGCCCTGTGCGCCGCGCACGGCATCGCGAAGGACTCCGAGGCGTACACGCTGGCCCGCCAGGGCCTCGACACGCTCGCGATGATCGTCGACGAGGCCGCCGCCATCCGCCCCGGCTCGGTGATCGCCGACCTCAAGATCGCGCGCGGACTCGACTACTACACCGGCTCCGTGTACGAGACGTTCCTCGACGGCGCCGCGTCGCTCGGCTCGATCTGCTCCGGCGGACGCTACGACAACCTCGCCTCGCAGGGCAACCGCAAGTACCCGGGCGTCGGCCTGTCCATCGGCCTGAGCCGACTGGTGAGCTACATGCTGCACACCGCCGGCGCGCACGCCAACCGCGTCTCCCCGGCGTCCGTCCTGGTCGCCGTGTGGAACGAGGAGGACCGCGCGGGCTCCAACCGCATCGCCGCCGCGCTGCGCTCGCGCGGCATCGCGGCCGACGTGGCCCCCACCGCGGCCAAGCTCGGCAAGCAGATCAAGTACGCCGACAAGCTCGGCATCCCCTACGTGTGGTTCCCCGGTCAGGAGGGCGCGGGCGACGAGGTCAAGAACATCGTCACCGGCGATCAGGCCCCGGCGGACGCCACGTCGTGGGAGCCGGATACTGTTAATGCCCGGCAAACCGTTGTAATTGGCTGATTTCCGTCGTCGAACCGCACGGAAACCAACGTTGTCAATCACTGAAAGAGGAAGCATGAGCCAGACGGCTTACAGAACACACCATGCCACCGAGGTCACCGAGGCCCTGGTCGGTCAGAAGGTCACCCTGTCCGGTTGGGTCGACCGTCGCCGCGACCACGGCGGCGTCGCCTTCATCGACCTTCGCGACTCGACCGGCCTCGTGCAGGTCGTCATCTACGACGAGGAGGTGGCCCGCCCGCTGCGCAGCGAGTTCGTCATCCAGGTCACCGGCGAGGTCCGCCTGCGCCCGGACGGCAACGAGAACACGCATCTGGCCACCGGCAAGATCGAGGTCGTGGCCGAGAACATCGACATCCTCGCCAAGTCCGACGCCCTGCCGTTCCAGGTGTCCACCGCCCTCGAGAACGAGTCCGAGAACAAGCTGCCGGGCGAGGACGTGCGCCTCAAGTACCGCTACCTCGACCTGCGTCGCCCGTCCATGCAGCACAACCTCAAGCTGCGCTCCGACATGGCCAAGGCCGCCCGCCACGCGCTCGAGGACATGGACTTCACCGAGGTCGAGACCCCGACCTTCATCAAGTCCACCCCGGAGGGCGCGCGCGACTTCGTCGTGCCGGCCCGCCTCGTGCCGGGCTCCTGGTACGCCCTGCCGCAGTCCCCGCAGCTGCTCAAGCAGCTGCTCATGGTCTCCGGCGTCGAGCGCTACTACCAGCTCGCCCGCTGCTACCGCGACGAGGACTTCCGCGCCGACCGCCAGCCCGAGTTCACCCAGCTCGACATGGAGATGGCGTTCGTCGACCAGGAGGACGTCATGGCCATGGCCGAGAAGGTCATCGCCGCCATCTGGAAGTCCGCCGGCTACGAGGTCACGCTGCCGCTGCCGCGCATCACCTGGCAGGACGCGATGGACAAGTACGGCTCCGACAAGCCGGATCTGCGCTTCGGCAACCCGCTCGTCGAGCTCACCGACTACTTCAAGAACACGCCGTTCCGCGTGTTCCAGGCCCCGTACGTGGGCGCGGTCCTGTTCAAGGGCGGCGCCTCCACCCCGCGTCGCCAGTTCGACGCGTGGCAGGACTGGGCCAAGCAGCGCGGCGCCAAGGGCCTCGCGTACGTGTCCTTCACCGACGACGGCGAGCTCAAGGGCCCCGTCGCCAAGAACCTGTCCGACGAGGAACGCGCCGGCCTCATGCAGGCTGTGGGCGCCGAGCCCGGCGACGCCGTGTTCTTCGCCGCTGGCTCCCGCGAGTCCTCCCAGCTGCTGCTGGGCGCCGTCCGCGTCGAGCTCGCCTCCCGCGCCGGCCTGCTGGACCCGAAGAAGTTCGCCTTCACGTGGGTCGTCGACTTCCCGCTGTTCAAGCCGACCGACGATCCGGACGACGACGACGTGGCGGTCGGCCACTCCAAGTGGACCTCCATGCACCACCCGTTCACCATGCCGAGCAAGGACTGGATCGACAAGTTCGACAAGGATCCCGAGCACGCCATGTCCGATTCCTACGACATCGTCTGCAACGGCGAGGAGATGGGCGGCGGTTCCGTGCGTATCCACCGCGACGACATCCAGGACCGCGTCCTCAACGTCCTCGGCATCGGCTCCGAGGAGGCCAAGGAGAAGTTCGGCTTCCTGCTTGACGCCTTCAAGTTCGGCGCCCCGCCGCACGCGGGCATCGCCCTCGGCTGGGACCGCACCGTGTCGATCCTCGCCGGCGCTGACTCCATCCGCGACGTCATCGCCTTCCCGAAGGCCGGCGGCGGTCGCGACCCGCTGACGGGCGCCCCGGCCCCGATCTCGGCCGAGCAGCGCGCCGAGACCGGCGTCGACTACGACCCGGATGAGGACGAGGACTGATCCTCCTCTGATTTGAGGGCGGAACCCATGTGGTTCCGCCCTTTTTCGTCAAGCCTCCGGTTCCCGATTTCCGCGCTTTGGAAATGGGGAACCGGAGGCCTGTTCATATGCACACGGGAATCGTTGCTGTTCCGCCGTTTCACCGATCCTTCACTGTGAGGTTCCGTGCGATTCCGGTTCCCCATTTTCCAAGGCCGAAAATCGGGAACCGAACACCCGCTCGAGGAACCAGCTGTCATGGGAGGCGACGACCAGCGCGCCCGGGTAATCGGCCAGCAGCCGCGCCAGCGCCTCCTTGGACGACAGGTCGAGATGGTTCGTCGGCTCGTCCATGACGATCAGCTGCGGCCGGCCCGGCAACGACAGACACAGCAGCAGCTTGCGCAGCTCCCCGGGCGACGGCTCGCCGTCCGCGAGCAGCCGGCCCGGATCGGCGTTGAGCCGCGCGTACGCGCCGAGCACGCGCGACCGGTCCACGGACGGCATCGCACGCAGCCGCTCCAGCGCGCGGACGGCGTCGACGTGGGTCGTGTTCTGAGCGAGAACCAGCCGCGGCACGTCGGCGGCATGGGCGAGCATCGCGCGCAGCAGCGTCGACTTGCCGGTCCCGTTCGGGCCGGTCACCGCGACGTGGTCGCGCGGTCCGATCGAGATCGTCGGGATCGCAAGCCCCGTGGCCGGAATACCGTCGGCGGGCGGCGACAGGCTGATGCGGTCCCCGGAGACGTCGGCACGGGCCAGATCGGCCGCGTCGAGATCCGCGGTGTGCGCAGGCGATGTGACGTCCGCCCCCGTCGGTCTTGTTGCGTCGCCTCCGTACGGGGTCTGTGACTCCGGGACGGCCCCGGTCGAACGGTCGGCCGGTTCATACCGCCCGTCGAACCGGATCACGCCCGGTTCGAGCCGCATGAGTTCGCGTCGGCGGCTCGGCTCGATGTCGAGCCAGATGTCGCCGTCGTAGCGTTTCGCCGCGGTCGTGAGTCCTTCCACGCGCCGGCGCGCCGCATCGAGACGCCCGTCGAGCTGCGTGTACTGCCGTGTCGTCGCGGCGCCGAGCGTCGGACGGCCGTACTTGAGCGCGGCCCGGGCGTCATGGTCCTTCGGATCGATGCGACGGCCGCCCCGTTTGGCGGCATCGAGCCGCTGCACGTCCGCGAACCGCCGCGCCTTGACCGACTCCAACCGCGCGGTCTCGCGACGGGCCGCATCCAGCGCGGACGCATCGGCGGCGTCGCGCGCGTCTATCAGCCGCGCGGCCCGCGTGTATCCGCCGGGATATGCGTCGGCGACGGTCACGTTGCGCGAACCAACATGCCGGCGCGAGAGCACCACGCATCGGTCGCACGTCGCGTCGATGAGCGCCACGTCGTGCGACACGACGATGCCGATGCCGCGGAACCGGCGCATCGCGGCGATGATGCGCTCGCGCGTCCCCGTGTCGACGTGGTTGGTCGGCTCGTCGAGGATCAGCACGTCCGGACGACCGGCGAGCGCGCAGGCGATCTGCATGCGCTTCCTCTCGCCGCCGGAGAGCGTGTCGTACCGGTACGGCCAGTCGTCGCCGAGGCCGAGAGCGTCGCGCAGGGCGATTGCCTCGGGCGACCAGTCGGTCGCGAAGTCGTCGAGATTCGCCGGGGCCATCGTGACGTCCTGCGGGCAATAACCGACGATCAGTCGTTTCGGATCGGGGGCGACGGTCCCGCCGTCGGGCAGCAGGGTCCCGCGCGCGATGGCCATCAGCGTGGATTTGCCGATGCCGTTGTCGCCGAGCACCGCGCTCCAGCCGCGAGGGAACGACACGTCGATGTCCGCGAACAGTGGTTCCGGCGCGTCCGGATAGGTGAAGGTGACGCCGGTGAGGGTGAGGATGGATGGTTGCATGAGATCACGCCTTGTCATTCGGGCGTGCCGGGATGATCGGTCGATGACGACGGTAGGGAACCTAGGGGATTCGGCGGCCGGAACCTTGCCACGGCGCGTGGCATCGCACGCGATGAGGGAAATCGTCGGCGAGGGCATCGCCACGTTCGTCTCGGGAAGGTGTCGGACCGCTGATGGATGACGCACGGCGGCACGCTTCGGCGCGTGGTTCCGCTGCACTACCGTCATCCCTCACAGGCGCAATGTAACTTCGTTCCTTCCGTGCGGGCCCCTTGGCATATGGGAAACCCTTGTCCGTCGCGGCTCATCGTACACGGGAGAACCGACCAAACGCCGGTTCCCGATTTTCCAAGGCCGAAAATGGGGAACCGCTCACTCATCCGCCGGCATGAACCGCCCGTCGATGAGGTAGTAGATGCGGCCGTCGTTCCCCTGGTAATGCGCTTTCGCATCCCGTTCGACGCTTTTCCTCATCGACGTGTTGGATGCCGCCGACCCGTCGTGCGGCATCCTCAGGAACATGCGTTGGGCGAGGTCGGGCCAGTCCGAGTCCCCGATCTCCATCGACGACACGCCTCCCGCCTCTCGCAGGGCGCGTAGTCGTGTCCTTCCGTCCGACACGTCGAGGTCGGCGGTCCACGTCGACTCGCCGCCGGAGTCCATGACGATGCGCCCGCCCTCCAGCGACCGGTAGAACTCCTCGCCGAACGCGTAGACGTACGCATGCACGACGTCGCCGTCGCGCGTCCAGTCGAGGATGCGCACGCGGGAGAACGAGCGCGGGTCGTCGCCGACGCGCACCGGCGCGCAGCCGTCGTCCGACGATGCGCCATCATCGCCCGTCGGGGCGTTCCCGACCGGGGTCCGGCAGTCCGTCACGTAGCCGCCGCCGTCCAACCGCGACGACATGTCCTCCAATCCCCGCCGTTCGAGTTCGCGCGTGACGACGTCGAGCGCCCGGCGTACGTCGAACGGCGGGTCGTCGATTTGTCCCGGTCCGATTTCGGCGTGCGCGTAGCCGCCGCCGTCATCGAACCGGATGGCCGACGTGCGATACCACAGCCCGTGATAGTCGGTCCGAGTGCCGCCCACGATCGCGCGGGACGAGCGCAGCGCGAACAGCGGCGCCCGTCCGGTCAGCCAGCGGTGCGCGTCCGCACCGGCGCATCCCGCGAACGCGATGGCGAGCGCCAGCAGAGCCGCGACGGCGATCGGCACGACATGTTTCCGGCCGCGGCCGCGCGGACGGACGGCCGTTTCGGCGCCGTTCCCGTTATTCCTGGTCAATGTCCCGTTCATGCCTTCAGTATCGGGTGCGGGCCATGCCCGGGCAACGCCCCATACAGATTTCCTGTACGTTCTCCCGAACGAACGGCGGATGTGCTTTCCGCCGCTTCCGGGACATCGTCGAACTTCCGATCCCCGCACCGTCCCGACGGGGAATCGACGCCGCAGCCGGTGCGTGATAATGGTGTTATGACGACGATCGCGATCGTGGACAACGACCGGTTCGCGCTGCCGATGCTCGCGCGGACGATCGGCCGGGCGCTGCCCGGCGCGCGCATCCTGTGGACGGAGTCGACCGGGAGCGCGGCGGTCCACCGTTGCCTAGTCGGCGGCGTCACCGCCGTTCCGGACGTGCTCGTCATGGACATGTCCCTGACGGACATGGACGGCGCCGAGGCCTGCCGGCGCATCCGCGAGGCGTCCGCACGTCCCGCGGTCCTCGCGATCACCTCGTATGCGCCGGATCATTACCGGCGTGCGGCCGCGGACGCCGGCGCGCAGGGCCTCATCGGCAAGGACGTCTCGCCGCGCGAGCTCGTCGACGCCATCAGGCTCGTCGCGACAGACACGCCGATGGAGGGGTTCCGTACGGCGGCCGACGCTCATGGGGCGCTGTCCGCGACGGCCCGGCGCAACGCGGGGTTGTCCGCGAGGGAACGTCAGGTGCTGGAGCTGTACGCACGCAATCTCGGCACGGAGGAGATCGCCGATGAGCTCGGCATCCGCCCGTCGACCGTGTTCGTCGTCCTGCGACGTGCACGGCTCAAGCTCGGCGCGTCGTCCCGGGCCGAGGCGATCCGCCTGTTTCTGGGGGATGGCCGGCGCTGATGCGGAGCATGGCCCCGGCGCGCCCTACCGCCGCACGGATCATCGCCCGGCGGTCGCTCCCATCATCGTCGGGCGCGGTCGTCGTGTTCCGGAGCCTCGCCCGTTTCCGTTCCATCGGTGCCGGCTCGTCCGTCATCGTCCGGACGGTCGAGCGTGTCGATTGCCTGATACGTGGCGGCCATCGCATGGCGGATCATGTCGCGGATGCCGCGCAGCTCCGCCGACTGGCGTTCGTCGAACCCGAACTCGTCGGAGTCGAGGTCGGTGTTGATGCGCATGACCGCGTTCGCGAGGTCGTTGGTGGCCCGGTCGTGCAGCGTGGCGGCGATGTGTTCGCGCTCGCGGCGTCGTCGGGCGCGTTCCCGGGCGTGCAGCCGCTCCGACTGCCGGCGTGAGACGACGGCGAGCAGGATGGCGCACAGGAGATAGGCGAAGGCGACGACCGCCGAATCGGATACGCCGAATCCGAACAGGACCCGACGGTCGACGAGCAGCGCGGTCACGGCGAGTCCCGCCGCCAGCACCGCGGCCCAGCGGCCGTCCCTCCAGATGATCATGACGGCCGGGACCATCGCGACGAGGAACGAATACGACATCGGGAACGGGGAGACGAGTCCGACGCACGCGACCATCGCGACCAGCCACGCGCCGGAGCCGGGCCGGACGGCCAGCGCTGCGAGCGCGGCCGACGCGACCAGCGGCATCAGCAGGTACGACAGATGGAAGACCGTCGGCCAGCGCAGGACGGCCTCGACGACCACGCAGACGGCGATCGCGGCGCAGACGACGGGCAGACGGTTCCTCATGGGTCCATTATCGGCCATCCCGGTTCCCGATTTTCGTGCCTTGGGAACGGGGAACCGGAATCGCACGGAACCGCACAGTGAAGGGTTGGTGAAACGGCGGAACCGCAACGATTCCCGTGTGCGTATGAACAGGCATTCGGTTCCCGATTTTCAAGGCGTGAAAATCGGGAACCGGGCGGGGCGCGTGTAACCGGTTATAGGTGATTCCTATGGGGGAGACGGCGCGGCGGGGCGCGACGCCGCTATGCTGGGCGGGACGATGCCGGATGCGGCCGCCCGGACGTCATGGGCCCGGCCGGGTCCGGATTGACTCGGCCGGGGCGATCGGCCCGCCGGAACGGCGTGGCGGGTCGTGCGGCGCATGGGATGAAGGGGGACATATGACGTTGGAGATTCTCGACTGGCACGACGGCGACCTGCTCGCCAAACCGGTGTTCGACAAGCTGAACGCGCTGGTCGCGGCCGGCGTGCCGGAATCCAAGATCCTGGGCGTGACCATCAACTCGGACGAGGAGTCGGACACCGACCTGTGGTGCCCGAAGTACGGCATCCCGTTCGGCATCACCGGCAACGTGGTGGTCGTCCACACGCACAAGACCCGCAAGGCGCCGCCCGAGTTCGCGGCCGCGTTCGTCACGGCCGACACCCGCGCCGACCTGAACGGCGTCGTCAAGCACACGCTCGAGGTGTCGAAGGTGAGCTTCGCGCCGATCGACGCGGCCGTCGAGGCGACCGGCATGGAGTCGGGAGGCATGTCGCCGATTGGTCTGCCCGACGGGTGGCCGCTGCTCGTGGACCAGCACATCCTGTCCATCCCGAAGCTCTACCTCGGCTCCGGCATCCGCCCGTCGAAGCTCGTGGTCGACGGGTCGATCTTCGCCGACATCCCGGGCGTCGCGTTCGTCCCGGCGCTGGGCAAGCCGCGTCCGACCGTGTGAGGCGGTCGGTCCCGCGAGTCGGTCGGACTGACCGGCGGGACCGCCGGCGGGGTTGTCGACGGGGCCGGTGCCTGTCGCGCCGGGGTTTCCGACCGCGTGAGGCGTCCTGATGTGAGCGCTCACGCCTTCCGCCCCGTCCGCGGCCGTCCATCGCTGCGTCTCATATGGTGGACGCAAGGTATCCGTTCGGTAGCCAACCGTTAACACGTTGTGGTTATACTGCCGGGCTATGTCAGAAAAAGAAGAAGAAAAGCGCCCCGTGGCGCCCCTGGTGCCGGGCGACGAACCCGGCCGTCCGCTCGTCGAGCTGACCCACGTCGAGAAGCACTTCGGCGACCTGCACGTCCTCAAGGACATCAACCTCAAGGTCAACAAGGGCGAGGTGCTCGTCGTCGTCGGCCCGTCCGGCTCCGGCAAGTCCACCATGTGCCGCACCATCAACCGCCTCGAGACCATCGACTCCGGCGACATCCGCATCGACGGCAAGGCCCTGCCCCAGGAGGGCAAGGAGCTCGCGAGCCTTCGCGCCGAGGTCGGCATGGTGTTCCAGTCGTTCAATCTGTTCGCCAACAAGACCATCCTCGAGAACGTGACCCTCGCCCCCGTCAAGGTCCGCCACATGGACAAGAAGGAGGCCGAGAAGCTGGCCATGGACCTGCTCGCCCGCGTGGGCGTCGACTCGCAGGCCAACAAGATGCCGTCCCAGCTCTCCGGCGGCCAGCAGCAGCGCGTCGCCATCGCCCGCGCCCTGGCCATGCGCCCGAAGGTCATGCTCTTCGACGAGCCGACCTCCGCGCTCGACCCCGAGATGGTCAACGAGGTGCTCGACGTCATGGTCGAGCTCGCCCACGAGGGCATGACGATGATCTGCGTCACCCACGAGATGGGCTTCGCCCGCAAGGCCGCCGACCGCATCGTCTTCATGGCCAACGGACAGATCCTCGAGGAGAACACTCCCGACGAGTTCTTCGACCACCCGCGCACCGAGCGCGCCAAGGACTTCCTGTCCAAGATCCTCACCCACTGATCCGGGCGGGGGAAGCGAAGAAGGAAGACCACATGTTCAATCTCACCACGCATATGAAACGGACGGCCCGCCGCGTCATCGCGGTCGTGGCCGCACTCGCCTGCACGATGTCCCTCGCGGCGTGCGGCGAAAGCGAGGAGGGCAAGATCCGCATCGGCATCAAGTTCGACCAGCCGGGCCTGGGCTTCAAGAAGTCCGGCACGTACGTCGGCTTCGACGTGGACGTCGCCAAGTACATCGCCAAGAAGCTCGGCTACTCCGAGGACGAGATCGTCTGGAAGGAGGCCCCGTCCAAGCAGCGCGAGGCCATGCTCCAGAACGGCGACGTCGACATGATCCTCGCCACCTACTCGATCACCGACGAGCGCAAGAAGGCCGTGTCCTTCGCCGGCCCGTACTTCGTGGCCGGCCAGGACCTGCTCGTGCGCAAGGACGACCACTCGATCAACGGCCCGGAGGACCTCAACGGCAAGCGCCTGTGCTCCGTCACCGGTTCGACCTCCGCCGCCACCGTCAAGGAGAAGTTCGCCTCCGAGGTGCAGCTCATGGAGCAGCCCGGCTACGCCGAGTGCGCGACCGCCCTGTTCTCCGGCATCGTCGACGCGGTGACCACCGACGACATCATCCTCGCGGGCCTGGCCTCCGCGTCGCGCGGCAAGCTCAGGGTCGTGGGCAAGCCGTTCACGCAGGAGTACTACGGCGTCGGCATCAAGAAGGGCGACACCAAGTTCGCCGCCCAGATCAACAACGCGATCGTCGACATGATCCAGGACGGCTCGTGGAAGCGCGCCGTCGCCGACAACACGAAGGGCACCTCGTACACGCCGGACGTGCGCTACAACCCGCCGACGCCGAACGAGGGGGAGGGCGACTGACGATGAACGGATTCCTCGAACTCTTCAGCCAGTACGACGTGCTCGGCGCGTTCCTCGTGAACATCGAGCTGACCCTGTGGTCCGCCCTGTTCTCGACGATCCTGGGCGTCATCCTCGTGATGATGCGCATCTCGCCGATCTCCTCCATGAGGGCCGTGGCCGGCGCCTACGTCGAGCTGTTCAAGAACCTGCCGCTGACGATCATCATGGTGTTCATGGTTCTCGGCGCCTACGCGCAGTTGAAGCTCACCTTCTCCGACACGTTCGCCACGAACTTCTTCTGGCTGGCCGTCACCGGCCTGAGCCTGTACACCGCGGCGTTCGTGTGCGAGTCGCTGCGTTCGGGCATCAACACCGTGCCGCTCGGCCAGGCCGAGGCGGCGCGCGCGCTGGGCCTGAACTTCATGCAGTCGGCCACGCAGATCATCCTGCCGCAGGCGTTCCGCGGCTCGGTCGCCCCTCTGGGCAACACGCTGATCGCACTGCTCAAGAACTCGACCGTCGCGGCCGCGGCGTCCGTCTCCACCGAGACGTCGTCGCTGATGAGCCAGATGATCGAGTTCCGCCCGGACGTCATCATCCAGATCTTCCTGATCTTCGCGTTCGGCTACGTGATCCTGATCATCCCGATCGGCATGCTCACCACGTACCTGTCCAACAAGCTCGCCGTCAGGAGGTGACGTCATGGCCGATACTTCCAATTCCGTCCTGTTCGACGCGCCCGGCCCCAAGGGCCGCCGCCGCATCCGCACCCTCAACTGGGTGGCCGGCATCGTCTTCGCCATCGTCGTCGTGCTCATCCTCATGCGATTCCACAACCCGCCGGACGGCGAGAACCAGCTGAGCTGGGAGCTGTGGAAGCCCGCCGTCGACCGCGAGGCGTGGACCGACTTCTACCTGCCGGGCCTGTGGATGACCATCCAGGCGACCATCGTCGCCGTGGTCGGCGCCGTCGTCTTCGGCCTCGTCTTCGGCGTGGGCCGTCTGCTGCCGAGCGTGCTGCTGCGCGGCGTCTCCGGCGTGATCGTCGAGTTCTGCCGCGCCGTGCCGGTGCTGCTGCTCATGATCTTCTTCTGGCGCTGGTTCGCGTTCGCGGGCCTGCCGAGCCCGTCCTACTGGGCCGTCGTGATCGCCCTGATCCTGTACAACGGCTCCGTCGTCGCCGAGCTCGTGCGCTCCGGCGTCGGCAACCTGCCCAACGGCCAGCGCGAGGCCTCCCTCGCCCTGGGCCTGACGGAGACGCAGTCGCTGCTCTCCATCGAGGTGCCGCAGGCCGTGTACGCGATGCTGCCGGCCGCCGTCACCCAGCTGGTCGTCGTCCTCAAGGACACCGCGCTCGGCTCGATCATCATGTACACCGATCTGCTGCAGGAGTCGCGCCGACTCGGCTCGATGTACTTCAACATCCTGCAGACGCTGGTCATGGCCGCGGTGATCTACTTCATCGCCTGCTGGCTGCTCTCTCGCCTGGCCGAATGGCTGCCCGAGCGCATGCAGCAGCGCACGGCCGCGCCCGCCGAACCGGAGCCGGTCGCGCCGATCGCCATCATGGACCCGTCCAACGTCAACCAGATCGCCGTGGCCAAGGAGGTCGAGGAGCTGCCGCTCGGCGGCGCCCCGCGCCAGTACCATGTGCATCACCGCGGCACCAACGCGTCGATCCGCAACTGGCGCCGCACCTGCTACGAGCAGGGCTACGACGAGACGCACCCCGAGTCGCAGGTCGACCCGGAGACCGGCGTGCCGTTCCGCGAGGAGAAGGCCAAGTCCCACAACAAGGGCGACTCCTCGGGCCACGGCCACGACGCCGACCGCAAGGACCAGTACGGCCACGGCGAGAAGCACGAGCGCGCCGCGTTCAAGCCGCACAACGACATCGGCAAGAAGGGTCACGGCGATCTGGGCGGCCGGCCGAAGATCTGAGCCGAGGCTCGGATTGCGCTAACCCGGTACGAAGAGTTCACCCAGAGTTCTAACTGGGCTCGCGCTACGTAGCGAAACGGCGGATAGGTTGGGAGACGTGAAACTCCCCAGCCTGTCCGCCGTTGTCGTATCCGCCGAATCCGCCGTGCCCGCATCGCCCGTGTCGTCGTCCGTGTCGTCACCCGACCGGGCGCGCGCCGGTCGTCGCGCCGTCTCCTGCCGCCGCGCCTCCCGTCTGATTGCCGTCTGCTGCGCCCTGATGGTCATCGTGCCGCTCGCCATCGCCGGAGCGCTCGCGGGCCCGCTGCCCGCCGCCCGCGCCGACCAGCTGCCGAATCCCGACTGGGTCGCGCTTCTGTCCGACTACGAGAAGGACTACTGGCAGGCGCCGAAAAGCGCGAAGCAGGGCGGCAAGGTGCTCGACGTCGACGCGATGCGGCGCGACGAGGACCTCGCCGTCGAGATCAACCACCTCGGCGCGAAGGGCTCCGGCAGGGACGGGCTCACCCCGCAGCGCAAACGCGCCCTCGTCGACTCCGACCTCTACCCGAGGGAGACCATGCCCGACGCGCTCGGCCCCGTGCTCGGCCGCTACATGACCGAAGGCATCAACGAGCACAAGCTGCAGCTCGTCGTCGACCTGTTCCGCTTCAACGTCGCCTCCACCTACCAGTCGAAACGCGCCGCCATGCACCCGCGCCCCTACCTCGACCGCTCGGTGAGCACCTACGACGGCGTCAACGACCTCGCCGGACTCCCCGCCACGCTCGACATCAGGGAATCGCCCTCCTGGGGCGAGCACATCCCCGGCTACTCCAACCTGCAGAAGAACAGCTCCTACCCGTCCGGACACACCACGATGGCGTACTCGTGGGGCGTGGCGCTCGCCGGCATGATCCCCGAACTCGCACCGCAGATCATGGCGCGCACCTCCGAGGCTGGCAACAACCGCATCGTGCTCGGCGTCCACTATCCGCTCGACATCATGGGTGGGCGCATCGGCGGGTCCGCGCAGAACGGCCAGTACTGGCACAACGACTTCGCCGACGCCGTCGTGCCGGCCGCGAACCAGCTGCGCTCGTACCTGACCTCGCGGTGCAGGGCCGACGGCCACGGTTCGACATTGGCCGCATGCATCGCGAACCTCAAGGCCGGCTCGACCGGCGGGTACGCGAACGGCTTCCTCGACCCGGTCGCGACCGAGAAGGTTCGGGACCGGGCGTCCGCGACCCGCGTCTACACCGCGCGCATGACCTACGGTTTCCCGCAGGTGAAAGGCGAGTCGGGCCGTCCGTTCACCGCGCCGCGCGGCGCCGCCGACGTGCTGCGCCTCGCCTACCCGCAGCTCCACGCCGATCAGAGGAACGCGATCCTGAAGGCCACGGCGCTCGACTCCGGCTATCCGCTGTGGCGTTCGAGCGACGGCTGGCAGCGCATCAACTGGGCCAAGGCCCTGTGCGCCCGCGTCACGCTGGACGACAACGGCGACGTCGTCAAGGTCGAGACCGCCGACGAGGCGTCGATCAACGGGCCGAGCGTCGTCAACGCCCAATACGCCGACAACGGCGAACATCCCGCCTCCGACGCCGCGGCCGGCGAGAACGAGCTGAAGTCCGCCGGTCCCGGCCTCATCCTCGTCGACGTCCACCGCCGCGCCCTGATCGCCGTCGCCATCGGCACCGTCGCCGCCCTCATCGCCTCCCTCGCGATGCGCGTGCGCGATCGGCGCGAGGGATGATACCGTCCGTTGCGGCACTCTGCACCTGATTCATTCATTCCATCCGCCCCGTCGGCGGTTGGGAGGCGTAGTCGTCGGATGCTCTGTCATGCTGAGGAAGACAGAGCATTCGGCGTTCCGGGGCGTGGCGCGTAGCATGCGTATCAACGGGAGCGATGGCGCTCCCCGCGCCGAAAGGAGTCGTGATGGACGACCACAGGGTTTCATCGAACATTCCTTCCACCCAGGGCGGGCATCCGATTCGGGCGATCAGGCAGCGGTACGATCCCGCGAACGATCCGCTCCCTGACGCGCCGATCCTGCACCCGAAGGCCCGGCTGACGGTCAAGGCGATGCTCTTCGTCGTTGGGAACGTCCTGTTCTGGTCCGCGGCGTTCGCGCCGACGCGGATCGACCGGATGGTCGGCTGGTCCACGGGTGCGGCGGCCGATATCGCGATGCTGCTGGGCGTGGCGCTGACCTGTCTGGCAGTCACGATGCGCCCGCACCCCATCGGGGATCGGATCGGCGACGCGCTCATCCCTATCGTTAACCGGAAACTGTCCTACGGGACGAGAAGGGCGGGGAGACGGATCGTCGTCGGCGTTGTCGCGGCCGGATGGCTGGCGTTCGCGGCGAGTCTGGTGCGGGCTTCCGGCGAATCATCCACCTCGTGGTTCGCCGATCCCGCGCTCATCGCCTTCCTCGTCTTCCTCATCGTGGCGGGCTTCACCAACGCCTTCGTCTTCAACGACAGGCGGTAGAGCGGGGCCAATACGTTTGTCAAGTGACCATCTTCGTATTTACGTAGGTGGTCACTTTTTGTATCATAAAATAGTCTTGTCCTATTACGGAGGACAGATATTTTTACGTCAGAGCGAGACGCTGATAATATATTAGACATCAAAGCAATGAAGCTTTGGTGAAATAAGAAAGGAATCTCATGAATAAGAGAAATATGAAATCTATTGCAGCAGTGGCAATGTCGGCCGCGGTTGCTGTATCAATGGGATGCGTTATTCCCGCTAATGCTAATGAACGGGGAGATATATACCAGTATGGCAATTCTATTGTAATGACAGAAAGCGAACTCAATGAGTTGCTTAAGCATGTAGGCAACTCTTCATTGTCTGTTGCAAATGAAT
The DNA here is from genome assembly GCF_018555385.1 of Bifidobacterium santillanense. Classification (GTDB taxonomy): domain Bacteria; phylum Actinomycetota; class Actinomycetes; order Actinomycetales; family Bifidobacteriaceae; genus Bifidobacterium; species Bifidobacterium santillanense. The sequence continues at coordinate 186,763 of NZ_JAFEJS010000005.1, forward strand.
CAAGATCTATCCAAGATTGGATTCAGATTGGATCTGGTAAGAAAAAGATTACGTGGAAAGCTGGTGCCAATGTGGCGGCCGTCGCGGTTATAATTGGTAGCACAATGGGTGTAAGTGGTGCGATGGTATCAGGAGTTATGGGAGCCTATCTTTCGTCCTATGTCAGTTCCTTTACCGGTGGAACTCTAAAATGGAACGTTAGGATGTTGTCGCAGGTTGGCATGGCGCCTATGTATGAGTGGAGGTGGTGGTTGTATAAGCCTAATGGTGCCTATTATGGAAACTGGATGTATATTGACCAAAATCATATGTATTCGCTTTCCAAAAATAAAAATTGAGTAGTGAATTCGGTGTTTCCTATTGCTGCCTCATGTGACTATGAGGCAGCAATAGGTCGTGTATGTCAAAGAAAGTGTTGTGAATGAGAACTCTTGCGTCTGCGGTTTTAGTTGCTGTAATGTGTGGATTGTGTATATTGGGTGTGTATGCCGATTCCTGGAATCAGAGGGGAGGATCTTTCGATGTTATGAATGCCGGTTGTCTCTCTTTTGATGGACCGCATGTGATTCGATATTTGGATGATGGGGAGATGATGAAACATGACGGTGATAATTCATATCCATGCACATTTGCTTCCGTAAGCAGTTTGTCGTGCCCTCCACTACCTGTGTGGATATGCAGGTTGTGACATCACCGATACGGTATTTTGGCGAAGAGGTTCCATTCCGTTGGATTGTTTGTGCTGTATCCGTAGTCCAGAATGCCTCCTGAATCCTCTATCGCTTTGCTGAGGTTTTTCAGACCGTATTTCCCTGAGAGTTCTTCTTGGTGATTTCCTGCGATGTTGCTTGCCGATATGCGGAGTTCATTGCTTTCGGGATGAATGCAGACGATGTAACCTCGTGCTGGATCGGAGTGTTTCGCTATATTGCTGTATGTCTCTTTAAGCAGTTCCTTCGCCAGAGTTGCATTCATCCGGGTCATATGAACGCTTTGCGTTGGGAAAATGGTGCTGCCTGATATGTTCAGTGAGTGGAGTATGCCGTCATTGTGCGTGCTCAGTTGCTCGATGTTCGCTTGCATGTCCACGATGGAGTCGGTGTCGTCATCGGTAATCATCGGTTGCTGGGTCTCGAGCAGATTGATGACGTTATGAACCCTCTGAAGTGTTTCCTTCAACTCGGTGCATATTGTCTCGGTTGGCTGTGAGCCAGTCTGCAGTTGGAGAATCGTCGCGGATAGTCCATTGGCGATGTCACTGTGTATTTGCGAGGCCAACATCCGGTCTTTTCTTTCTTTGTCCTGTTGAAGACGATTGCTGAGAATTTCCGTATGCCATTTGAGAATCTGCCCCAAGGTGATTGCGGATATGAACAGCGTGAGGATATTGAATATGGTCGACCAGGGAAGGGTGTGTTCCTTCCCTATGAAAACCGATAATGAAAGGGAATCGACCAGACAGAGAATGATGCTGTAAGAGAGCTTATTATAGGCCAATATAGCAAGTGCGCACAGCGTGGCGAACAGGCCCGAATTCAGGACCGGTTGCGGGGAGAGTATGCATATCGCCCAGATGATGCCGGTCGCCCATGCGCCCGCACGGGGGCGCTTCGCCATCGCGACCGAGGTGCTGATCTGCGCGACGGCCCATGGCAGCATGTACGGGCCCATCAATCCGCTGAACCAGTAGAAGGTCGTCTCCACTATCCCGAACATCGCTGCGGTCAGAGAGATTGCCGTGGTCCAATGATTCGTAATGGATCGAGCAATGCCGATGAATCGATGTCGCATATCGCTCACCACGTGCTGCCGGTCATCAGGAGGCGGATGTATTTGGCCACGGCCTGGGCGCGGGTGGCGGCGCCGAGCTTGGCGCTGGCGCGTTTCTCGTAGGTGGCGACGGTGGCCTTGCTCACGGCGAGGGCGCGCGTGATGTCGTCGGTGGTCTTGCCGTCGGCGTACATGCCGAGCACCGTGCGCTCGCGCTCCGACAGGTCGGTCTTCGCGCCACGCCCACGCAGCAGGGCGCCGCGCGCCTCGACGCAGTCCATGAACCCGGCGTCCGGCTGCGCGCTCAGCCCCGCCGCCGCGGCGCGCACGCCGGCGCGGATGCCGTGCATGTCCGTCTTGAGGTACAGGCCCTGCGCGCCGGCTTTCACGGCCTCGTCGAGGTAGCGCTCCGGCGGGTACGCGGTGATCATGATGATGCCGGGGACGGTCCTGCGCTGCCTGATCTGCCGGCACAGCTCCATGCCGTTCATGTCGTCCATCTGCACGTCGGAGACGAGCACTTGCGGGACGTCCGCGTCGAACAGGCATCGGCGCAGCGCCGGCGCGGCCGACGTGACGCCCCATGCGACCTGCAGGCCGCCGTCCCGCAGCAGCTTCGACAGCACCGCCACCGCGTACGGGTCATTGTCCACAATGCCAACAGTGATCATCGATTCCTCATACAACATCAAAGGTGATCGTATTTAATCATCTATAATCATAATGCTTCGCAGGTGAGGGGCAATCCGGTGCACTCGCCGTGTCATGCGGACATCGCGGGCGTGTGCGTGACGATGCTCCGGACCGTCGGGCGTAGAATCGGCTCATGGCCAAGGACGACAAGGACATCAAAGACGATCGGAAGCCGGGCAAGGGCGACAAGGGCAGGACCCGCGAGAGGGAGAAGGACCGCAAGCCCTCGAAATCGGCCGGCAAACGCATCGACCGGGCGATGGACCTCGCCGAGGAACGCATCGGATTGATCGAGGAGAGCGAGACCGTCGCCGAACGCCTCGCCAACGCCGCCAAATCAAGCGAGCTCCTGAGCGCCGTGTGGTCGATGCCGCCGGCGCAGCGGCTCATGTTCCATCACGGCGTCGATGTCGCCGACCTCGCCGCGCACGGGGCCGGCGAGACTCCCGGCTTCGAGGGCGACAAGTACGACGCCGAACGGTTCATCGACCTGAGCGCCTCCGGCATCGCCCGCTACCAGCGGCTCATGTACGCCAACGGCGTCAAGGGCTCGAACCGAAGGCTCCTCATCGTGCTGCAGGGCATGGACGCCTCCGGCAAGGGCGGCATCGTGCGTCATGTGTTCCGCCAGGGCGACCCGATGGGCATCCACTACCATGGCTTCGGCAAGCCCACAGAGGAGGAGGCCTCCCACGGGTTCCTCTGGCGCGTGGAGCGCGAACTGCCCGACCCGGGCTGGATCGCCGTGTTCGACCGCTCCCACTACGAGGACATCGTCATGCCGCACGTGTACGGCACGTTCCCCGAGGACGTGTGGCGCGCCCGCTACGACCTCGTCAACGAGTTCGAACGCAGCCTCGCCGCCGACGGGTGCGCGATCATCAAGATCTTCCTCGTCTCCAGCCGCGAGGAGCAGCGCCGGCACTTCCTCGCACGTCTCGACGACCCGACCAAGTACTGGAAGTTCGACGTCTCCGACCTCGACGCCCGCGACCGCTGGGACGACTACATGGCCGCCTGGCAGGAGGTGTTCGAGAGGACCAGCACCCCGGCCGCGCCCTGGTACCTCGTGCCGGCCGACAACCGCTGGTACTCGCGCGCCGTCGTCTCCGAGCTCCTGCGCACCGCCATGCGCAACATGAACATGACCTGGCCCCCGCTCGAGGCGAACGTCGACCCGTCCGCGGCGCGGCGGCGACTGGGCGGGGCCTGACGAATGCGCCGTGACGGTTGAACCGTGCCGGCGTGGTGCCGGAAGAGGGGAGCCCTACCGTGTATGAGGATGTTGAGGCATTGCAGCGGTCGGATCGATACTGTTTCGTCGACTATGTTCCGTATGAGGCCGTCAATCCGGATTTCCTCGAGCTGGAAGACTATTTCGAACAGACGTATCTTCCACTGTTTGCGGAAAAGATTTCTCGCATAATACTGAAGATCCTGTATTTCACATCGTGTCGGGTTTATCTGACGGAGCCGAGTAGACCGTGCGGTGATTTTTCATATGATACGGATATACGGTCCTATTCCCCGGAGAAGATGGACCTTCTCATAAGAAAGGTCATAGTCGAGGACTTCTCCTCCCTTCAGATTCTGCTTGATTCCCCACGGGTTCTGGTGAGCGTCTGCGGTGGTTTCTCCGTGACGTTCTACGGCCTGAGCGAGGAGATGAGTTCGTTTGATGTATTCAGGATGCTGGTCGATCAGGAGGGTCTTTTCCTGAAACGGGGTGGTGGGGAGAACTCCTCGTCGACGTGTGCGATGGATTGACGGCTTTCCCGCGTTGACTGATAGCGCGAAAAGGACGTTGTTCTCCGTGAGACCCGCGATTCCCGTCTCGCTCGAGGCGAATGTCGACCCGGTCGAGGCTCGGCGGCGGCTAAGCTAGGAGGAATGACTGACGAGATTGATGAGAGGGACAAGGCGCACGGTTCGCTGGGGCGGCTCGCGCCCGCATGGGACGGCGAGGGGCGGGAGCGCAACCTGACGGCCGACGACATCTACGAGCGCTTCTTCGGCTGGGTGGGCGACGTCAAGGGGATCGAGCCGTGGCCGCATCAGGAGGAGGCCATCATGGACATCCTCGCCGGCGACCACGTGATCCTCAACACGCCCACCGGCTCCGGCAAGTCGCTGGTCGCGCTCGGCATGCACTTCGCGGCCCTGTGCACCGGACGGCGCTCCTACTACACCGCGCCGATCAAGGCGCTCGTCTCGGAGAAGTTCTTCGACCTCGTGGAGGTGTTCGGCCGCGACAACGTCGGCATGATCACCGGCGACAGCCACATCAACGCGGACGCGCCGATCATCTGCTGCACCGCCGAGATCCTCGCCAACCAGGCCCTGCGCGAGGGCGAGCACGCCGACGTCGGGCTCGTCGCGATGGACGAGTTCCACTACTACGGCGACCCCGAGCGCGGCTGGGCGTGGCAGGTGCCGCTGCTGACCCTGCCGCAGACCCAGTTCCTCCTGATGAGCGCCACGCTCGGCAACGTCGACGCCATCGCCGACAAGCTCGAGGACCTGAACGACACGCCCGACGTGGACGTGATCGCCGACGCACCGCGACCGGTGCCCCTGACCTACGAGTACACGCTCGACCCGCTCGAGAAGACCGTCGAACTCGCGTTCAGGAACGGCGAGACCCCGATCTACGTGGTCCACTTCTCGCAGGACGCGGCCCTCGACACCGCGCAGGCGCTCGCCTCCACCGGCGTCTCCTCCAAGGAGCAGCGCGCGGCGATCGCCGATGCCATCAAGGGCGTCAAGTTCACCACCGCGTTCGGCAAGATCCTCCAGCGGCTCCTGCGCACCGGCGTCGGCATCCACCACGCCGGCATGCTGCCGCGCTACCGTCGCCTCGTCGAGCAGCTCGCCCAGCAGGGCCTGCTGCCCGTCATCTGCGGCACCGACACGCTCGGCGTCGGCATCAACGTGCCTATCCACTCCGTGGTCCTCACGGCCCTGACCAAGTTCGACGGCACCAAGATGCGCCGTCTGCGCGCCCGCGAGTTCCACCAGATCGCCGGCCGCGCCGGCCGCATGGGCTTCGACACCGAGGGCCTGGTCATCGCGGAGGCCCCCGAATACGAGATCGAGAACCAGAAGGCCATCGCCAAGGCCGGCGGGGACCCGAAGAAGCTCAAGAAGGTCAAGCGCAAGAAGGCCCCCGAGGGCTTCGTCACCTGGAACCAGAACACGTTCGACAAGCTCATCGACGCCGACCCCGAGACGCTCGTCCCGCACCTGAAGATCACGCACTCGATGGTCCTCAACGAGGTCGAGCAGGGCGGCGACGCCCGCGCGCGCATCGACGACCTCATCGACGACTCCGCGCAGACCCCCGAGCAGAAGGAGCACCTGCACCAGCGCGCCGACGAGATCTTCCAGACCCTCTTCGACACCGACGTGATCGAGGTGCTCAAGACCCGCGACGGCGGCGACGACTATGTGATGACGCTCGACATGCCCGACGACTTCGCGCTCGACCAGCCGCTCAGCCCGTTCCTGCTCGCCGCACTGGAGCTGCTCGACCCCGAGTCCGAGACGTACGCGCTCGACGTGATCTCGATGGTCGAGGCCACGCTCGAGGACCCCAAGCAGGTGCTGCGCGCCCAGGAGCGCGCCGCCCGCGACAAGGCCATGAGCGAGATGAAGGCCGACGGCCTCGACTACGACGAGCGCATGGACAGGCTCCAGGAGATCACCTACCCCAAGCCCCTCGAGGACATGCTCGACGCCGCGTTCGACCAGTACCGCCACGACGTGCCGTGGGCCAACGACTACTACCTCAGCCCCAAGTCGGTCGTGCGCGACATGGTCGAGACCGCCTCCGACTTCACCGGCTACATCGCCCGCTACAACATCGCCCGCTCCGAGGGCACCCTGCTGCGCTACCTGTCCGACGCGTACCGCGCGCTCGCCCGCACGGTCCCTCCCGAGAAGCGCGACGAGCAGCTCAAGGACATCATCGCCTGGCTGCGCGTGCTCGTGCGCTCCATCGACTCCTCGCTGGTCGACGAGTGGGAGAACGCCGGCGGCGACTCGCTCGACGCCTCCGAGGCCGCCGCCTCGCTCGCCGCGCCCGGCGCAAGGGACCAGGTCGTCGAGGACCGCCGCGGACTGACCGTCCTCGTCAGGAACGCCCTGTTCCGCCGCGTCAAGCTCATGGACCTCGACGACCCCGACACGCTCGGCGCGCTCGACAAGGACTGGGGCTACGGCGTGCACGAATGGGAGGACGCGCTCGACGACTACTACGACGAGCACGAGTACGTCAACACCGACGCCAAGGCCCGCTCCGGCGAGCTGTTCATCCTCGACGAGCGCCACGAGAGGGACGAGCACACGTGGAAGGTGCGCCAGATCATCGACGACTCCGACGGCGACCACGACTGGGCCATCACCGGCGTCGTCGACCTCGACGCCACCCAGGAGTCCGGCGAGGTCGTGTTCCACGACTACCGGGTCGGCACGGTGGACGGCGAATGAGCGACAACGACCTGTTCGGCGCCACCGACGCGCCCGACGACGTCACACGTCCGCTCGCGGTGCGCATGCGCCCGCGCACCCTCGACGAGGTGATCGGCCAGACCCACGTGCTGGGGGAGGGCTCGCCCCTGCGGCGCCTCGCCAACCCGGCCTCCAGGGGAAGTCTGACCGCGCCGAGCTCGATCATCCTGTTCGGCCCTCCCGGCGTCGGCAAGACCACGCTCGCCACGATCGTCGCCCGCCAGTCCGGGCGCGTGTTCGAGGAGCTCTCGGCCGTGACCAGCGGCGTCAAGGACGTGCGCGCCGTGCTCGACCGCGCCCACGAACGCCTCGTCGCGAGCGGCCGGGAGACCGTCCTGTTCATCGACGAGGTGCACCGCTTCTCCAAGTCGCAGCAGGACGCGCTCCTGCCCGCCGTCGAGAACCGCGACGTCACGTTCATCGGCGCGACCACCGAGAACCCCAGCTTCTCGGTCATCAAACCGCTGCTGAGCCGCTCCGTCGTCGTCAAGCTCGAATCGCTCGAACCCGAACAGCTCACCGCACTGGTCGAACGGGCCCTGACGAGCGATCACGGGCTCAAGGGCGAGGTCAAGGCCAGCGACGAGGCGGTCGCCGAGATCGTGCGCATGGCCGGCGGCGACGCGCGCAAGTCCCTGACCATCCTCGAGGCCGCGGCCGGCGCCGTCACCGGCGACAAGGCCCGCGCCAAGGGCAGACGCCGCCCGACCATCACCCCCGAGGTCGTCTCCACCGTCATGGACACCGCCACCGTGCGCTACGACAAGGACGGCGACGACCACTACGACGTGATCTCCGCGTTCATCAAATCGATGCGCGGGTCCGACCCGGACGCCGCGATCCACTACCTCGCCCGCATGCTGCGCGCCGGGGAGGACCCGCGCTTCATCGCCCGGCGCATCATGATCGCCGCCGCCGAGGAGGTCGGCATGGCCGCCCCGCAGATCCTGCAGGTCGCCGTCGCCGCCGCGCAGGCCGTCGCCCTGGTCGGCATGCCCGAGGCGCGCATCATCCTCGCCGAGGCGACCATCGCCGTGGCCACCGCCCCCAAGTCGAACGCCAGCTACAACGCGATCAACGCGGCGCTCGCCGACGTCGACGCCGGACGCATCGGCGCCGTGCCCCTGTACCTGAGGAACGCTCCCACCAAGCTCATGAAGGAATGGGGCAACTACGAGGGATACCGGTACGCGCACGACTGGCCCGGCGCGGTCGCCCCGCAGGAGTACCTGCCCGAGGAGCTGCGTGGCACGGAGTACTACCATCCCAACGACCGCGGCTACGAGCGGGAGGTCGCGGCGAACCTCAAACGCATCCGGCCGATCCTGCACTCGGGGGATGGGTCGGATGGCATCCCAACGGGCGCGGCGGGTACAATGAACCCGAAGCAGTGAGGACGTGAAGGAGACGGGAGAAAGGAACCGGCGATGACGCAGGACGAGCTCCGGGGCAGGACGATCATGATCGTCGACGACGACCAGGCGCTGGGGGAGATGCTCTCCATCGTGCTCGAGAACGAGGGGTTCCGCACCGTGACCTGTCTCGACGGCCTGAGGGCCGTGGAGATGTTCCCCACCGTCGACCCCGACCTGATCCTGCTCGACGTGATGCTGCCCGGCATCGACGGCACCGAGGTGGCCCGCCGCATCCGCGCGACCTCCTCGAACGTGCCGATCATCATGCTCACCGCCAAATCCGACACCGTCGACGTGGTCGCGGGTCTCGAGGCCGGCGCCGACGACTACGTGCCCAAGCCGTTCAAGGTCGCCGAGCTTCTGGCGCGCATCCGCGCCCGCTTCCGCATCAGCGACAAGCTCGCCGGGACCGCGTCCGGGGCGGGATCGGGCGTCGACGGGGCGAACGGCGACGGCTCGGGCCGCGACGGCCAGACATCCGGCGACCCGAACCACATCGAACGCGGCGCCATCGTCATCGATCGTCTCGCCCACACCGCCACCAAGGACGGCAGGGACCTGGGTCTGACGCCGATGGAGTTCGAACTGCTCTCCGTGCTCGCCGCCTCCGCCGGCGACGCCATCAGCCGCTCCAGCCTCCTCAAGCGGGTGTGGGGCTACGAATCCTCCGGCGACACGAGACTCGTCAACGTGCACGTCCAGCGACTGCGCGCCAAGGTCGAGGACGACCCCGAGAAGCCGTCCGTCATCGTCACCGTGCGCGGCATCGGCTACAAGTTCGTGCCGCCCGAGCCGCACGCGCGCGCATGATCGCCCCGCCCGGCACCCACGGCGAATCGTCCGGGAGCGTGGACCGTCTCGCCGGATGGCTGCGCCGCCGTCCGCTCGGCCGTTCGCGCCGCCGCTTCAGCTGGCGCCGTCTGCTGCGTTCGGGCCGCGCCGAGGTCAGGCGGTCCCTGCAGGCGCGCACCGTCGCGCTCGTCGTCCTCGTCGCGCTCGTCGTCGCGGTCGTCTTCTCGTTCGTCTCGATGATCTCCGTGCGCGCCAGCCTGCTCGACCAGGTCACCAACCAGGCGCGCGCCGACTTCTCCGACATGGTCGTCCAGGCCCAGTCCAGCCTCGACTCGGCCGACGTGTCCGACTCGGTGCAGTACCAGCAGCTGGTCAACGACCTCGCCTCCTCCCTGCAGAACGAGGGCGCCTCCAACCTCGTGAGCGTCTATCTGTGGAGCCGCGACTCGTCCAACCGGCTCGTCGTGCCCGTCTCCACCGACCCCACGTACGAATCCGAGGTCAGCGACGACATCCGCACGGCGGTCACGTCCGACCGCTCCGACCACGTGTTCTACCAGCCGGTCTCCATCGGATCGGACCGCGACGGCGGCACGCCGGGCGCCGTGCTCGGCACGACCCTCGACTTCGGCGCCACCGGCGGACTCGCGTTCTTCGCCCTGTTCTCCTACGAGACGCAGCAGGCGTCCCTGATGCAGATCCAGCTCAACCTGCTCGTCGTATGCCTCGCGCTGAGCGTGCTCATGGGACTGGTCGTCTGGCTCACGCTGCGCGGCATCGTCCGGCCCGTCTCCGAGGTGGCCGACGCCGCCGAGACGTTCGCCTCCGGCGACCTGGAGACGCGCGTGCCCGAGACGCGCAAGGACGAGATCGGCTCCCTGCAGCACTCGTTCAACACGATGGCCGACGCCCTCAACCAGAAGATCGGCGAGCTGGAGGAGGCCGGCGCCATGCAGCGTCGCTTCGTCTCCGACGTCAGCCACGAGCTGCGGACCCCGATCACGACGATGCGCATGGCCTCCGACCTGCTCGAGACGCGCAAGGACGACTACGATCCGATGACCCGGCGCACCGTCGAACTGCTCGGCGGCCAGATCAACCGCTTCCAGGACCTGCTCGCCGATCTGCTGGAGATCTCCCGCTACGATGCCGGCTACGCGGCCGTCGACCTCGTCGAGACCGACGTGCGCGACCCCATCCGCGAGGCCGTCGACCAGGTGTCCGGACTCGCCGCCGCCAAACGCGTGCCCATCCACGTCGACCTGCCCAACATCCAGGTGCTCGCCCGCATCGACGCGCGCCGCGTCATCAGGATCGTGCGCAACCTCCTGTCCAACGCCGTCGACTTCGCCGAGGACAACCCCATCGAGGTGCGTCTCGCCGCCAACCTGCGCGCCGTCGTCATCTCCGTGCGCGACCGCGGCGTCGGCATGTCGCCCGACCAGGTCGCGCACGTGTTCGACCGGTTCTGGCGCGGCGACCCCTCGCGCGCCCGCACCACCGGCGGCACCGGCCTCAGCCTGTCCATCGCGATGACCGACGCCAAGCTCCATCAGGGCACGATCCGCGTGCGCTCCGAACTCGACGAGGGCACGTGGTTCCTCGTCATCCTGCCGCGCGACCCCGCCAAGGGGGCCGTACCCGACGTCGACCTGCCCGTCGACTTCCGCCGCGACACCGACCGGATGCTCGTCACCGGCGGATTCGGCGTCGCCGACAACCACGCTGTCGACTACCTCGACGCGCCGTTCTCCGACGCGGACGGCGACGCGGCCGAGACCGACGAGGAGGAACGCCATGCGTGAGCCGCATAGGGACCACAGGCCCCAGGGAACCCCCGACCGCCGGCCCCGCGTCGTCCGCGCGCTCGCGGCCGCGCTCGCCGCGCTCGCCCTGACGGCGCCGTCCGCCTGCTCCAGTCTCATCGGACTGCCCTCGTCCGGCACCATCCGCGCGTTCTCGCCGGTCGAGAAGCAGACGCGCCGCGTCTACACCAGCCCCGCCGGCCCGACGGACGACGACCAGCCCGAGGGCATCGTCGAGGGCTTCTTCAACGCGATGCCCGCCGGCGTGCAGTCCGACGGCTACCGCGTGGCGCGCGAATACCTCACCTCGTCCGCCGCCGACACCTGGCGCGGCGACGACTCCGCCATCGTCTACGACGGCGCGCCGAGCTTCGTCAGGAAGACGATCCCGCTCGCCTCGTCGGCCTCGACGGGCAGCATCATCGTCGAGGCCGAGATGAACGTCATCGGCCGTCTCGACGAATACGGCCTGTTCACCCCGACGGACGCCGAGGACCCCGTGACCATGTCGTTCACGATGAGCAAGGTCGACGGCCAATGGCGCATCTCCGGACTCGACGACGGCGTGGCCGTCTCCTCCGCCGACTTCGAACAGGCGTTCCGGCAGGTGTCCGTCTACCGCGTCGACGCGCCCGGCAGGCACCTCGTCCCCGACGTGCGCTGGTTCAGCTGGCGCAACTGGCGCACGCAGGCCGTCCGCGCCGTGCTCTCGGACGGCATCAGCTGGCTGGGCGACGCCGTCAAGGACCTCGGCACCGAGAAGGTCGCGCTCGCCGTCAACACCGTGCCGATCGAGAGCAACGTGCCGCACGTCCAGCTCGGGCGGGGGTTCCTCGGCCTCGGCGACGACGAGCGCGCGCTCATCGTCCATCTGATCAGGCTCACGCTCGGCGACGGCGTCGACAGCGCCTCGCTCAAGGTCACCGTCGACGGCAACGACTATTCGAACATCGACGGCGACGTCGGCCTCGACACCCAGCAGCCCAGCGTCGGCATCTACACGCTCACCGACGGCCGCATCGTCTCGCTCGGCTCGTCGAGCCCGCTGCGCGTGGGCGAGACCAAGGGATTCGACGACGCGCTCGGGTTCGCGTTCTCCGCCAACGGGGGAGCGGTGCTGCGCGCCGACGGCGTCGCCGAATGCCTCAAGGCCGACGCCTCCTCGTGCGGCGTGATGTTCGGCGGCGCGCGTCTCTCCTCGATCGCCTCCGGGCTGGACGGCGAGATCTGGGCCGTCGCCGCCGACGGCAGGAGCCTCTACGTCTCGCGCGAGGGCGTGAGCAGACGACTCACGCCCGCATGGCTGGCCGACGGCGTGATCCGGTCCGTCTCGGTCTCGTCCGAGGGCGCCCGCCTCGCCCTCGCCATGGGCGACGGCGGCGTGCGACTGACCGGCATCGTGCGCGACGACGACCAGACCCCCGCGGCGCTCGCCGAACGATCCACGCAGGTCTCCAGACGAAGGGGCGTCACGATGGTGACGTTCTACAACGATCTGAACCTCGTCTACGCGACCTCGCCCGTCGACGGGAACGGCCGGTCGACCGAGCAGCAGGCCTTCCGGCAGATCGTCCCCGGACCGGACACCGTGCAGCGCCTGCCCGACACGGCGGTCGTCGCGCTCGCCTCCGGACAGATCGCCCTGTACCGCAGGCTCGCCGTGCTCGACGATCTCGGCATCGTGCGTTCGGTGTCCGGCTCGCTCGACGGCTCGTGGTCGATCGCCGACTCCCAGGTCACCGCGCTCGGCGCGCAGTAGACGACGCAGCCGCGGCGCCGCGGGCGTACGGAAAGGAGGCCGTCCCGTCCCCGAGCCGGATGGATCCATGCTCGGGACGGAACGGCCTCCTTTTCCGTACGCCTCGCCTGCCCCTGCGGGAAGGCGGGAACGCGATCAGATGCCGCCGTACTCGCTCTTGAAGAGCTCCTGCGGGACCTCGGAGTTCAGCGGGACCTCGTAGATGAGGTACTCCATGTTAAACGGGATGTTGAAGAGGTGGCGCTTGACGCCGTACACCTCCTCGGTGCCCAGGAAGTTGAAGTTGTCCGGGCACTCCGGCTCCCACTTGGCCAGCAGCTTCGCCGCGTCGCCGATGGTGGCGGCCACGCCGGCCAGATGCTTGACGCCCTCGACCTGCTTGATGATGAGGAAAACGGTATCCATGAAGGGTTCCTTTCATGTGCGTTGTACTGTTCGGGCGCCCTCGCCTCCGGAGAACAGGGGCTGCGGCGCCTCGTTACGGCTCCTTCATTATCACTCGGAAACGGCGAAACCGCGCCGGTTTTCCGGGTCGTCGCCATGATGTTATCAATTCGTCATCAAGACGTTATCGAATTGTTATCGCTCACGATTGAACGCCCTCGATGTTTGATTCATACTAGGACATGTCGATGGCACGGAGCCATCAAGGAAAACCAAATGCAGGGGAAAGGGCCCCTGCGAATCTCGAACACTCGAGGAGGAGTAGCAATGAAGAATTGGAAGAAGGCCATCGCGCTCGTCGCTTCCGCCGCCGCCCTGGTGAGCGTCGCCGCCTGCGGTTCCGCCAGCTCGGCCAAGGATTCCGGCAAGAAGACCGTCGGCTTCGTCGCCGTCGGTCCTGAGGGCGGCTTCCGTACCGCCAACGAGAAGGACATCCAGGCCGCGTTCAAGGACGCCGGCTTCGACCTGATCTACTCGCCGACCCAGAACAACGACCAGCAGAAGCAGATCCAGGCGTTCAACAAGTTCGTCAACGACGAGGTCGACGCCATCATCCTGTCCTCCACCGAGGATTCCGGTTGGGACGAGTCCCTGAAGAAGGCCGCCGAGGCCGAGATCCCGGTCTTCACCGTCGACCGCAACGTGGACGTCAAGGACGCCGAGGCCAAGAAGGCCATCGTCTCCCACATCGGACCGTCCAACGAGTGGGCCGGCGAGCAGGCCGCCGAGTTCATCAACAAGAGCTTCCCGGACGGCGCCAACGGCTTCATCCTCGAGGGCCCCGCCGGCCTGTCCGTGGTCAAGGACCGCGGCACCGGCTGGAAGAACAAGGTCGCCTCCAACATCAAGGTCCTCGAGTCCCAGTCCGCCAACTGGTCCACCGATGAGGCCAAGACCGTGACCGCCGGCCTGCTCGACAAGTACAAGTCCGACAACCCGCAGTTCGTCTTCGCCCAGAACGATGAGATGGGCCTCGGCGCCGCGCAGGCCATCGACGCCGCCGGCCTCAAGGGCAAGGTCAAGGTCGTCACCATCGACGGCACCAAGAACGCCCTGCAGGCCCTCGTCGACGGCGACCTCTCCTTCGTGATCGAGTACAACCCGATCTTCGGCAAGGAGACCGCCCAGGCCGTCAAGGACCACCTGGACGGCAAGAAGGTCGAGAAGGACATCCAGATCGAGTCCAAGACCTTCGACGCCGCCTCCGCCAAGGAAGCCCTCGACTCCGGCTCCCGCGCCTACTGATCGGCACGTCGATCCGCTGATCGTCATCCGGTTCCGGCCGGATCGGTGATATCCCACAACCGAACATGAATCCACATGATGGTGCATGAAGTACGACTTCCTGCACCATCATTCATGTGAGGCCGAAATATCACAAAACGGTAACAATCTCCCTTCTCCCAAAGGCAAAGATATGACAGACAAAACCCCTATCGTCGTGATGAAGGGCATCACGATCGAGTTCCCGGGCGTCAAGGCCCTGGACGGTGTCGATCTGACGCTCTACCCGGGCGAGGTCCACGCTCTCATGGGCGAGAACGGCGCCGGCAAGTCGACGATGATCAAGGCGCTCACCGGTGTGTACAAGATCGACGCGGGCTCCATCGTGGTGGATGGCAAGCCGCAGCAGTTCAACGGCACCCTCGACGCGCAGAACGCCGGCATCGCCACCGTGTACCAGGAAGTCAACCTGTGCACCAACCTCTCCGTCGGCGAGAACGTGATGCTCGGCCACGAGAAGCGCGGCCCCTTCGGCATCGACTGGAGGAAGACCCACGAGGCCGCCAAGAAGTACCTCAAGCAGATGGGCCTCGAGCACATCGACCCGCACACCCCGCTGTCCTCGATCTCCATCGCCATGCAGCAGCTGGTCGCCATCGCCCGCGCGATGGTCATCAACGCCAAGGTGCTGATCCTCGACGAGCCGACCTCCTCCCTCGACGCCAACGAGGTCAAGGACCTGTTCGCCATCATGCGCAAGGTGCGCGACTCGGGCGTGGCCATCCTGTTCGTCTCCCACTTCCTCGATCAGATCTACGAGATCACCGACCGCCTGACCATCCTGCGCAACGGCAAGTTCATCAAGGAGGTCATGACCAAGGACACCCCGCGCGACGAGCTCATCGGCATGATGATCGGCAAGTCCGCGGAGGAGCTCTCGCAGATCGGCGCCAAGAAGGCCCGCCGCGAGATCACCCCCGGCGAGAAGCCGATCGTCGACGTCAAGGGCCTGGGCAAGAAGGGCACCATCAACCCGACCGACCTGGACATCTACGCGGGCGAGGTCGTCGGCTTCGCCGGCCTGCTGGGCTCCGGCCGCACCGAGCTCGGCCGCCTCCTGTACGGCGCCGACAAGCCCGACTCCGGCACCTACGAGCTCAACGGCAAGCAGGTCTCGATCAACGACCCGTACACCGCCCTGAAGAACAAGATCGCGTACTCCACCGAGAACCGCCGCGACGAGGGCATCATCGGCGACCTGACCGTCCGCCAGAACATCCTCATCGCCCTGCAGGCGACGCGCGGCATGTTCAAGCCGATCCCGAAGAAGGAGGCGGACGAGATCGTCGACAAGTACATGAAGGAGATGAACGTCCGCCCGGCCGACCCCGACCGCCCGATCAAGAACCTCTCCGGCGGCAACCAGCAGAAGGTCCTCATCGGCCGCTGGCTGGCCACCCACCCGGAGCTCCTGATCCTCGACGAGCCGACCCGAGGCATCGACATCGGCGCCAAGGCCGAGATCCAGCAGGTCGTCCTCGACCTCGCCTCCAAGGGCATGGGCGTCGTCTTCATCTCCTCCGAGATGGAGGAGGTCGTGCGCCTGTCCGACGACATTGAGGTCCTCAAGGACCGCCACAAGATCGCCGAAATCGAAAACGACGACACCGTCTCGCAGTCGACCATCGTCGAGACGATCGCCAACACGAACGTGAACAACTGAAAGGAGGGATGATGGCTGATAAGAAGCAAGAAGACAAGAACAACGTCTTCAAGAAGCTGCTGGGCTCGAACCTGACCGTCGAGGCCATCGCGCTCGTCCTGCTGATCCTGCTGTGCACCCTGTTCGACCACGGGTTCCTCGCGCTGAGCTGGAACGACAACACCGGCGGTCTGGCCGGCCCGCTCATCACGATGCTCCAGGAGTCCGCCCGATACCTGATGATCGCCACCGGCATGACGCTCGTCATCTCCACCGCCGGCATCGACCTGTCGGTCGGTTCCGTCATGGCGGTCGCCGGCGCCGCGGCCATGCAGGCCCTCAACGGCGGCATGAACGTCTGGCTGGCCATCCTGCTGGCCATCGTCATCGGCGTGATCGTCGGCTGCATCAACGGCGCGCTCATCGCGTTCCTCGGCCTCCAGCCGTTCATCACCACGCTGATCATGATGCTCGCCGGCCGCGGCCTGGCGAAGGTCATCACCTCCGGCGAGAACACCGACGCCTCCGCGGTCGCCGGCAACGAGCCGCTCAAGTGGATGGCCAACGGCTTCATCCTCGGCATCCCGGCCAACTTCGTGATCGCCGTCGTCATCGTGATCCTCGTCGGCCTGCTGTGCCGCAAGACCGCCATGGGCATGTTCATCGAGTCCGTCGGCATCAACCCCGAGGCCTCCCGCATGACCGGCATCAAGCCCAAGAAGATCCTCTTCCTGGTCTACGCGATCTCCGGCTTCCTCGCCGCGATCGCCGGCCTGTTCGCCACCGCGTCCGTGATGCGCGTCGACGTGGTCAAGACCGGCCAGGACCTCGAGATGTACGCGATCCTCGCGGTCGTCATCGGCGGCACCTCGCTGCTCGGTGGCAAGTTCTCCCTCTCCGGCAGCGCCGTCGGCGCCGTCATCATCGCCATGATCCGCAAGACCATCATCACCCTCGGCATCGATTCCGCCGCAACGCCGGCCTTCTTCGCCGTCGTCGTGATCGTGATCTGCGTGATGCAGGCTCCCAAGGTTCGTAACCTGAGCGCGGAACTCAAGCGTAAGCGCGCGCTCAAGGCCCAAGCAAAGGCGGTGGCAGCATGACAACAGCTACGGCAACCCCGGCCAAGAAGGCCGCTAAGAAGACGCGTCGCCTCGACGCACAGATGATCCCGACCATCGCGGCCGTGGTGATCTTCATCCTGATGATCATCATGGGTCAGGCGCTCTTCGGCACCTACCTGCGACTCGGATTCATCTCCTCCCTGTTCATCGACCACGCCTACCTGATCATCCTGGCCGTGGCCATGACCCTGCCGATCCTCACCGGCGGCATCGATCTGTCCGTCGGCGCCATCGTCGCCATCACCGCCGTCATCGGCATCAAGCTGGCGAACGCGGGCGTCCCCGCCGTCCTCGTGATGGTGATCATGCTGCTCATCGGCGCGGTGTTCGGCGCATTGGCCGCGACGCTGATCGAGGAATTCAACATGCAGCCGTTCATCGCGACGCTGTCCACGATGTTCCTCGCCCGAGGCATCGCCTCCATCATCTCGACCGACTCGCTGACCTTCCCGGACAACAACAACTTCGATGTGATCTCCGACGAGATCAAGATCATCGACAACCCGAAGATCTCCAACGATCTGTCCTTCAACCTCGGCGTGGTCATCGCGATCGTCGTCCTCATCGGCGGCTACATCCTCCTGCACCACACCCGCACCGGCCGCACCATCTACGCCATCGGCGGCTCCCGCTCCTCCGCGGAGCTCATGGGTCTGCCGGTCCGCCGCGCCCAGTTCACGATCTACATCACCTCCGCGACCCTCGCCGCGCTGGCCTCGATCGTCTACATCGCGAACATCGGCTCCGCCAAGAACACGGTCGGCGTCGGCTGGGAGCTCGACGCGGTCGCCTCCGTCGTCATCGGCGGCACGATCATCACCGGCGGCTTCGGCTACGTCCTCGGCTCCGCCCTCGGCGCCCTGGTCCGCTCCATCATCGATCCGCTGACCGCCGACTTCGGCGTCCCGGCCGAGTGGACGACCATCGTGGTCGGCCTGATGATCCTCATCTTCGTGGTCCTGCAGCGTGTGGTGACCGCGGTCGGCGACAAGAAATAGATTCGCCCCGCCGTCCGGCCCGGTTCCGGTTCCGATTGGATCCGGCCGGACCGGACGGCGGGGGAGTCCGCTTCACTCGATAACTGAATATCCCTCGGCGAGAATGATGTTCCGGTTCGTGGCTTCCGCCTTCCGCACCCACCGCGAGGCGCGGGGCGGACACGAATGGTACGCCAACCCATCATCCCGACGGGGAATCCTCTCTCTTTTCCTTTCCTTCTTTCATCCGACGTGAGGGGCACGATCCATAAGCGGATCGTGCCCCTCACGTCGTCGTATCGGTGCACCGGCGCGGACTGCGCCGGCCGGAAGTCAGCCGCGGCGCGACGCGCGGATGCGGAACGCGGCGGCCAGGGAGATCCAGCCGGCCACGCAGATGACGATCATCGTGGCGAACACCCACGAGCCGCCCACGGCGGTCGCGTGCATGAACTCGGGGGAGCCCTCCGAGCCGTGGCCCGCCTGCGCGACCGCGAGGATCGTCGAGAACAGGGCCGTGCCGGCCGCGCCGCCGAACTGGAGCGCGGTGTTGAAGATCGCGTTGCCGTCGGGTGCGAACTCGTGCGGGATCGAGCTCAGGGCGCTGGTCATCACGTTGGAGTTGCCCAGCGCGAAGCAGAAGCTGAAGATGAAGTAGAATCCGGCCAGCATCGCCGGAGTGAGGTCCATCGCGAAGACGAAGAGCAGCACGGGGCCGAGGATCGCGATGCCGAACGGCACCAGCACCGGCCTGACCGCGCCGAAGCGGTCGTAGAGCCATCCGCCGAGCGGCGCGCACACGGCGCCGATCAGCGCGCCCGGCAGCACCAGGGAACCGGCGAGGAACGCGTTCGTGCCGAGCGCCAGCTGCGCCACGTTGGTGATCACGTAGCCGAAGCCGATGGAGACGATCGGCATGATGAGATACGCCACCAGATGCAGCAGCACCACCGGATCACGCAGGATGCCGAGGCGCAGCAGCGGCGAGAAGGCGCGTTTGGTGAGCCAGCAGAACGCGCCCAGCGCGGCCAGTCCCGCCACGACGCTCACCGCGGCGACCACGGCCGACGAGCCGACCGGTTCGCCCGCCACGGCGGCGCTCACCGCGACGCCCGCCTGATTGAGGCCCAGCACCATGCCGACGAGCGCGACGATGATCGTGCCCAACTGCAGCGGATCGAGATAGGCCGCCTCGGTCGACGACTTCTGCTCGATGCACAGGACGCCCACGACCGTGGCGACGAGCATCAGCGGGATCGCGATGACGAAGATCGCGCGCCACGGCAGCACGGTCGTCACGGCGCCGCCCACGGTCGGGCCGATGGCCGGCGCGACCGTGATGACGAGGGAGCCGACGCCCATGAGCCGGCCGATCTTGGAGCGCGGCGACTGTTCGAGGATGATGTTCATCATGAGCGGCGTGGCGACGCCCGAGCCCACGCCCTGGATGATGCGGGCGACGATGAGCATCGGGAACGCATGGGCGAAGATCATGATGACCGAGCCGACCAGCGCGAGCGCCACCGCCGCGAGGAAGATGGACTTGAGACGGAACCGGCGCTTGAGGAACGAGGAGATCGGCATCGTGGCGGCGACCGTCAGCAGGTAGATCGTGGTGATCCACTGCACGGTGGCCGTGTCCACGTGGAATTCGCGCATCAGCTGCGGGAAGAGGACCGTCATCACCGTCTCGGTGAGGATGCCGATGAAGGCGAGTGAGCCGACCGCGACGATCGCGCCGATCAGTTTGGCCGGAATCCGCTCGTCCGCGGGGTTCGGCGTCGCCGTCCGCGACGGGTCCGGCTGTGAAGACATGCTACCGCTCATGGGTGTTCTCCTTTGCACTATCAAATCCTGGGAAATGGTAATCGGCCGGTCCTAGCCGTAGAACGGAGAACTCCCGGCGGATTCGCAAGTCTAGCGCGACTGTTTGGACAAACGGTCCGTGGATCGGCCAGGAACGACGAAGCCCCGNGGCCNTGAGGGGCCTCGGGGCT
>NZ_JAFEJS010000006.1 GCF_018555385.1 Bifidobacterium santillanense
CAGAAGATTTGCGGCGACCATAGCCAAGGTGAGACGCCCGGTCCCATTCCGAACCCGGAAGCTAAGGCCTTGCACGGCGATGGTACTGCACCCGAGAGGATGTGGGAGAGTAGCACGTCGCCGCTACCAAACATCAGACAAGCCCCGGTAGAGCCAAGCTCCCGGGGCTTGTCGCATATCCACGCAAACGTCAATATCGCGTCCGCCGTCGGCGTTTCGGACCGACGGGGTGGTGTGCGGCACGTCCGCCCGCGCACGGAATCACACCCTACGACAAACGTGTGAGCCCCGATGAACCGCAGACCGAACATCGGAACGCTCATTTCCCCGGAATTCCAAGGGAACGGCGGATGTTCGGTTGTGCGGTTCCGTGCGGATGGCTCACACGTTTGCTATTGAGAACGGTTCTCTGCGCAGTCTACTTCTCCAGATGGAAGCCTTGGGCCTCGGCGTTGGGCAGGAGCGGCTTGTTGCTGGTGTCCTGGCCGCTGACCTTGACGATCTGCTCGCTGAAGGCGTCGACCGGGCGGTTTGACTTTGAGACCGAGGCGCTGTAGGTCAGCTTTGGGATATTTACACATGGAATGGATGCGGTATGTGTCCGGCCCGCGACCGTTTCGAGGACAGTCGGTCTAGGCCGGACTTCGGATCACTTGTCTTCGTGCCGTACTGTGTGATTGCGAGGAGTCGCCTTACGGTCTTGTTCCCATCAGGTGCATTCTGTCGGTGGGGGGGACAACAGTCATCGGTTGGGGACGAGAGTGATGTGCTGGTCGGTTAGGGAGACGATGTCGGGATTATGGGTGGTCATGATGACCATGGAACCTTGATCGGCGAGGCTTCGCAGGAGGTTCATGACGCGGGAAACATTGTCGGGGTCGAGGGCTGCGGTTGGCTCGTCGGCGAGAACGATGCGTGGACTGCGCGTAAGCAGTCGGGCGATGGCGACACGCTGTTGTTCACCTCCTGAGAGCGTGTATACCTTGGCATTGCGTTTGTCGGAAAGTCCGACTTGGTCAAGTCCGTAGGAGGCGAGTCGACTGCGTTGGGAACGTGGGATACCCGCGCTGGACATGGCGAGGTCAAGATTGCGGTTGACGGTCCATTGGTCGACAAGTGCGTAATTCTGGAAGAGAAAGCCGTACGCGTTGCGGTAGAGTTGGCGGATCCGACCTCGCCCCAGTCTATCGAGACGTTGATGACCGTAAGTGATGATACCTCGATCGAGAGGTTCGAGCAGCCCGATTGCGTTGAGCAGGGTGGTCTTACCCGCACCGGAGGGACCTGTGATTGCGGTGATGGTGCCGGGGTCGATGTGAAAGGTGAGATCGTGCCATAGAATGCGACCATTGATGCTTTTCGTCAGTCCCGCTGCATCAAGCGAAGCTGGGCTGTTGGTTTTGATCATCTTGGGCGTGTGGTTCATACTGATGTTGTCATTCATGGTAGTGTTCTTCGGATTTGTGGGCAGCTTGTTATCGTTGGCGTTCATGATTGTTTGATGGTGTCGGCGCGCATTCTCCGGTCCCACACGGCGCAGGTAAGGAATGCCGCTGCCAGGCCTACCAAGATGATGAGGGCAGTGGTCAGAGTCCATTGCCCGCTACTGTGCCATGGTGCGACGGCGATGCTGCCTGAGACCAGACAGACGAGGACGATGAGAGCGTGCGGCCCGTATCGTCTGATGACGGTCGCGCCGTGGATGTACTGGACGAATAACCTCTGACGATGGCGTTCGCAGTAGCCGTCACTCAAAGTCGCAACTACGATGGCCAGTCCCATGACGGTGGACAGGGCCATGAGCCCGAACTCTGTAATTGTCTGCTGTGCCTGTGCAACCTGAGATTGTGCCTGTTCGACGGTATTCTGAGCCGAAGCAACCAGACCCGTCAGATTGTATGATTGCAGCCATCCGTCGAGCTGCCTGACGGTTCCGGCGGCGAACAAGACGCTGCCCTGACTGGCGTAGGCAAGCCTGTTCGACGGCGATATCGCGGTCGCGGGTAGGACGACGATCATCGTTGTCGCGTGCAACTGTGTGGCATTGGCTTGAATCGCGGACGGTGTGTACAGGCGTATCGTCAGATCGTCGGGGAGGGAACCAGATGTGGTCTTGGTATCGTCCAAGCGGGTGCCATCGACCTTGTCGGCGAGATCACGTTCCATGCTGACGAGCTTTTCCAGTGCGCCAGTCAGATAGGTTCCTTCTTTCCGCATGCCCGAAGGCAAGAGCAGTTGTGCTTTGTCTTCGGCTTCATGGTCGTAGGGGATGCCAAGCTGCCGAGCTGCGGTCGGGTTGACGATCAGGCAAGGACGGCTCGTTTCGGGTGTGTGCCCGTCCAGCTGGTCGAGCATGCATTGAGGTTCGTAGTCGATGATCTCCAGTTTGCCGTGTCGATCAAGGGCGTCGGTGAATGACTGCCATCTCGATGTGTACTGGTCCATTTCCTTGCTGGTCATGCTCCAGAACGACAAGGAATAGGCATTGGGTGCCTTGGAAGCCAGAACGGCAGCACGATGCGCGGCGGATGCCTGACCGATTGAATCCATGGCGATCGCCGATGTGGCCGATGTGGCCGATGCACCTGCCAACAACGCTATGACGGACACAGCCATAATGACACGCAGTGGTCGTTTTCCCTTGATCTGGTCAAGTATGCGCGTCACCAAAACCGAGACCGACAACGAAGCCAGCAGAGAGGCCATCAGCATCACAGATAGAGAGCCCATGCTTGTGGCCGCCGCGGTCAGAAACGGCAGTCGGTTCGTTCGAACACCCCATACCATACCCGATATCAGGATCAGCAGGAGTATGGCTCCGACCATGACCGTGCACTCGATGAGCCAGTTTCCGCAGATCTCACGGGCAACTGCCGTTAACCGGGGCATGCCATGGAACGACTGAATCGCACGGCGTTTCATCATCGCCGATGAGGACACCAAGCCAGCGGCCAGAGTCAGAAAGAACACGAACAACGGCAGTACAGCCAACGGCGTCTGTGCGAACTGCCCCATCAGATAACGGATTGATGCGATTTCCGGTGTATCCGTTTTCAATCCTCTCACGTTCAGTGCTGCGACGAAGTCGCGTACGTCATCCGACTCTCCATAGACGATCCATCGGCCGGTCGGTGCGGTGAGTTCGTCCGCTTTGCGTACGATGATCCGATCGCCGAATACGTAACTACGTGCGGTATCACCGACCACGGGTGCTCCCGGTATATGAGTCATATCTCGTGCGTCGGTGACCAGCAGTACATCGCCTCCGCCGGCATCCGCTGAATTTGAAACCAACTTGGCCGCCACGACATGATGTTCTCCGGCTACCGTTCCCAGTGTGGACACGTTTGCATCGTTTGCGCTCGTCACCTGTACTGCGCCCGTGCCGCTTAACGGGAACCATGATCCCACCATTCCGGCGAATAATGCGCTGGTCAGTATGGTCACCATCACGTCTAACAGGATGGCAATCTTCAACAGTCGATGCACTGGAGTGATGTTCCTTTCATAACGAAAGCGCGACGGCCATAGAGCCGTCACGCATGTTTACTCATCGGGTTTCCCGATGGTTAGAAGACTTCATAGAAAGCTCGAGTCGTACCGGACGTGACCCAAGCCGATGCGCGTGACCACGCGCCCGGCGCGGCATAAGCGCCGTTCCGTTTGGAGATATTCATGATGATGCCTTTCGTTGTGCTGATTGCAGTTCTTCGAGGAGCCGAAAAGAACGATAGGTTCGAGAAAAGGCCGTGAGAAGGCCTTGTAATCGGAAGCGATGACAAGAATCATCGAATGCCATCGAAACCAATGACAGCGGTGCGCGCCGAGCTATACTGTGCAGTCATGGAAAACGAGCACAATACCCTGCTGATCGTGGATAACGACCGCATCACCCTAATGGCACTGCGTTCGTTTTTGGAGAAGGCATTGCCTGACTTCAGCCTGTTGCCTCCCGTAGATAGAGGGGATGAAGCCATCCGACAGTGCACGAGCGTGTTCAACCCACCTGAGGTGTTACTCATCGATATGTCGATGAACGGCATCAACGGTCCCATGGCCATCAGGGCCATTCGGAGAGAGAACCGTGCGATACGCATCTTGGCGATGACGTCGTTCACCCTTGCGGACTATGCGTGTGAAGCGGCCGACGCCGGCTCGCAGGGCATCATCAGCAAGAACGATGTCCAGCACATGTCTCAGGCCCTGCGGACCATCGCGGATGGTCGTGTATGGGATGGAGGTTCCGGTGTCGTGTTCGAGGATGCTGCCTTGGCCTACGAGCATGTCAGGGCCAATAGGAGAAACGATCTATCCGCGCGTGAAATTGAGGCCGTGGATGCGTGGAGCCGGGGCATGACCGCCGCTCGGATCGCCGAGCACATGGACGTGTCCGAGAACACCGTGCGCACCTATCTGGCGCGTGCTTCGGAGAAACTCGGTTGTGCGAGCCGCAAGGAACTCATCGGCGCCTGGCTGCGGCTGCGCAGCCGTTGACCGATATCATGCCGCATATTATGCACACGGCTGTTCGGACACTGATGAATCGTATACGGTCCCATCCGGGTATCACCGCACTCTGTTTGGCTGATCTCCTGTTCGTCGTTTTGGAGTGGGTGTCCTCACCTCCATCGGGATCGTTGATGACGATCGTATCCGTAGTGCTGATCGCTTGTATCGCTGCCACGCCCGTCATGCCCCGGCTGTCGCAATGGTTGGTGATCGGATGCTACTGCGTGTCATTGCTGCCACTGGGATATACCGTCGTGCAGGATGTCTCGTTGGCTATTGCAATCGGAATATTGGCCTATCTATACCCATTCACGGATGGAGTCGCCGCTGTAGTCGTGGCAACGATTGGCGGCCAGATCAATGCCGTGGTTGTTTATAGTCAGTCGTCGTTTTTCGATATCGCCGCATTCGCTCGAGTGATATTGCCGTTGGCCACCGCATGGGTATGCGGTTATGCCGCCAATCTTCATCAGAAGAGCATCCACATGCAGCGACTTGCGGAGAAGCATCTCGCCGCGGAAAAGGAAAACGAGCGTTTGCAGGCCAATGCCAAGATCGCCGTACGCATGCACGATACATTGACCAACGATCTCAGTTGCATTTCCGCCATTGCGCATCAGCATCCCGATGATCCTGAGTGGAACGTCATACTCCGGCGGAGTCAATCTGCATTCGTTCAGGCGCATGCTGTCATCGATTACCTATCCGGCCGCGGCATCAGGGAAGGAGATGGCGGTCCATTCATGGAACGGCTGAGACAACAATTGGATGAGGACGGCAAATATCTCGATTTCCTTGGATACCACGGCGTTCCGGAGCTCCACGGCGAGGCGTTGGTCACCACACATGATGCCGAGGAAGAGATATTGGCCTTGCTTAAAGAAATCGGCACCAACATCCAGCGTCATGCCGTTCCCGGTGATGAGTCCTACATACTCAATGTTGATGTCACAGCCGAAGGCGTGGAGATATTCGAAACCAATGACGTCAGTCGAACGGTGCTAAGCGAGGCAGAGCGCTCCGGTCGGGGCTTGGCTATGCATCGTGAACAAATCAAGCGGCTTGGCGGGATCTTGGACACCAACCTTGACGGACAGCTCTGGATACTGCACGCCGATATCCCCTGGGATAAGCGGATGATGGTGCCCAAGCGGTAGGTTGGTTTGCATTCGGGAGCGCACGATCGCGTATCCGTGGTCAACGGCATGAACCATTACGGTTGTGCGCTCCCAAACGGGCCATGGCTTGCAGGAATGAGTTACTTCTCCAGATGGAAACCTTGGGCCTCAGCGTTGGGCAGGAGCGGCTTGCTGCTGGTGTCCTGGCCGCTGACCTTGACGATCTGCTCGCTGAAGGCGTCGACCGGGCGGTCGGTGTTGCGCAGATCGTAGTACTGGTGCACGGTCGCGTCGAACTCGTCGAGCCCCTCCAGCGCCGCGTCGGCATCGGACGGGTACTCGTTCTCGAAGAACTGCATCGAACGCGGCATGCGCGGCTTCAGCGCCGGCTCCTGATCGGGCTTGCCGATCGCGAGGGCGAGCACCGGGTACGTGTACTTCGGCAGCTTGCACGCCTCGATCAGTCCCGGGACGTCGTTCAACACGGACCCCAGAATCACACAACCAAGTCCCAGCGAATACGCGGCCGTCTCCATCGCGTGCAGCGCCAGAACGGCGTCGTTCTGCGCCTGCGTGAAGTGGTAGCTGGCGGTGAGCCACCAATCCGGCGAGGATGTATCCACGCCCTTGCGTTCGGCGATGCGGGCGTTGCGCTGCTCGTCGATGATGAACAGGTACAGCAGCGGCGCCTCGGCGATGTACGGCTGACGACCGAACTCGGCGAACTTCGCCTTGAGCTCGGGGTCGGTCACACGGATCGCCGACCAGTCGTTGAGGTACTGGCTCGAAGCGGCGCGCTGCGCGACGGTCTCCAGAACGGCACGGGTGTCGTCGTCGATCGGATCGTCCTTGAACTTGCGGATGGAACGACGGTTCAGCAGCGTGCGAACCGTCTCATTATCAAGATCAGAATGTGTTGCCATAACCCCCATTATCGCAGTTTCACCAAGAAAACGGAAAAGACGATCCGCAACATTCATGCGTAACGGAGGTGTGGGATGCCGTACGCGATGCTCGACCGTAGGCTTGGCTGCTGAGCCGTTAGAGGAGCGATCCAGTGGATCGCTCCTAGGCGAAGTGAGCAGCTACGCTGCGAAGTTCCAGCGAAGGCTGGAAGCCTTGAGTGTGTCGAGCATCGCGTACGGCATCCCACACCGGCCGCCCACCGAAACCACCATGCGAAACGAAGTCGTTTACCTGTTGGACATCAATGAGACGAAAACGAAACACGAGGGCAACGGCGGGGAAAGCACGGAATGTGATGCTGTCACCTACAAGCGTTCAGGGTGGTACGCGGGGGACGGCGTCCATCGGTCGCGGATCTCTCGTGGTGCGTCTTCGGACGCGGCAACCGAACGCGAGCGAACGTCAATCACGTCGTACGCAGAGAGAGGGACCGTATGACTACATCACGTGCCAGGAAAATAGGGGCCAGGCTGGGGGCCGCCGCGTGCGTCCTCGCGGCGGTGCTGTCCACCGCCGGCTGCGGCTGGGGAAGGACCGTGGCCGAGAAGGAGGCCGCCGACGCCGCCTCCGACGGCTCGACGAACGCCGCGTCGTGCGTCGACACGTCGGGCGACACCATCAAGGTCGGATTCGTCAACTCGCTGTCCGGTACGATGGCGATCTCCGAGCAGACGGTCTCCGACTCGCTGCACATGGCGGTCGACGAGATCAACGCGAAGGGCGGCGTGCTCGGCAAGAAGATCCAGGTCGTCCAGCAGGACGGCAAGTCCGAGCCGGCCGTGTTCGCCGAGAAGGCGAAGACCCTGATCGAGAAGGAATGCGTGGCCGCGGTGTTCGGCGGCTGGACCTCCTCCTCCCGCAAGGCCATGCTGCCGGTGTTCGAGGCCGACAACGCGCTGCTGTTCTACCCGCTGCAGTACGAGGGCATGGAGGCCAGCCCGAACATCTTCTACTCCGGCGCCGCCCCGAACCAGCAGATCGTGCCCGCGCTCGACTACCTCAAGGAGAAGGGCTACAAGAAGCTGTTCCTCGTCGGATCCGACTACGTGTTCCCGCAGACCGCGAACCGCGTGGTCAAGGCGTACGCCGAGGGCAACGGCATGCAGGTCGTCGGCGAGGAGTACACCCCGATGGGCTCCACCGACTTCACCACCATCGTCAACAAGCTCAAGTTCTCCGGTGCCGACGCGGTCGTGAACACCCTCAACGGCGACTCCAACGTCGCGTTCTTCAAGGAGTACAAGGCTTCGGGCCTCAAGGCCGACACCGTGCCCGTCATCTCGATGTCCATCGCCGAGGAGGAGGTCTCCGCCATCGGCGTCGACAACGTCAAGGACCAGCTCACGGCCTGGAACTACTACCAGACGCTCGACAACGCGCAGAACAAGACGTTCGTCAAGGACTTCAAGGCCAAGTACGGGCAGAACCGTCCGACCTCCGACCCGATGGAGTCTGCGTACACCTCCGTCTACCTGTGGAAGGGCATGGTCGAGAAGGCCAAGTCGTTCGACGTGGACGCGG
Organism: Bifidobacterium santillanense; assembly: GCF_018555385.1. Classification (GTDB taxonomy): domain Bacteria; phylum Actinomycetota; class Actinomycetes; order Actinomycetales; family Bifidobacteriaceae; genus Bifidobacterium; species Bifidobacterium santillanense. The sequence continues at coordinate 8,115 of NZ_JAFEJS010000006.1, forward strand.
TCAAGAAGGCCGCCGACGGCGTCACGTTCGACGCCCCCGAAGGCAGGGTCAAGGTCGACGGCGAGAACCACCACATCTACAAGACCTCGTACATCGGCAAGATCGGCTCCGACAAGCTCATCCACACCGTGTGGAAGTCGGACGGCCCGATCAAGCCGGACCCGTACCTGAAGACCTACGACTGGGCGAAGAGCCTGAGCGCCGGCGTCGAGAGCAACTGACGAGAGAAGAGAAGGACACGAAACAATGGGTATGCTATTTCCTCAGATCGTGGCGGGTCTGTCCAACGGATCGATCCTGCTGCTCGCGGCCCTGGGTCTGTCGCTGACGTTCGGCCAGATGGGCGTCATCAACAACGCCCACGGCGAGTTCATGATGGCCGGCGCGTACACCGCGTACGTGACGAGCACGATCATCGGCAACAAGGCCGTCTCGCTGGGCGTCGCGCTCGTCGTCGGATTCGTCGTGGCGGGTCTGCTGGGTCTGCTGCTCGATGTGCTGCTGTTGGAGCGCATGCGCAACCGTCCGCTCGACACCCTGCTGGTCACGTTCGGCGTCTCGCTGGTCCTCCAGCAGCTCGCCCGCGACATCTTCGGCGCGACCCCGGTGTACGCCGAGGCGCCCGATGCCCTGACCAACCCGGTCACCGTGTTCGGCTACAGCTTCTCCGCCGGACGACTGTTCATCTTCATCCTGTCGATCGTGTGCGTCGCCGCGCTGTACGCGGTCCTGAAGCTGACGCCGCTCGGCCGCCAGATCCGCGCGACCTCCGAGAACCGCGATCTGGCGGAGGTGTCCGGCATCTCCACGAAGACGGTCGACCACATCACCTTCTTCCTCGGCTCCGGCATCGCCGGCATCGCGGGCGTGGCGCTGAGCCTGCTCAACTCCATCAGCTTCAACTTCGGCACCACGTTCATCGTGCAGGCGTTCCTCGTGGTCGTCGCCGGCGGCGTCGGCCAGCTCAAGGGCGCGGTCATCGCCTCCTTCGTGCTGGGCCTCGCCCAGTCCGCGATCGAGCTGCCGACCTCCGCATCAATCGGCCAGATGGCGATCTTCCTGATCGTCGTGGTCTTCCTGCAGTTCCGTCCGCAGGGACTGGTCTCCATCCGTTCGAGGAACCTCGCGTAGGGCGCTAGGGAAGGGACGTAACGATCATGAAGCATCTGACTGCAAACGAATTCGCGACGAAGTACAAGCCGCTGGTCGGCGCCGTCATCGCCATCGCGCTGATCTTCCTCGCGCCCGCGGTGATGAGCGTGTACAGCTTGGGGCTCCTGTCCAAGTACCTGTGCTATGCGATGGTCGCCATCGGCATCGGGCTGGCCTGGGGCCAGGGCGGCATGCTGACGCTCGGCCAGGGCCTGTTCTTCGGCCTCGGCGCGTACGTCATGGCCATCCACATGAAGCTCGAGGACATCGGCCCGAACCAGGTGCCCGACTTCATGTCCCAGTACGGCATCACGCAGGTGCCGGGCTTCTGGGAGCTCTTCCGCAACCCGGTCATCGCCGTGATCGGCGTGGCCGCGGTGCCGGGCATCGTCGCCGCGGTCCTGGGCCTCGCGGTGTTCGGCCGCGGCGTCAGGGGCGCGTACTTCGCGATCCTGTCGCAGGCGCTCGTCGCCGCGTTCGCCGTGCTGCTCATCGGCCAGTCCAAGACGACCGGCGGCACCAACGGCCTGAACGACTTCAAGGGCTTCTTCGGCTACGATCTGACCGATCCGGCCAACAAGCGGATGATCTACTACATCTGCGCGTTCCTGACGCTGGCCATGGTGCTCATCGTCTACTGGATCCGCCGCTCGTTCATCGGCAACCTGATCATCGGCGTGCGCGACCAGGAGAACCGCATGAAGTTCCTCGGCTACAACCCCGCGTCGATCAAGGTGTTCGCCTTCTCGGTGGCTGCCATGTTCGCCGGCATCGGCGGCGCGATGTTCGTGCCGGTCGTCGGCATCATCTCGCCGTCCGACATCAGCGTGACGCCGTCGATCCTGATGCTCGCCGGCGTGGTCATCGGCGGCCGCACCACGCTGCTCGGGCCTCTCGTCGGCACGCTCATCATCCGCTTCGCGGAGACGCAGCTGTCCGAGGCGTACCCGTCCGCGTGGACCTATCTCGAGGGCCTGATCTTCATTCTGGTCATCGCGTTCGTGCCGATGGGTCTGGGACAGTTCAAGGGCGTGTGGCCGTGGATCAAGGAGAAGCTGGGCATCGGGGTTTCCGGGCCCGTCAAGGCCGAGGCGGTGAAGGCATGAGCGAGGAGAAGGATATGACGACGACCCCCGCGTCCAGGGAGGAACTGGAGCAGCTGCGCGCCGAGATGGTGCAGATGCGTGACGAGGCCAAGCGCATGCGCGACGAGGCCGCGGCGATGAAGGCCGAGATCGCCGAGGAGCGCACCCGGCTGCACGATCAGCTCGCGGTGCTCGACGATCGCGGCGGCCAGTGGAACGACTATCTGGAGATCAAGGGACTGCACGTCGAGTTCGACGGGTTCGTCGCGGTCAAGAGCCTCGACCTGACCGTCGAGCACGGCGACCTGCGCTTCCTCATCGGACCGAACGGCGCCGGCAAGACCACGATCATCGACGCGATCACCGGCCTCGTCCCGGCCAGCGGATCGGCGAAGTTCCGCGGCGAGGAGCTGCTGGGACGCAAGCCGAACGACATCGTCAAGCTCGGCGTCGGACGCACGTTCCAGACCGCCTCCGTGGTCGAGGAGCTGTCCGTGCTGGAGAACCTGCAGCTGGCCGAGGGCTTCCGCAAGAAGGGCCGCGACCTGTTCCGCACGGTCGGCGGCGTCTCGCAGAACATCGAGTACATGCTCGACGTGTGCAACCTGACCGACGACATGAACACGCCCGCCGGGATCCTCCCGCACGGCAAGAAGCAGTGGCTGGAGATCGGCATGCTGCTCGTCCAGGACGCGCACCTGCTCCTGCTCGACGAACCGGTCGCCGGCATGACCCCCGCCGAGCGCGTGCAGACCGGCGAGCTGCTCAAGCGATGCAGCAAGAACCGCACGGTCATCATCGTCGAGCACGACATGGAGTTCATGCGCCAGTTCGCCGATTCCGTCACCGTGCTCAATCAGGGCGAGATCCTCGCCGAGGGGTCGGTCGAGGAGATTCAAAACAACGAGGAAGTCGTCAGGATCTATCTGGGTGGTGATCAGTGATGACGAACGGACAACAGGATACGGGTGCCGCGGGCGTCGCCGGGGAGTGCGTCTTCTCGGTGCGCATCGAAGGTGGATTCGCGCATTTGGATATCAGCATGGACACGATGAACGATGCGGCCACGGCGGCGAAAGGGTGAATGGGAACATGGCAATGCTTGAAGTGAAGGACCTCAGCACCGGCTACGGCAAGGTGACGGTCGTCAACGACATCAGCTTCGACGTCGAGGCCGGCCGGTGGGTCAGCATCGTCGGCAACAACGGCGCCGGCAAGACCACGCTGCTCAAGGCCCTGCTGGGACTCCTGCCGGTCTCGTCCGGCTCGATCACGTTCGACGGCGCGGACATCACCAAGATCGCGCCGAACCAGCGCATCCGCAAGGGCATGGCGTTCGTGCCGCAGGGGCAGCAGTCGTTCGGCACGATGACCGTCGACGAGAACCTGCACGTGGTCGCCGACCGCTACGGCGCCGAGGCCAAGGCCCGCTACGACGAAGCCGTCGAGATGTTCCCGGTGCTCAAGGAGTTTGCGGGGCGTCGCGCGGGCCTGCTCTCCGGAGGCCAGCGCCAGCAGCTGTCGATCGCGCGAGCCCTGATCACGCGGCCGAAGCTCATGATCCTCGACGAACCGACCGAGGGCATCCAGCCGAACATCGTCGCGGAGATCCAGAGCGCGATCCGCGCGATGGCCGAGCAGAAGGGCATCGGCGTGGTGCTCGTCGAACAGAAGGTGCAATTCGCGGTCGAACGCGCGGACCGCTACTACGTGCTCGCGTCGGGGCGCTTCATCGCGTCCGGCGAGGGCGGCGCCGATCAGGTCGAGGCAGCGAAGGAGGCCATGCGCGTCTGACGGCGCGTGCGGGTGACGGCTACCTGCCGGTGACCCAGCGCGCGTCGGACCGTACGCAGGGGACCATCATCGCGATGACCGCGAGCAGGCAGCCGATCATCACCATCAGGATGACGTCCTCGTGGCCGTTCGTCTGCAGGAGCGCGCCGGTCAGCGCGCCGGCAGCCAGCGCGACCATCACCACCGCGCGCCGGCCCAGCTTCGACTGCTCGTGGCCGTGGGCGGAGGTGTCCGCGACGACGCCGGTCAGCGTCATCGTGAGCACCGTCGTGGGCAGGTCCGGGACCGACAGCTTACGCGCGGTCGAGTTCTGGATGCCCATGGCCGGCGCGAGCAGCACGATGAGCAGGATGATGTGCAGGTCGATGTGGTTGGCGGTAGGGAAGTTGAGGCTCGGGGAGTTGGCGGCCTGAGCGGCCTGAACCTGTGCGGTGGCGATGGCCTGTGCGGCCGCCGTCGCCATGTTCGCCGGTTTGCCGGTCCCGCCCATCGTCGGTTCGGCGGCGAATCGGTTGAGCAGGGTGGTGCCGACCAGCGCCGCGACGACGAACGTTGTCTGTACGCATGTCGATACGAGCAGGTGCCGCGCGCGGTTCGCACCGAAATGGTGGATGATGCGCCCGCCGATGAGCGCGCCGACCATGAACGCGACCAATGTCAGCGCCGACGTCCACCACACGAAGCCCTGCGCGTGCGCGATCGAGAATCCCAGGAAGACGATGTTGCCGGTCACGTTGGCGACGAACACGTGCCCCAGCGCGAGGTAGCTCAGCGCGTCCACGAGACCGGCGACGAAGGTCAGAATCACCAGTGCGGGGGAGAGCAGACCGTACTTGTCGTCCTTGCGGGGGATGAGCGTGCGTCCGGCTTCGGCGAGATGCGAGGTCATGGTGCGGGTTGGGTCCTTCGGCGTACGGTTTCCGGGGATGGGCCGGGTTGGAGAATGCAAAAGGCCGGGACCTTTCGGTTCCGGCCTTATCTGTGCCCCCGCAGGGATTCGAACCCTGGACACGCTGATTAAGAGTCAGCTGCTCTAACCAACTGAGCTACAGGGGCGTTGGTCAGATGTTGAAGTGTTCCTTGCAACGAGTGACTAATATACACCACTTTTTGATTGACGCAACTCGGGCGACACGCCATCTCAATATGTGGTCAATCCGGCGGTCGCCCGGTTGATCGAACGAATCGACTAGTGACGCATCATGATGAGCATCATCTTGGAGGCCTCCTCGGCGTAGACCGCGTGGGGCAGTCGGGTCGGGAAGTGCAGGATGCCGCCCGGCACGAGGTCCACGGTCTTGCCGCCGCCGGTCACCTTGAGGCGGCCCTCGAGGCACTGCACGAGCACCGGCATGGCGGCGGTGTGCTCGCTCAGCTCCTGGCCCTTGTCGAAGGAGAAGAGCACCACGTTGGCGCCCTCCACCTGCATCACGGTGCGCGAGACGGTGGCCTCGGGCTGGATCGCGACCATCGGGGCGAGGTCGTCGATGAACTCCATCGCCATCGGCTGATCGTCGCGGGAGTCGGTGGTCGAGGTGTGGTCGGTCATATCATGCTCCTTGTCATATGTGTCATACGTGCGTCGTCGTTGCCGGCTGCGATGCCGGTGCGTCGCCCGTGTGAGGGCGGACGCGCGTCCTACGTACCAGCTTAACCGCTGATCGCGTACGGATTGCGGCGTGCGCCGGTCAGTCCCTGCGGCGCGCCACGAACGCGATGCCGGTGAGCTGGTCGCCGTGCGTGTTGAACACGCGGCGCATCCTCAGCACCCGCGCGCGCAGGTCGGGGTGCGTCAGCAGGTTGCGCATGATGCGCAGCGCGCCGAGCACGCCCTCGTCGGCCAGATTGCGGCGCGGCTTCAGCAGCGCCATCGGCTCGACGCCGGTCCACAGCACCTCGAATCCCTCCGATTCGAGCAGCTCCCGCCATTCGGCGGCGGTCAGCGGCCTCGCATTGACCCTGATGGTCTGGGCGAGGTCCCTGCGGATCGCGTCCTTGACCGTATCGGCCAGATCGTCCGGGGCGAGTCCCATCTCGTGGATCGCGTACAGACCGCCCGGCTTCAGCAGGCGATGGGCCTCGCCGATGATCGCGCGCTTGCCGCGTTCGGACTGCATGGTGAGCATCGCCTCGCCGACCACCACGTCCGCCGAGCCGTCCGGCAGACCGGTGTGTGCGGCGTCGGCCTCGACGCACCTGCCGCCCACGGACTTCGCCAGCGGGGTGATGATGTCCACGACCTGCGGGTCGCGGTCGACGCCGGTGTATCCGGCCGGTGCGGCGTCGAGGATCAGTCGGGTGGTGCGGCCGAGGCCCGGCGCGAACTCCACCACGCGTTTGCCGGCGAGCGGCGCGTGCGCGAGCATGCGTTTGGTGAGCTTCTCGCCGCCCGGGCGCAGCACGCGCTTGCCGAGCCGGGCCAGCACCCAGTGGCCCTGCATGTGCTCGGCGTCGCGGTCGGCCTGGGGCAGCTGCGCGTCCGTGATGGTCGGCGTCGTGGTCGTCTGGTCGGTCGTCGTGTTGCGTTCGGTCATGGGGCCAAGCATACGGAATCGACGTCGTGTGCGGAAGACCGTTTTTTGAGGTGGATGGTGGTCTGCGTCACTGTTCCGTTCGCCGCGGCTCGTCGTCGACGACGGCGGTGGGGGAACGGGAAGGATGGTGATTGCATAACCGATGGGAGAAAAGAGAGCCCCGAGTGAGAATTGGACTCACGACCTCTTCCTTACCAAGGAAGTGCTCTACCACTGAGCTATCGGGGCGTGGCGGATAGTGGATTCGAACCACTGAAGCACGAAGCGGCTGATTTACAGTCAGCTCCCTTTGACCGCTTGGGAAATCCGCCAGTCTGTTTCCTTCGCGACCAAGTCGTTGAACTTGACCTCGTCAAGGCAACCTGAGCATTATGTCACGACTTCGCGGATTGTGCAAATCGCGTCGTCGCCGGCATGTCTCGCCGGCATGTCTCCTCGGATATGTCCTCGGAACGCGGCGCGGATTACGGAATTTTCCGCGTCGCGCGCCAAGGGTCGTGTCCGAACCGTGTGCGCAGACCGGGTGACGGCGCGATGTCCTTCATCCACAGGTCAAGGGCGGTACGTTCCCGGCTTATGCCGCGCGGTCACAGCCGATCCACCGGAATCCTGTAGCCGTCTTCGGGTTCCGGCTTGTCGTAGATGCGTTTCACCCATGATATTCATGCCCCCGTCATCACGTCACCGGCGTCAGTCGGGCAGGATGGTGCCGACGGAGAACAGCGCCGCGCTGCCGCCGAGACCGACGCGACCGTTGTTGACCGTGGCGTGGATGATGCCGCCGCGCGTCGACGCCTGATACGCGGTGAGCGCGGTTGTGCCGAGGCGGCTGCTCCAGTACGGCAGGATGTGGCAGTGACCGGAACCGCAGACCGGGTCCTCGGGGACGTCGAGCTTCGGCGCGAACGAGCGGGACACGCAGTCGAAGCCCGAACCCGCGTCACCGGCCGCCGTGACGTTGGCCAGCAGACCGGGCAGGCCCTTGACTAGCTCTTGGTCGGGGTTGAGGTCGCGTACGGTCCGTTCGTCGGGCATCACGCACAGCAGATCGCGGCCGAGCCACGCCTCGATGGGACGTGCGCCCAGGGCCTGCTCCATCGCGTCGGTGACCGGCGTGGGCCTCAGGTCGAAGGCCGGGAAATCCATCGTGAACACGTCGGCGCCGGCGCTTCCGCGCGTGCGGATCACGGTCAGCACGCCGCTCATCGTGCGGAACCGCACCACGTCGGTGTCCGGCTCCACGAACCGCAGCACCACATACGCGGAGGCGAGCGTCGCGTGCCCGCACAGGTCGATCTCGCCGCCCGGCGTGAACCAGCGCAGATGCCATTCTTCCGGTTCGCGCACGATGAACGCGGTCTCGGAGAACCGGTTCTCCATCGCGATGTCCGCCATCAGCTCGTCCGAGGGCCACGATTCCGGCATGCACACCGCCGCCGGATTACCCCTGAACACCGTGTCCGTGAACGCGTCCACCACATACTGCCGCATAGTCATACGTATCTCCCATTGCCTTCGTCGTCTACCGTCGGATGTTCGTCGCCATGAATCCCCTCCCAAAGCAGCGAGGCGGGAGGCCGCAGGCCCGTCACGCGAACACCAGCTGGACGAGCATCATGTACACGATGGTTCCGCCGGCGACGGACACCAGCATGCTGTGACGCCACCGATGCAGTAGCACGATGACAAGGACCGCGATCGCCTCGGGCGCCCCGTGGAATCCGGAGAACAATGACACGTCCTTGAGCGCGTACACCACCAGCAGGCCGGTCATCGCATGCGGCAGCACCCTGCCGAGATAGGTCACGACCCTAGGTGGGCGACGCGAATCAGGGAACAGTATGAACGGCAGGAAGCGGGTGAGTATGGTGCCCAACGAGACCGCCGCTATGGTCACGACGGCCTGCCATGTGGTCATGGTCATCATCGTTCCTCCCCGTTCCGGGTGCCGCGCCCGTCGTCCGCGTCTTCCAATCTCGTACGCAATATCAGGAACGTCGCCAGCATCAGCGCCATGGCCGGGATCATGAACCGGTCCGGGCCGAACAGCGCCAGACAGATCGCGGAGGCCGACAACCCGACCAGCGCAGACGCATGAGGGCGCGCCGAATCCGCGAGATCCACGATCGCCGGGCGTGGACGCGGGCGACTGCCGTCGTCCTCCCTCCGATCCCGATCGTCATCCCACTGTCCAAGGAGGATCGACAGGAACAGGGCGGCGAGCACGAACTCGATGCCCTTGGTGTCGAACGGAAGCACGCCGCCGGCCAGCCAGCCCAACGCTATGCCGCCGAACCAGTAGGAGCGGCAGAGGACGGAGATGAACACCATGAACCATCCCCGGTCGACCGACGCCGGAATATGAACGCTGGAATCGACGGCGAACGTCTCGTCGATCATCGTGAAGATCAGATACGGCTTTTTCCAGCCCAGGCCGCGGAATGTGTCCAGCATCGACAGGCCGTAGAACAGATGACGCGCGTTGACCATGATCGCCAACAGGAACGCGGACCACGGGGCGAACGGGGACAGCAGCAGATCCACGGTGACGAATTCCATCGACCCGGCGAAGATGACATAGCCCATGGCCAGCGGGTACACGATCGGGAATCCCTTGGCATGCATGAGCAGTCCGTAGGATCCGCCGAAAAACAGGAAGCCGGCGGCAATCGGTAGCGTGGGCGGCAACGCGGCGCGGAACGCCGTACGCAACAACGCCATATCGGGGGATCCTTTCCTTCATTGATGTTCCCGTGTGCGTCGAACGATCCAACTGCGTTGGACGTGTCCGATGGCGGCCATCGTATGGCGGGCATATGCGATAAGTACAATCAACTTCGCTAATGAACGAATAAGCAATGCTTATACATTCATCTATGATGAGGGTCATGGATAATCGGTATCTCGCCCTGCGGCACATCGTCGAATACGGCAGCTTCTCCGCGGCCGCCGACGAACTGCGATGCAGCCAGTCGGCCGTCAGCCAGATGATCGCCTCGCTGGAGAAGGAACTCGACGTCACCCTGCTCAACCGGCAGCGCGGCGGATGCACGCTCACCGAGGAGGGGCGCCAGCTCTACCCGCTCATCGAACGCTATGTGGAGGACGGCCTGCGCATCCGGGAACGGACCGACGAGATCCTCGGCCTCGACACCGGCGTGATCCGCATGGGCACCATCGCCAGCATCTCCGCCCACTGGCTGCCCGGACTCATCAGCGGATTCCAGCGGCGTCATCCGAACGTGCGGTTCGTCCTGCATCAGGGCGACTACACCACTATCCAGGAATGGATCCACAACGGCACCATCGACTTCGGGTTCATCAACCCCGCCGCCGCGCGTGACGTGGAGACCGTCACCATCAAACGGGGCACCATGCTCGCCGTCCTGCCGCAGGCTCATCCGCTCGCCGCACTCGACCGGGTGCCGCTGGCCGCGCTCGCCAAGGAGCCCATGATCCTGCTGGAGGAGGGGCATTATTCCGAGCCGTTGGAGGCGTTCGCGTCGGTCGGGCTCAAACCGAACGTGCGGCTGCGCATCCACGACGACTACTCGATCATGACCATGGTCGAGGCCGGATTGGGCTTCAGCATCCTCGCCGAACTCATCCTCCACCGCACCAGCGCCAACTACCGGCTCGCCCTGCGTCCCACCGACCCGCCCGTGGAACGCACCATCGCCATCGCCTACGCCGACCGCGACAGGCTTCCTCTGGCGGCCAGACGATTCATCGAGCACCTGCGAAGCAATATCGATGCGTTGCCGTGAGGCGATTCGAGATTGGGGCCGTGGGGCTCCATGGTGACCTCGGCACTCTCGGGGACGGTATGAAAAAGCCGGAATCCCTTGGAAATCAAGGGTTCCGGCGATGGCGGAGGATGCGAGGAATCGACCTTCAGGGCGACTCCGCCTTACTGCCGATTGAGGTATGCGGGATTCGCGCGCTCGCCGTACCACCTGCGTTACCACGTCCGCGACGTATCGTGACGGGTCTTCACGTCATTCACGGGATGGTTGCGATGGGGTGAGGATGCGCCATGTGCCGCGTCTGTCCGAGCCTTCGCGAGTGATGAGCCCGTTTTTCCTCATCGTCTGAAGCGCACGCCATATCGTGTTATAAGACACGCCCAGCGCGGATGCTGCTTGCCGGTAAGTGAGCGACGGATTGTCTCCAATCAGGTTCAGAAGCAACCGCTCCCTTTCCGTCAACCCATTTACAGTCCCATTTACAGTCCCATTTACAGTCCCATTTACAGTCCCATTTACAGTCCCATTTACAGTCCCATTTACAGTCCCATCGGGGTCATTTATCTGCTCACTTGGGTCGTTTGCAGTCTCATCTTGGTTATGCTCGTCCTCGCTGTGAACAGATAAATCACCCGCAGCGACGTCACCTTCCACCCAGCGCACGGGGACGAACGCCTCGAACACGTCGCCGTCGTCGAGCACGGGATCCTTGCCGGAGTAGGGTTTCGAGTACTTGTACAGGTTGCGCATGCCGCTGCCGAGCTCGTCGGCCAGACCGATGTTGCGGAAGAACTTCGCGATGAACGGGTTCTTGGACACCGGTTTGAAGCTCGTGATGGCGAGTTGGCCCTGAAAAATCGCCTTGGAGGCGTTCTCCGTGTGGATGCCGTCGTTGAGGATGAGGAACTTGGCCGGGTACGGGCTGACGAACTCGCGATGAATCATCAGGTTCGAGACCAGCTCGCGGATGATGATGTCGCGAGGGCTGACGGTCTGGTCGCCCTCCAGCATGAACCGGTCGGGCAGGTATCGCTTCGCGAATTCGGAGATCTGCGCCTGCGCCTCGATCAGGTTCGTGGCCACGATGAGCCGGTCGTCGTAGCGGTCCAGGTTCTCGCGGCGCACGATCACGTCGGTCTTGTAGGCGGGCGCGATGCGTGAGATGACTTCGTCCTTGCCGAGCAGCATCACGGCGGCGAGGTTGAAGCCCTTTTCGCCGGTGTCGTAGTTCACGCCGTACAGGTCGGCGCTGCGCATCAGCTCCATGTCGTCCATCTCGGCCCATGGGTGGCCGGGCGTCTTCAACGCGGCCAGCTTGCGCACGCGCGGCAGCAGATCGAATCTGAAGTCGGACGGCTTCAAGTACCGGTACACGCGTTGTTCGCTGAAATGGTTCTGCTTGCGGATGTGCATCTGCGCGATCTGCGTCTCGCTGGTGATGCGCCGATCCACGTCGGCCACACGGTCGTAGATCACGTGCTTGAAGCTGACGACGGCGGGACCGGCGGGGACCCACACGCGGATCACGAGCTTGCCGTCGTATTCGATGCGTTCGGTCTCGATGGCGGGCGCGACGTTGAACAGTTTGGGATTGCCGACCACGTTCACCAGATTGCGCTCGATGGCTGTGGCCTGCGACCGATTGACGCCTTCGATGGTGCCGTCGTCGAGCACGCCGAGGTAGATCGATCCGCCGAACCGGTTGTTGAACGAGCACACCGTCTCGAATGTGTCCGCCTCGGGCTGGACGCCGCAACGCTTGAACTCGACAGAGATGTTCTCGCCATGCTCGAGCACGGCGGAAAGTTCCGTAGCGTTCATGTCGCCTCCCCCGAATCATTTGTTTGTCCAGTGTAACGCAGGTCAAACTAGGCAACTCGAAATGCGGAATCTGAGATGACTCATTCGCCGGTGATGCGTAAGTACCGGCGCTTGACGTGTGCTCCTGCCGTTGACCGGAACAACAAGGAGCACACCGAATAGCCGTCAGCTACGTCACCGGGCCGGACATCACCGGTTTTCGTCACCGCCCGCCGCATCCGCCCGCCGCGTGACGGCGCCGACGTGAGCCAGCCAACATCCCAGCGGAATGGTGAGCGCGCCGCCGATGATGAAGATGAGCCGCACGTCGATCATGTCGGCCAGCGGGCCGAACACCAGCATGCCCAGCGGCGTGCCGAAGGTCGAGAACGCGTTCAACAGTCCGAACACGCGCCCCTGCATGCCCTCGGACACCTCCTGCTGCAGCATCGTGAACGCCGGCGATGCGGCCAACGGCGTGGCCAGTCCGGTCAGGAAATCAATGATCAGGAACACGAGCAGCGTCGGCGCGAAACCAAGCCCCGCCGTGGTGATGCCGATCAGCACAAACCCGACGGCCACCGCGCGCAGACAGTCGTGGATACGCTTGGCACCGACCGACGACATCAGCAGCCCGCCGAGAATCATGCCGATGCTCCATGCCAGCTCGTTGGCGGCCAGCTTGTCCGACGTGCTGGTGAACACCGCGAACCCGAGGTTCAGATCGTCGTGCTGGTACTCACGGTTGATGAGCAGCAGTGTGAGGTTCATCGGCGCCACGTTGATGAAGCAGACCATCGCATTGCCGAGAATGATGCTGCGGATGCGGCGCGACTGCCACGCGTACGCGAATCCCTCCCTCAGCTCGCGGATGATGCGCGCAACGGCACCGTCGCGGTCTTCCGATGTTTCCGCAGCCGCACTGTCGGTTTCGTTGTCGCCCTGCCGCACGCCGGCCGATTCGGGAACGCGTATGCACAGCGTGAATCCGATGCCGACGACGGCTGTGGTCACGTCGACGAACAGAATCGCCCACAACGGCAGCATGGTGACCAGTACGGCGGCCAGTGCGGGTGCAACGATCTGATTGGCGGACTGCAGGGTGCCGTTGACCGAGTTGACCCGCATCAGTTTGGATTCGGGCGTGATCTGCGGGATGAACGACTGCACGGCGGGCGTCTGCACACCGGCGCCCGCGGACCGCAGCGCGAGCGCCAGCATGATGAGCGAGAGATTCGCCCAGCCGGTCGCGAACGCCACAGCCAGCAGGACGGTAAGGCACGCGATCACGGCGTCGGGAAGCATGATAAGCAGCTTGCGATTCCACCGGTCGGCCCAGATGCCGCCGAACATGGACACCACGGCTTGCGGCAGACAGGTGAGGATCATGGCCGAAGCCATGACCGAACCGGAGTCCGACCGCATGACCAGATGCCAGAAGATCGCGTACTGCACCACCGATGATCCCAGCAGCGAGAGCGTCTGACCGGTCAGCAGCAGCGCGATCCGCTGCTTCCAGGCTGGGTCTTGTGCCGATGCTGCCGGCTCGGGATGGGAAACGGTTGAGTTGGAAGATTTCGATGATGACGTATCAGCTGACGTATTGGTTAAGGTATTGGTTGACATGATGATCCTTGGATGTATCCAGCTCCCGCGATGCAGCGACGGGTAACGTCGCATACGTCACGCGATATGCCGTGACGACGCAGACGATTGATTCACTGCCGTTTACTGACGAACGGGAGTTCCGATGATAACGACGGACAGCGCGCGAATACGGCCCACATAAGATCACTCAAAACCGTTCGGACATAATGCATCATCCGCGTATACCAACGCAGGATCACAACCGATCACGGAGCGGTAAAAAGAAGATACTGCGAGCCGCGCTACGCGCGCTCACCGGTCACGCGCGGACGAAACTGAACCCTCGTCATCGCGCATGACAGAATCATCATGCAACATCTCATGCGAGCCACCGTACCAGTCGCGACAAGCCTATTACCGCACATGCCCGCAGTCCGGACGTCGCCGGCAGCCCACGCGCCGCTTCGTTGCGGTCGAAAACGGCGGCCATAACGAAAACAAAAAAGGGCTTTCAGATTGCTCTGAAAACCCTGATGGCGGAGGATACGAGATTCGCAACTTCAAGCCGCCAGACTGGCTTAATCGCAACGAAGGTTAGTGCGCCGCCTAATTGCCTTACCGCTTAACTTACCGCTCTTTCGGCGTGTCGCGGAAGGTTGCGGGCCGGACGCCGGCGGGCAACCGCTTCGGTACCGTTTCAGCCATCATACCCAATGAAATCGTCGGATTGTGCGGGGGCTGGCTGCGCGCTTTGCCTGCGGGCCGGATGGTAATGAAGGCATCTATCCCCGTCGGATGGGGGACGCGGGTGCGATGTGGTCGGCCCGGAGCGTTCCTTGCTGCGATCGCGTGATGAACGGGTCCTATTCGGATGCCCGTTGGCGTACGGGATGTTGGTCATCGTGTTCCTTCTGGATGAGGTCATCGGTCGTCTTGTGTCGTAGCGCATACAGCTGTCCGATGTAGAGCAGGTCGAAGATCAGGCAGATCGCTCCCATGAGCAGGATATAGACGTTGAGGCTCTCAATCAGTCCGCCCAGTATCGTGGGGGCGAGCGTGCCCAGGCATTTGGCGACGGCCATCGTCATGGTCTGTCCACGTCCGTCGCCGCGATTCCATAGATGGGTGAGGAACAGCACGGACATCACGGCGTTCTGCGCGAACGCCGAGTACTGCGACGCCTCCACGGCGTTGTCGAAGCGCAGATAGAACGCGAGCTGCGCCATCGCGCAGGTGATGAGCGTGAGCATGGTGAACGCGATGAAATGGCGTCGCGCCGGCGCCGGCAGCAGCGCGCGCCCGTACCGCATCCAGGTGACGATGATGGCGATGTCAAGGCACGCCCAGATCATGTTGATCCATGTCTGTATGCCCGATGGCTCGGCGGTGAACCCGTAGAAGGCGTACAGCACCTCCCAGCAGATGTTGAGTCCCAGCGCGAACAGGGGCATGCCGCAGGTGCGGTCCCTGAAACCGTTGCGGATCAGGCTGACGTAGGTCACCGACCAGCAGATGCCCGACACGGCCATCAGCACTGGCCTGATCATCGCGATGTCCATGATGCGTTTTCTCCGTTCGTTGCGTTCCCGTATGGGCCTTCGGCATATACGCTAGCGGCGGGCGAATGATGCGGGACGTACGTTTCGGTGCGATCCGGCAGATAACTGACATGTGGGGATGGGATGTCCGTCAACACGGGGAATCTTTACATATGGCAGAGTATCGGCGGAACATTCGTGACAATCGGGATTTGCGGGTCGTGCGCACCTACGAGTCGCTGTTCGGGGCTTTCGAGCGGCTGATGGCCGTCAAGCGTCTGGAGGACATCACCGTCAGCGAGTTGTGCGATGAGGCGATGGTGCGCCGCGCCACGTTCTACTCCCACTTCTCGGATAAGAGCGATTTCGTCGCGGCGATGATGCGCCGGATGCAGCATCTGTCGATGGAGTCCTTCCGTGGGGAGTGGAAGAGACTGCGTGCAGGCGGTGTGACGCCGGACCGTGCGATGCTGCGCGTCTGATGGCCTAACAGGTTGAATAGCGCGAGAGCCGGCCCCCAAGATACTCGGGGCGTCCGGCTCTCACTTCCATTTCTCCAGCGGGGTTGGCTTACTTTGAAGTAAGCACGGCCTGACAGTGTCAGTCACCGTCGATGAATCGGATGTCGTTTCTGTCCTGCGAGGCTTCACGACGTTCGAGCACGAGTGTGTCCACGCTGTATTCTGTTTCCAACAGGGGGAGAAGATGTTCCAAACATTTGCGTCGGGCTCGTTCGGCGGTATTCCAACGGTCCATGGGCACGGCGGCCACGATGACGTGATCAAGATGCATGGCGTCGATTGCGTCGATGACTTTACCGCGCAATGAAGGTCGCATATCTCGCCAATGCCGTTTCTTCGCGCCTTTGGGCTTGAGCGAGGCCAACCTTTGCCGGGTCAGGGAAGGAATCAGTGAGCCAGCATCTCGGTGGCTACTTCCTCCTTGCTCATGGACGCCGGGTAATACGTGGGCCAGTTGTCCATTTCCTTCAAGGTCTCTTCTTGGGAATCATTGCCCATGAAGATGTGGAAGTGCGCGGCCTTGGTTGGCGCGATGCCGTGATCCGAGAACTGCACGATCTTCGGTGCACCTTCGGGCGCGTCGCCGGTGGCGGTGAACAGATAGCGCACGCCGCGATTGCCCTTGGCGTAGTCGAGGATTTTGAAGCCGCTGTACTCATAGGTGGCGGTGGCCGTCTTGCCGCCTCGGGTGAAGCTCATCTGATCGCCCTTGATGGCAATCCTCTCCACATCGGTCTTATAGCCGGCGTCGTAGTACTTCGTGTATTCGGCTGCGGTCATGTCGCCCTTCTTGGCCTTGGCCTCCATCACCTTGTCGAGTGTGCCGTCTTGGAGCAGCGGGTAGACGGACTGCCACTCGCCCTCGTAGTCGGACAGGCTGCGGTCCTTGACGTCCTGGGTCAGGAAGTAACCGTTGGTGGTGTCGGTGGCCAGAGCCTGGTTGGCGATCAGCGTGAGCCAGCCAAGCAGCGTCTTCTGGTTCTCCGGCAGCTGTTCGGTTACGGAGATGATCGTCTTGTTGCTGGATTGCGCGGCATCGTTGAGTTTCTTGGCGAAGCCGTTCATTTCCTGCGGATTGACGACGAGCAGGTCCACGTTATTGCCGGAGACGATGCCCATGGCGTTCTTGAGGTCCGCCGCGGAGGGCTCGGCTTCGCTGTTCATCGCGTTCGTGTAAGTTGCGGGAGTCTTGTCGATTGCACCGATGTATTCCAGCAGATAGCTGATGATGGATTCGGTGGCCACATAGCGGCGCTGCACGTCGGTGGAGCGGGCCTTGTTCACCAGGGTCACGAAGTCGGCGTACTCGCCATTCCACTCGTTGAAGTGACGCTGAGCGGTGGCGGCGGTGGCGGAACTCGCGCCGGCCTTGTCCGTATAGGCGGCGTTGATGGCCTCGGCGGCTTTCAGCACGGCTTCGGGGCTGAACCACAGGTGCGGGTTCGTGGAACCGTGGTGATGATGATGTCCTTCCTCGCCGTCGGCGTGGTCGTGGTCATGCTCGTGCTCCTCGGTGGCGGTGATGCCCATGAGATCGCCCACGTTCACAACGGCCTGACGCTTGGTATCAAGCTGTGCTTTCTCAGCCCAGCCGTCATAGCCTGCGCCGTTGAGCACCACGATGTCCGCCTTGGCGAGTTTGGCCAGGTCGGATGCGGTGGCCTCGTAATCGTGTGGGTCGGCGGAGGTCGAGTTGATGAGCGAAGTCACTGTGGCGCAGGAGCCGCCGAGCTGTTGGGCCAAGGATCCCCATTGGTTGACTGAGGCGACCACGGTGAAGGTGGTGTCGCAGGAGTCATTGGTGGCGTCTGCGGCTGGGCTTGTGGTGTTGCCTACGGTTGATGAAGTCGAGCCGTTTGGCTTGAGGAAGGTGAATGCGCCGAGAATCAAGACGCCTAGTACGGCGCCGATAACGAAAGCGACGACAATGCCGATGATGGTGTTGCGTTTGGAGACGGTGGTTGTGACAGCGGATGCATTGCTGCTGCGCGCGGTGCTATCGGATGCACTGCCGCCAATCGGGCTGTCGGTCTGATGGTTCTTGGAGTGGTTGGTTGAGGGCTGGCTGGTATTGGGATCAGTCATGCTCTGACTTTCTACCTAATGTTTTTCTCTCGAAAATGCGTGTGGATATATGCGGGTGGTCGGTCGATATGGTAGCGGCGGTTCGCGCCCGTGAACGGCGGCATGTGGAGGAAATAGGAGAAGAACACGTGCCGTGACTATTCGGGGCGGAACCGCCGCTGTCATGTTGTTGCGAGACTTGGTGAATGTGGAATCCATCGATGGTGGTTATGGTTTCATATACCCCTTTCGTACGGCGGCGGCCAGATTCTGCGGAACCTGAGCCACTTCGCCTTCGGGCGTTCTGACCGTGGCCAACTGGGGTACTTTGGCCTTCCAATTGGCTCGGCGAGAGTGCGTGTTGGCTCGGGACGTCTTGTATTTGGGCAGTGCCATCAGCCTTGCCTTGCCTTCCAGTGGGGATTCTTCTTGTTGATCACGTACAGGTGGCCGCGCCGACGGACAACATAGGAACCGTCTTTGCGAGCCAGTGAGCGGACTGATGCTTTGACTTTCATATCCGTTCCTTTCTTGTTGCGGATGGGGTGAGTTCGGACTACTTCCTGCCGTATCGGGCGTTGAACTTCTGCACCTGGCCGGCGGTGTCGAGCACCACGTTCTTGCCGGTATAGAACGGGTGGCTGTAACTGGACACCTCCACGTTGACGAGCGGGTAGGTGTTGCCGTCCTCCCAGTCGATGGTCGGCAGACTGTTGGCCTTGGAAACCAGTGTGGATTTGGTCAGGAAGTACTTGTCGGCGGAGCGGTCATAGAAGACCACGGGGCCGTATTCGGGGTGGATGCCTTCTTGCATGGTTATGGACCTTTGGTTGTGATTGATGGTTATTGGATTGTGGCCGCGCCGGTGAATCACCAGCTGGACTTCACCACGCCGGGCAGCTCGCCCTTGTGCGCCTTCTCACGCAGGTTGATGCGCGAGAGTCCAAACTTGCGGTTGTAGGCACGCGGGCGGCCGTCGATGGAATCGCGGTTGCGCAGGCGGGTGGGACTGGCGTCGCGGGGGAGTGCCTGCAGTTTGCGCATCGCCTCGGCGCGTTCTTCGGCACTCAGATGCGGGTTGACGCTGTCGCGCTTGTACTCGGCGCGGCGTTCAGCGTATTTGGCGACCATGCGTTCGCGCTGCAATTGCCGGTTGATCTTACTGGTTTTGGCCATGTCTGGCTCCTTCTCAGCGGGTTTCCCGGAACGGCACCCGTTTGCGGACCACCGGGTCGAACTTGATGAGTTCGAGGCGATCCGGTGTGTTGCGGCGATTCTTGGTGGTGGTGTAGGTGAAGCCGGTGCCTGCGGTGGATCGCAAAGTGATGACCGGACGTGCTGCGGCGGATTTGCTTGCCATGATTGGTGCTTTCTATCGGGTGTCAGGGTATGGAGTGCGGATCGCGTCTTGCGCGTGTCAGTTGAGTTCCTGATTGCGCTGAATGCGCGCGAGGGCCGCCTTGATGCCGATGCGGTCGATGGTCTTTATGCCCCGGGCGCTCACGGTAAGGGTGACGTGGCGCTGCAGGGACGGCACCCAGTACCGCTTGGATTGCAGGTTCGGGGCGAACGTTCGGCGTGTTTTCCTGTGCGAGTGGGAGACGCTGTTGCCGACCCCGGCGCGCGTTCCCAGAATTTGACATGTTTTTGGACATGTCTGCGACTATATCATAATGATAATCATTATCAAATCAGAAAGGCTGTCATGATTCATCCGACATTGCAATCACAGGGAAACGCGGAGGGGAGCACTCCCGTGGTGCTGCTTACTGGCGCCGATCGGCTCAGCGCCGACTCGGTGGCGTTCTCGCTTGCCGACTCATGCCCGTCTGTGTGTTCGATTTCCTATGACGTGCGTCCGAATGGTGCCGTGGAGTCGGGGCTCGACATCATCCGCAACATCGTGCGTCCGCAGGCGAGCGGGGTGGTGTTCGGCGAGTCCGACTCATTCGGGCTCGAGGAGTGTTGCCTGAGCTGCACCGTCAAGCATGATCTCGAGCGGGTGCTGGAGTCGCTGTGCGGGCAGGCGGGCGTATTCCTGGTCTCGTTGCCGGTGGGTCTTGAAGCGACGCCGATCGCGCAGTACCTGTCCGATTCCTTCCGCATCAATGAGTGGGGCGAGTCGATGTTCGTGGGTGCCATCGCCAATGCCGTGGGTCTTGACGAATTCGAGGAGCGCTTCTTTGACGACGACCGGCTGTGCCTCTACGGCATGGGCGAGGCGGATGGCGTCTATGACGAGCGATCCACCGGCGCGGTGGTTTCCCGTTTGATTCGTGAGGCCTCGTGCGTGCTCGAATTGCCGGTGGTCGGTGCCGGTTGCCTGGCTCGCCATCTGGACGCGGACGGCGAATGCAAATGCCGCGACATCATCCGGGCGATCGCCTCGGCCGATGCGCTGATCTGCGAGGATGCCCACACCGTGGGGCTTGCCGATGTGGTGAGGGAGCCGTCCGGCGTTGTTTCGCCGCTGCTGTGAAGTGACGTGTCAGGAAACGACACTGTGCGGCAGCGCGCGATGGTGCGCAATCGATAGGCTGTTCGGATGGTGCGGCGCGGCATTGTGCCGAGGGGAGTGGACTCGCGCTATCGGGGAAGGCTCCTGGTATTCAAGGGTGCTTCGGTTCATGCCGAGGCGCCCTCTGCATTACTCTGGAAGGGAGTCGGAGAACAGTAAAGAATCGCACATAATCATAAAATCCCAAGGTTGTGCGGGAGGTGGGGCTCGATGTATTCCGGTTGACGGCGAGCAACTGCTGGACGCCGGTTGCAAGTGGTTGAATGTGGTCGTCGGCGTTGGGGTTGAGCATTGGCCTGCGGACTCCAACCTGTCGCGGATGGATGTACGGATGTAGAGGGGCCCTGCTTGGCAGGGAGGTAATCGGCTACGGGAAACCGCTTTTCCGTCAATCGAATGCGACGATGTGTCGCATTCCTGTGGATAACTGTGCCGTTATGGCTGTCCCGAGGCGTTCAGGCTATGGGCAAGTCACCAGAAATCGACAATTCGGAGTGGTTTCCTGCGGTGAGGCTATTTGTGATTGCTCCGTAGGTTCTTCGGGAGATGCGCCCGGTTTGATTGTCGTTTGCGGTTGAGGGTCCTGGGGCGCTGCGGTGCCCCTGCGGAATAACCCAGCAAGGGGATGGCCGGCTCGGTGAGTGAGCCGTGCAGAGGGAGCATGACATGGTGACGGACTACGGCGCTCCCAGAACGAGCACCCTATAACGACACCAGCGCCCGTGGGAGAGACATGAAAAAAGCCGGAATCCTTTGAAAATCAAGGGTTCCGGCGATGGCGGAGGATACGAGATTCGAACTCGTGAGGCTGTTACACCAACACGCTTTCCAAGCGTGCGCCATAGACCACTAGGCGAATCCTCCATGTGCGTATCTCCGCCCCTGAACAAGCAGGCGTTGAACACAACTCGTCATACATTACCAGAGATCTGGAAAAGCGCCACCGTACGGCGTGTCGCGTTGTGTTGCAACGGTTTCCCAAACCGCCACAGTGGGGTACCGTGCGTCAGCGGTCCCTCCGGCTACCGCGTGGCGGCACATGGTGAGAGAATAAGGCACATGACTGATGTGAAGGTTTCCGCAGACAAGCCCGCCAAGGCCGCGACCCCCAAGAAGACCATCGACAAGCTCGCCATGGTCATCACCACCTACAAGCGCCAGAACCTGCTCGCCACCCTGTTCGAGTCGATCCTCGCGCTCGAGCAGGCCCCGTGGCGCATCGTCGTCGTCGACAACGAGCAGTCCGACGAGACCAAGACCATGGTCGAGGACCTCGAGGCCAAGGCCAACGCGCAGTGGGGCAGGACGGTCGCCGACCGCTCCGGCAACCAGTCCCGCGTCGTCTACGCGCCGCAGACCGCCAACCTCGGCGGCGCCGGCGGCTTCTCCGCGGGCGTCAGGAAGGCCTACCAGCTCGGCGCTGAATGGTTCTGGGTGATGGATGACGACGTCGCCGTCCTGCCCGACGGCATCGCCAAGCTCGCCCCGTGGACCAAACGCCACGAGGTCATCCAGGGCAGCCGCTTCGACTACGACGGCGGCCCGTTCTACTGGCAGTACGACTTCCGCATCGGCCTGGGAATCCCGAACCCGATCGCCCCGGCCGCGTTCGGCCGCGCCGGCTACCGCACGATGAACACGCTGTGCTTCGAGGGCGGTCTGTTCAACCGCCGCGTCGTCAGGGAGATCGGCCTGCCTGACCCGCGCTTCTTCATCTACTGGGACGACACGATCTACGGCTACCGCGCGAGCAAGGTCACCGCGCCGATCGTCGTGCCCGACGTGGTCCTGCGCCGCACACGCGAGATCGGCAACTGGGACATCGCCGGCGTGCGCCAGCTCAACTCCACGTCCGACATGAACCGCTACCACATCATGCGCAACCGCGGCTACATGGCCCGCTACTTCATGGTCTACGGCGACTACCGTCCGTTCCTCTTCGCGCTCGGCACCGCCGCGACCGCCGCCAAGGAGCTCATCCGCCTCGTGATGGTCGACCGCGAGCACCTGAGGACCGGCATCGTCCAGATCGCGAAGGGCTGGTGGGACTCCCGTAAGCTCCTGCACGACAACGCGTGGCGCCCGATGCCTGCGCCGCTGCCCGACGTGCTCGACGACTGACCCCAAGGGTCCGTAAAGGAGCCGCCCGCCGTCATGTCACATATCCCGATGAAGGCCGATCCGCAGGACCCGCTCGGTCCGCGCGAACCCGAGTCGCGCGTCGCCGGATCGGCCGCCGCTTCAGCGCGCCTCGCCCTGCCCGTGTGCATGACGATCGGCGTCGCGCTCGCGTTCGCCGTGGTCGTCGCGTGGTTCCCGAAGGGGTACGCGGCCTGGCGTTATCCGCTGCATCAGATCGACGCGCCCGCGCACTACTACTTCATCCGGCGCATCCTCGACGAGGGCGTTGGCGCGGCCACGCACCTGTGGCCGAACGACGCGTACTACCCGCCGCTGTTCCACCTGCTCGCCGCCGGACTGGTCGCCGTCTCGCGCCTGTTCGGCTGCGGCGTGACCATCTACACGGCGTTCAACGTCGTATGGATCGCGGGCGCGGGCCTCGTCTGGCCGGCCGCGATGCAGCTGCTCGCGTCCTACTGGACCTGCCGCGGCCTGCGCGACGCCCGCGCCGGACGGGCCGGACGCGGCGAGCCGCATGACGCATCCGTCGTCCCGGCTCCGGCCGGCGCCATGGTTCCGTGCGCGCTCACCTTCCCCTGCACGATGGCGCTCGTCGTGCCTCTCCTGTCGGTCGCGTCGGCCAGCCATCCGTTCCAGATGCTCGCCTCCGGTCCGCTCGTCGCGTACGGACTTGCGTTCTCGCTGCTGCCGTTCTGGCTGTACGCGACGCTGCGACTGTTCGACGCGATCGCCGCACGCGCGCCCCGCGCCGAACTCGTCCGCTGGATCGCGTGGACCGTGGCGACCGGCGCCCTGACCCTCTTCGCCCACCCGCGCATGGCGTTCACCTGGCTGCTGTTCATCGGCCCGTTCCTGCTGCTGCGCCTGCCGTGGAGACTCATCCTCGCCGCGGCCGCCGCATGCGTGCTCGGCGCCGGCGCGTTCTTCGCGTACATGGTCACGCACTACAAGTCCGGCCGGTACTTCAATCCGGGCGACTGGTTCCACACGTTCGTGCCCAACCGCACCGTTCCCGACGCGCTGCGCGTGTTCGTCACCGACAACATCGATGGCCCCGCGGGCATCGCTATGGCGGTGATGATCATCGCGTCGCTCGCCGTCGCGATCGCGACGGTCGTCGGATCGTCCATAGTCGGACGACGCGTGCCGGCGGAAATGAACGGGGGAGCGGTCGCCGACTATTCGGCAACGTCGGACCGCGCCCTGCACAGGGACGCGGTCTCGGTCTTGCTCGTCGTCGCCCTATTCGCGCTGCTGTACGTGTGTTCGACCGCGCTGACCGGCTGGTTCCCGAACATCGTGGCCGCCGCGTGGTACCGCGCCGAGACCCGGCCGCTCACGATGATCCCGCTTGCCGTCGTCACGCTGCTCGTCTTCGCGGCGAGCGCGCTGCATGCGACGGCGGGGCGTCGGATGGGAAAGGGCATATCGGATGCGACCGCCGGTGCTGCTGAATCAGACGATACCTCCGTATCCGCCGATCCGGCCGATTCCGCCGCATCGTCCGCATCGTTCCGCGTCGCGCCCACCCGGCGCATGTCGTGCTCCCGGACCCTCTCCGCGGTTCTGGTTGCGGCCATCGCCGCGCTCGCCGTCGGCGCGCAGTTCGGCGGCGTCTATTACGAACCGGACGGGCCGCTCATCGGTTGGGGCAACTCGACCCGTGCAAGGCTCGCCAGCGACGTGTACGCGAACATGATGCTCACCGACAACCAGCCCGACGAACAGCTCACCGACACGAAGTACACCATCCTCGCCGACGTGGCGCGCACGATCGAGCCCGGTGCGGCGGTCATCTCCGACCCGCTCAACGGCTCGATGTACGGCACGGCCGCGTTCGGCATGAACATGCTCTACCCGATCTACAACCCGATGGCCGAGAAGAACGGCGCGATCTTCGGCGCCGTCGAGCGCGCGTTCGACTCGGGCGACAGGACCTCCCTGCTGGACACGGTCTGCCCGATCGAGCCGGACAGGCCCGAGTACTTCCTCGTCATGGGCGGCCAGGCGCCGAGCCTGAAGATGTTCACGTTCCGCCAGCAGTACGATCCGTTCCACCGCGAGGACCTCATCGCGCAGTACGTCGCCGACGGCACGCTCGTCAAGGTGCGCGACTATGCGGACCGCGCCGACTACGCCAAGGGGTGGGCGCTCTACCGCTTCGGATGCGCCCGCTGAGGTAGAACGGGAACATGCTGTTCCAAGCCTGCTCCCTGCTGTTGGTCATCGTCGGCGCGTACGCGCTCAAGCATCTGCACGTCTTCGGCGAACGGGACTACAAGGTCGCGCAGGGTCTGGTGTTCAACCTGACCCTGCCGTGCGCGATCATCCTGTCGTTCGCCACGAACAAGCACGACATGCGCATGCTGTGGATCGTGCTGTTCGGCTTCTTCGCCTGCCTGATCCCGCTGTTCGTCGTCTACTTCGGCTCGCGCGGCGACGAGCGCAACTACCGCGCGTTCCAGATGCTCAACGCGTCCGGCCTGAACCTGGGCGCGTTCTGCCTGCCGGTCGTGCAGACGTTCATGGGCGCCTCGGCCGGTCTGCCGGTCATCATGCTCGACATCGGCAACGCGACCGTCGCGACCGCCGGGTCCCTGACGATCACGCGCACCCTGCTGCACATGGACGACAACTTCAAGGCCCTGCCGCTGGCGCTGCGCCTGCGCAACATCGCGCGCGACTTCCTGGGTTCGATCTCGTTCGACATCTACATGCTGATGCTCGTGTTCATGTTCCTGCACATCACCATCCCGCAGCCGATCGTCACCCTGATCACGCCGTTCGCCAACGCGAACGCGTTCTGCGCGATGGCGATGATCGGCCTCATGATGGAGGTGCCCGACAACCGCAAGGACAAGGTCGAACTGGCCAAGGTGATCGCCTGGCGCGCGGTGTTCGGCGTCCTGATCGCGCTGGCCGCGTGGTTCCTGCTGCCGTTCGACGTGCGCATCCGCGAGATCATCGTGCTCGGCTCGTTCGCCCCGATCACGATCTTCTCGACCAAGTTCACCGATTCCCTGACCGGCAACGCGAAGCTCGCCGGCTTCTCCCTGACCGTCACCGCCGTCATCAGCCTCGTCGTGATGACCGCCCTCCACGCGGCCCTGCCCGTGGCGTGAGGGGCGGTCCATATGGGCGGGGTGGAATAATCACTCGAGACTCGCGATGGTGCGGCGCATCTGATGGAATGCGCCGTGTTCGCGCAGGTAGTCACGCAGATAAGGCAGCTTGAAGTCCACGAACCCGTAGGAGGTCTGGTAGATGATGTCCTCCTTGATGAGCTGCGTGCGGTATACGTTCGCGTAGATCGGATTGCGCTCCAGTCGTCTGGCTATCTCGCCGGTGGAGGACGGTCCGTCGTCCTGGGCCATGGCGAGCAGGTAGTCGCAGGCCATGGCCGACAGGCCATCCAGTGCAGGGCCGTGCACCATGTCGCCGAGTTTGATTTTCGCCTGGGCTATGCCCTTGGCGGCCGCTTCCGGTGTGATGACGTGAGCGTCCGCCGTGGGGCCGGTCTCGGAGGCGCGCCATGTCCAATAGCCGACCAGCTGGATCATGAACGGGTATCCGTTGGTGGCCTGCGCGAGTGCCGACAGCACCGCGTCATCCACGTTCTTGTCGTTGGCTTCTATGGTGTCCGCGAACGCTTGGCGGACGGCGTCGAGGGGCACGTCGCCCAAGTGCTTGCGCTCGGCACGACGCAGGAACGTCAGGACGTTGTCGTTGATGACATCCTCCACCATCGAGGGCAGTCCCGCGAAGATGAACGCGATGTTGCGCTGCTCTCGGATGAGGTGCTGCACCGCCGTGGCGAGCGCACGAATCTCGTCGATGCCGGACGCCTGCACCTCGTCGAGGGTGATGAGGATGCCCTGCCGCTTGCGCTCCAGCTTGTCGAGTCGTTCCGACATGGCTCGGCGAAAGTCCAGAGCCCGATCCGCCGCCGGGGCGAACTGCGCTGATCCCAGATTCAACGAGGCGGCCACGGGCGCTCCAGGTACCGACAGCGAGGCTGTCGGCATGGTCACCGAGCTGAGATGCGTTTTGGATTTCCCCGACAGGGATCCGATGAGTCGGTCGATGAACCCCGACTCGGCGGTTTCGTCGATGACGAGCCATCCTCGCTGGCGGGCGAGGTCGCCAAGGGCATTGAGCATCACGGTTTTCCCGACGCCTCGGGCGCCGGTCAGGTACATGAGTCTGCCGGGCGCACCGACCCCGTCGTCCAAGGCGTAGGAGAAGTCCTCGATGTCGTCGCCGCGGCCGACCAGCACGGGAGGAGTCATGCCGGCGGTGGGTTTGAATGGATTGGGCATGACATGCTCCTTGTCGTTGGAGGGGGGGCGAGATGAGTCGGCGCCTCGGCAGAACTTATAAAAGATATAAAAACTATAAAAAAGTATAATGGCGCACTGGGACGCACTGGGAAGCCACGAAGGGAGGACTGCTGCCGGTGGCGTGAGGGGGACTGCCGTTTCGACGGTGTCCCATCTTCGGCGGGTATGGCGCGGATCCTCATTAGTGACTCGTAATACTCTTCATCGTGAGTCAGTTAATCGTGAGTCAGCTCATGCGGCTGGAAGACATGATGGGAGACGGTGCCGTATGAGTAACCGGCATCCGTTCCGTAGGCCCGCGAAACATCCCGTTGCCATTGGGGTCGTAAAATGTGCCCGATTCGTGAGACGCGATGCGAGACGGCCCCGCCCGTGCCGGTCGCCCGCCCGTGCCCCGCGGCATCCACACCAACGACCGAAGGACGATGGGGGCCTGATGAGACTGACACCACGGGAGACCGACAAACTCATGCTCTACTTGGCGGGACAGCTCGCCAAGGACCGCAAGTCGCGGGGGGTGAAGCTCAACTACGTCGAGGCGATCGCGCTGATCTCCTCCGAATGCGTCGAACGCGCGCGCGAGGGCGCGACCGTCGCCGAGCTCATGTCCTACGGCCGCACGCTGCTCAAGCCCGAGGACGTCATGGACGGCGTCGCCGAGATGCTCGAGGTCGTCGAGGTCGAGGCCACGTTCCCCGACGGCACCAAGCTCGTCTCCATCCACAACCCGATCGAATCGACCGAGAAGCTCGTCCCCGGCGAATACCTGCTCGCCGACGACGACCTGACCATCAACGAGGGCCGCGACGCCATCGAACTCGACGTCGTCAACACCGCCGACCGCCCGATCCAGATCGGCTCCCACTTCCACTTCTTCGAGGTCAACAAGTACCTGAAGTTCGACCGCAAGGCCGCCTACGGCAAGCGCCTCGACATCCCCGCCGGCACCGCCGTGCGCTTCGAGCCGGGCGAGGCCCATCGCGTGCGCCTCATCGACATCGGCGGCACGCGCGAGATCCACGGCTTCAGCGCGCTCGTCGAAGGCCGGCTCGACGACCCGCAGGTGCGCGAGGCCGCGTTCAGGAAGGCGCACGACCAGGGATTCCTGGGCATCTGAGCGAGACGGATCGGGAGCAAGGACAGCATCATGAGCAAGACCATCACACGCAAGGACTACGCGGGCATGTTCGGCCCGACCACCGGCGACCGCGTCCGCCTCGGCGACACCAGCCTCGTCATCGAGGTCGAGAAGGACTACACGCACTACGGCGACGAACTGAAGTTCGGCGGCGGCAAATCGTTCCGCGACGGCATGGGCCAGTCGAGCGTCCAGCTCGACACCGAATCGCCCGACACCGTCATCACCAATGCCCTCATCGTCGACTGGACCGGCATCTACAAGGCCGACATCGGCCTCAAGAACGGCAAGATCTCGGCCATCGGCAAGGCCGGCAACCCGCAGACCATGAGCGGCGTCACGCCGGGCCTCGCGGTCGGCTCCGGCACCGAGGCGATCGCCGGCGAGGGACTCATCGTCACCGCGGGCGGACTCGACACCCACATCCACTTCATCTCACCGCAGCAGATCCGCACGGCGCTCGCCGGCGGCGTCACGACGATGGTCGGCGGCGGCACCGGACCGGCCGACGGCACCAACGCGACCACCTGCAACCCGGGCGCGTTCCACCTGGCGCGCATGATCGAGGCGGCCGAGGCGCTGCCGGTCAACATCGCCTACCTCGGCAAGGGCAACGACTCCAGCCCCGAGCCCCTGCGCGAGCAGATCCGCGCCGGCGCCGCGGGCCTCAAGATCCACGAGGACTGGGGCTCCACCCCGGCCGTCATCGACACGTGCCTCGGCGTCGCCGACGAGATGGACGTGCAGGTCGCGATCCACACCGATACGCTCAACGAGGGCGGCTGCGTCGAGGACACGATCGCCGCGTTCAAGGGCCGCGCGATCCACACGTACCACACCGAGGGCGCCGGCGGCGGCCACGCCCCGGACATCATCCGCGCGGCCGGCTTCCCGAACGTGCTGCCGAGCTCCACGAACCCGACCATGCCGTACACGCGCAACACCATCGACGAGCATCTCGACATGATGATGGTGTGCCACCACCTCGACCGCAACGTGCCGGAGGACATCTCGTTCGCCGACTCCCGCATCCGCCCCGAGACGATCGGCGCGGAGGATGTGCTGCACGACCTCGGCATCATCTCGATGATGAGCTCCGATTCGCAGGCCATGGGCCGTGTCGGCGAGGTCATCACCCGCACGATCCAGACCGCCGACAAGATGAAGAAGCAGCGCGGCCCCCTGCCGGAGGACGAGCACGACAACAACCGCAACGACAACTTCCGCGTCAAGCGCTACGTGTCCAAGTTCACCATCAACCCGGCCATCACGCACGGCATCGACGAGTACGTCGGGTCGATCGAGGTCGGCAAGATGGCCGATCTGGTCCTGTGGCAGCCGTCGATGTTCGGCGCGAAGCCGGAGATGGTCATCAAGGGCGGCTCCATCGCGTATTCGCGCATGGGTGATGCGAACGCGTCGATCCCGACCCCGGAGCCGGTCTACTACCGCGACATGTTCGGCGCGCTCGGCCGCGCCCTGTCGAGCTCCTGCGCGACGTTCGTCTCGCAGGCCGCGGTCGACGACGACATCAAGGGCAAGCTGGGGCTCGCGCGTCAGGTGCTGCCGGTGCACGGCTGCCGCACGATCGGCAAGAAGGACCTCAAGTTCAACGACACCTTGGCGGACATCCAGGTCAACCCGGAGACCTTCCAGGTGACGGTCGACGGCGAGCTCGTCCACTCCGACCCGGCCTATGAGCTGCCGCTGACGCAGCGGTACTTCCTGTTCTGAGGATGGCCGGTTCCCGATTTTCACGCTCGGAAAATCGGGAACCAGGATCGCACGGAATCGCACATGCGGTTTCGTGCGATTCCGCTATATTCCAACGATTCTCGTGTTCGTATGAACAGGCCGCTGGTTCCCGATTTCGCGACGTCGAAAATCGGGAACCGGAACCTTCAGACCATATCGGCGATATCCCTGATGAAATCGAACGCGTCGTCGCCGCGGGTGGTGAGCAGACGCACGCACACGCCGTTCACCGCGCGGCTCGCGCCCAGTTCGCCGGTGAACCCGACCGCATCCGCATGCGCGCGGATACGGTCGATCAGCGCGTCCTCGGCGGCGATGCGCGCGGCCTCGCCGCCCTCCGGCAGATGCGCGTACAGCACTCCGCAGTGCGTGAACTCGCGCCACATCCCGATTCCCGTGTAGTCGAACGCGTCCGGCTCGAGCAGCATGCGATCCGCGAACGCAAGCCGATCGTCCACGAACACGCGCATGCGGTTCGTGAACCGGCGCATCGCCCACCGTTCGTCCATGCCGACGCGTCCGCACGTGACCACGTCCGCGTAGACGAACGTCGACGCCGGATCGAGACGCGCGGTCGTCAGGTTCTCGAACGTGCTGCCGCGGAACGGAATCACCGGGAACGGCAGGAACACGGCCTTCGCGTCGCCCCGCGTCACGAGGTCGATCGTGCGCGAGGCCGAACCGTCGGCCGTGTCCAGCACCTTCTCGTAGCTCTGCGTCTTGATCGTCGAATCGGTTCCCGGGCCGAAATCGATCGCGATGTGCGCCTCGTCGCCCTTCAAAAAGCCGGGGGAGGCGAGCATCACGATGAAATCGGAATGACGGCCGTTCGTGAACGGCGTCATCAACTTGAACGGCGCCTCGAAATAGACGTCGTCGATCTTCGTGCGACCGTGACGGAACGCGGTGGCCAGCCGGAAGGTGCTGCTGCCCATGGATGAATCACCTCCGGAAGATCACATGCCCTCGAACAGGACGTTCTTCTTGATCCACGCGATCACGTCGTCGACGCCCGCGCCGCCCATGAGGTCGGTGAAGACGAACGGACGGCCGCCGCGCATCTTCTTGGAGTCGCGGGCCATCACGTCGAGATCGGCGTGGACCAGCGGCGCGAGGTCGGACTTGTTGATGACCAGCAGGTCGGAGCGCGTCACGCCCGGACCGCCCTTGCGCGGGATCTTGTCGCCCTCGTCGGTGGCGATCACGTAGATCGTCGCGTCGGCGAGATCCGGGCTGAACGTGGCGGACAGGTTGTCGCCGCCCGACTCGACGAACATGATCTGCACGTCCGGATGCGTGCGGGCCATCTCCTCGCACGCCTCGAGGTTCATCGAGCAGTCCTCGCGGATCGCGGTGTGCGGGCAGCCGCCGGTCTCGACGCCGACGATACGGTCGGGGGAGAGGCGGCTGTGCTCGATGAGGAACTCGGCGTCCTCCTTGGTGTAGATGTCGTTCGTCACGACGCAGATGCTGTACTCGTCGGCCATCTTGCGGGTGAGGCGCTCGATGAGGGCGGTCTTGCCGGAGCCGACGGGCCCGGCGACGCCGATACGTACGTAGGACATTGGTTTGCTCTCCTTTGTTGGGTTGGTCTGGTGTCCGGCGGGAATCGCGATATACGATGCGCGACACGCTCAAGGCCGCTCGGCCAAGCCTACGGTCGCGCATCGTATATCGCGATTCCCGCCTCCGCTGAATCAAAAGATCACGTAGGGATGTCCTACGTGGGGGAGTGGGTTAAGCGTGGGATGAGCGATTAGCTCATGTAGAGGCGGGAGTAGAGGGTTTCGTGCTGCATGGCGGCTATGTCTAGGTAGGCGCCGGAGATGCCGAGGTCGTCGGGGTGGAGGGTCATCGCGATGTCGACGGCGCGCACGAGACGCGGGAACGAGTCGTGCAGGGCGACCTGGCCGACGTACTGGCTCAGGGGGATCGCCTTCGCGGCGCACATCGTCAGGGCGCTCAGCAGGGAGTAGCCGTAGGTGACGGCCGCGCTGCGCACGTCGGTGGCGTGGTCGGCGGCGTACAGGCCCATCGCGATCGCGTGGACGCCGCGGCATCGGCCTTCGTCGATGAGCCGGGCGTACATGTCGAGCTTGGGTGATCCGTACAGCGCGTCGGTCGCGCCCTCCAGCCGGCGCCGTTCGGTGCGGTGCTCGTGGACGGAGACGATCTCGTCATCGGGGGAGCGGTCGGCGGGTGCCGGGCGTCCGGCCTGCGGGCGTTCCTCGGTGACGGCGATGGTGTCGGCCGATGAGCCGGCGTTGGTTCGGTGAGGGGCCTGACTGCGGTTGGCGCCGGCTGCGTCCATCTGGCGTACGAGCTTGATCAGACGGGTGCACATGCGCTCGCTGCCCTCACGGATCTCGCGCGCCGACTGCAGGGCGGAGGCAAGTTCGTCGAGGGCGACGATCTTGCGCTCGAGCCCGGCCGCGGAGAGACGCCCGTCGGTGCCGTACCTGCCGGCCAGCGTCATCTGTCCGATCTCCTTGTACGGGGCGACGGCCAGATAGTCGCGCACGTACTGCTCGAAATCGGCGCCGCGACGCAGGAACTCGCGCTGCACGAACGTCTCCATGCCGTTGGACAGCGCGAACGCACCCACCGGGAAGACGCTGTCGCACACCTGCAGCATGGCGAGATGCCGCGCCTGGGCGTCGTTGAGCGCCGCGATGTCGGCGGTCTTCATGGTCATCGATGTGTCCTCGATTCACTGTCGGGTGGCGTCGCGTGGTGGGTCGGTGCATTGGTGACCCGCTGGGCTCCGGGAGTCCGAAGGGACGGGGTTTCCGAGGCCGGCGGCGATTCAGTGGGTGTGCCAGGTGCGGCCGCCGTCGTGGCTGTGCGAGCCGTCCGGGCGATGCAGCACGCCGTTCGACTCGTACTCGCCGGGCTTGAGCTGGTACGGATGGTCCGCGTCGACGCCGGGTTCCTCGACGACGTGGTGATGGTGGTGACTGTGCTCGCCGTGGGGATGATCCTCGTGGTCGTGGTCGTGGTCGTGGTCGTGGTCGTGGTCGTGGTCGTGGTCGTGGTCGTGGTCGTGCTTCGCACCCGTTTCGTGCGCGTGGACGTCGAGATGGTCGGTCTTCGTCCTGTCGGCGAAGGCCGCGTCGGCCTCGGCCTCCTGCTCCTCCTCGGCCACGTCACCCGTGGTCTTGTTGGTGCCCGGGATGATCGTGCCGGAGCCGGCGTGCGCCTTGACGATGAGGAAGCCGTCGAACCCGCCCTCGATGATGTGCGGCTCGTAGCCGATCTTCTTCGTGTACTCCATCGTCGGATGGTCGTACGGCACGAGCACGCGGTCGTTCTCCACTTTCAGGCTCAGGTGGCGATTGCCCAGCTCGAAGCACAGGCGACCCATCTCCTTCATCGAGCTCACCGGGATCTCGATGAGCTGCGCGGTGCGGATGCGTGCGAAGTAGCGCTTGTCGTCCGTCTCGGCGAGCACGTCTCCGTCCTTGATGGTCCGTCCGACCATCACGCCGATCTCGGTGCCGTCCTCGGCGACCTTCATCATGCGCTTCTTGTCCGTCTCGAACCAGTCGAAGGCGACCGGCACCTCGAGTTTGCCGTCGTCATACTGCTGGCTGATGATGTTGCCGGTGATCTCCTTGGCGATCATCCACCCTCCCTTTCACGTCCGCGTGCGGCCCATGGTGTCCGCTGTGTGGACTTCAGTGTACGGTCCGCGATGCGTCCGTTTGTAACGGCGATGTGGCGAGTGTTTCGGAAAATACCGGCTGAAGCCGGCGGCAGGGTGGGTCCCGGACCGATTCGCGGACCGGTCGCATACGGCGTGTTTGCAGCGATTCCAACCGGTCGTGCGGCGTCGTTTACATAACGCATCACGCCTGTGATATTACGTATCCATCCAACGCATGGGCGGCGGATCGCGCCGTCGTCGCGGTGTCGGCCTATAGGTGGTGTTCGCAATGTGGACGCCGCGCGAGGTCGGGTGACGGAGGACGGCCGTGGTTCCGGGTCCGGGAAGCGAGGCGGTCCCGGTCGCGGTTGGTCCGGACCGGGGGTATCCGACGTCCGGCGGCCCGCGCTTCCGGCCTGCGACGGCCCGGTTCCGCGGCGACGTCCTCCGCGCCGGCCCATGCGACCGACGAAAGGGACCCGATATGTACGAGCTGTACGAACCGCAGGCCGCGACGCTGGCGATGCACATCCCCGACAACTTCATCTCGCCGTCCACCGGGGCGGTGTTCTGGGCGGTCATGATTCCGATCTGGGTGCTGTGCTTCCGGTCGATGATCCGCAATGCCGGCCCGGAGAGGATGGCGTATCTCGGCGCGGGCGCCGCATTCTCGTTCCTCATCATGATGTTCAACGTGCCCACGCCCGGCGGCACCACCGCGCACGGCGTCGGCGGTGCGCTCATCGCGCTGCTGCTCGGACCGCAGTACGCGACGGTCGCCGTGTCGGTCGCCCTGCTGCTGCAGGCGCTGTTGTTCGGCGATGGCGGACTCATCACGCTCGGCGCGAACTGCTTCAACATGGCCGTCGTCCTGCCGTTCACGGCGTATGGCATCTACATGGGAATTCGCGGAATCGCGCGGTTCGTCGGGGGCGTCGGTCGGGCAGGGGGATCGGTCGCGACGTCCGGCGATGTCCGCGGACGGGGATCCGCTGGTGCGGCCGGCGGGCGAGACGATGTCGCCGGCACCGGGTCGGCGATGGGCCGTGTCGGAAGTCGTGGACGTGCCGCAGGTTCCTACGCCTCAGGGAGGATTGCCGATCGCGTCGCCGTGTTCCTTGGCGGGTACATTGGCCTGACGCTCGCCGCGCTGTGCGTCGCGGTCGAGCTGGGCGTCCAGCCGATGCTGTTCCACGACGCCGCCGGCCGCGCGCTCTACTTCCCGTTCCCTCTGGCCGTGACGATCCCCGCCATGCTCATCCCGCATCTCGCCGTCGCCGGCGTGGTCGAGGGATTGGCGACCGTGGTCGTCGTCGACTTCGTGCGCCGGTCGGCTCCCGAGATCGTGACGTCCGGCATCGGCGTACGCGGTCGCGGGGAGGTGTCCGTCGGGGAGATCGCGGGCCCCATCGCGAATGTTTCACGTGGAACGTCGCGACCTGTTTCACGTGAAACGCAGACGGGCGTCGTGCAGTCTGTTTCACGTGGAACATCCGGTACGCGGCGCCCGCTGTGGGTTGCGTTGGCGATCGTCGCGCTGCTGTCCCCGCTGGGGCTGTTGGCGACCGGCGACGCCTGGGGTGAATGGGGAGCCGAGGACTTCATGGCCGCGACCGGTCTCGACTACGTGCCCCAGTTCATCGCCCATGGTTTCACGTGGAACACCCTGCTGCCCGACTACTCGCTCGCCGGCCTGCCGGACGTCGTCGGCTATGTCCTCTCCGCCGTCATCGGCATCGCCCTGACGACCATCGTCTTCCGCCTGCTTGCCCTTGCCGTGCGAGGCGCCGGTTCCGGGAAGGTGCGTCGGGGGTAGTCGTCGACCGGGGCCGGTGCAATCGCCGGCCGGTGACGTTCGGCATGAACCGGTGCGCGGAAGAATAGGGATGAGGGGAAACGTGACGGAACGGAATACGGACGGGTCGCCGATGGGTGCGGACGTGGGTGAGACGGCGGCGTCCGGCCGTGTCGGAACGGCGTCCACGGTCCGTATCCCCGCGTGGCTGGGGGAGTCGGAGCGGTACGAGCCGCTCGATGACCGCTCGTCGTTCGTCGAGCGCAATCTCGCGCACGTCGGCGGCATGCTGGAACAGGTCGGCTCGTCGCTGTCGATCGCGCGTAGTCCGGTCGATCGCGCGCTGTGCGCGGTCGCGCCGGCGCTGCGCATCATCGGCGTGCCCGCCGCGATCGTGTGCGTCAACGCGACGCGCAACATGCTGTTCGCGTACGCGATGCTCGCCGTCGTGCTCGTCATGCTCGCGTTGCGCCCGGCCCGCCTGATCGCAGCGATCCTCAAGCCCACGCTCGTCGTGTGCGCGCTGAGCCTCGTGCTGGGGCTGCCGGCCGTGTTCATCGGACAGGCCGACGCACCGGTGCGGCTCGTCGTCAAGGCGTTCGTGTCGGTCGCGCCGGTGATCGCCCTCGCCCGCACGGTGCCGTGGAACCGTCTGATCGCCGGACTCAAGGGCGTCGGATGCCCAGACTCCGTGATCTACGTGTGCGACGTGACCGTGCAGTTCATCGACATCCTCGGCCGGTCGATGGTCTCGCTGCTCGACGCGCTCAAGCTGCGCAGCGTCGGCCGCGACTCGCGCAAACTCATGTCCGCCGGCCGGGTGATGGGCGCGCTGTTCCTGCGGGCGAACACGCAGGCCCGCCAGATGGCCGAGGCGATGACCTGCCGCGGCTTCGACGGGCGGTATCGTGTGCGCCGCGACCGGCTGTTCACTTGGCCCAATGCCGTGTACGCCGTCGCCGTCGCCGCGATGATCGCGTTCGCCATCTACTGCGGATGACCGACGGGACGGGTGGTGCGTGTGGTGGGCTACGGTGTGGAATGACGCGACGGTGAATTCTCGGGCGGGCGGACCGGATGCCCGGGTCATACGAGAATGGAGCAATGATGTTTGACGGAAACCCTTTGGTGGAACTGAGCCATATCGACTTCACGTATGGGGACGTCGATGCCGACCGCGCCGGCGACCCGGTCGACTCCGCTGGGCCTGCCGGGCCTGGTTCAGGTGGCCGCAAGGTCCTCGACGACTTCAACCTCACCGTCGAGCGCGGCGAGTGCGTCGCCCTGCTCGGTCCCAACGGCGTCGGCAAGACCACGGTGATGCGCATCATCAACGCGCTCGAGTTCCCGACCGCCGGCGAATACCGCTTCGGCGGCGAGCCCGTCACGCGGGCCGCCGTCGAGAAACGCAACAGCCGGTTCGCCAAGGCGCTGCACCAGCGCATCGGCTTCGTCTTCCAGAATTCCGACACCCAGCTGTTCTGCCCGTCGGTCGGCGAGGAGATCGCGTTCGGCCCCATGCAGATGGGTCTGCCGGACGCCGAGATCGACCGTCGCGTGAACGACATCGTCGACCTGTTCGATCTGGGGGAATACGTCGACCGTGCGCCCTACCGCCTGTCCGGCGGCGAGAAGAAGCGCGTCGCCGTCGCGTGCGTAATGTCGCTCAACCCGGACCTCATGGTCCTCGACGAGCCGACCGACGGCCTCGACGAGGCGAACACCGCGCTGGTCGTGCGCGTGCTCAAGGCCTACGTCGAGGCCGGAAAGACGGTGCTGCTCTCCACCCACCACCACGACATCGTCGAGGCGTTGGGTGCGCGCATCGTGCGGATGTGACGTGACGTGATGCGCGCCTAGACGCCGGCCTCGGCGAGCCGCTCGCGGATCGCGTTGATGATGACCGGATCGTCCTCGAGCGTCGGCAGGAAGACGTCGCCCGACTCGATTGCCTGGACGCGCGCCTTCATCTTGGCGGCGAGACGTCCGTCCGTCAGGAACAGGCGCTCGACGATGAACGGTCCGTGCTCGTCCGCCAGCGTCTCCTCGATGGTCGGGTGTCCGACGTGATTCGTCGGCACGACCTCGACGCCGATCGTGCGCCCCACGCGGGACGCGAGCTCCTTGAGCTCCTCGAACGGCTCCGGGAAGTGCGGCGTGCCGTGCGCGATGAGCAGCACGCGCCGCCCGGGGAACGCCGTCACGGCGGCCCCGAGCGTGCGCTCCAGATACCGCTCGACGGCCGCCGTCCCGGCCAGCGGCTCGGTCACCGTGACCGTGATCGATGGATCGAGCACCTTGGCCGAACGCTCCGGGATGTCCCAGCGTATGTGCGTGGCCGAATACAGCAACACCGGCACGATGGCCAGATGGTCGACTCCGGGTCGTCCCTGCAGGTCGCGGATGCCGTCCTCGAGCGTCTGCTCGTCGCCCTCGAGGAACGCGATGCGCCCGAGCTGCCCCTCGTCGGCGATGAACCCCGCCAGCAGCTCGAGGTTCGACTCGGGGATCTTGCCCCTGCGGCCGTGCAGTACGTACAGATATGCGGTGGTCATGATGGTCGGGTCAGGCCGCGAGCGTCTTCGCGAGGTCCTTCAGGCGCGCGATCGCGTCGTCGTCCGGAGCCAGCTCGATCTTCACGCTCGGTGCGGCCAGTTCCGCGCCGTCGTCGGTCACGAGCTTCTCGAAGATGTCGACCGCCGCGCAGAAGTGCGGGTAGCTGGTGTCGCCGGTGCCGATCACCGCGACCTTCTTGCCGGACAGGTCGGCGCCGTCCAGATCGTCGAAGAAGTCGACGATGCCGCCGGGTACCTCGCCATTCGCGCCGTCGGACCAGCTGGCGATCACGTAGTTGTCGGCGCCGTCGAAGAACTCGTCGACCTCCACGCCGTCCTCGGCGTCGAACACCTCGACGTCCGCGCCGAGATCCTCCAGCGCCTCCTGCAGGGTCTCGACGGCCTCCTTGGTGTTGCCGGTCGCGCTCGTGTAGATGATCTTGGTGCTCACTTCAGTACCTCCGGTAGGGTTGCGATGAATTGGTTGAGTACTTCCTGGAAATGATCGGTTCCCTGACGGTTGTAGTAGTCGTAGAACGTCTCGTCCCCTTCGTGGTGGTCCCGGTAGTCGGCCAGGATCGACGAGACCGCGTCGGCGAGCTGTTCCTTGGAGAACACGCCCTTGAGCGGCTCGTTGAAGTGGCCTTCGCCCAGCAGGCTGCCACCAACGGAGAGCTTGTAGCCCTCCACGTGCTGACGGTCGGGGGTGCGCGCGTGCACGCCCTCGATGCCGATGTCCGCGATGGATCGGTGCGCGCAGTTGCTGCCGCAGCCTGTCATCGTCACGTTGATCGGACGGTCGAACGCGAACCGCCTGTCGAGCTCCTCGATCAGCGGCTTGAACACGGTCTTGGTGTGCGCGTTCGCGAGATTGCAGTATTCCGCGCCCGTGCAGGTGTTGCCGTAGTCGGCCAGCAGGTGCGGGTGGATCGAGAAGCGCTCGAAGATCGGCAGCGCCTCCACTTCGGCGAGTTTGTCCTCGGGGATCCACGGGATGATGAAGTTCTGGCAGTGGTCGAATCGGATCTCGTCGCGTCCGTAGTTGCGGGCCACGTCGGTCAGCGCGCGGAAGTCGTCGGACGAGATGCGCCCGGACGGCACGGAGACGCCCACGTAGTAGTAGCCGTCCTGCTTCTGGCGATGCACGCCGAGTGCGTTGCCGCTGTTCCATCCCTTGACCTTGCTGCGGCCCTTGGTCTGCAGGTCGGGCAGGGACTCGCGCACCTTGTCCTCGAACTGCTCGGCGCCCCAGTCGGCCACGAGGAACTTGAGACGGGCCTTGGAGCGGCTGCGGCGGTAGCCGTAGTCGCGGTAGATGCGGCAGATCACCTCGGCCACGTCGGCCACGCGGTTCGGCGGCACGAAGATGTTGAGCTGCTGCGCGAGGTACGGCTTCATGCCGAGGCCGCCGCCCACGAGCACGTTGAATCCCTGGATGGTGTGGCGGCCGATCCGCTTGGTGTCGGGCGTGAACGCCACGTCGTTGATCTGCGCGTCGGCCGAGTTGTACACGTTGCTGCTGATCGAGATCTTGAACTTGCGCGGCAGGTTCGAGTAGTCGTAGTTGCCCTGGAAGCGGTGGTAGACGTCCATCACGGCCTGACGCGTGTCGAACAGCTCGTCCGGGTCGATGCCGGAGAGCGTGTTGTCGACGATGTTGCGCGTGATGTCGCCCTCGGCGCCCTTGGTCGTCAGGCCGACGTTCTCGATGCCGGCGAAGATGTCGACGAGCTCGGCGAACGGGATCCAGTGGTACTGCACCGCCTGGCGCGTGGTCAGGTCGATGACGCCGTGGCCGTAGTGCTCGCCGATCCACGCGATGTGGTCGGCCTGCTTGACCGTGATGCGTCCGCCCGGGATCTTGATGCGCATCATGAAGTAGCCGTCGGTCTGCGGCTTCTGCACGGTGAGCCCCGCGTACTTGAAGTACATGAAGTAGCTCGGATCGATCTCCGAGAACGGCTTCTTCACCAGCTCCGGAAGATCCTTGAACACATCAAGGCCGTCTTCCTTGAGCTTGGCGATCTCGTTGCCGTTGAGCTTCTGATCCGCCCATGTGGCGATGTAGCCGGCGCTCATAGCGCTTCCCCCAATCGGATAAGTCTGCGTTGTGGCGCCGAAGCGCCGTACCCCCTGATGAGTCGGGAGCCTACAAACGCCGTGTTGCGGTGTCAATCCGGTCCCGTTCGGTCATGTGCGGACGAAAACGTTGCGATTCCGCCGTTTTCGGGCCGTCGCCGGATGACACCCCGCGTGATTTCCGGTTGATGGTTCTCCTTGTGAGCCGTTATCAATCGGCGGTATTCCGCCGATTTCCAGCCTGTCGCGACGCTTCGTCCGAACGGCGCGCGACCGTATACTTGGCCACTATCGACGTCCGTCATCGGGGCGCGGCTCCGGTCATCCGACCGGTCCGCGGCGACGGGCGGCGATTCATCGATCGACCATCCGACGGCCGGCGAGCGCCGCGTCGTCCGACGAATCTGGGGGATTCCATATGACCGAAGCAGTGATCGAACAGGTGGGGACGAACGAGACCGGCGTGACCGGCGCGGACGGGGCGACGGCCGGAACGGCGGCCGCCGAGCCCGCCATCACCGACGTGACCGTGATCGGCGGCGGACCGGTCGGCATGTTCGCCGCGTTCTACTCCGCGATGCGCAATCTCGACGTCACGCTCGTCGACAGCCTGCCCGAGCTCGGCGGGCAGGTCGCGGCGCTCTACCCGGAGAAGCCGATCCATGACATCGCCGGATTCGTCTCCGGCACCGGCGCCGAACTCGTCGCCAACCTCAAGGCGCAGCTCGACACGTTCCCGGAGCGCATCACCGTGCACGTGAACGAAGAGGTGCGCGGTCTCGAGCAGCTCGCCGACGGCACGTTCACGCTGACCACGTCCGCGCGCGAGATCCGCACGCGCTCGGTGATCGTGGCGATCGGCTCCGGCGCGTTCACGCCCCGCCCGCTCGCCATCGACTACGACCGCGAGCGCCTCGACGGCCACAAGGTCTTCTACTTCGTCAAACGTCTGGCCGACTTCGCCGGCAAAACCGTCGCCGTGGCCGGCGGCGGCGACGCGGCGATCGACTGGGCGCTCGAGCTGGAGCGCATCGCCGGCAAGGTCGTGCTCATCCACCGCCGCGACAACTTCCGCGCGCTCGAGTCGAGCGTCGCGCGCCTGAAGGAGTCGACCGTCGCGATCCTCACGCCCTACAAGTTCACGTCCGTGACCGGCGTGCCCGATGGCGACGGCCTGCATATCGAGCTCGCCAAGATCAAGAGCGACGAGACGCTCGCGCTCGACGTCGACGCGCTGCTCGTCAACTACGGCTTCACGTCCGACAACCACCTGCTCAAGGAATGGGGCCTGCCGGTCAAACGCGGCGACCTCGAGGTGAACGAGTACCTCGAGACCGAGGTGCCGCGCATCTATGGCGTCGGCGACGCGGTCACCTACCCGGGCAAGGTCAAGCTCATCTCCGCCGGCTTCGGCGAGGTCCCGCGCGCCGTCAACCACCTGGCCGAGCAGCTCTACCCCGACCGCAAGCAGCCCCTGCACGAGTAACGGGAGGCTGGGTTTGCGCGTCCTCGCGTCCGTTCCTATAGGATCGGGCGCGGATGACCGGGGTATCTCGACGTTAAGGCAGACGACGGGATATAGCCCGTCATAAGCAACGTCTTCAATGGGACCGCGATGTCGCCATGTCGCATCGCATACAATCGAACCAACACGGCGCACCGCGACGAACGAATCGGGGCCATGAGGATGTCGGGGGACATCCGGCACCGATCGGGGGCGGTCGGCGAACCCAGCCGGCCGGTGATGCGTGCCGTGGTCCATATCCATCAATCAGCAACCAATCACGCAGCACGCATACATCATGCGTGCTGCGTGCCATCGCATCCGCTGTCCCGTCGCAGGAGAGGACGCACCGCCGCAGGCCGGTCATCGGCCGACGACCGGGAGCGTCCCGGCGACACGGAACGCCACGGGGCGATGGGAAGGAGAAGGGAAGCAATCGTGACCGCATCGACTTTGCCGACGACCGCAGCGGCGGCCGGCTCGGCGCAGAAAACCAAGGTGAGGGAGGCCGTCCCGGCGGCCGCCGAGGGACGCAGGATCCTGGGCAGCGAGGACTGGTGGGCCGTGTTCATCGGCCTCGGCATCGTGGTCCTCGGCTTCGTGCTGTGGGCCGCGGGCAGCACGCTCAACGTGTTCGCCGCGAAGATCCCCAGCTGGGACTCCTGGTCGTTCCTGTTCAGCGGCGGCGACGTCACCAAGAACGGCGCCACCACGCACGCGGCGGGACTGGCCGAGCGCTGGCCGAACATCGTCCTGCTGTTCGTCCTGTTCGCCGCGGTGTTCTCGCTCGCCGCGTACTTCCTCAAGCTCAAGGTGCCGGCGTTCCTCGGCGGGTTCGTCGCGCTGTTCGTCCTGAGCTTCGCCGTCAACGTGTTCAGCACGTCGAAGTTCTCCTCCTCGTACAACCTCGAGGCGCCGCTCGTCGCGCTGGTCATCGGCCTGATCATCGGCAACGTCGTCAACGCCGAAGGATTCTTCGGCGGCGCGCTGCGCACCGAACTGTACGTCAAGGTCGGCATCGTCCTGCTCGGCGCGACGCTGCCGTTCACCACGATCATCTCCGCCGGACCGGTCGCGTTCCTGCAGGCCACGTTCATCGCCGTCTCGACGTTCCTCGTCATCTACTTCGTTGCCACGAAGGGCTTCGACCTCGACAAGCGCTTCGCTGCCACGCTCGGCGCCGGCGGTTCGATCTGCGGCGTCTCCGCCGGCATCGCCGTGGGCTCCGCCGTCAAGACCCGCAAGGAGCAGGTCTCCGCGGTGATCTCCATCGTCGTCGTCTGGGCCATCATCTCCATCTTCCTGCTCACGGGCCTGGCCAAGGCGTTCGGTCTGCCCGACGGCGTGGCCGGCGCGTGGGTCGGCACCTCCGAGTTCGCCGACGCGGCCGGCGTGACCGCCGCCGCCAGCTTCGGCGAGCAGGGCATC
The DNA here is from genome assembly GCF_018555385.1 of Bifidobacterium santillanense. Taxonomy (GTDB): domain Bacteria; phylum Actinomycetota; class Actinomycetes; order Actinomycetales; family Bifidobacteriaceae; genus Bifidobacterium; species Bifidobacterium santillanense. Next base: position 50,836 of record NZ_JAFEJS010000006.1, read on the forward strand.
GCCGCGTTCACCCTGATGAAGGTCGTCGGCCGCGACATCTTCATCGGCGTGTGGTGCCTGATCCTGGCGTTCATCGCCATCACCTACTGGGATCGTCAGGACCGCGTCGCCGAGGCCAAGGCCGCCGGCCGCGACGTCAACGACCTGCCTAGACAGAAGGTCGACGTCGCACAGATCTGGCACCGCTTCCCGAAGTTCGTGATCGGCTTCTTCGTCGCCTCGATCTTCCTGACGATCGTCATCGCGTCGGCCGGCGCGGGCGCCTCCGCGGGCATCACCAGCGACCTGATCGCACCGGTCAAGGAGCTGCGCACCTGGGCGTTCACGTTCACGTTCCTCTCGATCGGTCTGACGACCCGCTTCAAGCAGCTGTCGAACCTCGGATGGAAGCCGGTCGCCGCCTTCAGCATCGGCGCCGTGGTGAACATCATCCTCGGCTTCATCCTCTCCGCCGTGCTGCTGCCCGGCTTCTGGTCCACCATCTCCGTCGCCGCCTGACGCCGGCCCGAGCCACGGCCTGAGCCACGGACGGCCGGTCCGACGGCCGCCGCGACCGGATGATTGCCCGGTCGCTCGATCGGTCATGCCATTGACGCCATGAACGGCACCGGCCCGTCCGGGGTATCCCGGATGAGTGCGGTGCCGTTCCCGTTCCTGTCGAATGACGCCTGCGGCTTCGCCCCGTTGTCCCGCGTCCGCATACCTCGTCCGCATATCCCGTAAAGGAGTTCCCATGTCCTTCGCCGACCTGCTTGTTCGCCCACGTCCAAGTCGCCCCGCTGCACCCACCATCATCGATGACGCGCCTATCGTGCGTCCGAATGTCCGGGGCGCGTCGGAGCCCGAGGCGGAGACGACCACAACATCCTCTGATTCCGGCCTTCCGGTCGTGTGGCACGTGATCGTCGACATCCCGTTCGCGAACGATCCGCTGCGTCGTACCGGCGCCACGCTGGAGGACGCCGCCGCCGAACTGCGCCGTCGCTCCGCCCGGTTGGCCCGTGCCCAGGCGGTGCTGGCCACGTTGCGACGCCTCACCGACGCCGACGACTGGCAGGTGTCGATCACCCGCCACGGTATCCGCGCCGAACGCGACGGCGAGCCGTTCGAGCAGCTCGAGCAGCGCCTGACCGACGCCGGATTCGACGCCGACGACTTCCTCGTCCACGTCGAATACGCCCGCTCCTGGGGCATGCTGTAGACGCGCCGGACGTGGGGTTGGGGCTGGCCGTTGTTGCGGGCTGACCGTCCGATCGCTAATGAGCCGCCCAATCAGTCGGCGGTGACGTCATCGACCAGCCGTCTGATCGCGGCGTGCAGGACATCCGTGCGCGTCCCCGGCGATTTGGCGACGTTCCCGTCGGCCTCGACGACCGCCGTCGTGCTGGGCCCGAGCGTGTAGTACGTGGGCTGGGCCGTGAAGCATTCGGGAATCCGCTTCATGATGGCCCGCAGCCGCCGGTACGCCGACGGACTCGTCACCAGAATCCGCCCGATGCGGTGCGGGTCCGTCGCCGTTTCCTTGGAACATCCGGTGCGATCGGTCGGGAGACCGTATATGTCGGGGAAGGCCATGCCGGCCATGTCATCTGAGCCTCCACGCCCCGCGATTGATTCGGTGATGAACCCGCACGCACGGTCCTCGCACGTGGTGTCCCAATGATTCTCGTACACCTGCACGCGTGCGACGCCCGGCGGCAGCGCGTCGTGCGGCACCGACAGCGAGCCGCACAGATGCACCGCGCAACGTCCGACGAGAGGCGCGACGATGGGGGCTATGACCTTGGGAATCCTGGGGCTGTCGTCCGTCATCGATATCGGGGCGGCCGTCCCCGCGCGAGACGATTCGTCGATGGACGTGACGCCCTGCATCCTCCGTAGCAGCGCCGCGACCCCGCGCTGGCTCTCCTCGTCCGGGACCAGTACGTTCCGTATCCCCGCCGCCCGGGCTGTCCGCGCCATGCGCGCGCTCAGCACGATCAACGTGGGTGAGTTCGGGTTCCTGCTTTCCGTCCGCCACCGCGGATGCGCGAGGTAGACCTGCAACGCGAATCCGCTGGTGACGATCACCGTGTCCGCGGCGAGCATCGCGCGCAAACCGTCCGCATCCGGCTCGACCGCGCGCAGCTCGCGCAACGGGCAATATATGGGTGCGACCCCGGCCTCGACCAGCGCGCGTCGAGTCCCCGCATCGACGCGCGTCCCCTCGATGGTGAACAGAACCGATGTCATGGCGGATGAATCATGCACAATGATGATGATACGTTCCCGAATGTGATGGAACATGACCGAGAAGGGGAGACAACCATGAGCGGATTGGTGTCGTTGGTCGGGGCGGGGCCGGGCAGCCCGGACCTGCTGACGCTGCGCGCCAGAGACCGCATCGAACGGGCCGACGTGATCGTCTACGACCGGCTCGTCAACCCCGAGCTCCTCGACTTCGCGCGGCCCGACGCGCAGCGGATCGACGTGGGCAAGTCCCCGCACCATCACCCGGTCAAACAGCGCGAGATCAACGACCTGCTCGCGCGCCTCGCCAAGGACGGCAAGCGCGTGGTACGGCTCAAATCGGGCGATCCGTTCGTCTTCGGACGCGGCGGCGAGGAGCGCGCGTACCTCAGGGCGCAGGGCGTCGAAGTGGAGGTCGTGCCCGGCATCACCAGCGCGATCGCGGGGCCGGCGGCGGTCGGCATCCCCGTCACGCACCGCGACTTCGCGTCGAGCTTCCATGTGATCGCGGGCCATCGCAAGCGCGAGGGGCACGAGCTCGACTGGGCGAACATCGCAGGCATGGAGGGCACGCTGGTATTCCTCATGGGCATGGAGTCGCTGGGGCGCATCGTCGCGAACCTCGTCGCCAACGGCAAGCCGGCCGATACGCCGGTCGCCGTGATCCAATGGGCCACGCGCGAGAACCAGCGCGCGGTCGGCGGTACGCTGGAGACGATCGAGCGCGAGGTCGATGCGGCCGGTCTCGGCGCCCCCGCGCTGATCGTGGTCGGCGGCGTCGCCTCACTGCTCGACGCGTGATTGGAGCATGATATGAGCGATATGAATGTGAACGGATCCGACGAAACCCTCGAATCCGAGGCCTTCGAGGCCGAGCCCGAGGCCGATGCCTTCGCGCCGAGCCCATACCCGGTCGACCTGCGCGTGAAGGGCGAGCGCGCGGTCGTGGTCGGCGGCGGCAGGGTCGCCACGCGCAAGGTCACGCATCTGCTGGCCGCCGGCGCCAAGGTCACGGTCGTCGCGCCCGAACTGGACGAACGACTGGCGGCGGAGGCGGACGACGGCGCGATCGACTGGAGGTGCAAGCCCTACGCGACCGGCGACCTCGACGGCGCGCGCATCGTCATCGCCTGCACCGACGACCAGGACGTGAACCATCGGGTCGTCGCCGACGCGGAGCCCGGCCAGCTGGTGAACAACACCGGCGACCCGAGCGAATCGGACTTCTTCAATGTGGCCGTCGTCGAGCACGGCAACCTCATCTTCACCGTCTCCAGCAAGGGCATCGACCCGGCTCTCGTGCGCCGCGTCAAGCAGCGTCTGGCCGATGCGCTGCCGGACCTGCTCGCCGACGCGCAGTGACCGCTACTTGCGCTCGAGCGACGGGTAGCGCAGCACGAAGTTCGTGTCCATCACCACACCGGTGATGTCGTCGCCGGTCACCGCCTGGGACACGCTCTGCAGCAGCGGCAGGATCGGCAGGTCCCCGGCCGCGACCTCCTGCGCCTTCTTGATGGTCTCGAGACGCTGCGCCGGATCGGTCTGTCCGGCCTGTTGCTTGAGCAGCGCGGCGACCTCGTCGTTCGCGTACCCGTTGCTGACGAATCCGTCGGACGCGAAGTACGGCGTCAGATAGTCGGACGGATCGGGGTAGTCGGGCGCCCAGCCGATCTGGTAGGCGGGGTAGGAGCCGTCCTGCGAGTCGGTGGCGACGCGCTGCTTCGAGTACTGCACCCATTCGGACTGCTGCACGTTCACCGAGAACAGCCCGCCGTCCTCGAGCTGCGTCTTGATCGCCGTGTACTCGTCGGCGGACGACGGCCCGTAGTGGTCCGTGTTGTACTGGATGTTGAGTTGCACCGGCGTCTCGACGCCCGCCTTGGCGAGGGTCTCGCGCACCTTGGCGACGTCCGGCTTGCCCGAGCCGTCGCCGTACGCGCCCTTGATCGTGTCGACGAATCCGGCCTGGCCGGCGGGGATGAATGAGTAGAGCGGCTTGTACGTGCCCTGATACACGTTCTTCGCGAGCGCCTCGCGGTCGACGAGGTCCGCGACCGCCCGGCGCACGGCCGTGGCCTTGGCCGGATCGGCGTCCGACTGCTTCGAACCGTACGGCTGCGTGCGCAGGTTGAACGCGAGGTAGCGTCCGCCGCCGCCGTTGCCGTCGACGATCCTGAGCTCGCCGTCCTTCCTGAGACTGGTCAGATCGGTGGGGGTCAGGGAGCGGTACGCCACGTCCACGTCGCCCTGCTGCACGGCCAGCTTGAGGTTCGACGAATCCGCGTAGTACGCGGTCGTCACCTGCCGGTTGCGCGCCGGTTCGATGCCGCGGTAGGCGGCGTTGCGCACGAACAGCGCGTGGTCGTTCGCCTTGTATTCCTTGAGCGCGTAGGCGCCGCTGAACCCGTCGGCCTTGACGACCTGCGCGTCGGTGGCGAGCCTGTCCTTCGGGTAGGTCTGCTCGTCGACGATGCCCGATGCCGTCATGCTGAGCACCGGCTTCAGGGTCACGTCGTTCCTGACCGAGGTGGTGAACACCACGGTGGTCGGGTCCGGCGCGGCCACGTCGGCGATGTTCGCGAACACCGAGGACGCGCCGTTCGGCGAGGCGATGCCCTTGATGCGGTCGATGCTGAACTTCACGTCGCTGCTGGTGAGCGCGTGGCCGTTCGCGAACCTGAGGTTCGGCTTGAGCCTGACGGTGAAGGTCGTGCCGTCGGCGTTCCACGTGCCGCCGTCCGCGGCGAGGTTCGGCGTGATGTCGGACTTGCCGCCGCGCTGGGCGAACAGCGGCGCGTAGATCTGGTACGCCGTCTGGATGGAGCCGAGCTCCGAGATGCCGGCCGGGTCGAGGCTCACGACCTTGTCGGTGGTGCCGACGGTGATGGACGATTCCCGCCCGGTGGTCGCCCGGTCGGACGGGTTCGCGCCGTTCGCGGTGCCGCCCGCGCCTGCGGGGTCGGTGTCCGTTACTCCCGATCCGGCGGTGCCGCAGGCCGCCGTCGCGACGAGTGCGGTCGCCGCGACGAGCGCCGCGGCGCCTCGCGTCAGTCGGGCGAGGATCCGCGGATGACCGGGGTGATTTGCCCGGTCGGATTGGTCGGGCCGGTCGAACGAGCCGTGCCGATTGGGTTGGACCGACTGATCGGTTCGGTTGAGTTGGCCCGGTAGGTTGAGTTGGTCGTGCCGATCGAGCTGCCCGACTGGTCGGACCGGTTGAATTGGCCCGGTCGGTCGAACTGGTTGTGCCGATCGAGCTGCCCCGACTGGTCGGACCGGTTGAATTGGCCCGGTCGGTCGAACTGGTTGTGCCGATCGAGTCGCCACGACTGGTCGGACCGGTTGAGTTGGTCAGGTCGGTCGAACTGGTCAGATCGGTCGAGCTGCCCCGACTGGTTGATCTGGCCGAACCGATGTGATGACGGACCGCCGTGTCCATCAATGTGCCCGCCGTTGTCTCCCGTGTTCGTTGTGTTCTTGCGACTGCTGAACGACATAGCCCGCTTCCCCTCATTCGAATCGCGCAAATAACACCACATTCACGCATTGCGTATCAGAAACTTCCCCAACGGCGCACCACAGTACCGTGTGCGATCAGCAGTGCGCAAACGTGCTGACCGCACACGGCCGAATCAGGGTATTCCAAAATCCGATAGCGTGTGCAAACGCGCCCGCCGACGTCCGATCCTATAGGAACGGACGTTATGGGTGTGTGCTGGGAAGGGCATTTCGTCCGATACTACAGAATCGGACGCAATAAGAGGCCGCAGGGCGGCTGGCGCGTCCGATACTGCAGAATCGGACGTTTCGGACGCGATATGGGTATCTGAAACGTCCGATACTACAGAATCGGACGGAATATCCTCCCTTGGTGGGCCCGTAACGTCCGATTCTTCAGTATCGGACGGAATACCTTCCCCTGGTGGGGCCCGTAACGTCCGATTCTGTAGTATCGGACGCGACGCACTCTCCCAACGGGCCTCATTCCGTCCGATTCTTCAGTATCGGACGTTTCGCACGGAGGGGGCGGGGACGGCTGTGGTTACAGCGGGGAGCCGGCGGCGTGCAGGTCGCGGACTACCGCGTCGACCAGTGCGTTCGACACGTCGGCGATGCCGGTCGTGGCCATCCGGGCGGTGGATCGGGCGCGATAGATTCGCGACCCGTCCGGGACGGCGATCATCGCGTCGAGCGTCAGCACGGCCGGGGAGGCGTCGGTGTCGGCATCGGCGAACCGGGCGTAGGCGCCGATCGGCAGGGTGCAGTTGCCGCCGATCGCACGCATGAAATCGCGCTCGACGGTCACGGCCATGCGCGTCTCGGCGTCATCGATGCGCGCGAGCAGTCCCAGCGTCTCGGCGTCATCGGCACGGCACTCGACGGCCATTGCACCCTGACCCGCGGCGGGCAGCAGCACGTCGCGCATCGTGAGGCGGTGGAGTCCGGCGGTGTCCGGCCGCAGACGGTTGAGACCGGCCTCGGCGAGGACGATCGCGTCGAGTCGTTCGGTCTCGATCCTACGGATGCGGGTGTCGATGTTGCCGCGGATCGGCACGATCTCGAGGTCCGGGCGGTGGTGCAGCAGCTGCGCCTGACGTCGCTGGCTGTTCGTGCCCACGCGCGCGCAGCACGGCAGATCGTCGATCGAGGCGAGGGGAGCGGCGCTCAGCAAACAGTCGAACGGCGATTCGCGCGTCGGCGTGCAGCCGATCACGAGACCGTCGGGAAGTCGCGGCTGTACGTCCTTGAGACTGTGCGCCGCGAAGTCGATGGTGCCGTCCTCGAGCTCGCGTTCGAGCTCCTTGACGAACACGCCCTTGCCGCCGATCACGTGCAGACTGGACGTGCGGTCGCGATCGCCCTGCGTGACGATCGGTACGATCTCGAACTCGGTGTCGGGCGCGTGCGTGCGCAGCATCGCGACGACGAGCTCGGTCTGGCACATGGCCAGTCGGCTGGTGCGCGTGCCGACGCGGAACAGATGCTTCATATCGGATGTCACCGGATGATGTGGTTGATGGAGTGCCGGTCAGCGCCTTCCGCGCCGGGCCGCGTGACGGCGATGGCGGCGGGCGACGAACGCCTTGGAGCCCCGGTCGGACAGCTGGGAGACGACCGCGCCGAACGCCGCGGACGCGGCGGCGAAGAGCATGCTCGCGACGAAGCCCTGCGGCGCGTCGGCGGCCCGTCCGCGCGCGAGGTTGCGCGAACTCGCGCCGCGGTCCCACATCATCTGGAACGCCTTGCCGGCGACCAGGCCGATGATGGACGGGAACGCCCACTTGAAGAGCTTGTCGCCGAGCGAATCGGGGTCGCTCAGCCGGCGGTTGCGCAGCTCGTCGACCTTCTCGTCGACGCGGTGCAGCGCCTCGACGGCCTCGTCGGCGGTCGAGGAGAATCCGGAATCGTTGGCGGCATGTCGGCGGCGCGTCGTCTCATCACTCATGAGGCCCCAGTCTAGTCGCTCCGCGTTCGAGACGCCGGCTTGTTGGCTGGAACCGAGAGCGTTAACGGGCTAGAGTGGAGGCATGAGCGAACATACTACGAACGGCACCGTGGCCGTCGACGCCCGCGGCGGCTCCGGCTTCCTGGTGCTGCTGCGTCATGGACAGACCGCGTGGAGCGAATCGGGGCAGCACACCGGACGCACGGACATCCCCCTGACCGAGGTCGGCCGCCGGCAGGCACGTGACGCCGGCGAACGTCTGCGCGCCGCCTTCCCCGACGGATTCGAGGATTCCTGCGTCTTCTCGAGCCCGCTGAAGCGCGCACAGCAGACCGCCGAACTGGCCGGATTCCCGGGGCACGGCACCTTGGCCGGCATCGCCGAGTGGGACTATGGCGGAGCCGAGGGCCGCACCCGCAAGCAGGTGAGCGAGGCGAGCGGCTTCGCGTGGGACGTGTGGCGCGACGGTCCGCAGTCGCTGCCCGAGTCGCTGCACGGCGACTGGACCGAGACCCTGCCGAGCGGCGAGACGGTCCCGGTGCACGCCGGTCCGGGCGAGACGGTCGATCAGGCCGCGGCCCGCGCGCGCGAGGCGATCGCCGAGGTGACGCCGCTGCTCGACGCCGGACGCAACGTGCTGCTCGTCGCCCACGCGCACATCCTGCGCATCCTGACCTCTCAGTGGCTCGGCGTGGACCCGCACTTCGCGCGTCTTCTGCGCCTCGACACCGCGCACTACTCGATCCTGAGCCGGTACAAGGGGGACAACGTCATCGAGCGCTGGAACTGCTAGGGGCAGCGTTCCTTCCCCGAGGCGAGGGGAGCGGGGCCGGGGCGGGCCGCTGCGGTCGTTCCCGCATGACTCCCGTTTCGTCTCCCGCATTCTGCAAACGATAGGCACGGCGTGTCGCAAAGACGCGCCGTGCCTATCGTTTTGCGCCCCAAAATCATTGTGAGCGCTCTCAATGTTGCGAACGCTTGCATCAATCGTTCTTAGAAAAACCGCTGGAACCATGCGGTTTATGTGTCAGAAGTTGACGATGTGTCATCAAGAATCGCCCTGCAAAATGCCATCGTTTGCAAAATGGCGCGAGATGCGTCATAATGAGTCCTGTCGAAACAACTTCGAGGCGCCAAAGCCGACGCCAACACCCGGTCGGCCAACCCGCCCGGGGAGGACAAGGAAAGAGAAAGGTTCGATGATGAATCGCACACTGAAGTCGACGATCAGCATGGTCGCCATCGCCGCAATGTCCATCGGCGCGCTCGCCGCCTGCGGTTCCAGCAGCAGCTCCGACGACGCCAAGGGCAAGGTCTACTACCTGAACTTCAAGCCGGAGGCCGCCGACCAGTGGACCGCCCTCGCCAAGGAGTACACCAAGGAGACCGGCACCGAGGTCAAGGTCCAGACCGCCGCGTCCGGCACCTACGAGCAGACCCTGAAGTCGGAGATCGCCAAGACCGAGGCCCCGACCCTGTTCCAGGTCAACGGCCCCGTCGGCTACCAGAACTGGAAGCGCTACACCGCCGATATGTCGGGCACCGACGTCTACAAGGAGCTCACCAACAAGAACGTCGCCCTCAAGGACGGCGACAAGGTCGTCGGCGTGCCGTACGTGATGGAGACCTACGGCATCATCTACAACAAGGACATCCTCAACAAGTACTTCGCCCTCGACGGCGCCAAGGCCACGTCGATGGACCAGATCGACAACTTCGACACCCTCAAGGCCGTCGCCGACGACATGCAGGCCCGCAAGGACGAGCTCGGCATCAAGGGCGCGTTCACCTCCGCCGGCTTCGACTCCTCCTCCGACTGGCGCTTCAAGACCCACCTGGCCAACATCCCGCTCTACTACGAGTTCCAGAAGGATAAGGTCACCGAGCAGCCGGCCACGATCAAGGGCACCTACCTGCCGAACTACAAGAAGATCTTCGACCTGTACATCACCGACTCCACCACCGAGCCCACGCAGCTGAGCTCCAAGACCGGCGATGACGCCAACTCCGAGTTCGCGCTCGGCGAGGCCGCCTTCTACCAGAACGGCACCTGGGCCTGGACCGACCTGCAGAAGGCCGGCATGAAGGCCGATTCCGTCGGCATGATGCCGATCTACATCGGCGTCAAGGGCGAGGAGAAGCAGGGCCTCGCCACCGGTTCCGAGAACTACTGGTGCATCAACGACAAGGCGTCCGACGCCGACAAGAAGGCCACCGAGGACTTCCTCAAGTGGGTCATCACCTCCGACACCGGCAAGAAGTCCCTCTCCCAGGACATGGGCTTCACCACCCCGTTCAAGACCTTCGACGACGTCAAGTTCGACAACCCGCTGACCGAGGCCGCCGTCGCGGACCAGAAGTCCGGCAAGACCCAGGTCTCCTGGAACTTCACGATGATGCCGTCCGAGGAGTGGAAGAACAAGGTCGGCCAGGCGCTGCTCGAGTACGCGCAGGGCACCGGCGACTGGAACGCCGTCAAGACCGCGTTCGTCGACGGCTGGGCCTCCGAGTACTCCGCGACCCACTGATCGGAGATTCCGGGCTGCCCCGGATGATCATCGCGCCGGGAACATCGGATCCGAGTGATCCGGGCTTCCGGCGCCCCTCAACGGCGATCCGGCGGCGGGTGAATCCCCTCCTCCTCGTCCGTCGCCGGTCCGCCCGTCTCTTCACCGCTATCATGAGCTTCCTCATGTGACTTCTCCTTCGCGAAACGGCCGCCGGCCCCCGATCGAATCGGGAACCGGCGGCCGTTTCGTCGTTGTCGTCGTCTCAGCGGTACATATTCTCGAGATCATCCCGACTCTCGAGAATATGTACCGCTGGCCCGATCTCAGCGGTACTTATTCTCGGGAAGTGGGGGAATCCCGAGAATATGTACCTCTGGCCCGAGCTCAGCGGCACATATTCTCGAGAGGTGGGGGAATCACGAGAAAAAGTACCGCTGAGATGGGGTGTGGGCGTCGGAGCCAATCCGACACGGGAGTCTCAGCGGCGGCGGGCGGTGCTGGAGCGCACGATGAGCTGCGCGGGCACGTCGCGGAACGGGTCGGCGACCTCGCGTCCGTTGATGAGATCCATCGTCATGCGCGCTGCCGTGCGTGCCATCTCGACCGGATCCTGACGGATCGTCGTCAGGCCGATGTCGTCGGTGTAGAAGCTGTCGTCGTAGCCGATGAGCGACACGTCGCCCGGCACGGAGAAGCCGTTGCGCTCGAGCTGGAACATGAGCGGCAGTGCGATGCCGTCCTCCTGACAGGCGATCGCGGTCGGCATCGTGCCCATGCTCATCAGCTGGGTGACCACGTCGCCGATCTGGTAGTGGCCGTCGCCGTCGACCTTGCACACGACGACCTTCGGTTCGATGCCCTCGCGCCGGCAGCACTCCATGAACACGTTGAATCGGCCGCGCACGGAGAAGCTCAGCGAGATGTCGCGGTCAGTGCTCACGTACGCGATGTCGCGATGACCGAGGTTCATCAGATGGCGCACGGCCAGCGTCGAGCCCTGCGCGTCGTCGATGTTGACGGCCGCCGCGAACCCGTGGCTGACGGCCTCGGCCGTGTTGATGCCGATGATCGGCACACCGACCGTCGCCAGCTGCGCGGTCTCCTCGTTATCGATGTCGAACGACACGACGATCACGGCGTCGGCGTTGCGGCGCACGGGGAGCATCTCGAAGAACTCGCGCCGCTCCTCGATCGAGGAGACCTGGAAGATCGAGATGTCGTAGCCCTCGGCGTGGAAGATCTCGTTGAGGCCTTCGATCACGGAGGCGGTGAACCACAGGCGGATGTGGCCGCTCATCAGCACGGCGATGCGCAGCGCGCGGCCGGACTTGAGTGCGGCGGCCGAGCGGGAGAGCGAGAAGTTGAGCTCGTCGGCCATCGCCAGCACGCGCTCGCGGGTCTTGGCCGAGACCAGATCGGGGCGGGTGAAGGACCTCGACACGGTCGAAATGGAGACGCCCGCCGCCTTGGCGACGTCCTGGATGCTGCTGCTCATGGAACCACCTTGTTTGGGTCGACTGCCGTGTGACGCGACGCGCATGTCGCGTCGGAAAAGACTTTCCGCGATGAGGACCGCGTATCGACCAGCTTACACGTCGCCGCCGGGCGGCATGCGATGACGACGATTGCATTGCAAACGTTTGTAGTACCGTTTGCATGGTAAAGAAGTCGCGGAAAATGGCCGATTATGAGTTGCGCATGCCGGGCAGCGCATCGGGCCGTTTCGTGTAGTGAAACGCCGTAAATGACAACGTTTGACATAGCGTTGCCGCGACGTTACGATGAAAGGCATAAATGAATCTCGGCGTCAGCCGGCTCCGTGGCCGGCGGGGCGCGGCCGTGGCACACAGCGGTGCGCGGCGTTTCAAGGAGGAAGGAATCGACCATGGTCAGCATGGCAGGCAAGGCGATACGAAGGTGGTGGGCGCTGTTCGCGCTGCCCACGTTCGCCGCGTTCATCATCGGGTTTGTGGTGCCCTTCATCATGGGCGTCTATCTGAGCTTCTGCGAGTTCACCACCGTGACCGACGGCGAGTTCGTCGGCCTCAAGAACTACGCGAAGGCGATCAAGGACCAGGAGTTCCTGCACGCGCTCGGGTTCTCCACCGCGTTCACCGTCGTCACGACGATCGTCATCAACGTGGTCGCGTTCTTCATCGCGTACATGCTCACGAAGGCGATCAAGGGCTCGACGATCTTCCGTTCGGTCTTCTTCATGCCGAACCTCATCGGCGGCATCATCCTGGGCTACATCTGGCTGCTGCTCCTCAACGGCATCCTCGCCCACTGGTCGCGCGCCCTGACCTACTCGGCCACGTACGGCTTCTGGGGTCTGGTCATCCTCGTGTGCTGGCAGCAGATCGGCTACATGATGATCATCTACATCGCCGGCATGCAGGCCCTGCCCACCGACGTGCTCGAGGCCGCGCAGGTCGACGGCGCGTCCGGCACGCAGACGATGTTCAAGATCATCATCCCGCTGATGATGCCGTCCATCACGGTGTGCTCCTTCCTGACCGTGACCAACGGCTTCAAGCTCTACGATCAGAACCTCGCCCTGACCAACGGCGCCCCGAGCAACATGTCCGAGGGCCTCGCGATGAACATCACCCGCACGTTCTACGGCCGCATGGGCTGGGAGGGCGTCGGCCAGGCGAAGGCCGTCCTGTTCTTCATCCTGGTGGCGGTCATCGCGCTCATCCAGAACAAGCTCACGACCAGCAAGGAGGTGGCGGCCTGATGAACGCCGACAAGGTCAAGCACGGAGGGCTCTGGACCGCCCTGTTCACCGTCGTCTCGCTGGCATGGATCTTCCCGATCGTGCTGGTGGTCATCAACTCGTTCAAGCAGAAGGCGTACATCTCCAACAACGCGTTCTCCATCCCCGCGGGCAAGGCGTTCGTCGGACTGGAGAACTACGTGCGCGGCGTGGAGACCACCGACTTCTTCGCCAGCTTCGGCTGGACGCTGCTCATCACCGTCGGTTCGGTGCTGCTCATCCTCGTGTGCACCTCGATGTGCGCGTGGTGGATCGTGCGCGTCAACAACTGGGCGGCCAAGCTGCTGTACACGCTGTTCCTGTTCAACATGATCGTCCCGTTCCAGATGGTCATGTTCACCCTCTCCAAGATCGCCGACATGTTGAAGCTCAACACTCCGTGGGGCCTGTGCATCGTCTACCTCGGCTTCGGCGCCGGCCTCGCGGTGTTCATCTTCACCGGCGTGATCAAGGGCATTCCGGTCGAGCTGGAGGAGTCCGCGATGATCGACGGCGCGTCCGTGCCGCGCATCTTCTTCCAGATCGTCGTGCCGATCATGAAGCCGTCGATCGTGTCCGTCGCGATCCTCGAGGCCATGTGGATCTGGAACGACTACCTCCTGCCGTACCTGACCCTCGACCTCGGCAAGTACAAGACGATCTCCGTCGCCGTGCAGTACCTCAAGGGCGGCTACGGCTCGGTCGACATGGGCGCCATGATGGCCTGCCTCGTCCTCGCCATCATCCCCATCATCGTCTTCTATCTCGTCTGCCAGAAGTACATCGTCAAGGGTGTTATGGCCGGAGCGGTGAAGGGCTAACGCCCTTCAGGAAAGCGCGGTGCGCTTTCCGGCCGCTCCGGGCTGAGCCACGACAGTGGCGAGGTCAGGTTGAGCCCGCCCGTAGGGCGGTCCTTAATTGCAGGGCCGGAGGCGGCGCAGTAAAGGGCTGACACCCCTCCCGCAGTTCCCGATTCCGCGCATCCGACAATCGGGAACCGGAACCGCTCATGATCGAACAAGCCCGGAATCGGTGTTCCGCCTGATTCCGGGCTTTTCCATGTTCAATCGCACAGTCCTCCGGTTCCCGATTTCGTACAGTTGAAAATCGGGAACCGGAAAGACGGGCGATCACCGCTCGATGCCGTACTCCATGTACGCGTAGTTGTCGAACTGACGCTCGAGGTCGTGGTGCATATCCGAATGATGGCTGCTGTTGCTTTCCTGCATGATTGGCTCCTTTCCTAGCCTTTCCAATGCTGACCACAGGTCTAATCCGCGATTGTGTCGCCCGTGTATTGACTCAGCTAACGGCGGATGAACACGCCAGTAACGTTCGATGCGGCATACGTTGCGGATACCGGCGCTTGATATCAGGCATTGTCCGACAACGTTTGTTGCATCTTCCGATGCTGTCGCAAAGTCGGGAAAGGGGATGACATGCAGGCGACAAGTGTGGGTTTGCCCGTAGTGGCGGCGATGTGGCCATGATGATGGCACTGTTTATGGGATTGACGGATACCGCTGATGTGGCCGTGAAGGAGGCCGGAAGGCATGCTTATGCGGGCGAAGACATGACGGATATGACGGTCGCCGTCGTGCATATGAGTCGATGACCACGGATAGGCATGCAGTTTTCTGCAATGGCGGCAATGACCTTGTCCTGACTGGATTAGATTCGTCCCCGGCAGTGGGGTTTCAGACGCTGAAGTACATGTCGCGCCGCCATTGCCGCCAAACATAGCGAAAGGAACGACTATGCAGTCGACGATAAGGACAGGAAAAGGGCATGCCGTGATTGCGGTGGTGTCGGTTGTGATGTTGCTGCTCGGTATGCTCACCGGCACCGCCTATGCCGCGGAATCGAACGACGGATACATCACCATCGGGGGTGTCCAGGTGTCTCGTGCACTTGGAGTGACCACCGAAGCGCAACTCGAGCAGCGCTACAGTGAAGGGTATTTGGAGGTCGATTTCAACGAGAGGGCGGAGATCACTGCGGCCAGACCGCTGACCGACGCCCAGATGGCGGCGGCGCGCCAGGCGGAAAGCCAGTCCGTAGCGGCAAGGAGCGGCACCCGTGTTCCTTGTAGGTCCACGGATGTTTGCCTTACTTTCACCAATGGAGGTCAACGTGGGTTCTACGATACAGGCATCCGCGCCGGTAATTGGACGAACGTGGCCACGTCGAATTCAGGAAAATGGTACGCGAAGTACCGTATTCTCTATAAAGGTGAAACGCATGTGTCGCCCGTGGTCGGTCCTTATACGATTGGTAGGCATTACGGCAATACCATCAATCAGGTAACTATAGTTCGATAGTGATTGTGCCCTTTCGGTAGTACAGCTCTCTATTCAATGGTGTAGCATGCCGTGCGTTGATTTGTTCGGCGCACGGCATTGTCGAAGGTGGTTATGAGTAATTGGCTGCGAACATTGACGGCTGTTGTGGTTGTTGCGGCATTTCTTGCGATGTGCGGTACCACCGCTACGGATTCGTATATCACCATTGATGGTATTCGTGTGGCGAAATCATTGAGAATATCAACACGTAGTCAGCTTGACAGGCGGCTGCGTCAGGGGAATATAGAGATTGATTTCCGCGAAGCCGAAATATCCGAGATGCGTCCGCTCGATTCCGTTGCGTCCGGTGTCGGTGCCGATTCGTGTCCGTCATATTACCGTTGGATTTGCGGATAGGGATTCGATTGGATGTCGACAATCGGTATTGATGCATGCAGCGTCCACGGCGAGTCATCGTTGATCGTTAAGGTCCCGCCCATTCGGCTGATGATGTCGCGGTAACGATTCAAACCGGAATGCATGCCGATATGGTCCGGTCCGTGATCATGCGGTTCGGGAGAGAGTTGGACCGAGGGAAAGTCGCTCATATCGATTACGCATTGCCAGTCCGCGACCGAAATCATCAGAGTATATTCTTTGCTAGGATCCGCATGCTTGACTATGTTGGCGAATAGTTCTCGTAGAAAATCTCTGATTACTGGACGGAAGGCACCCTGAAGCGCATCGAATTCTCCCAGTAGTATGACTTCGCCGTGGTATCCCAATCGTTCCAGTCGCTGCTTGTGGCGTTGAATCTGCGCTTCCAGAGGAATGTCTTCCCCATGCTCCGTTGCGTGATGCGATGACGGGTCATCGCTGATTGTTGAGCATCGGGATGTCGGACATGGTGGATTGGGAGCCTGTTCCAGGGTATGGATGACTTCGCGGGTGTGATGCAATGCGTCGAAGGCGATATTACGTATCGTCGTCAGATCCTCCCACTCGATGGCATGTGTCGGTTGCGGCACGGTCTCCTCGCCGTATCCGTCGTCAGATGAGTTCCTGTTGATCAGCAGGATGATGTCGCTCAGATCATTGGTGGTGTGGTCATGTAATTCGCGGGCTATCCGCATATTCTTTCGCGTTTCCGCGTATGCTCGTTGTTCCGTATCGTGCTGCACGGTGATGCGAATGCAGTACCCGATTGCGACTGCGGCTGCGATGAACCCAGAGAAGGTATATGCGCTCCCTCCTCCCATCGAGCCGACGGGGTTGAGATAGCCGTTGAGAATCATCAATATCGCGTATGCCGTGCCGCATAGGGCGCCTCTTGCCGGCCTATGCACGGTAATTGCCGACAGCGATGCAATCGCCAGCAAGAATACCGTGAATGGAGTCGGAATCAGTTTTATCGTTGCGAATGCGGTGGCCACGATTGTGGCGTATGCCCCGTGTTCCGGTTGCGTCACTTGCCATATGACGGCCGCGACTAATGTGGCGAACACCACGGCATTGCCGACAAGGTTTTTCGGGGACAGTACATCGCCGAACATGATGAAGGCGTAGTACGCCGTTTCTATTATGGCCGCCGCTCCAAGAGTCAGTGCAATCAGCGACATGATCGGGTATCGGAAATGACTGGTAAGTGACTTCGCTTTCATTGGCGGTAATCTCATGATGGCTCAGATGATATGCAGAGAACGGCAGTATTCGATTGCCTCGAACCACGTATCGACGCCCAGTTTGCGTTTGATGTTGCGGCGGTGCGAGGAGACCGTGTCCGCGGTGATGCCCATGCGCGCGCCGATTTGCTTGGTACTCAACGGACTGAGGCTCAGCAGGACGATCGTGCGTTCGGTCTCGGTCAGCGGTTTCGGCGATGACTCGTGTCCTATCGGGGTCGACTTAACCTCGGACGATGCCGGTGTCGGGACGGCGGTTTCGGGTGACGGCGCCTCGTTGACTACTTGGCGTGCATCGACTATCTTCTCGATGGTGCGCAGCAATCTCGGGCCGAACGCGGCCTTGTCGAGCAGCGTCGCGATGCCCGCCCGCGTCGCCGCTCCCCGGTACGTGTCGAGATTGTACGAGGTCATGCCGATGACGACGGTCCCCGGTGAGCGTTTGATGATCTCCGCGGCGATCTGTGGTCCGGTCACGCCGTTCAACGCCATGTCGATGAGCAGGGCGTCGGTCGGCGCGCTCGGTGTGCGGCACTCCTGAATTGCGTAGGCGGGCGACGTCGTGGACCAGACCGTCACCTTGCGCCGTACTCCGCGGCTCTGCATCTCCAGCATCCGCACGATGCTGTCCAACGCCAGGGCATCGTTGTCCAATACCCCGATGCGCAATGGCATCGACCCATGCGGTGCGTGCCCGATCTGGTTGGAACTGCTCATGATTGCAAGCGTATCCCCGCTGATGCGGAATCGCCCGCGTCCATGCAGTTTTCTGCAGGACCGCGGGCGATTGCTGTCGGGCTGTCGGACGCGTGGAAGGACGCGGCCGCGCACGTCAGCGCACGAGCCAGGCGGCGGCGTCCTGGGGGAGGCGATCGTCGTCGGTGAGCGGGGCGGAGGCGAGCAGGAGCGCGCCGTCGGGCAGGGAGACCGGCTCCGCGCCGAAGTTCGTCACGGACACGAGCGTGCGGCCGTCGGCCGTCGGGCGGGCGTAGGCGATGACCTCGTCGCCGAAGCCCTCGTCGTCCAGCCAATCGACCGTCGAGGTGTCGCCGGTGGCGGTGAGGAGCTTCGCGCGCATGGCGAGCGCGCGGCGGTAGAGGTTGAGCATCGAGCTTTCGTCGTTGGCCTCGACGTCGGCCGCGAAGTCCCTGAACCACAGCGGCTGCGGCAGATGCGGTTCGGCGGCGGGCGTGCCGTCGGGGCGAACCGCGGGGGAGAAGCCGAACGACGTGGACGTGCCGTCGGCGAAGTCCGCGGACCAGTCGGCCGCCTCCGCGTCGGTCGCCGTCCACGGCAGCGGCACGCGGCAGCCGTCGCGGCCCTTGTCGGTGAAGTTGCGGCGCGTGTTGAACGGCGTCGGGTCCTCGAGGCGGTCCCACGGGATGTTCGCCACCTCGAACAGGCCCAGCTCCTCGCCCTGATAGATGTACACGGAACCGGGCAGCGCGAGCTCCATCAGCGCGGCGGCGCGGGCGCGGCGCGTGCCGAGCTCGCGGTCCTCGACGTACGAGGTGCCGTCGCGCAGCAGCCAGTCGTGCGCGATCTGATGGTGCTCGGGGGTCTTCACCTGCGGCAGCCCGTAGCGCGACGGGCTGCGCGGCACGTCGTGGTTGTTCATCACCCACGTGGTGGTCGAATCGCCGGTCTCGGCGGCCGATTCGAGACCGTGGCGGATTGCGGCGCGGAACTCGCCCGCATCCCAGTTGGCCTCGGCGAACTCGAAGTTGAACACCTGGCCGAGCTCGTCGGTCTCGGCGTACAGATGCTGGTGCTCCGGCACCACCCACGCCTCGCCGACCGCGAAGCGCGGCGGATCGTACTCGTCGAACACCTCGCGCCACTCGCGGTAGATGTCGTGCACCTCGCGGCGGTCCCACAGCGGGCTCGTGAAGTCGTGGCACAGCACCTGCTGCACGCTGTCCGCGGGCATGTCCTCCAGCGGCGTCGACTCGAGGTCCTTGGCCAGGCCGTGCGCCACGTCGATGCGGAAGCCGTCCGCGCCGTGGTCGGACCAGTAGCGCAGCGTCTTCCTGAACTCCTCGTGGACCTCCGGGTTGTTCCAGTTGAGGTCCGGCTGCTCCTTGGCGAAGATGTGCAGGTACCACTGGCCGTCGTCGACCTGCTGCCACGCGGGGCCGCCGAACAGCGACTGCCAGTCGTTCGGCGGCAGCTCGCCGTGATCCCCGCGGCCCTCGCGGAAGATGTAGCGGTCGCGCTCGGCCGAGCCGCGGCCTGCGGCCAGGGCCTCGCGGAACATCACGTGCTTGTCGGCGGTGTGGTTCGGCACGATGTCGACGATCACCTTGATGCCGGCGCCGTGCGCGGCCGCGACCATCGCGTCGAAGTCGGCCATCGTGCCGAGACGCGGGTCGACGTCGCGGTAGTCGATGACGTCGTAGCCGCCGTCGGCGAGGTCCGACGGGTAGAACGGGCTCAGCCAGATCGCGTCGACGCCGAGGTCCCTGAGGTAGTCCATCTTCTCGGTGACGCCGGCGATGTCGCCCAGCCCGTCGCCGTTCACGTCCTTGAAGCTGCGCGGGTAGACCTGATAGACGACGGCCTGCTTCCACCAGTCGTCGCGTGCGTTGTTCGCGGTCATGTCGCGTCCGTCCTTTCTGTGCTGCGTTGTGCCATGCCGTTCGGCTGCTGCGTACGTTCGTACATTATGTCGTGCCGATGTCCGTCACGCGCGGTGTTCGGGCCTTCGTGGACATATTCGACATTGATATGCACGATTTTCGCGCGTACGTTCGCCGTTCGCATGTGGTCCATATGCCGACCGCGGTGTGGCGCGGATTCCCGTGCATCGCCGTCGGTTCGCCATATGACAATGACAACGATATCATGAATACGTATGCAAAACGGCGATGGAGGTTCGACGATGACATTCCTTTCCCCCGATTCCAGACTCATGCGAGGATTGTCCGATCTTGTCGACGCGATCTGGGTCAACATCCTGATGGTCGTCACCTCGCTGCCGATCGTCACGGCCGGAGCCGCGCTGTCGGCCGGATTCGACGCGACCCGACGGTCGCTCGCCGGTGAGGGCGGGGGAGTGACCCGCCATTACTTCCGGGCGTTCCGCGCGAACTTCGCCAAGGCGACCCTCCTGTGGCTGCCGTTTCTGATCGTCGGCGCGGGGCTCGCCTACGCGTGGGTCGTGCTGCAGATCACGCCGCTGCTCGTGCCGAAGTTCGGCCTGACCGCGCTGTGGCTCATCGGCTTCGAATGGGCGTTCGCGCTGCAGTCGCGCTTCGACAATCCGGTCGGTCGGACGTTCGTCAATGCGTACGTGTTCGGCGTGACGAGGATCGGATACACGCTCGCGATGGTCGCGATGGACGCGCTGTGGCTGGGACTGCTGGCCGCCTGCTGGTTCTATATGCCCCAGGGCCTGTTCCTGTTGGTCGTGATGGGCTACGGCACGCTGACGATGCTGCATGTGCCGGTCTTCGAGCGCGCGATGAGGGCGTATCTGTAGGCGCCCGGTTCCCGATTTTCGCCCCTTGGAAATCGGGAACTGAGGTGGTGTGCGATCGCACATGGAAAAGCCCGGAATCCGGCCGAAAGCCGATTCCGGGCATGTGCGTTGATGCGCTTTTCCGGTTCCCGATTTCGGAAGGGCGAAAATCGGGAACCGGCAGGTTGGGGCAGCTCGCCTGTCGGCTCGCCTTCGCCTACAAACAGCCCATCGGGCTGTTTGCTTTACGGCTCAGCCCATCACCCTGGCCAGCGAGAGGACGCGCGGGTTGGAGAACACCTCGTCGGTGTGCACGACGTGCCCCGAGGCGTCCTGCAGCGGGATGCGCCAGTTCGGGTACTGGTCGGACGTGCCCGGCTGGTTGACGGTCGCGTGCTGGCCGGTGCCGTCGACGAGTGCCGCCTGCAGCAGCACCGACGGCGTGGCCCTGAGCATCGCATGCATCGCCTCGACGATCTCCTGCTCATGGCCCGGCACGTCCGCGGCCGCCGCCTCGGACAGCCATCCGCCCTCGACCAGACGATCCAGCATCGCCCGGCGCTCCGCGCGCGCCGACGCCGCGAACTCCTCGACCGGCTCGCTCAGCAGATGCAGCTCCTCGCGCAGCTTGACGTGCTCGAACTCCAGATAGCCGGCGGTCGGCGGCAGATCGTGCGTCGTGACCGACGCCAGCGCCTGACGGCGGTAGTCGGTCGGCGGCTTGTACGGGTCACCCGCGTTCGGCGAATCGTCGACGCGCGCGAACCACTCCACGTCGGTGCCGAGCACGCCGTGGTCGGCCAGAATGCGGCGCACGTAGTCGGGCACCGTACCCAGATCCTCGCCGATGACCATGCCGTTCGCGCGCGTCGCCTCGATCGCGAGCACGGCCAGCATCGCCTCGTGGTCGTACATCACGTACGCACCGCCCTTCGCGCCCTTGCCGCGGGGGATCCACCACAGGCGGAACAGGCCGAGCACGTGATCGATGCGCACCGCGCCGGCGTGCGAGAAGATCGAATGGACCATCTCGCGGTACACCCGGTAGCCGGTCGCCTCGAGATAGCGCGGGTTGAACGGCGGCTGGCCCCAGTCCTGGCCCTGCTGGTTGTAGAAGTCCGGCGGACAGCCGACCGTGACCGAGCCGACGGCGAAGCGCTCCGGGCTCCACCACACGTCCGCACCGAGCGAGTGCACGCCGACGGCCATGTCGAGCATGAGGCCCAGTGCCATGCCCGAGTCCTTCGCGGCCCGCTGCGCGGCGGTGAGCTGTTCGTCGGCGATCCACTGCAGCCAGCGGTTGAACTCGAACAGGTCGTGGTGCTCCTCGACCAGCTTCCTGACCTCGGGCGACTCGCGGTTCGTGCGGCCGAACCAGGAGTCCGGCTCCCACGGCGCACCCCACACCTCGAACGCGACGCACCACGTGGCGAATGCGTCGAGGTCCGGTCCGGCCTGACGCTTGAACTCCTCGAACGCGGCCTCGCGCTCCGGGGATCGGGGAGCATCGAAGATCACGCGCAGGGCCCGGCGCTTCGCGCGCCACGCCTCGTTCAGGTCCATCGGATTCGGGTCGTCGTTGCGGTAGGCGACCAGCGCGTGCAGCTCGTCGACCTTCGCGCGGTCCTTCGCGCCGAGCTCGTCGTACTCCGGCACGTCCTGCGGGCGGATGTATGTGACGTTGAGGAAGCGGCGCGACTCCGGCAGGTACGGCGATGGCTCGAGCGGCGGGATCGGCGCGCCCGCGTGCACCGGGTTGATGAGCATGAAGTCGGCGCCGGACTTCGCGGCCGCGTCGGCGGCGAGGCGCTTGAGGTCGCCGTAGTCGCCCACGCCCCACGAGTCGCGCGAACGGACGGAGTACATCTGCGTCATCCAGCCCCAGCGCTGGCGGGTCTCGACCGCCTCGGGCAGGGCGATGCGCTTCGGCGCGACGATCAGCGTGGCCTCGGCTTCGCGCTCGGCGTTGGCCCCGGCCTCCTCGTCGTCGGTCAGTTCGACGTGCAGCGTGTGGTAGCCGATCGGCAGATCGTCGGGCAGGGTCAGGAAGCGGTCGGCGCTGTTGAGGTCGGGCATGAGGTCGGCGGCGTCGCTGCGGAGCGTGGTGCCGTCCTCCAGCGTGAGGGTCGCGCTCGGTTCCGCTCCTTCCGGGCAGTGCAGGCGGATGGTGCGTGCCGCGTCGTCGATGCGATGCGCCGCCGACGTCTCGTCGACCGTGACGACGATGGTCTTCGAGGAAAGCAAACGTTTGCTGTTTTGCTCATCGATTGCGGCCTGCGAGCGCGCGATGGCCTCATCGGACGACGCGTCGACGCCGAGTGCGCCGAGCACGTCGACCAGCACGTCGTCCTCGATCTCGACGTACGTGCCGAGCTGGTCGATGTACGACGTGGCCACGCCGGCGGCCTTCGCGAGCCTGATCAACGGCCGTGCCAGACGTTCGGGGCTCTCGGTGCGCTGGGTGTTGGTTTTGCCCGTGGTTTCGGGGGCCGTCGCGCTCGTCGTTCCGGCGGTGTCCGGGGTGATGACGGATTCGGGATCGCTCATGAATGCTCCTTTGGTGTCGTGCGGCGACCGCGCCGCGCCGCGCGCCGACCGTTGCGCTGCAACTGCGCGGCGCAACGGCTCATGGTGTAGGCGAATGCTGTTGATATGACCATACCTCGCATTGACATCGTTTGCAATGCGAGGGTGTTTTGGGTGCGAGGATGGGTATGGGAGTGCATATACAGCCCCGATGCAGGGTATCTGCGCTGCAAGGGGTACTTTTCCGCTGTTGCGGACGTCCATCTCGGTTACCGGGGGTACCTGCCCCTGGTATGAGGGAGCAGGATCGGCTCGATGGCATTGCGGTCATGCGGTTTTCGGAGGGGAATACCTCATGGAGGTACCCCTCGTAGTCGAGATGGACGTCCGCAACGGAGGGAAAGTACCCCTTATAACGTGGTTAGCGCAGTATCGCGATGGACTGGGGCGGCAGCGTCAGTCCATCGTCCTCGATCGACGGGCCGCCGACGGACAACGCGACCTCGCGGGCGCGGTCCGGTTCGAGCAGCGGCAGGCGCAGCGTCTCGCGGCCCGGGTTCATCGCGACGATGACCGACTCGGGGGAGCCGTCGCCGTCGGACGGGCGCACGGCGGTGCGGCGGTAGGAGAACAAACGCCCGTCGCCGGCGAGCACCTCGAACGCGGCGTCGGACGCCAGCGCCGGGGCGGCGTGGCGGAACCGCAGCACGGCCTGCATCCAGCGCCACAGCGAATCCGGGTCGACCATACGCTCGGCCGCTGTGACCGGGGAGTCGCCGGTCGCCTCCACCGGCAGATACAGGTCGGCCGGGTCGGCCGTCGAGAATCCGAGGTTCGGCTCGTCCGGCGTCCACTGCATCGGCGTGCGGCTGCCGGTGCGCACGTAGCCGCCCTCCTTGGTGGGCAGCGCCCGGTAGCGCATCGCGATCTCGTCGCCGTAATAGACGAACGGGCAGCCCGGCATCGTCAGCAGCATGCCGTACGCGACCTTGAGCTCGCGTTCGGTCAGACGCTGGCCGACGCGCAGGGTGTCGTGGTTCGACGTGATGAGGTCGAAGCGGCCGCCCGCGCGCTCGCAGTCGCGCAGCTGGGGCTCGTACTGCTCGAGGAACGGGCGGATCGACGCGCCGGAGTCGGCGTTGAAGTAGCTCTTGTCGCCCTCGCGCGTGAGCGGCGTATCGGTGTCGCGCAGCAGCATGTTGTAGCCGTTCGGATTGCCGTCCCAACGCCAGTCGAGATAGAAGTCCATGTCGAAGCCGGCCTGCATCGACTCGTGCGGGCGGCCCCATTCGGCGACGAACGCCGCCTGGGGGAACTCGGGGCGGATCCTCGAGAACATGTATTGCCAGGTGCGGATCGTGAACGGCTTGCCCCACTCGTCGTGCTTGACGAGACTGTCGGCCATGTCCACGCGGAAGCCGTCGGCGCCGCGGGAGAGCCAGAAGCGCATCACGTCGACCATCGCGTCGCACGTGGCGAGCGCGTCGGGTCCGAGCGCGGGCTTCTGCCAGCGCTGCTTCGGATGCGCGAACCCGTAGTTCAGGGCCGGCTGGCACTTGAAGAAGTTGAGGATGTACGTGCCGTCGCGTTCGGTCTCGCCGCCGATGAACGGCAGTCCGTCACCGCCGGAGATCCAGCAGTCGGTCCAGATGTAGCGTTCGGAGACGTTCTCGCGCGGGGAGATTCCATCGGCGTCGGCGTCCGTGGTTCCCGCGACCGGGGCGGCCTGGGCCGCGGGGACTATGCGCTCGGCCGGGATGGTCCGGTCGGCCGGATCGGGGCGTGCGGAGGCGCGGAACCATGCGTGCTCCTCGCTGGTGTGGCCGGGCACGAGGTCGAGCAGGACGTGCATGCCGTGCTCGTGGGCGGCCTCGAACAGGGCGACGAGGTCGTCGTTCGTGCCGTATCGCGGCGCGACGCGCGTGTAGTCGCACACGTCGTAGCCGGCGTCCCTGAACGGGGAGTCGTAGCACGGGTTGATCCACAGGGCGTTGCAGCCGAGCTCCCCGATGTAGTCGAGCTTCGCCGTCAGTCCCGGCAGGTCGCCGATGCCGTCGCCGTTCGAGTCGGCGAACGACTGCGGGTAGACCTCGTAGAAGCACGCGTCGGCGAGCCAGGACGGGTGCGGGGTGGTGGGGGATTGGGTGTCGTTCATGATGGACCTCCTCGTCGTGATGTCTGACGGAGCATCGTTCCGCCTCCGGAGGCCGGATGCCGCGGGTTCTTGCCCCGGCGGATCCCGGCGGGAGACAACGGTCGGCGTACGTGCCCGTGGGTGCCGGCGTCGGCGGTCTGTGTCCGTCGCGGTCGGCCCGGCCGATGACCGGGTGCCCTGCGGTTGCTCCTTATGTCAGACTGTAGATTCGCTTCCTTAGAGTATGCGATTTATGCGAACATTGTCAATCGGGCGATTGTGGTCGAGAATCGTTGGAAAATCAAGGAAGACTGAGGCGTGGTGCGATAGGAAACGCAGAGAGTTTGCATACGTATGCAGAATTTCGTACACTGTCATCGACGTGAACGTCGCGCCGCACGACGAGGCAGTGGCCGGAAGGCGGCGCGAGGTGGGGAGCCGCAAGGTGGGCGGCCCCGAAGGAAAGGAAAATCAACGATGATTGCACGATGGAAGAAGGCCCTCGCGGCCGTCACGGCGTGCGTGCTGTCGTTCGGCATGCTGGCCGCGT
The DNA here is from genome assembly GCF_018555385.1 of Bifidobacterium santillanense. Lineage (GTDB taxonomy): Bacteria > Actinomycetota > Actinomycetes > Actinomycetales > Bifidobacteriaceae > Bifidobacterium > Bifidobacterium santillanense. The sequence goes on from NZ_JAFEJS010000006.1 coordinate 76,413, forward strand.
GCGGCTCCGGCACGGCCGCGAACGGCGGCGCCGAACGCATGACGCTCGTCGTCTGGGCGTCGCAGGAGGACCAGGTCGACTCCGACTCGTGGCTGCAGACCATGGAGCAGGAGTTCGAGAGGCGTCACCCCGAATACAGCATCGAATGGAAGAACCAGGTCGTCGCATCCGCCGACGCCGCCACGATCGCCAAGCAGGACCCGACCGTCGCCGCGGACGTCTACACGTTCGCCTCCGACCAGCTCGGCACCCTGCTCGACGCCGGCGCGATCGGCCAGGTCAGCGACCCGACCATGAAGCAGCTCGAGAAGCAGACCGCCGGCAACAAGACGATGCTCGACTCCGTCACCGCCCCCGACGGCAACGTCTACGGCGTCCCGCTGGCCGGCAACACCTGGTTCATGTACTACCGCAAGAGCAAGTTCACCGAGCAGGACATCACCTCGCTCGACGCGATGCTCGCCAAGGGCAAGGTCTCCTTCCCGCTGACCAACTCCTGGTACCTGCCCGCCTTCTACATCGGCGCCGGCGGCACCCTGTTCGGCAAGGACGGCACCGATGCCAAGTCCGGCGTGCAGTTCGGCGGCGAGACCGGCGCGGCCGTCACGAACTATCTCGTCGACCTGCGCGCCAACAAGAACTTCGTGCTCGACGCCAACGGCTCCGGCCTGGCGGGCCTGAAGTCCGGCAAGGTCGACGTGGTCTTCACCGGCAACTGGGACGCCGCCACCGTGCGCGAGAACCTCGGCGACGACTGGGGAGTCGCCAAGCTGCCGAGCTTCACCCTGGGCGGCAGGCAGGTGCAGATGCGTGCGTTCGCCGGCTCCGCCGTCTATGCGTGGAACCCGTACACCAAGCACCCCAAGGCCGCCGACCAGTTCGCCGCCTTCCTCTCCTCCACGTACTCGCAGCGCAGGCACTACGAGATGCGCTCGGTCATCCCCTCGGACACCACGCTCGCCTCCGAGCCGGCCGTCGAGAAGGACGCCGTCGCCCAAGCCCAGATGGACACCATCGCCGACACGTCCGTCGTGCAGCCGTCCATCGCCCCGATGAGCAACTTCTGGGGACCGTGCGAGAACTTCGGCAAGTCCATCTACAACAGGGAAGTCACCCACGACAACGCGGCCAAGCTGACGGAGCAGTGGATGAAGTCCTACGAGAGCATGCTCTGAAACCGATGACGAAGCGATAAAGGACGATCAAGGACGATTCAAGGACACATCATGGAAGCAACCACATCACCCAAGCCGGTCCGGCGCACCCGCCGCAGGTCGGCCGACGCCATCCCGCCCTCGCGCTACACCCTGCGCGGGGCCGCCTCCCGGGGCGACGCCCCGACCCGGCTCTCGTTCCTCGTGCTCGGCGCCGGCAACATCGCCCGCAGGCAGGTCGCCAAGGGCCTCCTGTTCCTCGCGGTCGAGATCGCGTACATCGCGTACATGGCCGTCTCCGGCGTCCCCGCGCTCGCCGGCCTCGTCACGCTCGGCTCGCGCACGCAGTCCAGGCGCAAGATCGACGGATACTGGTACTACGACCCGGGCGACAACTCGGTCCTGCTCATGGTGGCGGGCATTGCCGCCGTGTTCATCACCGCGCTGTTCCTCGTGTTCTGGTCGTACGCCGTGCGCAGCGCGTACAAGGCGCAGCTGCTCGCGCGCGAGACCGGCTCGGCCCCGACCCTGCGCGACGACGTGCGCAACATCACCGACCGCAACGGCCAGGTCGCGTTCATGGCGCTGCCGGTGCTGGGCATCCTCGTCTTCACCGTGCTGCCGACGCTCATCATGATGTGCATCGCGTTCACGAACTACGACTCCGACCACGTGCTCCTGTTCGACTGGGTCGGCTTCAGGAACTTCGGCCAGCTGTTCAGCGCGACCGGCGAGGTCAACGCCACGCAGTTCACGTCGGTCCTCGTGTGGACGCTCGTGTGGGCGTTCTTCGCGACGTTCCTCAACTTCTTCCTCGGCCTGTTTCTCGCGATGATCATCAACCGCCGGACCACCCGCTTCAAGGGTTTCTGGCGCGCGGTGTTCTCCCTGTCGATCGCGGTGCCGCAGTTCGTCTCTCTGCTGGTCATCAACCAGATGCTCCAGCCGGAGGGCGCGGTCAACCGACTGCTCATGCAGTGGGGCTGGATCGACCAGGCGCTGCCGTTCTTCACCGACACCACGTGGGCGCGCGTCACCGTCATCGTCGTGAACCTGTGGATCGGCATCCCGTTCACGATCATGCAGATCACCGGCATCCTGCAGAACATCCCGGCCGAGCAATACGAGGCCGCGCGACTCGACGGCGCGAACTGGTGGCAGGCGTTCACCCAGATCACGATGCCGTACCTCGTGTTCGTGCTCACCCCGTACCTCATCACGACGTTCACCGGCAACGTGAACAACTTCAACGTGATCTACCTGCTCTCCGGCGGCAACCCGACGCCGGTGGGCGACACGGCCGGCAAGACCGACCTGCTGATCACCTGGCTGTACAAGCTCACCGTCGATCGCGGCGACTACAACCTCGGCGCCGTCATCGGCATCTTCACATTCATCACGCTCGCGGTGGTCTCGCTGATCACCTACCGTTCCAGCGCTTCCTACAAGGACGAGGGAGGATTCCGATGAGCAGCAATCAGACCGTTTCCGAGCCGGCCGCCCCGGCCGCCAACCACCCGTTCTGGCACGACTGGCGCAAGCGCCGCATCGTCGGCGACGTGCTCAGCCACCTGCTGCTCGCGGTGCTCGCCGTGATCTGGGTCATCCCGATCGTGTGGGTGTTCCTCGAGAGCTTCAACAAGAACCCGGGACCGTACAACGAGACGTTCTTCCCGACCGAGTACACGTTCGACAACTACGTGAAGCTGTTCACCGACAACCACGTGCTCAACTTCCCTCGCATGTTCATGCACACGCTGGTCATCTCGGTCTTCACGTGCGCGATCAGCGTGTTCTTCGTCCTGTGCGTCGCGTTCTGCATGAGCCGCATGCGCTTCCGCTTCCGCAGGTCGTTCATGAACATCGTGCTGGTGCTGGGCATGTTCCCGGGCATCATGTCTGTCGTCGTGATCTACTTCATCCTCAAGTCCCTCGGGCTCACGCAGGGCGTGGGCGTGACGATCGCCCTGATCCTCGTCTACTCCGCCGGCTCCGGCGCGGGCTTCTACGTGATGAAGGGCTACATGGACACGATCCCGATGTCGCTCGACGAGGCCGCGTACCTCGACGGCTGCACCCGCTGGCAGGTGTTCACGAAGATCATCATCCCGGTGTGCAAGCCGATGCTGGTCTACCAGGCCCTGACCTCGTTCCTGGGCCCGTGGCTCGACTTCGTCATGGCCAAGGCGATCGCCCGCACGCAGGACAACTACACGGTGGCGCTGGGCCTGTACCAGATGCTCAGCCGTGAGTACCTCAACGACTGGTTCGCCCGATTCGCCGCGGCCGCCGTGGTCATCTCCATCCCCATCGCGATCCTCTTCATCGTGATGCAGCGCTTCTACCAGGAGTCGATGTCCGGGGCGGTAAAGGGCTGAGGCCGGAGGAAAGCCCGGCGGGCTTTCCTCCGGCCTCAGGGGAGGCGACGGCCGACCCGAACCCGGTAGTCTTTTTCCTCGTGTCCCCGGTCCTACTGCCGTATCGCAGCCGATGCGTTCTGAAAGGAATCCAATGGAACCTCTTGTCTCCTCCCTGACCGTGGCGAACGCCACGCCCGCCGATCCGGCATTGCCCTGCCCCGACTATCCCGTCTACGAGGGCTCCGACCTCGGCGCCCGTGTAGACGCCGACGGCACCACCTTCCGCGTGTGGGCGCCGACCGCCTCCGGCGTCACCCTGCGCCTCTTCGCCGCCGGCTCCGATGCCGTTGCGGATAACCGTACGGATGCCGTGGGTCACGGCACGGCTGCCGCGGATCATTCCGCGTATACCGCGTCTGGCTCTGCGGGTGCCGTGACTGACTCCGGCAATCCCACGCAAGACTCCGGGGTTCCTGCGGTCGGCTCCGGGAATCTCACGGATAACTCCGGGATTAATAACGAAAAAGCGTGCCGAATCCCGGAGTCTCGGGTGAAATTCCCGGAGTTATCCGTGGAATCCCCGGAGTCGGGTGTGGGAATCCCGGAGTCGGGTGTGGGAACCCCGGAGTCGGGCGCGAGCGACCTGAAGACAGGCCGCGCGCCCGTCGCGATGCACGAGCTCGCGCCCGGCGCCGACGGTACGTGGGTGGTGCGCTGCGACGGCGTCGGTCACGGCACGTACTACGACTACGTCGTGCGCTTCCCCGACGGCACCGCCCACCGCACCGCCGACCCGTGGGCGCGCGCGGCCGGCGTCAACGGCCGTCGCAGCATGGTCGTCGACCTCAGTCGCACCGACCCGGACGGCTGGGCCGACGACCGTCGCCCGCGCGTCGCCGCCCGCGACCTCGTCATCTGGGAGACGCACATCGGCGACTTCAGCAACGACCCGCACTCCGGCGTCCCCGCCGAACACCGCGGCACCTACCTCGCGTTCACGCACGACGACACGAGCGTCGACAGCGAGGGCGGATTCCCCACGTGCGTCGCGTACCTCAAGCGCCTCGGCGTCACCGCCGTGCAGCTCATGCCGTTCTACGACTACGGCTCCATCGACGAGTCGCTCGCGCGCGACGACCCGCGCCACGGCTTCAACTGGGGCTACGACCCACTCAACTACAACGTGCCCGAGGGCTCGTACTCCACCGACCCGTTCCGCGGCGAGGTGCGTATCCGCGAGTGCAAGCGCATGATCCAGGCGCTGCATGCGGCCGGCATCAAGGTCATCATGGACGTGGTCTACAACCATCTGTACTCGACCGACAACTGGTTCGAGCGCATGATCCCCGGCTACGCGCTGCGCCGCAACCTCGACGGCACGTTCGCCGACGGCTCCGGCTGCTCGAACGACGTCGCCAGCGAGCATCCGATGATGCGCCGGTACATCGTCGACTCGGTCGTCTACTGGGCGAGCGAGTACCACATCGACGGCTTCCGCTTCGACCTCATGGGACTCATCGACGTGGACACGATGAACGCCGTGCGCGCCGCGCTCGACGCCCTGCCCGACGGCGCGTCGATCCTCATGCACGGCGAACCGTGGTCGGCCCGGCAGACCGCGCTCGAGCCCGGCGCCGGCGTCGTCCTCGGCGACAAGCGCGGTCTGCCGTACCTCGACCCGCGCATCGGCATGTTCTGCGATTCGACGCGCGACGCCGTGCGCGGCCACGTCTTCTTCCAGAAGGAGCCCGGCTACATGACCGGCGCGCCCGAGGACTTCGCCGACGACATCCGCGCCGCCGTCGATGCGTGGCGCGGCACGTCGCGCGAGACCGCGAGCGTCGGCCAGCTCATCCAGTACGTGTCCGCGCACGATGATCTGACCCTGTGGGACAAGCTGTGCGCCGCGATGCGCCGCATGCCCTCCGAGACCGACTACGCCGCCGGCACCGGCGGTGCGGTCGCGTCGTCCGATTCCGTCGGATCCGACGGTCTGTCCATCGCGGCCGCCTCGGTGCAGACCGTCGGCGACTCCGCGGCCGACACGCATGCCGGCGTTGGCCCTGCGTCCGGCCCCGTCGATTCCGTCTCCGACGGTCCGGTGACCGACTTCGGCCCGTGCGCCGACCTCATGCGCGCCAACCGCCTCGCCGCCGGCATCGTCTTCGCGGCCGCCGGCGTGCCGTTCCTGCTCGGCGGCGAGGAGTTCGCGCGCACCAAGCACGGCGTCTCCGATTCGTTCAAGAGCCCGGCTGCGTTGAACCGTCTCGACTGGCGTCGCGCCCGCGCCCTCGGCGATCTGGTCGACCACTACCGCGCGCTCGTCGCCCTGCGCCACGGCAACCCTGCATACTACGGCGGCGCGCGCATGGTCATCCCGCGCGACGACGCGGCCGTCGTCTTCCGCGTGGGCGACGACTGCATCGCCATCAACCCGACCGGCGAGGCGCTCACGCAGCCGACCGTCGCGTTGGAGCAGCCCGGCCCGTATGACGAGGTCGCGAAGATCACGCCCGACGAGTGGGAGTGCCTCTACAGCTCGATCGGCGCCGACGGCCGCGGCGACGGTGATCCTGCCTACGTCGACGGCCCCGGTCCGATTGCGGGGCGTCGTCTGCCCATCCCGCCGTACAGCTTCGTCGTCTGGCGTCGCCGCGGATAGTCCGGTCCGTCCCGGCCATCCCGGTCGGGGCGGATGCGATGCTTATGCCAGGTCCGGATACGGGATATGGTCCGGCGCGTCTGAAGAGGCGGAGGAATCGAATGCAAGGAGCAATCATGCATCAGCGCGACATGGCGCGGCCCGCGGGGTCGTCGCCCGCACTGCGACGGTCCGACTGCGGGCTCACCGCGTTCCGGCTCAAGGTGATCGGCGCCGTGTTCATGGCGCTGTCCGTCGCCTCGACGACACTCATGCCCGCGCTGCTCGGCCCGTCCGCCTCGTCGGACATGCTCTCCCTGACCGAGATGGTCCTGTGCGAGGTCGTCTCGTGGTGCGCGGTGCCGATCTACGCGTGGCTGCTCGTCGAGGGGTTCCGCCGCACGCGCAACGTGTGGGCGTACGCCGGACGCCTCGCCGCGCTCGCCGTCGTGTGCGAGGTGCCGTACGATCTGACGACCTCCGGCAGGGTGTTCGACATGTCCTCGCAGAACCCGGTGTTCGGGCTGCTGATCGCGCTGATCGTGCTCGCCCTGCTCGACTGGGTGGGGGAGCGGGGCGGGGGAGTGCGCGCGCCGGCCGCAGGCGCTTCGCCGGCCGTCCCGGCCTCCGCCTCCCGACCGTCGGCCGCCGGAGGATCCGTCGCACGCGCGCTGGTCTGCCTCGCGATCGTCGTCGCGGGCGTCCTGTGGAACATCCTGATGAACGTCGGACTGCGCCAGCACGTGCTGTACGTCGGCGCGCTGACGCTCGGATTCGCGCTGGTCTTCCGCTATCTCGCCGCGCGCGAGAACACGATGATGATCACCGCCGGACTGCTCGGTGCGATGATGCTCATCGTGCCCGCCGTCGGCGTGATCTTCCTGCACTACCGCAACGGCGAGCCCGGCTGCGCGCGACCGTGGACTAGGTGGGCCTTCTACGCGGTATATCCGGTCCTGCTGCTGGTCGGCTGTCTGTTCTAGCGCGCGCGGCCCGGTCCGCCGCTTTCCGGCGGGTGCCGGCTCCTCGCGACCATGAGTGCGCCTCCCTCATGCGCAGAGAATCGTTCTCAATAACAAACGTGTGAGCCGACCGCACGGAAACACACATTGTCGCACGTCCACGAAACGTTGCAATCGCAATGTTCCGGGGACTTTTTGCGTTCGATTGACAGGTCGTCAAGCCTCACACGTTCGTTATTGAGAACGGTTCTCTGCGCAGGGCGGGGCGGGGCGAGGGCGCCATCCTCGGCCGGAACGGCTCCTCCCCGCGCAGGGGGAGTGATGGAAACCGACCTCGGCCGGAGCGGTTCTCCGCGCATGCGTCCACAATGCCAACGTTCGCAGTATGATGGGATATCGAACTTTCGTGATCGGCGGAGAACGCCGGAACCGCAAGGCGCGACGGGCGTACGCGAGCGACGCATACGTATGAATCAGACGAACACCGCGACGTGCGGACGGACCGCACATGACGCAAGGAGGACCACATGGCCAAGGCGGACATCCACGACGTGGCGAAGGCGGCCGGCGTCTCCATCTCGACGGTCTCCCGCGCCTTCACGCGCCCGGAGCTCGTCTCCGAGAAGACGCGGCGCAAGGTCCTCGACGTGGCCGACCGGCTCGACTTCAACATCTCCCGCTCGGCCACCGCGCTCAAGTCCGGCCGCACGAACCGCGTGGCCCTGCTCATGAACGAGGACATCTCCAGCTGGTTCAACACCGAGGTGTTCGCCGGCATCGAATCGGTGATGCATCCGGCCGGCTACGACATCTCCCTGTTCCAGCACATCGACACTGCGGCCACCCGCCGCGAGTTCTTCACCGACCTGCCGATCCGGCGCAACGTGGACGCGGTGTTCGTCGCGTCGTTCGCGATCGACCCGCACGAGGTGGAGCAGCTGCGGCGCATCCACGTGCCGATCGTCGGCATCAACATCCCGTCGACCGACGGCTTCGACGCGTCGATCAGCATCGACGACGAGGGCGGCATGCGCAAGGCCGCGCAGCATCTGATCAGCCTGGGCCACCGCCGAATCGTCTACCCGTGCTCGGAGGCGGTGGAGGACATGGGAGCCTCGATCGACGCCCGCGCCCGCGGCTTCATCCGCGCGTGCGAGGAGGCATCGGCCCGTCGCGACCTCGACTGGCGCGTGCTCACCGTGCCGCGCGGCCCGGAGTTCGTCGACTCCGCTCTCTCCGCACTGCTCGCGCTCGACGAGTTCCCCGACGCGATCTGCTGCCAGATGGACATGATGGCGATCCCGCTGGTGCTCAAGCTGGAGCGCTACGGCCGTTCGACGCCGCGCGACTACTCGATCGTCGGCTTCGACGACAGCATCTACGCGCGTGAGATGGGGCTGACCACGATGCGCCAGGACCCGCGCGCGATGGGCCGGGCGGCGGCGGACAAGGCGCTGAGACTCATCAACGGCGAGGACTTGGGCGAGGCGCACGAGATCGTCGAACCCCAGCTCGTCCTGCGCGGCACCGACGCGCCGTACGCGGCCTAGTCCCATCCCTCTCGCCGCGCAGAGAACTGTTCTCAATAACAAACGTGCGAGGATTGACGGGCCGTCAATCGAACGTAAAAAGCCCTTGGAACATTGCGATTGCAACGTTTCGGGGGATGTGCGATAACGTGCGCTTCCGTGCGGTCGGCTCACATGTTTGTTGTTGAGAATGGTTCTCTGCGCGCATAGGTGGGGCGTGCGGTCTTGCAGGGGATGGTGGATGACGGAAATCGGGATGCCGACGGGCTTGTGTGCGGCGGGCCCGTGGCGGCCGACCTGGGTACGCGCTCAAAGTTGAGTGAGGATCGCTCAAGTTTTTTCTGGAATTTGGGAATAGAACTTGCGAGTCGGAAGTTGAGTGGTGTAGGCTCAAGTTTTGGAAGGTTCGAGAACCACCCGGAACTCGAGCGAAGAACGTAAGAGAACATGAGACGCGACCGCACGGGTCCGCCGCCGCAGGCGACGGCAGTCCGGACGGGCGCGCAAGAGCAAAAGGAGCACACATTATGGCACGTGCAGTTGGTATCGATCTGGGAACCACGAATTCCTGCATCGCCACCCTCGAGGGCGGCGAGCCCACCGTCATCGTCAACGCCGAGGGCATGCGCACCACGCCGTCCGTGGTCGCCTTCAGCAAGTCCGGCGAGATCCTCGTCGGCGAGGTCGCCAAGCGTCAGGCCGTGACGAACGTCGACCGCACCATCTCCTCCGTCAAGCGTCACATGGGCACCGACTGGACCGTCGAGATCGACGGCAAGAAGTGGACCCCGCAGGAGATCTCCGCGCAGATCCTGATGAAGCTGAAGAGGGACGCCGAGGCCTACCTCGGCGAGCCGGTCACCGACGCCGTCATCACCTGCCCGGCGTACTTCAACGACGCCCAGCGTCAGGCCACCAAGGACGCCGGCAAGATCGCCGGCCTGAACGTCCTGCGCATCATCAACGAGCCGACGGCCGCGGCCCTCGCCTACGGCCTCGAGAAGGGCAAGGAGGACGAGCGCATCCTCGTCTTCGACCTCGGCGGCGGCACCTTCGACGTCTCCCTGCTGGAGATCGGCAAGGACGACGACGGCTTCTCCACCATCCAGGTCCAGGCCACGAACGGCGACAACCACCTCGGCGGCGACGATTGGGATCAGAAGATCATCGACTGGCTCGTCTCCGAAGTCAAGAACAAGTACGGCGTCGACCTGTCCAAGGACAAGATCGCCCTGCAGCGTCTGAAGGAAGCCGCTGAGCAGGCCAAGAAGGAGCTGTCCTCCTCGACCTCGACGTCCATCTCCATGCAGTACCTGGCCATGACCCCCGACGGCACCCCGGTCCACCTCGACGAGACGCTCACCCGCGCCCACTTCGAGGAGATGACCTCCGACCTGCTCGGCCGTTGCCGCACCCCGTTCAACAACGTGCTGCGCGATGCGAACATCTCCGTGAGCGACATCGACCACGTCGTGCTGGTCGGCGGCTCCACCCGTATGCCGGCCGTCAAGGAGCTCGTCAAGGAGCTCACCGGCGGCAAGGAAGCGAACCAGTCCGTCAACCCGGATGAGGTCGTCGCCGTCGGCGCGTCCATCCAGTCCGGCGTCATCAAGGGCGACAAGAAGGACGTCCTGCTGATCGACGTGACCCCGCTTTCGCTGGGCATCGAGACCAAGGGCGGCATCATGACCAAGCTCATCGACCGCAACACCGCCATCCCGACCAAGCGTTCCGAGGTCTTCTCCACGGCCGAGGACAACCAGCCGTCCGTGCTGATCCAGGTCTACCAGGGCGAGCGCGAGTTCGCCCGCGACAACAAGCCGCTGGGCACCTTCGAGCTGACCGGCATCGCGCCGGCGCCGCGTGGCGTCCCGCAGATCGAGGTCACCTTCGACATCGACGCCAACGGCATCGTGCACGTGTCCGCCAAGGACAAGGGCACCGGCAAGGAGCAGTCGATGACCATCACCGGCGGTTCCGGCCTGCCGAAGGACGAGATCGACCGCATGGTCAAGGAGGCCGAGGCCCACGAGGCCGAGGACAAGAAGCGCAAGGAGGAGGCCGAGACCCGCAACCAGGCCGAGGCGTTCGCCTACTCCACCGAGAAGCTCGTCAACGACAACAAGGAGAAGCTGTCCGACGAGGTGGCCAACGAGGTCACCGAGAAGGTCAACGCCCTCAAGGAGGCGCTGAAGGGCGACGACATCGAGAAGGTCAAGAGCGCGCAGAGCGAGCTGATGACCTCCGCCCAGAAGATCGGCCAGGCCCTCTACGCCCAGCAGGGCGCCGAAGGTGCCGCCGGCGCGGCCGGTGCCGGTGCCGCGGGTGCCGCGTCCGGCTCCGCCTCCAACGGCGGTGACGACGACGTGGTGGACGCCGAGGTCGTGGACGACGACGACAAGGACAACAAGTAAGGTCCCGTCCGATGGCTGAGTTCAACAAGGACGATTACCTGAAGGATCTGCCGGACGCCGACGACGCTCGCGACGCGAACCCGTCGGCCCCGGCCGACACCCCCGCCGACGCGGCCGCCGCCGAGGCACCCAAGGCCGACGCGAAGCCCGCCGACGACGCGAAGCAGGCGGACGCCCAGTCCGCCGCCTCGGACGGCTCCGACGCCAAGGCCGACGACAAGTCCGCCGAGGGTGACACCCTGACCCCGCTGGGCCAGGCCAAGAAGGAGGCCGCCGACTACCTCGAGGCCCTGCAGCGCGAGCGCGCGGAGTTCATCAACTACCGCAACCGCGCCAAGAAGGAGCAGGAGCGCTTCCGCCAGCACGGCATCATCGACGTGCTGACCGCGCTGCTGCCCGCCCTCGACGACATCGACCGCATCCGCGCCAACAGCGAGATGGACGACTCCTTCAAGGCCGTCGCCGCGAAGATCGACAAGGCGTTCGAGAAGTTCGGCGTCGAGAAGTTCGGCGAGGCCGGCGAGGACTTCGATCCGACCAAGCACGACGCGATCCTGCACAAGCCGGACGCGAACGCCGAGAAGGAGACCGTCGACACCGTCGTGGAGGCCGGCTACCGCATCGGCGACCGCGTCATCCGCGCCGCCCGAGTCGTCGTCGCCTCCCCGCAGAACTGACCCTCCCCTGAAAGGAGTTTGCGGAAGTCGCCTAGGTGCTCCCGCAAACTCCTTGAGGTGAGCAAGCAGCGGACGGGCCGTACGATTCGCACCCAAGTGAGCGTGGGGCGGATGGTTCGCGTATTGAGACCGTAAAGACTTGGCCAGAGCGGCCCGGAGCGTGTCCCAATGGGCGAACCATCCGCCCCACGCGGCAACGTACGGAAATCACAATCACACACGTCAACAACACACACGAAACACACGAAAGGAGACATGAATGGCTGAGAACGAATGGCTGAGCAAAGACTTCTACAAGGTCCTTGGTGTCTCCAAGGACGCTTCGGACGACGAGATCAAGAAGGCGTACCGCAAGCTCGCCCGCAAGTATCATCCGGACGTCAACAAGACCAAGGAGGCCGAGGAGAAGTTCAAGGACATCTCCGAAGCCTACGACGTGCTGAGCAAGAAGGAGGATCGTCAGAAGTACGACGCGATCCGCCAGTTCGGCATGGGCGGCGCCCGCTTCGCCGGCGGCTCCGGCTTGGGCGGCTTCGACGCCTCCGGATTCTCCGACATCTTCGGTTCGATGTTCGGCGCCGGTGCGGGATCGGGCATGGGCGGCAACGGCTCGCGCATCCGCTTCTCGACCTCCGGCGGCGGCAACCCGAACCTCAACGACATCTTCTCGATGTTCGGCGGCGCGGCCGGTGCCGGCGCGCAGGGCGGCTCGCCCTACGGCGCGTACGGTGCGGGCGGCAACGCCGGCGGATACTCCTATGAGGAGCCGCCGCGTCCGACCAAGGGCAAGGACCGCAACTCGAAGATCACCCTGACCTTGCGTCAGGCGGCCAAGGGCGCGACCGTGTCGCTGTCCGTGGACGGCACGAAGTTCAAGACGCATGTCCCCGCGGGCGTGCGCGACGGCCAGAAGATCCGTCTGGCCGGCAAGGGCCATGCGGGCCTCAACGGCGGCGCGCACGGCGACCTGTACCTGCAGGTGTCCGTCAAGCCGGACTCCAAGTTCACGATGCGCGGTCACGATCTGGTGATGGATCTGCCCGTGAGCGTGGGCGAGGCCGTCGCCGGCGCGAAGGTCGAGGCCACCGACATCGACGGCGAGACCGTCACGTTCAAGGTGCCCGCCGGCTCGTCCAGCGGCACCGAGGTGAAGGTCGCCGGCAAGGGCGTGCAGGCCGGCAATACGCCGGGCGACCTGATCGGCCGCGTGATGATCCAGGTCCCGGTCAAGCCGGGCCTCGGCGTCAAGCACGCCGCCAAGGAGTTCGACAAGGCCGCGGGCGACTACATCCCGCGCTGAGTCCGAGACGAGACCGACGTCTCGTCGGTCGAGTCGCGGGGCGGACGGCCCGCCGCCGAGGGGAGCCGTCACCCATGTTCGTAGTATGTCCTCATCCGTCACGGGGAGGTGAATGATGGCGAGAATCGCACGTGAGCTGCGCCAGTTGTACGCGATGTGCGCGACGGCGCTCGTGCTCGGTCGCGCCGATCTCGATGGTGCCGACGACGCCGGGTTCGACCTCGAACTGCCGGTGTTCACCATCGGGCAGGCCGCCGAGGTCGCCGGCATCCACCCCCAGACCCTGCGTCAGTACGATCGCGTCGGACTGGTCGTCCCGCAGCGCACCGACGGCGGCGCCCGCCGCTACTGCCTGCGCGACATCGACCGCCTCGTCCAGGCGCAGAGGCTCACGCAGACCGAGGGTATCAACCTGTCCGGCGTGACGCGCATCCTCACGCTGCAGGAGGAGAACCGCCAGCTGCGCCGTCAGGTGCGCCGGCTGCAGTCCGCCGGAGAGGAGAGCGTGTTCGCCGCCGGGCGCGACGGCGACATCGTCGAGATGCAGCGTTCGAACAGCGCGCGCATGTGGCGTCGCGCGATCCGCACGCAGATGCGCGAGCTGCCGGGGCGTCCGGCCTCCCACGCGTCGCGCGGCGGCGGCGCGTTCGCCGGTCCGTCCGACGACAAGTCGTTGGTCATCTGGCGCTGAGCGTTCGTCCGGAGCGGACGGCGCGATCCGTCCATTCGTCGAAACGGACGTCGGGTATCCATTCCGGCGTCCGTTTTCGTGTTTCCGGTGTGGTGCCGCGATTCGCGCGACGTGTCTGTCGCGTCGCTTTGATGAGATTGAACCGAACGGAAAACCGCGCGAAGGCGCGTATGACGGACGGAGGAAATCATGCTGCTCAAGGCGGTGTTTTGGGATCTCGACGGCACTCTGATCGATTCGGAGCCGCTGTGGCACGACGGCGAGATGGAGATCGCCGCGGCCAACGGCGGCCGGTGGAGCGAGGAGCTCGGCTGGGAGTGCTCCGGCACTCCCGTGCCCGACGTGGCGCGACGTATGATCGAGCACGGCTGCACCCTGTCGGTCGAGGAGATCGACCGGACGCTCAAGCAGTACGTCTTCGACCAGGAGAAGCTCCACATGCCGTGGATCGACGGCGTGCTCGACACCCTGCGCTCGCTCAAGGAGGCCGGCGTCCCGTCGATGCTCGTGAGCACCTCGCCGCGTCCGATCGTCGAGAACGTGCTCGCCGCGGCCCCCGGCCTGTTCGCCGGCTACGTGTGCGGCGACGACGATGCCAAGCACAAGCCGGATCCGGCGCCCTACCTGCTGGCCGCTTCGAAGCTCGGCATCGCGACCGAGGACATGGCCAAGTGCGCGGTGCTGGAGGACACGATGGTCGGTCTGACCGCCGGCGCCGCCTCCGGCGCGACCACGATCGCGCAGACCTGCACGATCCGCACCGACACCTCCAACGGTCCGCAGTTCGCCTCGATCGACGGCTATGAGGGCATCGACGCGGCCGCGATCGACGCGTTCGTGCGTCAGCGCGCCACGGTAGAGTGACGGCGTTATGGCTTTCATCAATTTCATCATCGAACTGCTGAAGGATCCGCGCGCGGCGATCGCCGGGTGGATCGCGATGGGCGTGGCGCCCACGCTGGGCTTCATCTTCCTGATCGTCTTCATCGAGACGGGCGTGGTGTTCTTCCCGTTCCTGCCCGGTGACTCCCTGCTGTTCGCTGCCGGCGTGTTCGCCGCGCCCGACGCCGAGACCGGCAAGGCCGCGCTGCCGCTCATGTGGCTGCTGCCGGTCGTCTGGCTCGCCCCGATCGTCGGCGACGAGTGCAACTACTTCATCGGCCATTTCTTCGGCCGCCGCATCATCCAGTCCGGCAAGGTCAAGGCGATGACCCCCGAGCGCATCGCCAAGACCGAGAAGATGATCGAGAAGTGGGGCCCGCTGGCGGTGTTCCTGGGCCGCTTCTTCCCGTTCATCCGCACGTTCATGCCGTTCATCTCCGGCATCTCCGGCATGCGTTGGAGCCGTTTCGCGCCGTTCAGCGTGCTCGGCGGCCTGGTGTGGTCGTCGCTGTTCACGTTCCTCGGCTACTTCTTCGGCAACATCCCGGCCGTGCAGAAGCACTTCGAGCTGGTGATCGTGCTGATCCTGCTGGTCTCCCTGGCGCCGACCATCGTCGGCCTGTTCAAGGCGAAGTTCGGCAAGAAGAAGGCCGCCCCGCATCACGCCGCGGAGTGATCGGTCGAAACCGGCGCTCCGGAACGATGGCCCGGCCCCTTGAGGCCGGGTCTTGTCGTATGGTCGCACAATATGTGGAGAAATTGTGACGTATTGGGGAACGTCGGGTGACTCGGTCGCAACGGGTGATTATTATCAATCGAGTTGTCCTGCGAAGCAAGACAACAAACCAAGGGGCTGTAGCTCAGTTGGTAGAGCGCTTCGTTCGCATCGAAGAGGTCGTGGTTTCGATTACCATCAGCTCCACAAACCCTCCGGAATTCCACCTCCGGAGGGTTTTTCTTTTTCCCGACGAACCCTGAAACGTCCGGATACTACCGAATCGGACGCGGTGAGGCCCTGTCCGGCTCTGAAAACGTCCGATACTACAGGATTGGACGTTTCCGGTGCTGAATGGATCTCCGAAACGTCCGATACTGCGGGATCGGATGCGGGAGCGCTGGCATCCGCGAACCCGGGCCGTCCGTTCCGGGGATTCATCCCTGAGCACGATTTGCCCGGGACCGGTCACGCTCCTAGAGTAGGGCGGCATGTCATGCACCACCATTCTCGTTGGAAAAGCAGCCAGCTACGACGGTTCGACCATCATCGCGCGCGACGACGATTCCGGTTCGGGCCGCTATGACCCCAAACGCTTCGTCGCGGTCGCCCCGCAGGACCAGCCCCGCCACTACCGCAGCGTCCTGAGCCACGTCGAGATCGACCTGCCCGACGACCCGTGCCACTACTCGATCGTGCCGAACGTGCTGAACAACCGCGGCATCCTCGCCGAGGCCGGCGCGAACGAGCACAACGTCGCGATGAGCGCGACCGAGACCATCGCGGTCAACGAGCGCGTGGCCGCGGCCGACCCGTTCGTCGAGCTCGTCCCGGCCGACGAGACCGCCGGCACCCCGGAGACGCCCGGCGGCATCGGCGAGGAGGACATCATCACCCTCGTCCTGCCGTATGTGAGCACCGCGCGCGAGGGCGTCACGCGTCTCGGCGAGCTGCTCGAGACGTACGGCACGTACGAGTCGAACGGCGTCATCATCTCCGACGTGGACGAGATCTGGTACGTCGAGACGATCGGCGGCCACCACTGGATCGCCCGCCGCGTGCCCGACGACTGCTACGCGACCATCCCCAACCAGCTGGGCATCGACGACTTCGACCTGTCCGACGCGTTCGGCGAGCGCCGCGAGTACATGTGCAGCGCCGACCTGCGCGAGTTCATCGTCGACCATCACCTTGACCGCACCATGCGCGCGCACACCTCGCGCCGCGCCGCCGCCACGCACCGCCGCGACCGCTTCAACCCGCGCGTCGTGTTCGGCGCCTCCACGCCGCGCGACCACATCTACAACACCCCGCGCGCGTGGTACATGCAGCGTCACCTCAACCCGAGCGAGGACTGGGATTCGCCCGCCGCGCGCTTCACGCCGGCCTCCGACGACATCCCGTGGTGCCGCGTGCCCGAGAACAAGGTGTCGATCGAGGACATCGACTTCCTGCTCGGCTCGCACTTCGAGGACACGCCCTACGACCCGTACGGCACGCTCGGCACGCCCGAATCGCGCCACCGCTATCGTCCGATCGGCGTCAACCGCACCGGCCACATGGTCGCGATCCAGCTGCGCCCGTACGTGCCGGTCGTCTCGAGCGCGGTCATGTGGATCTCGTACGGCTCCGGCCCGTTCACCACGGCCGCGCCGTTCTACGCGAACGTGGACGATACGCCCGCCTACCTGCGCGACACGACGCCCGAGGTGTCGACCGACAACCTGTACTGGACGAACCGCCTGATCGCGGTGATCGCCGATGCGCACTGGTACGAGACGCAGCACGAGATCGGCGCGTACATCGAGGCGACGCGCGTCTTCGGCCATCGCCTGGTCGAGGACACGGACTCGGCGATCGACGAGCTTCTGTCCGACGACGGCGAGGCGTCCGCCAAGGACGAGCCGGCCGCGGTGCGCGATGCCCGCGTTCCGGAGGCGCTCGCCGCGGCGAACGACCGCATGGCCGGCTACCTCGAGCGTCACGCGCGCAAGCTGCTGAACGACGTGCTCTACACGTCCAGCAACCACATGCGCAACAGCTTCGCGATGTCCGACCGCTGGGCGTGACGGCGTGAGGACTTGGGCTCCCTTCCCCGAAGAGGGGAGCCCAGATGCGGGACCGCCGGAGCCCGGGACGCGACGGGGACCACGCGGCCGGGCGCGGGCGGACGATCCGCCCTCACATCACCTTGGTGCTTTCAAGGTTGCGGATGATCCAGTCGTTGAGGCGGATCACGGGCTTGCGCAGCATGAGCCCGAGCAGCAGCGAAGGCACCAGGAACAGGGCCAGCTTGCCCATCGCGATCCAGTACTCCATGCCGTAGGCGCCGGCCATCGCGGAGTGCATCGCGTCGACCGCGTACGGGAACAGCAGCCAGCGGGCGACCACCTGGAAGAACGGCGGCAGGGTCTCCAACGGGAACGTGCCGCCGGAGCCGGCCACCTGCATGACGAGCAGCACCACGGCGATCGCCTTGCCGATGTCGCCGAACGACACCGTGAGCGTGTACACGAGGTTCGAGAACACGAGCGCCGCGAGCCATCCGACCATCAGGAACTGGATCGGATGCTCGCACTGCACGCCCAGATACAGCAGGTCGCCGAGGCACACGAGCGTGCCCTGCATGAGCGCGAACAGGCCGAAGATCATGTACCGGCCGAAGTACTCGTGGTGCAGTCGCAGCCCGAACTGGCGCGCGTTGCCGGGCGACTCGGAATGCGGCTTGCGCAGCACGTCGAGCATCGCGCCGGGGCCCGCCGCGCGGCCGATCAGCACCGCGTCGCGCAGGTCCACGTCGGCGCCGAGCGGCAGGTTGTTGCCGAGCCCGAGGATCTTCGCCTTCTCATGGTCGGAGATCGACACCTTCATCATCGCGACGAGCACGATCGCGCCCACCCAGATCGACAGGATCGTGTAGAACGGCGTCATCGCGGAGCCGTAGTTCGCGATCGGATAGATCGCCTTGCGGTCGACCTTGACCGGCGCGGAGAGCATCGTGGCGATCTCCTTCGGGTCGGCCGAGGTGATCTTCGACAGGTCCATCCCGCCGGCCTCGCCCGACCCGCCGGACGTTCCGGAGACCAGCCCCGCGAACTTCCCGTTCAGCCCGTCCAGCTTCGCCGCCGACCCCTTGAGCGCCTTCGCCACGTCGTCCAACGTGGCGCGCGCGTCCTTGAGCCCGTCGCCGACCCCGTCGGTCAGCGAGCCCATCCCCGAGGTCGTCGCGCCCAGCGCGTCGACGACGTCGCCGGTCCTCGCGGTGAGGTCGTCCATCGACGACTCCAGATCGGCCAGCTGCGGCCTGAGCTTCGTGCGGTACGTGCGCGCGGCCTCGTCCACGGAGGCGCGCGCGTCGGCGACCCGCCGCTTGAGGTCGGCGCGCGTCGTCTCGGCGCTCGCGGTGCCGTCCGTGATCTGCTTCGCCGCGTCGCCCAGCGCCGTCGCGGCCTCGCCCAGCTTCGACTGGGTCGTCGCCGCCTGGTCGGCCGCCGCGCCGAGCGCGTCGCGGACCGCCGGCAGCGTCGCGGATGCGGCGAGCGAGCGCAGCGCCTCCGCGTACCGTCCGTACGCGTCGGCCTGCGACTGCACCTTGGCCTGCAGGTCGCCCAGCGCCGCGGCCGTCTGCCCGGTCTGCGTCTTGACACCGTCGAACGCCGCGTCGATCTCCTTGTCGACCGCGTCGTACGCCTGTCCGGCGCGCTTCAGCGCCGCCGAGGCCTGCGTGCTCGCGCCGTCCAGCGCCGCCTTGAGTCCGTCGGCGCCCGACTTCGTCTGCGCCATCGCCTTGCCCGCGTCGCCCGCCGACGAGCCGGTCGAGCCGATGAGCTTGTCCGTCGAGGCGACGATGCCCTCGGTCGATTTGATGAGGTCCGCGTACGCGCCGACCTGCGCGGAGGCGGCCTTGAGCTGCGCGGACATCGCCTTGACGTGGCCGGTCGCGTTCGCGAGGTACTGCTGCATCTGCGGGGTGTCCGCGTACTTTGCGACGTTCGACGCGAGCCCGATCGCGACCTGTCCGATGGTCGTGACGAACGTCTGGTCGATGGTCGTGGCGACGGTCGTGGCGCCCGCGTCGGTGATGTGCGGGGCGATCGGGTTGATCTTCTCGTTGAGGTAGTAGTCGAGTTCGGCGTGCTTCATCTTCGGGGCGAACAGCGTCATCATGTCCGCGCTGAAGCGCTTGGGGATGACGAGCGCCGCGTAGTACTCGCCCGAGTGCACGCCGTCGATCGCCTTGTCCTTGGACACGAACTGCCAGTCGAGCTGCTTGTTGGCGCGCAGGGCGCTCACGACGGTCTCGCCGACGTTGATCGGCACCGGCATGAGGTCCGACTGGTATCCCTTGTCGGTGTTCGCGACGGCGACCTTGAGCGCCTTCGTGTTGCCGTACGGGTCCCAGCTCGCGGCGATGTTGTACCACGCGTACAGCGCCGGCACGATCACGAGGCCGACCGCCACGATGATCGCGATCACGTTGCGCGTGGCCTGCTGGACGTCGCGGGCGAAGATACGCCAGATGTTCCTCATCGCGTGCCTCCCTTGCCGTCGCCGTCATGACCGTGGGCGCCGTGTCCGCGCCGCCGTTCGTGCTCGTGCCGTCCGCGCCGCCAGATGTACCCGTTGAGCATCACGTCGCGCAGCTGCTCCGCGGTCATCGCGCCGGTCCCCAGCTGACGCGAGTAGCTTTCGCGCGTGTACTCGACGACGATCAGGTACACGTCGATGACGATGATCGACACGATCCACGCGGTCAGCATCGCGATCTTCGCGCGCGTGACGAACAGCAGCACGAGGAACACGAGCGGCAGCACCGTCAGCAGCGCCAGACCCGAGACGATGAACTTCGGATATCGCGTGAAGAACCGGTGCGCGCGGCGCGTGATGATCTCGCGCAGCTCGTCCGAGTCGGACGCGGCGCGGAACACGGACGTCAGGCTGGCGCGCTCGTTGACCATCGAGTTGTGCTCGGTGATCATGAGGTCGGTGTCGCCGAGGCGGCGGTCGAACAGGGCGTTGAGGTTCATCGCGTACCGGCGCACGACGAGGCCGACGAACAGCGCGACCGGCAGGTAGTAGGCCAGATGCAGCATGTCGAGCCAGTAATGGTTCGCGTACATGCCGCCGATCGGTCCGCGCATCGCGTTGATGCCGTACGTGAACGGCAGCCACGGGTGCAGCTCACGGAAGAAGTTCGGCATCATCTCGATGGGGTAGAGGCCCGAGGCGCCTGGGATCTGCATGATGACGAGGATCACCGCGACCGCCTTGCCGATGTGCCGGAACGCGACCGCCAGCGCGTAGATGATGTTGATGTAGACGAACGAGCAGAAGACGCCGGCGAGCACGAACAGCACCGGATGCGCGCACTGGATGCCGAGCACGAGGTCGCCGATGCATGCGATGACCGCCTGCAGGAAGCCGATCGTGACGAGCAGCATCCACCGGCCGAGGTAGGCGTGCGTGGCGTTGAGCCGTCGCAGTCCCTCGCGGTCCACCTCGAGCTTGTAGATCGCGATGAGCACGAAGCCGCCCACCCACAGCGCGAGGTTCGTGTAGAACGGCGTGACCGCCGAACCGTAGTTGGCGATCGGGTAGACGGTCTTCGTGGCGAGCGTGACCGGACTGCCCATGAACTCGCCGAACTCCTTGTCGTCGATCTTCAGCCGGTCGCGGATCCTCTGGTAGACGCCGGAGCTCTGCAGCGTGGCGACGTCGTCGCGCACGGTCGTCACGTCGGATTCGAGCGACTTGAGCGAGTCGCGCGTGCCGCCGATCGTCGTCGACGCCTCGGCGAGCGTGCCGTCGAGCTGGCCGAACAGGCCGTCCGCCTGCGCGACCGTGGATTTGAGGGAGACGATCGTGCCGTTCAGGGTGCCGTTGAGCGCGGCGAAGCCGTTGAGCGAGGCGTCGAGGTTCGGCATGATCGTCGTCGTCAGGCTCTGCCGGGCGTCGCCGATCCCCGCGATGCCGCCGTTCGTGGCCTCCCCGGCCGCGTCGGAGAGATGCTGCGTGGCGCTTTTGCCCACGTCGATGAACGTGGTCGCGTTGCTGTGGAACCGGTCCACCTGCTGTTGCTGCTTCGTGACCGTGGCGTCGAGATCGTCGATCTGGCTCCAGATGCGCGCGCCCAACGGGTCCGAGGTGTGCTCGTCGATGCCGGCGCGCGTGAGTGCGGCCTTCACGTCCGCGATCGCGGCGGCCGTGTCGTCGAGCGGCCTGGAGATCGTCGAGGTCATGCGGTCGACCGAATCCTGCGCCTGGTCGAGCGAACCGGTGATCGTGCCGGCGGCCGCGTTCGCATGCACGGCCACGCCGGACAGGCCCGCGGAGCCGGCGTCGAGCGCGCCGGTGAGCGTTCCGGTGAAGCCGCGCGAGCCGTTCATCGCGGCGTCCAGCAGCGTGCCCGTGCGCGTCGAGACCCGCCGGGCGGCGTCGAGCTGGTCGTCGAGCGCCGCGAGCGTCCTGCGCGCCCCGGCGACGGTGTCGCGCGACTTGTCGAGCGAGGCGCGCGTCCCGGCGAGCGTGTCCGACGCCTTGCGGATGCGCGCGTTCGTCGTGTCGAGATCGGCGAGGATCTCGTCGGTCGTGGCGTTCGCCTTGTCCTCGATGTCGTCGCCCGCCTTGGTGACGGCCTTCGCGACGACCTTGCCGACGGTCGCGACGAACGTCTGGTTGATCTGCTCGTCGATCGTGCTCGCGCCGGTGTCCGTGATCTTCGGCGCGATCGCGTTCTTCTTCTCGTTGACGTAGTACGTGATCTTCGGGCGCTCGCCGGAACCGGTCACCGCGTTCGCGAGGCTGGAGCTGAAGTCGTCGTCCATCACGATCGCCGCGTAGTACTCGCCCGACTGCATGCCCTCCATCGCCTGCGCGCGCGAGACGAACCGCCAGCCGAGCTGATGGTTCTTTTCGAGCTGCGCGACGACCTGCTTGCCGGCGTCCATGCGTCCGGCGAGCGGCGAGTCGGTGCCCTTGTCGTCGTTGACGACGGCGACCTGGAGGTTGCCGGTGGCGGAGTACGGATCCCAGTTGGCGAGGATGTTGAACCACGCGTACAGCGACGGGATGATCGCCACGCCGAGCGTGACCACCACCGCCACCGGATTGCGCAGTATGCGTGTCAGATCGCGCGTGAACACCTGCCAGATCGTCCGCATGCCGCCTTCTTCCCCCGGACGTGTATTTCCGCAAAGCAGATTACTCGTCTCGTCGGCGAAGCGTTCGGTCCACGGCGCGATCCCCATGGTCAGGTGGACGGCGTCTGTCCATATTGCGGTCCGCATGCCGATTTCAGTGGAAATTCACGTCTCCGCGACGGACGGCGTACGGGTGTGGGGGATACTGGAGACATGACCAATGCAGACGACGCAATCGAAGACCTGTCCGCCGCGACCGAAGGCGCGCCCGCGCCCGCGCCCGTGACGACGACGGTGCGCATCCCCGCCGGCACCGTGGTGCTCGCGGCCACCCCGATCGGCAACGTGGGCGACGCCTCCGACCGCCTCAAGGCGCTCATCGCCAACGCCGACATCGTCGCCGCCGAGGACACGCGCCGCCTGTTCGACCTCGCGAACCGGCTCGGCGTGCACGTGAACGGCCGCGTCGTCGCCTACCACGACCACAACGAGCGCGGCAAGGCCGACGGTCTGCTCGACAACGTCGAGACCGGCGCGACCGTGCTCGTCGTCTCCGACGCCGGCATGCCCACGATCAACGACCCGGGGCTCGCGATCGTGCGCCGCGCCATCGAACGCGGCCTGCCCGTCACGTGCGCGCCCGGCCCGTCCGCCGTGCTCGACGCGCTCGCGCTGTCCGGCCTGCCGACCGACCGCTTCTGCTACGAGGGCTTCCTGCCGCGCAAGCACTCCGAGCGCATGCAGCACCTGCGCACGCTCCAGGGCGAGCGCCGCACGATGGTCTTCTACGAGACCCTGCACCGCATCGACGACTCGATGGACGACCTGCTCGAGGCGTTCGGCCCCAACCGCCGCATGGCCCTGTGCCGCGAGCTGACCAAGGACTACGAGCAGATCCGCCGCGGCACGATCGTCGAGATCCGCGACGGCGTGCGCGAGGACCCGCCGCGCGGCGAGATGGTGCTCGTCGTCGCCGGCGCCTCCGACGAGGAGGCGAGCGCCGCCGCGCCGAGCGCGCTGTCGACCGAGGACCTCGCGCGCCTCGCCATCGACCGCGCGCTCGAGGACGGTCTGCGCATCAAGGAGGCGATCTCGCAGGTCGCCGACGAGCATCCGCTGCCCGACGGCACCCTGCCCAACCGCAAGCAGATCTACGCCGCGGTGCTCAGGCTCAAGCAGGACTGATCGCGTTGGCGTCGACGTCGACGGGCAGGGGGTCGGCCGGCGGCCGGCGCAGCGCGTAGACGCGGCTGACGTCGCGCAGGAAGGCGCGCGCCTGCGGGGCGGTCGCCATGCACGGGTTCTCGTCGAGGATCGTCATGCAGTCGCCCGGCGTGAACTCGTACGCCTCCATCAGGTCGGCGATCGGGACGACGGCGAGGTCCGGGCGCTCGCCGGCGAGCGACGCGATGTCGCACACCGTGCGCGCCGGACGCGTGACGCTCAGCGAGCCGATGCGCGCCAGATCGCGGCGGGAGACCTTGCGCGAGAACACGCGCACGCGACGGCCGTGCTGCGCCGTGCGGTAGTGCGAGCGCGACAGCACGTCCACGGTGTCGGGGAAGTCGCCGCCCATCCACACCCACAGCGCGGTGAACGCGCACGCGGCCGTCGCGAACGGGATGATCCTGCACATGATCATCGCGCGGCCGTACAGAGTGTCCGCGTGCTCGGTCCAGTAGCCGCTGCGCACGTCGAGCGTGCTGATCGAGCCCATGAGCGACAGGCGCTTGAGGCTCAGGGGGCCGGGCAGGTCCCGGTCCACGAGGATCGGCGGGATGAGCGGCTGCGGGGGAGCGTCGTCGGTTGCCGCCGCGGGGTGGGCGGGGCTCACGCCCGGCGGTGCGCCGGCCGCGGGCGTCCCGTCGCCGCCCGGCCCGTTGCTCGGGGTGCCGATGGTGCCGTTGGTGATGTCGGTGCTGTCGGTGCTGTCCATGGCCCGACGATACCGTTTCGCCGCACTCCCCGGGGGTGTGGCCCGATCGGCCGCCACCGCGGTGGACGCATCGGTGGATGAACCGTGGGCGGCCGTCGATCCGCCGCCGGACACTTCCAGCGTCGAGGATAGAGTGGGACCTCATGAGTCATATTTTGGTCAATGTTGCATGGCCGTACGCGAACGGCCCCCGTCATATCGGTCACGTGGCCGGTTTCGGCGTTCCGTCCGACGTGTACGCCCGTTACGAGCGCATGAAGGGCAACGACGTGCTGATGGTCTCCGGCACGGACGAGCATGGCACCCCGATCCTCGTCGAGGCGGAGAAGGAGGGCGTCACCGCGCAGGAGCTGGCGAACCGCTACAACCGCGTCATCGCCAAGGATCTGTGCGATCTGGGTCTGAGCTACGACCTGTTCACCCGCACCACCACCGGCAACCACGAGCACGTCGTCCAGGAGATGTTCAAGCAGTGCCTGGAGAACGGCTACATCTACAAGGGCACGCAGAAGGTCGCGATCTCCCCGTCGACCGGCCGCACCCTGCCGGACCGCTACATCGAGGGCGAGTGTCCGATCTGCCACGCCGAGGGCGCGCGCGGCGACCAGTGCGACGCCTGCGGCAACGAGCTCGACCCGGACGAGCTCATCAACCCGGTCTCCAAGATCAACGGCGAGACCCCGCGCTTCGAGGAGACCGAGCACTTCTTCCTCGACCTGCCGGCGCTCGCCGAGGCCAACCTCGCGTGGCTCAACACCCGCGAGGGCTGGCGCACCAACGTCATCAACTTCTCCAAGGGCCTGTTCAAGGAGGTCAAGCCGCGCGCCATCACGCGCGACATCGACTGGGGCATCCCGGTGCCGGTCGAGGGCTGGATCGACAACCCGAACAAGAAGCTGTACGTGTGGTTCGACGCCGTGATCGGCTACCTGTCCGCCTCGATCGAATGGGCCCGTCGCAAGGGCGACCCGGAGGCATGGCGCGCCTGGTGGAACGACCCGTCCACCCCGGGCTACTACTTCATGGGCAAGGACAACATCACGTTCCACTCCCAGATCTGGCCCTCCGAGATGCTGGCCTACAACGGCCAGGGATCCAAGGGCGGTCAGACCGGTCCGATGGGCCCGCTCAACATGCCCGAGCAGGTCGTCGCCTCCGAGTTCATGACGATGGAGGGCAAGAAGTTCTCCTCGTCGCGCGGCATCGTCATCTACGTCAAGGACATCCTGTCGCGCTACCCGGTGGACGCCGTGCGCTACTACATCTCCATCGCCGGCCCGGAGAGCTCCGACTCCGACTTCACGTGGGCCGAGTTCGTGCGCCACAACAACGAGGAGCTCGCCTCCTCCTGGGGCAACCTGGTCAACCGCGTCGCGAACCTCATCGCCAAGAACTTCGGCGAGATCCCCTCTCTCGACGAGGATTCGATGACCGACGGGGACCGCGCGCTCCTGGACGAGACCCGCGGCGCGTTCGCCACGGTCGGCGGCTTCATCGAGAACCACCACCAGAAGGGCGCGCTCATCGAGGCGATGCGCGTCGTCGGCGACATCAACAAGTACATTTCCGCCGAGGAGCCGTGGAAGATCAAGGACGACGAGAAGCGCCTGGCCACCGTGCTGCACGTGGCCGCGCAGGCCGTCTCCGACGCGAACCACCTGCTCGCGCCGTTCCTGCCGCACGCCTCGCAGAAGGTGTGGGAGGCCCTGGGCGGCAAGGGCGTGTTCTCGCCGCTGCCGCGCCTCGAGGAGGTCGAGGATCTCGACAAGCCGGGCTTCCGCTACCCGATCATCACCGGCGACTACAAGCTCGGCGAGACCGTCCACCCGTGGGAGAGCGAGCCGATCGAGGTCGGCGCGCCCGTCGCCAAGCCGACGCCGATCTTCGCGAAGATCCCGAAGGAGGCCGTCGAGGAGGAGCTCGCCCGCTTCGACGAGGCGCTCGCCGCCCGCAAGGAGGCCGAGGCCAAGCGTTTCGCCGAGGCCAAGGCCAAGCTCGCCGCCGAGGAGTCCGAGCAGTAGTATCCTCCGTCCGCCGCCCCGGCGCATGATCGGGGTCGCGGGCGTGCCGGTCGAACGGTGACCGCACCTTGTGATGCATCGGTCCGAAACGATTCGGATCCGATGGTCGGAAGGTGCGGTTCTGCATATGCGCGCAGGCCGTGGGCCTCCCTCCCCGACGGGAGGTGGAAGCGGTCACAAAGCCATCACATAGTGTTGAGGGTTTTCTCAGGAACGTGCATCATTCCTTCAAGCAACCGGCGGTTTACTGTTACCTGTCAGCGGTTGAAGTTGCATCCGCGGGCGAGGTCTTCCGGACCCCATAACTGAACCCTTCTTCTCTCTTCTCTCTCACCCGGCGGCTTTCTCACCGCCGGGTTTCTTTTTGCTTGAGAGCACGGGCGCCGACCGGCGCCGAATGATCAGCGGCAGCGGCGCGTGAGGGGCTGCCAGGGGTCGAGCTCGACCGGCTCGGTCTCGAGGGCGGCGAGGGTCGCGTCGTCCAGGAACTCCCTGCGGATGATGAGCTCGGTGACGAAGCGGTCGAACCACTTGTCGGACATCACGTAGTAGCCGTCGACGCCGTTGTCCTTGCCCCAGCTGTTCTCGACCTTCCAGCGGTTCGGGCGGCCGTCCGCGTCGAGGTTCACGCCGGTGAAGGTCATCGCGTGGTTGCTCGGGCTGTCGCCGTACTCGAGGCCGAGTTCCTTGTCGAGGGTGAACTCGGTGCCGAACAGACGGTCCACGCGCACGACGGACTGGTCGAAGAATCCGCCCTTGCGCAGCGAGAACTGCGTGCAGTCGCAGGCGAACCAGATCGGGTGGCCCGCGGAGAGCTGGGCGACCGCGGCCTTCCTGAACGCGTCGAGCGGCACGTTGACGAACTCCATGTCGCCGGCCTCGGCCACGTTCGCGCTGTAGCGGATGCGGTAGCGCCTGCCGAACGGGCGGTCCTTGAGCGGCGCGTTGGCGAGGGTCACGAAGTCGTCGACGTCGACCGGCACGTACTTTTTGTAGAACTCGAGCGGGGTGATGCCGGTCTCGCGGATTTGCGGGCGGTCGTCGATGCCGGACTTGTCCTTCTTGCCCTTGTCCTCGGACTTGTCGTCCTTCTTGTCGTCGTCATCGTCGCCCTTGGTGCGCGCGAGGAAGTCGAACTTCTCCGGCGGCTCGCCGAGCGCGATCGCGCAGATGCGGTACACGACCGCCATGCACTCGTCCTTGTAGGCGCGCATCTCGTCGACGCCCGCGCCCTCGGCCGCGTGGCGGCGGCGCATCTCGGCCGCGAACTCGCGCAGCTTCGAGTTGAGGTACTGCTTGAAGTCGTCCGAGTCGCGCGAGTTCGCGGACTCCGGGTAGGCGCTCTTGGGCACGAGGCCGTACTTGTCCACCAACGCGGCGAACATCTGCCACCAGCCGCCGTCGTCCGACGGGCCCCAGTTGACGGCCTCGAAGAGGCGCGAGTCGCTCGCCTCGTCGAGCGTCGCGAGCACGTTCTCGAGGTAGGTGTTCGACTTCTCGACCGCGTCCCAGAAGAACAGGTAGGTCTCGGAGAACTCGAAGTCCTCGAGGTTCCAGCGGTGCATGAGTTCGTAGCGCAGCGTGTTGAGCGAGGCGAACATCCAGCAGCGGCCGGAGTGCTCCTGGTTGGTGATCGAGCCTTGCTTGAGCTCGATCGAGAAGTCGCGCGGCAGCTCGCGTGCCCCGCGGTAGTCGGTCGCCGCCTTGAGCACGCCGGCCGAGACCGCCGCGTCCGCCGCGACGAGGTTCGCGCGGTCCGCGTTGAAGTCCTTCGCGTACGCGCGCAGCAGTTCGGGCCTGAGCGCCTTGACCGCGTTGTTGCCGGTGTTGTCATTCGTGTTCGCCATCGATGCTCCCCACATGACTGATAGGTGTCCGGCCGTGGCCGGGCGCGATTTTCCAGCGGCAGTATATGACATTGACGTCCGGGTGAACGAAACACAGAATTTACATGACGCATCTTGACGGATTGGCGACGTTGTGAAAACTCCGCGAAAGCCTGCTGGGAGGCCGATGCCGGTTCGCCGGGAAATCAAGGGGTGGACCCCGAACGCATCCCGAAAACGTGACCTGCACTACATACGGGTGTGTCATCTGTCAATACCCCATCTCGAATAGGGGGATTTGGTTGGCGGGCCGAGCCGCTCAAGGTGCTGCACAAGTCCCGCGCCGAGATCAACACGCGCATCGACGAGCTGGTCTCCGCGCTCGACGTCTCCATCCAAGCGGGCGTGATCAACCTGCTCGAGGACCTGCAGAACAAGCTGGGCGTGACCTACCTGTTCGTCGCGCACAACCTGTCGGTCATCCGCCACATCTCCAGCCGCGTCGCCGTGATGTACCTGGGGCACATCGTCGAACTCGGCCCGACCGAGGAGATCTTCGACCACCCGCTGCACCCGTACACCGAGGCCCTGCTGAGCGCCCCGCCGGCTTCCAGACCCGTCATTGGGAGAACATCGGCTGGCAGAAGTGACAGACTTCCCGTCGGAGTGGTCCCGGGGCGGAGCAGTACACCGCCCCGCGGTCCGGAGGGAATGATCACAGGGCGCGTGCGTCTTTACCTCTCCTGAATTTCAGCGCACGCGACCCGTGATTGGCTGTGCCCTCCCGGGTCGATGCGCGGGTTTCTCCCCCGCGCCATCGCCCCGGGAGGTTTTTTATAGAATCGTGATTTAGTAAATTACGATTCGACACTTCGTGGTGGCCGTCTTACAGCACGGAGCGGGTGTCGTTCTCGTAGGAGTTGCGGCCCTGGCCGGTGGCCGCGGTGGTGCCGCCGTCGACCGGCACGACGAGGCCGGTCAGGTACGCGGCGTCGTCGGAGGCGAGGAACAGGGCGATGCCGGCGCAGTCCTCGGCGCGGCCCGCCCGTGTTGTTTCGCGTCGCTTGCGACCAATATGCTGGAGACGACATTGTGCGGAATCGCGCATCATCGATCGATGACGTTCATGGCAATCATGGATGGTCACGGGATCCCCGGAGTCGGAAGGCGGACTTGGGAATATGTCTGATATCGACAGCAAGGCGTTGCGCGCGGCGATGAGCGGCCCCGGCCCCCGCAAGATCACGATGCGGCAGGCCGTCGGCTTCGGCGTCGGCGACTGCTACGGCGGCGGGCAGCTCACGCTCATCGCCACCTACCTCTCCCTGTTCTGGACGCGCTTCTGCGGCATGTCGATCGGCACCGCGCAGACCGTGATCGGTCTGAGCGCGCTCGTCTCAGCCGTCGCCGCGCTCGTCTTCGGCGTGCTCGACGACAACCTCTACCGCTACGACATCGGCCTGCGCTACGGCCGCCGCCGCTTCCTGCTCATGATCATCTCCCCGATGATCCTCTTCGGCGTCTTCCTGTGGATCCCCGGCCTCCCGCTCGCCGTATACGCGGCGGCCTACGTGTTCTGGGTCGTCCTCGCGCAGGCGTTCCAGACCGCGTACAACCCGCTGCCCGGCGAGATGACGCCCGATTTCAACAGCCGCACCAAGCTGTCGACCGTGCGCCTGTTCATCTCCACCGGCGCCGGCACCGCGATCCCGGTGGTCGGCGGCATGGTCCTCGCCGCGACCGGCGAGACGAACCCGACCGGCTACATGATCTTCACCATCGGCTCGACCCTCGTCTTCGCGATCGCCGTGTTCGCCTGCTGGCGCTCGACATGGGAGATGACCCCCGACGCCGCCGGGTTCGGCGCCTACGCGCGCGGCGAGAAGCGCGAGGGGCGCGTAGGCGCCGCCCGATGGATGGGCCGCGCGGTCAAGGTGCTCGGCGAGTACGCCTCCACGCTGCGCATCAAGGAGTTCCGCAAGCACCTCGCCATCTACCTGCTCGTGCAGGTGTCGATGGACGTGTTCGGACAGACCTTCGTGTTCTTCGTCGTCTACAACTGGAACCACACCGCCGCGTTCGCCTCGCTGCTGCTCGGTTGCGCGGTCGTCTCCCTGCCGCTCATGCCGTTCTTCGGCTGGCTGATGACCAGGATCGGCCCTAAGCGCCTGTACGCGATCAACTTCACCGGATGCCTGCTCGGCGTCGCATGGCTGTTCGCCGACTGGCTGCTGGTCGGACGCGTCCCCGAGGCCGCGTGGACCGCGCTCGCGCTCGCCGCCGCGCTGTGGTTCTTCGCGTTCAAGTCGCTGTGCGGCTACCTGCCGTGGGCCGTGTTCCCGTACATCGCCGACATCGACCAGATCGTCACCCGACGCTACCGTTCGGCCACGTTCTCCGGCATCCAGGCATCGTTCCGACAGCTCGGCTCGGGCCTCGCCACGATCGCCGTCGGCGTGGTCCTCGACGCGGTCGGCTTCGACGCGACCCGCGCCGCGCAGACGTTCGAGGCCAAGGTCGGCCTCGGCGCGGTCCTGCTCGGCTGGTTCGCCTGCGCGATGGTCGTCTGCTGGATCGTCTCCGCGCATCTCACCATCGACAAGCGCACCGACGGCATCGTCCTGACCGAGATCACCCGACTGCGCAACGGCGGCGCGAAGGCCGACGTCGCGCCCGAGACGCGCGCCGTCGTCGAGCGCCTCACCGGCCTGAAGTACGCCGACTGCTGGAAGTAGGAAGCCGCTCACTACACTGGAGCACCATGAGCAAGCATCATCACCGCGACCGCAGCTGGGCGCCCGCGCCCGAGGCGCTTCCCGAGGACGCCCAGGTCATCGACAACCACACGCACGTCGCCTCCGTCGTGCCGTTCGCCCGCGCGATGAGCCACGAGGCCGTCGCCAAGGGCCAACCGGAGGTCCCGGTCTACGACGTCGACGAACTGCTCGGCCAGGCGGCGGCGGTCGGCGTGACCGGCATCATCGACTGCGGCTGCGAGTACCCGAACCTGAAGCGCGCCATCGACATGGCCGTCGACCACCCGGGCCGAGTCCACGCGGCGATCGCCATCCACCCGAACGAGGCCGTGCGCCACGGCCATCGCGCCGAACCCGGCCCCGACGGCCTGCCCGTCACGTACAAGCCGTACCACGACATCCCGTTCGACGAGGCGATGGCCGAGGTCGCCCGGCTCGCGCGCGAGTATCCGGACGAGGTCGTCGCGATCGGCGAGACCGGCATGGACCTGTTCCGCACCGGCGGCAACGCGATCTCCCTGCAGCGCGAGGCGTTCCGCGCGCACATCGCGCTCGCCAAGGAGCTCGGTCTGCCGATGCAGATCCACGACCGCGACTCGCATCGCGAGGTCATCGAGACGCTGCTGGCCGACGGCGCCCCCGAGCGTACGGTGTTCCACTCGTACTCCGGCGACGCCGAGATGGCCGAGATCGCGCGCGAACACGGCTGGTACCTGAGCTTCTCCGGCACGGTGAGCTACAAGGGCAACGACGGCATCCGCGAGTCGCTGCGCATCGTGGGCCTCGACCACGCGATGGTCGAGACGGACGCGCCGTACCTGACGCCGATGCCGTACCGTGGCCGCACGAACGCGCCGTACATGATCCCGTACACCCTGAGGGCGATGGCCGATGCGCTCGACCTGCCGATCGCCGAGGTGGCGCGCGGCACCCGCGAGACGACCCGCGTCGTCTACGGGGTGTGAGCGGCGGCGCGACCGACCGTCCGCGGGCATGTGAGCGATAACGCGACATCCTCCGCCCATCCGTCGGATCGTTCGATCCGTGGTCATGCGTCGGATTACAGTGAGCCCCGAGAGAAGTTGCGATGATTTCGTCAAGGCACTACCATGTCGTCACGAAATACGCACAAGTGGGAAGTGAAGCACAAGCTCGCGGGTTGCAGTTGGCCCCGCATGGAGGACTGAACGTATGGCTGAGTCGAATCAGAGGTCCGAACGCGCCCGAACGGTCAGCAGCGACGCCCGTGACGCGCATACCGAGCGTGACGAACGCGTCGCCCGCACCGCGCACACCGGCGGCCATCCGGTGGCGCCGGCCATCCGGTCGGCCGAGATGGAGGCCGCCCGCAGGGCCCGACGCGAGAAGGAGGCCCTGCTGAGGGCCGACACCTTCACCAACGCCCCAAAGGTCTCCCGACGCACCTTCACCAAGGAGGAGCGGCAGGAGATCATCAGGCGCAAGGAGGCCGAGGACAAGGAGGCCGAGAAGCTCGCCAACACCGCCGCCAAGGGACGGTTCGGGCGATGGTGGGCGCGGCTGCAGTCCGGCCCGGACAGGATCACGTGGTCGATGGCCATCGTCGCGCTCGGCGTGGTCTACGGCGACATCGGCACCTCGCCGCTGTACACCGCGCAGACGTTCCTGTCCGGCCAGGGCGGCATCGGCAACGCCGACCGCGAGGCCGTGCTGGGCATGCTCTCGCTGGTCTTCTGGTCGATCACGCTCATCACGACCGTTAAGTACGTGCTCATCGCGATGCGCATCGACAACAACGGCGAGGGCGGCATCTTCGCGCTCTACTCGCTGATCCGCCGCCACGGCACATGGCTCGCGATCCCCGCGATGGTCGGCGGCGCCGCGTTCCTCGCCGATTCGGTCCTGACGCCGGCCGTCTCGATCAGCTCCGCGGTCGAGGGTCTGCAGACCCTGCCGCCGCTCGAGAACCTGTTCGACGAGAACCCGAGCCTGACCCTGATGATCACCGTGTGCATCATCGTGGTGCTGTTCATGGTCCAGTCGCGCGGCACCGAATCCATCGGCAAGGTGTTCGGCTCGATGGTGCTTGTGTGGTTCAGCTTCCTCGCGGTCGTCGGCGTCGCCAACCTGTCCAACGACTGGACCGTCTTCGCCGCCCTCAATCCCGTCTACGGCGCGCGGTTCCTCTTCAGCCCGCACAACGCCGCGGGCATCGCCCTGATGGGCACCGTGTTCCTGTCGACCACCGGCGCCGAGGCCCTCTACTCCGACATGGGCCACGTCGGGCGCGGCAACATCTACTTCACCTGGCCGTTCATCAAGATCGCGCTCGTGCTCAACTACTTCGGTCAGGGCGCGTGGATCCTCGCGAACAACCGCAACCCGCGGATCAACACGATGAAGACCCTCAACCCGTTCTTCCAGATGATGACCCCCGACGTGCGCTACATCGCCGTGATCCTGTCGGTGTCCGCCGGCGTAATCGCCTCGCAGGCCCTGATCACCGGCGCGTTCACGATGGTCTCCGAGGCCACGCGCCTCAACTGGATGCCGCATCTGCAGGTGCGCTACCCGGCCCGCACGCGCGGCCAGCTGTACATCCCGGTCGTCAACGGCGTGCTGTGTGTCTCGACCCTCGCCGTGCTCGCGATGTTCAAGGACTCCGAGCACATCTCCGCCGCGTACGGCCTGGCGCTGACGATCACGATGATCACGACGACGATCCTGCTCGCCGTCTACATCTGGCACTCCGGCAGGAGGATCGGCGCGATCGTGTTCCTGCTGGTCTTCCTCGCGATCCAGACGATGTTCTTCATCGCGTCGATGGCGAAGTTCCTGCACGGCGGCTGGTTCACGATGCTGCTGACCCTCGCGATCCTGTTCATCATGTACACGTGGAACGAGGGCACGCGACTCGAGCGCGCCCAGCGCCGCCACATGCAGCCGAAGGACTTCCTGCCCACGCTCGAGAAACTGCACGGCGACTTCCGCATCCCGTACTTCGCGGACAACATCGTCTATCTGACCTCGGATAACGTCACCAAGCGGCTCGACACCGACATCTTCTTCTCGATCTTCGCCGACCATCCCAAGCGCGCCCGCGCGTGGTGGGCGGTGAGCGTCGAGACGACCGACGAGCCGTTCACCCGCGAGTACGAGGTGGAGAACTTCGGCACCGACTTCCTGTTCCGCGTGCGCATCCGCCTCGGCTTCAAGGTCTCGCAGTCGATCCCGGCGTACCTGCACCAGATCATGTACGACCTGTCGAAGACGGGGGAGCTGCCGCAGCAGAAGTCGATCTACCCGAAGGTGGACGCCGACCCGAACATCGGCACGATCCGCTACGTGCTGATCCACAAGGCGCTGATGCCGGAGTCGAAGGTCTCCGCGCGCGGCGCGCTGTCGCTGTCGGCCAAGTACGCGATCCGCCACGTGGCCGGCTCGCCGGTCAAATGGTTCGGTCTGGCGCCGTACAACCCGCTGGTCGAGGTGCAGCCGCTGTTCGTCTCCACGCGCCGGCCCCCGCGCCTCAACCGCATCGAACAGGCCGCTCTATAACCAGCGCTTATAACGCCGGCCGCGCGTCGCGGCTCATCCGCGGTATGGTGACAAACCATGTGCAGATTACTGGGATACGCTACCGCCGGGTTCAACCTCAGCCTTAACGCTATCCTCGGCACAGAGAACGTTGAGGCGTATCGCGAGATGAGCGAGATCCACAACGATGGCTGGGGCTGCTCAATGCTGTACGAGCCGATCGAGACCCCCGGCACGCTCGACGGCGGCGCGCCCGCCCCCGAGACCGGCACCAAGCTCTACAAGACCACCGTCGCGGCCCGCCTCGACCCGGTCTTCCCCGAACTCGCCTCCGAGGCCGCGCGCGGCGGGCTGTGGCACCTGCGTCTCGCCTCCTCGAACCTGCCGCTGATCCTCGAGAACCAGCAGCCGTTCTTCACCAACGGCCTGAGCTTCATCCACAACGGCGACATCTCCGACTCGCACGGCCGCAACATCACCACCAACGACCAGTACCCGGTGAGCAACAGCGTGTTCCTGTCGACCGGCGGCCGCTCCGACTCCGCCATCTTCTTCGCGGTCATCCTCGAATACCTCGGCTTCGGCTACGACCTCGACGAGGCGCTCGCCCAGGCCGTGCGCGAGCTGCGCCAGGCCTACCCGCGCTCCAGCTACAACTGCATGATCCAGTCGCAGGACCAGTTCATCGCCCTGAACGCCGCCGGACGCGAGCGCACGTCGTCGCGCATCGTCGAGATCTACGACGAGTACGGTCAGGGGGAGAAGGCGCAGGACTACCGTGTGATGCGCTACCGCGCGCTGACCGACGAGAACGGCTCTCCGGCCGGCATCGTCGTCGCCTCCTCCGGCTTCGAGCAGTCCGAGGCCGACGGCTGGAAGGAACTCGGCAACGACCAGATGATCGTCGCCTCCAACCGCACCGGCGAGTGGTCCATCCGCTCGATCTGAGCGGTATCGGCTGGACTGTCTGCTTCACGGCTCGCCTACGGCCCTTGCAATTATGGCCGACCTTGCCCGGTCGGGCTTATTGTTTCCTCGCGGCTGTCGCCGTTCGGCCTTGCCGACGGACCGCAATCCTGCGGATTGCCGTCGCGGCATGGCCGCTTCCCTCGCCTATGGATAGTCACAGGACTATCCATGTGACGGTTCGGCTGGACTGTCTGCTTTACGGCTCCCCTTCGGGCTGTGCAATTATGGTCCGACCTGACGGTCGGGCTCATTGTTTCCTTACGGCTGTCGCCATTCGGCCTCGCCTACGGACAGCCCATCGGACCGTCCGCTTCACGGCTCGGTCATACAATGGGCCGTATGGTTCCCACTTTTGAGCAAATCGACGAACTGCACCACAAGATCGCGCCTTCCGAGGCCGCGTACAATCTCGTGCACACGCACTGCGTGATCGTCTCGCGCATTGCCCGCGCCATCGCCCACCGTCAGAACGCCCTCTTCATGCGCCGCTGCACGCTGCCGAAGGATGCGCTTGAGCTCGACCGCGGCGACGACGGCCGCGCCGGCGCATCCGCGCTGACCCTGCCGCCCGAGACGCCCGAGGCCGCCCTCGACGCGCTCGTACCGAGCGAATCCCGTCTCGAGTTCGCCGTCCCGCCGTCCGACGGCATCACCGGCGGCCGCGTGCCCGCGCGCCTGATCGACGAGCGTCTCGTCGCGATCGGCGGCCTGCTGCACGACATCGGCACCTACCGGGTGTTCAAGCACGACGGCAACGACGACGAGCCGCTCAAGTTCAGCGGCAAGAAGTACATCAAGCACGGTCTGCTCGGTTACGAGTACCTGCTCGAGAACGGCGTCGACGAGTCGATCGCCCAGTTCGCGCGCAACCACACCGGCGTGGGACTGACCCGCGAGGACGTCGAGCGTCAGGGCCTGCCGTTGCCGCCGGCCGACTACGTGCCGGTCAACCTCGAGCAGGAGGTCGTGATGGTGGCGGACAAGTACAACAGCAAGTCCCTGCCGCCCAAGTTCGTCTCCGCCGAAGCCTACACGCGCCGCGCCGCCAAGTTCGGCGAGGAGAACCGCCGCCGCTGGCTGGAGCTGCTGGACCAGTACGGCGTCTTCGACGTGCGCCCCATGGCCGCCGAATACCACATGATCGTCATCTGATTCGTCGTCCTCGTGCGGCCCGGCCCCTGCCGTGGCAGCCGCTGCCTTCGGCTCGCGGCAGCCTCTGCCTTCGGCCGCACACGGTGCATGGCAATGCATCACGGCGCTCACTCCGGGTTTCCCACCCTTTGCTCCGGGTCCCCCACGGTTCACTTCAGGTGCCCCACGGTTACTCCGGGTTCCCCACGGTTCACTCCGGGATGCCCACGGTTCACTCCGGGAATTGTTGCGCAATCGCGATACTAATCCCGGAGTAAGGCATACAGCCCCTGGCGTAGCACCACTTGCTCCGGGGTTTTCACGGTTCAGTCCGGGGTTTTCACGGTTCAGTCCGGGGTTTTCACGGTTCAGTCCGGGGTTTTCACGGTTCAGTCCGGGGTTCCCACGCTTCAGTCCGGGATGTCCACGGTCACTCCGGGAATCTCACGCTGTACTCCGGGGATTGTTGCGCAATCGCGATACTAATCCCGGAGTAAAACGTGAAAGCCCCGGACTGAAGCGTGGGAACCCCGGAGCAAGGCGGGGAACCCCGGAACGAGGCATGAAAACCCCGGAGCAAGGCGTGGAAAACCCGGAGTATACGGTGCCCGTTCCGGGGATGGGGCGGAGCGGGCACCGTATACTCCGGGTGTGAGCCGAAGCGGGGAAGGGCCTGCGACTCAGTCGTTGAGCGTGTAGACCTCGTCGGCCCTCTTGGCGACCTCGTCGGAGGCGGTCACGATGATGACCGCGCGCTTGGGGTCGCGGGCGTGCGCGATCGAGACGATCAGATCGAGGATCGACCTGGCGTCGGACGCCTCGAGGCCCTTGGTCGGCTCGTCGAGGATCAGCGTGTCCGATTCGCAGCTGATCGCACGGGCGATCGCCACGCGACGCTGCTCGACCAGCGGCAGATCCTTCACCTTCCTGCCGCTCGTCGCCTCGCCGAATCCGACCTTCGCGAGGAACTCGCGAGCCGCGATCGGCTTGGGCTTGAGGTACGTGCGACCGGACGCGTTCATCGCGTACAGCACGTTCGATTCGGCGTCGAGATCGCCGCGCACGGCGAACCGCTGCGGCACGATGCCCAGACGGTGGCCGCGCAGCTCGTTGATCTCGAGCTCGATCAGGTTCGAGCTCTTCGTCATCGCGGAACCGGAGGTGGGCGCCTGGAAGCCGCCGAGCACCGCCATCATCGTGACGCGCTCCTCGGGGTCCTGATCGTCGGGCTGCACGCGCACCGCGTACAGCGAACCCGCGTAGAACGCCATCGACGTGTTGTCGAGTACGTGGCGGCCGCTCCTGCGGTTCGTGGTCGTCGCGTGGTTGAGTGAGAAGTTCGGGTAGGACTTGAGCAGCACGCGGTCCGCGACCTGTTCGTCGACCTCGGTGTCGGGGCGCGCCTGGGCATGGCGCAGCTCGTTCGGGTCGCCGTGTCCGCCGGACGCCATCGCGTCGCCGGCCAGCGCGATCGTCTCGTTGACGCGGCGCGCGTTCGCCTCGGTCGCGGCCGAATTGGTCTCGTCCGGCACGACGGTCTCGTCGTCCGCGTCCGTATCGGCGTCCGATCCTGCGGAATCGGACGTTTCCGGGCCCGAAACGGCCTCCGTTTCGTCCGATTCCGCAGGATCGGACGGCAGGAGATCGTCCGGCTCGTCGTCGAAGGTGAAGCTGAACGAGACTTCGGGGGTGTCCGTCCCGTCCTCGTCCTCAGGCTCAGTGCCTTCGACGGTTTCGGTCTTGGTCTCGTCAGTCGGGTTCGTCGCGTCGGCGGCCCGACCGTCGCGATCGGCGCCCTCTCGGGCCGCGGTCTTCTTGTCCAGTTCCTCGTCGGTCATCTCGTGCTCCACATCCTTGGTGCCATCGGTCTTCGCGGACTTCGCGCTCATGCGTCCACCTCCGTCGGGTTCTTCGCGGTCGATTCGACGCCGTCGTACGTCACCGGCGCGAACAGCCTTGCGTAGCTGAAGGTCGCGGCCTTGAGCATCGCGACGATCGCGAGCGCGACGACCAGTCCCAGCGCATCCCAGATCAACGTCCACGTGATGTCCGACGTGACGGGCGTGGCGTGACCGCCGGCCAGCGCCGCGCCGATCGCCTTCGCGCCGAATCCGCCGGCCGCCAGGCCGATCGCGGCCGGGACCACGGTGAGGATGAACGTCTCGACCATGAACTGCCAGCCGAGGCGGCCCTTGGTCACGCCGGAGACGAACGCCATGCCGATCTCGTCGTCGCGGCCGAACCACGTGCGTGCGATGGTGAGCGCGAGCAGCACGACGACGCCGCCGATCGCCAGGACCCGCAGGGCCGGGCGGACCTTCTCCGCCAGGGAGCCGAGCGGCTCGATCGAGGCCTTGTACGCGTCGAGCGACGGCGACGTGATCTCGTAGCCGGCCGGCAGCTTGGCCTTCTTGGCGAGCTTGACGAACTTGTTGTAGGTCTTGACGTCGGTGAAGTCGAAGATCACGTTGAGGTCCGGCACGGACCACGTGTTCGCCTTCGGGCTGTCGGGATCGAGGCCGAACGTGTAGGCGGTCGCGTAGGCCGTGTAGATCACGTTCTCGCGGTTCTCCTTGGCGAGCTTCGCACTCGACGAATCGGCGGAGCCGGAAGCCGAGTCGTCGTACTCGTAGATGCCGCGCACCTTGAACTCGTACGTCTTCTTCGAGTCGGTCGGGTCGCCGACCTTGAACGTGTCGCCGACCTTGAGGCCGTTCTTGTCGGCCACGGACTTGGAGATCAGCGCGCCGGTGGCCTTGGTGCTCGTGAAGACGAGACCCTTGCCGTCGACCAGATGGTACGTGCCGTAGTCGTTGGCCTTGGCGGCCTTCGCGTCGTAGAAGCTGCGCAGCTGGAACTCGCCGCCGGTCTTGTCGGCGGATTCGTCGGACGATCCGGGGATCGCCTTGATCGAATCGCTCTGACGCACGGGCAGCGTCTCGGTGAAGGAGTACGTGAACGACACGCTCTTCTCCTGCGCGGCGATCGCGTACGGGTTGTAGTCGGTGAACTTCAGGTACTTCGACGTGGTCGACTTTGCGTCGTCGCCCTTCATCGCGGCGGCGGTCTTGGCGGTCGGGCGCAGCACCGCGTTCGGGGTCTGCGCGTCGTAGTCGGCGCCGTGCGCGTCGGCATTCTCCTGCAGGATCGCCAGCGATGCGATCGTGCCGAACGAGACGAGGAGCGCGACCAGCACGGTCAGCGCTGAGGTCGCCCAGCGGCGCGTCACGGCGCGCCAGGCGTTGGTGAGAACGAACATGCGCTTACTTCTCCAGTTCTCTGTCTGTCATTTGCTCTTCAACAGTAAGACAGTATGTCGGCTTTCGTGTGCGTTGTCTTGCCCGTTCCTGAAAGCCGACTGGGAATACCCGGCGAATACCCGGCGAACCGTCGGCGCGGCCGTCCGGTTGCCCGGCTCCCGGTCTCGGCCCGCGGAAATACAATGGGAGTGACTGAACCGTCTGGGAGAGAGCACAAGGGAAAGGAACGGTCATGTTGAATCCGTATGTGCGTCCGGGCATCGACGACAGGCCCGATTACGACAAGGCCCTGAGTCCCGAGGACAAGAGCGCCGTCTCGCGTCTGGCGGCGGACCCGCACCGATTGCCGCCCGAGGCGTCGGCCGACCAGCCGGGCGCCCAGGCCGCGCGTCTCGCCGCCGACGGCACCGCGTCCGTGGCCGCCGCCGCAGCGGTCGACGCGGCCGTGCCCGACTACGCGTCGTCCTTCCTCGACATGCGCGACCCGATGGTCTCCGCCGACGGCCAGCGTCCCTCGGCGATCGACGTGAGCCGCCTCAAGTGGGGCTTCGCCGTCGGCGCGGCACTCACCACCGCGCCGTGGATCGCGCTCAACATGGTCGCGATCCCGAATCAGATCGCGCTCGCGGCCGGCGTCAAGACGGGGGTCGCGTTCGGATGGGGCGATGCCAGGGGCGGGCTGGGCGCCGTCGGTGCGGCCTCCACACCCCTCGGACTGGCCGTCGCGCTCGCCGTGGTCGTCGCGTTGGGCGCGATCGCCTCGATGTTCCTCACGCCGCTGGTCTCCGCGCTCTCCGACCGCACGCGCGTGCCGATCGGCCGCCGCACCCCGTACCTCGTCGGCGGCGGCGTGCTGAGCGCCCTGATCGCGCTCGCGCTGGGCTCGGTCGTCAACGTGATCGGCATCGCGGTGTTCTGGATCGCCCTGCAGTTCGCGTACGCGATGCTCGTCGCGCCCCTGTCCGCGGCGCTCTCCGAACGCGTGCCGGACAAGTTCCGCGACGTGATCGAACGCTGGCATGCGGTCGGCGTGCTCGCCGGACAGGCGGCCGGCGGCGTGATCGGCGGCCTGTCGATCGCGTTCGGTGCATTCGACCCGTTCCTGTGCGCGGCCGTGCTGTTCGCGCTCTCCGGCGTCGCGACCGTGCTCGTCTGGCCGCGCGAGCCCTCCAGCGTCGAGCAGCCGCACGTGCGCTTCGACTGGGGCTCGGTGTTCGCGACGTTCAGGTCCCTGCCCCGCGACGACGGACACAAGCCGTTCCGCCGCCTGTTCTGGTCGCGCACGTTCATGACCGCGGCCGTCGGCATGACCGCCGCCTACCTGTGGTACGTCGTGCGGTTCTCGGTCTACGGCACCTCCCCGGTGTTCACCTCCGCGCCGCTCACCCTGCCCGCCGGCGTGCTGATCGCGATGCTCGCGCTCGCCTCGTTCGCCGGCGCCCTGCTCGCCTCCTACTCCGCCGGCGCCATCACCGACAAGCTCGAGGAGGGCTTCGGCCCGTGGTGGCGCGGTTCGCGCGCCGCCGTGATCAGCACCTGCGTGCTCTACATGATCGGCCTGCTCGCGGGCCTTGCGATCGTGTCCGTCGGGGGCGAGCGCAGCCTCATGATCTTCTCGTTCATCGCCGGATTCGCATCCGGCCTGTACGACGTGCTCGTCCAGCCGATGGTCGTCGACGCGCTGCCCGATCCGCGCGCCGCCGGTCGCGACCTCGGCGTGTATGCGCTCGCCAAGCCCCTGGGCCTCACGATCGGTGTGGCCGCCGGCGCCGGAGCGATCGCGCTCGCGGGCGGCATCGTGGATTCCGCACCGCTGGTCTTCGTGGGGATCTTCCCGGCCGCCATCGTCTGCGTCGCGCTCGCCGCCCTCTTCCTGCGGAAGTAGCCCGCCTCCGGACCGGTTTCGCGCCCGATCCTATAGAAACGGACGGATTGCGGCGTCCGTGAGTCCGATTCGCGCCCGATCCTATAGGATCGGGCGTTTCGCGTTGCTCGGAGGCCCGTTTTGCGTCCGATTCTATAGGATCTGGCGCTACGCGGCGGGTGCGTCCTCTGCTCCCGGTCCGATTCTGTAGAATCGGACGTTGTGCAATGCCGGAACCCGACGAGGCGACATGGGTTTTCCGGCTCGACGAGCGGCCGGGACACGGCGGAGACGGAAAGGCGGTTGGAATCATGGTCGGAATGCGCGATGTGGCCAAGAAGGCGGGCGTCTCGCTGAGCACGGTGTCGCTCGTGGTGAACGGCACCGGCTACGTGTCGGACGACATGCGCTCCAAGGTGCAGGCGGCGATGAAGTCGCTCGACTACATCCCCAACGAGCTCGCCCGCAACCTCGCGCACAACCGCACCAACATGATCGGCGTGATCGTGCCGACGATCCGCCACCCGTTCTTCGCGACCCTCACCGCCGCCCTGCAGCGCGAGTTCTCCGCGCGCGGCCTGCGCACGATGCTGTGCTCGACCGCCGACTCCGACAAGGGCGAGGCCGACTACGTCGACATGCTCCAACGGCACATGATGGACGGCATCGTCATGGCCGCGCACACCGCGCACCCGTCCGGCTACTGGACCTCGATCGGTCGTCCGGTCGTCGCGTTCGACCGGTATCTCGGCCCGGGCATCCCCTCGATCGGCTCCGACCACGAGCAGGGAGGGCGACTCGTCGCGCGCACGCTGATCGACGCCGGCGCGCACCACGTGGTCATGGTCGGCGGTCCGCGCTCGCAGTTCCACGACCTCGATTCGGGGGCGGTCTTCAGGTCCGGCGACCTCGCCGAGGCGGGCGTCACCACCTTCCCGACGATCCGTTACTACCTGACCCTCGAGCACGAGCTCAACGAGGCCGGTATCGCCTACGACTACGTGGAGGCCGGCGAGGTCGCCGACTTCCAAGGCTATTCGGACACGATGCACGACGTGTTCGAACGGTTCGACGACGTCGACGCGGTCGTCAGCTCCGACATCGGCGCCTCCCAGTGCGTGCAGGAGATCCTGCGCCGCGGCCTGCGCCCGGGGGCGGACGTGCAGGTCGTCGCCTACGACGGCACCTATCTGGCCGATACCGCCGGAGTGCGGCTCACCGCGGTCTGTCAGGACTTCGACGCGCTCGCGGCCGCGGTGGCGTCCCGTATGAACGCCCTCATCGAGGGGGAGGAGTCCAGCTCCTCGACGACCGACCTCAATCCTCCGGTCTCCGGCGGCGCCGGCGACGCGTTCCCCGACGGCGACGGGCGTCTGCCCGGTTCGGCCGCCGAACTCATCCCCCTGACCCTGCGCAAGGCCGAATCCACGCGCTGAAGGGGATGACGGTGCGTAGGCGTATGTGGAATGTACGTGCCGACGGTCACCGACCCCGGTTCCTCCTCGTCCCCGTCCGTTCTTCCGGTATCCGTGCGTAGGCGTACGCCCGACCGGAAACCCGACGAAAATATCCGGAGGGACGTACGCTTGCGGGTTTCCTCGCCGCTGTCGCGGGTTGGGCGGGGCTGCGGACGGTCTGCCGGACTGTTTGCTTGACGGCTCGATCTGCAATTACGGTCCGGCCGTTGGCCGGGCTCATCGTTTCCTCGCGGCTGTCGCCGCTCGGCCGAGCCTACAAACAGCCCACTGGGCTGTTTGCTTCACGGCTCGGCGT
This sequence comes from Bifidobacterium santillanense, assembly GCF_018555385.1. Lineage (GTDB taxonomy): Bacteria > Actinomycetota > Actinomycetes > Actinomycetales > Bifidobacteriaceae > Bifidobacterium > Bifidobacterium santillanense. The sequence goes on from NZ_JAFEJS010000006.1 coordinate 119,929, forward strand.
GTCGAACCGGTTCGAGTTTGACGGAATCGAACCGGTTCGATATACTGAAAGCGCAACGCACACAACGGAACAGAGTTCGGTTCCGGATCCGGCAGCTACGAAAGCAGTCGCCACCGCAGCGCACCCAACAACAACCAACGCATGCCGTTTATCAAAAAGGGGATAATCATGGCAGATGCAATCAGCGCGCAAGCGCACGACCCGGCGGTCTCCGCCGACGGTCACCGTCCGACCACAACGGAAGTAGTCCGCCTCGGCGTCGGCTTCACCATCTCCGCAGTCGCCTGCGCCATCCCGTGGGTGGCCCTGAGCTCCATCATCCTGCCGGCCGTGCTCGAGGGCATCGACCCGGCCTCCAAGGAGTCGATGCTCGGCATCATCAACGCCGCCGGCTCGATCGTCGCCCTGTTCGCGAACATCATCTTCGGCACCTTCTCCGACCTGACCCGCTCCCGCTTCGGCAAGCGCAGCCCGTGGATCGTCGTCGGCGGCATCGTCACCGGCCTGTCGATCGGCGCGATCGCGTTCGTCAACACCCACGCCATGATCGTCCTGCTGTGGTGCTGCGCCCAGCTCGGCTACAACATCATGCTCGCCCCGTACGTCGCCACGATGTCCGACCGCGTGCCCGACAAGTTCCGCGGCACCGTCTCCGGCTTCTACGGCGCCGGCATCGCCGTCGGCCAGACGCTCGGCTCCTTCGTCGGCGCCCAGCTGCTCAAGAACGGCACCTCCGGCATCTTCGCCGGCTGGATGATGGGCCTGGTCATCTTCGGCCTGTGCGGCATCGTCGTCGTCGCCATCTGGCCGCGCGAGAAGTCCAACGTGGACGAGCCGCGCGAGGAGATCAACGCCAGGAGCGTGCTGCTGCGCTTCCGTCCGCCGAAGAACGCCCCCGACTTCTACTACGCGCTCGCCGGCCGCACGATGATGATGGGCGGCTACTGGATGATCAACACCTACCAGCTGTTCATCGCCCAGGACTACGTCTTCGCCGGCGATCCGGACGCCAAGCTCAAGGCCGCGTCCGTCATCGCCACGATGTCCGTCATCACGCTCGTCGTCTCCCTGATCGCCGCCGTCGCCGCCGGCCCGCTCACCGACAAGATCGGCATGAGGAAGCTCCCGGTCGCGCTCGCCAGCTGCCTGTTCGCCGTCGGCGCGCTGATGCCGCTGCTGTTCCGCTCCGAGATGGGCATGTTCCTGTTCGCCGGCATCGCCGGCCTCGGCTACGGCACCTACAACGCGATCGACCAGGCCCTGAACGTCTCCGTCCTGCCGAACCCGGACGAGGCCGGCAAGGACCTTGGCATCCTCAACCTCGCGAACACGCTGTCCACCGTCATCGGCTCGCTGATGACCTCCGTGCTCGTCGTGATCGTCAAGTCCGTGCTCGGCGTCACCCAGACCCCGCCGGTCGCCTACTCGGTGGTGTTCATCGTCGCGATCGTCATCGTCCTGATCGCCGCCTGGCTCATCATGCGCATCAAGAACGTGAAGTGATCGTTCCGCGCTGATTCAGCTTTTCGGAGCGGGCCGTTCCCTCCCGCTCCGGAGCCTTCCACGTGAAGTCCCATCGGCCACGGCCGGCGGGACTTTGTCGTATGTGTGCGAACGCATGCGGAGGACGAAGCCGGGCGGTGCGGGGCGCACGGTTACGCGCCGATGACGCGAAATCGCACGAACGGTAAAACTGTTCACATAGTGAACCCCTGCTGGTTTGCGTGGATACGCGAGCCTATCTTCTGTGACCAGATCGAGCGGAACGCCAAGACAAACCGCTCGGCAACAACTTCGAGAACGAAAGGAGGTCGCCGCGATGACTGGATACACTGCCCGCAACACCGTTAACGAATCCGCACTGACCGTCGTTAACGTCGCTCTGCTGTCCGCACGAATTATTATTCCGTCTTCGCTGGCGGCCTGAGTTCGGTTCAATACGCTTGAGCCCCGTCAGCGAAGGCAGGGCGACGAGCGAGATCAACGTTTCAAAGCCCTGCATCGCGCGGGGCTTTTTCATTGCCCGCCCACAAGGCATCATGGCAGTGAGATCCCAAGCACCCCGGAGAGAAACAGAAAAGCAAGAACGATTCGGAAATCAGGAGATTCTCCCATGACTTCAGTCGAAGAGACTGCAAACAAGGCGAAGGACCTGGCCCGCGATTCGGTCAAGACCGTGATCGCCGCCTCCATGGTCGGCACGGCCATCGAGTTCTACGACTTCTACGCCTACGGCACCGCCGCGGCCAACTACTTCCCGCACATCTTCTTCTCCGCGAAGGACAACCCGACCGTCGCGCTGCTGATGAGCCTGCTGACCTTCGCCATCGCGTTCATCGCCCGCCCGCTCGGCTCCCTCGTGTTCGGCCACTTCGGCGACCGCATGGGCCGCAAGACCACGCTGGTCGTCTCCCTGATGACGATGGGCATCGGCACCTTCCTCATCGGCTGCCTGCCGACCTACGATCAGGTCGGCGTCGGCGCCGTCGCGATCCTGTGCCTGCTGCGCTTCATCCAGGGCATCGGTCTGGGCGGCGAATGGTCCGGCGCGGCTCTGGTCGCCACCGAGAACGCCCCCGAGGACAAGCGCGCGCTGTACGGCTCCTTCCCGGAGCTCGGCGCCCCGATCGGCTTCTTCCTGTCCAACGGCACCTACTTCCTGCTCGAGTCCTTCAATGACTCCGACGCGATGCTGGCCTGGGGCTGGCGCGTGCCGTTCCTGCTCTCCGCGGTCCTCGTGATCGTCGGCCTCGTCGTGCGAGTTCACATGGAGGAGACTCCGATCTTCCGCATGGCCCAGGAGAAGAAGCAGGTCGTCAAGGCCCCGATCGTCGAGGTCTTCCGCAAGAGCTGGGTCCAGGTCCTGCAGGCCACCTTCCTCGTGGCCGTCACCTACACGCTGTTCTACACGCTCGCCACCTGGTCCCTCGCCTGGGGCACCAAGGAGCAGGGCGAGGGCGGCGGCGGCCTCGGCTTCACCAACCAGGAGTACCTGCTCATGCTGATGATCGCCATCTGCGTGTTCGCCGCGTTCATCGTGATCTCCTGCGTCAACGCCGATAAGCTCGGCCGCAAGCGCGTGATCATCACCTCGTCCGTGCTGCTCGTCGTGTTCGCCGCGGTGTTCCCGTTCCTGCTCAACGGCCAGATCGTCGGCCAGCGCAACTTCTTCGCCAACATGGTCTTCCTGTGCGTCGGCTTCGCCCTGATGGGCACCGCGTTCGGCCCGATCGGCGCCTTCCTGCCTGAGCTGTTCGACGCCAACGTGCGCTACTCCGGCTCCGGCATCGGCTACAACCTCGCCGCCATCGTCGGCGCGGCCTTCGTGCCGACCATCGCCACCTGGCTGTCCAGCCACTGGGGCGTGCACTCCGTGGGCATCTACCTCGGCGTGATGGCCGTGTGCTGCCTCATCGCGGTGCTGTCCTGCAAGGAGACCAAGGACGTCGATTTCACCAAGTGAAATCGACGGCGGTTCCTGCCTTCACTCGCCTGTCGCCTCGTTCAGGCGTCGCCTGTGGGAAGCCCACCGGGCTTCCCGCTTCACGGCGCCGCGCGGACATCGACTTTACCAAGTGACCCCTATGGTCCGGCTTCCCTCCTGCGGGAGGGGCCGGACCGTATCCCCCCGACTACGGCCGAAACGGCGGGAAACAGCCAATCTTTCCAGCTGTAGTCGCCCTAAATTTCATAACTGAAAATCGCGATTCAATATTTGGACGTGGGGTACCACGTCGCCCACTCGGGGACTAGAACTAGACCCCAGTGATCGATGACTTTCAACGTCAAGGGACACAATCCTTTCTCGCCGAAGGCCGTCAGCAATCTCACCGATTGTCGGACGTGCAGTTTTCGTTCGGCATACCGAACAACATAAAGGAGTGCCTATCATGGCAGCAACTATCTGGTACGAGAAGGACGCCGATCTGTCCGTGTTCGATGGCAAGAAGGTCGCCATCCTCGGTTACGGCTCCCAGGGTCACGCCCACGCACTGAACCTGCGTGACTCCGGCGTCGACGTGGTCGTCGGCCTGCGTCCGACCTCCAAGTCCGTCGAGTTCGCCAAGGAGCAGGGCCTTGAGGTCAAGTCCGTTCCGGAAGCGGTCGCCGAGGCCGATGTCGTGATGATCCTTCTGCCTGATCAGTACCAGGCCGCCGTGTACAAGAACGACGTCGAGCCGAACCTGAAGCCGGGCGCCGCCCTGGCCTTCGCTCACGGCTTCAACATCCACTACGGCTACATCAAGCCGTCCGAGGATCACCCGGTCTTCATGGTTGCCCCGAAGGGCCCGGGCCACATCGTGCGTCGTGAGTACGCCGCCGGCCGTGGCGTCCCGGTCGTCGTGGCCGTCGAGCAGGACCCGGATGGCAAGACCTGGCCGCTGTGCCTCGCCTACGCCAAGGCCCTCGGCGCTCTGCGCGCCGGCGCCATCAAGACGACCTTCACCGAGGAGACCGAGACCGATCTGTTCGGCGAGCAGGACGTCCTCATGGGCGGCATCAACCACCTGTGCGACATGGGCTTCGACGTGCTGACCGAGGCCGGCTACCAGCCGGAGATCGCCTACTTCGAGGTCTTCCACGAGCTGAAGATGCTGGTCGACCTGGCCAACGAGGGTGGTCTGAACAAGGCCCGTTGGTCCTGCTCCGACACCGCCCAGTACGGCGACTACACCTCCACGGTCATCACCGAGGAGACCAAGAAGCGCATGCAGTACCAGCTCAAGCGCATCCAGGACGGCTCCTTCGCCAAGGAGTTCATGGATGACCAGGCCGCCGGCGCCCCGAAGTTCAAGAAGCTGCAGGAGGAGTTCTCCCACCCGCACCTCGAGACCGTCGGCCCGAAGCTGCGCGCCATGTTCTCCTGGAACAACGGCCCGGCCAAGGATCAGGACGAGGCCGAGTCCTTCAACGGCAAGATCGCTCGTACCCAGGTTCAGTGATTTGGGCGCGGCCCTGAGCTTGGCCGCGTGAGCGACTGACAGTCGTGTCGAAACCGCCATTCCGTGTTTGTGTTACGGGGTGGCGGTTTTCGTATGCCCCGGGATTGTCACGGTTGACTCCGGGGTTTGTTCATCTTGCTCCGGGATCGTCACGACTCACTCCGCGGTCGTCACGGCCGGCTCCGGAATCGTCACGGTTAACTCCGGGGCTAGGCACGGGAAAGTGATACAAACCCCGGAGTGAGTCGTGACGATCCCGGAGCAAGATGGACAAGTCGCGGAGTCAACCGTGGTAATCACTGAGTTAGCCGTGACGATTCTGGGTCAGCCGTGACGACTGCGGAGCCGGACGTTGCGGGGACGGTTCGTCCCGGTGGCATGCCCCGGGCGTCCACGATTCGGTTCGCGAAGGCGGAATTCGGCCCACGTTATGGACGGACGGGCGGCAACGAGGCCGTCATCTGTAGGATGGGTCACAGTTTCGAGGACACAATCCTCAACGCATGGCGTCACCCCGCCGCCGCAATCAATCGTTCACGCGGACGGGTCGGATGCCGAACGCGCTTAGTGCGCAACCACAACAACACCGTGTGCCGGCTCGTGCGGAACGTACGTCACGGGTGGCACGCAAGTTAAAGGAGTGCTACATGGCTGCACAGATCTGGTATGAAAACGACGGCGATCTCTCCGTGCTCGAAGGCAAGAAGGTCGCGATCATCGGTTACGGCTCCCAGGGTCACGCCCACGCGCTGAACCTGCGCGACTCCGGCGTCGACGTGGTCGTCGGCCTGCGCCCGACCTCCAAGTCCGTGGACTTCGCGAAGGAGCAGGGCCTCGAGGTCAAGTCCGTGCCGGAGGCCGCCGCCGAGGCCGACGTCATCATGATCCTCGCGCCCGACCAGTACCAGCGCAACATCTGGAAGGACGACATCGAGCCGAACATCAAGCCGGGCGCGGCCGTCGCGTTCGCTCACGGCTTCAACATCCACTACGGCTACATCAAGCCGTCCGAGGACCACCCGGTCTTCATGGTCGCCCCGAAGGGCCCGGGCCACATCGTGCGTCGTGAGTACGCCGCCGGCCGTGGCGTCCCGGTTGTGGTCGCCGTCGAGCAGGATCCGCGCGGCGACGGCTGGGCGCTGACCCTGGCCTACGCGAAGGCCCTTGGCGCTCTGCGCGCCGGCGCCATCAAGACCACCTTCAAGGAGGAGACCGAGACCGATCTCTTCGGCGAGCAGAACGTCCTCATGGGCGGCGTGAACAAGCTCGTCGAGATGGGCTTCGAGGTCCTCACCGACGCCGGCTACCAGCCGGAGATCGCCTACTTCGAGGTCTGCCACGAGCTCAAGATGCTCGTCGACCTCATGAACGAGGGTGGTCTGAACAAGGCCCGTTGGTCCTGCTCCGACACCGCCCAGTACGGCGACTACACCAACACCGTCATCAACGAGGACTGCCGCAAGCGCATGGAGTACCACCTGGGCCGCATCCAGGACGGCTCCTTCGCCAAGGAGTTCATCGACGATCAGGACGCCGGCGCCCCGCACTTCAAGGAGCTGCAGGAGAAGTACTCCAACGAGCGCATCGAGACCGTCGGCCCGAAGCTGCGCGCCATGTTCTCCTGGAACAAGGACGGCGTCAAGGACGCCGACGAGGCCAACTCCTTCACCGGCAAGATCGCCCGCGCCCAGGTGCAGTGAGCCAGGTGCAGTGAGTCGGTCCGGGCGCGTCTCCGGATGGAGGGTCCCCGATGAATCGGTGAATCATCCCCTGAGACGGCCCGAACAAGGCTGAATACGCGAAAACCGCCGTCCGGATTCGTCCGGAGCGGCGGTTTCTGCGTTACGAGGGGTATATCTCGGCTTCCGCGGACACCTATCTCGCCTTCGAGGGGTACCTGATCGAAGTATCACGACTCCGAAAGTAGCCTTGCTCCGTTGCGGCCAAGCCGTTTCGGTGGCCTGATACCTGTGGTGAGTACCCCTTGCAAGCGAGATGGATGTCCGCAATCCTTGGAATGTACCCCTCGTAACGCGGAAAGGCCAAGAATCCGGGGACGCACGCTCCTCCGTGCGATAATCGAGACGACATCATCGCGGATGCACGGAAAGGAGCAAGACATGCGCGAACTCAACTGGGCGACGCTGGGCTGTGGCGTCATCGCCAACCAACTCGAGCAGGCGCTGGAAGGCACGGGGCGCAAGCTGTACTCGGTCGCGAACCGCACGCACGCCAAGGGCGTCGCCTTCGCCGAGAAGTACGGCATCGGCAAGGTCTACGACGAGATCGACGATGTGTTCGCCGACCCGGACGTCGACGTCATCTACATCTCCACGCCGCACAACACGCACATCGGCTTCCTGCGCAAGGCGCTCGCCGCCGGCAAACACGTGCTGTGCGAGAAGTCGATCACGCTCAACTCCGACGAGCTCGACGAGGCGATCGCGCTCGCCGAAGCGAACCACGTACTGCTCGCCGAGGCGATGACCCTCTACCACATGCCGCTGTACCGCGAGCTCGACCGGATCATCGCGGGCGGCGACGGCGAACTCGGCAGGGTCAAGCTCATTCAGATGAACTTCGGCTCCTACAAGGAGTACGACATGACCAACCGGTTCTTCAACCGCAACCTCGCCGGCGGCGCGATGCTCGACATCGGCGTGTACGCGCTCTCCTGCATGCGCTGGTTCATGAGCTCCAAGCCCGACCGGATCGTCTCGCAGGTCAAGGCCGCGCCCACCGGCGTGGACGAGCAGGCCGGCATCCTCCTGACCAATCCGGACGGGCAGATGGCCGCGATTACGCTGTCGCTGCACGCGAAGCAGCCGAAGCGCGGCACCATCGTCTTCGAGAACGGCTACGTGGAGATCTTCGACTATCCGCGCGGCGAACGCGCTACGATCCACGACACGTCGGGCGCCGTGGTGCGCGAGGTCGAGGCGGGCGACACCGCGCACGCGCTCGCCTATGAGGTGGGGGACATGGAGAAGGCGATCCGTGCGTTCGAGGCGGGCAGATCCGGCGAGATCCCGGCCGACGAGGCCGATGCGACGGTCGAGGGCCTCCTGCATCTCGGCTACACGCGCGACGTGATGGACATGATGACCGAGATCCGCCGCGACCAGTGGCACATGACCTACCCGGAGGAGGAGTAGGGCGTCCTCCCGTCGCAGAGAATCGTTCTCAATAAGAAACGTGTGAGGGTTGACGCGGTGTCAATCGCACATGAAAAATCCCCGAAACGGCCGTATTGACACCGTTTCGGGGATTTTTCATATGCGGTTGATTATGTGCGTTTGGCTCACACGTTTTGCGGAGGGGATGATTCCGTGCGCACCGCGAGGGGCGATGACATGCCGTGATCGGCCGTCGCCGCCCCCTCCGGGCGCCTTACTTGCGCGCCTGCGTCACCTGATAGGCGACGAACAGGATCACGAGCCAGATCACGCCGGCGATCACGGCCACGCGGTAGCTGGCCGAGAAGCACATGAGCACCACGACGAGCGCGAGGAACGCGAGCACCACCCACGGCGTCACGCGCGCGAACGGCAGCTTGAAGTGGATCGCGTCGAGCGCCTCCTGACCGGACTTGCCGGCCAGTTCGGTGTCGGCGGGCGCGCCACCGGCGGCGACCACGCGGCGGAACTTCATCTCGGTGAACATGATCATCGTCCAGTTGATGATGCCCGCGATCGTGGCGATCGACATGAGGTAGTTGAACGCGAACTCGGGCCACACGAACACGACCACCACCGCCAGCGCGGTGATCACGGCCGAGGTGAGCACGCCCGCCACCGGCACGCCGTGCCTGTTGAGCTTGCCGAGGTACGCGGGCGCGTTGCCCTGCTTGGCCAGCGAGTAGAGCATGCGGGAGTTGGCGTACAGGCCGGAGTTGTACACGCTCATCACGGCCGTGAGGCACACGAAGTTCAGGATGCCGGCGGCCGCGTGCACGCCCACCGAGTCGAAGATCTGCACGAACGGGCTGGACTTGCCGTCGATCGTGTTCCACGGCACCACGGCCATGATCACGCCCAGAGCGCCGATGTAGAACACGAGGATGCGCCAGATGATGTCGTTGGTCGCGCGCGGGATCGTAGTCTTCGGATCCTCGGTCTCGCCGGCGGTGATGCCGATGAGCTCGGTACCGCCGAAGCTGAACATCACGACGACCAGCGCCATGAGCAGACCGGTCCACGATCCGTCCTTCGCCTGCGCCATCAGACCGTTCGGGAAGAAGCCGCCGCCCACGGTGAACCAGTTCGCGAAGCTCGCCTTGACGCCCGACTCGGTCGGCAGCGAGAACACGATCACCGCGAGGCCGCCGAGGATCATCGCGATGACCGCGACGATCTTGATGATCGCGAACCAGAACTCGAACTCGCCGAACTTGCTCACGCCCAGCAGGTTCGCGGCGCAGATCACGACGAGGAACACGGCCGCCGACACCCACGTCGGGATCGCCGGGAACCAGTAGTTGACGAACGAGCCGACCACGGCGAGCTCGACCATCGACACGAGGATGTAGTTGAACCAGTAGTTCCAGCCGGAGATGAATCCGGCGCGCTTGGACCAGTAGCGCGTCGCGTAGTAGCTGAACGCGCCCGCCTTCGGGTCCTCGACCGACATCTCGGACAGCGCGCGCACGATCATGAAGATCGCGAGTCCGCCGATCAGGTAGGCGAGCAGGATCGACGGGCCGGCCAGCGCGATCGACTCGCTCGAGCCGTAGAACAGGCCCGTGCCGATGGCGCCGCCCAGCGCGATCAGCTGGATGTGGCGATTCTTGAGCGACTTGCGCAGCGTCGCCGGCACCGGCACGTCGTCGGTCTCGTGCTTCTTGTTCTCGGAAGCCATGACTTCTCTCTTTTCTCTGTACTGTCCTGTCCCCGCGCGCCGTACGGGCGTCGGATCACGTTCCGGCCGTCCCGTCTGCCGTCGCGCGGGCGCAACGACGGTATTGTATGCCGTCGTGATGTCGCCGACGGGATCGCGTCCGCGGGTCGGTGCGTTCGCAAGGTTGGTGCGAGACAATGGAGACAGACGCGACGCGTGCCACGACGACGATGCACGCGGGGATGACGGTCCGGACGCGGGGTCCGGACGAGGTTCGACGGCGAGGTGATCGACATGGCGTACATCGAATTCGACGACGTGGTCAAGGAGTATCCGTCCGGCGGCGGCAAGCCGATCCGGGCTCTCGACGGCGCGAGCTTCACCGCGGACGAGGGCGAGCTGACCGTGATCCTCGGCCAATCGGGCGCCGGCAAGACCACGGCACTGAACATCCTGGGCGGCATGGACACGGCGACCTCGGGCCGTGTGGTGGTCGGCGGGCGCGACATCACGGACCTGAGGAAACGCGACCTGATCACCTACCGGCGCAACGACATCGGCTTCGTGTTCCAGTTCTACAACCTCGTGCCCAACCTCACGGCGCTCGAGAACGTCGAGCTGGCCTCGCAGATCTGCCCGGACCACTTCGATCCGGCCGAGACGCTGCGCAAGGTCGGACTGGGGGAGCGGCTCGACAACTTCCCGGCGCAGTTGAGCGGCGGCGAGCAGCAGCGCGTGTCGATCGCCCGCGCGATCGCGAAGAAGCCGAAGCTGCTGCTGTGCGACGAGCCGACCGGCGCGCTCGACTACGAGACCGGCAAGGAGGTGTTGACGCTATTGCAGGACATCTGCCGTACGCAGGGCATGACGGTCCTCATCATCACGCACAACTCCGCGCTCGCGCCGATGGCGCACAAGGTGGTCCACTTCCGCTCCGGCCGCGTCACGGCCAGCGAGGTGAACGAGCACCCCACGCCCATCGCCGACATCGAATGGTGAGGGAGGTCGATCGCGATGGTCGGAAGGCATTCGGTGAAGCACCAGCGCCGTGAGGCGAGGCGGCTCGCGCGTGAGGCGAGACGCGCCTCCCAGGAGACGAAACGCACCTCGCGCGAGGCGTTCCGCGACGCCGTCGACCCGATCGCCGCGGAACGTGATGCAGTCGCGGCGCCTACGAACGCCGTCGGTCGGACGTCGGAACCGGCACGGACCATCCCGCCCGACGACCGGGAGCCGGCAGGCGGCTTCCCTCGCCGAGGGGAGCCGGACGCGAAGCGGGCTGAGGGGAGCAGCCGGGCACGTGCCGGCGCCGCCGCCCGTCCGATGTCCGGCGCGTTCGTCAAGGACATGGCGCGTTGCTGGCTGCGCTCGTGGAAGCGGTTCGCCTCGATCGCGGTGATCTCGCTGCTCGGCGTGGCCGTGCTCACCGGCATCTACGCCGGCTGCCGCGACATGTTCCTCGGCGCCGACCGCTTCTACGACGCGCAGGGACTGCGCGACATCCAGGTGGTCTCGACGCTGGGGCTGACCGACGACGACGTATCGGCGCTGCGCGGCGTCTCCGGCGTCGAAGACGCGCGGGGTGTGCGCAGCCAGTCGGTCAAGGTGCCGATCGACGGCGCCGAGAAGACCGTGACGATCACCGAGATCGTCGGGGGCGCCGTCGATGATGCCGATGGTTCGAGCGCGGGATCCTCGAACGACGTCGGCGATTCCGGTTCCGCGGCCCTCGACCGCCCGTACCTGCAGGACGGGCGCATGCCGACGAAGTCCGGCGAGGTCGCCGTCACCCGCAAATTCCTCAAGGACAGCGGCTACAAGCTCGGCGACGTTCTCACCGTCACGCCGGTCGCCTCGTCCGATTCGACGGGGATGTCCGGGTCCGATGGTTCTCCCTCGGACGGGACGGCCTCCGATACGGCCACATCGTCCGGTGACGATTCGGTCGATGCGAGCGCGAATGGTTCCGCCACGGCCGGTTCGTCCGACTCCGGTTCGTCCGAATCGACGGACTCGTCCTCCTCGCCGTCCTTCCCGACGAGGCTCACCATCGTCGGCGTGGTGCTCGACCTCACCGACCTGAGCAACCCCGACGGCATCGGCAGCGAGGCGTTCCGCAACAACGCCGCTGCCGACTACGCGTTCTTCGCGCCGTCCGACGGCGTGACTGGCGACACGTACACGTCGATCAGCCTCTCCGTCGCCGGCGCCAAGGCCGAGGACACGTTCTCCGACCGCTACGACGACACCGTCGGGGCCGTCGCCGACCGCATCGAGAACACGATCCAGGCCAAACGCCAGAAGGTCCGCCGCCAGCAGCTCGTCGACGAGGCCGAGCGGAGAATCGACGACGCCCGCGCCGAGGCCGAGTCGAAATTCGCCGAGGCGCAATCGCAGATCGACCAGCAGCGCGCCCAGTTCAACCAACAGGTCGACGCCCTCGCCGCACAGGCCGCGCGCTCGCAGGCCGTGGCCCAGAACAGCGGCCGCACCGCCGCGAACGCAACCACCGCCGCCGCGGCCGCGAACGTCACCGTCACCCCGGAACTCCGCCAATCCGTCATCAACCAAAGCCCGCAGCTCCAGCAGGCCCAGGCCCAGATCGATCAGGCGCAATCGGACCTCGACAACCGGAAGTCCGAGACCACGAAGCAGCTGGACGACCAGACCAAGAAGATCGAGGAGAATATCCCGCAGTCGCGCTGGTACGTGCGCACGCGCGCCGCGATCGGCGGATTCAGCCAGCTCAAGTCGGACGTGAGCTCGATCGAGTCGATCGGCCGCGCGTTCCCGATCGTGTTCCTCACCGTCGCCGTGCTGATGAGCCTGACGACGATGACGCGCATGGTCGAGGAGGAGCGCGGTCTGATCGGCACGTACGTCGGCCTCGGCTACGGGCCGGCAGCGATCGCCGCGCGCTACGTGCTGTTCGCCGCGCTCGCCTGCCTGATCGGCGGCGGACTGGGGCTCGTCGCCGGGTTCCTCGGCATCCCCGCGTTCCTGCTCGTCGTGCTCAAGGGTCTGTACACGATCCCCGACGTGCGGCTCGAATACGACTGGGTGTACGGTTCGGCGGGCATCGCGCTGTTCGTCGTCGGCATCGTCGTCGCGACCGTCGTCGCTTGCGCGGGGGAGCTGCGCCAGACGCCGGCCGCGCTGATGCGCCCGAAGGCGCCGAAGGCCGGCACGCGCGTCCTGCTCGAGCGCGTGCGGCCCGTCTGGCGACGCATGGGGTTCCTCAACAAGGTCACCGTGCGCAACATCATGCGCTTCAAGTCGCGCCTGATCATGACGGTCGGCGGCGTGGCCGGCTGCACCGCGCTCATCGTGTGCGGGCTCGCGATCAACGACAGCGTCGACGCGATCCCCGCGCGCCAGTATCAGGACATCTACCGCTACGACCTGATGGTTGTGACCGATCACGACGACCTCGCCGCCGTCGAACAGCGGCTGCGCGACGACGGTCGTCTCGACGGCGACGCGATCCCCGCGCGCGTCGAAAGCGGCGAGATGACCAACGGCGACGACGAGTCGGCAACCGTCCAGCTCGTCACCGTGCCGCGCGCCGCCGACATGAGGTCCATCGCCGCGTTGCACGACGTCGACGGCGGTGCCGCGCTCTCGCTGTCCGGGACCGGCGTGATCGTCTCGCGCAGCGCCGCCAACGCGCTCGGCGTCGCGGCCGGAGACGAGATTGCGCTGCAGAACGGCGATTCGGAGCGCGCCACGGCCCGCGTCAGCGCGGTGAGCGAGTCCGTGATCGGCTCCGACCTGTACCTGACGACCGCGTACTACAAGGCGCTGTTCGGCGCGGACGCGACGGATTCCGGCGGATCCGACGCGTCCGATGGCGACGACGCCACAACCGCCGTCACCGTCTCGAACGGCGTCGGGCTCAACGCCGTCTACGCGAACCTCAAGGGCTCCGACGACGCCCAGGTCGACTACGCCGCCAAACTCGGCCGCGATGCGAAGATCCTGAGCGCCGTGAGCAGCGTCCGGCTCGAGCGCAGCTTCGAGTTCAAGCTCATGGCCGCGGTCGTCGCGCTGATCGTGGGGCTGGCCGGAGGACTGGCGCTCGTCGTGCTGTTCACGCTCGCCAACACGAACGTGTCCGAGCGTGTGCGCGAGATGGCCACGCTCAAGGTCCTCGGCTTCTATGACCGCGAGGTGCACACGTACGTGAACAAGGAGATGCTGATCCTCACGCTCGCCGGCATCGCGGTCGGACTGCCGCTCGGCCGCTGGGTGGGAGGCCTGCTCACCGCGGCGCTCAACATGCCCGGCATGTACTTCGAGGTCCACGTGCGCCCCGCGAGCTACCTCATCGCCGCCGCGGTGACCCTTGCCTTCGCGCTGCTCGTCCAGCTCCTGACCAACCCGGTTCTCGACCGCATCGACCCCGCCACCTCCCTCAAGAGCGTGGAGTAGGAGTTCAATTCCGAAATTGAACTGCCGTGTCGGCCGCAGGGAAAGTTCACAGAGGTGTTACACGAGAATTGAACCGAGTGAACTTTTTGCGCCAGCACAGTGCTAGAGTTTGAACTCGCATTGAACGATGCGTATGTGAAGATGTGAGAAGCGAGGTCAAGCCGCATGAGCGACAGCCTGAAATCCGTCGAAAGCCTCGACGCAAACAACGAGATGGACCGCGGTCTGAACAATCGCCATGTCCAGTTCATCGCCATCGGCGGCACGATCGGCACGGGCCTGTTCCTCGGCTCCGGCAAGTCGATCGCGCTGACCGGACCGTCCATCGTGTTCGTGTACATCGCGGTCGGCATCATCATGTTCCTGCTGATGCGCGCGATCGGCGAGCTCATGTACCGTGACCCGAGCCAGCACACGTTCATCAACTTCATCAAGCGCTACCTCGGCAACGGCTGGGGCAAGTTCGCGGGATGGTCGTACTGGATCGTGCTCGTGCTCATCGGCATGAGCGAGATCACGGCCGTCTCCACGTACTTCATCACGTTCTTCGACACGTTCGGCATGGACCTGTCGCACTGGAAGTGGCTGATCGAGCTGTGCTTCCTCGCGGCGCTCGTGACGATCAACCTCATCGCCGTCAAGGCGTTCGGCGAGGCCGAGTTCTGGTTCTCGATGATCAAGATCACGCTGATCTGCGCGATGATCGTCACCGCCGTCGTCATGGTCGTGATCGGCTACCACTACGGCTCCGTGCAGATCACCGGCCAGGACTACCCCTCGCCCGCGGGCCACGCCGGCCTCGACAACCTGACCAACAACTTCTCGATCGCCCCCAACGGCTGGCTCGCGTTCCTCATGAGCTTCCAGATGGTCTTCTACGCCTACGAGATGATCGAGTTCGTCGGCGTGACCGTCTCCGAGACGCAGAACCCGAGGAAGGTCCTGCCGAAGGCCGTCAACGAGATCATCGTGCGCGTGCTGATCTTCTACGTGGGCGCGCTGGTCGCGATCATGGCGATCGTGCCGTGGACCACGTTCAAGCCGAACAAGGACGGCTCCTTCGCATCCCCGTTCATCATGGTGTTCCAGTACGCGGGCCTCAACTGGGCGGCCGCGCTCGTGTTCTTCGTGGTGATCACGGCCGCGTCCTCCGCGCTCAACTCGCTGCTGTACTCGGCCGGCCGCCACCTCTACCAGCTGGCGATCGAGTCCGATTCGCCGAACTTCCAGAAGATCGGCGTCGTCTCGAAGCGTCAGGTGCCGGCGCGCGCGATCCTCGTGTCCGCCGCGCTGATCCTGCTCTCCCCGGTCATCAACGCGATCCCGGGCGTGTCCGGCGCGTTCGTGCTGTTCGCGTCCGCCTCGTCCGCGGTGATCATCTTCATCTACACGCTCACGATGATCGCGCACCGCAGGTACCGCCGTTCCGCCGATTTCATCGCCGACGGCTTCGTGATGCCGGCGTGGAAGTTCACCAATACGCTCGCGATCGCGTTCTTCGTGTTCGTGTACTGCACGCTGTTCCTTGCGGACGACACCCGCGGCTCCGCGATCGCGGGCCTCGTGTGGTTGGCCGTGTTCGGCGGCTACTGCGTCCTGCACGACCGCTTCCAGAACCGCGACCTCAAGGCCGCCCTGAAGAAGTAGATCCGTTTCGTTCCCTTTTGAGGGGTGTTCGTCGGCGCCGTCGGGATGATTCCCGGTGGCGCCGCGTCGTTGTGGCGATGCCGCGGTCGACATCGCGGCCGATGGCGCCGCGCGGCTGTGGTGCCATAGTGCCGCATCGGTGCCGTTGGAAGCGGTTTTCTCCGGTGACTCTCCGTCGCAGGTGCCGATACCTGTCGTTGGTATGCCCCGCGGTACTTTTTCTCGGGATCCACCCATGTCTCGAGAAAAGGGGACTCTGGGCCCGACTGAGCGGTACTTTCTCTCGAGATCATCCCCTTGCTCGAGAATAGGTACCGCTGATGGGCTCCCAGCGGTACTTTTTCTCGAAGTCGGGGTCGGGGCAAGAGGTGATGAGGCGCGAAGTCGAAAGAAGCCGAGACGTTGCGGCTGTGAGGTCGGGTATCGGTGCCGGAATCGGGGCGATAAGACATCCCAAGGTGTGATGAAACCGTGAAGATGCGGTTTCGAGTCGTTCGGGGACAGGTGTGTCGTGGTCGCCGCGCGCGTGTAGGGCGACCGTCTGCCGGTGATTTCGGGGATTGCGCCGTGATGAGGCGGTGATCCCGGTGCCGCGATCGTCGTCGATATGTCGGATGCCGAGCTGTCGCAACGATTCCTGGGCGTCGTCGTCGCGATGCGTCGATGATCGACACGTCCGGAATCGATCGCGGATGAGCCGACCGAGTGTCCCGTCATCGTCGCTTCATCGCCGGTTCCGGCCCGAATCGGGCGTTTCGTCCTGTCGTTTCGACGTGGGACCGTTCGAACAGCGACCTCGCACGGCGCCAACGGCGGTGCGGCGCGGGGCGCGACCCGAACGCCGGTGCGGGTTCGGGATCGATCGAACGACACCGAGAAAGGACGTGCGATGAGGCACGAATTCCACAATGGGCAGGCCGATGGCGGTCGCGACGACGAACGCGGGCGCGAAGATCTCCGGGAGGAGACGTTCCCGCATGAGGAGCGTCGACGGGTGACGCCGCGAGAGTCGCCGCGGCCGGAGTCGCCGGGGGAGCCGCGGACGGAACCGACGGAGGAGCCGCGGGCGGAGTCGCTGCGGCCGGAGGCGTTGCCGCAGTGGCCGCCCGCATGGTACGGGATCCCGCGTCCCCGCGGCAACGGCGGCGGGCGGCACGAGAATCCCGGCGGCGGCGCGGACGACTTCGCGCTGATCCCCGACGCGTCGTTCCCGACGGAGGCCGGGACGCACGGTCTGGGCGTCAAGCGGCGCCTGTGCGGGCGGAGGATGCGCCGCGGACTGCGGTGGTGCGCCGCCTGGTCGGCCGTGGCGATGCTTCTGACGATGACCGTGTTGCCGCCGGTACCGGATGCGCGCGCCGGCGACTCCGCCATGGCGCTGGGCGCCGGACAGACGGTGTTGCACGGCGATGACCCGGCGTCGTCAGGGAACGTGGTTCATGGCGATGACGGCGTCATCGTGACGGCGGCGGCCGACGGGGAATCGTCCACCACGCTGCCCGACGGCGTGACGTGGAAGGAGGTGCGCGCGTACATCGACGAGCACTTCACCGGTTCCCGGGTCTTCGCCGACGCCGTCTACGACGCGATCCGCGCCTCCGGCCAGGACTATACGGACGAGCGGTTGGAGGATCAGGACGATCTCTATTCGGCGGCGGGCGTGATTCGGCTGTTCGGCGTTCTCGATCCCGACCACACGACGATCACGGTGGATAAGCCGTTGGAGGATGATGCGGTCCTGACCGGCGTCACGCTGCTCGGCAACACGGGATCGCTCGAGATCAGGGATGTCGGCAACCATCGCGGTCTGGCGTTCATCGAAGACGCCTTCACCCCGGCCGCGGACGGAGCGCAGCCGTATCAGACCCCTGCGGGGCCGGCGATCCGAGTGTCGCCGATGAATCTGACCGTGCTGCCCAAGAATCCGTACGCGTACAACCTGACCAAGGCGCGCAGCGGACATCATACGTTCAACACCACCGCCTACAGCGATCTGTCCATCAACGTGGTGCGTGACCCGGAGGGGAAGGACGCGCGGGTCGATATCGATACGACGCTGACCGTTCGCGACGGGAAGGTCGAGTTCAATCTGGACTCCGGCAAGCGACGTTCGGGGAATGCTTCCGATGCGGGTGCAAACGCCGAAGGCGACGGAGCTGAAGCGCCCGTGGTGCCGGAAAAGGTCGGAACAGGGATAAGCGACGAGGAAGATGCGTCCTCCGAGTCCGGGAAGATCGGGGCCGGAGCATCCGAGGCCGGTAGAACCGTACGTCCTACCGAAGTGACGCCGACGTTCCAGACCAAGTCCGATGAATCCGATGCCATATCGACCGACCGGGTGACGGCGGACGGCAACGTCGTGTCGATGTCGATTCCGAGCTGCGGGACGGATGGAAGCTATCAGGAGAGGGTGGCGTTCAGCAAGCTGTATCAGCATTTTGGCGGCACAGTTCAGCAGCAGTTCTCCATCGACTACTTCTATCGGACGAGCGTCACGTATCTCAATACGGTGACCATTGCCGGGGAGGCGACGGTGCTGTCCGATCTCAGGGTGCGCAAGGTCGACGCGACGAACGACGAGCCGCTGGAATTGTCGCAGTTCCGCCTCTACACGGACAAGGCCGCCACGAAGCCGGCTCGTCAGGCGGTCGTGAGCCTGTCGGGCGAGGTGCAGTACGACGCCGACGGCGCCATCGCCATGCGCGACGTCGAACCGGTGACGACCGACTCGGACGGCACCCTGACCATCGAGTATCTCGTACCCGGCGACTACTACCTCAAGGAGATCGACCCGACGCTCGGCTACGGACTGCCCGAGACGAACCCGATCAAGGTCACCGTCAAGGGCGCCGACGAGGGCACGCCGCTCGCCGGCCCGACCCTCAGCGGCGGTCAGGGCAACGAGGCCAAGGTGCTCAAGCCCGTGAACACCGCCCGCGCCGACAACTTCAAGAACGCGTCCAACTGGGTCACCGCGAAGAACAACATCACCCTCACCTCCGAACTCGACGTCGCCCGCATCGACGACGGAGTTTACATCCGCAACGGCGGCAAGCCGATCGCGATCACCGAGCCTGAGGCCGCCACCGGCACCGAGAATCCCGGTGATGCCACCGGCGGCGATGCCGAGACCCCCGGCGACGCCGCGAATCCCAAGGATGCCGGAGCCGGTGACGGTGCCGATCCGTCCGGCGGGATCGGCGAGCCGGTCGTCGACGCCAATCCCGCCGCGCCTGCACTCACCCCGCTCGGCGGCGGCTCCTACACCGTCACGTTCGGCGCGGGAGAGTCCGCCGAAACGAAGACCTTCGCGACGGCGGCCGAGGCGCAGGACGCGATCAACGCGATGATCAAGGGCCGGAAGCTGACCTGCGAGAACGCCGCGATCACGATCGACGCCGGCACGCGCGTCTACCATCGCGAGGCCGCCGATACCGACGTCGTGACGATCGGCGATCCGCCGCTGCCGGTGCACCTGCAGGTCGGCGCCAGCAAGGTCCTCAAGGGAGGCGACGACGACATCGAGGACGGCCAGTTCCGCTTCACGCTCGACGGCGCCGACTCGACCGGCGACATCCACGAGACGGTCGGCGTCACGTCGACCGGATCGTTCTTCGCCAACCACACCGGCACCGTCGACTTCAGTCCGCTGACCTTCGACAGGGCCGGATCGTACGAGTTCACCGTCACCGAGGAGAACGACCCGTCCGACACCGCCGTCAGCTACAACCCGGAGGGCGTCTCGTACAGGCTGTGGGTCGAGGTCGTACCCGACTGGCTCGGCCGGTTCCGGATGGACGGCGTCGAGGCCGAGCCGACCGAATCGGAACAGGAATCGGGGGCGACGGACCCGAAGGACGACTCGACCGGCGACGCTGATTCCGGCGGCTCCGGCTCGGATCCCGATACGTCCCAACGCCGCTACCAGGGTCTCGCCGCCTCGGTGCACATCGCGAAGGTGACGCGGGGCGCGGACGGCAATCCGGCGGTCGGCGAGAAGGAGTTCCTCGGCACGTATTACGGCTGGTGGACGAACACCACGATCAGGTCGGAGGACGGCACGGTCACCGGATTCACGCCGAATCCGCGGTTCCTGAACACCCGGACGGAGTTCCGGTTCGTCAACGTCGCCAAATCCACGACCCTGCCCAGAACCGGCGCCGCCGGACTGCTCGCCGTCTCGATGGCCGGACTCATGCTGCTGCTCGCCGGCGCGCTCATCGTCGCCCGCGAATCCCGTCGCAACGCCACGCGGCGATAAGCGTCCACAACCCAATACACCAAATCAGGAAGGAACAACGATGTTCACCCGCAGTCATTCGCATCACGCCACAGTCGCAGTCGCCTCGCGCGTCGCGGCGGCCGTGATCACCGCATCCGCGCTCGTCGCGGCCCTGTCCGTGCCGGTCGCGTCCGCGTCGCCGACGGCCGATCCCGCCGGCACGCCGCTTGCCAAGGACTCGACCGCCACGCTGGTCGTGCGCGGCGTCGAATCCGGCACGACGAGCGTCGCGTACCGGGTCATCGAACTCAACCTCGAACCGGACGGCACGTCGCCCGCCGCGCCGCCGTACGTCTGGGCCGAGCCGGTGCGCGCGTTCGTGCGCGAGTACGACGAGGCGCACGACGTCGACTTCATCACGGACGAGCCCGTCGCCGGCGCGGTCGGCGACGCCTACGCCGCGCTGGAATCCGACCCCGAGGCCGATCCTCGGACCGCCACGGCCGGGCGGATCGCCGACTTCGCCGACCGGCTCGCGCAGTTCGTCGGCCGACAGTCGGCGGAACTCGGCCTCGACCCGCGCACCGGCGTGACGTCCGGCGGCTCCGGCTCGGCCGGGGAATCCGACGACGCCGTCGCGACCTTCGCCGGCCTGCCGCTCGGCGGACATCTCGTGCTCACGACCGGCGGCGCGTACATCCATCGCCCGGTGATCGCGAACCTCGTGCCGGAACACCGCGCGGCCGACCGGCAGTGGGTCGTCGCCGAACGCGTGGAGATCGACTCGAAACGCAGTCTGCCGTCCGTCGACAAATCCATCAACGAACAGCGCGACGACGGGCATCTCTCCGGCAAGGGCGCGAAGGGGACGGGAAGCGACGTCCTCGCGGTCGGCGACGCCGTGACCTTCGATCTGCGCGCCGACGTGCCGGTCTTTCCGAACAACGCCACCCACCGCGACTTCACCATCGCCGACACCCTCTCGGACGGGCTCACGTTCGACCGGGACTCGATCGAGGTGTTCGGCGTCGCGGCCACGGGCGAGGGCGGCGCCGACGTCGAGACGCCGCTCGCTGACGACGCCTACGGGCTGACCGTGGCGGGGGAGGAGTCCGGCGGAACGGACGAATCGGCCGATGACGGCGGTTCGGCGACCCCGGCGTTCACCTTCCGCATCGACCTCGGCGGCGAGCGCTACGCCGGCGTGGGCGGGTACCGGTCGATCCACGTGCGGTACCGTGCGATCGTCAACGAGCGCGTCGTGATCGGACCGGACGGCAACCCGAACGAGGTCCTGCTGGAATACTCGAACAACCCGTACCACGACGCGTCGCACGGGACCGACGACGACCACGTGACCGCGTACTCGTACGGCATCGAGGCGCTCAAGACCGGCGGCGACGGCAAACCGCTGTCCGGGGCCGTGTTCGCGCTCGGCGGTGACGGGCTCGCCGCGCTCGCTGGCGGGGATGACGGCGCCGGTGATGATGCCGGCGTCTACGAGGGCGTCGTGCCGGTCGGCCCGTCCGGCGACGCGGGGGCCTCTTCCAACGGCGGCCGCTACCGACTGCCCCGCCGCGACGCCGCCGGCGCGATCGTCGCCGAGGATCGGGATCGGCTGACCCGCGATCTTACGGTGGCGGACGACGGCACGTTGTGGATCTCCGGACTGCGGCCGGGCACCTACGCGCTCACCGAGACGAAGGCGCCCGACGGCTACGGCCTCCTCGGCAAGCCGGTCGAGTTCACGATCCGCGACGCCGCGGCCGCCGACGGCGCGACCGGCGTCGAATTCACCGGCGACGTCGTCGGCCAGAGAACCGCCGGCTATGCGTACGGGGCGATCCGCAACTACCGCGGATGGCTGCCGCAGACCGGCAGCACCGGCGTGCTCGCGTTCAGCGCCGCCGGACTGCTGATGGTGCTCGGCGGACTGGTCCTGGTTCGTCGCCGCCGGCGCTGACGGGGCCGGATGCGTCATGGGGCATGGGAGGCATCGCGCGCGGCGCCGCTTCTGGTCGACCTGGCCGGCGGTGGCGCTGATCCTCGCCGGCCTCGCCCTGTGCGCGTACCCCGCGCTCGCCGAATCCGTCGCGTCGCGACGGCACGCGCAGGTCGTCGCCGGATACGAATCCGCGACGGCCACGATGGGCGATCGGCGGCGCGAGTCGATGCTCGCCGAGGCCCGTCGGCACAACGTCGCGCTTGCCGCCGCCGGGTCGGGGTCGGGAACGGGCGCGGAGGAGCGGCGGGCGTCCGGCGGCACGCGCTATGCGTCGCTGCTCGATCCGGGCGGCGACGGGGTGATGGGCGTGCTCGTCATCCCGAGGATCGCCCTGCGGCTGCCGATCTATCACGGCGTCGGCGAGGCGGCGCTCGCCAAGGGCGTCGGGCACATGCCCGACAGCGCCCTGCCGATCGGCGGCGCCGGCACCCGCAGCGTTCTCGCCGGACATCGCGGGCTGCCCTCGGCCGAGCTGTTCACCCGGCTCGACGAGCTCGCGCGCGGCGACCGGTTCGCCGTCATCGTGCTCGGCGAGACCCGCTCCTACCGCGTGGTCGACATCCGGGTCGTCGAGGCGCGGGAGGTCGATGACGGATCGGCGGGCATAACGGAGGCGACCGCAGCCGCGGATGCCGAGGCATCCGGAGAGACCGGCGGAACGTCGGCCGTCGCGGACGATCCGCTCGCGCCGGTCCCCGGCCGCGACCTCGTCACGCTGGTGACCTGCACGCCGTACGGCGTGAACACGCATCGACTGCTCGTCACCGGCGAGCGCGATCCGTCGGGCGACGGCGACGCCGGCCTCGCCGGGACCGCATCGTCCCGGGTCATGCGCGTGCCGACCTCCCTCGACTCGTGGTTCCGTTCCGGTTGGGCCGTCGCCGCGGCGGTGCTGGCGATCGGCGCCGCGAGGGCGACCGGCATGATGGCCCGTCTCATACGCGGGCGCAAACAAAAAAGACGACCTTGCGGCCGTCCTTGAGCTCTTCCTAAATTTCGAAAAATCTAAGTGATGTTCGGTTATCCCTGTGAGTGACTACGTCGTCGCGTCAGGAGCGTGCCGGACGAGCGACCGGAGTCACGTACTGCAGCGCTCCGTGGACGAGAGCCGCGGTGAAGTGCGCTCCGCACATGCCCGCTTCCTCGGCCTGATGGGTGCACCCGGCTATGCAGCAAATGTTCCGTTCCATAATGTTCCCCCTCCTTGGGCTTACGCAGGGCCTCTGCGCCTTACATGGTTCCACTATAGACTTGGGGTGCCCCCCACTGTCCACATAGTAAACGATTTCTCGTCTGCAGTGTTACGTAGATCACAGAAACGCCGGCACGTCGTACCGGTTCGACGGTGCTCTTGCGGCGTTTCTCGGCAAGGTGTCGCATTATCGGCGTGTCGCGCTGCATGGCGAGCTACGCGGTGTCCGCGGCGTGCGGCCGGTCGATCGACGGCTGATCGGACCGCCGTCGTCGTGCCCGTTGCGACGTCCGGCGGCGGTGCCGTGCGCAACGGTCGCCGCCGGCCGGGGCCCGTGCGATCATGGAGTCATGATTCACGGGGATTTCGCGAACGACGTCGATTTCGCAGGACACCACATTCCGCGCCTCGGCATGGGCACGATGGCGCTGTCGATCGAGGGGCGGCCCGACCGCGACACCGCGATCGAGACGATCCATGCGGCGCTCGACGCCGGCGTGCGCTATCTCGACACGGCGTGGTCGTACTACCTGCCGAGCGCGCCGGGCGCGGACGGCACCGGCGTGGAGGGCGACTTCGGGTACGGCGAGATGCTCGTGCGCGACGCGCTCGCGAGCTGGGACGGCCCGCGCGAGGAGGTGCTGGTCGCCACGAAGACCGGCTACCGGCGCACGATCGACGTGGATGGTCCGGTCGACGACGCGGCGGACGCCGCCGCCGGGAAGTCCGATCGCCAACGTCTGCAGGCGGCCGGCAGCCGGTACGGCTGGATGGCCGATTCGCGTCCCGAGACGATGATCCGCGACGCGAAGGAGTCCGCGCGGCATCTCGGCGTGGACGCGCTCGACCTGCTCTACTCGCACGGTCCCGACCCGGCCGTGCCGTACGAGGAGCAGATCGGCGCGCTGAGGACCCTGCTCGACGAGGGCGTGATCCGCTACGCCGGCGTCTCGCGCGTCGACAACGCGCAGATCGACGTCGCGCGCGCGATGCTGGGCGACCGGCTGATCGCCGTGCAGAACCAGTTCTCGCCGTCGCACCCCGATCCGGACGGCACGATGGCGCACTGCGCCGAACTCGGTCTCGACTTCGTGTGCTGGTCGCCGCTCGGCGGGTTCCTCGACCCGTTCGACCGGCGGGCCTACGACCCGTTCCGCCGCGTCGCCGCCGCGCGCGGCGTCTCGTACCAGCGCGTCGTGCTCGCGTGGGAGCTGACGCGGTACGACCGGTTGTTCACGATCCCGAGCGCGCGCAACCCGCACGAGATCCGCGACTCGTTCGCCGCGGTCGATCTGCGGTTGACCGACGAGGAGCTGGCGCTGCTCGGCTGAGCTCGGGTGCGGGCGTGGCGCCCGGCGCCGTTCGCGCATCGATGCGTTCGGCGAAATTGTTTGCAGTGAGAGATATTATAGGGTGTTAGGTATTTTGGCGGTGAGCGCCGGTTCGGCATGACGGCCCCGATGGTCGTGGCGTCGTCGTGCCGGTGCATCGACGGCCGGTCGGAATGTCGGCGCATGGAGAGGAAGGCGTGAGATGGGCTTCGAACAGGAGGCGGTGGACGAGCTGTGGAGCAAGGTGTGGAGCCACAAGTCGGCGATGCAGCGCGACCTGACCCGCGGCGCGCACGGCGAGGTGTTCGTCCTGCGTCAGCTCATGGAGTACGGGCAGTTGACGCCCTCGCAGCTCGCGTCGGCGCTGCGCGTGAGCTCCGGACGCATCTCCACGCTGCTGTCCGCCCTTGAGAAGAAGGGCTTCATCACGCGTGAGAACGACCCCGACGACCGTCGCGTCGTGCGCGTGCGGCTGACGGACGCGGGGCGCGAGGCCGTGCAGTGCGACGTCGACGCGGTGCGCGACGCGGTGTGCTGGATCTTCTCGCAGATGGGGGAGCGGCGTACGCGCGAGTTCGTCGACCTGACCCGCGAGTTCATGACCTACATGTCGATCTGCCGCCCCGGCAAACCGCGCCCGACCCCCGAGGAGGTCAAGGCGGCCTTCGAACAGGCCGAGCCGTAAAGCGAACAGTCCTGTGGACTGTTCGTAGGCTTGGCCGAGCGGCTGTGCCGCGAGGAGCTGCCGGGCATTCGCGCGCGACGCGAAACCTGGATGGGGGAGGGTCTCTGCGGCCCCTTTGCGTGACGCCTCATGGCCTTGACTCGTTTCCTCTTTTCCTTCCGTTGGGGCGCATCGCCGGTCAGTGTCGCCCGCCCCGCCGCCCTCGCCGAAGCAGGTCCTCTCCCTCACGGGAAACGCCGTAGCATTGACAAATATCTCTGGGTGTAAGTAATTTAATACTGCAAGATAAATTACGTGGATATCCGATATCCAAAGGCGCGAATCAGCGCAAGCCAACACACGTACACACCGCACGTCAACGCATAGGGGGATCCAATGCTTCGCATCATGAAATACCTCTCGAAGGGAGAGGTCGCACAGATGCTCGTCGCCCTGGTGACCATCGTCGGACAGGTCTTCTTCGACCTGAAGCTGCCCGACTACATGTCCGACATCACCACGCTCGTCGAGACGCCGGGCAGCGAGATGTCCGACATCTGGATCGCCGGCGGCAAGATGCTGCTCGTCTCGCTCGGGTCGGTCGCCTGCGCGGTCGTCACCGGCTTCATCGCCGCGCGCGTGGCCGCCAGCTTCGGCCAGCGCCTGCGCTCGCTCGAGTTCCGCAAGGTCGAGTCGTTCGGCCCGGCCGAGATGAGCCGCTTCTCGACCGCGAGCCTCATCACCCGCTCGACCAACGACATCACGCAGATCCAGATGTTCATCACGATGGGCCTGCAGATGATCGTCAAATCGCCGATCATGGCGGTCTGGGCGATCATGAAGATCGCCGGCGACGGCTTCGAGTGGACGCTCGCCACCGCGATCGCGGTCGTCGTCCTGCTCGTCGCGATCGTCGTGCTCATGGCGATGGTCATGCCGAAGTTCAAGGCGATGCAGACGCTCATCGACAACATCAACCTCGTCGCGCGCGAGAACCTCACCGGCCTGCGGGTCGTGCGCGCGTACAACGCCGAAGACTATCAGGAGTCGAAGTTCACCAAGGCCAACGCGGACCTCACCGAGACGCAGCTGTTCACCAACCGCGCGATGGCCGTCATGATGCCGCTGATGAACACCGTGATGAACGGCCTCATGCTCGTCGTCTACTGGATCGGCGCGTACCTCATCGACGCGGCCGCCCTGACCGACAAGCTCACCGTGTTCTCGAACATGGTCGTCTTCTCCAGCTACTCCGTGCAGGTCATCATGAGCTTCCTGCTCATGAGCATGGTGTTCGTGCTCTGGCCGCGCGCCGACGTCTCCGCGCAGCGCGTGATGGAGGTGCTCGACACCGACCCGCTCGTCAAGGACGGCCCGGGTGTTTCACGTGAAACCGCCGATGTTCCACGCGGCGAGGTCGAGTTCCGCGACGTGAGCTTCACGTACCCCGACTCGCGCGAGCCGATGCTCGAGCACGTCTCGTTCAAGGCGACCCGCGGCCAGACCGTCGCGTTCATCGGCTCGACCGGCTCCGGCAAGTCGACCCTCGTCAACCTCGTCCCGCGCTTCCACGACGCGACCGAGGGGCAGGTGCTCGTCGACGGCGTCGACGTGCGCGAGTACACGCTCAGGGAGCTGCGCGACAAGATCGGCTACGTGCCGCAGAAGTCGGTGCTGTTCAAGGGCACCGTCGCGGGCAACATCGCCTATGGCGACGAGCCGGGCGGGCGTACGGCGGGCGACGACATGTCCCGCATCCGCGAGGCGGCCGACGTCGCGCAGGCCACCGAATTCGTCGAGCGCATGGACGGCGGCTTCGACGCGCCCATCGCGCAGGGCGGATCGAACGTGTCCGGCGGACAGAAGCAGCGCCTGTCGATCGCGCGCGCCGTCCACCGCGACCCGGAGATCCTCGTCTTCGACGACTCGTTCAGCGCGCTGGACTTCAGGACCGACCGCGAGGTGCGCGACGCGCTCGCGGAGTATGCCAAGGACGCGACCAAGCTCATCGTCGCCCAGCGCATCGGCACCATCATGAACGCCGACCTCATCGTCGTGCTCGACGACGGCAGGGTCGTGGGGGAGGGCACGCACAAGGAGCTGCTCGCCACCTGCGACGTCTACCGCCAGATCGCCGAATCCCAGCTCAGCGCGAGCGAACTCGCCGCCTGACCCGGACCGCGTCGTATCACACAGGACTTTCGAAAGGACTTCACCATGCCAGGACCAATGGGACACGGCGGACCGAACCGCGGCGCCGTCGAGAAGCCGCAGGACTTCGGGAAGGTCATGGGCAAGCTCGTGCGCTTCTGCAGGAGCTACATCCCTGTCATCGTCATCGCGCTGGTGCTCGGCGCGGCCGGCACGATCTGCCAGATCGTCGGACCGGACAAGCTCAAGGACATGACCAACGAGATCGTCAAGGGACTGCCCGCGATGGTCCACGGCAGGCCCGTCATGGGCGCCGTCGACTTCGACGCGGTCTCGCGCATCGGCTTCACGCTCGTCGCGCTGTACGTCGGGTACGCGATCCTGAGCTACGTGCAGAGCTGGCTCATGGCCAACGTCACCCAGCGCACCGCGCAGCAGCTGCGCGAGGCGATCAGCGTCAAGATCAACAAGCTCCCCCTGAGCTACTTCGACAAGGTGAGCTACGGCGACGTGCTCAGCCGCATCACCAACGATGTCGACGCGATCGGCCAGACCCTCGGCCAGTCGCTCGGCTCGCTCATCACGTCGGTCACGCTGTTCGTCGGCGCGCTCGTCATGATGTTCGCCAACAACGTCATCATGACGCTCTCCGCGATCGGCGCGAGCCTCGTCGGCCTCGTGCTGATGGGCGTGATCATGAAGGCGTCGCAGCGCTACTTCACGCGCCAGCAGGTCGCGCTCGGCGACGTCAACGGCCACGTCGAGGAGATGTACTCCGGCCACCTCATCGTCAAGGCGTACAACGGCGAGGCCGATTCGATCGCGCGCTTCGAGAAGTACAACGCGGACCTGTACGACTCCGGCTGGAAGTCGCAGTTCCTCTCCGGCCTGATGATGCCGCTCATGCAGTTCGTCGGCAACTTCGGCTACGTCGTCGTGTGCGTCGTCGGCGCCGCGCTCGCGATGAACGGCGACATCGAATTCGGCGTGATCGTCGCGTTCATGATGTACGTCCGACTGTTCACCCAGCCGCTCGCCCAGTTCGCGCAGGCCTTCCAGAACCTGCAGCGCTGCGCCGCCGCGTCCGAGCGCGTGTTCGGCTTCCTCGAGGAGCCGGAGATGGCGGACGAGTCGTCCAAGCCGGCCCTGCTCGGCGCGAAGTACGCGGACGGCCGCGAGGTGAGGGGCGATGTCGAGTTCGATCACGTGCGCTTCGAGTACGAGCCCGGCAAGCCGATCATCCGCGACTTCTCCGCGACCGTGAAGGCCGGGCAGAAGGTCGCGATCGTCGGACCGACCGGCGCCGGCAAGACCACGATGGTGAACCTCCTCATGCGCTTCTACGACATCGCCGGCGGTTCCATCTCGATCGACGGCGTCGACACGGCCTCGGTGCCGAGATGGAACGTGCACGAGCAGTTCTCGATGGTGCTGCAGGACACGTGGGTGTTCCACGGCACCGTGCGCGAGAACATCGCCTACTCCAAGCCGGACGTCACGGATTCGCAGATCATCGAGGCGTGCAAGGCCGTCGGTCTGCACCACTACATCATGTCGCTGCCCGACGGCTACGACACCGTGCTCGACGAGAACACGTCGTTGTCCGCCGGACAGAAGCAGCTGCTGACCATCGCCCGCGCGATGGTGCAGGACGCGCCGATCCTGATTTTGGACGAGGCGACGTCCTCGGTCGACACCCGCACCGAGGAGCTCATCCAGAAGGCGATGGACGCGCTGACCGTGGGCCGTACGTCGTTCGTCATCGCGCACCGTCTCTCCACGATCCGTGACGCCGACATGATCCTCGTCATGAACCACGGCGACGTGATCGAGCGCGGCACGCATGAGGAGCTGTTGGCCAAGGGCGGCTTCTACGCCGACCTCTACAACAGCCAGTTCGCGTTGGTCGACTGACGGGGCTTCCCGCCGGCATGTCCGTGGCGGGATGCCGGTATTGCTTCCCGTCGCTCACTCCGGGGTTTGTATCGTATTTGCGTAACAAACCCCGGAGCCAGGTGTGAAGTTCCCGGAGTTGTGCGTGCGATTCCCGGGGTGGGCCATGTG
>NZ_JAFEJS010000007.1 GCF_018555385.1 Bifidobacterium santillanense
CACCGGAGCGGACCCGATGACCTGGGTCTCGCCGCCGTCGCGCCCTCGTTCCCGTCGGCCGATTCCGGCTCCGAGACGACCGTGCTGCCCCCGCTCAACGTGAACGTGCCCGTTCCGGGGCGCGACGGCGGCGAGACCCAGGTCATCGGGTCCGCTCCGGTGCTCGCGAAGGGCGCGCTGAACCTCGGGAAGGTCGACGACGAGACGCCGCTCGAGGATCTCGAGGAGGTGTCGGACGAGCCGGAGGCCGAGGAGCTCGGTCCCGACGCGTTCGCGGCCCCCGCCTCAGGCGACGATTCCTCCGATCGCGGCGGATCGCGCGGCGGCCGCGCCGCGACGCGCACCGCCCCCAACCGCAAGCCGCTGTTCATCGGCATCGCCGCGGCGGTGCTGGTCGCGGCGGTCGCGGGCGGCGTGTTCGCCTTCCAGCGTCATCAGCAGCAGACGTCGTTCAACTCCGCGATCTCCGCGTGCGAGGCGGCGGCCGATTCCGCGACCAAGGCGAACGACACCCTCGCCGCCGCGCTCAAGAAGGCCGACGCCGCGTCCAAGCTGAGCGTCTCCCAAGTGGAGGACGCCACGACGATCAGCAAGCTCAAGAGCGCCGTTTCCGACGCGACCGGCACGGACAAGGCCAGCTCGTGCGATTCGAGCCTGTCGACCGCCGAGCTCAAGAGCCGCACCGATGAGAACACGAAGCTCGCGAGCACGCTCAACGACCACGCCGATACGGTGACCTCCGCGGTCAAGGCCGTGACCGACAGCCAGCAGAAGAAGACCGACGCCGACGTCAAGAGCGCGAAGGACAGCCTGCAGTCGGCCGTCGACGAGGCGCAGACGCTGATGACGAACAGCGAGGGCGCGGTGTCCGACGACTCGACCCGCCAGACCCTGCAGTCGGCCATCGACGCGGCGAACAAGCTCATCAAGGCGTCCAGCCCGAAGCTCGACGACCTCAAGACCGCGCTGAGCGCGATCCAGGACGCCACGAGCGCGGTCAACGACTCGATGAGCTCGTACTCGTCGTCCCGCAGCTACTCCTACTCGAACTCCGGCTCATCGTCGTCCGGCTCCTCGAACTCCGGTTCCTCGAGCTCGTCGTCGTCCGGCTCGTCGGGCAACCGCTACTACAACTCCAACCGGTACAACGGCTCCTCCAGCTCGGGCAACCGTTACAACGGCTCGTCGTCGTCCGGCTCGAGCTCCTCCCACTCGGGTTCGTCGTCGGGCAACTCCGGCACGTCGAACGGTTCCGGTTCCAACTCGGGCAACTCCGGCAATTCCGGTTCGGGAAGCGCTTCGGGCTCCGGCAGCGAGTCCGGTTCCGGATCCACCGGCAACGGCGGATCCGAGTCGGGCGGCAGCGAAGGCGGCTCGGGATCCGGCTCCACCGGCGGCACCGGCGAGTGACATGCATCGGGGCCGGGCGATTCCTCCGGGATCCGCACGGTCACCGTCCACTCATCCGCTCTGCAATGGCCCTTCCTCTCACGGGAAGGGCCATTTCACGTCCATACGCACCTCATGGCATCATCCATGCATCCCTTCCCCGCATCGTCACGGTTCCGACATGCCACCGCACCGGCATATCCCCGGTCAACGGATTGGCATGCGGTTCCATAATGCGGTCTCATTTCAAGGACGGACCACTAGCCCCCACGACGTCCTCGCCTCGGTCACGGCCCGTGACGATACCGATCGGCGACGGACATGCACCCCATTGCTCCCATCGAGAACCCCCGAGTCACGAAATCCACACCTGTGGGGTAAGATGATCGGCAGTATGTGAGATCGGCACCGTCACATCGCCGATCGGAATAACAGATGTGCCACACAGCGAACAGCTATCGGTTTAAGGAGCGTAATGGCGAATCATCGCAGGAAAACGCCTACACTGAAATCCCTGAGCAGGCGCCAGTGGATCCGTATCGTTGCCGTCATCGCGGCGGCGGCCATGCTGGTCGGCGCGGCGGTCGTCTCGCGCAACTTCTACCAGCAGACGCAGCACACCACGCCGGTCACCGAGTTCTCCGCCACCGACACCGCGGCCGCCTCCCGTGGCGGCGCACGCGGCTCGCTCGGCGACGACACCTCGTACGTGACCGTGAAGATCAACGGCAAGTCCCGCACCGTGCTCGGCACGCACTTCACCGACGTCAAGTCCGTCCTCGAGCAGGGCGACATCGTCCTCGACCCGAGCGACGAGGTCACGCCGTCGCTGACCACGAAGGTCACCGAGTCGACCGTCATCACGATCGAGCGCGCCGGCGCCACCCTCGAGACCAACGACACGGACATCGCGTTCAACACGGTCAAGAAGGAGACCGCAGCGCTGCCCAAGGGCACGGAGAAGGTCCAGCAGGAGGGCAAGGTCGGCACGATGGAGACCACGAGCCTCGTCACCCGCGCGGGCGGCAAGATCGTCGAGTCGAACGTGTTCGCCTCGTGGGTGAAGACCGCCCCGACCGACAAGATCATCCTCGTCGGCACCGGCACCTCGTCCTCGTCGTCCTCGTCGTCGTCCACCAGCTCGCTCGGCACGACCGTGCCCGCCTCCGAGATGCAGTCGTGGGCCCACGACTACCTGATCTCCAACGGCTACACGGAGAACGACTTCACCGCCGCCGTGTACATCATCAACCACGAGTCCGGCTGGAACCCAAGCGCGACGAACCCGTCGTCCGGCGCGTACGGCCTGCCGCAGGCCCTCCCCGGTTCGAAGATGGCCTCCGCGGGATCCGATTGGGCCACGAACTACCAGACCCAGTTCAAGTGGTTCGTCGGCTACTGCAATTCCCGCTACGGCGGCATCACCGGCGCCTACAACCACTGGCTCAGCGCCCACAGCTACTGATCCGCGTGGGTCTTCGCGTCTTTCGCCCCCGGCCGCCGCGACCCACACGCACCCCTTCCAAGCCCCGCTCCCCCACGAGCGGGGCTTTTTGGTGTCCGCGAGCGTCGCCGGACTGCCTCGCGGTCGCACGTATTCCCGTCCAATCCTGCAGGATGAGACGTTACGGGCCTTCAGCGTGCTCCCGAAACGTCCGATACTACAGGATCGGACGTTATAGCCCTTCAACGCGCCTTCGAAACGTCCGATCCTATAGGATGTGACGTTTCGGGCCGTCTAACTACCGCGCAAAACGTCCGAACCTATAGGATCGGACGCGCTGATTCCCCAATCCACTTCAATAACGGCCGAACCTATAGGATGTGACGTATCAGGCCGTCATACTACCGGCAATACGTCCGATTCTTCAGTATCGGACGTTATAGCTCTCCAGCGCGCCTCCACAACGTCGGATCCTATAGGATCGGGCGTAATGGGCGAAACGACCGATTCTATAGGATGCGGTGCTGTTCGATTCCGTATGTGACGCGGCCAAGGCCGCGGGGCGATCAGTGCTCGGAGGTTTCGCGCTTGTATTGGGCGACGACTTTGAGGAGGACGGCGTTCAGGAGGAGGCCGAGGGTCACGGCGGAGAGCACCGCGGGGGCGCCGACGCCGGTGACGGCCAGCTCGCCGTTCTGCAGGGAGCCGGCGACGGTGTCGGAAGCGGACCCGTTCGAGGCGGAGGCCGCCTCGGAACCGGTCGACGTAGAGCTGCCTGACTCGGAGTCCGCGGAACCGTTCGAAGAGGTATTTGATGCGGAAGATACGGAGCCGTTCGTCGCGGTCTGCGCGGCGTTGGTCACGGTGCCGGTTGTGCCGGACGCGTTCGTCACGGTCGAACCGGCGGCCGCGCCGCCGTTGAGACCGGAGCCGGACGAGAGCGAGCCGGACAGCGCGGCCTGAAGACTCTTGTGCCACTGGTCGCGCACGGAGACCCACTGCAGATGCTGCTGCTTGATGAGGTCGTGCTCGGTCCTGAGATCCGCGTGCAGCTGATTCAGATGCGTCTGGGTGTCGACCATGTCCTGATGGATGGTCTCGTGACGGTCGTGCGCGCGGTCGTAGGCGCCGTCGATGGCGTTCTTGATGTCGTCGTGCGCCTGCTGCGCGTCCTGCCACGCCTGTTCGTGGTGCTGGCGCAGGTCGTCCGCGTCCTGATGGATCTGGCTGTGGATCTGCTCCATGTGCTGGTGATGCGTGGCGATGTCCTGCCGGATCTGCTCGTTGGTGTCGTGGATGTGCCCGATCGCGTCGCCGAGGCCGCGCGTGGTGCCGGCAAGCCCGCTCGTTCCGGACAGGTCGACGTTCACGTCGATGGAGGCGCCGGAGAAAGTCGAGGACGTACCGGAGACGCCGGCGGAGGAGCCCGCAGGATCGGGCGCCGCATCCAGAGCGAACGCCGCGGACGGCACCGCGAACACCAGTCCGCACGCCCCGATGGCCGCGATCGCGGCCGTGACGACATGATGACGACGGCCGCCGTGGCCGTCGGTCAGCTGCGTTCCGTGTTCCCTGTCCTCGTTCATCCGATGCTCCACCGTTTCTCTGTGAACTTTCGATTCCCTTGCATCAACGCGCGACCACTCATCGGTCGCGTCGTTCGGCACCCACACATACTAGACGGGATGTCAACAAGGGTAAATCGACAACAGGTAGACAGGCTGTCTATATCGGAGCGAATACGAAATCCCGGATACGCGTCATCGCCCACCCGACCGGGCGGAACCGCGCCATGCACACAACGCCCGTGCGGCGATCAGAACGGGCCGCGTCCCGGGTGCAGGCCCTTCCATCCGAACCGGCGCAGGAATCGCCCGACCAACGCGCGGGCGTGCTTCCAGCACCATCGCGCGGGCCACAACGCGAGCCACGTACGCCAGTAAAGACGGTAGACGCGAGAGGAACCGCACGTCACGTGCCGCGAACCGCGGTAGAACTCGTCGAGCCGACCGAGCACCTGTGCGTCGCGCACGTGTTCGGTCGTGATGCAGTTGTCGCCGCGAATCGCGTACCATCCGTCATGCACGCCGACGACGCGGTGCAGCACGTACCGTCTGTGCCCGGCGATGTCCGCCCGGTAGAGCGGCACGTCGCCGACCGACAGTCGTTCGCCGCCGGGCAGCGGGCGAATGACGATGGTGTCGCGCCGGTTGCGCAGCATCGGCCACATGCTGATGCCGACCGTGGTGCTGACGAACAGCCCCTCCTCGCGCAGCACGCGTTCGATGTCACCGCCCGCGACGGAGGTCGATTCGGGGTCGCGACCGAACGCGTCAGTCATCCAGGAACCCGTTCTCCCGCATCTTGCCGATGAACGTCTCGACGTCGGCGGCGGCCTTCGCGCGTTCCACGTCGAATTCCGCGGTCACCTTGTCCACTATCTGGTCAACCGTCTGTCCGTCGGCCAGTCCGCTCCAGACGATCTTGCCGGTCTCGTTGACGCGGATCATGCCCTGGAACGTCTTCGACGCCTCGCCCGTGGCGATGATGACGGTCTGATCCGCCACATCGCGCATCACGAACCCCTGCTTGACCTTCATGACGGTTCCTTTCTCACTCGAACCATCGGGGACACCCCCGAAACGCACCTATCCCCATCCTACCGACGTCCGGGGCATGGCGGGAGACGGCACACGGCAACGAAAAATCCCCTCGAACCGAAGTCCGAGGGGATTTGCAAAGCCATGCGGCGACCGAATCGCAGATCAACGAATCAGCGGTTCAGTGCAGCGGGCGCATTCAGCGGGCGCTCTTACGCACCGCGAACAGCGCGGCGCCGGCGGCGGCCAGCAGCACGACGGCCACGGCGTACGGCATCACGTTCGCGCCGGTCTCGGCGACCGTGGCGGCACCGTTACCGGAGCCGTTGGAGGACACGGCGGCCTCGGACACCTTGCAGGTGGCCGGGAAGTGGACCGTGGTCTCGCCGACCTCGACCGCACCGGCATCCTGGGCGTTCTTGGCGGCCAGCACCTCGACCGTGGAGTCCTTGCAGTTGAGCGTGGTCAGCTTGACCTTGGCGGTGAAGGTGGAGGCGTCGGCCTTCCACCAGCCGTAGGTCTTCTGGGCGGCCAGCGTGACGTTGCTGATGTCGTCGGAGTTCACCGTGACACCAACGTACTGGTAGCCGGCGTTGTAGGTCGCGGCGTCCAGAGTGACGGTGATGGTCGCGGTGCCATCCTCGTTGGCGGCGGAGCTGATCGTCGCCGAGTAGTCAGCGGCCATGGCCGACGGAGCAAGCGCAAACACCGAAAGCAGCACCGTGGCGATCGCCGCGAAAACAGCGGAAATCTTCTTCATTTTCATTCCTCCCCAGTGCGTAATCCTCTTGCGCACAGACAAGTCTTTACACTGCAAGACGACCGTTGCCTTATCTCCCGCTTCTTTTGTGAAGAATACGGGCCGATCGCCTTGGCTACCCCCTACCGTAGCACGAGGGGGGACAAACGGACACCCCTTACGGTTAACGGCGGGGTAACATTGTACGGGAATCCCGCGGGATACGGCAACCGGCGATAACCGGTCATCGACAACGATGATACCCAAATACGCCGCAACCGGCGGCAATGCCGGACACACGACGGACACACGACGGGCAGGGGGAGCACACGTTGGCCAGCAACACCGATCACGGCAAGGACACGAACGACGCCGAACGGCTCGACACGCCGACCGCACCGGAGACGATGGACGTCTCGGATGGCACCGGCACCGAGGCCACGGACATCGAGAACACGTCGGTCATCGACCTCAAGGAGATCGACCAGGACGTGCCGCTCATCCACATCCAGGGCGCGAAGCACCGCAAGCACGGGCAGAAGATGAGCAAGGAGCACATCGCGCGCATCAAGCGCCGTCACCGCCGCGAGCGCTTCCTCGTCAAGCTGGATCTGGCACTGTTCGCCATCGTGTGCCTGGGCGGCGCGGCGGCGCTGATCGGCGTGCAGGCGCTGCAGTAGTAGGCCCGGCCGGTCCTTCCATCATCGCACTCGACCAAGGCGACCGTCTGTGCCTTGGCCGGACCGCACCTATGTCGATACCGTAACCGGACTTCGCCCATCCGCGCTACCGGATCGTCGGCGTCTGGCGCACGACCGTCTGACCGGCGAGCGCGCCCGGCGCGGTGTACACCGTCGCCTTGATCGTGTAGCTCTCCCCCGGCGCCAGTGAGATCTGCTTGGCGATGGCGGTGAGCCCGTCGTGGACCGCGTACGCGTCGCCCTTCTCGCCGTTGGGCCCGGCCTGGTATTCGGGCGCGGAACCGCCGGCGGGCACGTACAGGTAGTTGATGAACTGGATGTGGCCCTTGACGGCGCCGTTCTCGAGCGTGCCGATGATGTAGTCGGGCAGCGAGGCGACGTCCGCGTCGGACAGCGTGTTCCTCATGCGGATCGTGATCTCGTGCTGCTCGCGGCCGTTGGGGTACGTGGCGACGAGCTTGTCGTCGACGGAGCGTTCGAGGTACCAGTCCATCTTGGAGGCCATCGCGTCGTTGTAGTACACGCCGATCACCTGCTGCGGGGCGGAGCCGCCCATGTAGCCGTCGGACGAATCGGCCGTGACGAGCGTGCCGCCGACCGTGGTGCCGTCGAGCAGCTTCTGCTCGTCCTCGTGCGCGCTCCACACGTACAGGTGCCCGTCCTGCGCGGATTCGAGCA
This sequence comes from Bifidobacterium santillanense, assembly GCF_018555385.1. Classification (GTDB taxonomy): domain Bacteria; phylum Actinomycetota; class Actinomycetes; order Actinomycetales; family Bifidobacteriaceae; genus Bifidobacterium; species Bifidobacterium santillanense. Next base: position 7,552 of record NZ_JAFEJS010000007.1, read on the forward strand.
TCCGTTTGGCGAGCTGCGTGGAGTTGGCGCCGGAGTTGTGCAGGATCTGGTCGAAGCTCGCCTTGGCGGCGGCGGCGAAGAACGCGTCCTGGTCGGCGTTGTCGGGGATGTCGAAGTAGACCTTGTTCAGGAGCGAGGAGGCGGTGTTGGAGCCGTCGAGCGTGACGTCGACGCCGGCGAAGCTCATCTTCACCGGACCGGCGACGGCGAGCATCTGCTGCAGGAACACCGGGTCCATGCTGATCACGCCGTCGATCGAGCCGCCCTGCTTGGCCTCCCACATGGCTTTGGCGAGCTGGCCGCTGCGCGCGAAGTCGGGTGTGAAGTTCACGTCCTGCATGAATTCGCCGAGTCGTTCGCCGAAGAGCGCCTGCTCGCCGTCGGTGAGTTTGGTGACGGGCTGGTCGAACGAGCCGAAGTCGGACGTGGACATGAAGTCGTGCATCTCGATCGCGCCGTTCTTCACCGTGACGAGGCCGAACGAGCCGGCGATGCCGCCGGTGGCGCGGATCTCGGCGTTGTTCTGCGCGAGCACGAGGTACGTGCGCGTGGCGTTCGGGTCGTTGAGGCCCAGCATGCGCGGCAGGAGCTGCGCCCCGCGCAAGACGCCGTCGCTCAGTTTGGCGAGCGTGATGAACTGCCCCTGCGCGGGCTCGATCTGGCGCCGCAGCGCGCCGAGCGCGAGGCTTTCGGCGTCGATCGACTGGAATCGTTCGTTCGCGGCGGCGATGATCGTGTTCGCCTTGGAGAGCTTGGGCGCGGCCTGCTCGATGCCGGGCACGGAGATGGTGCCGTCAGACACTGAGATGCGGGAGACGTCGACGTCGCCGGCCGCATCGGCCATGAGCGGCAGGGCGTCGTCGGCGACCTGATGCAGGACGTCGACCGACGTGCGCACGGCCTCGACGTCGCCGCCATACTGCGGCAGCTTGCCGGCGAGCGCCCAGATCGGATTGCTTGTGTGCGCGTACGCGGCGTCGGCATGCTTGCGCAGTTCCGCGGCGGCGGTCTTGAGTTCGCCGGCCGCGCCGTCGGCGGTGAGGTCGACCGATTTCAGGGTCGAGACGGTGGCGGCCGCGGCCCTGACGTTGGTCGCGACGATGACCGCGGAGATCGCGAAGTACGCGCTGACGGCGATGATCGCGGACAGAACCACCGCGATGACGATCAGGATGATGTCGCGGATGGTGCGCTTGACGCGATGACGCAGGTATCGTTTCGTGTCGAGCCCGCTGTGGTCATCGTTCCTGATGACGTTCGGTCCGCTCCCCGGTTTGATGTCAAGTTCCTCGATCTCAGCCACGTTGCCACTCTACTCCAAGGGGCCGTACCCCGATTCCGCATCTTCCGGCCGCCGGCCCGCGTCGGTCGCCGTGGACCAACGCTCCCGCCCGGCGACGGGCACTTTCCGAAACCCCGTGCCATGCACGCAGTGGAAACCGACTCCGTCCTTATCGGCACTTCGGTTCGGGATTCGGCTGCGGCGATCGTGACGGACCGCACACACGGGGTTACCGCGTCGAGATCGGTCTACCTCGCGCACGTCAGTGACGGACCGCACACACGGGGTTACCCCTCCTTTGTGCGGAGGGCTCCTACAATGGGCCGCATGCGTATCCTTTTTGTCTGCACCGGTAACATCTCCCGTTCCGCGATGGCGGAGCTGCTCGCCCCGCACATCTTCAAGGACGACTCGCTGACGTTCGAGTCGGCGGGCGCGCGTGGCCTGCACGATCACCCGATCTCCGAGGAGGCCGCGGAGCTGTTGCGCCGCGACGGCATCGACGGCGCGCTGATCGACGCGTTCCGTTCGCGCCGCGTCTCCCCGCAGGTCACGGCCGGGGCCGATCTGATCCTGTGCTTCGAGACGGCGCAGCGCAGCGACATCGTGGTGGAGTCGCCGCTCAAGGCGCGTCGCACGTTCCTGATCACCGATTTCGCGAACATGTGCGAGACCGCCAAGGCGCAGGGCTGGCTGACCGGAAGCACCATCGAGGAGCGCATCGACTCGGTGGTCGACAACGCGGGACTGCTGCGCCCGGAGCTGCCCGACGCCGAGAACGTCGACGATCCTCAAGGCCGCGGCATGGACGCCTTCGTCACCGCCCACAACGCCCTCGTCCGCGTCCTCAAGCACATCGCCACCGCGCTGGAGTAGGGCCCCGCCCGCTTCGTACGCTTCGCCCCCCTCGCGTCCGATCCTATAGGAACGGACGTTTTTGATGCGATACGAGCTCTCGGGGTGTCCGTTCCTATAGGATCGGCCGCCACAAGGCCGGATTCCGCACACGAAACGTCCGATCCTACAGGAACGGACGTTCATGACCCGATACGGGCCCCGGAAACGTCCGATACTACAGAATCCGACGCAATGAGGGCGGATTCACGCATGGAAACGTCCGATCCTATAGGAACGGACACGGAACGAACGCATCCGCACCGTCGCGACGTCACATACTATAGGATTGGATGTTTTTGGCGCGATACGAGGCCCTGAAACGTCCGTTCCTATAGGATCGAACGCCGCAAGGCCGGATTCCGCATACGAAACGTCCGATCCTATAGGAACGGACACCCCGACATCACACGGAACCGGCAAACCAACCGAGCACGCGCGCGCTTTGTTCCGCAAGCCCCGAACCGATGCGCCTGATCAGTTCACGTTTGTCAATCTCGGATTGCTTATGCGATAAGCGTCCCTTTGTTTCACCGGTCATACGCTCTCCGCAGAACCTCTTCCTACAATGAAAGAGGACAAGGAGACTCAAATGCACATATATGACTACTACGAAACCGGCGATGGGACCCACGTCACACATTCCGATGTCCAATCGGACGGTAGTGTGCTCGTCTTTTTCGACAACGGCAACAAGCACGCCGAAGTCAAACTGCCCGACGGCACCGTATCCGACAGTCATGGATTCACCAAGCAGGAAACAGCAAATTTTCTCCTCAGCACCGTTCGAGGCATGAAATCCATTATGCGCTACGCGCGAGAAGGCGGAATCCAGCATGCCTGGGCTGTTTAGAATCCACGGATTCCTGATCTACTTCTGGGCGAACGAAAGCAATGATCCCATTCATGTCCACGTTGCTAAAGGCCGTCAGTCACCTGCATCAGCCAAGTTCTGGATTCTTGAAGACGGCACGGTGAAACTTGCCAAGCAAGGGCTCGACATGACCAACAAGGAACAACAAGGCATCACGGAGTTCCTCCGGTCGGTCTCCCCGGAAATCATCATGGCATGGCAGGAGATGTTCGGATATGTCCGGTTCCATGACTGAGCTGCTGACGATCGGGCACTGCCGTGGATATGACCTACTGCTCAACCCCCTCAATCAGCGTATCATCGCCGAAAGGAAGGAGGATCTTGCGACGGCTCTATTTGAGAGTCCGTCTCTGATGCTGGTTCACCAATGGGGATGCCCGGACGAAGACGTTCAGGCGCTGAGAGAATACCTACGGCATTTGAGGCTCCGAGCCAACTCCGGTGCCACGTTGACACCATCAGAAAGCTCCGACCGCTGATACTGAGATCGGACCCTCACTCCACAATCCGCGTTCCGCGGAATCCATCACCGCGATTCGGTTCGCACCATGCGGCAGATAGGTACTGCCACATGAGTCTCCCGGCAACGGCAAAGGGCGGGATTCGCACCATATTCAGACCTGAAACCGAATATGTTGCGAATCCCGCCCTTGCATAGTGCGGCCAGCCGGATGACCGGGACAACGGCCACGCGCAGCCCGGCCGGGACTCCGATCGGCGGCCGGCAAATCAGCCGAACCGAACCAAGCCGAACCGAGCCGACGGAACCGTTACTTGGCGGCGGCGCGCTTGCCCTTGGAGGGCTTGGCCTTGCGGCCCTTCTTGCCGCCCTTGCCGCCGTCGGTGTCATCGGCACCGTAGCCGTACTCGCCGTAGTTGTAGTACGAGCCGTAGTAGTAGTACGAGCCGTAGCCGTTCTTGCGCTTCTCGTCGGCCATGTTGAACACGAAGCCGAGCACCGGCACGTCGAGCTCGCCGAGCTCGGTGACCGTACCGCGCAGCGCGCGCTTGAACGTCACGCCCTTGCCGGATACGAGCACCACGCCGTTGCCCTGCTGGCCGAACACGGCGGCGTCGTTGGCCACGGACATCGGCGAGGTGTCGATGATCACGTAGTCGTACTGCTGCACGGCCTGCTTGACAAGCGTGTGCATGATGGACGAGTTGAGCAGCACGGACGCGTTCTGGATGCGCGGGCCGGCCGGCAGCACGTGCAGGTTCGGCTTCCAGTAGCGCTGGACGACGTCCTTGACCGTGGCCTGGTTGGACAGCACGTGCGCAAGGCCCACGTTGCCTTCCACGCCGAGTCGCTTGGCGACGGACGGGTGGCGCAGGTCGGCGTCGATGAGCAGCACGGCCGCGCCGTTCTCGGCGAGCGTGGCGGCGAGGTTGCACGAGATCGTGGTCTTGCCTTCCTCCGGCATGGAGGAGGTGACGACGATGAGTCGGCCCTTGTCGCCGTCCTTGGACGTGGTGAACGACAGGTTGGTGCGGATGCGTCGGAACTCCTCGGCGATGGAGCCGTCGGGCTTGGACACGACGATCGGCTTGGTCTCGTTGAGCGATTCGTCCTTCGGGATGATGCCGACGATGGTTGCGTTCTGCGCGATGGTCTGCAGATCGGAGACGTCCTGCACGCGGCGCGACAGCAGGTCACGCAGGACGGCGGCGATGATGGCGAGCACGAGGCCCGCGGCGATTCCGGCGGCGAGGTTGAGCTTGACGTTCGGCGAGCTCGGGCCGGCGGGCTTCTGCGCCTTCTGCACGACGGACAGCTTGACGATCGACTTCTCGCCGGAGGAGTACAGCTCGGAGCCGACGACCTTGGACAGGGATTCGGCGACCTCGTTGGCGAGATCGGCGGCCTTCGCCGGATCGGGGTCGACCACGGCCACGCTCACCATGTAGGTGTCCTCGGGGTTGTCGGCGGTGACCATGGCAGCCAGCTTGCTGACGGTCAGGCCGTTGTCGTTCTGCTGGTTGATGACCGGCTGCAGCACGGCGGAGGTCTTCACGAGCGACGGGTAGCTCTTGAGCTGCGTGCCGATGTACGTGCTGGCCAAGTTCTGAGCACCGGCCACACTGTAGCTATTGCTGCCAGCATCCGACGAGGCCGACGCGCTGTTGTTGTAGCTGGCGAACAGCTGCGAGGTGGCCGTGTACATCTTGGTGCGGGTGAACGTGTACCCCGCGACCGCGGCCACGGTGATCACGAACACGATGACCGCGGTGAGCCAGTGCTTACGCACCGCCATGAGCAGATCGAGAATCGTCATGCCCTGCTCCTGGGATGCCGAATCGTCACGTTCGACGGGCTGGGCGGTGTTGACCACGATCGGACGATGCTCCGTAGCGATGATTTCTTTCTGTTCAGGGGTATCCGAAGCCACGGGCTTCTCCTCTTCCTCTATGTTCACAATTTGTTTTGCAGTATAGACGCAGGGGGATACCCCCTCATCGACGCTTCCGTTTGCGCAGCGTGAGGCCGATCTCCCGCCTCAGCTGCTTCGGCCGTTGGGATGCGCTCAGGTACAGCCGGTAGAAGATGGACAGGAACCGGGTGAACCCGTTGCGCGACCACTCCGGGTAGTATGCCTGCATCCATTCCTTCGAAGGGAACAGGCGACGCCACCAGTACCGCAGCAGCGACAGATCCTTGTCGTTCTCCTGCGCCATGCGCATGGCCACGCGATGTTCCAGCGAACCGTACACGCCTCCGGACACGATCTCCTCGAGCAGCACCTTCTCCGCGATGCTCGCACATTCGCACCATCGTCCGGTTCCGTCGCCGAACAGCGTCAGGGACAATCCGCGCACGGATTGCTCCAATTCCGACAGACCGAGTTTTTTCAGGGTACGCGCCACATGTTCGGAACGCACGGCATCGGGGAATTTCACACAGTACAGGTATTCGTCGGCAAGGAAACGCAGACCGAATCCGGCACCGTGATAATGCTTGGACATATGCGATACGTGGAAGATGTATTCCTCTTCGGAATCGAAGAGGAATTCCCCGGGAATCCCGTTCGACGGCTTCGCCAAACCCCAGGGATTATCGTAGTAGGCAACCTCCTTCGCATCGGACTGCCCCATGGTTGATTCGGCGGCGGACACCATCGAACGATGCATTTCAAAATACAGCGTTCCCTTCATGAACGAATGCTCGCGACCATGGTTGGATTTCTCCGCGAATCCATGCTTGTTCATGATGTCCGCCACCGTGGCATCGGCCTTGTTCAGCCATTCCCGGCGCTGCTCCCCCGTTTCGCCACGAGGCACGAAACCGCCGTTTTCCTCCCGGTCGACGTATCCGAAGACGATGTCCTGATCCCCCATAGAACGCATGCCGGGCCGGGGATAGTAGGTCGCCACCAGAATGCCCTTCAACGGCAGCCACGACAGGCCAGCCCTACGGAAATCGGCGAGAATCCCCTCGCGCTCGATGTCGAAACTCACCTGACGATACAACGCCAGTTCGGCATCATGACGCCATTTCCTAGCCATTTGCTCCGGCATATCCGCAAGCATATCCGGCGACAATGCCGGAAATACCAGCGATTGTATGGTATGACGGGCAATCAGACGGTACACCCGCTCCCACGTGATGCCCTCGGGCTTGGGCGATGCCGTGCGCCCATGCAGCGCGGCGGACATCAATTCGACGACATAATCTTCCAGCACGGTGCAAACCGCCTTCTTCATATCTGCGGCATCAGTTGGTCAATAGTGTACTAGAACGGCTCTATAAGAGCACTAAGACGTAAATTCGCACTCAATTCCACGGAAATGCATACACAAAAACGGCAGTCGACATCAGCATGTCATGGAAATACCCGTTACAATGAAAATCGAATACGTTCATCGAAATATCGCAATAAGGAGTCAATCATGGCATTCGCTCTCCAGGGATTCGAAGAGGTCAAGCTGGTCAAGCCGGTCGGCAAGATTGTGATGACTTTCACCGGCAACGCGGTGCGCTTCAACAAGGCCACCGCCCAGGCGCTGGGCTTCCCGGCGTTCGTGCGCGTGCTCGTCAACGAGAAGACGAAGCAGATCGCCCTCGCCGTGACCACGTCCAAGGCGAACAACGCGGTGAAGTTCAGCAAGACCGAGGAAAAGCAGAGCGCCTCCGTGAGCTTCAAGGAGAAGGCCGTGGTCGAGGCCGTCGCCCAGTTCTTCACGCTGGGCGAGGCCCCGGAGGGTGAGGTCGCCTACATCTCCGTGCCCGGCACCTACTACCCCGGCGACAAGGCCGTCATCTTCGACGCCGAGGACGCCACCGCCGGCACGATGAAGCGCCGCGGCCGCAAGAAGGCCTCCGAAACCGAATCCGCCGAGTGACGGCACGGATTCGCCGAACACCGATTCATGGGCAATGGGCTTGTGCCGAGAACGACTCTCGACGCAAGCCCATTGCCATAGGGCGCTGATCGCCCCCGCATATGTGCGAGAATGGACCGACGATAGACGAAAGGATGCGACGGGCATGGCATCGGTGAGACTTGTGGATTGGCTGAGACGGGAGCGGGACCAACGTACCGGCGGCGGGCTGTACTACAACACGCAGATCCTGTTCGCCTACAACTCGAATCACATGGAGGGATCGACCCTCTCCCCCGAGCAGACCGCCCAGTTGTACGACACGGGCGCGCTGCTGCCGAACGACGGCAGCGATCAGATCCGCGCCGACGACGTGGTCGAGACGCGCAACCATTTCCATGCGCTCAACTGGATCCTCGATCATGCCGACGAGCCGGTCGACAAGACCATGGTCTGCACGCTGCATGCGATTCTGAAACGCGGCACCAGCCAGGAGCTGGATCCCGACCGCAACGTGGGTGGGTACAAGATCCTTCCCAACGTGATCAACGAGCTCGTCGGCGTGCACACCGTGCTGCCGGCCGATGTTCCGCAGGCAATGGAACAGGTGTTCGCCATGTATCGCGAGCTCACCGATAACCCGTATGCGATTGCGAAGGCGCACTGGATGTTCGAGACCACGCATCCGTTCTCCGATGGCAACGGCAGAATCGGGCGGCTGATCATGTTCAAGGAGCTGCTGCGCCTCGACACGGTCCCGGTGATCGTACGCGACGCCAACAAGCTGCTGTATACGCGAGGACTGAGCCGATTCAGCGATGAACCCGGCTACCTCGTCGACACGCTGCTGACCGAGCGCGACTATTATCAGATGCTCATCGACCGGCTCGCCCCCGACCGCATCCGGTACTCGTACGTATCGCAGTGGGATCCCGACGCCGTGGAGGAACGGAGAGACCATCGGTCCATCGTCAACCCGTTCGTCAAGCGGAACTGGACCGACGACGATATCCGTTCCCGTGGGGTCACGAAATAAAGCGCGATTCCCGACACTTATCACAAACACGTGGAGGGTTCCGGCGATCGTTCACCGGAACCCTCCACACATCCGCAATCCGCGAAACTCAGTACTGGTTGGGGATGAGGACGACGCGGCCTTCGGCCACGTCCTTGAGGTGCTTGCCGTAGGGGGGACTTGCCGTAGCGGTCGGCGGACTCGAGGAGCTCGTCCTTGGTGATCCAGCCGTTCTCGTAGGCGATCTCCTCGACCACGGCGATCGGCAGGCCCTGCGCGCGCTGTACGGTGCGCACGAACTCGCCCGCCTCGTACAGCGAGTCCATCGTGCCGGTGTCCAGCCACGCGTAGCCGCGGCCGAGGGTGCGCACGTTGAGCGAACCGTCCTCGAGATACATCCTGTTAAGGTCGGTGATCTCGAGCTCGCCTCGCGCAGACGGCTTGACCGCCTTCGCGAACTCGGTGACGCGCTCGTCGTAGAAGTACAGGCCCGTCACCGCGTAGTGCGACTTCGGCTCCTTTGGCTTCTCCTCGATGCTCACGGCCTTCTTGTGCTCGTCGAACTCGACCACGCCGTAGCGCTCCGGGTCGTCGACGTAGTAGCCGAACACGCTTGCGCCCTCGCCGTTCTCGGCCTTGGCGACCGCCTTGCGCAGGGTGTTGCCCAGACCGTTGCCGTAGAAGATGTTGTCGCCGAGCACCAGCGCGCACGGCTCCCCCGCGATGAACTCCTCGCCGAGGATGAACGCCTGCGCCAGACCGTCCGGGCTGGGCTGCACCTTGTAGCTGAAGTTCACGCCGTAGTGCGAGCCGTCGCCGAGAAGCCTCTCGAAGTTCGGCAGGTCCTTCGGCGTGCTGATGATCAGGATATCGCGGATGCCGGCGAGCATGAGCACGCTCAGCGGGTAGTAGATCATCGGCTTGTCGTACACCGGCAGCAGCTGCTTCGATGTGACCGTCGTCAGCGGGTACAGGCGCGTGCCGGATCCACCGGCGAGAATGATGCCCTTCATGATGATTCCTTGCTTACTGCTCGTAACCGATGCTTACTTGTTGAGTTCCTTGGTGACGTAGGTCTTGAGGGATTCCTCCCAGTCGGCGGGCGTGTAGCCGGCGTCCGAGATCTTCGTCAGGTCGAGCGCGGAGTGCGTCGGGCGGGGGCTGACCGGGTTCTTGGCGTTGGCGAAGTACTCGGCGGTGCTGATGGGCTTGACCTTGTCACCGTTGCCGTTCGTCAGGTCGAAGACCTCCTTGGCGATGTCCGCCCAGGACTTCACCGCGCCGCTTCCGGTGAGGTTGTACGTGCCGTACGGGGCGTGGGAGTCGAGCAGGTGGAAGATCGCCTCCGCCATGTCCTTGGTGAACGTCAGGCGGCCGAACTGGTCGTCCACGACCGTCACCTGGTTCAGGCCGTCCTCCGGGTCGGAGACGCGGTTCGACAGGCTCATCATGGTCTTGACGAAGTTGCGGCCCTCGCCGATCACCCAGGAGGAGCGCAGGATGTAGTGCTCCGGGGCGTTGGCCACGGCGATGTCGCCCGCGGCCTTCGTCTGCCCGTACACGCCCAACGGGGCGAAGCTCTCGGTCTCCGTGTGCCGTTCGGCGGCGCCGTCGAACACGTAGTCCGAGCTCACGTGCACCAGCGTGATGTGATGGTCCCTGGCGACCTTCGCGAGCAGGGCGGGGCCCTGCGCGTTGGCCTTCCACGCGACCGGACGGCCCTCGGCGGTCTCCGCCCTGTCGACGGCGGTGTAGGCGCCCGCGTTGATGATCGTCCCGTACAGGCTCCAATCGTACCTGTCGTACGCCTTGGGGTTGGAGAAGTCGAACTCGTCGATGTCCGTGTACTCGAAGCCCTCCAGATGATGCGCCTCCGCGTACTGGCGGATCGCATGGCCCAGCTGGCCGTTGCACCCGGTCACCAGCGTGCGCTTGGGAGCCATGGGCTTGGCGTCCCTGAGCATCGGGTGGTGCAGGTCCGCCTCGGACCGCTCCGACTCCTCCAGCGGGATCGGCCACCGGATGTCGAGCTCGGGGTCGGCGAGGTTGACGAACGTGTAGGTCCTCTTCTGCTCGAGGCTCCAGTGGGCGTTGACCAGGTACGTGTACACGGTCCCGTCCTCGAGGGCCTGGAAGCTGTTGCCCACACCACGCGGCACGTAGATCGCCCTCGACGGGTCCAACCGGGTCGTGAACACCTGGCCGAACGAGTCGCCCGGACGCAGGTCCACCCACGCGCCGAAGATCTCGCCCGCCGCGATCGAGATGTACTTGTCCCACGGCTCCGCATGGATGCCCCTCGTCACGCCCTTGGTGGCGTTGAAGCTGATGTTGTTCTGCACCGGACCGAAATCCGGCAGACCCAACGCGGTCATCTTGGCGCGCTGCCAGTTCTCCTTGAACCAGCCCCGGTTGTCCCCGTGAACCGGCAGATCGAACACCAGCAGGCCCGGGATGTTCGTCTCCGTGACCCGCAGTTCCTTCTCGAACTCAAAACCCATCATCGTTCCTTCCGTCTTGATTCCCTATGACGTCCTGGCCATGCCGCGGCCCCGCATATGCGCACGGCTCCCCTCACGCACGTAAGGGGAGCCGAAAGCGCTCACTGGCCCTGCTGCTTGTACTTGGCCTCGGTGGCGGCCTTGGCGGGCTCCCACCACGCGCGGTTGTCCGTGTACCACCTGATGGTCTGCTCGAGGCCGGACTCGAAGTCGGTGTGCTTCGGCCTCCAGCCCAGCTCGGTCTGCAGCTTGGTCGAGTCGATCGCGTAGCGGCGGTCGTGGCCGGGACGGTCCTTGACCCAGTCGAACGCGTCCTCGCTCTGTCCCATCATCCTGAGGATCATGCGCAGCACGGTGATGTTGTTCCTCTCGCCGTTCGCGCCGATCAGATACGTCTCGCCGATGCGCCCCTTGGTCAGGATCGTCCACACGCCCGTCGAGTGGTCGTCCGTGTGGATCCAGTCGCGCACGTTCAGGCCCTGACCGTACAGCTTCGGACGCAGCCCGTCGAGGATGTTCGTGATCTGACGCGGGATGAACTTCTCCACATGCTGATACGGGCCGTAGTTGTTCGAGCAGTTCGAGATCGTCGCGCGGATCCCGAACGTGCGGTGCCACGCGCGCACCAGCAGGTCCGAGCTCGCCTTCGTGCTCGAGTATGGGCTGGACGGATGGTACGGGGTCTCCTCGGTGAACTTCGCCGGATCGTCCAAAGCCAGGTCGCCGTACACCTCGTCGGTGGAGACGTGGTGGTACCTGACGTCGTACTTGCGGCACGCCTCGAGCAGGCGGAACGTGCCCTCCACGTTGGTCTTCAGGAACGGCTCCGGGTTGGCGATGCTGTTGTCGTTGTGCGACTCGGCCGCGTAATGCACGATCGCGTCATGCCCCGGCACGATCCGGTCCAGCAATTCGGCGTCGCAGATGTTGCCGTGCACGAACTCCACACGATCGCCCAGGATCGAACGGATGTTCTCCAGATTGCCCGCGTACGTGAGCGCGTCCAGGACCGTGATGTGGACGTCGGGATGGTTGTTGTACACGTAGTGCACGAAGTTCGAACCGATGAAGCCGCAGCCACCGGTCACAATGATGTTATGAGGAGTGAACGTATCTTCAGCCATACCCCCATAGTCTACAAGGGGGCATTCTCCGCACACGCACACGCAACCAATAACGCGAACGAATAATTCAGGCTCGTCGTCGCCCATGTGGACGATGACGGAACACCCGTTCACACACAGACTGCCGTGCACCGTAATATGCCTTATCCCGATCCCCAGCAGGCACCCGGATTCGACAATGGCATTGCCCCTCCCCTACACTGGTGTTCACAACGTCGTGATCGCCAAACCCCTCGTCTTCCCTGATTTTTCAGCGATTTTCAGCACTTCATAGACACCTCTCACACCCTTAAAAGCCGATAACGGCGGTTATGTCAGTTTTGCCTCTGCACACCTCGATCGGAGACGTGTGCGATGATGAAACCGTTACGAGTAGTACAGGTGGTCGGGCGCATGATGGGTGGTGGCGTCGAGGCCACGGTGATGAACCATTACCGGCATATCGACCGTGATCGTATACAGTTTGACTTCATAGCGCAGGATGATTCTACGTTCATTCCCGTCGATGAGATCACCTCATTGGGTGGTCGCGTGTTCACAATTCCTTCCTATAAGCGATTGCCGCAGTACATGAAGGCCTGTGAAAATCTGTTCCACGAGCTGAACCCTATAATCGTGCATTCTCATATGAATGCACTGAGCGTCTTTCCGTTGAAGGCTGCCAAGTCCGCCACTGTACCTATACGCGTGGCGCACAGCCATTCAACAAGCAATCCGCACGAGTATGTGAAGACCGCCATGAAGATGGCTCTGCGTCCTTTCTCGAAGATGTACCCCACCCATTTCGCGGCATGCTCTACATACACCGCACGCTGGTTGTTCGGTGATAGTTTGGTCGATAAGGGCGAAGTACGGATCATACGTAATGCCATTGAACCGCGAACGTTCTCGTTCAACGCCTCTGTTCGTGCTGTCAAACGAGCAGAACTTGGAGTGTCTGACAATCAGCTGCTCATCGGACAGGTTGGGCGTATGTGCTTCCAGAAGAATCAGCTATTCACGCTGGATGTGTTTGCCGAACTGCTGCGGCGGCGCCCAGACGCTGTGCTTGTCCTTGCCGGTGACGGTGACATGATGAATGAGGTCAAAGCACGCATCCATCAACTCGGTATCGAACGTTCTGTTCAAGTGTTGGGAATGCGTACTGACATGAATGAATTGTGTCAGGCGTTCGACGTACTGGCTTTGCCGTCCACGTACGAGGGTCTGTCGGTGGTGGCGGTCGAGGCGCAAGCATCTGGCCTGCCGATTCTCACCTCAGATCAAGTATCCAGAGAGACCTCAATAATTCCGGGACTGATGCAGTTCCTGCCCATTACCAACACCGAACCATGGGTGAGCGCATTACTGAAGGCACGGCCCACTCCTATTCGCCCCGATAAGCAGGCTGCAATACAAAGTGCCGGATACGACATCACAGACAGTGCTACTCAACTCGGCAAATGGTACATGCAACTTGCCGGCTGACATCGCTTTTGCGGACGTCATTCGCAAGCACCATCACCTTGCACATCACCATGGCGAAGGGATACCCACTTATATGACTGGCAATATAGATAAACGCCCCCTGATCACAGTGGTAGTTCCCGTGTACAACGTGGAACAAGTACTTCATGAATCTATCGACTCACTAATCGATCAGACTTACACCAACATAGAAATCATTCTCGTCGACGATGGGTCCACCGATTCCAGCGGATCCATAGCAGATGACTATGCCCGTAAGGACTCGCGTATCACTGTGATCCACCAAACCAATAGCGGCCTATCCGAAGCACGCAACAGTGGTATCCGCAAGGCGTGTGGACGATTTATCACGTTCTTGGATAGCGATGATGTGCTAGCCAAAGAATATGTCGAACATTTATATGACACCATGATTGAGACCCATGCCGATATCTCGGTTTCAGGTATTCTTCCATTCGATGACTCAAAAGGTGTCGCGTCCGCGTATGCAAGAAAAAAGCGCGATACAGCACGTAACAACGGGACAATCATTACATTCGATTCGGAAACCGCTCTTATCGACATCTTGTATATGAATCACATGGCGGTCAATGCATTCGGCAAACTCTACAAAATTGAGCTCTTCGATGATATATGCTACCCACCAGGGAAACTCTATGAAGACATTGGCACGACCGTTCGTCTGTTCAACAAAGCGCATTGTATTTCCTTCGTAGAGTACCAAGATTGTTTCTACCGGATACGCAAAGGCAGCATCCAACATTCCGGGTTCTCCGTTAAACAGTTAGATCTTATTGACAACATTGAGGATTTTTATCCTCTCATCAGAAAACAATATCCAAAAGCTATACCCGCGTATAAGTCAAAAATGGTTTCAGCGGCATTCAACATATACATGAAAACAAGCGAGCACAGTACGGAACAACGTCTCTGGCGTAACCGACTTTGGACCATTATCATGACCTACCGCAGAGCAGTCATTCGTGATGCTGACGCAAGGCCTCTCGCGCGTATTGCGTGTTTGCTTAGCTATCTAGGCCCTCACGTCACACGCATGGTTTATCTCCTGACTCGCTGAGAGTTGTCCCCACCCATGCCGACATACGCTCACTCTCATTTTTATATAAAAACTAGGGAACGAGATTCAAAACAAAGGATTTGCCAGAAACGCCCATAGTAGATTATCAAGAAATCTCAATTTGATGTCATCTGCAATTTTAAAAGAGAAGCGGGACGAATCACATCAGTCACCCCTCATATGGATCCTACCGCAATGCGGAATCTATATAAAATAAATCATAAGTACATTTAGATGGAGTGATTCATGCTAACAATATTAGGCACCATATTCATAAGCGTATTGTGCATTCTCTTTAAAAGAAATAGAGCCATATTTATATTAGCATTAGTATGGCTCTGGATATTGATGGCATTCTCAAGCGGAAACGCAGACGCAGGAATCAACGAATATCGATATAACGATTATGAAGAGACCAAGGGGATAACCGAAGCTGGGTATTACCTTCTTATGAAAGTTTTCTCTGGTTCCGGGATACCATTTGCCACATACAAGCAAATCATAGCAGCGATTGAATTATCCTTAATAGGAAGTACGATACTCAAGCTGGCGACTAACACTAATGTAGTATTAGCATTATATATATTATACCCATTCTGCATGGATGTTGTTCAGATGCGCTATACACTCGCGCTCTCTATCGTAATTTTTTCCTTCCGTTTCCTGTTGGATAACAAGAACAAAATAAGAAATAGCATCCTGTTTGCAATCCTTATAATCGTCGCATCGTTATTCCACTCTCTTTCGATATTTTATATTTTCCTACTTGCGGTAAAAGTGCTTTCCGTGCGCAATACAGTTTTTATCGCAGCAATTATTGACTGTGTTGGAATTGCTATCTTTAACCCGTTATCGTTGCTAACGATTGCCAATGCGATCAATATGACCGATAAGCTTAACACCTATCTTGCCAACCCAACAACATTTGGAGCATATAGAGGCGCAATCATACTGATTTTTTCATTTTTGCTGACGTTTGGATTTGCATATGCATTTTCAATAAAAAGAATACCTCTGCATGAAATATCGGATTTTGACATAAGTGTCATAAAAATAAACATTTTGGCACTGTGTATAATACCTTTCCTCACTCTTGCCCCGGATTTCTTTAGAATTCAAATCGGGATTTCGTTATTAAACTATATAACCATCACCAATCACCTATCCAAGACGTCTTCGCACGAGTATTCAATACTGCTTAAACCAGTCAAAAATATATATATGATTTGCCTTTTATATGTAATGGCGTTTATAAATCTTTATATTCTCGTATTGGGAAACACTAATATCGACACTGTATTTATTCCGCTATGGTTTAGTAATACTTTACTGAAATAATAAGATTAAGGGAAACCCATTGAACCTCAATAAGCTTTTCAGAAATTTTGGTTTTGCCACTTTAGCGCAAGCCCTATCAATGGTATTAAGTTTTGTCATTTCGTTTCTGGTTCCCAAGCTGCTGGGAGTGGAGGAATTCGGCTACTGGCAGTTGTTCATCTTCTACATTAGCTATTGCGGATTCTTCCTACTTGGATCTAATGATGGTGTATATCTGATTCACGGTGGCAAAACCTATGATGAGCTGAATAAGCGCTCCGTTGCGTCCCAGTTCATGGTCACATTGGTGCTGCAAGCGGTATTTGCCTTGGCTATCGCATTATGTTCGCTGTTCTTTATGCATGAAGAAAAGCGAATGTTTGTCATCATTTTTACCGGAATATATTTAATCTTTAACAATTTGACTTATTATTTTGGATATATATTCCAGGCGGTCAATGAGACAAAGACCTTTTCATTCCTGAACGTTATCGACAAACTTATTTTTCTTGTTGTCCTTGTTCCGCTCCTGTTGTTGGGAACTGATGTCTTTTACCCCTACGTCATTCTATATACCGTAGCCAAAACTATAGCTTGTGTATGGAGTTTCATGCTTAGTCGCCAATTGTTCTCATGTGGTTTTCTCCCAATCCGTGAGGCAATACGAGATACATGGGAAAGCATGACTGTAGGCATCAAACTTACGGTTGCGAATATCGCGGGCATGCTCATATTAGGTGTTGCGAGATTCGTAGTCGACGCACAATTCGGCATTGCTGAATTCAGCCAGTTCTCGTTCGCTATCACCTTAGAGAACTTCTTTATCACATTCATCACGCAGCTCTCCATGGTGTTATTCCCTGCTTTGCGCCAAACTTCGTCCGAGGAACAAAGGCGTTTCTTCTGCCATCTTAGAGATTTATTATCTATAACACTGCCAATTGTGTATGTTCTCTATTTGCCCGTCAGCATTATTATCGCTTGGTGGCTCCCTGCGTATAGTAAAGCTCTGCAATATTTAGCAATTCTTATGCCGGTTTGTCTATTCGAAAGCAAAATGGACCTACTTGGAACCACTTATTTCAAAGTTTTGAGAGAAGAGCAAAAATTACTTCGAATCAACATTGGTTCCGTAGCATTGAGTACAGTGGGCATCGTCATTGGAGGAGTGATAATGCATAACATGAACATCGTCATCATTGCCGTGTTGTGTGCAGTAATATTCCGAAGTATTTATTCGGAATTCACAATCTCGGGAAAGCTGGGCGTCGGCAAAGCATCCATGTCCATTCTGGAAATTGCGCTGGCGGCGGTATTCATCTTCTCCTACAGGTACCTCCCTACCATTGTCGCTTTAGTCGCTGTTGTAATTGCATATGTAATGTTTATATTGTTGTATCGAAATACTGTTAAAGAATTTATTGACATTCTCCAAAAACTATTCAAGAAGTCACATCCCCATCACAAGCATTGACCGCAATGTACCACAACCCAAGATAAGGAGAAGATAAATGATTATTGATGCATATGCTGCCGGTATTGTACTCTATAAGCCTGATTTAGATAGGTTGAAGGATAGCCTGAATGCTATAACGCCACAAGTGAAATTCGTCTACTGTTTTAATAATGGATTGGGAGATAATCCCGGGGCCATTAATACGGTGCTCCATACATATAGCAATGTCATCGTGATTGGTGATGGACAAAATATAGGTATTGCCAGCGCGTTGAATGCACTAGTGCAGCGTGCTCATGATGATGGCATGACTTGGATTCTGACCTTGGATCAAGACTCAGTCGTAAGTGAAGACACAATAGCATCTTTGGCAAAGCTCACCAGCGAAGACAAGGTTGCCATCATTTGCCCGCAAATTGAGGATGAGCGACGGAAAAACGAGCCAATTTCACACGATTTTCCACCAATTGAGGATATCGATGACTGTATCACCTCCGGAAGCTTTATGAATATCGATAAGACACTTTCCGTCGGTGGCTTCGATAGTAGGCTATTCATTGATCTTGTCGATGATGAAATCTGCCATCGTATCAAATTATCGGGATATAGAATTATTCGCAATAATTCCGTTATCCTAAATCATGAATGCGGCATCTTGGCGCCCTCCAAGTATGAACATTTCTGGCTCAAAATGGGCATGCTCATGCATAGTGATATTTTACAAAGGCTATCTCACAAACGGGAAGTTAACCCAATGAGACTTTATTACGTCACTCGAAACATGGTGTATCTTAATAGAAAATATAGAAAAAATTCTAATCCAATGTGGTCGACAAAACGTTTGATTCGTAATTCTATTTCCAGTATCTTAAGAGGTAAAAACAAAATTGTGCTGATTAAAAACATAATTATTGGCATAAGAGATGGTAAGACAATGAATATTGAATACTGATTTCAACTAGAATGGTGGTAACATGCGGCATGCATATATGATCATGGCTCACGGTCAGCCAGAATTACTTCAAATTCTTTTACGCCGTCTTGATGATGAACACAATGATATCATTGTTCACATTGACAGCAAAAGCCCCCTCACACCCGAAAGCATTCTTGAGACAAATCCGGTAAAGAAGGGGCATATTCGCTTCATTCATCGAATACCCTCAACTTGGGGCGGGTACAGTCTGATTCAGGTAGAGCTAAATTTACTGCGAGAAAGCCTGAAAATGGGTACTCATTCGTATTATCATCTCCTTTCTGGAAGCGATCTCCCACTGTATCCGATATCGCAAATAAATGCTTTTTATGAGCGTCGTCAAGGAAAGGAATTTCTTAATTTTTTTGACAAGGAAGAATGCTTAAAGCAGTATAATCTGCGTTTGAAATATAAGCATTGGTTCCGTGATAAGTGTGGACGAGATAAGAATGTTTACACTATATTAAACAAGCTTGGTTTATGTATTCAGCAATTACTAAGAATTAAAAATTCAATTCCGTCTGAAAATTTCTATTGCGGTAGCCAATGGTGGGATATTACAGAAGATTTAGCACGCTATGTTCTTGATCATGAATATTCTATACGTCGAACATACCAATATTCCAGCTGCTGTGATGAGGCTTTTGTGCAATCTCTTGTGTGGAACAGTAAGTTCCGAGAACAACTATTTGTGCCCGAACTCGGCAACGGCACCAAGGGCAACATGCGCTGGATCGACCTTGCTCGAGGAATTAACTCAGGTGCCTACGTTATTAAGACAGCCGACCTACCGAATATTATGGAATCCGGTATGCTTTTCGCGCGAAAATTTGATTTCGAGCATCACCCTGAGGTAATTAATGCTCTTCAATCATTTTGCGCTTCATTGAAAGATTAAGGCTATGACAAACGAATTGGTACTCGCTGGAATTGTTCTATTTAATCCGGAAATTGATAGGTTAAGAGCTAATATCCAAGCGATAAGCCCGCAGGTTAATACTGTTCTTCTCGTCAACAATGCTTCCTCCAATATGTCTGAGGTTCGGACATTAATTAGTGATTTCCAAAATATTGAAGTACTTGACAATACTTCCAATATGGGCGTTGCTCATGCGTTGAAACAAGTTTTGGAATACGCCATGGAACATGGTTATTCTTGGGCTTTGACGTTAGATCAGGATTCCGTTTGCTACCCGGGATTGATTAATACATATTCCAAGTTCTTCGGATTGCCCAAAGTCGGTATTCTGACCTGCAACATCATCGACCGCAATTTTGCGGAGGATAACGGATTTGCATCAGGACAGCAGTATCGTGAGATATCGCAGTGTATTACTTCGGCATCCCTGATTAATGTGGATGCCTATAAACATACGGATGGATTCGATGATAAGTTATTCATCGATTCCGTTGATTTTGACATCTGTATCAATATGCGTCTGCATGGGTATCGAATCATTAAGGTAAACTTTGATGGATTGCTGCATGAGGTAGGTCACGGCAAGAACGTTAAGCTACTGATGAAGGACTATATAGTCTATGGTCATTCACCATTCAGACAGTACTACATTGCCAGAAACCACATGTACCTCGTAAGAAAATATCCAAGTCAATTCTCAGTTTTAAAAGAATGGCTTCGTGAATTTCGTGATGAATTACTCATCATACTCTATGATAATAGCAAATTCGCAAAGCTTGCAAAGCGCTGGCGTGGATTACATGACGTACGTCATATGTAGCAAATACTTCATCTCGCATAGCTTTTCCTTTACAAGGATTAAACATATGAGATTCACAATTGCATCTGTTGTTTCCACTGCAAGAGATACTCGTTTCGAATTACTGCGCATTGTCGCGATGTTTCTTATTGTCAGTTGTCATTTTGTTGCTCATATTGATTGGAATCTAGAAAACGCTGGTGGTTCTACTCAAGCGATTGCCTATACAATAGATCAATATGGTGGACAAATAGGCGTCTGCATATTCTTTATACTCTCAGGATATTTTCTCATCAATAAGCCGTTTCGCATCCAGCGTATATTGCGCACCGTATTGCAAACGCTTGTTTACGCGATGCTAATGTTTGTCATTTCATTTGTTGTACCATTGGTTGGCTTATTCCCAAGACCGATGTCCATTGTCAGAGAGATTTACTTATCCGCACTTCCTGTCTTCAACGGCACATATTGGTTTATTACGTCATACGTATTTCTATTACTATTTTCTCCTTTTATAAATACAACTTTTCATTACATGAGCAAGGGAGATATTTCACGCATGCTTGTCCTTCTTCCCTTCTTGGGAATTATGGCAACCTTTGCATTAGGTCCATTAATGTGGACGAATTTAACATATGCAATAACCGCGTATATTTATGGCGCATACATCAGGCTCTATGGGTCAACAATCCAAATAGCCAAGAGATTGAATATGTTCGTTGAGGCTATATTGATTGTCGTTTCATTTACCGTAATGTCAATCTTTTATTATATATTAGACATATTCACCGATAGTAAACAATTTATACAGAGCGCTCATCATATTACCGGAACTTTTCCGATTCTGGCTATATTGTCAGTCTCAGGCATTTTTCTAATTCTTCATAATTCCGGCTCTTCGCGACATGCATTGAGGACATCGCCAAGGTTTTCAAATATTTTTTCCAGGCCGGCCAAATATGTATTTGGCGTTTATTTAATTCACGAAAACCCGTGCATCAAGGATACACTTTGGAATACCGTTTCGTCAATCACGCCGTTCCCTCAATCCGGAATTATGATGATTTCGATTGGTGTTATCTGCATCCTCATACTTTATGTTCTATTATTATTTGTGGCATTCGTTATAGATTCGATATTGGTGCACCCTCTTGAGAGTCTTATGATTCCGGCTTTATCTCGGTATTTTCAATAAATACGATATCAAGAAAAGTGTCATATGCCGTATCTTTATTACCCAATATCTATGATGAGTCAGTACAAGACTTTCGGCATATTACGACTCAACTAAGCGTCGCCGTTATTTCCTTGTTCATCTTGCCATGAGGAGTCCTTCATGGGCTCACATTCCAAGAAAACGGCATCATCTCACGCCATACAATACCGCAATCATCTTCTTGGACCGGCCTCCCATCAGTCCAACAAAATCCCCTATTGATGCTCGTGAGTGAGTGCCCATATGAGTAAGGGTATGGCAACAAGGCAGTATCCTTCGAATTGGATATAGAGGTATACGACTAGGACGAGCCAACACACGGTGCGTTTGGTCCACATGTGTTGGCTCGTAATGAATCGCAGGGCAATAATCAGGAACTGGACTAGTCCGATGGCCCCGTATTCTGTGATGAAGCTGGTGTAGACACTCATCGTCCATATGGTGTCTGGATTCATGGATTGATACCAGCCGGATGCGGCATTCATGTTATCTGCGGACGTACCTGTTACTCCGAGCAGCCATGTCGCCATGTTTGAACCAATCTGGGTGGCGGCATTAATATTGCCTGCGCCGAAACCGGTAAGCAGGGTCCACGGCCTCTCGACCAGCCCACACAATGGTCCAAGCGACTGGTAGATGCGTGCGAAGAACGAGCCATCGCCTTCGGCTCCGTCGTTGATGATGGCGCTCAGTCGCGAGTTCGCGATGAAGCAGACAACGGTTGCCGCGAACGTGCCGAGCAGCTGCCAGATGCCCCGTCTGCGCTGCGCGGCATCATGCCACCGGTTATGAATGACGATGATCACCGCGAGCGCGACGAGGCAGTCGAGCACGATCCTGGTGCCCGCGCCCATGACCACACTGCCCGCGGCGAACACTACAATCAACCACTCGAGTTGTTTCCGGTACACGCTATCACGGTCCCGCATCATCCAGGACAACGGCAGCAGAACGCCGAACAGGTGCATGCCGATGTAGCTGGGCTCGGCGAACAGGAACTGCGGGCGTAGTCCACTTCCCGCCCATGGCGAGTCAGGTGTGAGGTACGAACGGTACATGAGATGCCCGAAGTACCCCTCCACGTCGGACAGGTCCAGCCGGATGGCCAGCCACTGGAACACGCCCACCGCGAACGCGAACCAGTACGCCGCGAGGATCGTGCGGATCATCCACCGCCAGTCGAGTTGCTTGTACACGAGCGCGATCTCCAACGCCGCGATCGTCAACGGCACCGCGATCACGCCGCTTAGGGACATGAGCACCGCGTTGGGATGGAACCCGAACGCCGCCCACCCCGGCGCGGACAGGTAGACCAGCACCACGGGAAGCACCATGAACGGCGCATACCGGTGCGCGGCCCGACGCAGCGGACGCGGATTGCACAACGCGTACAGGGCGAACAGCCACGGGCTGATCGGCGTCCAGAACGGCTGGTAGACGCCCAGCACCGTGCCGTCCACCGGCAGCGTGAACAGGGCGAACAGGAACAGATAATCCGTGACATCACGCGGCGTGAACCAACGCGGAGTCAACGCGGGAACACCACAACCCCACCGGACATGCGCGACATCGGTCGCCGCTTCGGCGACGTATGCGGATTGTACGCTTGACTCGTTTCTCGACATCCCACCAACCCCAAACCCGTACTCTGCGATCGTCCGTACGGGGGACGGCACGGGTTACGCACCCATACCCCCTAACGCGGAACCGCAACGACCATACCAGCCCCACAAGAACAACCAATCCCCGTCATCGAGACAAGAAGCATCGAAGACCGGCTCAGCGCGTCTACTGCGCTATTGTGGATAGCGAAGAATCGTCGTCGATGGAAACAGGAGGACAATGGTGGATATCCCAGTTGATGTCGGACAACTTCTTCGTGGTCGTGTGGTGGAGCAGGCGCGTATAGAGTACAAGCAAGGATGGAACCCGAGGTGGTGCTGCATTCGCTATGTGCGTTCGCGAACGACATTAACAACCTCGGTGGAGGCTATCTGGTCATTGGTGTCGATGAACATGAGGGGATGCCGGTATTGCCACCTGCCGGGTTGCCGAAGAACTCTCTGGATCGTATTCAGAAAGAGCTCATTTCCCTATGCCACCGCATCGAGCCGTTGTACATGCCCGTGTGCGAGCCGGTTGAGTTCGAAGGTCAATGGTTGCTGCTGATATGGGCTCCTGGTGGGTATGACCGTCCCTATCGTGCACCAATTGAAATCACCAAGAAAGAAACCGGCAAAGCGTATTACGTACGACGATTTTCCAATTCGGTCCGAGCCTCGAAATCCGAGATCGAGGAACTAATGGACATCGGGGGCAGCATCCCATTTGATGATCGCATCAACTATCAGTCCTCCATGAATGATTTGCGTATTGGGCTGATGATGGAGCATCTGGGCAAAGTAGATAGTGTGCTTGCTCAGGAGGAACTTGATAGTCTGTCGATGGCGCTTGATCTGCGTGTAGCCGATGGACCGAGGGAGAACCGGCACCCTCTGAATGTCGGCCTGATGTTCTTCAACGAGGATCCGGAACGATTCTTCCGCGAAGCGCGCATCGAAGTGGTCGACATTCCAGATCCTACTGGCGAAGGCATGACGGAACGCGTATTTCATGGTCCCCTGAACCGTCAATTATCTGATGCTCTGCAGTATATCCACAATACTGTGCTCGCTGAGAAGATTTTCAAACTCGAAGACAGGGCCGAAGCGATTCGTGTGTTTAACTATCCGTACGCAGCGGTGGAAGAGGCATTATCCAACGCGGTTTATCACAAGAGCTATCAGATTCCAGAACCGATCACTGTACGAATCGAACGGGACAGGATGATTATCCTCAGTTTTCCAGGGCCAGATCGGTCAATTTCGGATGAAGATCTCAAGAAGCACAGATTGGTGTCCCGTCGCTATCGAAATCGTCGAATAGGTGACTTTCTCAAGGAACTGCATCTGGCTGAAGGCCGCAACACCGGTGTGCCAACCATGCTGAAGGCGCTGCGGGACAATGGATCGCCTCCTCCTGTTTTCGAAACCGATGAAGATCGCACATTCCTGTCGGTGACGTTCATGATTCATCCGTCATTTATGTCGGACGGTTCTGAAGAGGCGCAGAGTGCCGGATTCAACCCGCAGAGTGCCGGATTCAACCCGCAGAGTGCCGGATTCAACCCGCAGAGTGCCGGATTCAACCCGCAGAGTGCCGGATTCAACCCGCAGAGTGCCGGATTCGACCCGCAGAGTGCCGGATTCGACCCGCAGAGTGCCGGAGACTCTCGCAGCTCGACGCAGCCAATTGGACTTAAGAAGACCAAGCTAGCCGAACAACAGGCGCTTATCATTACATACCTGCGGCATCATGATCGAATCACTTCCTCGACGGCTTCGGATTTGTTGCGTCTACAGCCTCGTCGTGTGCGTCTGATCTTCAACAAGATGCAGGATGCCGGAATGATTCAGCGCATCGGAGCGGGACGTGGTACCTACTACACGCTGCAGCAGCAATAAAAAGTTTCAAGAAGCCACTCTCACCAAGCCGGCAAAACGGTACTGCTCCGCCCTTCCTTGATGTGCTGTTGAGTGTTCAGAGTGCAGGATCCAACCGGTTCCGTATTCCGTGTATGAGTTCGATCCTGCTTGTCATGGTCACGCAGACGGCGTCGATGACGGCCGGCGCCATTCGCGCGTTCGTCGTGAGCTGGTCGCGGATGAGGTCGGGGACCTGGTCCAGCACTCCCAGATCGTACCGGTCCCAGTCGCGGATCGACTCGAGCTGTCGGTGAGCATCTCGTCGCACACGAACACAACCTGTCCGTCATGCCAGTCCTTCCTGTAGCGCCGTCGGGTTCCAGTCTAACGGAGGTGCCGTAGGCGTTATCCTCGTCAGAGGGAGGTGCCCGATGGAACGTCGCGTGATCATGTGCCGTACCCGGCCGGTATTGGAGTTCGACTACGACCGCAGGTCCAGCTATGCCGTGGGTGTGGGCACAATCATCGACCATGCGCGTCTGCCATTGGAGCTGATCACACACGGCAAGGACGCGGTGTACGCGCGACGCATCGACGCATGGTGGTCGCATCGCGCCATCCCCACAACCAGGGACGGCATTCGCCGGGCGTTGGACGTCATGGGCATCCCCAACCGCGCCGTCAACTGCGCCTGGTCCGCTCGTGGGACCGGTATGATCTGGACGCGCTTGCCGACTGGCCTGACGAGGTCGCGCACCGACTGTCCCTCACCAACACGTATGGCGCCGATACGCATCGACGCCATACGTGATGTACTGGCGCAACGCGTTGAAGACGTTATTAAGGCCGCCGGGAGACCTTAATGGGTGAAAATGCGTCAATATGATAAATTTGTCACATAGTATTTCCAATGAAATTAGCCAGTTTTAACAATATGAACTTATCTTTTCTGTAGTCAAATTTTCTGGCAAAAAACATATCGCAGCATACCAATTCATCAAAATCATTGACCGTAAACACATAGGGAGTTCCTCGTTGCCAGTCAATATATCTTAGGCATGATTTAGGTGAGTCATCTTCATAAAATCGGTAAATTCGCTTTTTGAAACCAACGTTATTGAATGCTAGAGTTTGCATGAAGAACTCATCAGGGCTTCGCGTATTCGCGAACTGGCGTTCAATGACGGGTTGCATGTCGATGACATATCTAGCAAAGTCATCGGGGATGCTAAACCAATTCGCTCCTTTCTTGATTGTAAGATTAAAAGGTATGCGATTAATATGAAAAATTTTTTGAACAAGCAGTAATGCTTTGTTGAAAACCTTGTAAATAGAGAATGTATGATCTCTATTTACAATAGATAGCTGTTTTTGGAATAGGTGATAATACTTCACAAACGATAAAGTTGCATCAACATTTTCGGGTGTTGTGAAGTGAATGAAAAGGTCATTTCGATCCGCAAGCAAGGCATGGATTTCCCGCTGGCTCTTAAGCGGGAAATCCATGCCAGATATCAAATGATAGTAATGATATCTGCCTGTCCGAGTAGCAAGTCGTAGCAAGCTTAACTCACACTGTACTTGACTGTATTCCGCCCAATAGACATTGATAGGGTCACAGAAGTAAAGGTGAGAGAATATAGGCTTGACAATCTCTTCCTTTTTGATTGACGACTTCGCGTCAATATGCAAAAAGATATCATTAAACTCAGAATCCAAGTTTTGGATTAAAAAGTTTAGTTGATCGAGATTATTATGCGCCATAAGCAGGTACGCATGCTTATCGGATTTATCAATCATTGACTATGCTTTCAATAAAAGTGAATGCTTCTTCGCGGAGCTGGGAAAGGGCTGTGTCTGATTCAGTGTAGTCAGGAGTGATTGAAAGGTTGGTGTGCAGCAGTGCCGGAATGGTCTTATATCGCTGGGTAAGCTGCAACTGAGTCAGGAAAGACACCGCTCGATCGTCCTTGGAAAGGTCATTATGACCGGAATCGATATACCAGAAGTTCTTATGGAATATCGTAGAGAAGGCGGTGCCATGGAATGATGTAGTAAACACCATTTTGGCATACTTCATATAATTGAGGAAAGCTTCAGGACCATACTTCCTGACCAGACGAATCTTGTTCTTCCAGCAGCAGCGCAATGCCCACTCCTTCGGTTCAAAGAAGTAGACAGGCATTCCAGTTTTCTTGGAGACTTGGTGCAGGAAGGCCGCGATTTCCTGAGAAATGCTGAAGCAGTAATAGAAAATGTAATCCCCGGGAATAATAGGGGCATCACCGATATGGACAGTTCTCTCCCATTCTTCCTGCGAAAGAAGCATAGTTGGATCCACGCAGAGTGAAACCTCACGTCCAGTGGCTTCAGTCACCCATTTCCTAGCATTTTGCTCGCGAACGGAAATTCTGTCAAACTTTCCGACAAGATTCAGATAATGGCTTTTGAGTGCATCGTCCGCAAACGGGTTATTGGCACCAAAGCTGACGGCGTATGCATATCGTTTATTGGCATCGGAAACAAAATTCAAATAATATGCATCGTCCGCATCCATGCAACGGATATTCCACACCTGATCGCTGCCGGTGATAAATTTCGAATACTCGTTGTTAGTTACATCTAATTCCTTATTGGATGCATAAGTCTTCGAAGAAAGTCGGAAATATTTATGCTCAAATGCCTCATAGGAAACAGCCTGTTGTTTTACCTGAGGATACACCGTTGCCCAGAGAGCATTCTTCACAAGAGATTTAATTCCAGTCACTTTCCAGAATGGGCTGTACATAGCTTTCTGCCCTTCATTGGAAAAATCAAGAATTTCATTATCGGCATCAAACCGTTCCCTAAGAACAGTCTGTAATGCCAATGCCTGTAGCATCGACCCACAGTTGTACGAGTTATGGAATGTTATCGTGGCGATCTTGTCATTGCGCGACATGATTCCTCCTTGTGTTGTTGGTTAATCAAACAGCTTTGTGCCTTGGTTTATTCAGCTTAAGCTTATTTCCAAATAGTTTATTTATAAAGGAAAGCAGTATCTCGTCATTGATCAGCAAAAGATACACAAGTGATCCGATGCCGTACAACACAGCTCCAACGATAAGCTGTAAGAGCAGTGTTTTAATGGATGTCCCCAAAGAATATCCGACTATCCATATGGCGATTCCCATGAAACTCCCAATCAAGAAGAACATAAGTCCGGATCGCAGGTACCGCAATACGGGGAATTGCTTTCGTGTTAAAATTAGTTGGACAAAGAAAACGGAGAATTCCGCCAATATTGTTCCAATCATCGTCCCCAATGCCTGAAGATATGGAATCAGCATGATGTTAATTCCAATATTGATAACAGCTCCGATCAATGTCGAAACAACATAAGGCATATCTTTCTGATTAGGGATTAAATATTGCGTACGTATAATGTTTGCCCAAATCATGAAAATAAGGCTAAAACTTAAGCCGAAGATCAAAGGTGAGCTGCCGATGAATTCATCACCAAAGTATACAGGGGCCAAAACGTTGCTAATACCTGCCAAGCCAAATGCCGCACCGCACACCAGCATCGTAAAGTATCGAAAAGATATTGCATTATATTTTTTGATCTGTGCGGAATTTCCATCTGCTATGAGATTCGAGATTCGGGGCAACATTACCGTGCCGAATGCGGTGATGAGACTAACAGGTATATTAACTATGCGTTCCGCATTGTCAAACAATCCGACCTGCGTCATATCCGACATCGCGCCGAGCATGATCTTGTCAAGAACCTTATAGATGCTATATGCAATAGCTGGTATGAAGAGAACAACAACAGGCTTAATGTTTTTCTTTACCTCCTGCCAATCAGGTTTGCAGAAAGGAACGAATTTATGCACATTCAACCACAGATAGATCTGGCTCAGAGAGGCACCAAGAGCCATGATCAATGTATACAGCCACAGATCATCACGACTCTTCACGAAGATGAAGATACAGGCTGCCGTGGCTACCTTAATGATCGTATTTCTTATGACCGTAATCCTAAACTGCTCAAGCCCAAAAAACAGCCAATTTATGTCAAGCAAGTAGGATACAACAAAGAGTATATTAATATACGCTACGATTTTGTTTCCATTGAACAGCAGTAAGGCAAACAGTGTATATGCCACAACTGCAATTCCAGTGCTAATGAATTGAATAAAGTATATATTCCAGAATGTTTGTGCGGTTTTAGCTCTACTTGATCTGTATAACGCTATGCTTCGGCTTCCGTGATTCGTGATGCCAAGCATACCGACAAGTCCAAAGTAATAAGAAATGGAATACACATATGAATATGTGCCAAGTCCTGCAGCGCCCAGCACTCGTGAAACGTAAGGGGCAGTTATTAGTGGTAGTAGAATGACCAAAATCTGGTAGGCCATGTTGTATATGAGATTTTTCTTTAGGCTGGTCATAGAGCTGCCTTACTACCCTCTTACTAGGTGGTTCTTCCGAATCGATTGCTCCAATATGCCCATGTACGCGAACATCAGGAAAAGACAATAGTTGGTTGTGTATATCTCTACAATCGACGCAAAGAGATATATAACAACTCCCCACCAAATGAATGTCTGGTAGCGCACATTAATTAATTTCTCATACGATCGCTTTACTGAAATGATGAGGACAATAAAGATACATAAAGCCGGGATACCTCCCATAAGTAAATAATCAAGATAGATATCATGAGCAAAGATATCCTTAGTTAAATAGTTCAATTTTAAGTGTACATTTCCGGATAAGGATTCAGTAATGCCTGTTCCTATAATAGGATTCTTTCGAATACTTTCGAATGCGGTATCCCATATATAGGTTCTATCGGAGAGGGTTAATGACTTATGCAAGACTCCAACAATAATGAAGCTAAAGATATTCTGCACTCTGAATATTACAATTGACGCGAATGAAATGATTAAAACAACAAGTGCCATATTGGAGTTTGCGTTTCGATTCTTTAGCTGAAGAATAACCAGGATAATGAAGGCGAAAAGAACGATAAGGCCTGTGCCACTTCCTCCAATATAAAGTTCTATGGCACAAATAAAGAACATGAATAATGCCGACTTTGTTACCTTCTTATAACGTCTATACGCAAACTCAATATTAAAGAATAAGCATGTCATAACAGGAGCCACCATTTGGTTTTTTGCGCCAAATAGGTAATAGCG
This sequence comes from Bifidobacterium santillanense, assembly GCF_018555385.1. Lineage (GTDB taxonomy): Bacteria > Actinomycetota > Actinomycetes > Actinomycetales > Bifidobacteriaceae > Bifidobacterium > Bifidobacterium santillanense. The sequence continues at coordinate 37,446 of NZ_JAFEJS010000007.1, forward strand.
GGAAACTGTATCCGAGCTAATTGTCTGAAACAATCCTTGTGGCATCAGAATCATAATAAGCAGATTTAACAGCACGAGGATATTTAAACCATACGTCAATCCCCTGCAAACATCTTCAGTCTGAGCAATTCTCCACGACCAGGAAGCAAAGAGCAAAAAGGGATACAACATGTATAACGCCAGCTGGAAAACCGCGGCAACATCAGTCTTATTTATTGATGCAGAAATAAAAAGTACAAGAATCAGCGCTATCGTCAAGTAGAACTTAGTGTTCTTGATTAATGAGCGAACTGTGTTTCTATTTATTAATATCAGAAAGATACTTGCAGTGAAAAATAGATAGCGGCTATACTGAACGATAAGTCCCATGATGGGATATTTATATCCAATGGCATTTTGAAAGAATGGCATTACTGCCAACGCAATAAATGCCGTCTGAAGATTTCTACTTATTTTCATTTATTCATCTCCAGCGGAAATTCTTTCCTTGCATTTTTTTCATTAATTTAAAAAGATTAATTGCTGTATATGCTATCATCCTATTGTTTTTCCGCAAAATATTGAGGAAAACCGTATATTTTGCAGCGGTATTCGATTTTTCTAGTTTAATGTCGTCGAGATATTTGTTTTTACGTATCATGTCAAGATCATTGCGTACGTCATTCGATTCCAGCAATGAGGTGTAGATGATCCGCAGCTTCTCTTTGCTTATGGCTTGTTTTGGATAATTGCGTTGGGTAAAAATATCGTCTAATATTTCAATTTGATCCAACCTGCGTTCAAGATTGCCGTCTCTGTTTGCAGTAACCTGTAGGCCATCTTGAGATAAACTATATATATATAAATTATCGGCTAACGTTTTATATCCACCGAGGCACATATTGCAATAGTTTACGATGAATAAATAATCTTCTCCCATATTTACCATAGTATCCATATGGAGATTGTTATTTTCAATAATGGACCGTCTAAATATTTTGTTCCACAACGGATTGAATGCTTTAAACTCTTGTGTTTCTTCTACAAATTCGTAGAAATGATCATTTGAATATGACCGTTCTTCTAGATTTTGATCAAACGCATGATCGCCATTATCGGATCGAACTGTATATCCGCAGGTGACCAAATCCGTGTCGTCAGTCATATTCGATACCAACTGAGATATCATTTTCGGCTTCATCTCATCGTCGGCATCCATAAAGCAAACGTAGAGCCCCTTGGCTTTGCTTAGAGCATAATTGCGGGCTGCGCTTGGTCCGCTGTTCTTTATGGTAAAGATTTTCGCTCGGCTATCTTTTTCTGCTAAATCCCTGCAGATGGATAACGTTGAATCAGCAGAACCATCGTCAACCACGATCACTTCAAGATTGGAATAATCCTGAAGCAAAGCGGATTTTATTGTTCGTGCAATGGTATTCTCGGCATTATATGCAGGTATAATAATAGAAACTAGGGGCATTATGGTTCTTTCCATGCAGATTCCAATCGAATCCATAATAATTGGTTTCGTTAGCGTATTCTCGGTCGCAGTATCCTATTTCTTTTATCTAAAATAACGCTGTAATCAGGGACATCTTTTGTGATGAGGGTGCCCGCCCCAATGATTACATGGTTCCCTATTTTCACGCCATCGAGAATTATTACATTGCTGCCAATCCAACAGTCACTACCGATGGTGATGCCTTTTTGTTGAACGCCCTGACTCTTAATACTTTGTTCAGTATTGTCAAACACATGGTTTTCCGCAAACAAGCTGCACTTCGGCCCAAGCATTACATTGTCGCCAATGCGAATCGGGCCGGAGCATCCTACGTATCCATGAGGTCCAATCGAAGAGTTGTTCCCCATGGTCAGCCCGTGGCCAAGATCTCCGCCATAATAGCTTGATGGGCGAATCATCGTACCGCGACCGATTGTGACATTATCACCAAAAATTAGGCCATCCGAGCATAACCCATGAATCTCTGAATAATCTTCGAACTTCACGTTTTTTCCGCATCGTATGTGACTAGCATGAGAAATTGTTACATGCTTCCCGATTAATAGAAGTCCATGTGATTCGCGAAGAAACACGCGTTTCCATAAGCCGCGGACAAACTTTAGGCCTGTACGAATTAATATAATCGCCCTATCATGGCCATTGATATCCGATGCGAAGGCCATATTATCACCTCTTCACCGCATCTTGATAGATGCCAATAAGTTGTTGGTAGTTGTTTTCGGGTGTGTATTTGTCCTCGTAGTCCCTGCGGGCGTTCGCGCCCATCTGCCGGCACAACTCCGGCTGTTCCCATAGACGCCTTATGGCCTCGACCCAGCCGTCCAGATCACCCAACGGGACCTTCACGCCGTTGTAGCCGTCACGCACCGCCTCGGCCGAGAAGCCCAGATCCGTCGCCACGAGCGGCAGACCGAGACTCTCCGACTCGATCTCGACCATCGAGCACCCCTCGTACCAGATCGAGGGAAATACCACGAACTCGCCGGCCTTCGCGATCGCCATGCACTGCTCGTGCGGCGTGTACCCCAGGAAATACACATTCGAACGCTTATCGGCCCACGCCCTGAACTCGTCCTCCAACGGACCGCCGCCCATCACCACCAACGGGATGTCGTCGATCCGGTTCCAGATGCGCTGAAGCACGCGGATGCCCTTCTCCGCGCCGATGCGCCCGTAGAACACCGCGTACCGCTCCGGCAAGCCGGCCACCCGCTCGGCGGCCATGTTCGCCTGCGCGTCCGGGACGAAGTTGTACTTCTTCACCATCCTCGACGCATCGAAGCCGATGCCCCTCAACAGATCCATCTGATTCTCGTTCAGACAGATGTACCGGTCGATCTGCCGGTAGAAGCTTCGCCGCACACGGTGGTACTTGAAGATCCCCGCCACCAGCAGGCTCTGCAGACGAGACCCCTTGAAGCACGCGTGGCGCGCCATGCGCAGGTAATGCCCGTCGCCGCACTCGTTGCAGATCTTCCCGTCGCGCAGCGAGGTCGCCACCGGGCACACGAAACGAGTGTCATGCAGCGTGGCCACCACCGGAACGCCCATGCGCTTCGCGGCATACAGCACCGACGGCGACAACAGCGGGAAGAACGTGTGCACATGCACCACATCCGGGCGGTGCTTCCCGATCAGCGCCCTCACCGCGCGATAGTTCCGGAATGACCACAGCATCCCGAACGTCGCCGCGAGCTTGCCGACCGCGCCGGCCTTGTCGAACTCGTCGTTCGAGACCGTGTAGCGGACCACCTCATGACCATGCTCCTCGAGCATCCCGGTCTCGCTCTTGAACACCTGATCATCACCGCTCGCGGACCCGGAACGATGGAAATTATGGATGGCGAGGATTCTCATAGTCTCGCCCCTCTATTTCGTGCCGTTGAGGAAGAGCTGCTTGTACTGGTCGGCGATGTGCTGCCAGCTGTACGCCTGCGCAATGCGCGCCTTCGCCCTCACGCCCAGATCCCGGATCTCCTCCGGATCCATCGCATCCGCCCTGTCGATCAGAGCCGCCAGATCACCCGGCTCCTTCGACCAGTACAACGCCGCGTCCTCGGCGACCTCGCGGTTGAACCCCACGCCCAGCAGCAGGTTCAGATCCGTGCTGCCCAATGCCTCCAACAGACTCGGATTCGTGCCACCGACCTCATGACCATGGAAATACGCGTACGCGTTCTCGCGGATCTTCATCAGAAGCTCCTTGTCGTACACGGTTCCCACGAACTTGATGCGCGGATCGCGGTCGAAATGAGTCTTCTCCCTGAGCTCCTCCAGGAACTTCTCCGACACGTTCGTGATCAGGGCGAAATCATGCGTCGAACGGCTCCTCATGAACTCGCGGATCATCGTCTCGTAGTTGTTCTCCGGCACGAACCGGCCCACCACCAGGTAATACGACTTCGGAGCCAGACCCTTCTCCCGGAACCAGTCCAGCAGCTTCGGATCATCATCCGCCAGACGGCTCGGACGGGTCTCCGCACCATACGAGATGAACGTCGTCTCCGGACGGTACTCCGCATACTCCTCGCGGATGTACTTCTCCATGTTCACCGAATCGCACACCATCAAATCGGCATGCTTCGTCATCATCTGCTCGGAGATCTTCCAATACTTGCGCACCGGAGCGCTCCACTTCGCGCGCATCCACTCATGCCCGTCCGGATTCACGTACAGCTTGCCCCCAAGCTTGTGGATCACACGCTCGAAATGCGCCGCGAACGGTCCGATGCGGCACGCCAGCACATACACGATCGGATGCGGGATACGGTTCCTGCGGATATATTTCACGCACGCCGACAACGCGGCAACGTCATACCAGATCGCCTGCGCCGGACCGATCTGGGGCACCTTCACCCGGAAACAACGCGCGTTGTGATACGAGAACACGCCCGACTCGGAATCCGACTTGCACGCCACATGGTACTTCAGGCCCTTCTCGCCCTCGTGGTACTCCGTCAGACGGTCCACGAACGTCTCGTACCCGCCGTAACTGCCCGGAATGCCCTTCGAACCGACGATAAACACATGCTGCGGTCCAAAACTGACATAACCGCCGTTATCGGCTGAAAGGCTCTTCTCCACTCTCTTCCTCCTGCTCGCTTCGCGTTTTCCGTAAGGGGGTAACGCGCCTCGCAACAAACTTGGCACCACTATATCGCAAGGGGGGTAACGAGAATCATTGCCCCGTCCAGTCGGCGAGCGCGGATGCGCCCGGAAATCGCGAGGCATGGACCATCATCCCGAGCTACCTGTTTGCGAGCAATGCGTCGTCGACGGCCTGACGCAGGAACTGGCTGCGAGTTTCGCCGTTGCGCCTGGCACGGGCGTCGATGGCGTTCACACGGGACTTGGGCAGCCGGAACGAGATGGTCTCCAACTCCTCATCGTAGATGCGCGGACGACCGGGGACGACGGGTCCCACGCCGCCCTTCCACTCTCCGGATTCGTATTCTTCGGCCATACGGTCGAGTTGCTCATCGGTCACCCCGAACAGCTTGTTGATTTCCTCTCGGTTCATGATTCCTCCTTGTAGCGCCGAGCTCCTTCATGGTCTTCCTCATTGATGTCCGGATGACGTTCATGCACTCACGGATGGACGATGACGTTCCCCATATGCGTTGAACCTCCATATATTTTTGTAATACAAAATTGTATTGCAAAATCATCGTTCCGTCTAGTGCCAAACAGCAACAGGACGGTACGCTCCTCTCTGCCTTCGACGACCAGCCACCCGCGGACTCTCACCATCCATCCGAATGTCAGCGACATCTAAATCCCCACAGACAAATTGCGCAAATCTTATCATGTGCAGAGATTAATCTCTGCACATGATAAGATTAGAGAAGATTGGCGAGATTGGAGACGCACCATGCAGTTGCCGACAAAGGAATCCCTGCGGACCGAATTCAAGAGCGAAAGGTCCGGCCCCGTCGACGATTCGGTAATCATCAACAACGTGGTCGCGCTCGCGAACACGCATGGCGGAACGCTGTATCTCGGCATCGAGGATGACGGTACGGTGACCGGCGTGAGCCGTCAGCACCGCAACATCAATCAGCTGGCCGCATACGTGTTCAACAATACGGTTCCGCCAACGCAGGTTCGATCATCGGTCATTGATTCGGACGGACAGAGCGTCGTCTCCATAACGGTGGATGAATCGACGCAATTGACGTGCACGAAAGGCGGACGAGTCCTCCATCGGGTGCTGAAGGCGAACGGCGAGCCGGAAAACGTCACCATGTATCCGTACGAGTTCATGTCGAGACTCTCCAGCATCGGACAATACGACTACAGCGGGCAACCGGCCCCTGATTCGTCATTGGACGACCTTGACCCCACATCCCGCGACCTGCTCCGGGAGGGAATCGCGCGCACCCATGCCGACGACCAGCTGCTTTCCCTGTCCGATGCGGAGTTCGACGGCGCGATGGGACTGACGGTGCGCAATATTCCGGCCGGCGACATCACGCCAACGGTCGCGGGCATATTGACCATCGGGGAAAAACAGGCATTGCGACGGACGATGCCGACGGCGAGCGCGACATTCCAGGTCATGCGGGGCGGATCGCCGGTGGTGGACAAGACCCTTCGGCTGCCCCTGGTGACGATGTTCGCCCGACTCGAGGAGTTGTTGGCTCCTTGGAACACGCAAACGGAAGTCATGTTGGGATCAAGGCACGCCAACTTCTTCGACGTGGACCGCGACGCGTTCCGCGAGGCAATGGTCAACGCGTTCTGCCACCGCGACTACACCATCCTCGGCCCCGTGCGCATCCAATTGGATGAGTCGGGATTGACGGTGGCGAATCCCGGGGGATTCGTGAGAGGAGTCAACTTCGACAACCTGCTCACGGTCTCCCCCACTCCGAGGAACCGGCAGCTCGCGGACATCCTCAAACGCTGCGGATACGTCGAACGAACCGGCCGCGGCATCGACCGCATCTTCGCAAGGACCGTGTCCTCCGGACGCCCGTTGCCGGATTATTCGCAATCGACGACGAACGAAGTGGTGCTGTTCCTCCGCAAAACCGAGGTCGACGAGCGCTTCATTCGCCTGCTGGATGCATTGACCGAACGACGCCGGTCTCCACTGCCCACAGAGAGCCTGATCGTGCTGGCCGCCCTGAACCAATACGGCCAGCTGCATATTGATGAGATTCCCGCAAAAACCAGTCTTGACCGGGAACGTGTACGTATGGCGTTGGATGACCTTCTCTCGTCGCGCTCCGTCGTAAGACGCGGCACGGGATATGCGATGGCCGACGACGGACACGACGCCACATCACGGAACCGCACGGCCTCCGGAGCCCAACCCCTCGCCCTTCGGAGTGATGTCCGCCAAACGCTCGACCATATCCGCGAATCAGGCGGAGAGGTCTCGGTATCGCAGGTGGCCGAACATCTCGGTGTGAGCTATGCGACCGCTTCCCGCCTACTGAAACGCATGCTGGCGGATGGATTGGTGCAGCACAGGGGATCCACCAGGAACTCGAGATACTTCGTGGAGTAATTATCGCCGCATGAAATCATCGGATGCTCCCGCCGTAACAACGAGAAGGGTCCGGCGCACGAGCGCCAGACCCTTCAGGAATCCGGAAGCCGAATCGACAACCGATCAGTACGCGCCCTTGTGGCTCAGGACGGCGCCGACGGTGCGGAACAGGAGCACGATGTCGCCCAGGATCGACCAGCTCTGCACGTACGCCACGTCCAGCGCCTCGCTCTCCTCGGCCGACAGGTCCGACCTGCCCGACACCTGCCACGGACCCGTGATGCCCGGCTTGACCAGCATGCGCGTGGCGTACAGACGGTTGTAGCGCGCATACTCCTCCGGCAGCGGCGGACGCGGCCCCACCACGGACATATCGCCCAGCCACACGTTGATGAACTGGGGCAGCTCATCGATCGAGAAGCGGCGGATGAAGTGGCCGACCTTGGTGATGCGCGGATCGTCCTTCATCTTGAAGATGAAGCGGTCCTTCTGGCCGGTCTCGGCGGCGAGCTTCGCCTTGAGCGCGTCCGCGTTGACCACCATCGAACGGAACTTGAGCATCTCGAACGGCTTGCCGCGCAGGCCGATGCGGGTCTGCTTGTAGAACACCGGGCCGCCGTCGGTGAGCTTGATCGCGATGGCGACCGGCAGCGTGATGATCAGCGACAGAACGATCGCGATCGAGGAGACCACGATGTCGAAGAGGCGCTTGACGATCGTGCGGGCGGGCGTGTACTGGGCGAGACGCTGCGTGATGATCGTCGTGCCCTGGATCGAGCGCACCTGGATCTCGTGGTTCGTGGTGTCCGCGGCGGAGGCGATGAACGCGATCTCCAGACCGAGCGTCTCCATGCGCGCGGAGAAGATGTTGAAGTTGTCCGAGAAGCGGCGCAGCACGTCGGAGATCATCACGGTCTGCGCGTTCGCGTCGACGAACCGCTCGGCGAGCGTGTGGTCGTCGTACTGGATGACGGGCAGCGTGTGGCCCCACGCGGCGTCGACGACGTCGTTCAGCGTCGCAAGATCGTGGTCAGGCTCGACCAGACCGGTGCGCTCGTCGAGACGGACCGGGCAGACGGCCACCGGACGGTAGTTGAGCTGGTCGCGGCGCGCGAGGAACCTGAGCGTGCGGGCGATGCCCTCCGGCGAGCCGACGACCACGGTGCCGTACGCGTAGCCGCCCTTCTCGCGCGTGCGGATGATGATGCGGCGCATGACGATGCGCTCGAGCAGCGTAAGGACGCCGGCCGCGGCCATGATCAGGCACAGCGTGCTGAAGTACAGGCTCAGATCGAACACGAAGCACACGGCGCACAGCACGCCCCACGTCTGGACCGTGCCGATGAACAGCAGGGAGTTGAGCTGGTAGCCGTCGCCCATCACGTGGCGATGGTAGACGCCCACCGCGTGCAGGCACAGCACGAAGATCAGGGCGGCGAGCGTGAGGTAGGCCGACAGGTCGAATTCGAAGCCGCCGAACCGGTCGGCGTACAGCGGCATCGGCTGGCGGTGGTACAGGTTGATGACCGTGGCGCCGGCGATGATGAACATGGCCGCGTCGATGAGCATCAGGGCGAGGTTGACGAAGAACCGCCAATACATGACGTGCGACAACTGACGTTGGCGGATGTCGCTCAGCTGCTCGTCCGTGCGGTGGGCCGCGGTCGTGCGCGGCGTGTTCGCGCGCGGCGCGGACGACGGCGATGTTCCGTTCGTGAAGGATTCCGAACCCATACTCCTCTTTCGCTCCTCTTTCCGCTTCCGCTGGTGCTCTGCTCTGCTCGGCGGCGGTTCTCTCTGCTTGTCTCGTCTCGCATCTCGCGGGGTCTCCAATCGGGGGTACCCCTTGACGTCATACTATACGGGAGCGTTCCCCAATGTGAAGAAAACGTTCACGCCCGGGGTTTCGCGAGCGGGACGGGTGAGGTTTCGATATCCCCGTCACTCGATCATGGCTTCGGCGTTCACGAGATGGAGGTCCGTTCCCAGGAATTTCTCCTTGGTGACCTCGCTCACCGGATGCTTGGTGAACAGGTAGTAGCTGCGCTCCCCCTTGACGCGGATCAACGGCGAGCGGGCCTTCAGCCTGTCGACGGCCTCGGTCTCGTTGAACCGCTCACGCCATTTGCATTCGCCGAGCGCCACACGGTGATGAATCGCATCCTCCATCACCACGTCGATGTCGGTCTGTTCGCGGGCAATGGGGTCGTTGCCCCACCATTTGCCGAACCGCGTGGGCATGAAATCGATGCTCCCCGCAGCACACTGGCGCAGCAGCCATTGCAGGCACATGCCCTCGAACTGCTGACCCACATACGTGTCGAACACCGGCCCGGAGGTTCCCGAAGCGCTCGCTGAGGCCCCCAGCCCCATGTCGATCGCCGCCGTGACGGGACTGACGAACTTGTACCAATAGGCGAAGAACGGATCCCTGAGCCTCCACAATCCCTTGCGCGAGTGCTTGGGATCCTCCCCGAACGGCACCAAGCGCTCCACCAATCCCAGATGCTCCAACGTTCGCAGGTACGAGCCGACGGTGTTCTGCTCCACCCCCGCGTATTCGCCGATCTCCTTCGGCTTGGTCCGCCCGGCTCCCAGAGCGTCAAGGACCGAGCCATACAAGGAGGGTTCCCTCAGTTCCTGACGCAGCAGCAGCATCGGCTCCTCATAGAGAATGCCCGACTGGCTGAAACACCGGAACTGGATGTTCTGCCGGAACGTCAACGCCGAATCGATCTGCTCCAGATAATAGGGAGTGCCGCCGAGCACGGCGTAATACTCCATCTTCTCCAGCCAGCCGGCGTCCGAAGGCATCATCCGGCACGCATCGAACAGATCGAACGGCTTGAGATGGATCTGCGCCGTACGACGACCGTACAGGGGGCTCTTGTAACCGAGCACCTTGCCTTCCATGAACCCCTCGTTACTGCCGCACAGGATCATCATGACGCCGGTGTTCTTGAAACGGTGATCGATAGCGATCTGCAGGATGGAGGGCAGGGCGGGTTCCGTTGCGGCAGCGTACGGGAATTCATCGAACACGAACACGAACGGATGGGACGAATCGGCTTCGGCCTTGTCTGCGATGAATCCCAGAGCGGAGTCCCAGCTCTCGAAGCCTCCGGCGAAGGCGGTTTCGCCGAAGAACTCGAGAGTCTTTCTGGAGAATTCACGCAGATTCGCGGTGGCGCTTTGTTCCTTCGCCGTGAACCACAGCGTTCGATGCGATTCGCAGAACCGCGCGATGAGCGCGGTCTTGCCCACGCGGCGACGCCCGTACATCACCACCATCTGGAATGTGCCAAGCGACCGGAGACGCTCGAGTGCCTCCAGCTCATGTTCTCTGCCGACGAAAACCATGACGCACCGCCTTCCTCCACGCTCTTACCGACAATGTGTTCCAAAACAAGTTGTTCATGCGTAAGTTGTTTTAGAACACACTAATACTACCCTGATGAGTGAATGCAAGCGGAAACATGCCGTTCGCCGGTGGCCAATGGCGAGGACGTTCCGGACGGCATCGATCTTCGCCGAGCGCGGATATGCACAATGTATCGATGGCACCTCCGGCCTCGGAAAATCGCCCGTCTCCCTCGTGACGAGCAGCCATCCGGGCAGCACGAGTATCTCGGACCGGCCATCCAACACACATCCGCAATCCCAATCGTGGTACTTAACGCGGAATCGGGCGCCCGACGCATTGAGTGCCACGGATTCGCGGGACTCAGCATGGAATCAGGCGGTTTCGATGCTGAGTACCACGAACCAGGCCGGATGGAGCCCGGCGCCGGTATTGATACGATGCCAAATCGTTGATTTTCCAACGATTCTTGAATCCGGATACGACTTGCGCAACCGGACATGCAGCAGGAACGTGGTACTTAACGCGGAATCGGTCCGCAAATGCACTGAGTACCACCGATTCGCGGGACTCGACACAGCAATCGGCCATCACGCCGCTGAGTACCACGGAGGCCTTCGCACTCCACCGCCAACGGGAGGTATCCGCCATCGACAGGCGGTTTTCTCTCGCCGAGGGCGTGGGCAGCGAGAGAAAACCGCCACCAACCGGCATGGATCGCTCGCCGAATCCGATCAGCGAGAGATTCGCGCCAGTCGATGGCACACATCTCCCACCGAGGCCAGGCCAAGCGAGAGATATCTGCCACCATCCGGCACGTATCTCCCGCCAACTCGCTCAGCGAGAGATTCGTGCCGGTCGACGGCGCACATCTCCCGTCAGAACATGACCAAGCGAAAGAAAACCGCCACCGTCCGGCGGGAACGGCACGATACGCGCTCAGCCCATCGCACCCAGATAGCATTCGTCGGAGGTCTTGCCCCAGGGTTGGTTCTAGTGATCGTTGCACCACCTGATGATCCGAGAGGAGAAGTCAGGTGTTGCAACGAGCACTAGAACCAACCCCAGGCGCCCCCCTAATTCACACAACGATCAGGCAAGGATTCGTACATCCATCTGACTGCAACAGCATACCCAACACCGCTGCCCGGACCCACAAAGTCGAGCCCTATGTACATAAAGAATGCTATTTAGGTATAAATGTGTATAAATTAGCATAAGTCAATAGGGAGGAGACCTTGGAACCGGAACACGACCCTACAGCAATGATGCATGCGCTGAATCCGTTCATGCCCGGAGCCGGGCGCAAACCACGCGAGCTCGCGGGCAGGGAACCGGAATTGGAGATCATGGACCGCATCATCGCCCGAACAAAGGCGGGATACTCGGATCGCGGTCTCATCTGCAGCGGCCTTCGCGGAGTCGGAAAAACCGTATTATTGCTCAGGATGAGGGACATGGCGCTCGCGCAGGGATTGATGGCCGTCCGCATGGAAGCGACGTCGGACGCACGACGGGACTACGAGCTGCTGCTCGGGGGATTGTCCAAAGCTGTCCTGCGCGAACGCAATAAATCCCTGAGGGAGCGACTGCTGGACGTACTGAAACACGTCAATGACGTATCCATCGAGCTTGGCGCTTTTGGCATCTCCCTCAAAACCGCGGACGACGCCCCCGCATCCTCGGATTCGCTGCAACTCGAGATGATGGTCGAGGAACTCTGCAGGGAGCTCAAGAAGAGGCATTCGGGACTGCTGCTGTTCATCGATGAGTTCCAGGAAATGCCGAACGATCTCATGGGAACCATTATCGGGCTGCAGCATGCGATGGGGCAGGACGACCTGCCGTTCTATGTCATCGCCGCCGGACTCCCCAATCTTCCGGGAGTCCTCACCAAATCCCGATCCTACGCCGAGCGGCTGTTCCAATACAGAAAAATCGGACGGCTGACGGAGTCTCAGACGAAGGAGTGCTTCATCGACACCATGAAGGGCGTCAGCACATTCGAAGACGACGCGCTCGACAGGCTCATTCAATTGTCACAGGGATATCCGTATTTCATCCAGGCATACGGATCCGCCGCCTTCGAAGCATCCGATTCATCGCCCATCCCCCTGTCCGCGGTGAATCGCGGCGAGGCCACCGCCCGAGCCTCAATCGATGATGGACTGTACGAATCACGCTGGCAGCGCGCCAGTCAATCGGAACGTACGTATATGCGGGTCATGGCCGAACTCGGCAAGGAGGTATGCTCCTCTTCCGAGATAGCCGACAAAGCGGGGAAGACCACTCCGGAACTCTCCAGAACCCGGAAAAGGCTCATCGAGGCCGGCCTGGCGTATTCGCCGGAACGCGGACTGATCGCATTCACCGTTCCGGGCATGGGAGAATACATCCGGCGTATCTCGCCTTCCGAGGAACAGGCGTATGGGAGCGACCGGGCGGACGCCCGCGCTAGCCGAGGGTGATGACGGAGTCGCAGTAGTCGAGGACCTCAGGGCGGTGGGTGACGATGAGGACGGTGCGGTCGCGCAGGGCACGGATGCGTTCGAGCATCGCGTGCTCGGTGGCCGAGTCGAGCGCGGAGGTCGATTCGTCGAGCAGCAGCACCGGCGCCTGGCTGTAGAGCGCGCGGGCGACGGCGATGCGCTGCATCTGCCCCTCGGACAGGCCGGCGCCGCGCTCGCCGAGCCGGGTGTCGTACTTGTCCGGAAGGTTCTCGATGAAGCCGGACGCGTCGGCGATGCGGCATGCCTCCTCGACACGCGCGTCGTCGATGGACGCGGGGTCCGGGTCGGGATCTGAGAACGCGACGACCTCGCGGATGGTGCCGCTCATCAGGTTGTTGCCCTGCGGCACGTACGCGAAGAATCCGCGCGGGATGTCGTGCGGGGGGATGAGAGAGGCGGACGGCCTCGTTCCGCCCACCGCCACGCCGAGGCGGCCGGACTGGGGCTGGTAGGCGCCGAGCAGCAGCTTCATCAGGGTGCTTTTGCCGATGCCGCTGCGGCCGGTGATCGCGACGAAATCGCCCTTTCGGATGTCTGTGGAGAAGTCGTCGAGGACCCGGTTGCGGCCGTACGTGAAGGTGACGTGGTCGAAGCGGATCGCGTCGGCGCGCGCGTAGAGGTTGCGGGCGGAGGGCACCGGTACCGACCCCGTAGGAGGATGCGGCCGGCCGCCGTCCGGGGCAGCATCCGTCATCCTGTCGATCGCCCCGCCCGATGCGGCGTACCGACCGAGGGATCGTGCGGACGGGTCCGTGTCGCCGCAGACGGCCATGAGGCGTTCGGCGCTGGCGAGGAGGGCGGCGTGACGCGGGAACATGCCGCCGATCATCGCGAACGGCGACTGGATCTGGCCGATCAGCTGGATGACGGCCATCATCGTGCCGTAGCTGATCCGCCCGTGCAGGATGCCGAATCCGCACCAGATGAATCCGACGAGATAGCCGAGGTTCATCGCGCTGGACAGGCCGGTGCTGGCCACGGCCGTGACCTTGACGCGGCGCATGCGGGCGCGGCGGTGGTCGGCCATGCGCATGTCGGCGAGCGCGCGCACCTTCCCGCCCACGCCGAACGCCTGGATGACGAGGAGCGATTCGAGGCATTCCTGCATGAACGAGCGGACGTTGCCCTCGGCCTCCTGCACGCGCTTGTGAAGTCGCTTGAGGATGCCGCGCAGGAGGAAGGAGGCGCCGGCCATCAGGCATCCGCCGATGATGAACACGGCGGTGAGGACGGGCGCGAGGACGATCATCACGGCGACGACGCCGACGATGCGGATCGCCATGGACACGGCGTTGGGCACGATCGACGCGGTGGCGCCGGAGACGACGGTGACGTCGGAGGTGAGGCGGTTCATGAGTTCGCCGGAGTGGTACTGCTGGGATCGGGCGACGGGGGCGTCGAGGATGCCGGCGAAGACGCGTGAGCGCATGCGGTTGTCCATGGAGCTGCGCGACCACTCCCCCACGAGCACGTTGACGGCGCGGATGGCGATCTGCACGGCGATCGCGATGGCGAAGACGGCGGCCTCGCGGATGAAGGCGGGCTCGTCGCGGGCGACGGCGGCGTCGATGGCGCCGCGCATCATGAGCGCGTAGCCGACGCCGATCGCGGCCATCGCGGCCTGGAACACGCACAGGGCGACGACGAGCCACAGGGCGCGGCCGAACACGTCGTACAGCCATCGGTAGGTGCGCCAGGTGGAGGGGGATGGTTCGGTCGCGTCGTCGCGAGGGGTGGGGGTGTCCGCAGTCATACCAGCCATCGTACAGGGCGGGCGGATGCGCGGGGAGCCGCTTTCTGCGTTGCGTGGGGTACTTCCGGGGGTCTGCGGATGTCCATCTCGTTTGCGAGGGGTACTCGACATGGGTATCACGCCCGGAAAACGGCTTGGTCTCGTTGTGGTCAAGCCGTTTCCCGGGGCTTATACCCACGATGGGTACCCCTCGTAGGCGAGATGGACATCCGCGGACCGCCGAAAGTACCCCCGGTAAGCCGAGTACCCCTTCGGACGATTGAATCCGGCGTCGCTCCGGGGCTCAATAGCTTCGAGCCCGCATCGGGAAACCTCAACGGCCAAACGCTCGACCGGTATCCCGTGAACAGCTTCGAGCCCGCGTCGGGGAACAGGCATATCCCCATCCGCCGATCGGTGGTACAACTCGACGGCTCGGGTGATTTCGAATCGTCGTACCAACCGCCTCGAATCGCGCTTCGGCATCCTTCCGCGGGGAATGGCGGAATTCCGGGGATCCGCGAATCATGGCGCTTGGCACATCACCCGATTCCAGGCGGATGCGCCGCGTTGTCCCAAGCGGTCTTGGTACGGCTCCCGGAAAGAGGCCGAATGCTCGCGTCGCACCAAGAAAATTTGGGACAATCGTCTGGAAAGGCCCGATATCCCGCGTAGTACCAAGCAACGTGGCCAGGTGGCCAATTCCGCGGGAGCACCCGTGCATAACGGTTGGTCCGAGGCGCGCGTTCACGTAACAAGCGAGTTCACGCGCTTTCGGAATGAGCAAAGGTTGAGGGTTCACCATGCCGGACCCTCAACCTATTGAAAGGGGCGCACCTGAAAGCACCCACCGGTATTGGCCATCCCCGCGCACCCGCCTTGGAATCGGGAAAGTTAGCACGTCTCAACCGGCATTTTCTCACAGCCACTAGGACGTTCCCGTCTCGAAGCCTTGTGACACGAGCGTAATCGACCGTCCGACACAAGCCGGACGACGTTGCCGCGTCACATACGCGGCGCGGCCGGAGCGCTTCATGCGCAACTTGGATGGAGCCGCGCGGCGGCTCGATGCTCGGGTACATGACGGCGATGTTCGTCGTAGCCTCCGCCAGGATCGACCCGATCACGGCGGACATCATCTGCGTGAGTCTGACGGCCTACGCGATGTGGCAGTACCACACGGAGAACCGCGAGTAGCGGCACACTCAGCCCTCTTGGCCCCAGAGGCCGGGCGGGTCGAACGCACGCGCGACTCTCCGGTCACGGTCAGCGAATGCTGATGTCACGAACAAGGGATGGGTTTGCCGGTCACCCAGTCCTCGCACTCGCCAGTGCCGGTTTCATGACTGATGAGGATGGTGTTCACGTCCTCGGACAGGACGATGATCTCGAAATTCGGGGATTCGTAACGTGAGTGTCGTTGCATGCGGCATTCCCAACTGCTCGTGTCGCATCGCGGCTCGCGATGAATGGTCAATTATCAAGGACCGCCCACCGTATCGGGCCGACGGGACATTGAGCGAACAACCGTCTCCACACTCTTGAAATGAGTCATACAAACGCATTTTTTGCAGAAAATTTCTTTTTTGCGCATTTTCTGATATGATTGATGCGTTAATCAAACGAAAGAGTGTGCTATGCTCATCGATTTCAGCTTTTCGAACTACAGAAGCTTCAAGGGGGAACAGGCCTTCTCGATGACGCGAGACACCCGCTTCCGCAGCGGGGCGTTCGCCGACGAGTCGACGATCACCGCAATCTACGGACCGAACGCATCAGGAAAGTCGAACTTTCTCAGGGCACTATGGTCCATGGCCGTCATGGTGCGCACCAGCTACAGCCAAGGCGATACCAATACCAGCATCCCCAGAGATCCATTCCTGCTGAGTCCCAAAGGACGGTCAGAGGAATCGTCGTTTTTCGCGGAATTCATTGCGGAGGACGGGCAGCGATACCGGTATTGGTTCCGATTCAATGACGACGTTATCTTGTACGAGGAACTGTCGGTGTTCAAAGCCATCGGCGACCGAACATCCTCTCATTCCTCAAAGTTATTTTCGCGCGACGAGAACGGCATCAGTTTCGGCAGCTCGTTCCGCGGTCCACGAGCGCAGATAAGACGGACCATCGAATTGCGTCCGAATGCTCTGGCCCTATCTGCAGCCGCAGCCGCAGGCATCGAATGCACACAACCCGCCTTTGACTTCTTCGCATCGTCAGTGACCTACTGCGACGCACAAGGATATCGCGACGAACAGCCACGTATCCTGAGCGAGTTCAAGCGCAAGACGTCGTTCTCGAAGCACCTCGCAATGCTGATACGATATGCCGACTTTGGCATCGATGCAGTACGAAGCGCCCCCGTGATCATCGATGAGGAGATGCGCGAATCGTTGAAGACGCAGCTTCAGCAACAATTCGGCGCTGATCCAGAAAAGGTGGATCGCATGTTTTCCTCCCCTCTGCAGGAATCGTCCGAACTGCAGTTCGAGCATGCGGGAGATGGAATCACCGCCACATTCGACGAACGTAATGAGTCGCAAGGAACAATCGCGGCGCTATCGTTCTTCTCCCTGGCACTACGGCAGCTTCTACACCCCACATTGACGCTGATCGACGAAATCGACACCAGTCTGCACCCGACGCTGGTGGAGGAATTCATCAGGCTATTTACCGACCCCGCTACCAATCCCCACAGGTCACAACTCATCTTCACCACACATGATTCCTCGTTGATCAATGTGTCGGGAAGCAAGGAGCGTATCATCGCCCCCGATCAGGTCTGGCTGGTGGAGAAATCCCCGACCGGATCCTCGGAGCTCTACCCGGTAACCGACTTGAAGGTTCGCAGAGAGGAGAACATCGGCAAGAACTATCTCAACGGTGTTTATGGAGCCATTCCGAAACCCAGTTTCCACACGGCCTTCGCGAGAATCATCGAGGAAGGCGATGCCGCATGAGCCGAAAGAAGACCACGCTCCCACCTCATGGACGTAAGACCAGGCGCTCCAATCGCGTAAGAGCAAGGCGATACCTTGTCGTATGCGGAGGCGAAGTCACCGAGCACCAGTACTTTGAATATCTGGAAACGACCATGAAAGACGTCGTCATCACGGTGATATCCAAAACGCTTGCACCGGCCCAACTCGCGGATTACGCCATGGAACTGAAGCATGACGACGAACGCGACAACGACGATCCACGGGATCGATACGCTTGCGTCTTCGTGGTCGTGGATGTTGACGACTTCCACGATCACGCTCAGGCACAGCGCACCTGCACCCGAAGCGGCATGCATCTCGTTATCTCCAACCCATGTTTTGAGGTATGGCTCATCGATCATGTGCGCTCCTGTCCTCCGTCATATACCATCACCGCCGATGTGGAAAAATACGCGGCCAAACTGCAGGTGACCACGGGGCCTCGCAACAAATACATCAATCTGACTCTCGTAGAGGGCCACATCCAAGACGCGATCGGCAACGCCCATCGACATAATTCCAGCGAGAAGGCCGTACTACGACATCAGTTGATTCCAAGGAAGGCCTCGGACTACGCCCCGTGGACGGATATGGCGGGTGTCATCGAAATCCTCAATGCAGATTCCATGTAATGGCAAGACACGGAGTGCGGGTATGGGGTAGATCTTGGCAGTGATTGCAACCTCCTTGCCTTGACATCACACCCCGACGGGACATCAAGGCAGAAGGGCGGTGGAGCTGGCCTGGACGGCGGCCTGGCTGATCGTGCAGGTGAGGCGGTGGATGGGGACGGTGCGCAGGAGGGTGTCGAGCAGACCGAGCGTGGCGGCCGCGGCGAGCGGGTCGGCGGGCATGTAGGTCTGGCGCAGGACGACCGGGAGCGCCTCGTCGACGGTCAGCCGCACGCAGGTGTTGGGCACGCCGTCGTCGTCGAGGAACGCGGGTCCGTTCGGGGTCGCGATCTCGGGGATCGGGTCGCGCGCCGCGTCGTGCAGGAGAATCGATTCGGCCACGCGCGAGGCGGTGGCCGGGTACGCGTGCGCGGCCGAGTCCCTGAGCGCGGATGCGTCGGCCGGGACGGCGCGCTCGACGACGCAGATGCCGCCGAGGGGCGCGCTCACGTTGCGCTGCCATCCCTCCTTGCCGGCCCACGGGGTGCCGTACGCGACGACGCGCGGGGCGCCGCCGGACGAGTCGCGTTCGATGCGCAGGATCGGCTTGTCGCCGTTGATGATGGCGACGCGATCGCCGAACACGCGCCGCCACAGTCGGATGTGGGTGCTTTTGCCGGTGCCGGACGGCGCGGTGAAGATATACGCGCGTCCGTCGACCTCGATGGTGGCGCCGTGGAAGACGAGCCGGTCGTGCATGGGTCCGTATTCGGCGATTCTGCGGAAGACGGCGAGGGTCTCGAGATAGTCGTCGCGCCAGTCGCCGGGTTCGCCGATGGTGCGTTCGTGGTCGATGTCCGACTGGGTGGTCGCGACGGCGAGGTCGGCCTCGCGCGCGTCGGCGTCGAAGCCGCGGGAGGCGATGAGGTAGTCGGCGCACTGGATGCGGATGCGGTCGTGGATGGACCGGACAGCCACGTCGAGCCCGGCCACGCGCATACGGAAATCAGTCATACGGCTATCTTAGCGGGGCGAGGGTGCAGTGCGTCCGAGCGGGTGCGGTCGGACATGGTGATGGGGCGAGCGGGGCGAACAAGAGCGGAATCCTCAATTGCCAAATCTATTACAAGAAAAGGGCGAAGCGGCAGTGCCACATCGCCCTTAATCTCCTGTAATCCGCGCAAAGCTCATTGGCCGCTACTCTGTAGGGCCGTCAATCCCAGTCGATGCTGCCACCACCGTTGCCGTTTTCGGTACCACAGGGACCCACATGATTCGGACCACACGCGTTGTTCATATTAGACTCACAGATAACATCGTTGGATGTCACCATAAGCAGTTCCAAAGAAGGCTCTTTATATAGCTTCATGATAATCTTCTTTCCCACCCTGTGAAGGGTTATCTAAATTTCAAATATCTGTATCCGAATGTCAACTTATGGGTCAACATCCGGATACAGAAGCTAGGACTCCGGCAAAGCCGAATTACTGCACATCACCGAAGCCCATGGAATCGGATTCGGGATGAGATGCGCCCGAACCATCTTGGGATGACGAAGTCCTGCCGGATCCCGTAGTTCCCTTCTGAGACGATTGCGAATCACTGTCAGAAGTTGAAGAACCATCGGACTGCTCCTGTAGGGCTTTATCAAAGTCCAAGGATCCTTCGCCGTCAGGGCTGATACTGGTGGCTGAAGAGCCATCGGTATCAGTCTGCGACGTACTAGTGGATGTATCAGCGGCAGGATTATTCCTAACACCATCAGCTTGGCGATTACCGACAAAGACCAATGCGCACACGATGCAGATGACTGCAATGACCGCGATAACCGCGATAACCACCGTACGATGATTACGCAGTACAGCCGCGCCACCTACACCATGACGCGCATTGGTTTTCTTCTCTCCCATCATTGAATCCGATCAGCCGGTCACTCAGGCGATGGTACCGTCTTTTTGCAGAGTAACCTGATACGTCGAGCCAGAGACCGTAACACCATCCAGAGTCGTCCAGCTGGGGGTAATGTCCAGAGTGACACCGCCGGGCATGTTATTGATGACACCAGTGGTCACGTAACGGGCATCGCCTTGTTCCGGAAGCTGCTCATAGCCTTCATACCCCACGTAGGGATTCTTCGGGAACAGCTTGTTGGCGTTACCGGCGACCACGTAGTCATAGATACCCGTGGAAGTGATATCGCCGAGGGTACGTCCCGCGTACTCCACATGGAAGTTGACCGACTTGAAGTTGTAGCTGTCCACGCCGGAGATGAAACGGAGATTGTACCTACCGGTCTTGGTGCCCGGAGCCACCTGCACGCCAGTGACCTTGATGGTCTCGTCGCTGACGAAGTGCGGGTACAGAGAGCCCGTGTACTTGTCGGTGCTCACGACCACGGTCTGGCCGTAGGTGCCGTCGAAGGTCTCGTCGGACGGGTTCCAGTTGTGGTGCCTCTCGTCGGACGTGGACGCCTGAAGAGCGTCCTCCTTCTCGAACGCGGACTGGCTGGTGTACCAGCCGGCGAAGAGCTTGGAGGTCTGGGTCGGGGCGTCGCCGTCGGTGCTGTACTTGCCGACCCACGGGAGGCCGTACAGGGTGACGGTACCGGCGGTGCTGTTCTTCACGGCCTCGAACGGGGAGCCCGAAGCGGTGATCACGTGGCGGCCGTAGACGGCGCGGCCGTCGGCGTTCACGTCCTCGAGGTAGGCGGCGGAAAGGCCGTTCTCCGACGAGTAGGTGGACTGGGACAGCTTGGCGGCGGCCGGGGTGGAGCCCGCGGTCTCGGCCTTCACCAGCGCGGCGAGCTGGGCCAGGGTGTTGTCGGTCTTGGCGGCGCCGCTGCTCCACAGCTCGTAGGAGCTGGTGTCCTCACCGGCGACGGAGGCGTTGGCGTTCACCTTGGCGGCGAACTTGGCGCCGCTCTTCTGGGCTTCCCGAATCCAGTAGGACTGGTTCGCGATCTTCACATCGCCGGCTTCGGTGCCACCAGCGAGGATGTTGATCTTGGAACCGGCCTCGGACTCGATGACCTTCGGGGAGTTGGTGTGCAGGGTGTCGTTGATGCTGCCGGCGGTGATGTTGGCCGTGGCCGAACTGCGGAGCTCGAGAGCCCAGCTGTCGGTGGAGGCGGCCTGTGCGTCGGTATCGTTCTCGACTACCTGATCCAGCTGCGCCTTCGGGTTGTCGAGGTTCAGCGTACCGGTGGTGTTGGAGCCATTGTGGTTCTTGTCAACGCCGTTGCCGATCTTGACGCTGCTGATCTTCACGTTGTTGCCACCGGTGATGTTCACCGTCGCGGACGAGGAGACGGCACCGTTGAGATAAGTCTTGCCGAGAACTTCCTTATCCTTCTGGTTGGAGTAGATGCCGTTCGTGATGTTGATGGTCGCATCAGTCACACCCGGCTCCGAATACACAGCCGCATCACGACCCCACACGGTCGGGTAAGCCGCGGTACGCTTGATAGTCAACGCCCCCAGCAAATCATTAAGGGCCTTGACAATCAAGTTACTATCACTAAGTCCCGGAAGAACCTGAATATCCAGTCCTGCTTGCTCGGAACGCTTGTATTCACCAGAGCTGTTCAGATTAACAATGGACTGTCCCGCAGTTACGGCAATCGCGCGCTGCTGATTCAATGCATTCTTAGCACCAGCAGCCACGTGAGCAGTGTCTTCGAGATTCAAAGTACCACCGGCCACATTAATGGCAGTCGGAATGCCCTTGACTCCACCCACCAGATTCAGAAGTCCCTGCAGGCCCAGAAGACCCAGTAGATTCGTGCCGGTAAGGTTGATGTCATCGAGGACGATGGTTCCCGCGAGTGTCAACGTCTGATTCTGGGGAACAGTAAAGATCACATTGCGCAGAATCGCGGAAGAACCTTCACCCGTGATCGTCACGGAATGATCGAGAGTATATTCCACAGGCGTGCCATAGCTATCCGCCAAATCCGTTTCGCCGCCAAAGGCAAGTCCAAGATCGATCAGTGCCTTACCGGCGTTGAACTTGATGGTCTTGTTGACGGTGATGTTGCTGGCGCCGCTGGTGATGCAGGTGTTGAACGTATCCTGATCGGATGCAGCACACGTGCCGTCCGCGGCGTTCGCGGGGGCGATGGCGAAGGTCGACAGGAGCATCGCGGCGGAGGCCACGATGGCGGCCGCGACGGTGCCCTTCGTACGTAGTTTCTTCATACTTTCTCCTTCGTGGGCGCGGCCGTCATGACCGTGCTTTCGAACGATTGTCGGACCCCCGTGCTCAGACCCCGAATGCGAAACTTCCACGATTCCGCGAACCGCTACAAGGCCTACTCACGTATGGAATCCTTTCGGTTGACTAAGATAGCGACACCCCCCCTACCACCCCTGAGACCGATACCACCAATCGGACCGCTTTCACCATCGATACACAGGTGACACTGCGTCAATAAATGCGACATAGTTGCCTAGAATTGCCGAAATTCCAAGCTTTCCGCACCTTCACAACGAGTTCATCGAATCGTAACCTCCCCCGCGAAACGCCGGGGTCTCCGCACGTCCCGCATAACACCGTGGACCGATCATGGTGATTCCGCAGGACCCGTTCCAACCCCGATTTCCGAGCCGTACGCTGCGCTGACGCGAGGTTGAAGTCTCCCATCACCCACCGCGCGCGAGGACTCGCGGGGGCTTCGTCCACATCGGCCGTACGGGTGGAGCGGACGCGGGCGGGTCCCCTACCGTGGCGGCATGATCACCTACGGCTCCATCGAAGACGATGCGGCATCAGCCGCCACCACTCCCCCACCGGGCGCGATGTACGCGTCCGAGCTCGCGCAGCCCACCGCGCAATCGCCCTCCATGCTCGTCTCGCTCGACCAGCGCAGACGCGACGCGATCCGACGCTGCACCGACGCGGCGCGATCGGCCGGCACGCAGCTGCTGTTCGGCATGACCACATCACTCGCCCTGCAATCCGCGCCGATCCCGGACGGATGCGACCTCGACCCGACGCTCCTGCACACGGTGTCCAGCGACCGGACGAAACGCGTGCGGTCGGGCGCGACCGTCACGCACCTGTGGCGGGCGCTGCCGCAGAACGGCAACGTGCGCGTCAACCGGAACGTCTACGCGCTCGACCTGTTCCACACGTGGGCGCAGCTCGCCGACCACCTGCCACTCGAATCGCTGATCGTCCTCGGCGACGCGATCATCACCGCGACGGCGAGACAGCGGGCGCTCGCACGCGGACGGGATGCGGCCGGCGTGCATCGCGACCTGCTCGCGTTCGCCGAGACGCTGCCGCGGTTCAAGGGCAAACGCGCGTGCCTGTCGTCCATCCAACTCATCCGGCCGGGCGCCGACTCGCCGCCGGAGTCGCGCGAACGGCTGTCATTGCTGCGTCACGGACTGCCGGACATGGCGTTGAACCACACGGTGCCGGACGTCGCGTTCCGCTCCGGCGCGGCGATGACGCTGGACATGGCGTGGCCGCAGTGGCGGGTGGCGGTCGAGTACGACGGCGACCAGCATCGCACGGACAAGGCGCAGTGGCGGCGGGACACGGAGAAACGCGACCTGCTGCGCGGGCGCGATTGGGTCATCTTCGTCGCGACCGGGGCGACGCTGGCGGATGCGGGCGCGAGGGCGGAATTCGCGTTCCGTGTGGCGCGGGTGCTGACGATGCGTGGGGCGGAGTTCATGTTCCGGGTGGCCGAGGCGCCGATCGAGACCGTGATTCGGGAGGTGCGGAGGCGGGGATAGATGCGGGCGCGGGGCGAGGCGGGATGCGTCGTTCCGTCCCCGGCACATGTGAAGGTTACCGGGCAAGGGCCGATGCGTTGAAGCCTCCAGCGAGGCTTACACAGGACGGACCGCGCGGGACTCAGCGACGAATTGGCCGGCAGCATCGAATACCGCATCCGGTGGGACTCGATGCGCTCGCAGCCGTGTTTTGTGCTGGATGCCACGGATTCGCGGGATTCAGTGCGTTTGCGGCCGGATTTTGTGCTGGACACGACGGATTCGCGGGACTCGGCATCGGAATCGGACGTGAACACCACGAGCCCCTCGCGCAGGCGGCCTTACGCGCTTTCGACGCGGTCTGGTTCGTCGGGAAATGGCCGATTTGACAATGCGCTGATACTGGCGGAGACCGCGCGAACGAGTGCGGCGTGGTACTCAGCGTCGAGATCAGGCGCGGATGTGCCGAATACCCCATCCGGGGGTACTCAGCGACGAAACCGGGCCGGAATACGCTGAGTACCACGATTCCGCGGGACTCAGCATGCTTTCCGGCTGTTTTTGCACTGAGTACCACGGGCTCCCTGCGCGGGCGGTCTTGCATGCCGGCAACACGATTGCGCTTCGTTGGAAAATAGCCGATTTGACGATGCGTCAATAATGGCGGAGGCCGCGTGCGCGTGGACGTCGTGGTACTCAGCGTCAAAATCGAACCGAAATCCACTGAGTACCCCCGATTCGTGGGACTCGGCATCAGAATCGGGCGAAACCTCACTGAGTACCACGGATTGGGCACGGGGCACGTGAGGCCACGCGGCACATCGCATCGCCCGCGTTCTTACTCCGGGAATTCAACGGAAAAGTGATGCAATCCCCGGAGTGAACCGTGAGAATCCCGGAGCACGATGACAGGAATCCCGAAGTTGGCAGGGGAATCCAGAGCACTATGCAAGGAACCGGGGCCGCATTCCCTCCTCCGGGAATTCCACGGATTACTCCGGGAATTCATACGGAAAAGTGATGCAATTCCCGGAGCGAACGGTGAGAAGCCCGGAGCGAACCACGGGGCCGAGGGATTCTGAGCGAGACGCGGGGCCGACGCCGAGCAATACCGCGCTCCATCCCGGGACTCCTGCGCCTTACTCCGGGAATTCATACGGAAAAGTGATGCAATTCCCGGAGCGAACCGTGGGAATCCCGCAGCACGATGACAGGAATCCCGAAGTTGGCAGGGGAGTCCCGGAGCACTATGCAAGGCACCGGGGCCGCATTCCTCCTCCGGGAATTTCACGGATTACTCCGGGAATTCATACGGAAAAGTGACGCAATCCCCGGAGTGGACGGTGAGAATCCCGGAGTAGACGGCGGGAATCCCGGAGTAAGTGGGGACGACAACCACGGAAGTCGGCGTATGCGTCCCGACCGAGGTGGAGCTCAGCAACGAGGACTGACATGGGAGGGTTATGCCAAGCTAGACCAGACCCAAAGGGTTATGCCAAGCTAGACCAGACCCAAAGGGTTATGCCAAGCTAGGCCAGACCCAAAGGGTTATGCCAGGCTAGGCCAGACCGGGTGCGGGAGGCTAGGCCAGGCCGAAGAGGGTGAGGGCGATGAGGAGGACGTTGAGGGCCACGATCAGGGCGGCGACGGCGATGAAGATCACGTGCTTGACGGTGCCATCGACGTATTCGCCCATGAGCTTGCGGTCGTGGGTGTAGCGCAGGAGCGGGATGATCGCGAACGGGATGCCGATCGAGAGGATCACCTGGCCGATGACCAGCGCCTCGGTGGGGTTCGGCGCGAACCACAGGACGATCAGTCCCGGCACGAGCGTGACCACGCGGCACGCCCACATCGGGGCCTTGATGCGCAGCAGTCCGTGCATGATCTCGGAGCCGGCGTACGTGCCGACCGAAGTCGAGCTCAGCGACGAGGCCAGCAGGCCGACCGAGAAGATCGTGCCGATGACCGGGCCGAGCACGCTCACGATCGCATGCTGCGCGCCCTCGATCGAATCGGTGCCCTTCATGCCGTACAGCGAGTTCGCGGCGAGGATGAGCAGCGCGAGGTTCACGGTGCCGGCGAGCACCAGCGCCCAGAACACGTCGATCTTCGAACCGTGCAGCAGCTCGCGCGTGGTGGGCCGTTCCTCGCCGCCCGCGTAATGATCGTTGACGAGCGTCGAATGCAGGTAGATCGCGTGCGGCATGACCGTCGCGCCGAGCATCGAGGCGGCCATCAGCACGGAATCACGGTTCGAGAACCGCGGCACCAGACCGCCGAGCACGTCGCCTGGCGCGGGAGGCGCGATGAAGAGCCCCGCGATGAACCCGAACGTGATGACCAGCAGCAGCGCGATCACCATCTTCTCGAACAGACGGTGCGTGCGCCCGCCCTCGAACATGAGCAGCACGGTCGAAACCGCGCCGATGACCACGCCGCCGACGAACAGCGGCAGGCCGAACAGCAGGTTCAGGGCGATCGCCCCGCCGATCAGCTCCGCGAGATCGGTCGCGATGGCGATGACCTCCGCCTGCATGAAGAACATGAACCGGCCCGCATCGCTCATGCGCTCGCCGAGCAGCTCCGGCAGGGATTTGCCGGTGACGATGCCGAGCTTGGCGGACTGGTACTGGATGAGCACGCTCATCGCGTTCGCGACGACCAGCACCCACATGAGCATGTACCCGTACCGGGCGCCGGAGGTCACGTTCGCGGCCACGTTGCCCGGGTCGACGTAGGCGACGGCCGCCACGAACGCGGGGCCGAGGATGCTCGCCAGCGAATGTCCGTGCCGCACGACGCCGGCCTCGTGGCGCGCGGCCTGACGTTCCTTCTCGATCTCGGACGCGACGCGTTCCGGTCCGCCCTCGAGCACGAACTCGCGATGCTTCTGGATGCTGTGCCGGCGGCCATAGCCCTTGCCGGCCGCGGTGCCGGGCGTGACGCGCACCGCATGCCCGCGCCCGTAGCCGGGCCCCTGCCGCCGCGGGTTCGCGACGGTCGGATCGTGCGTCGAACTCGCACCGTCGACGACGCGATCGTCGTTCAGCGACTGACGGGACGTCCGGTGGTCCCGGTCGGACCGATGGCTCTCGTCGTTGCCGTTGCCGGCCGCCGGGCCGCCTCCGGCGGTCATGCCGTCCGCATTCGTGACGTTTGCGTTTTCTGCGTTCGTATCCTCTGTCTGCATGCTTCCCCCCGCGTGAATCCACGCAAAGGTATAGCGCGTTCGTGTTACCCGCGCCAGTCGTGGACCGCAGGCGCAAACTCAGCTCTTGGGGAGGTTGGGCGGGGCAGGTGTGGAGGACGGCGAGCATCGCGTCCTTCTCGGCCGACGTGACGGCCAGGGAGCATTTGGTCTTGACACCGATCTGGCGGGCGACGTACTCGCAGCGGTAGGCGGAGTTCGTCGGCAGCCAGTAGGCGGCGGACGCGGAGCCCTTGTCCTGATTGGCGGGACCGTCGACGGCAAGCAGATTGTACGGGTCATTGCCGAATTGGCGCGAAATCGCTCATGAAATAGTGGAATCGGACGAAAAGTCGCTCATGAAATCGCGAATCTTCCGGAAAACTCGCTCATGAAATGTGCAAATCCATGAAAAAGTCGCTCATAAAATCGTATAATCATTGTATTTCCAACGTTTTCAGGAACCACCACAGGAGATGGCGATCATGGTATATCTCAAACGCAAGGCGGACGATTTCCTCACGGCATGGAAAGCCGACCCCGACCGCAAGCCGCTGATCGTCAAGGGACCACGACAGGTCGGTAAGACGGAGACCATCAGAAGGTTCGCCGCGGGTGCCTACGCGAACGTCGTGGAGATCAACTTCGTGGAGGAACCGAAGTACCGTGCGATCACGACGGACGGATACGGCGCCGACGCGATCATCCGCAACATCTCGCTGCTCGACCCGTCCAAGCGGTTCATCCCCGGCGAGACGCTGCTGTTCTTCGACGAGATCCAGTCCCATCCGGACATCGCCACCGCGCTGAAGTTCCTCAGGATCGACGGCCGGTTCGACGTCATCTGCAGCGGATCGATGCTGGGCATCAGCTATCGGGAGATCGAGAGCAACAGCGTCGGCTACAAGACCGACTACGAGATGTACTCGATGGATTTCGAGGAGTTCCTGTGGGCCAAGGGGTACGGCGAGGACGTCGCGGACGGCATGCTGGAGCATCTGACGCAAGCCAGGCCGTTCTCGCAGGTGGAGATGGACGTCTATTCGTCCGCGTTTCTGGACTACTGCGTACTGGGCGGCATGCCGGCGGTGGTCACGCCGTACATCGAATCGGGCACGTTCAGCGGAACGCTGCAGACGCAGCGGCAGCTGGTGGCCGACTATCAGGAGGACATCCGCAAATACGCGACCGGGCTGGATCAGGCGCGCATCCTGAACGTGTTCAGGCACATCCCGGTGCAGCTCGCCCGCGAGAACAAGAAGTTCCAGATCAGCAAGGTCGCCAGCGGCGCAAGGTTCAAGGACTACCGGGGATGCGTCGAATGGCTGGAGACGTCGGGCATGGCGAACGTGTGCCGATGCCTCACGTATCCGGAACTGCCGCTGCGGGGCAACTACGACGAGAACAAGTTCAAGATCTACTTCGGGGACACGGGACTGTTCGTGGCGATGCTCGACGACGAGGCCAGCGACGATCTGCGCGCGAACCGGAACCTCGGCGTGTACAAGGGGGCGATGTACGAGAGCATCGTGGCGGAGGCGCTGCGCAAGGCAGGATACGAGTTGTACTACTACAAGAAGGAGGATTCCACGCTGGAGCAGGACTTCTTCGTGCGCACGCGCGAATGGCTGGTGCCGATTGAGGTGAAGGCGCGCAAGGGCACGGCGAAGTCGATGCGCACGCTCATCGCGTCGGACTCGTACCCGGAGATCCGGTTCGGAATCAAACTGTCCGCGGGCAACATCGGCAGCAGCGAGCATGTGTTCAGCGCGCCGTACTTCACGACGTTCCTGATGCGACGGCTGTTGCGCGCGTACGACGAGGGCGATGCGCCGTTGCTCGACAACCCGGAGCGGTGAGACCGATCGAGGCGAATCCCCGGGAATCGCGTCGATCCCGTCCTCAGCTTTCGGGGAGTTGTTGGGCGGGGCAGGTGTGGAGGACGGCGAGCATCGCGTCCTTTTCGGCCGACGTGACGGTCAGGGAGTATTTGGTCTTGACACCGATCTGGCGGGCGACGTACTCGCAGCGGTAGGCGGAGTTCGTCGGCAGCCAGTAGGCGGCGGACGCGGAGCCCTTGTCCTGATTGGCGGGACCGTCGACGGCAAGCAGATTGTACGGGTCATTGCCGAATTGGCGCCGGCGCGCGGAATCCCAGGAGCTCGTGCCGGACTGCCACGCGTTCTCGAGGGCGACCACGTGGTCGATCTGCACGGCGGTGGAAGTCTCGACGCCGCGCGTGAAGTGGATCGTCTTGCCGGTGTACGGGTCGTCGAGCGTGCCGGATTTGACCTGGCATGAGCCGTGACCGGTCACGGACTTGTAGGTCACGTCTTTGAGGTCGCGGGCGAGGATGTCCTCGCGGATGTCGCAGCCGTTGCCGTCGTCGTCGGTCTCGCGGTAGCCGAACGCGTCGCGGTCGTAGCCGCGGCCGGACTGGGAGTCATCGACCGTGAGCTTGGCGAGCGCGTCGGCGGCGGGGCCGGACGCGGTGGTCTCGCCGGTGACCTTGCCGATCTCGGGACTCAGATTCGGCAGGCCGACACCCGCGCCGACGCCGCCCAGCGCGACGACGACCAGCAGGAGCAGGATGCGTTCGAGCGGGGTCGCGGCGGACGCGCGGCGCTTCGAAAAGCGGGTGGACTTGCCACGGGACTTCGATGGCTTGCGGGACATGCGGTACCATGCTCCTCTCTGGCGTCTGGAATCGGGGGCCATCCGGAAGGTTCGCCTCCATGGACCATAGAGAAAGAGCTCTCCCGGGGGAGAGCCCGTATGGAGGCAACGATGCCGGATCAGGCGTAGGTGAAGGTCAGCGGGTCGTGGCCGGCGCGGGTGGGGCCGTCGAGCTCGTCGATCGCGGCATGCTCGGCCGGGTCGAGGACGAATCCGAACAGGTCGAGGTTCTCCTTCTGACGGTCGGCGTGGACGGACTTGGGGATGATGATCGTGCCGTTCTCGATGTGCCAGCGCAGGATCACCTGGGCCGGGGTGACGCCGTGGACGGCGGCGATGCGCTCGATCGTGCCGTCGCCGGCGTTGAGGTCGGCGCCGCGGGCCATCGGCGAGTACGCCTCGACGGCGATGCCGTGCGCCTTGCAGAACGCGACGACCTCGCGCTGCTGCCACGTGGGGTGCAGCTCGATCTGGTCGACCGCCGGCCATTCGCCGGTCTCCTCGTGCAGGCGCTCCAAGTGCTCGGGCAGGAAGTTGCACACGCCGAGGGTCTTCACGCGGCCCTCCTCGCGCAGCTTGACGAACGCCTTCCAGGTCTCGCCGCTGCGCCAGTCGAACGGGGTGGGCCAGTGGATCATGTACATGTCGACGTAGTCGACCTGCAGCTTGGCGAGGGAGTCGTCGAACGCCCTGAGGGCGGAGTCGTAGCCCTGCTGGGAGTCGCGCAGCTTGGTCGTGAGCCACAGGGATTCGCGGGCCTTGCCGGTGTTGAAGCCGGTGACGGCGAGCGCGCGGCCCACGCCGGCCTCGTTGTTGTAGCCGGCGGCACCGTCGATGTGGCGGTAGCCGGCGGCGAGCGCGTTCTCGACGACGGGCACGACGCCCTCGTCGTCGATGCGCAGCACGCCGAGACCGATCTGCGGGATGAGATGGCCGTCGTTCAAGGTGATGGCGGGGATGTGGATGGTGGGCTTGGTTGCGTTGGTCATGTGGGCTCCTTCGTTGCTATCACAGCACTGTACACGGTGATCGAAGAGGTTTCGAGGCTTGTCGGGGACCGGCGTCGGGCATGGGCGGCGCCTGCGCGGGCACGGTGCCGAAGGAGCGCCGCGCCGGCCAAGGGGGTACCGTGCCACCCGTCTTTTCAGCGGGTGGAGGCGCGCGGGATGACGCGGGATTCGGTGGTGAGCAGTTCGGGGAGGATCACCGGGGATTGCGGTCGTCCGGATTCACCGGGGCCGTGGCCGGCGGGGGCCGCCGATCCGGCGGCGGCACGGCGCGCGTCGATGCGCGTGAGGATGCGGTCGACGGCGGTGGGGGCGGTCCAGTCGAGGCGCGAATCCATCGTGGTCAGGGGGATCTGGAGGTATTCGGCCTCCTCGATGTTGTCGAAGCCGATGACCTGCACCTGGCCGGGGATCGCGATGCCGGCGGCGCGCAGGGCGGCGATCGCACCGATGGCGAGCTGGTCGTTGAGGGCGACGACGCCGTCGAACGGGACGCCGGAGTCGATGAGGCGCTGGGTGACGCGGGCGCCAGCGCCGATCGTCCAGTCCTGGCTGGTGGCGCCGATCAGACGCGGGTCGAGCGTGAGGCCGCGGCGGCGGCTTTCCTCGATGATGCCGCGCATGCGCAGCTGGGCGTTGCCCTCGATCGCGTTCAGGAGGACGGTCTCGTCGTACGCGCCGCGCGCGCCGACCACGGCCAGGCGCGTGGAGCCGCGGTCGTAGAGGTAGCCGGCGGCGGTCGCGGCGGCGGCGACGTCGTCGGGGGTGACGTGATCGGCCTTGCCCCACGTGGTGCGGGCGCCGACCACGACGAGCGGGAAGTCGACGTCGAGGTCCTCGGGGGCGATGGTCTCGACCTCGCTCATCGACAGAATCATGCCGTCGGAGACGGTGGAGTTGAACTTCTGCAGCAGATCGCGCGCGCCCTTCGCGGAGCCCTCCGCGTACGTGGTGACGTAGACCGCGTAGCCGCGGGCACGGGCGGCGTCGATCGTGCGGTTGGCGAGCTCGGCGAGGTAGGGCGGTGTGAGCGAGGGCACGGCGAGCGTGATGAAGCCGGTGTGGTCGCGGCTCAGGTTGCGGGCGGCCACGTTGACCCGGTAGCCGAGGTCCCTGATGACCCTCTCGACCTTCGCGCGGGTCTCGGGGGTCATGCGCCCGGAGCCGTTGATGACGTTCGACGCGGTCTTGAGGGAGACGCCGGCGGTCTCGGCCACCTCGCGCAAGGTGACGCGACGCGGTTTCGCTTCGGGCATCGGCTGCTCCCCCTCTCGTGCGGACGTCTCGGACGTGGTTTTCGACGTCACCATCTTACCCATCCGACGACGTGCCGCCCTCCGCACTCCCCTTGTGGAGGCCCATCCGCGTTACGAGGGGTATTTCCGGGGCTTTGCAGACGTCAAACCGCGTTACGAGGGGTACGTGCTCGTCGATATCCGGGGTATTCCGGTCTCCGGTCCAACGCCGTCAAGCCGTTCTCCGGGCGGGATACCCCGCCCTGGTACCCCTCGTAACGCGGTTTGATGTCTGCGAGGCCCCGGAAATACCCCTCGTAACGGAGTTAGGCGGTTTTCAGCGCACGAGTCTGGTGACGAGGATCGCGTTGCGGCCGAGGGTGTAGGCGGCGCCCGATTGCCCCGAGTGCGACGGCAGGGGGTCGCATTGGTGGGCGATGATCGGCTCGCCTGAGACGCCCTCGAGTTCGACGGCGCGCTTCGAGCGGTTCATGTAGAAGTCGAAGCGGGTCGCGCCGTCGGCGGAGACGCGCACGGTGTGGAGGATGCTCGGGTCGAGACCGCGGGACGCGGCGGCACCGGCACCGGCGGCCATGCCGGGCTCCGGGGCGGCACCGGCGCGGCCCTCGGGGACGGCCGACAGCGCCGTGATGAGGCGTGCGAGGTCGTGGCGGTCGAGGTCGCAGCCGACGTAGACGCCCTCGCCTTCGCCGTAGGGGTGACAGGTGATCGCAGGGGTGCCGCCGAGCTCCCAGTCGGCGGCGGCCGGGCCGTGGTAGGCGGCGAGGACCGTGGTGTCGGGGGCGGTCGAGGTCACGTCAGTCTGCCACAGGCGGGTGGTGAGCTCGCACGCGCCCGCGCCGCCCTGCAGGGTCAGCGCGATCTCCGTGGGATCGCCCTCGCCGGTGTCGCCGAGGATGTTGAACTCCTCGCCTCGGACGCCGAGGACCTCGCGCAGGAGGCCGTCGCCGGCACCCGGGTAGCCGCCGAGCCACGTGCGGAAGTGCTCGTCGACCAGTCCGGTGGCGTAGCCGACGACGACGCGGCCGCCGGATGCCGCGAAGTCGGCGAGGCGGCGTGCGTCCGCGGCGGAGAGCACGAGGACGGTGGGCAGAACGACGGTGCGGTAGGCGGACCAGTCGTAGGCGAGCGGGACCACGTCGGCGCGCTCCCCCGCCTCGAGGAAGGTGCGGTACCAGTCGCGCACGTCGTGCCAGTGGTTGAGCCGCATGCTCGGCAGGGTCTGGGAGCGCGTGGCCCACTCGGATTCGGCGGAGAAGAGAATCGCGGTGTCGGCGCGTTCGAGCTCGGTGCCCTGCACGCCGGCGGCGGACAGGGTCTCGAGGGCCTCGCCGAGCTCGCACACGCCGCGGAAGACCTTGGAGTCCTCCCCCGCGTGCGGGACCATCGCGGAGTGGAACGCCTCGGCGCCGGAGGCGGACTGGCGCCACTGGAAGAAGTTGATCGCGTCGGCGCCCAGGGCCACGTGGGCCAGGGAGTCGCGCAGCAGCTCGCCGTGGCGCTTGCGCGCGTTGAGCGGCTTCCACTGGACGGCGGACGTGGAGTGCTCCATCACGTACCACGGGCGGCCGGCGGCGAGGGACGACATGAGCGCGTCCGAGCAGGCGAGCTCGTCGAGGTGCGACTCGCCCTCGTGGAAGTAGTGGTCGTTGGAGACGAAGTCGACCTCGGACGCCCACTGCGCGTAGTCCATGCAGCACTGGTCGGTGGAGACCATGAAGTTCGTGGTGAACGGCTTGTCCGGGCAGATCGCCTCGATCGCGTCGCGCTCGGCCCTGTAGAAGTCGAGGAGCATGTCGTTGCCGAAACGCTCGTAGTCGAGCTGCTGGGCGGGGTTGACCATCGCATCGCCGCCCATGTGACGCGGCAGGAGGACCTCGTTGAACGAGTTGACGTGCTGCGACCAGAAGGCGGTGCCCCACGCGTCGTTGAGCGCGTCGATGGTCCGGTACTTCCGTTCGCACCACGCGCGGAAGGCGGCGAGGGCGTTGTCGGAATAGTCGTAGCGGTTGTTCCAGCCGTACTCGTTGCCCATGTGCCACGCGGTGACATACGGGTTGTCCTTGTAGTGCTCGGCGAGCGCGCGGCACAGGCGCAGCGCGTACTCCTTGAACACGGGGCTCGTCGGCTGCCAGGACTGGCGGGAGCCGGCGTTGACCGTGTGGCCATATTTGTCGACCGGGAGCACCTCGGGGTGCCTCTCGTACAGCCACAGCGGGGCGGCGGCGGTCGCGGAGGCGAGGTCGACGGCGATGCCGGCGGCGCCGAGGCGATCGATGACGGAGTCGAGCCAGTCGAACGTGTACTCGCCCTCGCGCGGTTCGATCCGGTCCCAGCTGAAGATGGCGAGGGCGACGGTGTTGACGTGCGCCTCGCGCATCAGGCGGATGTCGTCGTCGACGACCTCGTCCGGCCACTGGTCGGGGTTGTAGTCGCCGCCGTACGCGATGCCGCGGCCGTTCGGCGTCAGGAGGGCCGGCCAACGGAATGGTCTACGAGTAGTCATGTTCGAATCCTTATTCAAATGATGGGAAAGCGGTCGCGCCGGCGGGAGGGGAACCTGTCACGCCCGGCACACCGCGTCATGCGACAAACAGCGAAAGCGGAGGGGCTCTGAAGTATTCGATTCATACGCAACATCGCGGCGCAACGGAGGGGCGTGAACGGATATGTCATGTCCGACCGTAGGACTTGGCCGAGCGGCCCGGAGCGTGTCGGATATGACATATCCGTTCACGCCCCGGGCACCGCACGAAACCATGTTCCACGGTCATATGTGGCGGCCGATCACTCCTTGACGGCGCCTGCGGCGAGGCCGGACTGCCAGTACTTCTGCAGGCACAGGAACGCGATGATCAGCGGGATGATCGTGATCAGCGAGCCGGTGATGACCAGGTTCTGGATCGCCTGGCCGCCCGCGGTGGACGCCTGGTCCTTCCACTGGTTCAGGCCGATCGTCAGCGGGTACCAGTTCGCGTCCTTCAACATGATCAACGGCAGGAAGTAGTTGTTCCACGTCGCCACGATGGAGAAGAGCGCGGTGGTGACGATGCCGGGGGCGAGGAGCGGCAGCGAGATGGTCCAGAACGTGCGCCATTCGGAGGCGCCGTCGACGCGCGCGGCCTCGAGCAGCTCGGTGGGCACCGCCTGCTCGCTGAAGATCCACATCAAGTACAGGCCGAAGGTGGACACGAGGCTCGGGATGATCATGGCCCACGGGGTGTTGGTGAGTCCCAGCTTGGCGAAGAGCAGGAACTGCGGGACGGCCAGGGCGATGCCGGGCACGGAGATCGCGCCGATGATGATCGCGAAGACCAGCTTGCGGCCCGGGAAGCGGAACTTGGCGAGCGCGTAGCCGCCCATGATCGCGAGGAGCGTGGCGCCGCCGGCGCCCACGACGACATAGAGGATCGTGTTGATGAACCAGCGGCCGAAGATGCCGTCCTGATAGGTGAACACGGTGACGATGTTGTCCCACAGGGCGAAGGTCCTGCCGAAGCCGAGACCGAAGGTCGAGGTGAAGTCGGCCTGGGTCTTGGTGGCGTTGATCATCAGGTAGACGAACGGGAACAGGCAGTAGACGGCGAAGATCGCGCACAGGAAGGTCAGGGCGACGGACCTGCGCGGGTTGTTGACGTTCGCGAATCCGGCCTTCTCGGCGCGGCGGCGCTCGGCGGCCTCGTCGCGGGCGATGCGCTTCTGGCGCTCCTTCTCGGCCCTGCGGGCGGCCCTCTCCTGCTCGCGCAGCGACTGCGCGGAAGTTGTTGCGGCACTCATTTCACAGCTCCTTACCCATCGGGATGGTCATCGACTTGATCGTCACGGCGTACGTCACTTCATCTGCTCCTTCATGCTGTTGAGCTGGACCGCGTACGCGATCGCCATCGTGATGACCGCCATCGTGATCGCCAGCGCGGCGGCGTAGTTCGACTGGTTGCCGGAGAACGACAGGTTGTAGGCGTACATGTTCGGCGTGTAGTACGTCGTGATCGCATTGCCCGGGACCATGTTCTGCAGGATGGACGGCTCGTTGAACAGCTGGAACGAACCGATGATCGAGAAGATGACGGTGATCGCGAGGCTGCCCTTCAACTCCGGAAGCTTGATGGACTTGACGATCTGCCACTCCGAGGCGCCGTCGATAGACGCGGCCTCGTACAGGGAGTGCGGGATCGTGGACAGGGAGCTGTAGAAGATCAGCATGTTGTAGCCCGTGAACTCCCACGTCACGATGTTGCCGATCGAGGCGAGGAGGATGTTCGGCGCGAACAGGTCGAGGTTGGTGCCCAGCACGTCGTTGAGCGAACCCACGAGGCCGTACTTGGCGCCATAGACGAAGCCCCAGATCAACGTCGAGACCACCGCGGGCACCGCGTAGGGCAGGAAGGTCGAGATGCGGAAGAACTTGGTGCCGTGCAGCTTCATCGAATCGAGCGCGAGGGCCATCATGGCGGCGAGGAAGAGCATGATCGGGACCTGCACGCAGGTGAACAGCGCCACGCGGCCGACGGACGACCAGAACTGGGTGTCGCCGAGGAGGCGGGCGTAGTTCTCGAAGCCGACGAACTTCGTGCCGCCGATCATCTGCTTCTTGAAGAAGGAGATGTAGATCGCGTAGCAGATCGGGATGATGAAGACGAAGATGAAGACGAGGGCGAACGGCCACATGAACTTCCAGCCGCGCCAGTCGGCCTTGTGCTTGTTGACGCGGGCCGTGGCCGAATGACGGACGTCGGGGCCCGTCACGCCTGCGGTGGTTGCGGATGATGCTGACATGATGGATCGGGCTTCCTTTCAGATGGGTTGGGGTTGATGTGGCCTTCGGGCATGCAAAGAGCGGGGACGCCGGGGCATCCCCGCTCCGTGATGCGAAAGAGGTGGAATGAGGCGAGAGGCTACTTGACGGTGACGGTGTAGCCCTGCTGCTCACCCTGCTCGGCGAGCTTCTTGCCGTAGTTGGTCAGCGCCTGCTCGAGGGTGATCTCCTTGGTGTAGGCCTTGGAGACCTCGTCGCCGTAGGTGGACTGGGCGTACGGGTTGTACGGCAGGTACTGGAACTTCTCGGTCGGGCGCTGCGCGGCCTCGGCGAGGACCTCGTTGACGTTCTGGCCGCCGAAGTAGTCGTTGGTCTTCTTGTTGCCCTCGGTGGTCGGGTCGGTGAAGGAGTCGGACTGGAGGATCTTCTTCAGGGACGGGAAGGTGCCGGTGTCGGCCATCTCCTGGGCGCCGTCGCCATGGGTCATGTACTCGACGAACTTGTACGCGGCGGCCTGGTTCTTGGAGAGCTTGACGACGGCGAGCGCGGAGCCGCCGTCCTCGGCGGAGACCTGCTGGCCCTCCTCCCACTGCGGCAGCTGGGCGACGCGCCAGTTGCCGGCCTGGTCAGGGGCGCCGGTCATGAGGTTGATCGGCATCCACGCGCCGATGGTCAGGGAGGCGATGGTGCCGTCGTTGAGCTCGCGGTTCCAGTCGTCGGACCAGTTCGGGGTCTTGGTGTCGACGAGGTCCTCGTCGATGAGCTTCTGGACGAACTTGATGTAGCGCTGCATGCCCGCGTCCTTGGTCATGTTGATGGTGATCTTCTCGCCGTCGACCTTCCACGGCTGGGCGCCGGCCTGCCAGATCTGCGCGGTGAACGGTTGGTAGTCGCCGGAGGTGCCGGCGAGGTTGGTGATGTAGGAGCCGGTGGCGCGGATCTTCTTGGCGGCCTCGTAGTAGTCGTCCCACGTCTTGATGGATTCGCCGTCGACGCCGGCCTTGTCGAACACGGCCTTGTTGTAGAAGAACATCTCCGGGCCGGAGTCGATCGGCAGGGCGTACGGCTTGTTGTTGTACTGCAGCTTGTTCCACGGGCCGGCGGCGAAGTCGTCGGCGAGCTTGTCGGCGCCGAACTCGGAGAGGTCGACGAGGCCGTCGGTGACGGCGAACTGGGTGACGGTCGGGTCCTCGAGCATGACGACGTCCGGGGCGCCGTTGCCGGCGGCGATCGCGTTGGAGAGGGCGGTGGAGGTCTTCTCGGCGGTGCCGGTGTTGTTGAACTTGACGGTGATGCCGGGGTTGGCCTTCTCGAAGTTGGCGATGATCTGCTTCATCGAGTTGCCGGAGTCCCAGCCCCAGAACACGAGCTCGGCCTTGTCGGCGTCGCCCTTGTTCGCGCTCGAGTCGTTGCTGCTGGAGCCGCAGGCCGCGAGTCCGACGAGCGTGGCAACGGCGGCGGTGGCCGCGACGATCCTCTTGATGTTTCGCATGATGTCTCCTCCTGGACTGGGGTCGGAGCTCCTCCTCCGGCCGACGATGTCCTGTTTCCTGATGCCTGGTTGATACAACCGTGTACCAAGCACAGTTACGATGATACACCCGTGTACCACGACGTCGTCACCGCGTGTCGCGGACGGGCATGTCCGCATGTGCGCGCTCACATACGCGTGGACGCCTCTGCCACAAACGGCCCGGATGCGGCTACTATGGCAGATATCCCCCAGAGCTGCATTGAGAGGAAGAAGCATATGGCGGGCCTGTTTCAGGCGGATTCGAAACAGCGAAACCCTTTGGGAACGAGCATCCGTACGCAGGGTTCGGGCAAATACACGTTCGGACTGGCGCTGAGCGCCGGTCTCGCGGGACTGCTGTACGGGTACGACACCGTCTCCATCTCCGGAGCGATCGAGTTCCTGCGCACCAGATACGGACTCGACACGATGATGGAGGGACTCGTCATCTCGTCCATCATGATCGGCGCGATCATCGGCGCCGCGGTGGCCGGATTCCTGTCCGACCGGTTCGGACGACGCAGGATCCTCGTCATCGGCGGCGCGTTCTTCCTCGTCTCCGCGGTCTGGAGCGCGCTGACCTTCGATCCGTTCACGCTGATCGCCGCGCGCATCATCGGCGGCTTCGGCATCGGCCTGGCCGCGGCGCTCGCGGTGACCTACATCACCGAGTCCGCGCCGACCAACATCCGCGGTCTCCTCTCCTTCTCCTACCAGATGCTCGCCGTGTGCGGCATCT
The DNA here is from genome assembly GCF_018555385.1 of Bifidobacterium santillanense. GTDB lineage: Bacteria > Actinomycetota > Actinomycetes > Actinomycetales > Bifidobacteriaceae > Bifidobacterium > Bifidobacterium santillanense. Next base: position 76,499 of record NZ_JAFEJS010000007.1, read on the forward strand.
TCCTGACGAACGTCATCAACTACGTCATCGCCTCCTACGGCACGAACGGCTGGGACGTCTCCACCGGCTGGCGGTGGATGCTCGGCCTCGGCGCCGTGCCGGCCGCCGCCTTCCTGGTGGCGATGCTGCGCGCGCCGGAGAGCCCCCGGTTCCTCATCCAGACCGGACGGACCGAGGAGGGATTCGAGGTGCTCGAGCACATCCTCGGCACCGAGAAGGCGCGTCTGCGCACCGACGACATCCGCGCGTCGGTCAAGCTCGAGAACGAGATGTCCGAGGAGTTCCACGACCTGTTCCGCCCGGGTCTGCGCCGCCCGCTCGCCGTCGGCATCTTCCTGGCGATCTTCAACCAGTTCGTCGGCATGAACGCGATCTCATACTACGGCCCGGTCATGTTCGCCGACATGGGCTTCAGCGGCGACACCGAGTTCCTCGCGGCCGCGTCCGTCGGCGGCATCGAGCTCGTGTTCACGGTCATCGGCATGTACCTGATCGACACGTTCGGCCGCAAGCGACTCATGGCGATCGGCACCGGGCTCATGTGCCTGTTCGCGCTGTGCATCTCCGCCGCGTACGCGATGGGCAGCTCGCTGCTCATGCTCGTGTTCGTGATGATGTTCGCCGCGTCGTTCGCGTTCTCGATGGGCCCGATCCCGTGGATCGTCATCCCCGAGCTGTTCCCCACCTACCTGCGTGGCCGCGCGACCGGCCTGTGCGTGACGTGTCTGCTGTGCGCGAACTTCATGATCGGCATGTTCTCCCCGATGATGATCGACGGGTTCGGCGGCGGGTTCACGTTCGCGCTCTTCGGCATCCTCGACCTCGTCGGACTGATCGGCATCATCGCGATCGTGCCCGAGACGATGGGACGCACGCTCGAGGAGATCGAGCACCTGTGGCGGCCGAACACCGAGCTGGCGGCCGCGAAGTACGCGCTGAGCTCCGCGGACGCGAACATCCGCCACGCGGAGGCGACGATGATGCGCGTGGAGAACGAGCGGCTGCAGGCGATGGGCATCATGTCCGCCGCGGAGCGCGCGCGGGTCGCGGCGCAGAAGCGGATCTTCGAGATCGAGGCGGAGCAGCGGGCCGCGGCCGAACGGGCCGCCGCGCAGAAGGCCGCCGAGGAGGCGCGCCTGGCCGCCTACACACGCAACGCCTCGGCGTACGCGACGCCGGCCGAATCCGCCGCGGTGGATCTCGCGACCGAGTTCGCGCGTCTGTGGCCCGCCGGCGTGCACGCCGCCCTGCATGCGTCGCGTCTGCACGGCGAGGATGCGACGGCGGTCGAATCGATCGAGGTCGCCGGCGCGGCCCCGGCGCCCGCCGCCGACCCGCGACGCGACGTGGACGACGAGGAACGTCCGGTCGTGCTGCCGGACTTCGAATCGCTGCGCGCGGACGCCGCGAGGGACCGCGAGCGGCCGCGCGTGCTGGAGTACGGCGAGGCGACCCCGCCGCGGCCGATCACGCCCGATCCGGAGCTCTCGCGCGGCGTGCTGCTGCCGCGCGCGGACGACGCCGCATCGGCGCGTGCCGCCGACCTGCTGCGCGCCAAGGCCTTCGACCCGTCCGGCGCATACGATCCGGACGAGGACAGACGCGAGGCGCAGGCCATCGACCGCGCGCTCGACTCGCTCGACGCGCTGATCAAGGCGTAGGCGCCCGGGGCGCGACCCGGCGCGCTAGAACGAACGCACCTCGTCGGCGATGCGCATCGCGGATTCGCGGTGGGAGACGAGCACGACGGCGCGGTCCCCGTCCGCTAGCGCGCGGATCGAACGGAGGATGACGGCCTCGTTGAGGGCGTCGAGGCGACTGGTCGGCTCGTCGAAGAGGACGAGGTCGGCGTCGCGCAGGAACACGCGGGCCAGGCCGATGCGCTGGCGCTCGCCTTCGGACAGGCGATCGCCGAGCTCGCCGACGGGGGTATCGAGTCCGTCGGGCAGCGAATCGATCAGGTCGAGGACGGAGGCCCTGCGGCACGCCTCGCGCAGGACGTCGTCGGACGGGGCGTCCGACGTCTCGGGCAGGGCGATCAGGAGGTTGTCGCGGATCGTGCCGTCGAACAGGTGGGTCTCCTGACCCATCAGGGCCTGAACGCGACGGCGGTGGTGCGCGTCGACCTCGGGCAGCGGTGTGCCGGAGAGCGTGACCTCGCCGTCCTGCGGGTCCCAGTAGCGCATGAGGAGCTTGAGCGTGGTGGATTTGCCGCGGCCGGACGGCCCCTGAATGCCGAGGATGCCGGCGCGCGGCACGTCGAGGGAGCAGTCGTCGAGCACGGGCGTGCGGGAGGCGGTGGCCGGGTCGCGGTCGTCCGCGGCGTCGGCCGGGTAGGCGAAGACGACGTGGTCGAGGCACATGCCGGCGTAGTCGGGCTTCGCCGTGCCGGTCTCGGTGACGGCCGGCGTCTCGTCCATCAGAGCGAAGAGACGACGGGCGGAGGCGAAGGTCTGCGTGAGGTTCGCGGGCAGCGCGCTCAGAGCCATCGTGGGGCCGAAGGAACTGGCGAACAGGACGAACGCGACGACGATCGGACTGGAGTAGGCGCCGGCCGCGCCGAACACGGCGAGCAGAACGCCGGCGGTCGTCAGGAGGAGGACCAGCAGGCCGCCGATCGCGGCGAACCGGCCGTTCACGCGGCTCAGGTCGGCGTGACGGCGCCACAGTTCGCGCGTGCGCGAGACGATCACGGCGACGCGGTCCTCGCCGCGGCCGAAGCGGATGATCTCGTCGAGGCCGCGCATGTCGTCGAGCATCACGTCGTCGAGGGCGGAGGCCTGACGGCGGATCGCGGGGCCGAGGCTGCGCACGCCGGTGGCGAAGAAGCGCGGCACGAGGACGCCGATCACGAGGTGCGCGGCGACGAGCAGCGCGGCCATCGACGGGTCGAGCGTCAGGAGCGCGAGCGCGTAGGCGATCGAAGTGACGACGGCGATCGCGACCGGGCTGATCGTGTGCGCGAAGAAGATCTCGAGCAGTTCGACGTCGGTGGTGATCAGGGCGATGAGGTCGCCCTTGCCGTGGGACGCGAGCTTGGCGGGCGCGAGGCGGCGCAGCGCGGCGAACGCCTTCGAGCGGAACAGGGCGAGCAGGTGGAACGCGACGTTGTGGTTCAGGTACTGCTCGACGTAGCGCATGACGCCGCGCAGGAGGGCGCACACGGCCATCGCGGCGACAGCCGGGGCGACGCCCATCCCCCACACCGGGCGGCCGGCGAGCGCGAACGCGGCGATCATGCCGAAGACCGGCAGGAAGGTCGCGGCGAGGTGGCCGATCGCGCCGGTGACGGAGGCCGCGGCCATCAGGGGTGCGAGGGGTTTGGCCTCGTCAAGGAGTCGGGCGATGAGCTGCGGGGTGGTCATCGGCTTGGGGGCAGCGGGTGCGGAGGTAGTGCGGGCGGCCGGAGCGGCGACGGAATCCGGGGAGGTCGTGCTCTCTGCGGACTCGGCGACGGAGACGCGCTGCGTCGACACCGCGGTGGCCGCGGCCGCGCGGGAGACGGGTCGTTCCGCGGATCGGGAGGCGGCGCGGGCGGCGCGACGGTCGCGCTCGGAGACGCGGTGGCCATGGTGGCCACGGTGACCATGATGGCCGTGACGCGTATGGGTCTCGGTGGGGGACTCGTCACGCCCGTCCGGGGTCTCGCCGGACGCTCCCCCGATGGCCTCGATATCGGCTTGGGTGCGGAAGAGCTCGGCGTAGCGGCCGCCGCGGGCGATGAGGTCGGCGTGGGTGCCGGATTCGACGGTCTCGCCGTGGTCGAGGACGACGACGCGGTCGGCGTGCGCGGCGTTGGCCATGCGGTGCGTGATCATGATGACCGTCCTGCCGTGGGTGCGGGCGAGGTCGCGGATCGCGTCGAGGATGAGCGTTTCGCTGTCGACGTCGACGCTGCTGGTGGCCTCGTCGAAGACGACGATCGGCGCGTCGTGCAGGAGCGCACGGGCGATGGCGATGCGCTGGCGCTGGCCGCCGGAGAGGTTGGCGGCGTCCTGTTCGATGGTCATGTCGAGTCCGGCGGGCTGGTCGCGCACGAAGTCGGCGATGCGCGCCTGCTCGAGGGCGCGCCACAGCCGCTCGTCGACGTCGCGACCGGAGTCATCGGCGGGCAGAGCCATCATCAGGTTGTCGCGCAGGGTGCCGGCGAACAGGTGGCTGCGCGCGCCGATCAGCGTGACCGCGCGCGAGAGCGAGTCGGCGGCGAGGCGCGAGACCTCGACGGCGGCGTCGGTCTCGAGGTTCTCGAGCGTGATCGAGCCGGTGTATCCGGCGATCGTGCCGGCGAGGAGCGCGGCGGCGGTCGACTTGCCGGAGCCGGACAGGCCGACGATCGCGGTGACGTGGCCGGGCGTCGCGGTCAGGGACGCGTCGCACAGGGCGGGGGCGGCCTTGCCGGACGCGGCGTCGGACGGGTAGGCGAAGCCGACGTGGCACAGGTTCACGGCGAGCGCGCGGGCGCCGGCGGGCAGGACCTCGCCGCCGTGCGGCGGTTCGGGCGCGTCGAGGAGCGCGAAGATGCGCTTCGTCGAGGTCATGCCGTTCATCGCGACGTGGAAATATGAGCCGAGCTGGCGCAGCGGGATGAAGAAGTCGGCGGACAGCAGGACGACGAGCAGCAGTCCGGAGAGCGTGATCGAGCCGCCGAGACCGAACGGGAAGACGTAGGAGATCAGGTAGCCGACGTACGCGAGGGGGCCGGGCAGGGTGCCGGCCCACGCGACGAGCGAGACGCCGGGCGCCGGACGGCCGGACGCCGAGGCGTACTGCCACAGGGCCGTGCCGATGCCGGCCGCGGTGCCGCCGTACGCGACGATGTCCATCGCGGACAGGGAGCGCAGCTGGATCTGCAGGACGCGCATCGTCATGACGCGGAAGTTCTCGGCCTTCTCGTCCATCTCGCGGGCGGCGCGCTCGTCGGCGTCGAACGCCTTCAGGGTCTCGAGGCCCTGCAGGTCGTCGAGGAAGGCGGCGCCCATGTCGGTGTAGCGGCCCCAGTATTTCTTGAACACGCGGGCGGCGCTCATCGCGACGAGACCGACGATCACGACGATCAGCGGCGCGCACACGAGCAGCGTGAGCGAGGTGGGCAGGTTGATCGGGGCGATCACGAGGAACAGGGTGAGCGGCGCGAGGACAGCGTAGAACAGCTGCGGGAGGAACAGCTCGAAGAAGCTCTGGATCTGCTCAATGCCCTCGCCGGCGGACTGGACGACGTCGGCGGTCCTCACGCGCGACGAGTAGGAGGGGCCGAGCGCGAGCATCTTGCGGTAGAGCCGCTCGCGCAGGGCGAGCTTGACGCGTTCGGACGCCTCGGTGCCCAGGCGTGCGGCGAGCGTGGTCATCGCGAACCGCACGACCGCGCATACAGCGATCATCGCGAGGTAGAAGAGGAGGTCGCCGGCCATCGGGGCGCTCGCGGCCGTGGCCTGTGCGAGCGCGTCGGACAGCAGGGCGACGAGGGCGATCATGAAGCCGATGTTGGCGGCGAGCGCCACCCACAGGCAGGCGACCTTGCCCGCCACGAGCCGGCCGATGCCGGGCGCCAGCTGGAACAGTCGTTTGTCGAACATGAATCCCCTTCTCTATGCCGTCAGAACCTTTCCAACCGTAGTCGAAAGGCGGCTCACACGCCAGAGACGCCGATCTCGCGCGCAGAGACGCCCCTGCGCGCGAGGTCGGCGACGTGGGGCACGCGTATCGGGTCCGCGGCGAACGCGACCTCGGGCGCGGGGCCGTCGAGGCCGATGATGCGCGCGTTGGTCTCGGTCGCGGCGCGCCAGGTCTCGGCGCGGGTCAGTCCGCAGGATTCGAGCGCGTCGAGCTCCTCGAGGTTGCGTCCGAACAGGTACGGCGTGCAGTAGTCGGTGCCGACGCCGATCGTCACGCCGGCGTCGCGGGCGAGGGCGACCGCGCGCGGGTGCGCGTCGGCGGCCCGGGCGGCGCGCTCGGAGACGACCGCGGGCACGTCGAGTCCGCCGGGGCCGGCCTGGGCGCGGTCGGCGAGGATGCGGTAGATGTTGACCGTGGGGACGAGCGGGATGCGCGCGGCGGCGAGGCGCTCGGCCTGCGCGCCGGTCAGGTACACGCCGTGCTCGACGGTGTCGACGCCCGCGTCGATGGCCCAGTCGAGCGCCGAACCGCCCCACACGTGCGCCATGGCCCGGCGGCCGGAGGCGTGGATGCGGGCGATGATCGCGCGGATGGTCTCGCGCGTCATGAGCGGGTCGAGCACGTGTTCGGGCGGCGCGCCCATGCCGCCGGTGAGGAACAGCTTGACCCATGGGGCGGCGGGCGGCCGGGTGCCGAGTGTCAACGCGGACGGGTCGCCCATGGACGACGGTCGGGCCGACGACGGAGCGGCGGCCGGTCTGGTGCCGACGGAGAGCGCCGGTCTGGTGCCGACGGAGAGCGCGGAAAGAGTCGCATCGAGCGAGGCCCGGTCCCGCGCCTCGGCGGCGCCGATCATCGCGGCGCAGCCGACGACGGTCAGGCCCGGAATGCGTGACGGGTCGCTCGCGCCGCCGGCGTCGCGCATCGCGGTGAAGCCGCACGCGCGCATGAGCCGGGCCTGTTCGGCGATGAGCCGCACGGTGTCCTCGGGCGTGCGGCGCCCGCGGTCGGCGGCGTCGAAGTCGGTCCAGGAGATGTGCGCGTGCGCGTCGATCAGGCCGGGCGATCGCCAGATCATGCCGCACCTCCGGGCAGGGCGACGGACCGGGCGGCGTCGAGGAGTTCGCCGGAGTAGCCGGCGAGCGGGCTGTGGAAGAACGTCGCGGCCGGGCCGTTGGCGACGATCTCGCCGCCGCGCATGACGGCGACCTCGTCGCAGATCTCGTTCACGACGCCGAGGTCGTGGGTGATGAGCATGAGCGTGAGCCCGCGCGTGCGGCGCAGCGTGGCGAGCAGGTCGAGGACGTCGCGCTGGACCGACACGTCGAGCGCGCTGGTCGGCTCGTCGGCGATGAGCACGTCCGGTTCGACGGCGAGCGCGCGGGCGATGGCGATGCGCTGGCGTTGGCCGCCGGAGAACGCGTGCGGACGGCGGTCGAGGATGTCGTCGAGGTCGGCTCGGGGCGCGAGGTCGGCGGGGCCGAGTCCGAAGCCGGCCGCGACCGCGGTTCCGAGCCCGTCGGACTCCCCCAGCCCGACCATGTGCAGGAGCTCGCGGCAGCGCGCGTCGACGCGTTCGTGCGAAGGATGCGGGCCGAGCGTGCCGTGCAGGAGCATGCCCTCGGCGAGGATGCGTCGGACGGTGTGGCTCGGGTTGAGCGAGGAGTCGGGGTTCTGGAAGACCATCTGGATGCGCCGGCGCTGGGCTCGCGTGCGGCGGATCGGCGCGATCGGCATGCCGTCGAGCAGGATCTCGGCGCGGGGCGCGGGGTCGCGGTCCGGACCCACGCCGTGGCGATCCGAGCCCATGCCGCGGTAGCCCGAACCCGTGCCGGGCCGGGCCGACCCCGTGCCGGGCGCGGTCGGGGCGATAAGTCCGGCGGCGACGCGGGCGAGGGTCGACTTACCGGCGCCGGATTCGCCGACGATGCCGAGCGCGACGCCCTTGGGCAGGGCGAGCGAGACGTCGTCGACGGCGGTGAAGTCGCCGTAGCGCACGGTGATGTGGCGCAGTTCGAGGATGGGGGTGGGTTCGTCGATCATCGCGCCTCCCTGTCGATGGTTCGGCCGGCGTCGGGCCGGGGGTCAACGGTCCGACGGTCTTCGGACTGAGAGCCGTCGGACCGGGGGTCGTCAGGCGAACGACCGTCGAGCCGGGGGTCGGACGACGGCCGTCCGGCCGGGGCGTGCACGGCGGAGGGGACCGCCTCCCCGGCCGATTGCGCGGATGGTTCCGCGGCGACGCCCGGGATGGGCAGGATCGCGTCGATGAGTCGCTTGGTGTACGCGTCGTGCGGGTCGGCGAGGACGCGCGCGGTCGGGCCGGTCTCGACGACGCGGCCGTGGCGCATGACGACGAGCCGGTCGCACAGGTGCGCGGCGACGCCGAGGTTGTGGGTGACGAACAGCATGGTGAGTCCGAGCCGGGCGCGCAGGTCCGCGAGCAGGTCGAGGATCTGGCGTTGGACGGTTACGTCGAGCGCGGTGGTCGGCTCGTCGCACAGGAGGATGTCGGGGCGCACGGCGAGCGCGATCGCGATGCCGACGCGCTGGCATTGGCCGCCGGAGAGCTGGCCCGGGTAGCGGTCGCGGTCGCGCAGCGAGGCGGGCAGGCCGAGCGAAACAAGCAGGTCGGCGGCCGCGCGGCGGGACTCGCGCCGGGCGCGCAGGCCGAGGATGTCGGGGCGGGCGTCGTCGACGTCGGACGACGGGCGCGCGTCGCGGCCATTGGCCGATTCATCGGACGACGGACGGACGCCTGATGCGCCGGACGCCGGACGCGACGAACCGTCCGTCCGGGAGGCGAACCAATCGACCGTGCCGTTGGCGCGCATGACCTCGGCGACCTGTTTCACGACGCCGCACAGCGGGTCGAGCGAGGCGACCGGATCCTGGAAGATCATCGCGAGCCGGGGCGCCCCCGTCAGGGTGATCGCGCCGGGGGCGGCGACGCGCACGCCGTCGGGCGGCAGGCCCAAGATCGCGCGCAGGGTCAGGCTCTTGCCGGAGCCGGATTCGCCGACGATGCCGACGGTCTCGCCGCGGGAGACGTCGAACGAGACGCCGTCGACGAGCGGAGCGCCGGTCGCCTCGGCCGTGACGCGCAGGTCGCGCACGCGGATGATCGGGAAAGCGTCCGCCGGCTCGGGTCGAACGCCGCGGGTTCCGGAGAGGTCCGGGATCGCGTCCGTCGAACGGGCCGGGGCGCCCGGGATGCCCGGAACCGGCGAAACGAACGGATCGATCATGCGTCCCTCCTTGCGTCGTTGAGGCCGTCGCCGATCAGGGCGAGCGCGATGCCGACGAGCACGACCGCGCATCCGGGCAGGGTCGACACCCACCAGCGGGTGGCGAGGAACGACTGACCGTCGGCGATCATCGTGCCCCAGTCGGGAGTGGGCGGGGCGATGCCGAGGCCCAGATAGCCGAGCGTGACGATCGCGACGAGCAGGGCGACCATGTCGCTCACGAGCACGGCCACGGCCTGCGAGAGCACGTTCGGCAGCATCTGACGGGTCAGGATGGACCAGTCGGAGAAGCCCATGACGCGCGCGGACTCGACCCATTCGGCGCTCGCGAGCGAGGCGGTCGCTCCCTTGACGGTGCGCGCGAAGATGATCCATCCCATGATGAGGAACGTCAGGAAGATGCCCTTCATGCCGGTGCCGGTCACGAACGCGACGACGGCGACGAGCAGGTAGAACGGGAACGCGATGAGCGCGTCGGATAGGAGCGTGATCACGCGGTCGGGCCATCCGCCGTAGAAGCCGGCGACGAGTCCGGCGGCGGTGCCGATGACGAACGGCGCGGCCTCGACGCCGACCATGAGCGCGAGGTCGATGCGTCCGGCGGCGGCGACGCGCGTGAGGATGTCGCGGCCGAGCTGGTCGGTGCCGAACGGGTGGACGGGGGACGGCGGCTGCAGCATCGCGGCGATGTCCTCGGCGATGGGGTCGTAGGGCGAGAGGATCGGGATGAGCGCGACCGCGAGCACGATGAGCGCGAGCAGGACGAGGCCCGCGACGAGGGTGCGGGGCGGACGGCCGGCCCGGTCGCGGGCAGGAACGGCGGATGATGCGGATGATGCGGTACGGGTCGTCATCTCACTCCTCTCCCCCGCGGCCCTCGCGCACGCGGTAGTCGATGAGTCCGCCCGCCACGCGCACGAGCGTGGAGACGAGGACGACGCCGATCGCGCAGTACATCGCGACGGCCTGGATGAGCGGGAAGTCGCGCGCGGTGATCGCGGCGAACAGGAGCGTGCCGACGCCGCGCAGTCCGAAGACCTGCTCGACGACGAGCGTGCCGCCGATGAGGAACGAGACCTTCATGCCGTACAGCTGCAGGGCGGGCAGCAGCGCGTTGCGCATGACGTGCCGGCGGATCGCGCGGCGGGACAGTCCGGCGGCGCGCAGGGTCGTGACGAAGTCGGCGCCGAGCACCTCGAGGATGCGCGTGCGCAGGGATCGCACGATGAACGGGGTCTGCGCGAGCGCGATCGTGAGGCTCGGCAGGGCCATCGAGTAGAGCATGCCGTCGATGCCGGGCTGCGTGCCGCCGACCGGGAAGATCCGCAGGGTCACGGCGAGGACGAGCACGAGCACGAGTCCGACCCAGAACTCGGGCATGCCGAGGGTGACGGTCGGCACGATGCGCACGAGCTGGTCGATCCACGAGCCGCGATGGAGCGCGGCGGTCATCGCCAGCGGCAGCGAGATCGCGACGACGAGCGCGGCCGAGCAGCCGACCAGCCACAGCGAGACGGGCAGACGGTCGAGGACGAGCGCGCGCGACGAGACGTGATAGGCGATCGACTCGCCGGTGTCGCCGGTGGTCAGGAGCGTCGTGACGAACGACGTGAACTGGCGTCCGATCGGCTGGTCAATGCCGAGCCGATGGCGCATATCGGCGATCTGCGCGGGGCTTGCCTTGAGTCCGAGGACCATCTGCGCGGGGTCACCGGGCACGAGGCGGACGATGAGGAACACGCCGACGGTGACGAGCGCGAGGACGAGCGCGGCGTGTACGACGACGCCGCCCAGCCATCTGGCGAGGGCGGCGTAGCGTGGTTTGGTCATGGAGGTCATTGTACGACGTACGACCGGATGCGCGACCGGGATCAGCCGAGCGTGACGTCCTGGAAGCGCACGGAGTCGTTCGGCAGGACCTCGAGGCCGTTCACGTTCTTGCGCACGGCCTTGACGATGTCGGAGGAGTACAGCGGGATGTACGGGACCTCGTCGGCCAGGGTCTGCTGGATCTTCTCGTACAGGGCGGCGCGCTCGTCGCCGTCGGGCGTGACCTGCGCCTGCTTGAGCTCCTTGGTGACCTCGTCGTTGGAGTAGCTGGTCCAGTAGGACTTGCTGAAGCCGTCGGGGTCGGCCTGGAAGTCGATGATCGAGTCGGCGTCCGGGTAGTCGGCCTGCGCGGAGTTGATCATGATCTGATAGTCGAACGCCTTGAAGCGGGAACGGAATGTCGCCATGTCGACCGAGTCGATGTCGAGCTTGACGCCGATCTTGGCGGCGGCGGACTGCAGCAGCTGCGCGGTCTGCTGGTAGGCGTTGTTGCCGGAGGGCACGAGGATCTTCGCGCTGAAGCCCTGCGGGTACTTCGACTGCTCGAGCTCGCTCTTGGCCTTGGCCTGGTCGTTGTTGAGCGGCTTGATGGAGTCCTGCGTGCTGTAGCGGATGGCCTTGGGCAGGACGGTGTTCGCGGTGACCGCGTGGCCGAAGGTGACGGCCTTGGTCACGTCGTCGCGGTTGAGTGCGTAGGCGAGCGCGCGGCGCACGTGCACGTCGGAGAAGTGCTCGTCGGCGGTGTTGAAGAAGAGCTCGTCGGTGACCCAGCTGCCGGTGGTCTCGATCTTGGTGTCGGCGCCGTCGGCGAGCTCGTCGATGTTCTCGAGCGCGGGGCTCTCGATGCCGTCGACCTCGCCGGTCTTGAGCTGGTTGACGGCCTGGGTGCCGTCCTCGACGACCTTGTAGACGAGCTTGTCGATGCCCGGCTTGCCCTGCTGCCAGTAGTTCTTGTTCTTCGCGAACGTGAGGTCGCCGGACTTGTCCCACTTCGAGACGACGAACGGGCCGGTGCCGACCGGGTTCTTGAAGAAGGCGGATTCGCTCTTGCCGCCGAAGTCCTTGGGCACGATGCCGTTGGAGAAGTTGGCGAGCTCGGCGAGCAGCGGCGTGTAGGCGCTGTTGAGCTTGATCTCGACGGTCTTGTCGTCGGGCGCGTCGACGGAGGCGATGTCGGCCGTGAGCGGCAGGGCGGCGTCCTTCTCGGCCTGGTGCTGCTTGATGGAGAAGACGGCGTCGGCGGCGGTCACGTCGGTGCCGTCGGAGAACTTGAGTCCGTCGCGCAGCGTGAACGTGTAGGTCAGGCCGTCGTCGGAGATCTTGTGGGACTTGGCGAGCCAGTCGATGATCTTGCCGTCCTTGTCGAAGCTGACGAGCGGCTCGAAGACCTTGTCGATGGCGAACGCGTTGTTCGAGGTGATCTCGGTCCACAGGTTGAACGAGGTCACGGCGGCGGAGCGCGCGTAGGTGAACGTGGTCTGGCTCTGTCCGTTCGCACCGGATTCGCCGGTGGCGGAGGTGGTCTGGCCGCCGGTCTGCGAGCAGGCAGCGAGCGAGAGCGCGAGCACGGCGGCGATTCCGGCCGCGAGCGCGCCGCGCAGTCCCTTCTTCAGGTTCTTCGTTGTCATGATGCTGTTTTCTTCCTCTTTGTGTTCGACGTCGTTCGACGCGAATGATCACACGTAATGGTAAACGCCCATCTCGCCGCGGTGCAATCGCGACGCGATAGGCGTTGTTTCTAGCGGGTTATAGCGGCCCGTGCCGGATCCGAGGCGGACCCCGCAACGGGCCCGCACCATTCCGGCACCCCACTCGCGTCGTCCCACGCGTCCGATCCTATAGGAATGGACGAAACGGGGACCTAGCGCGGCCGGAAACGTCCGATCCTATAGGAACGGACGTAATGGCCCCCTTCGAAGAGGCCGGAAACGTCTGATCCTATAGAATCGGACGAAAACGGGGACCTGGAGCGGCGAGAAACGTCCGTTCCTATAGGATCGGACGGGAACGGGGACCTGGAGCAACCGGAAACGTCCGGTCCTATAGAATCGGACGTTTGGTTTGCCGGTTGGCGGGTATGGGCGGGGCTCGCAGGTGGGACGACCAAGACAGCCGCTCAGGACTGCCGCTCAGACGGCGGCGTCCGCGATGGCGCGGCGCTTGGCGAGCTCGGCGCGGATGGCGGGCTCGTTCTTCTCGAACCTGCGGTAGAAGAGCATGATGAAGATGCAGATCGCGTAGACGATGACCGGCAGCCAGATGAAGCAGAACTGGATGGCGTTGAGGGCCTGAGGGGTCTGCTGCGCGTTGGCGACGTAGCCGGCGGCGGCCATGATCTTGGACGGGATCAGGTTGCCCAGGCCGGAGCCGAACTGGATGCAGAAGGAGGCGCCGACGGCGGACAGCAGGCCGGCCGCGCGGATGCCGTTCTTCCACTCGCCGTAGTCGACGGTGTCGGCCAGCATCGCGAACGGCATGGCGAGGGCCATGGCCGCGCCGAGGATGGAGATGGCCCAGAAGGCGACGAACAGGGCGAAGTTGTCGGAGGCGGTGAGCAGGAGCAGCTGGCCGATGATGGACATGGCCATGCCGAGGATCATCGTGTCGGTCTTGCCGGCCCTGCCGAGGCGCTTGGAGATGAGCGGGATGAGGAAGGTGGTCACGAGGCCGAGGATCTGCATGCCGTTGAGCACGGTGGCGAGGTTCTCGTCGTTCAGGTTGTACTTCGCGTAGTACACGGCCACGGACATGCGGTCCTCCTGCGCGATCCAGAAGATGACGAACGCGATGATCAGGGTGATCCACGGCCAGTTGCCCTTGATGACGTGCAGGCTCTCCCTGAACGGCAGCGGGTTCTGGGTCTTCGGGTCGTAGTTGTGCTCGCGGATGTTGCGGAACGCGAACCACAGCAGGGCGACGGCGATCACGCCGTAGAGGGCGAAGGTGACCATGAAGCCGACCTTCTGGTTGGCCTCGCCGGTGATGGCCTTGCCGGCCCAGTTGACCAGCGGGATGGTGCACACGGCGGTGATGAAGGTGCCGAACAGGCCGCCGGAGAGGCGGAAGGTGTTGGCCTTGACACGCTCGGCCGGATCCGGGGTGAGGTTGGACAGGATCGCGGTGATCGGCGTCTGGATGCCGGTGTAGACGAGGCCGGCGGCGAGGATGTACGTGACGGTCGCGTAGATGACCTTGCCCGTCGGGGACAGGTCGGGGGCGGTGAACGCGAGGAACACGGTGATGGCGAACGGCACGGCCATCCACAGGAAGAACGGGCGGGACTGGCCCCACTTGGTCTTCGTGTGGTCGACGATCGAGCCCCACACCGGGGCGGAGATGCAGTCGCCGATGCGGGCGACGAGCAGGATCCAGCCGGCGGCCGCGGCGGTGATGCCGAAGACGTCGGTGTAGAAGAACATGATGTAGGTGCCGAGCGACGAGTACAGCAGGTTGCCCGCCATGTCGGTGCTCAGGTAGGAGACCTTCTCCTTGAGGGGCAGGACGCCGTCGAAGGCCTTCTCCCCGGATGCCGTCGCTGTTGCGGTCTTGAGGCCGGCCGGGGCGAATCCGGTCGTGCGCTCGGTAGCGGTAGCAGACATGTTTCTTCCTCTCGTGATGTCTGACCTTGGGTCTGTGTTGTTCCTTCGGGCGGCTGTTTTATCGAAAAGATTATCGATATAACATTCATGAGCGAACATAACGCATCATGAAATGCATATATTCGATAAGTTTCGATCACCCGAACCGCGGATAAGCATACTCCGGATGAGAGCGCTAACATCCGGACACGCCGAATCGTTGCGGAATCGTTATCTTCGCGTTGCCGAATCGTTATAGACGCCGCCGGGTTGTGGGCATATACAAAAGCGCGCCCCGGGCTTGTGGCATTGCGCACAATACGCGCGAACCTACGGACGCGTAACGTCGCCTAACAGAATGGCCGGAATCGTCAACGGCGGGCGCGGGAAGCGCCGCGCCGGGCGAGGCCGCGCGATCGCCCGACCGCGCGAAACGGCCGTCGCACACGTCACGCAAGTCATGTCAAGCCATGTAAGGAACGCGGAACACAGCATGCTCACCGAATACACCACCCCCGGATCGTCCATCGAACTCAAGGACGACCAGACCATCTACTCCCTGCTCACCTCGCGCATCGCCCGCACCGGCGAGGACACGGTCGTCGCCGAGAAGAAGCTCGGCCCGGGCCGCTGGCAGAACGTCACCACCGGCGAGTTCCACCGCATGGTCGTCTCCGCCGCGCGCGGCCTGATCGCCCTGGGCATCGGCAAGGGCGACGCGGTGACGATCTTCTCCTCCACCCGCCTCGAGTGGGGCGTGCTCGACTTCGCGATCGCCGCGATCGGCGCGGTCAGCGTGCCGATCTACGACACCGACTCCGCCGCGCAGGCGCAGCGCATCATGAACGACGCCGACGTCAAGCTCGCGTTCGCCGACGACCGCACGCGCTTCGACCGCCTCGACTCGGTCAAGGACCACTGCCCGGCCCTGAAGCAGATCCTCATGATCGAGGGCAACGCGCTGGGCGCACTCGAGGGCCTCGGCGTGACGGTCTCGGACGAGGAGCTCGACGAGCGCATCGCGTCGGTCCACGTCGACGACCTCGCGACCATCGTCTACACGTCCGGTTCGACGGGCGCGCCGAAGGGCGTGGAGCTCACGCACCGCAACTTCGTGTCGATCACCATCGCCGCGAGCGAGGCGCTGCACGAGATGATCCTCGACGACCACCCGCGTCTGCTGCTGTTCCTGCCGCTCGCCCACTGCTTCGCGCGCTTCATCCAGTACGCGTCGATCGCCTCCGACGACGGCGTGGTCGGCTACCTGCCGGACACGAAGTCCCTGCTGCCCGACCTGCGCTCGTTCGAGCCGACGTACCTGCTGGGCGTGCCGCGCGTGTTCGAGAAGGTGTACAACGCGGCCTCGCATCGCGCGGGCTCCGGCTGGAAGGGCCGCCTGTTCGTGCGCGCGGCCGAGGCCGCGATCGCGTGGAGCAGGAAGGAGCAGGCCGGCGAGAAGCACACGCTGGGCGAGATCGCCGAGCACGCGAAGTACGAGACGCTCGTCTACCGCACCGTGCGCGGCGCTTTGGGCCCGCGCATCAAGTACGTCGCGTGCGGCGGTGCTCCCCTGTCGCTCGACCTCGCGCACTTCTACAACGGCATCGGCCTGCCGATGATCCAGGGCTACGGCATGACGGAGACCGCCGCGCCGTTCGCCGCCACGCGCGTGAGCGACAACGTGATCGGCACGGTCGGCCAGCCCGCGCCGGGCTCGTCCGTGCGCATCGCGGAGGACGGCGAGCTGCAGGTCAAGGGCCCGAACGTGTTCCGCGGCTACCACAACCTGCCCGAGAAGACCGCCGAGGCGTTCACCGAGGATGGATGGCTCAGGACCGGCGACCTCGCGTCGATCGACGACGAGGGCCGCATCACGATCACCGGCCGCAAGAAGGACATCATCATCACCGCCGGCGGCAAGAACGTCTCCCCGATCCCGCTCGAGGAGGAGATCGCCAAGTGCCCGATCGTCGAGCACGCAGTCGTGGTCGGCGATCAGCGTCCGTTCATCGGCGCGCTGGTGACGCTCGACCCGGAGGCGCTGGCGCTGTGGCTGCCGGCACACGGCCTGTCCATCGACACGCCGGTGGACCGACTCGCGACGAACGCGGCGGTGCACGACGAGATCCAGCAGTACGTCGATCGCGCGAACGCGACGGTCTCGCGCGCCGAGTCCGTGCGCAAGTTCGTCGTCCTCGACACGCAGCTGACGCAGGAGAACAAGTGCCTGACGCCGTCCCTCAAGGTCGTGCGCCCGGCCGTCAACCGCGTCTTCGCCGACGTCATCGAACACGACCTCTACGCCGGCAAGCGCTGAGGCGCGGGTCCGGCGGCCACACGTGCGCGGGGCCGCCGGAGTCGGGCGTGGAAGCGCGCCATGCGAGAGATGCGGGTGGCTGCACGTGCGCGACCGCCGGGACCACCATTGATCCCGGCGACGCCGCCGATGGCGACGACCATCACACACATTCGGGCCGCACCCCATTCCCTCAGGGAGCCGGTTCGAATCCCGGTCTCGATGGTCGCACGCCGGCGGACGTCGGTGCGGGCCGGCTCGGCATGGTCCGGGGTCGGATTGTCGTCCGCGGCGTCGGAAGTTGGCGGGCGCCATCGCGGTCCGTGGCACTCAGTGCGGATCACGGCCATTCCCGTGCTGAGTACCCCACTCGTGGTACTCAGCACGAAATACAGCCATCCATCTGCTGAGTACCGCAATTTCGTGGTACTTAACGTCATTCGCCTCGATTTTTATGCTGAGTACCACGCTCGCCGCGCGAATCACCTCGCACACGGATTTGACGTGTTGTCAAAACGTTGGAAAATCAACATTTTGACAACACGTCAATATTGCTCATGATTTCCGGCGTGGTACTCAGCACGAAAATCGCCCGAATATCCGTTGAGTACCACATGCGGTGCCACACTCGCGCAAGTTGCAGCCCGGTAGTCCACATCACACGAGCCGCATCGTCACCGCGGCGCGCCGTACGAGTAGAGCACCTCGTCGCGCCTGACGATGACGGTGGTGTCGGGCTTGGTCTTGGACTTCGCCGTTGTGCCGTCGGACGCCTTCGCGTTTTGCGGCACCTGCGGCTGATGCCTGAGCACATAGGTCGCGCCGAGTGAGTCGTCCCGCCCGATGCCGCGCGAGAACCGCTTGTCGGAGGTGACGACCTCGCCGTCGCGCCACCACCATTCGCGGATCTGGCCCTTGCCGTCGTGGTGGATAATCGCCGGTTCGGCGCCGCTCGGCTTCTCGGCCCACGTCGCGTCCGCATCGGGGTCGTACCATAGCACGCGCACCGATACGCCCGGGGTACCCGACACCGAGGCTCCATCGGCGGTCGTCCCGCCTCCGGCAGCGCCATCGTCAGCAGACCCGTCCTGCAGGGTGCGGTACGGCCCCACGCCCCTGACGTACAGTTTCAGCACCGACTCGCGCCCGGCCTTCACGTCGGCGATGAACTTGTCGATCCTCTCGTTGCCGCCGGATTCGCCGTAGAGATACCACGGGTAGGCGTCATCGTCGACTCCGGCCCAGCCCTCCACGGCCTCGCCGCCGTAGACGTATCCCCTGTCCTTGAGCTGGTCGGCGGTGACGGACGGGTCGAGCGCGACCAGTTCGCCGTAGATTCTCTGCGCGGTCATGCGCGTGGCGCGCTGCCAGACGAACGCGCCGGTCACGATCACCGCGAACGCGAGGAACGCGGCGAGCAGCCACCACCATGTCGGCCGTGCGGGAGTCGGCCAGGCCGCGCCGACCCGCCGGTCGTCATTACGCACCCCGATGCCCGACGACCCGTTCCGCAGTCCGTCGTCCGACCGATCGTTCGAACGTCCATCGACCCGCGCATCGAACCACCGGGCACCCGGCATCCGCATCCTCCCGTTCATCGCGATCACTCCTTTCCGATGACGTCGTTACGACCCCGCACTCCACCGTATAGTCCGGCGGGGCGCCCCTCCCGGAGAGGGACCGGCGGCGAAGCCCGACAGTCAATCGTCGAACCCGGCTTTCTCCCCGGACATGACCCGCATGACGGTTCCTCTCGGCGAGGAACCCGACGGGACCATCCTTGCCGGAACGGAGACACCGTCCCCGGTTCCTCAACGGAACGAGCCAGGGACCATGTCCCTCATCCGGTTCGTAGTGATTTCAGATTATGACCCGAGACCCGCTCCGCGCCAGCGCGCGACATGCGCCGCATGACATCGGTTCACGCGACGCTCCCCCGCGCCCCTACACTGGCCTCATGAGTCTTACTGGAACGGATTCGGGGCGCGCCGCGGCGCATCGCACCGGGCAGCCTCGACGCCCCGTCATCGCGCTGGTCGACAACGACCGCATGGCGCTGCTGGCGTTGTCGTCACTGCTGACGCACGCCGGATTCACGATCCCCTGGACCGCGCAGCTGGGCGCGGCCGCGATCCAGCGCTGCATCCGCGAGCGCGACCGGCCGGACGTGCTGCTGGTCGACATGGCCCTGACCGACATGACCGGCGTCGACGTGTGCCGCGCGGTGCGCCGGTGGACGCCGACCCTGCCGATGATCGGCATGACCGCCTACGATCCGGCCGTCTACCGCGACGCCGCCATTACCGCCGGCGCGACGACGGTGATTCCCAAGGACGATTTCGACGGACTTGTCGCGGCGATCCGCGAGGCCGCGATCGAACCCGGAACCGACGATTCCGGGGCCGAGACTCGCGCGCCTCTTCCCCATCAGGCCGCGACGCCCCGCGATCCGATTCCCATCACCGCGTCTCGTGGTCCGATTTCCCGTCACAACGGTCACGATGATGCCGGCGTCATACCTTCCGTATCTTCTGCGTCATCGTACGCACCCTCATCCACCCCGCGCGCGGACGCCGCGACGCCGGCACGCTCGTTCGCGTTGTCGCCGGGGCAGGCGGCCATCATGCGCCTGTACGCGGACGGACGGTCGACCGACGAGATCGCCGCGACGCTCGGCATCTCGAAGGGCACGATCTTCTCGCAGGTCGCCCGCGTACGCGACAAGCTCCACGCGCGCGACCGCGACGAGGCGGTGGCCCTGTGCCGCCGGTACCTGCGGATGTGAGGATGGGACCATGTTGCTGTCGGATTGGCGCACACGCATGCTGCTCGCCTGCTCGTCGCTGCCGGTGACGGTCGAAACCGTGTATCTGCATCACACCGGCGAGGCGGATGACACGACGCTGCTGTGCTTCCTGCTGTCGGTGACGTGTTGTCTGCTCATGGCGCTGCTGCCACGCATCGGCGCGTGGGCGATCGTCGCGTTGTGGGTCGCGCGATGCGTGATGCCCGGCACCACGCCGCTGTCGGTGCTGTTCTGTCTGCTCATGGCCGTGACGGTCATGGCGTATCGGGACATGCGCATTGCCCTGCCCGCCGCAATCGTCGCCGAGACGGCGACCGCGGCCCGCATCCCGCTCTATCCGTGGGATTCGTCGACGTTCACGATGCTGTGCGCGACCGCCGCGTTCCTGCTGCTCGCACTGTGGCTCGGTTCGATGATGGACCGCCAGGAACGCCGTGAGACCGAGGAGCGCGAGCGGGCCGGGTTGCTGCGCCGGCTGGCCGATCAGCGGCTCGCGACCCAGCTGCATCATTCGGTCGCCAACGATCTGGCCACGATCCTGCTGCTCGCGCGGCAGCTGGCATCGGATGAGAAACGTCCCGACTTCCGCACCCCGATTCCCCGCGATTCCGCCTCCCGCGCGTCCACTTCCCGGGGCACTGGCACTACGACGGACATCGCCGATGAGCCGGATCGCGGGATCCCCGATGACGCGACGATCGACGCACGGACCGTGGCGCTCATCGAACGGACCGCGTCCGAGTCGTTGGCCAAGGTGCGTGCCCTGATTGCGGGCCTGGATCGACAGACCGGCACCACCGACTCATCCGGATCCGCCGATGCCGTGTACGCCCACGGGACCATGACCGGGACCACGCTCGAGGACGCAGTCGAAGTCGCCTCGGGGCCGGAATCCGCCTCCGGAAACGTCACCGCACCACGCCCCACGACGGCTCCGACGCAAGCCGGACCGTCATCGGCGAAACCCCGTGACCTGCGTCTCACCTCCGTCACGGCGGACGAATTGCGCGCCTTGGGCGAGTCCTTCGACGAGCGCCTGCATGCGATCGGACTCGACGGCGAAACCATCATCGGCGGCGAACGATCCGTGACCTGCACAGTCGAACGGCGGGACGTCCTGCTCGAGATCCTGCACGAGATCGTCGGCAACATGATGAAATACGCGGATCCGGAGGCCGGCTACTGCATCGCCATCACGCTCGCCCCGGGACTCGCCACGGTGTCGGAGTCCAACGGCGTACGCCCAGACGACACACATGCGGGCGACGGGGCCGGCACGGCACAAACCGCGGCGAATACCGGTGCGGATACCGCGTCCTCTTCCCCGCTGATGGGCGGCGGCACCGGACTCGACCGCTGCCGCCGGACCGCGGCCGATCTCGGCGGCGAGTACGCCGTATCCGGGGACGACGGAGCTTGGACCGTCCTGCTCAGACTTCCCCTGACATGACGGCGTGCAGCGGCCCGGGTGCGCACCGGCCCGGGTTTACATCGGTCCGGTAGAGTGGCGGCATCGCGCGGGTCGCATTGCCGCCCGCCTGCAGGACGACGGAAACGGAGGTACGTGATGACCGATCGGCCGATGATCGCGGTGACGCCGCTGATGGACTACGGACGGGACAGCCTGTGGATGCTGCCCGGATACATGGACGCGGTGCTGCGCGCGGGCGGCACGCCGGTGATGCTGCCGCTGACCGATGATGCGGACGCGATGGAGCAGTGCGCCGAACGGTTCGACGCGTTCCTGTTCACGGGCGGTCCGGATGTGGGGCCGTCGGTGGGCGACGATGCCGGAGCCGGCGCCGTCGACACCGGCGAACCGGCGGACGGCGGGAACGGGGCTACCCACGCAGACGACCGCACGTCCAACGGCGCGAACGGCCACACGCCCAACGGCGCGGATGATGACGCGGGCGACGATGCGACCGGGCGCAGCGAGGCGCTCTCCCCCGAACGCGACCGGATGGAATCGCGGCTGCTGCCGGCCGTGATGCGGCTGGACAAGCCGATTCTCGGCATCTGCCGCGGCATCCAGTTCATCAACCGGTATCTGGGCGGCACATTGTGGCAGGACCTGCCCACCGAGCATCCCAGTGGGGTCGAGCACCACATGAACCCGCCGTACGACGCGTTCGGGCACACCGTGACGCTGACACCCGGCACGCCGTTGGCCGGACTGTTCACGGGACGGCGCGAGATCGCGGTGAACAGCTACCACCATCAGGCCGTGCGTGAACTCGCGCCGGGACTGCGCGTGATGGCCACCGCCCCCGACGGGGTGATCGAAGCGCTGTGGCGGCCGGCGAGCCGGTTCCTGTGGGCCGTGCAATGGCATCCCGAGTTCCTGTACAAGGTGGATCCGCGCTCGCAGGCCATCTTCGACGCGTTCGTGGCCGCGGCGCGGGGCGAGTAGGCGCACACCTCCTCATCATCCGGCTCCCTCGCGGGAGCTATCGACCGCCGGATGGCGTTAACGGCTTGCCGGGAAGACTCCGGGAGAGATGCGGGACAACCGGCGGCGTCAAACTCTCCTGGAAGCGGCATCCGCGAGAGATGCGGGCCGGTCGATGGCAGAAATCTCTCGCCAAGAACCCGCCAGCGAGAGATCGGCGCCACCAAGTGGCGGAACCGGACCTCCGGGAAGGCACCGGGAGAGATGCGCGCTGCCAGGTGGCAGAAATCTCTCGCCAAGAACCCCGCCAGCGAGAGATTGGTGCCACAAGACGGCGCGGACATCTCGCATGGGACGCATTGCGAGAGCTATCGACCGCCCGCTGGCAGGAACTTCTCGCCGAGAACCCCGCCAGCGAGAGATTGGTGCCGCCAAGTGGCGGGAACGGATCTCCGGGAAGACTCCGGAAGAGATGCAAGACAGCCGGTGGCAGGAACCTCTCGCCGAAAACCTCCCCAGCGAGAGATCGGTGCCACCAAATGGCGGGAACGGACCTCCGGGAAGGCACCGGGAGAGTTTTGTGCTGCCCGGTGGCAGGAATCTCTCGCTGAGAACGGTGCATGCGAGAGATTGGTGCCACCGAGCAGCGAGAATCTCTCGCCGGGAGGCATCGGTGCCGGTTGTGATGACGCGGCACGTCTCGGCATGGCGCGTGGTACGAGACGGCCGGGGCGGCATGGTGGTGTATGGCGCGGCATGGCCTGCGAACCGATATAGGCAGGACCTTGCAGTAGGCAGGACCTTGCAGCCGAACGCCCGCGCGGCATCATGTCCCCGGCACAACGCACGTGAGGGCCCGACTCCCGTTGGGGAATCGGGCCCTCACGCTGCTAATAACGCGCACCGGCCCATCAAGGGCCGATGACAATTCAGTACCGCCGATCAGTGACGGCTTGCCGGCGCTGACCGACGTGTGCAACTCCAAGGCGCGGGAGACGAAGGCGTACGAAGGTACGTCGAGTCTCCCGCAACACGGGGAGGCGCTCCGTCGATCAGTGACGGTTGTCGAGACGGTGGACCATCTCGGAGAGCTCCAGCTCCTTCTCGAACTGGCGGGCGGTGGTGTTCTCGTCGATGACGGCGAGCTCGACGCCGGCCATGCGGGCGAAGTCCTCCCAGGCCTCACGACCGACGGAGGTGGTCATGCAGGTGTGGTGGGAGCCGCCGGCGGTGATCCAGCACTGGACGGCGGTCTTCAGGGACGGCTGCGGCTTCCAGACGGCGCGGGCGCACGGCAGCTCCTTGAGGGAGCCCTGCGGCTCGACGACGTCGACGACGTCCATGAGCAGGCGGAAGCGCTCGCGCACGTCGGACATGGAGACGACGACCGCGTCCTTCTTCGGCTTGCCGGAGAAGACCAGACGGACCGGGTCGGCCTTGCCACCGATGCCGAGCGGGTGGATCTCGAGCTTCGGCTTGGCGATGGTGCCGATGGACGGGGAGACCTCGAGCATGTGGGAGCCCATGTCGAGCTCGTCGCCCTCGGTGAAGTTGTAGGAGTAGTCCTCCATCAGGGAGGCGCCACCCTCGAGGCCGTAGCCCATGACGGCGCCGATGCGCACGAGGACGGCGGTCTTCCAGTCACCCTCGGCGGAGAAGCCCCAGCCGTACTCGGACGGGAAGCGCTGCGGGCCGACGCCCGGCAGCTGCGGCAGGGCGCCGAGGTCCTCGAAGTTGTCGACGCCGGCGGTGCAGCCGTTGGCGCGCATCATGTTGACCATCGCGGCCTCTTCCTTGGCGGCGATGAACAGGGAGTCGTACTTGGCGTCCAGCAGGGCCGGATCGACGTCGTACTTGGCCTTGTAGTCCTCGATGATCTCCTTGACCTGGTCGTCCTTGACGGCGTCGTACGCGGCGACGAGCTCGTTGACGGCCCAGGTGTTGATGGAGGCGCCGAAGACGCGCTCGGCCTCGGTCTTGTCGCCCTCGGTGACGGCGACGTTGCGCATGTTGTCGCCCCAGCGCATGACCTTCATGTTGTTGGAGGCGTCCCAGCCGGCGGCGGCGCGGGCCCAGGTGCCGACCTTCTCGGCGACCTCCGGGTCGGTGTAGTGGCCGACGACGATCTTGCGCTTGATGCCGAGGCGGGAGACGATGTAGCCGAACTCACGGTCGCCGTGGGCGGCCTGGTTCAGGTTCATGAAGTCCATGTCGATGGTCTCCCACGGGATCTCCTTGTGGTGCTGGGTGGCCAGCTGCAGCAGCGGCTTGGTCAGCACCTCGAGGCCGCGGATCCACATCTTGGCCGGGGAGAAGGTGTGGCACCAGGTGATCACGCCGATGACGTTCGGGTTGGCGGACGCCTCGACCATGAACTCCTTGACGCCGTCGGAGGACTTCAGGGTCGGCTTGAGGACGATCTTCGCCGGGATCTTGCCGGTCTTGTTCAGGTAGTCGACCATCTCGGCGGAGTGGATGGCGACCTGACGCAGGGCCTCCTCGCCGTACAGGTCCTGCGAGCCGACGCCGAACCAGATCTCCTTGCCCTCGAACGGGTTCTCCATAACCATGAGTTACTTCCTTTACTTCGTTGTGTTGGTTGTTTGGGTTAAGTGTGCTTCAGTGCTGGCCGTAGACGTTCTGGTAGCGGTCGTTGAGCTTGTCGATGTCGGCCTGCGGGATCTCGATGATGTCGCCGAGCTGGTGGGCGGCCCACATGGTGTGCGCGACCTCCTCGGTCATCGCCGCGGCCTTGACGGCGGCCTCCGCATCCTTGCCGATCGTGAACGGACCGTGGTTCTGCATGAGGACGGCCGGGGACTTCGGGTACTTGGCCAGGGTCTCGACGACGCCCTTGCCGATCGCCTCGGAGCCGATCAGACGGAACGGGCCCACCGGCACCGGGCCGCCGAACTCGTCGCCCATCATGGTCAGGCCGCACGGGATGTTCTGGCCGGTGGCCGCCCACGCGGTGGCGTAGGTGGAGTGGGTGTGCACGACGCCGTACACGCCCGGCATGTTGCGGTAGATGTACGCGTGGGAGGCGGTGTCGGAGCTCGGGGCCTCGGAGCCGTCGACCACGTTGCCCTCAAGGTCGGTGACGACCATGGAGTTCGGGGTCAGGTTCTCGTAGCGCACGCCGGACGGCTTGATGACCATGAGGTCGGCGGTGTGCAGACGCTGGGAGACGTTGCCGGCGGTCCACACGACCAGGTTCCACTTGATGAGCTGCTGGTGCAGGTTGGACACGACCTCGCGCACCTGCTTGACCTCGGCGCGCACCTCGGGACCGTAATCAGCCAAAGTTGCCATTGTTGGTTTTCCTTTCGGGTTGGGAGGGAAGATTATCGAAAAATCACTTGTCCTCGAGATCGATGGACTCGATCGCGGTGTGCTCGATGGGCAGGCCCTTCGAGAAGCGGGCGAAGAAGTCCTCGAAGCCGATGACGTCGCCGGCGGCCGGTTCCTCGGTGGTGGACTGCGCGTCCTTGAACACGCGGCCGTCGAGGTAGTCGGCGAGGTTGGTGTGGTCCTCGTTGGTGTTCCACAGGTAGTCGGCGAGCACGGCCATGCCCCAGGCGCCGCCCTCGGCCGCGGTGGACATCACCTTGATCGGGGTGTTGAACGCGGCGGCGAGGATCTTCTGCGCGACCTTCGGCGTGGTGAAGATGCCGCCGTGGCCGACGAGGGAGTCGATCTGGACGTGCTCCTGCTTGGTCATGACGTCCATGCCGATCTTGACCGGGGAGAACGCGGAGAACAGCTGGGCGCGCATGAAGTTGCCGAGGGTCATGTTGGCCTCGGGGCTGCGGGCGAACAGCGGACGGCCCTCCGGCAGACCGGCGAGGAACTCGCCGGAGCGGAACGGGTAGTTCAGCAGGCCTCCGCAGTTGGCGTCGACGTCGTCGGCGATGGCGGCGCGGAACAGCGTGCCGTAGAGCGTGCCGGCGTCGACCGGGTTGCCGATGGCCTTGGCGAACTGGCCGAACAGTCCGACCCAGGCGTTGAGGTCGGAGGTGAAGTTGTTGGCGTGGCTCATGCCCGCGAGGTCGCCGGCCGGGGTGGTGACGAGGTCGACCTCCGGGTGCAGGGCCTTGAGCTTGTGCTCGAGCACGACCATCGCGAAGATCGAGGTGCCGGCGGAGACGTTGCCGGTGCGCACGCGCACGGAGTTGGTGGCGACCATGCCGGTGCCGGCGTCGCCCTCCGGCGGGGCGAGCACGATGCCCGGCTGGAGGGTGCCGGACGGGTCGAGCAGGGCCGCGCCCTCGGCGGTCAGCTCGCCGGCCGGGGTGCCGGCGACGAGCGGACGGGGCAGCAGGTCCTCGAGCTTCCACGGCTGGGCCGCGACCTCGGGCAGTGCGTCGAACTGCTTGATGAACTCGGTCTCGTAGGTGTGGGTGGTCGGGTCGATCGGGAACATGCCGGACGCGTCACCGACGCCGAGGACCTTCTCGCCGGTGAGCTTCCAGTGGACGTAGCCGGCGAGGGTGGTGAAGTACGCGACCTTGGAGACGTGCTCCTCCTTGTTGAGGACCGCCTGGTAGAGGTGGGCGATGGACCAGCGTTCCGGGATGTTGTACTGGAACAGCTGGGAGAGCTTCTCGTGCGCCTCGGAGGTGTTGGTGTTCTGCCAGGTGCGGAACGGCACGAGCAGCTCGCCGTCAGCGTCGAACGCGAGGTAGCCGTGCATCATGGCGGAGAAGCCGATGTGGCCGATGTGGGTGAGCTTCTCGCCGTACGCGGTGGCGACGTCGTTGGCCATGGACGCGTAGGCGGACTGCAGACCCTTCCAGATCTCCTCCTTGGAGTAGCTCCACAGGCCGTCCTCCAGATGGGAGGCCCAGCCGTAGTCGCCGGAGGCGATGGTCTTGTAGGTGTCGTCGATGAGGACGGCCTTGATGCGGGTGGAACCGAACTCGATGCCCAGCGAGGTCTTGCCCGCACGGATCTTCTCGGCGATCGCGGCGACCTGTTCGGAATCGTTGGTTGCTGCCATGGTGTTGTGAACTCCTCACTGACCGGCCGGTCCTCGCCGCCCGATCGTCGTCCCGCGAACGTTTTCAGTCACCCCTCGTCGGGCGAGGCTGTTAACGCTCACAATTTCCGTGGT
This sequence comes from Bifidobacterium santillanense, assembly GCF_018555385.1. Lineage (GTDB taxonomy): Bacteria > Actinomycetota > Actinomycetes > Actinomycetales > Bifidobacteriaceae > Bifidobacterium > Bifidobacterium santillanense. The sequence continues at coordinate 103,375 of NZ_JAFEJS010000007.1, forward strand.
CCATTGTACAGACGGGGGCGGGTGAGCACAACCCCGACGTGTCTCGGTTTATAACGGTTTGATAACAGGCCATAATCCCGCCTCATATCCCCGCCGTTCCGGGACCCGCGCCATGTCCGCCGTCGGACGGGCGCGGGAACGCTCACGCCACGCGCGGCACCGGGCCGAGCGAGGTGCGGTCGCACACCGTCGCCGGCACCAGTCCGACGCCGTGCTGCGTGTTGGGCAGCTGCGGCGCCGACCCCTCCCCCAGCAGGCGCAGGGTCTCTCGCATCGCCGCCGTGCCGAGCCCCTCGAAGTCGGGGCGCACGGTGGTCAGCGGCGGGTACATGTTGTCCATCGCGGTCATGTCGTCGAACCCGACGAGACTCACGTCCTGCGGGATGCGCAGGCTGTGCTCGTGCAGCGCGCGCGCCACGCCCACCGCCTGGCTGTCGTTCGCCGTGACGACCGCCGTCGGCAGCCGCGCGCCGGTCACGCCGGCCGTGTCGATCAGCCGGTTCATCTTCGCGTACGCCTCGCTCGACTCCCACGTCTTGCAGCGCATCACCTGCGTCTGCACCGACTCGCGCGCCGACAGCGTCTCCCACGCGGTCAGTCGCGTCGCGGCGTCGCGCCATTCCGCCGGTCCCGCCAGATACAGGACGCGACGATGCCCGGCAGAGGTGACCAGCCGCATCACGCGCTCCATCGCGCCCCACTGGTCGATGCCGACGAACGACGTGCGCGACAGGCCGTCGTCGGGGATCAGCGAGCGCGCCTCGCGCATGCTCATCCCGCCGTGCGTCGACGTGACGATGACGCGCGGCTGGCTGACGCGGGCGCGGCAGGCGACGTCGAGCATCACGTCGGTCGGGGTCAGGAAGATGAACGCGTCGACGTTCTGCTCGTTGAACGTGTCGATGAGATTGTCGAATTCGCGCTGGGTGCACAGGGCCTCGTGCACCATCATCACGCTCATGAACAGGCCGTGGCCGCGGGCGATCGACTCGATCGAGGAGATCGCGGAGATCGGGCCGTAGAACTTGAGGCCGCCGGCGATGAGTCCGATCGTGCGCGAGCGGCTCGAGGCCAGGGCGCGTGCGGAGTTCGACGGACGGTAGCCGAGCTCGCGGATCGCGGCCTTGACGCGGGCGCGCGTCGCCTCGGAGACGTCCGGCGAATTGTTGATCACGCGCGAAACCGTCTGATGGCTGACCCCCGCGAGCTTGGCGACCTCGAACATCGAGGGACGTTTGTTCGTATTGCGGCTGGAACCCATACCTCTTCTCCTTCCGCGCGGCACTGCACTTATGGGTTCCAGCTTATCGCGAACACGCGTCCGACACGTGAGCGCTCACAGTCACATTCTCCGTGTCAACTTATGGATTTTATGGATTGCATCCGGCTCCAGGTGACCGCGGGCGGTCGTCGGCCTCCGTTCCGGACACGCTCAAGGCCGCTCGGCCAAGCCTACGGTCCGGAACGGAGGCCGACGACCGCCCGCTCTGTTTCGGCGATGTGTTGCGTTGGGCATTGCGTGCCGTGGCTGGACCGGGCGCTTCCGCCGGCAGCGTGGCATCCACGGGACGGGGCCGGGCGCCGTGCCTACACGAGCTTCCAGCTGAGGCGGTGGAGGTCGCTGGGGCCTTGGGCGAAGATGGCGGCGCGGTGGGTCTCGGTGCCGTAGCCCTTGTTGCGCTCCCATTCGTAGGGGGCGTATTTGGGGTCGGAGGCGGCGAGCTCGGTCATGAGGTGGTCACGGGTGACCTTGGCGATCACGGCGGCGGTGGCGACGACGGCGCAGTGGCGGTCGCCCTTGACCTTGGTGACAACGTGTGCAGGAATCGGCACGTCGGGGGCGTCGAAGGTGTTCATCGCCTTGGTGATGTAGTCGCTCGGGCCGTCGAGGATCGCGCCGACGCGGATGGGACGATCCGGACGCTCACCGCCCGGAGGGGTCGTCAGTCCGAGCTTGCGCTCGACCTCGGCGAGGGCGCGCAGGGCGGCGACGCCGAGGGCGTAGGTGATGCCCCACTCGTCGATCTCGGCGTTCGACGCGGAGCCGACGGCGTAGGCCGCGCACCACTCGGTCAGCTCGTCGTAGATGGCCTCGCGGCGGTGCTCGGTCAGCAGCTTGGAGTCGGCGACGCCGGCCGGGACGGCCAGCGGAGCGCGGCGGACGGCGGAGTCGGACGTCGACGGGGAATCGACCGTCGATGCGGAACGGGTCGACGGCATGGAGTCGGACGCCGTGCCGAAGTCCGCTCCCAGCAGGTCGCGCGACCACACCGCCGCGCAGCCGACCATCACCGGGCCGGCGAGCGCGCCGCGGCCGACCTCGTCGAAGCCGCACACGAGGTCGTACCCCTGCGCGGCGAGGTCGCGTTCCATATCGAGTGTCGGCGTGATCATCGTGGACTTCCTTCGGGCCGTCGGCGGACGCGGCAGGCCGTCACTTCGAGGCGCTCGACGCGTCGGGCACGTTCTCGAAGACCTCGTGGTGGGCGTCGAGCGTGCTCATGCGGTCGAGCGGCCAGTAGCGGACGAGGCCGACGCCGACGACGTCGGAGATGGGGACCAGGCCGTGGTCGCCGTCGTCCTGATGGTAGCGGGAGTCGGAGGAGTTGGCGCGGTTGTCGCCCATGACGAAGACGTGGCCGGCGGTGACCTTGACGCTGAATGGGAAGGCGCTGGGGTCGACGCCCTCCTTGAGGTAGGCGCTTTCGTCGATGGCCACGCCGTTGACCGTGATCGGCTGGCCGGCGCCCTCGCATTCGACGGTGTCGCCGGGCAGGCCGATGAGGCGCTTGATGAGGTAGTCGCCGGCCAGCGGATTGCCCGACTGCTCACCGGAGAGCCAGTCGGCGGGGTCATGGAAGACGACGACGTCGCCGCGCCGGAGGTCGAAGACGCGCGGCGTGAGCTTGGAGGTGACGACGCGGTCGCCGGGTTCGATCGTGCTCTCCATCGAACGCGACGGGATCTCGTAGAAGCCGACGAGCAGGATTCGGATCAGCAGGACGATGAGGATCGGGATGCCGCACCAGATGAGCGTGTCGCGCCAGGAGAACCCACCGTCGGTATGGCCGTCGGACTTGGCGGCGCGACCACCCACCGCCGGATCGACCGGTTCGTCGACGACGCCGACGACTTCGGCGGTCACGGGCATGTCGGACGGATCGACGCCGTGGTTGGCCACGTCGATGGTGTACTGGTCGCGTTCGTCGGATTCGTTGAGTGCCATGGTTCCCTTCCTGTGCGTCGCTTCACGGCTCGGCCCATCATAGTGCGTGGGTATGGAAACGGCCCGGAGAACCAGTGGTCTCCGGGCCGGATTTCACGCTTTCCGCTCTTCAGCGGATCGACGTCACTTGGCGCGACGCTCGACGATACGAGCGGCCTTGCCGCGCAGGGCGCGCAGGTAGTACAGCTTGGCGCGGCGGACGCGGCCCAGACGCACGACCTTGATGGAGTCGATGGACGGGGAGTGCAGCGGGAAGCGACGCTCCACACCGGTGCCGAAGCTGATCTTGCGGACGATGAAGGTCTCGCGCACGCCGGCGCCCTTACGGGCGATGACCACACCGGTGAAGGTCTGGATACGGGAGTTGTTGCCTTCCTTGATCTTGACGTTCACGTCGACGGTGTCGCCCGGACGGAAGGCCGGGATCTCCTCGGCCGGCTTCATGTGCTTGGCGTCGAAAGCCTCGATGGCGTTAACCATGATTGATCCTTAGGTGCCGCCGCATATCGGCCACCGGTCAGGGCGGGCGTTTCACGGCCACGATCCGGGCATCCCGCCCGCGCGGCTCCACGCCTGCCGATTTTCTTTCCCTCGCGGGTCTGCCCGGAGGGGGTGCCAATCCGCCGGGAATCGCGCCTCACGGCAGCCCGGCTGGACCTTGAGCGACACGGGTTTATGCGGCGACCCGCGTCACGACACAGCAATCATCCAGAATATTGGAGTGTGGGGACAAGGACCCGCGCGCAGAGAACGGTTCTCAACAACGAACGTGTGAGCCTACCGCACATGAACACACAACCGCACATCGCCGAAAAGCCCAATATTCCAAGGATTCGGAGGTGCGCGTGTGCGATTGGCGCGCGTCTGGGGCTCACACGTTTCTTAATGAGAACCGTTCTCTGCGCGCTCACCGCGCCATGAGACGGGCGACGGCGGCGCGGATGGCGGTTTCGGCCGCGTCGAGGTCGTCTATGGATGCCACGGATCGCTCTATCGGACACATGCCGGTCCCGTCTCTGTTGAGGATGACGGGCACGAGCGTGCCGTAGGACGCCTCGATGCCGTGCGCGCGCAGGGCGGCGAGCCCCGCCTCGCTCATCGTCGCGGCCCAGACGGCTTTGACGCCGAGCTTCGCGTAGAGCAGCGCCGCGCCCTTGCCGACCACGCGGTCGGCGGCCGAGAACCCGTCGAGGCGTGCGCCCGCGGCCAGCCACTGCAGCAGCGGGCGCACGCCGCGGCCGGAACCGGTCAGGGTCTCGATTGCGTCGTCCCTGTCAGCACCGCCATCCCCCGGCCCGCCGGCCGGAGTGCGGCAGGCCGCGACCCCGAGCGTATCGTCGCCCAGCAGCACGGCCTTCGCACGTTCCAGATCATCCATACGGCACCTTCCCCTCACTTCTTAGGCAGTTTTTGCGTTTCCTAGGCACATCGTCCGTGAATCTCCGCCGAAAACGGCCGGATTCCCGAGGGTCACGCGGCGGATGCCGCAGGGCACCTGCCTAGGAAACGCACAATGTGCCTAAGAAACACAGTCCGGTCTCATTCAGACGAAACAACACGTTGCGGTGGCCATCCCGACGGCATTCCGTCCACGATCAGTCGCGATGGCGGTCGACGGCGGCCATGACGACCGGGATGAGCACCCACTGCAGGATGAGGCCCGGCAGACCGGTGCCGACGGCGGCCCACACGCTCGCGACGGACATGCTCGCGTTGCCGAGCAGGTAGACAGCCACGGCGATGGCGAGGGCGTCGACCAGACGACCGGCGACCTGCGCGGCGACGAGCTTGCCCAGCCAGCCGAGCGGCGAGGGCACGGCCGCAGGCAGTTCGACCCCGCGAAGAAGCCCCGCGAACAGGCCGTAAGAGGCAAGCTCGATGACCATGAACGGGACCATCGGCGCCATCGGCATGCCGGTCAGCACGAAGCTGATGATCGGCGCGAGCGCTCCGGTGGCAAGGCCCGCGAACGGGCCGGCCAGCAGGCCCACGAGCAGCACGGGCAGGTGCATCGGCAGCAGGGTCTGGCCGATCATCGTGCCCAGGCCCATCGCCGCGCCGGCCACATGGAAGACCTGCGGCAGGGCGACGGCGGCGACCACGGCGAGGACCGCCGCGATGGACTGGAACCTCACGGACGGCAGCGCGTAGGCGCGCGTCGCGGATTCGGATGGTGATTGCATGACGAATTCCTTTCACGGGTATGATGCGGGGATTGCTCCCCCGGTTAGCTTCGCCGGCGGCCCCTGTACCGGAGGGGGCGGCGTGAAAGCGGGCCGGCCGGCTTCGCCCATGGTCTCTCGGGCTTCTCGGCGGGGAGGGCCGGCCCCGGATGGCTTCAGCGCTTGTCGAGGTCGACGAGCTGGTATTCGCGGCTGCCGAGGCCCATCTCGACGGCGTGTTCGATGGTGTGGATGCCGTGGCGCGACTCGATACGCTCGATGAGCGGCTCCTTGTTGTCCTTCGAGACGTACACCATGTCGACGCACGCCTGGTCGACGGCCACCGGGTCGAGCGAGCCGCAGATGCCGATGTCGTCCATGACCGGCGCGTGCGGATGGCCGTCGCAGTCGCAGTCGACGGAGAGGTTGTTCATCACGTTGATGAAGAGCATCTCGCCCTTGAGCGTGTTGAACACGGCGGTCGCGGCCTCGGCCATCGCCTCGAGGAACGCGTCCTGATCGCCGCTGAACGGGTTCGGGAGGATCTCGTCCTGGCCCGAGTGCAGGCGGCGCTTGCCGTTCGACGAGGCCATGCCGATCGAGATGTTCTTCAGGGCCCCGCCGAAGCCGCCCATCATGTGGCCCTTGAAGTGCGAGAGCACCGCATAGTAGTCGTAGTTCGGGAAGTGCGAGCCGACGATGTCGCCGCTGATGCGCCGGCCGCCCTCGACCGGGATCTCGATCTCGCCCTCCTCGTCCTGGATGTCGCACGGGGCGATGTCCATGAACCCGTGCTCCCTGATGGTCCTCCAGTGGTGCTCGGACGTGTCGCGCGTGCCGGCGTACGCCGTGTTGCACTCGACGATCGTGCCGTTGAGCCGCTGCACCAAGTCCTTGATCAGCGCCGGCTGCAGGTAGTGCGTGTTGCCGCCCTCCCCCGAGCTCAGCTTGACCGCGACCCTCCCCTGCGGATGCGCGCCGAGCGCCTCGTACACGCGCATCAGCCCGGCGGGGCTGATATCGCGCGTGAAGTAGACCTTCGCCGCCATTGGATAGTCGGTCCGGTATGTCCTGACTGCTCCCGTCATGCGTTGCCTCCTTGCGTCGCGATTGACGTTTCCTTCCCCTCCCAAGGATAGTCGCGCCGGGTTACGCGGCCAAGACCGGGACGGAGAACGACGCGCAACGCGAAAGGGCGCCCGACGCCATCGGCGAACGATGACGCGGGCGCCCAGCCGCTACCGTGACAGGCGACGATCGGATCGGACTCAGACCTCGGTGGAGGCGCTCACCTCCTCGGGCGTGCGCACCGGCTCGAGGCCGCACTCGCGCAGGACGGCGGCCACGGCCTCCACGTTCGCGCCCTTGAGCGGCTGGACCGGGTTGGGCATCTGGTTGGTGTCGAACACGCCGAGCAGCGCCATGGCGGTCTTGAACGCGCCGACGCCGGCGCCGAAGCCGGAGACGCCGGAGGTGACGTTCACGATGTTCATCAGCGCGGCGAGCTTGTCCTGCTCGGTGCGCACGGTGGCCCAGTCGCCGGCCTCGCAGGCCTTCCACATGCGCACGTAGCCGGTGCACTCCACGTTGCCCAGGCCCGGCACGCTGCCGTCGGCGCCGGCCATATAGGCGCCGTCGACGACGACCTCCTGGCCGGTGAGCAGGATCAGCGGATGGCCGGCCTTGCGGTTGGCGTCGACGAGGAAGCGGAAGGCGACGTCGTCGTTGGAGGAGTCCTTGACGCCGGTGAGCACGCCGTCGAGGCCGAGGCGGATCAGCAGGTCGCCGGGCAGCTTGACGTGGACGCACACGGGGATGTCGTAGGCGAACAGCGGCAGGTCCACGGCCTCGTGGATCAACCTGAAGTGGCGCTCGATCTCGGGCAGGCCGCCGAGCGCATAGAACGGCGCGGTGGCGACGATCGCGTCGGCGCCCAGTTCGGCGGCGACCTTCGCGTGCTCGATGACGCGCTCGGTCTCCGTGTCGATGCAGCCGACGAGGACCGGCACGCGGCCGGCGACGAACTCGACGGCGGCCTCGATGATCTCGCGGCGGCGCGCGTCGGTGCTGAAGACGACCTCGCCGGACGAGCCGAGGAAGAACAGGCCGTCGACGCCGGCGTCGATCAGGCGGTCGATGGAACGCTTGAAGCTGGCGCGGTCCAGTTCGCGTTCGGCGGTCAGCGGGGTGACGACCGGCGGGATGACGCCGCGGAAGGTGTGGTTCATGATGGTTCCTTTGCGCTTTCGATGCTTCGGGGCTTCCGTGCCCCGTGGGTTCGTGGATTGGGTTGGATGGAATGTCGGCGGGGCACGCCGGGGGGTGGCGCGCCCCGGGCGGGTGCGTCAGATGCACTCGTCCTTGGTCGGGTGCAGCAGGGACGGCGCGGCGCCCAGCAGCAGCTTGGTGTAGTCGTCCTGCGGGTTGTACAGCACGTCCTTGGCCTCGCCGTGCTCGACGATGGTGCCGTGGTTCATCACGACGATCTCGTCGGAGACGTAGCGGACCGTCTGGATGTCGTGGCTGATGAACACCATCGACAGGCCGAGCGACTTCTTGAGGTCGGACAGCAGGTTGAGGATCTGCGCGCGCACGGACACGTCCAGGGCGCTGGTCGGCTCGTCGGCGATGATCGCGTCCGGGTTGAGCGAGAGCGCTCGGGCGATCGCGACGCGCTGGCGCTGGCCGCCGGAGAGCTGGCCGGGCAGCGCGTTGAGCGCCGACTTGGGCAGGCCGACCATGTCGATCAGCTCGTAGGCGCGCTTGCGACGGGCCTCGGCGGAGCCGAGCTTGTGCACGATCAGCGGGTCCATGAGCTGGTCCTGCACGCTCATGCGGGCGTTGAGCGCGGTGGCCGGGTCCTGGAAGACCACGGAGACCACGCGGCCGATGTCCATGCGCTCCTTGGCGGTGCGCTTGGTGACGTCCTGGCCCTTGAAGAAGACCTTGCCGCCGGTGACGGACTGCAGACCGCACATCACGTTGGCGGTGGTGGACTTGCCGCAGCCGGACTCGCCGACGATGCCGATGGTCCGTCCGGGCATGAGCCGGAGGTTCACCTTGTTGACGGCGGTGACCTTCTTCGGGTGGAAGAGGGTGCCGGCGCGCGTGGTGAACACCACCTCGGCGTCCCTCAGCTCGATGATCGGGGTGTCGTTGCTGCTCATCGCTGTACTCCCTTCAGGGTCTCGGCCGCCTCTCGCGCCGCGACTTCGGGGCTCGGGGCGAACCAGTCGTAGGTGAAATCGGGCGCGGGCGCCGGCTCCGGGTCGTCGGGCTGGCAGGCGACCCAGTGCTGGGTGCCTGGCACCTGCTTCATCACCGGGCGGGTGTCGAGGCCACGGTCCGGATGCGAGGAGCGCGGCGCGAAGCGGTCGCCCTTCGGGAAGTCGGCCGGGGAGGGCACGGTGCCGGGCACCTGGTGCAGACGTCCCTGACCGGCCTCGATGGAGGTGACGGAGCCGAGCAGGCCGCGGGTGTACTCGTGGCGGGGGTCGGTGAGGATCTCCTTGATGGAGGCCTGCTCGACCACCTGGCCGGCGTACATGACGGTGACCGAGTGCGCGACCTTGGCGACGAGCGCCAGATCGTGGCTGACGAAGATCATCGCGAAGCCGAGCTTCTCGCGCAGCTCGTTGAGCAGGTCGATGACCTGCTTCTGCACGGTCACGTCGAGCGCGGTGGTCGGCTCGTCGGCGATGATGAGCTTCGGGTCGCGGGTCAGGGCCATGGCGATGAGCACGCGCTGGCGCTGGCCGCCGGACAGCTCGTGCGGGTAGGACTCGAGCGTACGCTTGGGGTCGAGGCCCACCAGCTCGAGCAGCTCCTCGGCGGTACGGGTGCCGCCGCGCTTGGTCAGCTGCTTCATCTGGGCCTTGATGAGCATGGACGGGTTGAGGCTGGAGAGCGCGTCCTGATAGACCATGGCGATCTCGTGGCCGCGCAGCGCGTTGTGCTCCTTGGGGCTCAGGCCCACGAGGTTGCGGCCGTTGAACAGGATCTCGCCGCTGATCTCGGCCTTCGGATCGAGCAGACCCATGATGGCCAGGGACGTGATCGACTTGCCGCAGCCGGACTCGCCGACCAGGCCCATCGTCTCGCCGGGGCGCACCGCGAAGGACAGGTGGTCCACCACGTTCACGTCGCCGTGGCGCGGGAACTTGATGCACAGGTCCTTGACCTCGATGACCGGCGGCTCCTGGGAGAGCGGGATGAAGCGGTCCTTGCGCTTGAGCTCGGCCTCGCGCAGCTGGGCGAGACGCAGTTCGAGGCTCTCGTGCTGGGCGGCGTAGGCGGCCACCGGGTCGACGAGCAGGCGGTCCTCCTTGCGGCTGAGCTCCTTCTCGTCCTCGCTCTGGCGGATCGGCGCGGTCGGCGCGGCCACCATCGCGTCGGTGATGCCCTCGGAGAGGATGTTGAGGCACAGCACGGTGATCATGATCGCCAGACCCGGGAACATCGCCTGCCACCAGTAGCCGTAGAGCACGCCGGCCTTGGCGGACGACAGGATGTTGCCCCAGGTCGGGGTCGGCTCGGGGATGCCGGCGTTGATGAAGGACAGCGAGGCCTCGAAGACGATCGCGTCGGCCACGGACAGGGTGGTGAACACCATGACGGGGGCGGCGATGTTGCGCGTGACGTGCTTGAACAGGATCCACGGGGCGCGGGCGCCGGAGACGATGACCGCACGCACGTAGTCCTTGCCGTACTCGCTGATGATGTTCGCGCGCACGATGCGGGCGATCTGCGGCACGTAGAGCACGCCGATCGAGATGATGATGCCGATCATCGACTGGCCGAGGATGGAGACGAACACCGCGGCGAGGGCGATCGTCGGCACGGACATGACCACGTCGATCAGTCGCATGATGATCTCGGAGATCCACGTGCGGGACACGGCGGCGACGGCGCCGATGATGGAGCCGACGACGAGCGCGAAGAAGATCGAGCTCAGGCCGATGACGAGCGAGTAGCGGGCGCCGTAGATGACGCGGGAGAAGACGTCTCGTCCGAGGTTGTCGGTGCCGAACCAGTGGTCGGCGGTCGGCGCCTGGTAGCTCAGGGTGATCTCGGTGGGGTCATGCGGGGTGACGACCGCCGCGAACACGGCGGCGAGCGCGAGGAGCGCGATCACGATGACGGAGATGCGGGTGCCGATGGTCATGCTCGACCAGCGGCGCACCTTCACCTTGACTCCGGGCTTGCTGAACTCACGGGTTGCGTTGTTGCTTCCGAGCATCGTCACACCGTCCTGATTCGCGGGTTGATGAGGACATAGAGCAGGTCGACGATCACGTTGACCACCATGAAGGCGAGGGCCACGACCAGCGCAACGCCCTGCACGAGGGTGGGCTGGTTGTTGTTGATGCCGTCGAACATCGCGGTGCCCATGCCGGGCAGGGCGAAGATGACCTCGATGACGATGGCGCCGCCCATGAGGTAGCCGATCTTCATGCCGAGCATGGTGACCGGGGTGATCAGCGCGTTCCTGAACACGTTGCGGGCCACGACGACGCCCTTGGGCACGCCGGCGCCGATGGCGGTGCGCACGTAGTCCTTGTCCAGCTCCTCGACCATCGAGGTGCGGATGATGCGGGTGAGGGAGCCGGCCACGGGCAGGCCCAGCGCGAAGCTCGGCATGGCCATGCGGGCCAGGTAGCCGGCCGGATCGGTGCCGAAGGCGGGCAGTTCGCCGGCGCCCGGCAGCCAGGCCATCTTGATCTGGCACACGTAGATGAGCAGGACGCCCAGCCAGAAGGACGGGGTGGCGATGGCGATGATGGAGACCACGCGGATGGCCTGGTCGACCCAGGTGTCGCGGTAGAGGGCGGCGAGCACGCCGAAGATGACGGCGAGGACCACGGCGATGATCAGGCCGATGAAGGTCAGCTGGAGGGTGATCGGGAAGGCCTGGCCGATGCGGGCGGCGACGGAGTCCTTGTTGACGCCGTACACGCCGAGGTCGCCGTGCAGGAGGCCGCCGAGGTAGGAGAAGAACTGTTCCCACCACGGGCGGTCGTAGCCCATTTCGTGGCGGTACTGGGCGAGGGCGGCCGGCGTGGCGTTCTCGCCGAGCGCGGCGACCGCGGGGTCGTACTGGGAGAAGGACATCAGGAAGTAGACCAGCAGGGTCACTCCGAACGCCATGAAGGGCAGGGCGATCAGTCGTCTGCCCAGGAGTCGTAGCAGATTGTTCACTTCGGTTTCCTGTGTGGGTTGACGGATGGATGGATGCGGGATGCGGGATGCGAATGCGGACGGGCGGTTCGGCGGGTGCGGGCGGGCATGGCAAGGCCCTCCCGTCCGGGTCCACCGACGCGGGAGGGCCGGTGCCGCGCGAGGCGCGGGTCGCGGGGGCCGGCGGCGTGCGCCTCGCGTTTGGGGACTGGCGCACGCCGCCGGACGGGTGTCAGGCGGTCCGCGGGACCGCCGGGATCACCGGGATCACTGGGCGAGCTTGGCGTCCACGAGGTTGATGCCGGTGGAGCCGATCGCGTCGACGCTCTTGAACACGCCCTTCTTGAACGCGGTGGTTGTCTTGCGGTGGAAGAGCGGGTAGAGCGGGACCTCCTCGCTGAGCAGGTCGAAGCACTGGTTCCAGTACTCCTGGCGCTCGCTGTCGCTGGAGGCGGCGAGGGCCTGGTCCATCAGCGAGTGCAGCTTGGTGTAGCCCTCGGAGTCCTTCCAGAAGGTGCGGGTCTTAGTCCAGGCGTTGTCGCCGTACCACCAGTTCATGAGCAGGTCGGGGTCGTTGCCGAAGACGGACGGATCGCCCGGGGCGAGGACCATCGAGTAGTCCGCGTTCTCCTTGTCGGTGATGTTCGGGTAGAGGGCGGAGGAGGCCATGGACTGGATGTCGACGTTCATGCCGATCTCGGCCAGATCGTTCTTGATCTGCGGGGCCAGCTGGGTGATCCAGGAGTGGTCGGTGGTGTACAGCGTGAAGTTGATGGTGCCGCTGACGCCGGCCTGCTTGAGCAGGGACTTGGCCTTCGCGACGTTCTTGGTGTAGACGTTGCTGGCCTTGTGGTAGTTCTCGAAGTTCTCGGGCAGGAAGCTCGTGGCGGCGGTGGCCTGGCCGGACATCTGGTTGTCGATGAGCTTCTGGGTGTCGATCGCGTAGAAGACCGCCTGGCGGACCTCCTTCTTGTCGAACGGAGCCTTCTTGGTGTTGAACATCAGGAACGGCAGGTTGAAGCCCTGGACGGTCTCGAGCTCGGAGCCGGAGGACTGGAGGGTCTGGAACGCGTTGGCGGGGACCATCTCCATGACGTCGACCTTGCCGGCCTGCATGGCGGTGACGCGGGAGGTGTCGTCGACGGCGACGTTCCACACCATGTGCTTGGTCTGGGCCGGGTAGTCGCCGTTGTACTCGTCGTTCTTGTCGAACTTGACCTGCTGGTCGGTGATCTCGGTGTACTTCCACGGGCCGGAGCCGACCGGCTGGGCCTTGAGGTCGTCGTCGCTCATCGAGGAGGGGACGATCTGGATGAGGGCGAGGCGCTGCTTGAACATCGGGAACGCCTGCTTGAGGTGGAAGGTCACCTGGTTGTCGCCGGTGGCCTCGACCGAGTCGATGAAGTCGAGCATCGAGATGTACAGGCTGCCCTCGGCGGTGGTGCGCTTGTAGGAGGAGACCACGTCGTCGGCGGTGACGGCCGTGCCGTCGGAGAACTTCGCCCCGTCGCGCAGGGTGACGACGTACTCGGTGTCGGACACCTGCTTCGGCTCACCGGCGGCGAGCGCGTTGTGGACGGAGTAGTCCTTGTAGTTGAGCGCGTACAGCGGTTCGGTCACGTGCCAGTTGCCGGCCATCGCCAAGGCGCTGGACGTGGTGGACGGGGAGAAGTCGCGGGTGGCGTAGGCGACCTGCGCCGTGATGGTGTCCGCGACCGACGTGCCGCCGGCCGTCTGGGTCTGGGCGTTGCCTCCGCCGCAGCCGCTGAGCGTCAGCGCGCACGCCGCCACCGCGGCCGCCACGCCGATGAGCCTCTTGCCGAATTTCATGGGTTCTCCTCTTCATTGAGTCGATCGATCGGATCGGTTCGGTTTGATTGGGTTGAGTTGGGTTGTGGTTGATTCTTGATTTGTTGGGTTGCGTCGTTGCACCCGCGATGCGGGCGATCCGGCTCCCGTCGCTGGGTTCCGGAGACACGTTAATGTTAAGACATCAGACATCTTATTTCAAATGGGGTGAATGGAGGAGCAGCTTCCGTTAGCACTAACATCGTTGGGAGATAAGGCATCTGTCATCAGACAACTCACCTCCCGTTCGGCGTGTCACCGGCGACGCGTACGACGGGGCCGCCGACCGGGGGGCGGACCGCGCCATCGCGGGCCGGTCACCTCCCGGACTCCCCGGACCCGGCCCCCGCCCCGGCCCGGATACGGCGCGGGCCGGACCGGACCGCCATGGTCCAGTCCGGCCCGTCTCGCCCCGGTCCGATGCGGCCCGCGAAGCCTACAGGCGCTCCGCGAACCAACGCGTGATCGTCGTCGGATGCGTGATCGCGGTGCCCACGACCGCCGCCCACGCGCCGCGCTCCATCACGGCCGCGAGCTGGTCGGGCGTGTGGATGCGCCCCTCGCACAGCACCGGCACGTCCGGGAATGCGGCGATCATCTGCTCGAGCAGCTCGAAGTCGGGGCCGTCGGTCTTCTCGCGCTCGCCGGTGTAGCCGGAGAGCGTGGTCGAGATGATGTCGGTGCCGGCGTCGACCGCCTGCTGCGCGTCGGCGAAGCTGCCGCAGTCGGCCATGACAACCACGCCGTCGCGGTGCAGCGCCTCCACGGTCTGCGCGTACGTCAGCCCGTCCGGGCGGGGGCGCCTGGTCGCGTCGATCGCGACGACGTCGGCGCCGGCGGCGGCGCAGCACCGCGCGTGACGCAGGGTCGGCGTGATGTACACGCCCTCGTCGCCCTCCTTCCAGATGCCGATGACCGGGACCTTCACCTGCCCCTTGATGGCGGCGATGTCCGCGAGCCCCTGGCAGCGGATGGCCCGGGCCCCGCCGATCTCGGCGGCCATCGCCATCTGCGCCATCGTCTCGGGGTGGCGCAGCGGTTCGCCCGGATAGGCCTGGCAGCTGACCACGAGACCGCCCTTGAGTTGTTCCACGACCGGATGCATGAGTGTGCCTTTCTGTTGCGTTTGTACGTGTGTGTCCATTTGGGTTCGGAGATGATTGATGCGCGGCGGGTCTCACGACGCCCGCGCGACTGCCACCGCGGCGCCGATCAGCGGCGCGGCGCCGCCCAGCGCACCGGGCAGGAGCGGAGTGGGGGCGACCAGCGGCAGTGCGCCGGCGGCGAAGCCCTCGCGCAGCGCGTCCCACCACACCTCGCCGGCGCCGGCCACGGATCCGGAGACCACGACCGCGTCGGGGTCGAGCAGGTTGCACGCGCCGGCCAGGCACTCCCCCAGCGCCCGCGCGCTGACGGCCATGACGCGCGCGGCGAACGCGTCGCCGGCGGCGACCAGGTCGCTCACGGCCTTGCCGTCGGGCACCGGGTCGACGCCCTCGGGGCGCATCCGGTTGTACAGCGTGCCGAGTCCCGTGCCGGAGGCGACCGGCTCGATGTGCCCGGCCGTCGCGCCGCACGAGCACGGCACGCCGTCGCCCAAGCCGTGCGACATGTGTCCGATGTGCCCGGCCACGCCGTGCGCGCCGACGACCAGCCGGCCGTCGTCCACGATCGCGCCGCCGATGCCGGTGCCCACGCCCACGGACAGCACGCGCCGATGGCCGCGGCCGGCGCCGTACGTCGATTCGCCCAGGCCGTGCGCGCCGACGTCGCCGACCATGCGGAACGGCAGGTCGGTGATGCCGGCGAACGCCTCGGCGATGCGCTGGCCCGCCCAGCCCGGGATCAGATCCGTGGCGGACAGGATCACGCCGGATTCGATGTCGACCACGCCGGCCGAGCCGATGCCGACGCCCGCGATCGGGATGTCGGATTCGCGGCAGGCGCGCAGACGGTCGGACGCGAGGCGCAGCAGCCGCTCGAGGATGTCGTCGCCGCCGCGCTCGGGCAGCGTGGGTATCGAGGTCACGTCGGTCACCTCGGGCGCGCCGTCGGGGTCGCGGGGCAGCCGGACCAGTCCGGAGGCGATCTTCGTGCCGCCGATGTCGAACGTCAGGTACGCGACGTCGCTCATACCCGGCCTCCGAACCCCGCGGCGTCGCGGATGTGGGACAGGAACGCCGCGCGCTCGTCCAGATCGGCCTCGGCCGGGACGCACACCTTCGCGCCGACGTAGGCGAGCGCCGGCGAGGCCGCGGCGAGGCGGGCGCACTCCCCCACGGCCGCCGCGTCCATCCACGACGTCGGCTCGTCGGGGGCCATCGGCAGGTGGCCGTCGATCCACTCGTAGCCGTAGCGCGTGGCCTCGGGGCCGGCGCCGGAGAACATGAGTCCGACGAGCACGCCGGCGTCGGCGGCGCGGCGGATGTGCTCGGCCGGAAGCCATGCGTCGCGGCCCTCGACGCAGCTGCGGCCCCAGTTGACGGTCAGACCGATTCCCGCGTCGCGGCACAGCGCGATCTCGTCGTCGATGGGCAGGAAGCCCTTCTCGGGCTTGCGTCCGGCGATGAAGCGGTCGCAGTGCTCGATGACGATGCCGGTGCCGAGCCAGTCCCACGCGGTGATCTCGTCGAGGGTGCGGCGCATCGCCGACGCGTCGGCGCGACCGGTCGGCCCGGTGTGGATCTCGATGAAGGCGACGTCGTTGGCGCCGCGGATGTCGGCCATGTCGGCGATGGCCTCGCGGGCGGCGATGAGCTGCGCGACGGCGGCGAGCCTGCCGGTCTCGTCGCCGCAGGCCAGGCCGAAGCGCGGGTCGCGGCCGATGCGCTGCATGGTGCCCGGGATCATCGTGACGGTGTTGCGGTGCCAGTGGCCGGGCAGGGCGCGGGCGAGCCATGCACGGGAGTCGGGGTCGGCGAGGTCGCCGGGGAACGGCAGTTCGGAGCCGTCGATGGAGGCGTCCGACCCCAGCAGGGCGTAGTAGCGTTCCTGGTCGTCGCGCCCGCTCGGCAGCGAGGCGTAGGCGCCGACGACATAGGACGTTGGGTCCATGAGTTTCCTCCTTGAAACTGTGGTGGGTGACCACCCAAGGATATCATCTCATCGGACATCAGACAACTGTTGTGTGCGGCGGAGTGCGGAGGACGGCCGACCGGCGGCGGGGCGGCCGGAACCGCCGGTCCGCCGCCCACCGGCCGGAACGCCGGAACGTCAGTTCAGGTGGGAGTCGAGGATCGCCTCGATCGGCTTGTAGTGCTCCACGACCGCCGCGCGGTACGCCTCCACGTCGCCGTCGAGCGCGGCGCGCAGCATGTCGGCGTGGGCGTGGGCGGTGACGTCGAGGCTCTGGCTGACCGAGAGGTTCAGCTGCGGCAGCACGGCCATGTGCACCAGCCACAGACTGCGGGCGAGCTGGCTGAGCACGTTGTTGTGCACGCATTCGAGCAGCCGGGTGTGGAAGTCGATGTCCTGGTTGAGGAAGGTCATGCGCTCCGACGCGGACACGCTCATCTCGCGCGCCAGCTCCTCCAACTCGGGCTGCTCGGTGCCGCGCATCGCGTCGACCACCTGCTGGGCGACGCCGAGATCCAGCACGCGGCGCACCTGGATGACGTTGCGCAGCTCCACGAGGTTCTCGTTGTTGTCGATCATCGCGCGGAAGCTGAGCGAATCGACGAGGGGGTCGAGGGAGACGTCGCCCACGAACATGCCCTTGCCGTGCTCCACGCTGACGATGTGCAGCGCCTCGAGCTTGCGCACCGCCTCGCGCACCGACGAGCGGGACACGCCGAGCTCGTTGCACAGCATGGCCTCGTTGGGCAGCGGATCGCCCATCGTCAGATGCTCGCGGATGATGTAGGACTTGATCGCGTCCATCGCGATGTCGCAGCGGCTGCGCATCGCCGAACGTCCGGCGACGACGCCGACGGACGGCACGTCGAACCCGCTCAGGCCGGACAGCGACGCGATCTGCGCGCGCACGGCGCTGCTCCGTGCGTCATGCGGGGCGCCGTCCGCCGCTCCCATGTTCCCCGTCACGGACATGTTGCCTCTTTTCTTTCCGGAAGGAACGTCGTAATCGTATCGATGGTTCGCTTGCCGGTGCGGCGCACGGGATGGGAGGGCGACTCAACCTCGTCGTCGACGATGGTCCCGACCCCGCGTTGGGCCGCATGCCGGCTGACTGCATGTATAGATATAGGATATCAGACAACTTGTCGTCGCGCACCCCCGGACCTCGGGATATCCCTGCGGGCGGAACGACGAAGCGCCCGGCACCACATGCGGTGCCGGGCGCTTCGCTCCGTGCCGTCGGTTCCGTCGTCTACCGGTCACCGGCCGATGACGGACGCCGGCCGGATCCGATCAGAACTCGCGGTTCGCGCGGTAGAACTCGATCAGGGACTTGGTGGAGGCGTCCTGGGCGGCCAGGGCCTCGTCGTCCTTGGAGATGGCCGGGGTGATCTGCTTGGCCAGCTGCTTGCCGAGCTCGACGCCCCACTGATCGTAGGAGTCGAGGCCCCACACGGTGCCCTCGACGAAGGTGATGTGCTCGTACAGGGCGATGAGCTCGCCGAGCGCGAACGGGGTCAGCGCGACGCCGAAGATGGAGGTGGTCGGGCGGTTGCCGGTGAACACACGGGCCGGGACGATCTCCTCCGGGGTGCCCTCGGCGCGGACCTCGTCGGCGGTCTTGCCGAACGCGAGCGCCTTGGTCTGCGCGAAGTAGTTGCCGAGGAACAGTTCGTGCACGTCCTGGTCGCCGTCCTTGGTCGGGTTCGGGGTGTTGACGAACGCGATGAAGTCGGCCGGGATGAGCTGGGTGCCCTGGTGGATCAGCTGGTAGAAGGCGTGCTGGCCGTTGGTGCCCGGCTCGCCCCAGAAGATCTCGCCGGTCTCGGTGGTGACCGGGGTGCCGTCCCAGCGCACGGACTTGCCGTTGGACTCCATGGTCAGCTGCTGCAGGTAGGCCGGGAAGCGGTGCAGGTACTGGTCGTACGGCAGGACCGCGTGGGAGGCGGCCTTGAAGAAGTTGCGGTACCAGACGTTGAGCATGCCGAGCAGGACGACGACGTTCTTCTCGAACGGGGTGTTCGCGAAGTACTCGTCGATCTCGTGGAAGCCGTGCAGGAACTCCTCGAAGCGGGCCGGGCCGAAGACGACGGCCAGGGAGGTGCCGACGGCGGAGTCGACGGAGTAGCGGCCGCCGACCCAGTTCCAGAAGCCGAACGCGTTGGCCGGGTCGATGCCGAACTCCTCGACCTTCTGCAGGTTGGTGGACACGGCGACGAAGTGCTTCTTGATGGCCTCGGCCTTCTGGGCGGCGTCGTCGGAGTTGATGGCGCCGTTGGCGGCGAGCTCCTCGAGCAGCCAGGTGCGGGCCTCGCGGGCGTTGGTCAGGGTCTCCAGCGTGGTGAAGGTCTTGGAGACGATGATGAACAGCGTGGTCTCCGGATCCAGGCCCTTGGTCTTCTCGGCCAAGTCGTTCGGATCGATGTTGGAGATGTAGCGGGCGGAGATGCCGGCGTCCGCGTACGGCTTGAGGGCCTCGTAGGCCATGACGGGACCCAGATCGGAGCCGCCGATGCCGATGTTGACGACGGTCTCGATCTTGCGGCCGGTGATGCCGGTCCACTTGCCGGAGCGGACCTCGTCGGCGAAGGCGTAGATCTTGTCGAGGACCTCACGCACGTCCTTGACGGTGTCCTGACCGTCGACGATGTACTTGCCCTCGTCCTCGACCGGGCGGCGCAGCGCGGTGTGCAGCACGGCGCGGTCCTCGGTGTTGTTGATGTGCACGCCGTGGTACATGGCCTTGATGCGCTCGTCGAGCTTGACCTCGCGGGCCAGGTGCACGAACAGCTGGAGGGTCTCCGGCTTGATGAGGTTCTTGGACAGGTCGAAGTGCAGGTCGCCGGCGTCGAAGCTCAGCTCCTTGACACGATCGGTGTCCTCGGCGAACCACTTCTTGAGGCTGATGCCCTCGGCCTGCAGCTCGTCGTAGTGCTTCTGCAGGGCGACCCACGCCGGGGTCTGGGTGGCGTCAATGGGAGGATTGATGGCCATGGATTCCATTCCTTTCATCATCGATCGAAACGTCGCACGCGCCGCCGCGTCCGGCTCGGACGGTCGGGTCGCGCGATGTCCCTTATCACGGAACAGAATACTCACAAAAGCGGACACAACAACACAAAAAGAATAAGGGGGAACATATCGGCGACGGCGCGGTGAACGGACCGGCCCCGACACGGCCCGGCGCGGCGCATGGGCGGACGGGACGCGCCGGCGAAAACCGTTGCGGCGTACGGCGACATGCCGAGCGACACGG
Organism: Bifidobacterium santillanense; assembly: GCF_018555385.1. Taxonomy (GTDB): domain Bacteria; phylum Actinomycetota; class Actinomycetes; order Actinomycetales; family Bifidobacteriaceae; genus Bifidobacterium; species Bifidobacterium santillanense. Next base: position 123,119 of record NZ_JAFEJS010000007.1, read on the forward strand.
CGATGTTGCGTTTTCCGCATCCCCACCCTATACTCTTCTTCTCGTGCATGGTTCGCGTATGCGTGCCAAGCGCAAAGCCACTTTAGCTCAGTCGGTAGAGCGGCTCACTCGTAATGAGCAGGTCGTCAGTTCGATTCTGACAAGTGGCTCCACCACCCCGGACCATACGGTCCGGGGTTTTTCGTTTCACCCGTCACCCGCCATCTGTCGCCTGCCATCCGCCATCCGCGCAGCGTCCGTTTCTATAGGATCGGACGCATCAATCCACGAAACGGCACCCAATACGTCCGATCCTATAGAAACGGACGTTACGAACCACCAAACGGCACCAGAAACGTCCGATCCTGCAGGAACGGACGTATTACACGCCCCAACCCACCCGCGGAACGGCCGATCCTATAGGAACGGACGGTTCGTTTATGGGGAGGGAAGACGGACGGTGCGCCGGCGACGTGTCAGCAGGGCTTATGATAGATTGTCCCAGTACGCGCGAGTGGCGTAATGGTAGCCGCGCAGGATTTAGGTTCCTGTGTCTTTCGACGTGTGGGTTCGAGTCCCATCTCGCGCACTGATCCCCGAATCGGAGAGTCCGGGGACACGCCGCGCCGAAGCGCGGCCCTCCCCCGCGGATCGCGGCGACGATCACCCGGGAAGACCGCACGGAATGCACGGAGAATCGCACAGATCACCGAAACCGACCACCGGATCGGAAGAGATCAAGAAGACAAGCGGAAGAGGACATCCATGACCGCGCTGCTCAAACCGATCGCGTTCCTGCTCATCATCGCCGCCGCATACCTGGTCAAGCGCGCCGGGCTGTTCCGCCCGCGCGACTACCGCGTCATGCAGGTGGTCGTCTTCAACTTCACCCTGCCGGCGTCGATCATCGTGTCGTTCGCGACGAACCCGCACCATCTGAGCATGCTGCTCATCTCGCTGGTCGCGATCGTGTTCGGCCTGCTGCCGCTGCTGCTCGTCTACGCCGCCACGCGCCACCGTCCGGTGGCCGACCGCGCATTCCTCATGCTCAACTGCTCCGGCTTCAACATCGGCAACTTCTGCTTCCCGGTGATCCAGGCGTTCATGGGGCCGTCCGCGCTCGTGACGGCCGCGATGTTCGACATCGGCAACTCGGTGGTCGTCACGGCCGGATCGAACGTGATGACGACGTCGCTGCTGCACATCGACATGAACAGGACGCTCGCCGAGCAGCACGCCGGCTCCGCGCCGACGATGCCGTACACGCGCCCGACCGACCGCGACGCCCGCCGCCTCGCCCGACGGGCGAAGACCAAGCAGGTGCTCAAGGGGTTCCTCACGTCGGTGCCGTTCGACGTCTACCTGCTGATGATCGCCGTGATGGTCTTCTCCATCCCGATCCCCTCGTTCATCCCCACGCTCCTGCAGCCGGTGGCCGACGCGAACTCGTTCTGCTCGGTGTTCATGGTCGGCATGCTGATGGACCTGCCCCAGACCCGCAAGGACGTGACGGACGTGCTCGAGGTGCTCGGCTGGAGGCTTCCGCTCGGCTTGGCGTTCGCGGCGTTCTGCTGGTTCGTGCTGCCGTTCGACGCGGGCGTCAGGAAGGCGGCGGTCATGCTCTCGCTCGCGCCGTCCGCCGTCTTCTCGACGCTGTTCACCGACCGCGTGCTCGGCAACGCCAAGCTGGCCGGGTTCACGCTGTCGATCACGGCGATCATCGCGATCGTGCTGATGACCGCCGCCAACATCCTCATCCCGGCCTGATTCCGGCGCCCGGATTTCAGCCCAGCAGCGCCTCGATCGCCGGGACCAGGGCCTTCAGCGCCTTGCCCCTGTGCGAGATCGCGTTCTTCTCGGCCGGGGTCATCTCGGCGCTCGTCAGCGGCTCGCCCTCATGGTCGGGGTCGTCGCTGGTGCGTCCGGGCTGGTCGTCCGGCACGAAGATCGGGTCGTAGCCGAAGCCGTGCTCGCCGCGCTCCCTGCGGATGATGCGGCCGGGCATCTCCCCCGTCTCGACCGTCTCGGAGACGATCACGTGGTGCGCGGCGACGGCCGAGCCCTCGCCCGCGGCCAGCGCGGCGCCGGCGGTCGAGTCGATCTCGTCGCCGGGCACGACGAGCGCGGCGGCGCAGCGGAAGCGCGCGGTGCGGCGCTCGTCCGGGATGTCCTCGATCTGGGCGAGCAGCAGCGCGTTGTTGGCCTTGTCGTGGCCGTGCGCGCCGGCCCAGCGGGCCGACAGGATGCCGGGGGCGGCGCCCATCACGTCGACGATCAGGCCGGAGTCGTCGGCGATGGCCGGCAGTCCGGTACGGCGGGCGACGTCACGCGCCTTCAGCAGCGCGTTCTCCTGGAAGGTGACGCCGGTCTCGACCGGGTCGGGCAGGTGCAGCGAGCCGGCGGAGACGAGCTCCACCTGCGCGGCGTCGGCGCCGAGGTCCTCCTCGAGGATGCGGCGGATCTCGACGAGCTTGCCTTCGTTGTGCGTGGCGACCACGAGTTTCATGGAAGTCTCCTTGTGTGTGCGTGTATTCGGTCGAGGTCAGTCGAGGGCGAGCGCGGCGCGCTGGGCGGCCTGCAGCTCCCTGTTGCCCTTCTCGGCGAGGTCGAGCAGCGTGTTGAGCTCGGCTCGGTTGAACGGGCGGTGCTCGGCGGTGCCCTGGATCTCGATGAACGTGCCGGAGCCGGTCATCGCGACGTTCATGTCGGTCATCGCCTGGCTGTCCTCGACGTACGGCAGGTCGAGCATCGGCGTGCCGCTGATCACGCCGACGGACACGGCGGACACGTAGTCCTTGATGACCTTGTCGGCGGACTTGATGTGGTGGTTGCGCTCGGCCCAGTTGACCGCGTCGACGAGCGCGACGAACGCGCCGGTCACGGACGCGGTGCGGGTGCCGCCGTCGGCCTGGAGCACGTCGCAGTCGAGCTGGATCTGGTTCTCGCCGAGGGCCTTCATGTCGATGACGCCGCGCAGGCAGCGGCCGATCAGACGGCTGATCTCGTGCGTGCGGCCGCCGATCTTGCCCTTGACGGACTCGCGGTCGGTGCGCTCCTTGGTGGCGCGCGGCAGCATCGCGTATTCGGCGGTGACCCAGCCGAGGCCGGAGTCCTTGCGCCAGCGCGGCACGGTCGGCGTGAACGTCGCGGTGCACATCACGCGCGTGTTGCCGCATTCGATGAGCACGGACCCCTCGGGGGCGTCGGTGAAGTGGCGGGTGATGCGGACCGGGCGCAGCTCGTCGACCTTGCGTCCGTCCTGACGCGTGATCGAACGATCGCCCAACATATCTGTGATTTCAACCATACGGCCCAGCTTACGCCACTTGGACCGGAAATGGTCAGCTCCCGGCCCCTCAGCCGGCGAGCGCCTTGGCCGGCAGGATCCGGTCGATGATGAACACGATCAGGGACAGGACGAGGAAGCCGATCGCCAGCTTGCCGCAGTTGATGCCGAACTGCGTCCAGCCGAGGGCCTTCAGGTCGATGAACTCGTACGGGTAGGGGTTGCCGCCGGCGGCCGGGCCACCCGTCGGCAGGATCCGCGCGCGCACGAGCACGAACGCGAGATAGACCGGGAAGTAGATGAGCCACGTGAAGATGTACTGCCACCTGAACCGGCGGTGCTGGTCGAAGACGACGAAGTCGACCGCCGCCATGATCGGGGCGACGCGGTGCAGCCACGTGTTGGTCATGAGCCCGAGGACGGCCGGCACGTACGCGGGGTCGTCGGGCGGCATCATGAGGAACGCGACCACGGCGGTGACGATCGCGTAGAGCGTCACGCACCCCTTGAGCCAGGCGGGCGGCTCGATGCCCTTGAGGATCGTGGCCGCACCGGCCCACAGCATCACGAAGCCGAGCGCGAATCCGGCCTGGAACGTGAAGTAGGTCCAGTATTCAGGCTTGTGCCACGCCTCGTAGGTGCCGACGAAGCACATGGCGGCGATCGCCAGCCGCCACAATCCCGCGATGAATCTCATGGCTCCCAGTGTACGCAGTTCCCGGTTTTCGCGCCCGGAAAATCGGGAACCGGAATCGAACGGAACCGCACATCGACGAAATCGGGAATCGGCGTCGTTCCGGGCTTCGCGATGTTCATATGCACAGGCTTCCGGTTCCCGATTTCCATGGTCCGAAAATCGGGAACCGGAGTAGGCTGGTACCAGCCGAAAATCACGGGAGAACCCGATCAGAAGGGAGCGACAATGGACTATTCACCGGCGTTGATGACCGATATGTACGAATACACGATGCTCGACGCGTGCCTCAAGGACGGCACCGCGAACCGCAAGTGCGTCTTCGAGGTGTTCACCCGCCACCTGCCGCTCGGCCGACGCTACGGCGTGGTCGCCGGCACCGGCCGCATCCTCGACGCGCTCGAGCGCTTCCACCTCGACGACGAGGACCTGAAGTTCCTGTCCGACCGCAAGGTCGTGAGCCCTGAGACCATCAAGTGGCTCGAGAACTTCCGCTTCTCCGGCACGATCAAGGGCTACCGCGAGGGCGAGATGTTCTTCCCGAACTCCCCGATCCTCGAGATCGAGGGCACGTTCGGCGAGTGCACGCTGCTCGAGACGCTGGTGCTGTCCATCCTCAACTACGATTCGGCGGTCGCCTCGGCCGCCTCCCGCATGGTCTCGGCCGCGAAGGACCGCCCGTGCATGGACATGGGCGGACGCCGCACGAACGAGTGGTCGGCCGTCGCCGCCGCACGCGCCGCGGTCGTGGGCGGATTCCAGGGCACCGCGAACCTGCTCGCCGCGCAGATGTACGGACTCAAGGCGATCGGCACGGCCGCCCACTGCTTCACACTCGTCCACGACAGCGAACGCCAGGCGTTCGAATCGCAGATCGCCGCGCTGGGCAAGAACACCACGCTGCTGGTCGACACGTACAACATCGAGGAGGCCGTCAGGACCGCGGTCGAGGTCGCCGGACCGGAGCTCGGCGGCGTGCGCATCGACTCGGGCGACCTCGCGCTGATGGCCCAGCGCGTGCGCAACCAGCTCGACGCCCTCGGCGCGACGAACACGCGCATCACCGTGACGAACGACCTCGACGAGTACGCGCTGGCCGCACTGCAGACCGCGCCGGTCGACTCGTACGGCGTCGGCACGATGCTCGTGACCGGCTCGGGCGCCCCGACCTGCGCGATGGTGTACAAGCTCACCGAGCGCGAGGGCGCGGACGGCGTGATGACCCCGGTCATGAAGAAGTCGAAGGACAAGGCCACGGTGCCGGGCCGCAAGGTCGCCTACCGCTCGTACGAGTACAACCTCGCGGACGTCGAGCACGTGATCTCCGGCTCGGAGGACAAGCTCGCCGCGTTCCGTCCCGAGGAGGGCTGGAAGGACCTTATGGTCGACTTCGTGGACCACGGCGAGATCGATCCGCAGTGGCAGGGCCACGACGCGATCCAGCGCGCCCACGACTACCGCGCGAAGGCGCTCGCCGAACTGCCGATCGCGGCCCAGAGCCTCATGCGCGGAGACCCGGTCATCCCCACCGAGGTCACCGTGCTGTGATTCCCTTACGCGTTCAGCGCTGGGAGATTTCGTCGATCTTGGCGAGTTCCTCGGCGCTGAACGTGGTGTTCTTCAGGGCGCCGATGTTGTCGATGATCTGCTGGGGCTTGGAGGCGCCGGCGAGCACGGAGGTGACGACGCCGTCGTGCAGCAGCCAGGCGAGGCTCATCTCGGCGAGGGTCTGGCCGCGGGCGATCGCGATGTCGTTGAGCTCGCGGATCTGCTGGAGGCGCTCCGGGGTGAGCGCGGAGTCGTTGAGGAAGCGCGGGTCGAGAGCGATGCGGCTGTCGGCCGGGATGCCGTTGAGGTAGCGGTTGGTCAGGAGTCCCTGCGCGAGCGGGCAGAAGGTGATCAGTCCCTTGCCGAGGCGCTTGGCGGTGTCCTTGAGGCCGTTCTTCTCGATCCTGCGGTCGAGGATGTTGTACTTGTTCTGGTTGATGACGAACGGCACGTGCAGCTCGTCGAGGATCGCGGCGGCCTTCTCCATCGTCGGGCCGTCGTAGTTGGACAGGCCGACGTACAGCGCCTTGCCGGAGGCGACGATCTGGGCGAGGGCGCCCATCGTCTCCTCGAGCGGGGTCTCCGGGTCCGGGCGGTGGTGGTAGAAGATGTCGACGTAGTCGAGGCCGAGGCGCTCGAGGGACTGGTCGAGCGAGGAGATCAGGTACTTGCGCGAGCCCCCGTCGCCGTACGGTCCGGTCCACATCTCGTAGCCGGCCTTGGTGGAGATGATGAGCTCGTCGCGGTGGGCCTTGAAGTACTTGTTGATCAGCAGTCCGCAGTTCTTCTCGGCCTGGCCGGGCTCGGGGCCGTAGTTGTTGGCGAGGTCGAAGTGGGTGATGCCGTGGTCGAACGCGGTGAAGACGAGCTTCTTCATGTGGTCGAACGGCGTCAGGTCGCCGAAGTTGTGCCAGAAGCCGAGCGAGACGGCGGGCAGTTTGAGGCCGGAGCGTCCGGCGCGGTTGTAGGTCATCGTGTCGTAGCGGTCGTCGGCGGGCGTGTAGCCGATGATGGGTTCGAGCATCGTGGTTCTCCTTCGGATCGATGTCGTGTCTGTCCTTGTCGTCGCGGGGCCCATTCACCGCGGCCCCGTTCATGGTTGCGTTGCCATCATCACACCTCAAGTAAACTTGAACGCAAACGCGCCACGGCGTGTCGCGGACCGGCCGACGGCGAACCGCGCCCCGGACATGGTGTAGGCGGCGACCGAACGGTCCACGCGGCGGTGCCGGGCGCCTCGGGGACGGACGCGCGGATGACGCGGGACAGGAAGGACATCGACATGACGGACGAGACATACGAGGGCGACACCGCGGACGAGACGCACGAGGGCGACACCGCTGACGAAACGTACACGATCCGCGAGGTGGCGCGGCGGTTCCACATGGAGCCCTCGACGCTGAGGTACTACGAGGACCAGGGGCTGCTGACGAACGTGGACCGCAACGCGAGCGGCCAGCGCGAGTACCGGCGCTGCCACATCGACCGGCTCAAGGCGATCTGCTGCTTCAAGAACGCCGGCATGACGATCGGCGACCTCAAGCAGTTCTTCGTGTACGAGCAGAACGAGCCCGCGCACATCGACGAGATGCTCGACCTGCTGCGCGCTCGCAGCGAGGCGCTCGACGAGCAGCGCCGCGCCCTCAACGAGGCCGCGATGCACGTCCAGCGCAAGCTCCACTACTACGGCGACATCAAGCGCGCTCTCGACGAGGGCAACCCCCTCCCCGACTGGAAGAACTACAAAACCCAGACCTACCCCATCGACTGCTGAAGACTCATGGCGGTCCACTCACGTAACGCACGTGGCCGGTGAGGGTCGGCACCAAATCACCGGCACCTTTCCATAGAGGGTGCGGCTTTCAACCTTTCAGCCGCTTAAGCGTCAGGTTGTCGTGTGCGATGCCGGACCGTAAGACTCGGCCGAGCGGCCCGGAGCGTGTCCGGCATCGCACACGACAACCTGACGCGACCTCACCATCCGCGCATCTCGTCGTAGATGCGCTTGCAGTCGGGGCAGACCGGGTACTTGGACGGGTCGTGCTTGGGGACCCAGACCTTGCCGCACAGGGCGACGACCGGACGTCCGGTCATCTGCGACTCGGCGATGCGGTCGCGCGAGACGTAGTGGGCGAAGCGGTCGGCGTCGCCGTCGTCGGAGCGTCGGGTCTCCTCCTTGGTCTCGGGGCGCTCGAGCACCGCGGTGCCGGTGCCCGCATCCGGGTCGGACAGCGGCGACGAGGTGTCGGCGTCGAGGAACTCATACGGCGAATCGTTGATCATCATGGCGACCTCCTTGTAGGGCATGTTCTGCCCACCATCATAGTGACGCCGAGTCGCCTCGCCCGTAACGAAAACACCGTCCCGCCCGGCGCGGTAGTCTATTGGCTATGACCAAAGCAGTGTGCCCCGGCTCCTACGACCCTGTGACCGCCGGACATCTTGACGTTATCGAACGCAGCGCGCGCTTCTTCGACGAAGTGCATGTGGTGGTGGCGGTGAACGCCGCCAAGACGCCGATGTTTCCCACGGAGACGCGCGTCGACGTGATCCGCCGCGCCCTGGCCAAGGACGGATGCACGAACGTCGTGGTCTCCTCCACCGACGGCCTGATCACCGACTACTGCAACAAGGTGGGCGCATCGGTCATCGTCAAGGGCCTGCGACAGAACGGCGACTACGAGGCGGAGCTCGGCATGGCGCTTGTCAACCGCAAGCTCGGCGGCGTGGAGACCCTGTTCCTGCCGGCCGATCCGGTGCTCGAGCACGTCTCCAGCTCGATCGTCAAGGATGTGGCCCGCCACGGCGGCGACGTGACCGGTATGGTGCCCGACTGCGTGGTGCCGATGCTGACCGAGGCGCTGGCCGAGGAGAGCGCGGAAAGGAAGTCGCGATGAGCGATATCACGGATTATCGGAATCCGGGCGAGCGCCCGGAGGGCTACGTCGATCTGACCTCGCAGCAGGATGCGGGCGCTGCGGCCCCCGCGGCCGCGGACGGCGGATACGCCGCGCCGGCCGTGAACTTCGACATGGCGGGCGCGGATGTGCCCGACGACGACACGATCGACGGCACGCACGCCGCGCCGGCCGCCGCCGCGGCCCCCGACCCGTCCGCCACGATGCCGGCGACGACCCCGGAGCCGACCGTCGCCGCGCCGGACGAGTCCAAGGCGGGCGACGACTCGCGCGTGCTCAAGACCCCGTTCCCGCTGCCCGACCTGCGCGACGGCGCGGACGAGGACGACGTCGACCAGAGCCGCGAGGAGTTCACGACCGTCTACGACATCATCGATCGTCTCGAGGGCGCGCTCAACGAGGCGAAGGGCAGCATCTTCGCCCCCGGCATGGTCAGGATCGACCGCGACGAGTTCGGCGACGACCTCAACGAGCTCAAGAAGATGCTCCCGGTGCAGCTCGAGCGCGCGTCGGCCCTGATGCGCGAGGCCGAACGCCGGCTCGAGGGCGCGCAGACGCAGGCGAACGCGATCGTCGCCTCCGCGCAGAGCCGCGCCGCCGACATCGTCAAGGAGGCCAACGAGCAGGCGCAGTTCCTCGCCGGCCAGGAGAACGTCACGGAGCTGGCCCGTCAGAAGGCGCGTACGATCCTCAACACGGCGCAGGCGAAGGCCGACCACCTCACGCAGGGCGCGGACGAGTACTCGACGAAGGTCATGGAGACGCTGCGCGCCCAGCTCAACAAGATGGGCAACGACGTCGACGCGGGCCTCAACGTGCTCTACGAGCGCCGCAAGGCCGCCGCGCAGGATCTGCCGCACCTCGACATCCACGACTACCCCGAGGCGCAGTAGGCCGCGGCATCGCCCGCGCCGCGCGCATCGGCGGAACGTCAGGACATCACAAGCATTCACAGAGCATCCAGAGCATCCAGAGCATCAGCAGAGTAGAAAGGCTTACATACCATGGCTCGTCCGGAATTCTCCCCGTGGGCGATCTCGGTGGCGCAGGTCGCGTCCCGCGCCGGCCAGTCCAAGGAGGTCGACGCCGACTTCCCCGCGCCCAGCGGCATCGGCGACGAGGTCATCGGCGTCGAGGAGGGCGCGCCGGTGCACGTGTCCGGCTCCTTCGACTCGATCGTCGACGGCCTGATCCTCGTCGCCCGCATCACCGCGCCGGTGCACGCCGAATGCACCCGCTGCCTCAGGCCCCTGAAGCGCGACTGGGGCATCGACGTCACCGCGTTCTTCCCGTACGAGTCCGACGCCAAGGCCAAGGATGGCGGCAAGACGAAGGGCGAGGTCGAGATCATCGCCGGCGAGGAGGAGTCGGAGGACACCTACCCGCTGCTCGAGAACGGCGCGTTCGCCGACATCGAGGCGCTGCTGCGCGACACGCTGGTCGAGAACCTGCCGCTGCAGCCGCTGTGCCGCGAGGACTGCCGGGGCCTGTGCTCGCAGTGCGGCGTGGACCTCAACGAGCACCCGGACCATCACCACGACGTCGTCGACAACCGCTTCTCCGGGCTCGCGGCCCTCAAGGCGCAGCTCGAGGCCGAGGAGCAGGAGCGGAAGTAGGCGCGAACCGCGGCGAAAATCGCCGGGCGTGACATCGTCCGCGCATTGCGCTAGAGTACTGAACGCTTAAGCTCAATGTTCGAACGAAATAGAGGATACTGAAAATGGCACTGCCTAAGTACAAGACCTCGCGCGCCAACACGCACTCGCGTCGCGCGAATTGGAAGGCGACCGCTACGGCCACCGTGAGCTGCCCGAACTGCGGCGCTCCGGCCCTCCCGCACGTGGCCTGCCCGAGCTGCGGCTCCTTCCGCGGCCGCATCTACCGTGAAGCCATCCGCCACCCTCACGCCAAGTGAGTCGCGAGCTGATCACGGCATGAACTGAAGAAAGCCCTGCCATCGACGGGTGGCGGGGCTTTCGCGTAACTATCCGCCATCGCAGGCGGCGGCACCGGCGCGACATCGCCAGTCGCGAATTCGCTCCGAGGCCACTGCCACGACCGACCCAACGAGACAACCACATCATCACCATCATGACGAACACGAACAAGACGAACCACCAGCAGCACACCACCGCCGACACGAACCACGCCGAGACCGCGGCCGAAACCGCCCACATCGTGCGCACGTCGGGCCCGTCCAACGAGGCCGTCGAGGCGCTCCTGAAGGTCCTCGACACCACGATCAGCCCGGAGCTGCTCGTCCAGGCGCTCACCCACCGCTCCTTCGCGCACGAGCACCCCGGCGTCAAGCACTACGAGCGTCTCGAGTTCCTCGGCGACGCCGTGCTCGAGCTCGTCGCCACCGAGACCCTGTACCGCATCCACCCGGACATGACCGAGGGCCAGCTGGCCAAGATGCGCGCCAAGGCCGTCTCCGAGGAGGCGCTGAGCGCGATCGCCCGCACGAAGCTGCACGTCGAGCCGTACATCCTGCTCGGCCGCGGCGAGCGCGCGCAGGGCGGCGCCGAGAAGAGCTCGATCCTGTGCGACATCGTCGAGTCGCTGATCGGCGCGACGTTCGTCGAGCATGGCATCGACGGTGCGCGCAACACCGTCCACCGCCTCATCGACGACACGCTCGCCGAGGTCGCGACCGAGGGCCCGGCGCTCGACTGGAAGACCTCGCTGACGGTCAAGGCGCACAAGCTCGGCAAGGAGGAGCCGGTCTACCACATGGCCGTCTCAGGACCGGAGTACGCGCAGGAGTTCACCGCGCGCGTCACTCTCGGCGACGACGAGACGATCATCGGCGTCGGACACGGCACCAGCAAGCGCAAGGCGCAGCTGGCCGCCGCCGAGGCCGCCTGGCACAGGCTCGACGAGTAGCGCGGCGCCCGGCCTCCCCTCCGTTCCGCCCATTGGGCCGCGCCGTGCAAACGTCTGCATGGTGAATAGACTGGAAACACACGCGGAAAAGCCGGTCACAAGCCGTACTTTTCCCTGATACGAGGCCGATTCCCGTCCCGGCGCGGGACATGAGCCTCCCGGCACGGGAATCGGCGAGAACAGCCCAAGTGAAGTGTGAGAGGATTATGGCTTTACCCACGCCTTTGCAGGCATTCAGCGGCGTGCCCAAGACCGCCGCGAGCGACAAGCAGACCATCGTCGACGGCGAGAAGATGACCGGCGCCCAGGCGCTGGTCCGCACGCTGGAGGATCTGGGCGTCCAGGACGTCTTCGGTCTGCCCGGCGGCGCGATCCTGCCGGTCTACCACGCGATCAACGAGGACACGAAGTTCCGCTTCACGCTCGTGCGCCACGAGCAGGCCGCCGGTCACGCCGCCGAGGGCTACGCGGTGGCCACGGGCCGCGTCGGCGTGTGCATCGTCACGTCCGGCCCGGGCGCCACGAACATGATCACGCCGATCGCCGACGCGAACATGGATTCCGTGCCGCTGGTCGTCATCACCGGCCAGGTCGGCGTCAACGCGATCGGCACCGACGCCTTCCAGGAGGCGGACATCGTCGGCGCGACCTACCCGGTCGTCAAGCATTCGTATCTGGTCACGCGCGCGCAGGACATCCCGCGCGTGCTCGCCGAGGCGCACTACATCGCGCGCTCCGGCCGTCCCGGCCCGGTCGTCGTCGATCTGACGAAGACCGCGCAGGTCGGCGAGATGTATTACTCGTGGCCGCAGCGCCTGATCCTGCCCGGCTACAACCCGACCACCAAGGCGCACGGCCGTGTGATCTCGGACGCCGCGAAGCTGTTCGCGCAGTCGTACCGACCGCTGCTGTACGTCGGCGGCGGCGCCGTGCGCTCCAACGCCTCCAAGGAGGTCGCCGAGCTCGCCGAGGTGACCGGCGCGCCGATCGTCACCACCCTGCCGGCACGCGGCATCGTGCCCAACGACAACCCGAAGAACCTCGGCATGCTCGGCATGCACGGCACGGTCGCGGCCACCGCAGCCGCCCAGCGCTGCGACCTGCTCGTCGCGATCGGCGCCCGCTTCGACGACCGCGTGACCGGCAAGCTCGACGCGTTCGCACCGCTCGCCCGCGTCATCCACATCGACATCGACCCGGCCGAGATCGGCAAGAACCGCGCGCCGGACGTGCCGATCGTCGGCGACGTGGCGACCGTGCTCACCGACCTCATCCCGGAGATCAAGCGCTCGCAGGCCATCGGCGGCAAGCGCGACCTGCGCCCGTGGTGGGAGGCGCTCGACAAGCTGCGCACCGACTACACCATCGACTACGACGAGCCGGTGGACCAGCCGACCGACGGTTCGCTGCAGCCGCAGTGGGTGGTCAAGCAGCTGTCCGCCAAGGCCGATCCGTCGACGATCTGGGTCACCGGCGTGGGCCAGCACCAGATGTGGGCCGCGCAGCTCATCGACTTCCACCAGCCCCACTCGTGGATCTCCTCCGGTGGCCTCGGCACGATGGGCTTCGGCCTGCCCGCCGCCATCGGCGCCGCGGTCGGCTCCGCGCGCGACTTCGCCGGCAAGAAGCCGGTGTGGCTCATCGACGGCGACGGCTCGTTCCAGATGTGCTCCGAGGAGCTGGCGACCGCGTTCCTCGACCACGCGCCGGTCAAGATCGCGATCCTCAACAACTCCGTGTACGGCATGGTCCGCCAGTGGCAGACGCTGTTCTTCGACCACCACTACTCCGCCACGAACCTGCTCGACGGCGAGGCGCACAGCGAGGCCGAGGAGGGCACTCCGGAGTTCTTCGACGTGCCGGACTTCGTCAAGCTCGCCGAGGCGTACGGCTGCGTGGGTCTGCGCGCGTTCACCGAGGAGGAGGCGCTCGCCGCCATCGACAAGGCGAACTCCATCAACGACCGCCCGGTGCTCATCGACTTCCGCGTCTGGAAGGACGCGATGGTGTGGCCGATGGTCGCCGCCGGCGCATCGAACGACGAGGTGACGTACCGTCCGGGCACGCAGCCGCTGATGGCCCATGCGGACGCCCCCGCCTCGGGCGTGGGCCAGCCGAGCGACGCGGGCTTCTGATCGACGCGCACGACAAGGTACGCAAGGTACTGGTACTAAGGAGAACTTCTCATGGCTAACTATCCCGCTTCCCAGCCCGGTTCCCACCGCCACACGCTGTCCGTGCTCGTGGAGAACCGCCCCGGCGTGCTGGCGCGCATCGCCGGCCTGTTCGCCCGCCGCGCGTTCAACATCAACTCGCTGTCCGTCTCCCCCACCGAGAGGCCGGACATCTCCCGCGTGACCGTCACGGCCGACGTCGAGGCGGTGCCGCTCGAGCAGATCATCAAGCAGCTCAACAAGCTGCTGCACGTGCTCAAGATCGTCGAGCTGGACCCGAACACCACCGTCGAGCGCGAGCTCGTGCTCATCAAGGTGGCCGCCGACCAGTCGACCCGTTCGGACGTGCTCGAGATCGTGCGCCTGTTCCGCGTACGCGTCGTCGACGTGAACCCGGAGTCCCTCACGATCGAGGCCACCGGCGCCGAAGGCAAGATCGACGCGCTGCTGGGCCTGCTGGAGCACTACGGTGTGATCGAGCTGGTCCGCTCCGGCGCCGTCGCCGTCACCCGCGGCCCGAAGGCCCTGAGCGAGAAGGTCCTCGGCTCGGAGATCACCGGCCGCTGACGCGCGCTGCGCGATCCGCATGGTCCGCCGTATCCGTGAAGGGGCGGTGTGTGCCCGTCATGTGAGTCATGACGGGCACACACCGCCCCTCTTTCGTATTTTGATGTGCTTCACATCTGCCTGCATTATGCATGCAGATGTGCTATCATCACATCATGTGGTGACAGCACAATGACAGCATATCAGCACGCGACATGCGCGCGGACAAGGAGTATCCCATGCCCACAACGACACAGTCCAGACGGGGAAGAACCAACACACTGACCGTCAGAAGGCTCTCCGACGAGTGCGTGAGCACTCTGAAGCGGGCCGCCAAGGCCAACAACCGGTCCATGGAGTCGGAGGTGCGCTCGATCCTCGAAGAGTTCACGGCCGAATGGATCATACAATGCGAACTCAAGCATGCGAACTTCTTCAGCGAGGTTCGCCGGTTCATGGAGGAGGAGGGAATAGAGGGATTCGACGAGAGCGAATTCATGCTGCCTGAGCGCGGCATCGATGACGGCCGACCGACGGTGGAGTTCGATGCGGCATGATCATTCTGGACACCAACATCCTCAGCGAGCTGATCAAGCCCCGACCGAACGAACAAATGATGTCATGGTCCGCCGGATTCACCGACAAGGATTTCGCCGTCACCGCGATCACCGTAGGCGAACTCTTCTATGGTCTGGGCATGTTGCCCGACGGTAAACGAAAGCAGACATTGGCACGTCTCATCGTTCGGGAGCTCGAACCTTTCTCCGATAGGATTCTGCCCTTTGACAACGCATCGGCAATGCACTATGCGCACATCAAATTCGCCCGCCGCGAGGCAGGACACCCCATCAGCGAACAGGACGCGATGATCGCGGCGATCGCACGGGCGCACGGCGCGACCGTGGCGACGCGCAACGCGAAGGATTTCGAAGGCACCGGAGTCGAACTCGTCAATCCGTGGGAGTACGCGGACTGACGGCCGTCACGCCGGCTCTCCGATGGTTTTCCGCCGAGGAGCCCGCCCGATGCGCCTATACGAGGCATCGGGCGGCATGGGAAGCCGCCCCGCACCGAAAGGAAGACCATGACCTTCCGTCATGACGAGCAGCTTCAGGACCTCGTGACCCGGTTCCTCGACTCGAAGAACCTGCACTACGGCGTCAACCCGGAGACCGGCGGCTTCATCTGCCACATGCAGCCGTCCGAAACGTACGCGTCGATGCCCGGGACGATCGACACACTCTCGCTGGTCGTCACCGTCGACCCCGATGTCGGCGGCATCACGTTCACGACGATTCTGCCGATTCTCCCGGAATCGCCCAGCAGGTCCTGCATCGCCGATCTCATCGCGATGGTGAATCACGAGAACGCCGAGCTGCGGATGGGGGCCTTCCTCATCGACGAGGACGACGGCACCATCATGTTCCGCATCGGGGCGCCGTACGTGGGCGACGACCTGCCCTCGATGGAGACGCTGGAGTTCATGCTGGACAACGCCGTCATCATGTGGTCGCGGGTCGGCGACCGGTACATCGATCTGCTGGTCGAGCACCGACGGTACGAGGAGGACGGCGACGAGGACGATGGCGAGGACGGCGACGAGGACGATGGCGACGGTGACGAAGATGACGACGACGGGGATTCAGGCGGCCTCAGCGATCGCGAACTGCAGGCCCAGCAGAGACTGCTCAACGCGATCTTCGGCCCCGACAACGACGTGACCAGAGACATGATCGGGTACGACGATGCGCCGGAAGACGACGGGCAACCCCCGACGAACCCCACGCCCCGCACGAACGCCGCCGACCGCAGACGCATACGGCTGGGGGATGCGCTCTACCGGTGCGGAGTCAGGGCGCAGGAGGAGCATCACGACCGCCGCGCGCTGATCTATTATCGGGAGGCCCTGCGCGTCTTCCTCGAGCTGGAGGACCGCGTCCCCGAATACCACGTCGCCGACACGAGGTTCGCCGCCGGCGACCTCCACTTTCGGATGCAGCACATCGCGGCCGCGAAACGCGAGTTCATCGAGTTCCTGAACGTGCGCAACATGATCCGCACCCGACACCACCCGTCCCAGCCGTTCGCCGACTACAAGATCGTCGAGGCCCACGATGCGCTGTCCGGTATCTACAGCATTGAACACAACAAGGAGCAGGCGAACCGCGAGGCCGTGGAACGCGCCCTGGCACGCGAGAACATCAGGAACAGCACCTCCCCCGAGGCGGCCCGAGCAAACGGCTACCGCTACTGACACACGACGGGCCGCCGGTCATGGTTCCGGCGGCCCACCACATCACCGTTCGCCATCAAGCTGACGCAGATGCTCGGTGATTTTCCTGATCAGATCCTTGTCGGGATGGGGGCAAAGCTCGGCCAGACGCAGCGCCTCCGTCCATTCCCGCTTCGCTTCCTCGAACCGGCCGGTGATCTGATGTAGGGTGGCGAGGTTGTTCAGAACCTGGGCTAGGTCGGGGTTCCACTTGTCGGGGTCGCGTCGGGCGAGCTCGCGGCGCAGGCGGAGCGACTCCTTGTATTCGTTCTCCGCCTCCGCGTATCGACCAATATCGTAGTGCATGCAGGCGAGGCACCCCAGAGTCGCGGCGAGGTAGGAATTCCATGCGTCGGGATTACGCCGGGCGATTTCACGGAACAGACGGAGCGACTCTTCGAAACCAGCCTCTGCCTCCCCGAACCGACCAATATCACGGTGCATGCAGGCGAAGTTGACCAAAACCCTAGCAAGATAAGAGTTCCACGCGTCGGGATTACGCCGGGCGATTTCACGGAACAGACGGAGCGACTCTTCGAAACCAGCCTCTGCCTCCCCGAACCGACCAATATCACGGTGCAGGACGGCGAGGTTACCCAAAGTCATGGCGAAGGCGGGAGGGCACGCGTCAGGGTCGCGTCGGTCGAGTTCACGGAACAGACGGAGCGATTCCTCGTACTCCGCTTCAGCCTCCTCGTACCGGCCGGTCTCGTAGTGCAGGGCGGCGAGGTCGTTTAGAACCTCGGCGAGGTCGGGGTTCCACTTGCCGGGGTTGCATCGGGCGAGCTCGCGGCACAGGCGGAGCGACTCCTTGAATTCGGCCTCCGCATCCTCGAACCGACCAATGTCCCGATGCAGGTTGCCAAGATTGACCAGAGTTGTGGCGAGATCGGGGCCCCATTGGTCGTGGTTCTCCTGTTCCAGTTCGCGGGCGAGTCGGAGGGCCGGGGTGAGGACGCGTTCCATGCTCTCGTAGTCGTGCTGGTCGTAGTGGTATACGGAGAGTCGGTTCTGGGCGTCGAGTCCGAGTCTGAGGTCGTGTTCGAGGCGGGCGGCGGCCTCCAGTGTGCGTAGGCGTTGTTCGCGGTTGCTTGGGGTGTCGGGTTTGGATCGTAGGGCGTCGTCTCTGGCGAGGAGCTCGGCGACGCGGTCGCGCAGGTCGTCCCGGTGTCGTTCCGCGAGGCGCGCGTGCAGTTCGGCGGCCGCCTGCTCGACCCGGTAGGCGGATGCGTCGTGTTCGGCCTCCGCGGTGATGGCCTCGAGGTCGAGGATCTCGAGCGCGTGGGGGACGTCGCCGTCCTGGAGCGCGTGGTAGGCGTCCGCCAACCGCGGCGAGACCGGGCGCCCGCCGTCGTTGGCCTCGGCGATGCCGTCCAGCAGGCGCAGGTAGTCCCCGTACGCCCGTTCGAGCTCCTTCAGGAGGGACGCGTGCTCGGACGCGACCTGCGCGTACCGGTCCCTCAGTTCGTCGTCGTCCTCGTTTCGCTGGTACTCCCCGCGCAGCGCCCGGTACTCCAGGTCGCAGTCGTGGTAGCGCTCGTCGAGCTCGCGGATCCTGCGGTACCCCCGGTAGGAGGCCACGTGGTTCAGGTCGATGTCCAGTCGCCGCCCGTCGAGGTAGACGGCGGTCCGTTCGCCGTCGCCGCGGATCTCGACGCCCGAGCCGGCGTCGAGGCAGCGGACCAGCAGCAGGAGCATGCCGAGCTTGAGGGAGTCCACGTGGGGATACCGGTTCCAGAAATGCCCCCACACGTCCGACAGGCGCGCGCGCAGCCCCTCCAGACCCGGGTCCACGACGCCGTCGGGAGGGTCGCGGAACCAGGTCGCCACGTACGGGCGGCCCGGCCGCCCGTCCCCGCCCCGACCGCGGGTCAGGCGGATCAGCCGTTCGAGCTCGTCGGCGACCCGCGGGTCGGCCCGGGTCAGGAACAGGAACACGCACAGGTCGGACCCCTCCATCAGCCGTTGGTTGTCCTCCCGTGTCCCGGGGTCGGGCTCGTACGGGTCCCAGTCCACGACCCGGAGGTCCACGCCCCGGTCCAGGTACAGGTCGGACAGGCCCTCCAGCAGGTCGCGCACCCCGCGACGGTCCGCGTCCAGCTCCCCGTCCGCCACCACGAACACCAGCACACGCGCCATCACGAGCCTCCCTCCAACACCACACACCCTACCAAAACACCA
>NZ_JAFEJS010000008.1 GCF_018555385.1 Bifidobacterium santillanense
GCCCCCGCCGGCCCGCACCCCTCGCCGCCACACCCGACAGGTAGACTTGGCCCCATGACAGGGAGAAGAAGGGATCGCAGACGCACGCAAGGCCTGACCCAGTGGGGCATCTTCCTCGGGGTCGCCACCGCGCTGTTCCTGCTGATATGGGCCGGCTGGTCGATCGTGAACCAGCGCCATCCGTCGGCCGACGGCGGCGTCGTGCGTTCCGATTCGTCCGCGACCGTCGGCCTGACCGCCGCGAGCGACTCCCCCGCCCCCTCGACCCTCGACATCCGCACCGCCGACTCCGCCGAACTCGACCGCGCGCTCATCGGCAACGTATATCAGACGCTCATCGACCGCACCGAGAAGAACACGCTCAAGGCCGGCATCGCCTCGTCATGGAAGACGTCGGCCGACGGCAGGACGCTCACCCTCACGCTGCGCAAGGGACTCACCTTCTCCAACGGCGACGCGCTCGACTCGTCGGACGTCGTCAGCTCGCTGCAGCACGCCGTCGAAGGCAAGTGGCCGGGCGCGAGCGAACGATTCGCGGCGCTCACCTCGGTCACCAACCCCGACTCCTCGACCGTGACGATCGCGCTGAGCCGTCCCGACGCGACGCTGCCGTACACGCTCTCCGGCCGTCTCGGCATCGTCTACGACGCCGAGGCCGACGTCGACTACGCGACGCACGCGATCGGATCCGGACCGTTCACCGTCTCGAAGTTCGTCAGGGGCAGGTCGATCACGCTGTCGGCGCGCACGGACGGCACGTACGCACCGTCCGACTCGACGGCCGCCGCGAAGACCGGCACGGTGACGCTGCGCTACTACGCGGACGACGCGGCGCTCGGACAGGCCGCGAAGACCGGCGCGCTGGACATGACCGTGCCGTCCGACCCGGCGAGCGCGACGACGATCGGCGCGGCCGCTCCGTCGTTCACCACGGCCGCGGGCGACGGCACGCGCAAGGTCACGCTGCTGTACAACAACGACACCGATTCGATCCTGTCGGTCGTGCGCGTGCGGCAGGCGATCACCATGATCATCGACCGGCAGACGCTCACGAGCGGTCGCGCGGACGTGGCGCAGGTGCTCGGCGGGCCGATCGGACCGCTGGAGCCGGGCTACGAGGACCTGACCTCGATCCTCCCGCACGATACGGCGCAGGCGAGGTCGATGCTCTCCTACTTCTCGTCGAACTATCTCGGCACGCTCACGCTCGCGACGCCGGAACGCTACCGCACGCTCGCGGACGGCATCGCCGCGCAGCTGACGGCCGCGGGGCTCAGGGTCGACGTGCAGACGCTGGACGCGACGCAGCTGGCGCAGCGCGTCCAGGACCGTCAGTTCACGCTGATGATCGCGGAACTGGACGGCGAGGACGGCACCGCGGCGTTCGCCGACGCCTCATCGGCGGCGCACTACACGAACGCGACCGCGCAGGAGCAGTACCGTGCGGCGGTCGGCGCGACCGACACGAAGTCGTACGAGGCGGGCCTGAAGACATACGCGCGCACGGTCAGCGAGGACGCGGCCAGCGACTGGCTGTACACGAGGCGCACGGCGATCGCCGTCTCGACGAAGCTCACCGGATACCCGACGCGGATGACCGACGAACGACTGCCGCTGGCCGGGCTCGCGCGCAGGTGACGCGGGGCCGGGCGGCCCCGGGCGCGAGGCCGTCCGCCGCCCGGATTGCCACCGGTATTGTCACCGATTCTGCATAGACTCGCCTGTATGACTGAAGCCAAATCCATCACCGCGAATCTGACCCCGCTGCCCGACCGTGTGGGCGTCGACGGTCTCGAGGACAAGTGGCGTGCCGTCTGGGACGAGCAGGGCACGTACAAGTTCAACAACACCCGCGACCGCAAGGCCGTGTACTCCATCGACACCCCGCCGCCCACCGTCTCCGGCCACCTGCACGTCGGCCACGTGTTCTCCTACACGCACACCGACGTCATCGCGCGATTCAAGCGCATGCAGGGCTTCGACGTCTTCTACCCGATGGGCTGGGACGACAACGGCCTGCCGACCGAGCGCCGCGTGCAGAACTACTACGGCGTGCGCGTCGACACCTCCCTGAAGTACGACCCCGACTTCAAGCCGCCGTTCGAAGGCACCGACGGCAAGAAGATCGACGCCAAGGACCAGGTCCCCTGCTCCCGCCAGAACTTCATCGAGCTGTGCGAGAAGCTCACCGGCGAGGACGAGAAGCTCTTCGAGGCGCTGTGGCGCAAGCTGGGCCTGTCCATCGACTGGTCCCAGACCTACCACACCATCGGCGAGCACCCGCGCCGCGTGGCCCAGAAGGCGTTCCTGCGCAACCTCGCGCGCGGCGAGGCGTACCAGAAGGACGCCCCGGGCCTGTGGGACGTGACCTTCCAGACCGCCGTGGCCCAGGCCGAGCTCGAGTCCCGCGAGTACCCGGGCTTCTACCACAAGGTCGCCTTCCGCTTCGAGGACGGCACCCCGATCTACATCGAGACCACCCGCCCCGAGCTGCTGGCCGCCTGCGGCGCGCTGATCGCGCACCCGGACGACGAGCGCTACAAGCAGTACTTCGGCCAGTACGTCTACTCCCCGCTGTTCAAGGTCAAGGTGCCGATCCTGGCCCACCCGGCGGCCGAGATGGACAAGGGCGCCGGCATCGCGATGTGCTGCACCTTCGGCGACGTGACCGACGTCGAGTGGTGGCGCGACCTCAATCTGCCGACCCGCCCGATCATCCAGCGCAACGGCCGCATCATCATGGGCGTGCCGGACTGGATCACCGACGAGGGCGGCAAGGCCATCTTCGAGGAGACCGAGGGCAAGACCACGTTCTCCGCCCGCAAGATCATCGTCGACCACCTGCGCGAGTCCGGCGACCTGGACGGCGAGCCGACCCCGACCAAGCGTATGACGAACTTCTACGAGAAGGGCGACAAGCCGCTCGAGATCGTCACCTCCCGCCAGTGGTACCTCAAGAACGGCGGCACGGACCAGAAGCTCAACGCCGAACTCATCGAGCGCGGCAAGGAGCTCAAGTTCCACCCCGACTTCATGCGCGTGCGCTACGAGAACTGGGTCCACGGCCTCAACGGCGACTGGCTGATCTCCCGCCAGCGCTTCTTCGGCGTCCCGTTCCCGCTGTGGTACCCGGTGCTCGAGGACGGCTCGGTGGACTACGACCACCCGATCACCCCGTCCGAGGACATCCTGCCGATCGACCCGACCACCGATGTGCCGGCCGGCTACACCGAGGACCAGCGCGACGTGCCCGGCGGCTTCACGGCCGAGAAGGACATCATGGACACGTGGGCGACCTCCTCGCTCACCCCGCAGATCGTGACCCGCTGGGAGGAGCCCGGCGAGGAGAACCAGGCCCTGTTCAAGGCCACGTTCCCGATGGATCTGCGCCCGCAGGGCCAGGACATCATCCGCACCTGGCTGTTCAGCTCCGTGGACCGCGCGCACCTCGAGAACAAGTGCCTGCCGTGGGAGCACACCACGCTCTCCGGCTGGATCCTCGACCCGGACCACAAGAAGATGTCGAAGTCCAAGGGCAACGTCGTCGTGCCGAACAAGCCGATCGAGCAGTTCGGCGCCGACGCCGTGCGCTACTGGGCCGCCGCCGCGCGCCTCGGCCTCGACGCCACGTACGACGAGGGCCAGATGAAGATCGGCCGTCGCCTGGCGATCAAGCTGCTCAACGCGACGAAGTTCGCGCTGGCGATCGGCCGCGAGGACGAGAACCACCACGTGAGCGACTCCGCCGAGGTGACCTGGAACCCGGCCGACGTGACCGAGCCGCTCGACCGCGCCGCGATGGCGAAGATGGCGCTCGTCGTGCGCGAGGCCACCGCCGCCCTGGACAGCTACGAGCACTCCAAGGCGCTCGAGGCCATCGAGAACTACTTCTGGCAGTTCTGCGACGACTACATCGAGCTGGTCAAGAACCGCGCCTACGGCACCGCCGACGCGACCGGCCACGTGCCGAGCGAGGCCGCGGTCAAGTCCGCGCGCACCGCGCTGGGCCTCGGCCTCGACGCGTTCACCCGCCTGCTCGCGCCGTACCTGCCGTACGCCACCGAGGAGGTCTGGAGCTGGATGCACGCGGGCGCCGGTTCCGTGCACCGCGCCGCCTGGCCGACCCCGGACGTGTACGAGGCCGCCGCGTTCAAGGTGAACCCGGAGCTGCTGGCCCACGCCGGCGAGGCGCTGGCCGCGCTGCGTGGCATCAAGTCCAAGGCCAAGGTCTCGATGAAGACCCCGATCCTGTCCGTCACGCTGGGCGTGGCCGATGACGTGCGCGAGTCGCTGGCCGGCGCGCTGGACGACATCGCCGAGGCCGGCCGCGTGGTGGGCAAGATCCACTTCGCCGCCGCGGCCGCCGCGCTCAAGGCCGTCAAGGAGACCGCCGAGGCCGCGAAGAACGCCGCGGAGGCCGCCAAGGCCGAGACCGAGGCCGCCGCCGAGATCATCGTCCAGGAGAGCGAGCTGGGCGAACCGCCTGTCAAGAAGCCGCGCAAGTAGGCTTCGGCCTTCTTCGCAGGCGGCCTTCGCGGTAAGCCGATCACTTCGCCTACGGACGGTCCACCGGACCGTCCGCTTGACGGCTCGGCCTGTGAAGAAGTCGAAGAATCGACCTTCGACCGATGAGCCGATGAGGCGACAAGAAAGGCTCCGGATTCCAAATGCATCGGAATCCGGAGCCTTTCATCGTATATACAGTTCGCAGCGGTACTTTCTCTCGGAATCATCCCCATACCCGAGAATATGTACCGCTGAGAGCATCGGAGCGGCACATATTCTCGGGGTCATCCCGATGCTCGAGAATAGGTGCCGCTAAGTGCGTCGGAGCGGCACATATTCTCGGGGACTGGGGAAATCCCGAGAAAAGGTACCGCTCCGTCACTTCCACATCCCGCTCAGCGGCGGGTCATCTCCTCCTCGATCTCCTCGAGGGACTTGCCCTTGGTCTCGGGCACGAAGCGCAGCACGAACGGGATCGACAGCAGCGCGAAGACGCCGAAGATCGCGAACGGGCCGCCGACGTTGTTGCCGAACGCGTCGAGCAGCATCAGGAAGAACTGGGAGACGATGAAGTTGCCCAGCCAGTTCGCGGCCGAGCCGAACGAGGAGCCGATGCCGCGCACGGACAGCGGGAAGATCTCGCCGATGAGGACCCACGCGATCGGGCCCCACGAGACGGCGAAGCCGAGGATGTAGAACGCGATGAGAATCATCGTCGGCACGGCGAGCACGGAGACGTCGCCCACGAAGTTCATCACGGCGAGGATGGCCAGGGAGACGGTCATCACGACGGAACCGAAGATCAGCAGCTTCTTGCGCGGGAACTTGTCCATGATGAGCGTGGCGACGATCGTCGAGACGAAGTTGACCACGCCGATGCCGACGGACACCCAGATCGCGTCGCCCTCGGGGAAGCCGAAGCCCTTGATGAACACCTGCGGCAGGAAGTAGATCACGGAGTTGATGCCGACGAGCTGCTGGAAGAGCATGATGCCGACGGCCGCGAGCAGCGCCGGACGCGCGATGCGGAACAGCTCGCGCACACCACCCTTGGTGTCCTGCGCGGCAACCTCCTTGATCTCGTCGAGCTCAAGCTGGACCTGCGCCTGGTCGACGTCCTTGCGGATGAGGGTCAGAACCTTGAACGCGTTGCGGATGTCGCCCTTGTTGACGAGATAGCGCGGCGACTCCGGCAGCATGATGCCGCCGATCAGGAGCAGCGCGGCCGGCACGAGCGCCGAGCCGAGCATCCAGCGCCAATCGCGCACGCCCAGCAGGTTGTGGTTCAGGAAGCCGAGGTTGGAGGCGTAGGCGAGCAGGATGCCGAACGTGATCATCAGCTGGAAGAGCGTGGAGAGCGATCCGCGGCGCTCCTTCGGCGCGAGCTCGGCGAGGTAGGCCGGGGTGAGCGCGGACGCGGCGCCGACGGCGAGACCGAGGATGATGCGCGCGGCGACCATCATCAGGAAGCCGGTCGCGGTGGCGCACAGGCCGGAGCCGAGCAGGAAGAGGATCGCGGAGACGATGAGCAGCTTCTTGCGGCCGAAGCGGTCGGACAGCGCGCCGATCGACAGTGCGCCGACGCACGAGCCGATGAGCACGGACGAGGTGATGAAGCCGGTCTGCGAGACGCTCAGGCCGAAGTCGGACTCGATCAGCGGCGAGGCGCCGGAGATGATGCCGGTGTCGAAGCCGAAGAGCATGCCGCCGAGCGCGCCGAACGTGAAGATGAAGGCGCTGTTGAGTGGCCATCGCGTGGAGAATCCTCGCGAGGTCTCCTGCTCGACCGTCTCCTTGATGGTGTCGATGGTGTCCGTGACCGAGGTCTTATCCATGGTCGCGTCGGCCGTGCCGCTCGTGATGTCCGATGTCGTCATCGCCGTTTCCTTTCCTTGTTCCGTTCATCACCGTTGATGGGATTGCCGCCGCATACGAAAAAGACCCGGAGCAGGGCATGGCCGACCCCGATGCTACCTTTCCGGGATCGTGTGGTTCCATACCGCCCCAGGTCTTGCCTCGTATGAGTAACAACCCTGATTCACCCGTGCGTCCGTCCTCACTGTCCGCGGCCGCACGTTGTCGGTGCAGTCAAGAATACGACGCGATGGACGCGCGACACACCGTGAAACGCGATTTTCAGAAAACGATTACTCGTTTATTTTCAACGGTTTTACCGAACCGTTTCGATGTGAACGCTCCCATTCGCCGCGATGGGGAGACACGAGGGACGAACGCCGCCGGCACCACGCCGGGCGAGCATATCAAGCCACGTGGCCCGAGGGATTCGAACATCGTCGATGTGCGTTTCGGATCTTCCATTCGCCTGCGATCCCCTCCCGGATCATCGGACGTTGCGACGGCCGCCACATCCGGTCGGCCCCGTCCCTCGAGCTTCACGTTGGAGACGGTCTGGGGAGAACGCGGCGATCACAGTACTCGATTACAGCCCGGGTTCGACGATGAGGAAACGTGTGACGGACGAGGCGCCGGACGACGGACCGCCATCGGACGAGGCGCCGGACGATGAGTCATCGGACGACTTCGACGACGAGGCGGCACCGGACGCCGGCAGGAGCTTGTCGGCGCCCTGGTCCAGCGCGGCGGCGATGAGCTCGCCGGCATCGGAGAGGGTCGTGGTGTCGTTGATGAGCCCGTCGGTATCGACGGACAGCATCGGACCGGGATCCATGCCGATCATGCCGAAGTACGGCGAAAGCCGGTTGGCGAGCGCCTCGGCGGTCGCGGACGAGCCGGCGGACCTGCCGGTACCGGAGGACCCGGAGGGCCCGTTGCCGGCCCTGGACCCATCGGACGACGCGCCATCACCGGAACCGGATGACGAAGCACTTCCCGACGACGCCTCGGCCTGTGCGCCACCCATACCGGTTCCTGTCTTCGCGGCGGCGGAAGCTGCATCCCCATCCTGCGTACCCGCCCCCGATGCCCCGCCGGACACGGACTTGCCGGACGAACCGGAGGACGGGGTGGCGCCGGTTGTGCCGGACGAACCGGAATCCGACGAGCCGGCCGCACCGGACGATGACGCCCCACCGGATGCGGACTTGCCAGCGCCCGGTACGGCGCCGGCGAACTTCATCACGTCGGCGGAATCGGTCTTCGCGGCGCTTTCGTCGATGACCGTCGTCGTCACATCGCCGGACGACGCCTTGGCGGCCTTGCGTTCGGCCGCGGCCTGACGGCGCAGTCGCGCGATCTCGGCAAGAGTCGACAGAGATCCATAAGCGGAACGCTCCGACAGTCCGCCCGCCTCATTCGTCACGACCCGTGCGGAACGCGCCGCAACGGACGAATCGCGATCCGCATCGGACTCGCCGTGCCCCATACCGGATGAGACTCGCTCCATCTCAACGGCGAGCGCATTCAGCCCTCTACCGGCCACCATCAGCGAACGCAACACGTCCGATCCTACAGAATCGGACGTTTTTGCGGCCGAACCGGATCCGTTGACGTCCGATCCTATAGGATGTGACGTTTCCGAGGCCGAATCGGACCCATTAGCGTCCGATCCTGCAGTATCGGACGAATTCGGGGCTGTACCAGACCTAGAAACGTCCGATTCTGTAGTATCGGACGAGCTCGGGGACGTTGCAAGCCCGGAAACGTCCGATTCCGCAGTATCGGACGTGAGGGAGGCTGCGCCGGACAGGTCGTCGGCGAACCGCAGGACGATCTGGCGATAGGCGGAGGCGGTGCCGGTGCGTTCGCGGGCCGAGGCGAGCGCTGACAGCGCGGCGTCCACTTTTGCGGTGTCGCCGGCGTGGGAGCCGCCGGATGCGAACTCCTTGTCGGTCGCGGCGATCGCCTGGTCGCGGTACGCGGATGCGCCGGCAGACGTGCCGCCGGTGAGCGCGCTCAGATGCTTCGTGTACGCGTCGGTGTAGGCCATCGAATACGGGATCATCGCCTGCGAGAGCTGGGATTGGCCGGCCGAGTACTCCTTCGCACCCTCGGTCTGCTCCTCGCCCGCGCGACGCCGCAGCGTGTCGGAGAGTCCGGTGACGCCCTGCGCGCGGACCATGCGGATCACCTGTTCGATGGCGTCGGCGGCGCCCGTGTGCTGGTGCGCGGAGGCGAGCGCGTTGGTGGCGTTCGCCTCGCCGAGCACGGCGGCCGCGAGCGGGGTGTCGCCGCTCAGCTCGCCGGCGGTGCCCATCAGTGCGGTCAGCTGCGTGGACGAGCCGATCGAACCGGACAGATGGTTCGTGTAGGAGCCGACGTACGCGGCCATGTACGCGTGGAACGCCTTGTCGTAGTCGGCCTGTTTCTCGGCGATCTCGCTCTGCGCGAGGGAGCGTTCGAGGTCACGCAGCGCAGTGAGTTTCTCGATGAGTCGCTGGTATCGGCCGGAGGACGACACGGATGACGCGGATGACGCGGCAGCGGCCCCGCCGGTCGTCGCGGAGCCGGCAGCCGAGGAACCCGCAGCGCCGGAACCGTTGGAACCATTGAAGCCCGAGGAATCTGCGGAACCGGAACCGGCCGATTTCCCGTCCGTACCGTTCTTGCCCGCACCGTCCGTTCCCGGCTGAGTGAACGTGGCGGAACCGTCGCCCATCGCACGGGCTTCGCCGGCGAGCGCGGACGCGCCGGACGCGGAGACGACGGCGACCGGTCCCATCGTGAACTTCGTCGCGTTCATGTAGCAGTCGATCCGCTCCCCCACGCGCGCGACGGCCGCGATGAGCGTGTTCGAGCCCTGCGTGCCGACGATCGAGTCATCGACGGAGACGGTCACGTCGTCGGCGACGCGCGTCGGCACGGTGAAGACAACGAGGAAGCGTTGCGACGACAGCGGTGCGTCGGCGGAACCGTCGGACGACGAACCGGATACGTTCCCGGCGACGCCGTGGGACAGACCATCAAGCAGCTTCTTCCCCACGCGCACATGCACGCCGACGACGCCGGTCGCGCCGGCGATTTTCGTGCGGCCCACGTTCGGCCCGTCAAGGGAATACGCGACGTCGACGTCGAGCGGAATGTCGCGTTTGCCGGATTCGACCTGCGTGACGGCGAGGGGCTGTTCCACGGCCGTGTCGGCACCGGACGCGTCGGATGATGACGAACCGGATGCGCCGGATACGTCGGTAAGGAACAGGTCGCCCGGCTCGCCCTCGTCGTCGGTCACGGTGAAGACGTCACGCCCCTCGATCGACGGGATCGCGGCGCGGGCGGCGGCGACATCCGCGCCGATCGCACCACCCAATGCCAGCGACGACGCGACGACGAGCGCGCACGCCCCCGCGCACACCCGCGTCAGACCGGACGTCGTTCGTTTCATACCTCACCAATCCACCCGCGGATGCACCCGCATGGGCCGAATCATTCGTTAGTCAACCAACCCACGACGGACGACGTGTGGGACGGATTGTTCCTCCATACGGGCATCGCGGAAACGGATGGGACGAATCCCCGCGTACGCCGTTCAGGCGAAGACGTCGAGCACGCCCGGGTCACCGCCGGCGTCGGCGATGCGCTGATGGCGCTTCTTCGCCTCGGTGACGACGAACTCGCGGTACATCTCGGCGATGTCCGGGTCGAGTCCGGCGGCCACGGCGATGCGGTGCAGGCGTTCGATCTGGTAGTCCTCGCGCTTGTAGTCGGCGGGCGCGAAACCGGCGCGCGCCTTGAGCACGCCCACCTGTGACGTGTACTTGAACCGTTCGGCGAGCAGGGAGACGATGGCCGTGTCCACGTTGTCGATGGACTGGCGCAGGGCCTTGATCTTCTTGACGGTCAGGGCGGTCTCGGGATCGTCCGAGGTCTGCTCGGAATCGATGACAGTGGCGTGTTCGCCGGGATTGCGGGTGATGCTGGCGCTCAGCCAGTCGCCGTTGTCGGCGCTTGCACCCGTGGTTTCGCTCGTTTCGCTCATACATCTTACCTTACCCCACGCGCGCGGTTTCACCGAGGATCCCCGATCGGAGGAACCCCAACGATTGCGATCGGCCCCATCCACTGACGGGAGCGACATGCCGAATGTCCTCGTTTCTCCTCGCCCCGCATGCACGAATCGGCTACCGGCGCCGACGCGGCAGCGAGCCGATAGCTCCGGGGTCATCAGTCAGCGGCAGGTCGGCCTGCAGCGTCCAGCAGTCGGCGTCGCCGTGGACGCGGATGCCGCCGCCGAGTTCCGCGAACGCGGACCGGTAGTACGCCAGGCCGCGCCCGCCGATTGTCTCCTGTGCATGCCCACTCGCCCGCGATGGTTCGGCGAGCGGCGTATCGCTGCACGACAGGTGCAGCACCGACGCCCTGACGCCCACGGCGAACGTGTATCCACGATTCGGATCAGCATGCCTGCCGATGTTGCCGAACAGCTCGCGGATGAATCCGCAGAGGATCTCCGCCCGTTCGGGCGTGGTCTCGACGACGAGCCGGTCCTCCATGAGAATTATCCCGTCGATGCCGCCGCTCTCCAGTCGTTTCCGCCGCTCCTCGACGAGCGCCGACATATCGATCGATTCGACGGATCCGACACGACCGAATAGGACGAATCCGGCGAGACCTGGCGAGTGCGGACGCGAGGCGCCGCCAGACGACGCCGTGGCCGCGTCGTCGTGCAGCGTGCCGATTGCCCCGCGCGTATACAGCAGCGCCTCCTCGACTGCTTCGCGAATGTCCGCGAGTCCATCGACGTTGTCGCCGGCGGCGTCACCGGCATCGGCACCGACACCACCGCCGTCCCGGCGCATGTCGATCAGCCGCAGCGCATGACTCAGGTCGTTGCACACCGTGTCATGCAGTTCGGAGGCGACGCGCTCCCGGCGCCGCCGCTCCTCGAGTCCGCGCCGCAGGGACGCCTGCTCCACCTGAGACCGCGCCAGACCGCCACCGACCGCGAGCAGCAGCATCCACGCAGCCATCATCGGCAGCCCGTGCCACCGCAGGAGCACGCCCATCAATGCCGGCCCGCACACCGCGAACGCCACGGCCGCGGGAACATTGACGTATCCGAGCAGCGCCAGCATGATCGACCCGATGATGATGGTCGACGATGGCGCCTCGATGGCGGTGATGAAATACACCGCCATCCACAGCAGGACGACGAGCGACGAACCGACGAACGCGTTCCAGACCACCATGCCGAGCCCGGCATACATCGCGAGGACATACACCATGTCGGGAATCGAAGTTGGCACGGCATAGCCGGACAGCATCTCGACGCCGTACAGCACCGCACCGAGACACGCGACGGCGATGCGCACGCCGTACGGCACACGGACACGGACCGCGGCCCCAGCCGCGAACCGGCCTACAGCAGATCGTATGCTCGGCATAGCCCTATGGCCTCGTATCGATCGGCGACCCCCAGCTTGCCCACGATCCGATGCACGTACGTGAACACGGAGTTCGGGGAGATGCCCAGTTCGGACGAAATCGTCTGCGTGGATTTACCCGCCGCGTACATGCGCAGCACCTGCAGTTCGCGCTCGCTGAGGTTCGCCGGGACCGTGCCGGAGTCCCGATTGGACAACACGCGATGCGCCTGAGCCACCGTCATGAACCGTTGCGGGTCGGCCGACCGTCCCTGTGCGACAAGCGGAATGAGATCGGCGAGTTCCGCAGTGATGCGCTCCTTGGCCAGTACCGCCTGGGCGCCGGCCTTCGCCATGTCATCCACGTACCTGTCCGGGTCGTACGCGGTGATGCCGATGACGCCGATCGCGTCGGTACGCATACGGATCCGCGCGCAGACGGACGCCCCCGAGGCCTCATTCAGCGCAAGGTCGAGCAGCAGCACCTGCGGCACGACTTGCACGAACAGGCAGCGGTGCAGCGCCTCGGCCGCGGAAGTGCAACACCACATCACATGAAATGCCGGGGATCGCCCGTTCACCCACCGCGCGATCGACCGCGCACTCCAAGGATCATTGTCCAGGACAGCGATGTCGATGTTCTCACCCACATGCCCAGTGTACGACGGCGCGGCTTCGGATGCACAGATCCCTGACGTCAAGGAATCCTTGACACGCGGTCGCGGCCGGCGGTCCGGACGCTTCACAATGGAAGTATCCCAAAGAAGGGGTGACATCATGGACAGGGCAATGATCGCCTGCAACAAGCCGATCGGCGTCACCGACCGCACGGCCGTCACGATTCTCCTCGCCGTCGTCACCGCAATCGCGACGATGCTCATCGCCTTGGCTCAGGTCCCGGGTGCCGCGGCTGATGCGAGGGACACGACGACGGCCGCGACCGATGCGTTGGCGATACCGGGCGACGTCGCTGAGTTCTTCCGCACGCGGATTCCCGAATTCGTCATCGACAACGAGCGGAATTCTCAAGACAAGGACGCGCTGCACGCGATCCGCGAGGACCCCTCCCCCGAAATCGGCGATGCGCGGATGACGTATCTCGTCGGGCCGGACGACGACGGCACTCTGACGGTGACGGAATCCGAAGGATGGTCGGCCGTCGTGCGTCATGCGGGCAAGCCGACCGGAGTCGCCACGGTGTCCCGCAACGCGAGCAGCGGCGAGTTGGAGCCCGGATGGACCAATGACACGGCGCTCGCCCGGTATCTCATCCAAACCGAGCGCGACGGCGGGGATCTCGTCAACGTGTCGTGGCTCCATGCCTACTTCCTCCGGAAGGACGGCACGATGACCGCGTTGAACGACGCGGCCAAGTCGTACGCGCCGCAGCCCATCCCCCAGCAGACTCTGCTCGACAAACTCCAGCCCGGATTCGAGGACAGCAAGGCCGCCAACGAGCAGGCGTTGCGTGAGGGACGAGCGCTCGTGGGAGACGCGACGCGACAGGAGAACACGGCATCCGGGCCGCCGTGGCGGATCACTCTGCTCGTCGCGATCGGCACGCTGATCGTCGCCGGCGCGACGGCGGGATTCATCATCACCAGACGCAACGCCGGTTCGTCATGAGCGTCATGAGTACCGACAGCCGGCAAAGGCAGATGGCCGCTCAGCGCGGGCCGATGGTGAGGGCGTCGTCGTGGGTGCGGCCGGTGTGGATCGCGTCGTTGACGGCGTCGATCTCGGCCGGGTCGTACTCGAGCGCTCGCCCGTCGAGCTCGTTGACCGGGATGACCCAGCCGCCGTGCGTCATGTACAGGCGGTCGGCCTCGCGCAGCTCGGCGATCGGCAGCTTGCGGTACTCGACCGTGCGGCCCTCCTGCATCGCCCACGCGAACAGCTCGCGCTGCGAGGTGCCGTTGAGGATGCCGATCGACGGGTCCGGGGTCACGAACGTGTCGCCGTAGCGGGCCACGATCGACGAGTTCGGGCATTCGAGCGTGAAGCCGTCCTCGGTGAACAGGACCGCGTCGCCGACGCCGCGGCGGTCGCACTCGCGGTGCACGGCGCAATTGAACGCGTAGCTCAGGGTCTTCGCACCGTTGAGCAGCCACGGCGCACGGGTGGTGATGTCCGACGGGTAGCCGCGCGTCATCGACACCATCGTGATCGGGTCGGCCTCGTGCAGCGCGCCCTTGGCGTCGAGGAAGATGAAGACCGTGGGCACGCGATCGGCGGCGCGGCCCACGCCGGTCTCGGGATCAAGTCCGCGCGAGACGATGATGCGCAGCAGCGGACCGGGCTCGGGGTCGTCGTACGCGGCGATGACGAGGTCCACGGCGCGCGTGAACGCCGCGATGTTCGGCGCGGGCATGTCCATCAAGGCGGCGGAGTGCGCGAGGCGGCGCAGATGGTTCTCGAGCGAGACCGGATAGCCCTTCCACACGGTGGTCGCCTCGAAGATGCCGTCGCCGCGCAGTACGCTCAGATCGAAGGCGCTGATGTTGAGCCCCTCCGGGTCGACCAGCCTGATGAGTTCCTTGTCCGGAACCTGTTCGTCGCCGAACAGCGCCCTGCCGTTGCCCATGCCCAGCACGATCGATGCCATGTGGCCGATCCCCTTTCCTCTCGTCGTCAATGTGTCGTTATGACCATCCACTGTAGTCGCGTCGGGTTTCATACGGGGAGCGGGCCGGTCGTATTCCAGGCAATCCGACCGGCCCGTGCCGGACCGACCACCTCATGCTTGGACCACCTCATGCTTGGATATCGACGATCAAGTCCGGGAATTCCACGGTTCACCCCGCACCTGTCAACGCATCACTCCGGACATCGCACGTTACACTCCGGGCATCGCACACGTCACTCCGGGAGTTGTATCACTTTCCCGTAACAAAACCCGGACTTGACCGTGAGAATCGCGGAGCGAACCGTGACGACCGCGGGGCGAACCGTGAGCATGCCGGAGCGGACCCGGGGCGCCGGGAGCGGGTGAAATGTCGCGCTCCGAAAGGCATAACGACGAATCCCCGCCGACGGACAGTCGACGGGGATCTGCTCAGGGAACCACGAAGTGCGGATCAGTTGCCGTTGACGGCGTTGCCGTTGGCCTGCTGGACGATCGCGGAGAGGAAGTCGCGGTTGGTGGCGGTCTTCTTCAGGCGCGGGACCAGCGTCTGGTAGGCCTGCTCCGGCTCCATGCCGCCGAGCAGTCGACGCAGACGGTAGACGATCGGCAGCTCCTGCGGGTTGGTGATGAGCTCCTCGCGGCGGGTGCCGGAGGCGTTCACGTCGATGGCCGGGAACATGCGCTTGTCGGCGAGCTCGCGGCTCAGACGCAGCTCCATGTTGCCGGTGCCCTTGAACTCCTCGAAGATCACCTCGTCCATCTTCGAGCCGGTCTCCACCAGCGCGGACGAGATGATGGTCAGGGAGCCGCCGTTCTCGATGTTGCGGGCCGCGCCGAAGAACTTCTTCGGCGGGTACAGGGCCTGCGCGTCCACGCCGCCGGACAGGATGCGGCCGGAGGCCGGCGCGGCGATGTTGTAGGCGCGGGCGAGTCGGGTCATCGAGTCGAGCAGCACGACCACGTCCTGGCCGAGTTCCACGAGTCGCTTCGCGCGCTCGATGGCGAGCTCGGCGACGGTGGTGTGGTCGGAGGCCGGGCGGTCGAAGGTCGAGGAGATGACCTCGCCCTGGACCGTGCGCTCCATGTCGGTGACCTCCTCGGGGCGCTCGTCCACGAGCACGACCATCAGGTGGACCTCGGGGTTGTTCGTGGTGATCGAGTTGGCGATGTTCTGCAGCGTGATCGTCTTGCCGGCCTTCGGCGGGGAGACGATGAGGCCGCGCTGGCCCTTGCCGATCGGGGACACGATGTCCATGATGCGGCCGGTGAGCTTGTTCGGCGTGGTCTCCTGCTTGAGACGCTCCTGCGGGTAGAGCGGGGTGAGCTTGCTGAACTGCGGACGGTTGGCCGCCTCCTCGACGCTCATGCCGTTGATCGAGTCGATGGACTGCAGCGGCACGAACTTCTGACGCTGGTTGCGGCGGTCGCCGTCGCGCGGCGCGCGGATGGCGCCATGCACGGCATCGCCCTTCCTCAGGCCGTACTTCTTGACCTGACCCATCGAGACGTACACGTCGTTCGGGCCCGGCAGGTAGCCGGAGGTGCGCACGAACGCGTAGGAGTCAAGCACGTCGACGATGCCGGCGACCGGCACGAGGTCGTTCTGCTCCTCGTTGCCGCGGCGGTCATTGTTGGTGTTGCGGTCCGCGCGATCCGCGTTGCGATCGGCACGCGCGTTGCGATCGGCACGATCCTCGGACCAGTCACGACGGTCGTCGCGCTCCTCGAAGTCGCGACCGCGGTCACGCCCGCGCAGACGGCGTCCGCGGCGGTCGCCGTGATCGTCGCGGTCCGCGTTGCGATCGGCGCGCTCGGTGTGGTTGTTGCGGTTGTTGGCGCGGTCGTTGCGGCCGCGGCGGGACTCGCCCTCCTCGTCGCGCGGCGCGTTGTTCTGCGTCGGCAGGGTGGCGAGGATGTCGTCGAGGTCGCGCACGACCTCCTCGTTCGCCGTCTCGTGTTCCTCGGCCGGACGACGGCGACGACGCACGTTCGCGACGATGATCTCGTCGCCGTTCTCGTCGATGGTGTGACGGCGGCCGCGCTCCTTGCGCTCGGCGCCGGAGGGGGTCGGCTCGCTCAGATCGAGGGAGTCGAGCAGGCTGGCGGCATCCACCGCCTCCTGATCATCGGTGCGACGGTCGCGCTTGGCGAAGCGGGGCGCGCGCTCGGCACGGTCCTCGGACCTGCGGGCGCGGGCGCGCGGCGCACGCTCGGCACGCGGGGATTCGTCGGCGGCATCCTGCTGCTGCGCCGGCTCGGCGACCGGGGATTCGACGGGCGCGCCGGCCGTGACGGACTGGGATTCGGCCTCGGCGGCCGGAACGGATTCGAAGCCGGACAGCACGCCGTCGGCGGCGGGCGCGTCCTGCGGCTCGGCGGCCGGGGCGGCGTCCTGCTGCGGTTCGGCCGGAGCGGCGGCCGCGGCGACGGCGGCCTTGAGGTCGGAGGCCTTGCCGGCGGTCTTCGCCTTGGCGGCCTTGGCGCTCTTCGGGGCGCGCACAGTGACGCCCTCGGGCGCCTGGCCGCCGGAACGGGCGGCCTGCAACGTCGCAAGCAGCTCCGGCTTGCGCATGGTGGACGTGCCGCGCAGTCCCATCTGCTTGGCGAGCTCCTTGAGCTCCGGCAGCTTCATATCCTCGAGATTCTGGCTATTGGCCACGGTGTTCTTACCTTTCCACAGCATCCGCCAACGCGCATGACGCATCGGCACCTGCCTGAAATGTGATTGCGGCTCCAGCCGCTACGAATGCTCGCCGCAATGCTATGCCCGCGAACTGCACTCACTCTACAACGCCAATCGGACCAACGCAAACCGCCCGTGCGCCCGGCGAACCCCTACGAAAAAGGGCTCCTTCCCCACTGGGGAAGGAGCCCGATTCGATCCGTCATCTTATTTCCGCGTAGCAAAAGTCAATGACGTGTGAGGATATGGCCGTCCGAAGGTGAAGACGTACAAAGGGAAAGGCCGTATACGCTCCGTCATTTACTTTTACTTCAGAAATGAAGCAACGCGTGCGAACTCAAGGCGCACCGAGGGAAGACGCCGAACCGTATAAAGGGCAGTCCAGTGGACTGCCCTTAGGTGAGGGGAGCGGTTTACCGCGACGGTTGAGCGCAGCTCAACAAGGTACGTCGACCGAGGAGCAACGCCGAGGGCGCTCCGTTGCTTTATTTCTGCTCGTGGTAGGACTTGTCGGTGTTGACGGACCACACGTTCTTCTTGGAGGTCTTGCCGGACTTGATGTTGCCGACGGCCTCGATGGCGGTGGCCATGGAGTGGTCCATGTTGTTGTAGCGGTGCTGGCCGTTGCGGCCGACGCAGTAGAGGTTGCCGAAGCCGTCGAGGTACTCGACGAGCTCGTCCATGTGGTCGTAGGTGTCGAAGTAGGCCGGGTAGGCCTTCTTGACGCGCTCGCGGTGGGAGTCGAGCACGTCGGCCGGGCCGTTGATGACGCGCATGCGGGTGAGCTCGGAGATCGCGAACTTGGTGGCCTCCTCGTCGGACATGTTCCAGAAGGAGTCACCCTCCTCGCAGAAGTACTCGAGGCCGATCCACACGGTGTCGTCGACGTCCTTGACCAGGTACGGGCTCCAGTTGTTGAAGATCTGGAGGCGGCCGACCTTGTAGCCCGGGTCCTGCACGTAGATCCAGCAGTCCGGCACGATCGGCGGGTTGCCGAGGGTGGGGATGTCGGTCGTGTTCTTGAGGCGCAGGTGCTTGACCAGCAGACCGACGGTCACGAAGTCGCGGTACGGCAGGCCGTTGGCGACCTCGACCATGTCGGCCGGGGCGTGCGTGCCGTCCTGCTCGGCGGAGCCGGCGTCGATCGCGTTGACGAGGTCCTTGACCGGCATCGAGGAGATGAACTGATCGGCGTAGAGCTCCTTGCGGTTGCCCTCGGAGTCCTCGGTCACGACGGAGGTGACGCGGCCGCCGGCCTGACGAACCTCAATGACCTTCGCGTCGGTGACGACCTTGACGCCGGCCTCCTCGCAGTTGTGCTCGACGGTCTCCCACAGCTGGCCCGGACCGTACTTCGGGTACCAGAACTCCTCGATCAGCGAGGTCTCGACCTCGGCGTTGGAGCGCTTCTTCGGCAGAAGCTTCTGGAACGCGTTCTTGAGCACGCCCATGATGGACAGGCCCTTGACGCGCTGGGAACCCCAGTCGGCGGAGATCTGCGAGGGGTGACGGCCCCACAGCTTCTCGGTGTAGCCCTCGAAGAACATCGAGTACAGCTTGCGGCCGAAGCGGTTGATGTAGAAGTTCTCGAGGTTGTCCTCGGGCAGCTTGTGGACCATCGACTTCAGGTAGGAGAAACCGGCGACCATCGTGAGCTTGAAGCCCATCGCCTTGAGGGTGTTGGCGCTCAGCGAGATCGGGTAGTCGAAGAAGTGGCGGTTCCAGTAGATGCGGGACACGCGGTGACGCTTGAGCATCACCTTGTCCTCGACCTCCGGATCCGGACCGCCCGGCTCCATGTCGTGCTCGCGGCCGAGCTTCTTGTCGTCGTAGGACGGGGCGCCCTGCAGCGGCAGGACCTCCTTCCACCAGTCCATGATGCGGTCGTCCTTCGAGAAGAAGCGATGGCCGCCGATGTCCATGCGGTTGCCGTTGTGCTTGACGGTACGTGAGATACCGCCGAATTCGCGGGTCTCCTCGAGCACGGTCACGTCGTACTTGTCGGCGCCGCCGTCCTTGATGAGCTCCCATGCCGCGGTCAGACCCGCAGGGCCTCCACCGATGATCACCACGGATTGTTTGTCGGTCACGTTCATCTCCTTAGAACCAAAATCACGCATATCCTACCGGAGCCACCGGAACCGCACGCCGATTCTGTGCGTTTCCTTACAGAATCATCAGTGGATGTCGTCGGGGATGTCGATGTCGGTCTTCTGGACCTCCTCGACGTTGACGTCCTTGAACGTGACGATGCGCACGTTCTTGACGAATCGGCTCGGACGGTAGACGTCCCACACCCACGCGTCGGTCAGCTGGACGTCGAAGTAGACGTCCTGACCGGCGGAACGCACGTTGAAGTCGACCTTGTTCGCCAGATAGAACCGGCGTTCGGTCTCAACCACGTAGGTGAACAGCTTGATGACGTCGCGATATTCCTTGTACAGCGACAGCTCGGCGTCGGTTTCGTAGTTGTCGAGATCCTCGGCGCTCATACCTTCCTTGTTCCTCATTCCTTCGCTCGCCCCGCGACGGCATGCCGCGGGGCAGATTCACGATTCGATTGCGCAGACGGCACGGCCGCCGTCCGCCTCATGCGGCCCCTACTTGTCGCTTTCGCGCTTGCGGCCACGACCAAGAGTACGCCACCAGGCGTCCTTCGACGTCTTGCGCTCGCTCTGCCCGTACGGCCAGTTGCTCTCCTCGTCCGAATCATGCGACGAGTGCGATTCGCCCGTCTCCGCCACCGCGGCGGGCTTCGGCGGCAGACCGAGGCGTTCGCGCGCCTCCTCGGGCGTCATGTGGTGGGCGCTCTCGCGGGTGTGGGTCCTCTCCGACGACTCGTCGCCGCCGGATGTCTTCTGCCGGATGGCGATGGAGTGTTCGCGCGCGCTCAGCGCCTCCTGCACGCCCGGGTTGTCCTCGATCAGATGCATGCCGAACGCCTCGAGCGAACGGATCGGATCGTACTCGTCGAACAACGTGTCCATGACGATGAGGTCCTGGTACTTGCGCATGACCGGATCCCACAGCGCGTCGCGCGAGGTGCCGGACGGCACGAAGCCGAGCGACTGGTAGACCGAGACGGAGCGCGTGTTCTGCTCCGGCACGCTCACCCAGATGCGGTGCATGCCCAGGCCCGCCGGCTCCGGTGCGAAGCCGTAGGTCATGACGCGCGGCATCGCGTCGCGCGAGTAGCCGCGGCCGCGGTAGTCGCGACCGAGAATGATCTGGATGCGGGCGGAACGGGACCAGCCGTCGATGTCGATCAGGAAGATCATGCCGATGACGTTGCCGGTGGCGGACGCGTCGGTCTTGTGGTCCATGTCGTGGTCCGCATCGGTCAGGATCGCCCACGCGATCGTGCGGCGGGCCTCCGGATCGCCCACGCCGGACTCGGTCGGCGCCTGACCGTTCGACCACGCGACGGAGCGGGCCACCCACGCGTGCACGACGGCGCGCTCGGCGTACTCGTCCTTGCCGGTGATCTTGGTGGCGCCGTAGTAGGCGTCGAGCTGATCGAGCTTGGACAGATCCTCCATGGTAGCCGGGCGCAGATGCACCATCTCGCCGCGAATGGGCGGGATCACGATGCGTGCGGGCAGTTCGCGACGCTGCTCGTCCATCGACGCGGCCGTGTTCGCTTCCGTGTACTCAGTCATTTCCCTGTCCCTGTCGTCCCTTGCACAACCGATCGCACCGGACCTCCTTGATCCGGTTGCCGATCGCCGACCAATCATTGCCGAAGTTATCTTACTCGGCTGTATGAACGCTGGGAGGAAGCACAGGTTACCTGTAACCGAACTTCCACACGGGAGTATGAAAAAGCTCCCCTCAGTGAGGGGAGCTGGATGGGACGGACTTGCCTGAGGGCAGGATCCGTCATCACCTCGCCGCTGCCGCGGCTCGGCTGAGCCTACGGGAAGCCCACCGGGCTTCCCGCTTCACGGCTCAGCCCTTGATCTTGCCCATGACGATCTTGGTGACGGCCTTGGCGTCGGCCTGACCGCGGGTCGCCTTCATCACGGCACCGATGATCACGCCCATCGGCTTCATGTTGCCGCTCTTGAGCTTCTCGACGACGTCCGGGTTAGCCTCGAACGCCGCGTCGACCGCCGCCTCGATGGCGCCGGAGTCCTCGACGATCTTGTAGCCGTGCTTCTTGACGACCTCATCCGGGGTGCCCTCACCGGCGAGCACGCCGGCGACGGTCTGCTTGGCGAGCTTGTCGTTGAGCTTGCCGTCGGCGATGAGCTTCTCGACCTCGGCCACGTCGGCCGGGGTGACGGGCAGCTCCTCGAGGGAGACGCCCTTGGCGTTCGCCTCGCGGGACAGCTCGCCCAGCCACCACTTGCGGGCGCCGGCCGCGGAGGCGCCGGCCTTCACGGTCTCCTCGATCAGGTCGAGGGCGTCGGCGTTGAGGATGTCGCGCAGCTGCAGGTCGGTCAGGCCCCACTCGGCCTTGAGACGGTTGCGGCGCTCGCGCGGCATCTCCGGCATCTGGGCCTCGATCTCGGCGATGTGCTCCTTGGTGATGTGGAGCATGACCAGATCCGGGTCCGGGAAGTAGCGGTAGTCGTCGGCGTCGGACTTCAGGCGGCCGCCGGCGGTGGTCTGCGAGGCCTCGTCCCAGTGACGGGTCTCCTGCAGGATCTCCTTGCCCTCGTCGAGGCGCGCGGCCTGACGACGGATCTCGTACTGGATCGTCTTCTCGATGCCGCGGAACGAGTTCACGTTCTTGGTCTCGGAACGGGTGCCGTACGGGGCGTCCGCGGACGGGCGCAGCGAGACGTTGACGTCGGCGCGCATGTTGCCCTGCTCCATGCGGGCGTGGGAGATGCCCAGCGCGCGCACGATGTCGCGGATGGCGCGCATGTAGGCGCCCGCGATCTCCGGAGCGCGGTCGCCCGCGCCCTCGATCGGCTTGGTGACGATCTCGATCAGCGGCACGCCGGCGCGGTTGTAGTCGACCAGCGAGTGGTCGGCGCCCTCGATGCGGCCGTCGGCGCCACCCACGTGGGTGTTCTTGCCGGCGTCGTCCTCGATGTGCGCGCGCTCGATCGGCACGCGGAAGACGGTGCCGTCCTCGAGCTCGACGTCCAGGTAGCCGTTGCCGTTGGTCGGCTTGTCGTACTGGGAGATCTGGTAGTCGCGCGGCATGTCCGGGTAGAAGTAGTTCTTACGGGCGAACTGGCTCCACTCGGCGATCTCGCAGTGCAGGGCCAGACCCAGCTTGATCGCGTAGTCGACGGCCGTCTTGTTGACCACCGGCAGCGAGCCCGGCAGGCCGAGGCTCACCGGGGTCAGCTGCGTGTTCGGATCGCCGCCGAAGCTGACCTCGGCCGGGCAGAACAGCTTGGTCTTCGTGCACAGCTCGACGTGCGTCTCCAGACCGAACACCACGTCGTACTTCTTGGTGGCATCGGCGTACTTCATCAGTTTTTCAGCCATGATGTGTTCCTTGAAAATCCTTCCGATGTCACTTCGTCACTTGGCGAGCGAATCCAGCCACGGGGCCTTGAGGTCCTTCCAGACCGGGCCGTTCCAGTCCTCCTCGAGGGCGGCCTCGAGGGCGGCGGCGGGCTTGTACATGACCTCGTCGCGCTGCTGCGGGGCGATGAACTGGAAGCCGACCGGCAGGCCGTCGTCGCTCAGGCCGGCCGGGATGGACATGGCCGGGACGCCGGCGAGGTTCGCCGGGATCGTCGCGATGTCGTTCATGTACATGGCCAGCGGGTCGTCCATCTTCTCGCCGAACTTGAACGCGGTGGTCGGGCTGGTCGGGGAGACCAGAACGTCGGCCTGCTCGAACGCCTTCTTGAAGTCCTCGATGATGAGCGTGCGGACCTTCTGCGCGGAGCCGTACCAGGCGTCGTAGTAGCCGGCGGACAGGGCGTAGGTGCCGAGGATGATGCGGCGCTTGACCTCGTCGCCGAAGCCGGCCTCACGGGTGTAGGCCATCATGTTGGCGGCGGTCTGCGGCACGTCGGCCGGCGGCATGACGCGCAGACCGTAGCGCATGCCATCGTAGCGGGCCAGGTTGGAGCTGACCTCGGACGGCATGATGATGTAGTACGCGCCCAGGGCGTACTCGAAGTGCGGGCAGGAGACCTCGACGACCTCGGCGCCCATCTCCTCGAGCTTCCTGACGGCCTCGTTGAAGCGGGCCTCGACGCCGGGCTGGAAGCCGTCGCCGCCGAGCTCCTTGACCAGGCCGACCTTCAGGCCCTTCAGATCGCGCTTGGCGCCTTCGCGCGCGGCGGCGACCATCGGACGCGGGCCCTCCGGGATGGAGGTGGAGTCGCGACGGTCGTGGCCGCCGATGACCTCCTGCAGCAGGGCGGAGTCGAGCACGGTGCGGGAGACCGGGCCGATCTGGTCGAGCGAGGACGCCATGGCGATCGCGCCGAAGCGGGAGACGCCGCCGTAGGTCGGCTTGACGCCGACGGTGCCGGTC
Organism: Bifidobacterium santillanense; assembly: GCF_018555385.1. Classification (GTDB taxonomy): domain Bacteria; phylum Actinomycetota; class Actinomycetes; order Actinomycetales; family Bifidobacteriaceae; genus Bifidobacterium; species Bifidobacterium santillanense. The sequence continues at coordinate 23,547 of NZ_JAFEJS010000008.1, forward strand.
AGGGCGCCCGGCTGACGGATGGAGCCGCCGGTGTCGGTGCCGAGGGCCAGCGGGGCCTCGAACGCGGCGACCGCGGAGGCCGAACCGCCGCCGGAACCGCCGGGGACGCGCTCGGTGTCCCACGGGTTGTGGGTGGTCTGGTAGGCGGAGTGCTCGGTGGAGGAGCCCTGCGCGAACTCGTCGAGGTTGGTCTTGCCGAGGATCGGCATGCCGGCGGCCTTGAGCTTCTCGATGACGGTGGCGTCGTACGGCGGCACCCAGCCCTCGAGGATCTTGGACGCGGCGGTGGTCTCGATGCCCTTGGTGACGATCATGTCCTTGATCGCGATCGGGACGCCGGCCAGCTCCGGGAGCGCGGCCTTCTCCTCCGCGGTCTTCGCGTCGAAGGCGTCGGCCTGCTCGCGGGCGACGTCGCCGGAGACCTTGAGGAAGGCCTTGATGCTCGGCTCGGCGGCCTCGATCACCTCGAGGTGGGCGTCGACCAGCTCGCGGCTGGAGACCTCGCCGGACCTGACCTTCGCGGCCATCTCGGCCGCGGACAGCTTGACCAGTTCGTTGGTTGCTTGCGTCATCTTCGGTTCACTCCTCGCTTCCCAGGATTCGCGGCGCGACGAACATGCCGGCCTCGGTCTTCGGACCACCGGCGAGCGCCTCCGCCTGCGTGAGCGGGGTCTCCGGCACGTCGGGGCGCAGGTACGCCTCGAGCGGGACCGGGTTGGCGGTCGGCGGGACGTCGTCGGAGGCGACTTCCTGGACCTTGTTGATGGAATCCGCGATGACGTTCAGCTCGCCCTGCAGGCGGGTGATTTCCTCATCGGTGAGCGCGATTCGGGCGAGATCTCCCAAATGCACGATTTCTTCGCGTGTGAATGTAGGCATGCGCCTAACTATACGAGCGGTTTGTGACACGGGTGCGACGGTTCCTGAGGTCCGGGCGGCGCGGACGCGACCGCCCCCGCAGCGCCGGTCACTCCTCCTGTGCGGCGGGGTCGTACCAGGTGATGCGCAGACGGAACGTGCCGTCGGGCGCCTTCCAGCCTCTGAAGCCCAGATCGTTCCACGTCATCGGCATCGCGCCTTCGCCGGAATCAAAGGCCTCGGATTGCGCGACGAGGTCGCGTTGCGTCTTCCGCGGCATGCCGAGCGTCTTCGCCATGCATCGGAACGGCTGAGAGTCCAGCGGTTCAGCGGAGGCCGTGGCGGGGATGGTCAATGTGACGGTCGTCGGCGGATAGGTGTTGTCGTCCGCGGCCCCGGTTCCCACGGGCCCGACCGTTCCCGATGGGGTCGAGGCCTGCCGCATGTCCGACGCGCGGACGCGCTTCATCCCGGTTGTTTCCGACGAGGTCGAGGTCTCGTCGTCATTCGCGCCGGACGTTCCTGCGTCCTCCACCGCGAACGGGGCCGCATCCGTCGTCGAGGCATCGGTTCCGACGGTTCCGTTGGCGCCGGCGGCCCGTTCGTTGCAGTCGTCGACCATGGCGATGATGTCGTCGCGCGCATACCGCCGTCCGCTTTGCGCCGGCAGTTCGTACGCGCCCAGCTCGTCCGTGTAGCCGGCCCTCCCGGACCACAACCACACGCCGATTCCCACGCCCAGCGCAATCAGCACCGCCACCGCGACCGCCGGAATCACCCCAAACCGGATACGCCACCCCATCCGGCGACCGGATGACTTCCCTCCCCCGGAGCCATCCGGCCCGGGACGTCCATCAGGACCACCATGCGCATTCATCGCACCGCCCGATCCAGCCAATCCAGCGCCATCGCCATCCATAACCGCTCACCCGCCTCATCATTCATGCTCATCGCACGACCGATTCAACGCCGTCACCGGCCGTGCCGCTCACCCGCCTCATCGCCGGCATTGCCTCCAGTCTATCCGTTTCGCTCCGCCCGCAGGCACCCCTTACACACCCTTGCATGAGCCACCCCGCACCATCCACGCCCACCGCGGGAGATTCCCGACACCAACTGGCAGCAATCTCTCGCTACCATGCCTCCCGACGAGAGATATCCGCCACAACGTGGAACGAACCTCTCGCCCAGCGCTCCCGGAGAGAGCGATCTGCCACTTGGTGGCACGAATCTCTCGCCACCGCACCTCTCAGCGAGAGATATCCGCCGGTGAATGGCTGTGATATCCTGCTGGCACCTTCTCGAGAGAGTTTTCCACCAGCGGCCGGCTGCGACGTCTCTCCATCCACACCGTCAGCGAGATATCCCCACCACCGAGCGGCACGGGTATCTCGCCGCGAACCTCCGCAGGACAACGCCTGCGACGGAGGTCGGCGGGGGCTTCGTCCACAGGCCTCCGCCGCCGTTGCCCGGCGCCTCCGCCGGCGCCTACGGTCGGAGCATGAAGCAACACCGTGAGATCAACGAGCTCATCCGAACGGCGCAATCCGAACGACGATGCGCGTTCGGAGCCACGCATGCGCAACGGCAGGCCCTGTCGCGTCGTGCGCATGCGCTGGAGCTGCAACAGCCGATGCCCAATCTGTACGCCGATGCGACGTATTGGCGATCGATCACCCCGCCCGAACGTACGTTGCACATCGCCCGGACCCTGACGTTGAAGCATCCCGATTGGACGTTCGGCGGACTCACCGCCGCGGCCGCGCACGGATTCGAGCATCGGTGGGGGCTCCATGACGGGACGGTCACCGTGCTCACCGCGACGCGCGGTTCCGCCACCGGCACCGGCCGGCACGTCACACGACTACACGCCGCACCGGGGCAGACCGCCGTCGTCGTCCAGGGCATCCCGGTCACGACCCCGGCCCGCACCGTAGTGGATTGCGGACTGACGCTGGACTTCCGGGACGCGCTCGCCGTCGCCGACTCCGCATTGGCCGGCGGTCTGGCCGTCGCCGACATCCTGGCCGTGTGCTCGCGGCTGCGGCGGGACTGCGTGCCCGTGTTCCAGCTGCTGCGCTACGCGAATCCGGCGAGCGAGAACGGCGGCGAATCGTTGTCTCGCGGCACGATGATCGAACAGGGGTTCATGGTTCCGGAGGTTCAGGTGACGTTCGTCGACCCGTCCACCGGACGAACGTATCGCGCCGATTTCGTCTGGCGCCTGCCGGACGGCCGCATCATCGTCGGCGAGCTCGACGGGACCGAGAAGTACGTGAATCCGGAGATGACCGACCGCCGGAGCATCCAGGGCGTGGTGCTCGCGGAGCGGGAACGTGAGGCGGCATTGCGGCGCGCCCGCGTGACGACGATATTCCGCTTCACCTTCGACGACGTCATACGACGGAATCCGCTCGTCGGCAAGCTCCTCGCCGCCGGAGTCCCCCGGAACCTGCGGTAGGCTGCCGGTCTGACGACCGCATCATCCCCGACAACGAGAGCTACGCGCCACAATGTGGCGGATATCTCTCGCGTAGAGCACCGTCAGCGAGAGATTCCTGCCGCTCTGTGGCAGGGACCGCTCGCTTGGCGCCTCTGGAGAGAGTGACCTGCCACTTGGTGGCACGAATCTCTCACGGAACTCACCGCCAGAGAGAGGTTTCCGCCATATCGTGGCGCGGACCGCTCGCCCGGCTCTCCCGGAGAGAGCAGCTTGCCACTTGGTGGCATCAACCTCTCGCTACCGCACGGTCCAGCGAGAGATATCCGCCAGATGGTGGATGATGCCGCTCGGTTGGGGCATACGCCCGGGGATGCGCGGCAAGGCCTTGGAACCGATGGATCCGTTCCAAGCCGCTCCGATACGCCCCGGGGATGCGCGGAGGGGTCGGCTCGGCCGGAGCGGCTAGCCGATGGCGGCGTGCTGGGTGATCCAGGCGTGCATGGTGACGGCGGCTGCGGCGCCGGCGTTGATGGAGCGGACGGAGCCGAACTGGGAGATGTAGACCACGTCGTCGGCGAGGTCGAGGGCGGTCCGAGTCAGGCCCGGTCCCTCGGCGCCGAAAAGCAGCAGGCAGCGCTTGGGGAACGCGTAGGTCTCCATCGGCACGGCGCCGGGGATGATGTCCATCGCGATGACGCGCGCGGCCTCGAGCTCGCGGATGCGCGCGTCGGCCGCATCGAGCTCGGCGAGGAAGGCGGTCTGCGCACGGAGCGAATCACGCGATCCGCGGGCGGCGGCATCGACGGCGAGCCCGGAGACGGGCACCGCATCGGAGGCGGCTATATCCGGTCCAGATACGGCCGAACCGGCATGTGCGGAACCGGCCATGGCGGGAGCATCAGCGCCCCGCGCGGCCTCGTGCGCGTGGAACGCGGCGGCGGAGGCGCGGGCCCGCTCGGCGGCGATCTCGCCGGCGATGCGGTTGCGCCAGCACTCGACGAGCTCGGCAATCGAGGGGTGATGCTCCATGTGCTGGTAGAGCTCGGTCATCAGCGCGCCGTTGCGGTTCCACTTGTGCGGGCCGACGATGTGGACGCGACGGGCCTGGAACGCGTTGGCGGTGCGGACCATCGAGCCGATGTTGAAGTCGTGTGTCCAGTTCTCGATCGCGACCTCGAAGTCGTGGCGCCCGCGCGCGTCGAGATCGGCTTTGATGGCGGCGACGGTCCAGTAGCGGTAGCGGTCGAGCACGTTGCGCCGGTCGCCCTCATCAAGCAAGGCGGGATCGTAGCGGAAGCGGTCGGCGTACAGCGGCGAGGCGGGATCGTCGGGGCGCGGCTCGCCCGGACGGGCATCGGCCCACGGCCCCACACCGACCTCGCGGAAGACGGGTTCGCCGGAACGTTCGGCCTCGATGTCGATCGGATTGCGCGGGTGCATGGGACTCCTCGGCTTGATGCGGATGCGATTCGCCCGCGGCCCGGCGGGCATGACGAACACCCGACAGGCATGATCGGCAAGCCGGCGTGGCATGCGCGACCATGGCGGTCGGGTGCGGAAAATCGATGAGGCCGATACGGGCGGCTAGGCCTCGGACGGCTTCGTCAGTTCGGACTCGTGGAAGACCTGGATGAACGGCACCTCGTGGCGCGAGCCGTCGACCGGATTGATGACGGTGATCTCGTGCTCGTCCGCGCCCTCGCCGACCTCGCCGACGAGCGAGGCGACGGCCACGACGGACGCACCCTCGTGCTCGACGATCGAGAAGTCGAGGCTCAGTTCGTTGCCGTTACGCAGCGTGACCAGCGAGCTGGTCTGCACGTACGACTTCTCGGACAGCCACGCGTCGAGCAGGACGACGCGCTTGCCCTTGATGGACGGGCCCTTGATGGACGGGAAGACGAAGTCCATGACGAAGCCGTCGAGGTCCTCGCCGCGGGAGGCGGCGGCCTGGATGACGGCGCTGACCAGCGGCACGGAGGCGGCGGTCAGGGCGCCGACCGCGTCGAAGTCGTCCACGGAGTAGCCGGCGTCCTCGAGGGTGTCGAGCAGGACGTGGCCCATCACCGCGGCGCCGTGGTGGTCGAGCGTGACGCCGTAGAGCTCGGAGAACGGGCGGCCGACCACGCGTTCGCGCAGCAGCTCGCGCAGCTGGTCGCGCGGGTCGAGGGCGGCGAAGTCGACGGCGCCGCCGCGCAGATCGGCGGGGCCTGTGGAACGGAATCCGGAATCACTCATAATCTCAAGAGTACGGCCCGGTCTCGTCACGGGCGGTCGGGCTCCGACTCCGGCTCGGCGACCTCCGGCGCGGTCAGCTCGTTGACGTTGGTCTTGTCCGGGTCGAGCAGGGGGACCTCGTCGATGATCTTCGACGGATCGATCTTCTGCAGCTTGCGCGCGGTGGGCAGCACGCGGCGCTCGAGACTCGAGGCGAACGTGTTGTACGCGGCCACGGTGCGCGTGATCTGGTTGCCGAGCTTGGCGGCGCGGTCGCCGAGCACGGCGAATCGCGTGTACAGCTCACGCGAGAGGTCGAACAGCTCCTTCGCGTCGTCGGTCAGGCTCTGCTGCTGCCACGCATAGGCGACGGATTTGAGTACCGCCCACAACGTGACCGGCGAGGTGAGGGCGACCTTCTTCGAGAACGCGTCGTCCATGAGCGTGGGGTCGGTGACGAGCGCGGCCTGCAGCAGCGCCTCGTTCGGAATGAACGCGACGACGAAATCGGGGGCCGTGTCGAACGCCTGCCAGTAGGCCTTGTCGCCAAGCACGCGCACGTGCTCGCGCAGGGCTTTGGCGTGCGCCTTGAGCAGTTCGGCGCGGCGGGCGAGCTCCTCGGGGCCCGCAGAGTCGGGGATCTCGCAGGCGCGCTGGTAGTCGGAGTACGGCACCTTGGCGTCGATCGGGATGGACTTGCCGCCGGGCAGGTGCACGACCATGTCGGGCCTCTGGTCGCGGCCGTCCGCGCCCTTGACGACGACCTGCGTGTCAAAGTCGACGTGCTCGAGCAGGCCGGCCGACTCGACGATGTTCTTGAGCTGCGCCTCGCCCCACGCGCCGCGCACCTTGTTGTTGCTCAGCGCCGCGGACAGCGCGCTGGTCTCCTTGTCGAGGCGCGCCTGCTGCTCGTTCAGGCCCTTGAGCTGCTCGCCGAGCGCGCCCATCTCACGCTTGCGCCCCTCCTCGATCTGCGTGACCTTGGCCTGCAGGGCGTCGAGGTTCTTCTGCACCGGGGCGAGCGCCTCGATGACGCGGCTCTGCTCCTTGAGCCGCCGCTCCTGTTCGGCGCGCCGCTCCTCCGCGGCCTCGGCCTCCGCGCGGCGACGCTGTTCGGCCGCCTCGAGCGCGGCCTGCCTACGCTCCTCGGCCTCCGCGTCGGCGCGCTCGCGTTCGCGCTGGATGCGCACCTGTTCGGCCTGTTGGGCCTGCGCGAGCTGCGATTTGACGAACGCGAGCTGCTGGTTCGCGCCGTCGTGCTGCGCGCGCACCTCGGCGTACGCGGCGTTCAGGCGCGCGACCTCCTGATTGGCGGCCGCCTCGCGCGATCTCGCATCCTCGATCTCGGCCGTGCGCACGTCACGCGCGGTCTGCTGCCCCTTCGATTTGCCCAGCGCGAAGCCGACGGCTGCGCCCAGCGCGAGACCGATCAGCAGCACGAGCGCGGCCATGATCCATACAACGGCGTTTCCAATCATGACCCCAAGTAAAGCGTCACGATTTGACGAGTCGGGCGATGGCCGCGGACGCCTCGTCGATCCTCTCGTCGGCGACCTCGCCGCCCTCGCGCGTGGCCTGGGCCACGCAGTGCTTGAGATGGTCGTCGAGCAGGAGCAGGGCCACCGACTTCAGCGCCGAGTTCGAGGCGGAGATCTGCGTGAGCACGTCGATGCAGTATTTGTCGTCCTCGACCATCTGCTCGATGGCGCGAACCTGCCCCTCGATGCGCCGCAGTCTGGCGAGCACCTTCGCCTTGTCGTCGCCGTACCCGTGCATATGCGCTCCTTTCCTGCCCGCCGATCGCCCCGGCTTCGATTCATTCCACGGAAAACACCATTCATTATACCCCATAGGGGTATAGGGTATACACTGTCATCAGGAACTAGGATTGTCGCAGGAGCACGGCATCACCGGCACAGGGAGAGGACGGCATGGAACTCAACATATTCACCATCGCGGCGTCGCTGATCGGGGCGGCGCTGCTCACCTGGCTCATCGTGCGGTTCTTCTTCGGCACGCGGGCGAGCGCGCACGGCGAGATGGGCGACGGCGAGCAGCGCGCGACCATCACCGTCAAGGGCGGCTACTCGCCGGACGTCGTGACGATGCGGACCGGCGTGCCGATCGTATTGGACTTCGACCGACAGGAGACCGGCGAGTGCACGTCGCACGTCGTGTTCGGCGACCTCGGACTCGACGCGATGCTGCCCGGCAACGCCGCCACCGAGGTCAGGCTCCCCGCGCTCAAGGCGGGCGATTACCCGTTCGCGTGCGGCATGAACATGGTCCACGGCCTGCTGCGCGTCGAGGGCGAGGGCGACGGATCCCTCGGTCCGGTCGCATCGCCCGGCACCGGCGGCGACGACGACCGGACGGCCGACGCGGACGGGACGCACCGCTCCCCCGCCGCGACCGGCGCCGACTTCGCCGCGGCGCAGGAGCGCGAGGCCGAGGAGCGCCGCGCGGAGATCGCGCACCTGACCAAGCTCGTCGCGCTCGGCACGGTACTCACACTGCCCGTGTTCGTCGGCATGATGCTGCACATGATCGACCACATGCTCGTGCCCGCGTGGCTCATCAACCCGTGGCTGCAGGCCGTGCTCATCACGCCGGTCATGTTCTACTGCGGCGCCCCGATCCACCACGTCGGCTTCCCGGCTCTCAGGCACCGCGCGCCGGACATGAACTCGCTGGTCTCGCTCGGCACGAGCGCCGCGTACCTGTACAGCCTGCTCGTGTGCGTGGCGCCGTGGCTGCTGCCGGAGGGGTCGCGCGAGCCGTACTTCGAGTCGGTGGGCGTGGTGATCACGCTCGTGCTGGTCGGCCGCCTCCTCGAGACGAAGGCGCGCGAGGGCACCGGCAGGGCCGTGCAGGCGCTGATCGGACTGCGCCCGCGCACCGCGCACCGGCTGGTCGACCCGGAGACCGTCAGGCTCGCGCTGGACGCCGCTCGGGAGCGGTCCGGCGACACGGCCGACGGCGCGCAGTCCGCATGGCTCGACCCGCACGCGTACGCGGACGTCGACATCGACGACGTCAAGCCCGACGACCTCATCGTCGTCAAGGCCGGCGAGCGCATCCCGACCGACGGCGCGGTCGTCGCGGGCGAGGCCGAGGTCGACGAGTCGATGATCACCGGCGAATCGCAGCCGGTGCGCAAATCGGCGCAATCCGGCGCCGACGCGACGCTCACCGGCGCGACGATCGTGCTCAAGGGGAACCTGCTCATGCGCGCCACGCAGGTGGGCGGCGACACGGTCCTCTCGCAGATCGTCGCGATGGTGGCGCGCGCGCAGGCGACGAAGGCGCCGGTGCAGCGGCTCGCGGATTCGATCGCGCGCGTGTTCGTGCCGGCGGTGTTCATCGTCGCGGTGTGGACGTTCGCGGTCTGGTTCGCGATCGGCCCGCAGCCGGCGCTGGCGCACGCGCTCGTCACGGCGGTGAGCGTGCTCATCATCGCGTGCCCGTGCGCGCTGGGACTGGCCACGCCGCTGTCGGTGACGGCCGCGACGGGCGTGGGCGCGACGAACGGCGTGCTCGTCACGAGCGCGAAGGCGCTGGAGAACGCGCGCCGGATCGGCACGGTCGTCTTCGACAAGACCGGCACGATCACGCGCGGCGTGGCCGACGCGGATTCGACCGACTGGAGCCGTCCGAGCTATGAGCGCGACCCGATCAAGCCGGGCTCGAAGGAGGCGGTGGCCGCGCTGCGCGACGCCGGCATCCGCACGGTCATGCTCTCCGGCGACAAGGCCGACGTGGCCGAGCACATCGCGGCGCGCGTCGGCATCGACACGGTCATTGCGCAGGTCAAGCCCGACGGCAAGGCGTACTGGATCGAGCGGCTGCAGCGCGAGCCGCACGACGGGCTCGTCGCGATGGTCGGCGACGGCATCAACGACGCGCCGGCGCTCGCGCAGGCCGACCTGGGCCTCGCGATCGGCACCGGCACGGACGTGGCGATGCGGTCGGCCGACGTGACGCTGATGAGCGGCGACCTGCGCGGCGTGATCCGCACGATCAACCTGTCGCAGGCGACGATGCGCAACATCCGGCAGAACCTCGGCTGGGCGTTCGGCTACAACGTGATCGGCATCCCGATCGCGGCCGGCGTGCTCTACCCGTTCACCGGCTGGCTGCTGAGCCCGATGATCGCGGGACTCGCGATGGCGCTGAGCTCGGTGTGCCTCGTACTCAACGCGAACCGGCTGAACCTCGTGAAGGTCAACGGCGATACGGTCGCGCGGCGCGGGCGGATCGCGGCGCAGGGTTCCGGAAACGACGCGCCCGCCGCCTCCGGCTCTCCCCATCAGGGCGAACCGTCCGCCCGCGACGGACTGAGGGGATCCGACGGCCCGCGCGTCATCATCGACGAACGCACGTCACTCGCCACGGGAGCCGGCGACGGCCACAACACTTCCCCATCACACAACCACAAGGAGAACACCATGGAAATGAATCACATGCACATGCACCACGCGGCGCCGACCGACGGCGAGACCGCGACCGATCCGGTGTGCGGCATGACCGTCGCCGTGAACGCCGATGCGATCACGCGCGAGTACGAGGGCAAGACCTACTACTTCTGCGGCGAGCACTGCGCGAAGAACTTCGCCAAGGCCCCGCAGATCTTTCTCGAGCAGTAAGCGTTCCGACTCCGCCGGGTGAGTGGGCTCAGCCAGTATTGGGTGAGCCGGCCCGACTGTGTTCCGTCCTCGCCGGCGGGGGCCGGCTCGCGAAGCGAGACTGGGGGGTGGTCATTCCCGGTGAATCCGCACCACCCCGGTCGGCCCTCGCCGGCGGGGCGAGCATCGTGCCATATGACGAAGCGGCCCGTCGCCCTTCCCGCACATGGGAAAGGGCGACGGGCCGCTTCGTCATATCAGAGGACCATGCCCTTAGTTGAAGAACATGGTGAACAGCCAGCAGCCGATGATCGCGCCGACGATCGGGGCGACGACCGGGATCCAGGCCTCGTTCCAGCGGGAGTGGCCCTTGTTCGGGATCGGCAGCAGGGAGTGCAGCAGTCGCGGCATGAGATCGCGGGCCGGGTTCAGGCCCGGGCCGGTCGGACCGCCCATGGAGGTGACGAGGCCCCACACGATGAAGCCGACGACGATGGCGGCGGCGGCCGGATCCTTCTCGCCCCACGGGTCCATCAGGCAGCACAGCGCGCCGAAGACGAGCACGAGGGTGCCGAACATCTCGTTGAGGAAGTAGTTGGTCTTCTTGTTGTCGGCATCGGTGGTGCAGAACGTGGCCAGAATGGCCTCGGCGTCATCGGTGTCCTTGTAGTGCGGGTAGTAGGTCAGGTACACGATGAACTGACCGAGCGCGGCGCCGAGCAGCTGCGCGATGATGTACGGCAGCACCTCGTCCCACGGGAACAGGCCGTTGATGGCCTGGGCGAGGGTCATGGCCGGGTTGATGTGCGCACCGGAGATCGCGCCGAACATGAGGACCGGGAACATGACGCCGAAGCCGTAGCCCATGGCGATGTTCAGCCAGCCGGCGTGGTGGCCCTTGGTGTTCTTGAGCTCGACGTTGGCGACGGAGCCGTTGCCGAAGATCATCAGGATGGCGGTGCCGAAGAACTCGGCCGCCAGCTTCGTAAAGAGGGAGTATTCCACTGCTTCTTCTTTTCTTCTCTATCTGCTGTTGTTGCTGATTGATGAGTGATGCGACTACGGCGCACGCGCCGTGCAAACTAGGCAAGTGTACGCCGAGGGCTGAACCGTGTGGGACGAGCCACATGTCGCACGGCGTTCCGCGCAGGCTGCGACAATGTCGCAAAACGAAAAAGACCGAAGCCTTTCGGCCTCGGTCTTGTCTGTGCCCCCGCAGGGATTCGAACCCTGGACACGCTGATTAAGAGTCAGCTGCTCTAACCAACTGAGCTACAGGGGCGTTGGTCAGATGTTGAAGTGTTCCTTGCAACGAGTGATAAATATACACGCATCCGCGCCTGACGCAACCCTCGGCGTGTCGCACCTCCTCCGACATCGGAACCGCACCGTTCCGCCGCCGCGAACCAACCTCCGCCCCGGCCCGGTCGGGCCGCCCATCGGACCACCCACCTCAGCCATCGGACCACCCCAACCGGACCGCCCATATAAGCCGCCGGAGCGCCCATCGAACCATCCACCTCAGCCGCCGGAGCGCCCGACCGGACCTACCACCTGCCCGCATCGCCCCACCGTTCCGGCTTGCCGAGCCATTATCGCCACCAAGTGGCGGTTATCTCTCGCGCAGAGCCACCCAAGCGAGAGATAACCGCCACTCACCGGTCGGAATCTCCCGCCAAGGTCATCCAGCGAGAGTTCTTCGCCACTCACCGGCAGTCATCTCTCGCATAGATGTCGCGCAGCGAGAGATAGTTGCCATGGAATCGCACGAATCTCTCACTCAGACGCGCCATGGCATCCCGATGGCATCCCCGGCGCTCCGGCAACCCGGCGGCAACCCGGCGGCAACCCGGCAACCCGGCAGCCCGGCGGCAACCCGGGGACCCAGCAACCCGGCAGCCCGGCGGAACCCGGGGACCCAGCATCCCGGCAGCCCGGCGGAACCCGGGGACCCAGCGGAATTCCGGGGACCCGGAGGAACCCGGCAGCCCAGCAAGATCCCGGCAGCCCGAACGCGCGGGCATACGAAAAACCCCGCGGCCCGAATGCGGGCGGCGGGGTTTTCAGTGCTTAAGCTCAGACAATCAGTCTGATGGGGTTCCGGGCGTCACACCCGGAATCATTCACTCGGCGACGACCTTGACGAAGAACTTCGCGACGATCTCCGGGTGGAGCTGGACCTCGGCCGGGAACTCGCCGGTGGTCTTGATGGCCTCGACGGTGATGGCCTTCGGATCAACCGGGGCCTTGTCGAGGAGGGCCATCGCGATGGCCTCCTTGGAGATGGAGCCGAAGAGCTTGCCGGACTCGGACACCTTGGCGGCGATCTCGACGGCGGAGCCCTCGATGGCGGCCTTGGCGGCGACGGCGTCCTCGCGGGTGGCGACGGCCTTGGCCAGACGCGCGCGCTTCATGGCGACGATCTGAGCCTCGGCGCCCTTGTTCCACGCGAAGGCGAGGCCCTGCGGGATCAGGTAGTTACGAGCGTAGCCGGCCTTGACCTCAACGACGTCACCGGAGTGACCGAGGTTGGCGACGGTCTTGGTGAGAATAACCTTGGTATCAGCCATGTTCATAGCCTCCTAAATCAGCGACCGGACGTGGCGTACGGCAGCAGGGCCATCTCGCGGGCGTTCTTGATCGCCTTCGCGAGCTCGCGCTGCTCCTGCACGGTGACGCCGGTGATACGACGGGAACGGATCTTGCCGCGATCGGAGATGAACTTGCGCAGCAGCGCGACGTCCTTGTAATCGATCTCGGTGACCTTGGCGGCCTTCAGCGGGTTCGGCTTCTTCTTGAACGGCTTGACCGGCGGTTGCGGCCTCTTGCGTGACATGATGTTCTCCTTGTTTACGATGTGATGCTTTATGCGGCGCTTGGCGCCTTATGCGTTGGGATTCAGGTGCGTGCGATCAGAACTCGGGATCGTCGTCGGATCCGCCGCCGAAATCGGAGGAACCGCCGAACGTCGAGAAGCTGGAGCCGGAACCGGCGTCGCTGCTCCACGGATCGGCCGCGGGGGCCTGGTTCTGGGACGGAGCGGCCTGCTGGGCCGGAGCGGAGGGCTGGCCGAAGCCGGAGCCGCCACCCTGGTAGCCGTTGCCACCGGAGTAGCTGGCGCCACCGGAGTAGCCGCCGTTGTTGCCGCCGCCGAAGCCGCCCTGGCCACGGCCCGCGAAGCCGCCCTGACCGGACGACTGGCGGGTCACCTGGGCGGTGGCGTACCGCAGGGAGGGGCCGATCTCGTCGACCTGCATCTCCACGACGGTGCGGTTGGAACCGTCCTGCGCCTGATAGGAGCGCTGCTGCAGACGACCCTGCGCGATCACGCGCATGCCCTTGGACAGGGACTGCGCGCAGTGATCGGCGAGATCACGCCATGCGGAGCAGCGCATGAACAGCGCCTGACCGTCCTCGAACTGGCCGGACTGGCGGTTGTACGTGCGCGGCGTCGACGCGATGGTGAAGCTCGCCACGGTCGCGCCGGAACCGATGGTTCGCAGCTCGGGATCCGCGGTGAGATTGCCGATGATGGTGATCGTGGTTTCGCCTGCCATGACGCTACCTTCTTATCCACGCCCGACGCTGCACGCGCCGGACTCACGCTTTACGCTTTACTTGGCGTCCTTACGAAGGATCTTCGTACGGATCACGGACTCGTTGAGGTTGAGGACACGGTCGAGCTCATCGCTGGTAGCGGGCTCGGCGGTGTAGGTCACCACGACGTAGTTGCCTTCGGTCTTGCCGGCGATCTCGTAGGCCATCTTGCGACGGCCCCAGTAATCGGGCGTATCGACAACGCCGCCTTCCTTGGTGACGAGCTCCAGATACTGCTCGGTCAGCTTCTTCAGACCGCGCTCATCCAGCTCAGGATCGGCGATGAACATCAGTTCGTACTTGTGCGCAGACATCACCCACCTCCTTCGGACTATTCGGCCACGGACCTTCCGTGGCAGGAGTGTGTTTACGCGTTACTGCCCCGCGGTCGATCGGACAAACCCGAACCGCCGCGAAACACAACTTCACCAAGATAACGCGCACGCGCGACAGCGGCAGGTCCGCACGACGCCCGACGCCCGTCCACGCGGTGCCTAGTACCCCTAGTACACTGTGTAGAGGCTGTTTAGGGCCCGGCCACAGCGCCGGGCCCGCACTAGGTTCGCGAACACGCAAAGGACGGATACGTAACATGTCGACGCTGCTCGAAGGCACCCCGGATAAGCGTATGGCGCTGGTCACCGGCCGCGCATACCCCGAGTTGGCCGATCAGGTCGCTTCGTGCCTGGGCACGGAAGTGCTCGAAACCACTGCCTACGACTTCGCGAACGGCGAGATGTACGTGCGCTACACCGAGCCGGTGCGCGGCGCGGACGTGTTCGTGCTGCAGTGCCACTCCGGTCTGATCAACAAGTGGATCATGGAGCAGCTCATCATGGTCGACGCCCTCAAGCGCGCCTCCGCCCGCACGATCACCGTGGTCGCGCCGTTCATGGGCTACTCCCGTCAGGACAAGAAGCATCAGGGCCGCGAGCCCATCACCGCCCGCCTCGTCTACGATCTGTTCCGCACCGCCGGCGCCGACCGCATCATGACGGTCGATCTGCACGCCTCGCAGGAGCAGGGCTTCTTCAACGCGCCGGTCGACCACCTCACCGCCACGCCGGTGCTGCTCGACTACGTGCGCAACCACATGCCGCTGGAGAACACCACCGTCGTCTCCCCCGACGCCGGTCGCATAAAGGTGTCCGAGCGCTGGGCCGCCAAGCTCGGCGGCGTCCCGCTCGCGTTCATCCACAAGACGCGCGACATCACCCGTCCGAACCACGCCGTCGCGCACGGCATCATCGGCGAGGTCGCGGACCGCGACTGCGTGGTCGTCGACGACATGATCGACACCGCCGGCACGATCTGCGAGGCCGTGCGCGCCCTGCGCGGCGCCGGCGCCCGCTCCGTGACGCTGGTCGCGACGCACGGCCTGCTCTCCGGCCCGGCCGTCGAGCGTCTGCGCGACTGCGGCGCGAAGGAGATCGTCCTGATGGACACCGTGCCGATCCCGCAGGAGAAGCGTCTGCCGAACATGACCGTGCTGTCCGTCGCGCCGCTGCTGGCCGCGGGCATCCGCTCCGTGTTCGAGGAGGGATCCGTCGCCACGCTGCTGGAGGGTCTGCCCGAGGACATGCGTCCGCGCAACATCTACGCGTGACGCGTCGTCCCGATCATCGCTTTGCTTATGCTGTGCGCACTCCGCGCACAGCATTCTTTTTGCCGTTCGTCGATCGACGACGAGTACGACGATAGGAACAGCCGATAGGAACAGGAGGAGCGGGAATGTTCGATTTCACGACGATGCCGGAGCGGCACGGCCACGACGCGCTGGCGGTCGACGGCATCGGGGCGCCGAACAACGCGATGGCGCCGGGCGCGCCGAAGGACGACTTCGACGCGATCCCGATGTGGGTCGCGGACATGAACTTCGCGACGGCACCGGCCGTCACGCGCGAGATCGCGCGACGACTCGAGCATCCGCTGTTCGGCTACTTCAACCCGACGGACGCGTACTACGACGCGATCATCGACTGGCAGAGCCGACGCAACGACGTCACCGGACTCAAGCCCGAACACATCGGCTACGAGAACGGCGTGCTGGGCGGACTCGTCTCCGCGCTGCGCGCGTTCGCGGCGCCGGGCGAGTCGATCCTCGTGCACTCCCCCACATACAACGGCTTCACGATGGCGGTCGAGTCCGCCGGATACCGGCTCGAGCACAGCCCGCTGTACCGCGACGCCGAGGGCGTGTGGCGCATGGACTACGAGGACATGGACCGCCGTCTCAAGGCGGGGCGCATCCACTTCGCGCTGTTCTGCTCGCCGCAGAACCCGACCGGCCGCGTGTGGGAGCGCGAGGAGATCGAACGGGCGATGGAGGTGTTCCGCGCGAACGACTGCGTGGTCGTCTCCGACGAGATCTGGTCGGACCTGATCCTCGATACGCATCGGCACATCCCCACGCAGTCGGTGAGCGAGGATGCGCACAACCGCACGATCGCGTTCTACGCGCCGAGCAAGACGTTCAATCTGGCGGGACTGATCGGCAGCTATCACGTCGTGTACAACCCGTACCTGCGCGATCGGTTGGAATCGTCCGGCGCACGCACGGAGTACAACAACATGAACGTGCTGTCGATGCACGCGCTCATCGGCGCGTACTCGCAGGACGGCGAGGCGTGGCTCGACGAGCTGCTCAAGGTGCTCTCGCGCAACCTGCGCGTCGGATTCGAGTACTTCGACGCGATCGAGGGCGTCGAGCTGGCGCGGCCGCAGGGCACGTACATGCTGTTCCTCGACTGCGAGGGCTGGTGCCGCGCGCACGGGCTGACGATGGACGAACTGATCCGTCAGGGCTGGGACGTCGGCGTCGCCTGGGAGGACGGGCGGTTGTTCGGCGGCGACTGGACGATCCGTCTGAACCTCGCGCTGCCGCTGTCGCGCGTCGAGGAGGCGCTGCGGCGTCTGGACGAGCACGTGTTCGTCGTCCGCTGAGTTCCGAGTGTGTCTTCCCCCGGCCATTTGACTGATTGGCACGGTTGCCCCGATTCCCCGATACCGGGCGTGATGCCTATGGCAATCGCCCGGTCCGGAAGCCACCGGACGCCACCGGACCGGGCGGACCGACAGTTCCCATGCAATTCCCAGCAAACGCGCATGGCGCATTGAAGAAGGTGCGGTTATATAGGAACTGCGATCGAAGAGATCGCGATAACTGAACTTCCTTCTTCTTCTCCTTTCTTCTCCTCTCCTTGAGCCCGGCCCAACCCGCCGGGCTTTTGGTTTGTGCGCGAGTATCGCGGCTACCGGTTGAGGCTGGTGGTGATCTGCTGCTCGACGCGGTCGTAGGCGTTGGACAGGATCATGTTGCCCGGGACCGTCGTGATGAGGAACGCGAGGATCGCGGCGATGACGGCCTTGAGGACGCCCTTGATGATCTTCGCGACGATGCGGAAGACCACGTAGCCGATCATCGCGCCGACCGCGATGCTCACGCCGGTGCGCACGGAATCGGGCAGCGTGCCGTACCAGATGACGAACCGGTCGATGGCGGACAGGTCGAGGTTGTCGAGGTTGATGTTGTTCAGATCGATGGCTGGCATAGCGGTTCTCCTTCATATCGGGCCGGGGCCGGCGCCGGGCTCGCCCCATCATGCCGCACGGACATGGGAAACCCTTCGCCCGCTCCCCCATCGTCGCATTTCCCGCACACCCGTCATCCGGTTCGCAACCGAGCGTCGACGAACCTTATCGAATTGTTACGAAAGTGACACGCCGTCAGTGAACTTTCAGAGGAATTGCCGTGTTTTTGATGGAAAGCCGACTACCGTTCGCAGGTGATTGTCGAGCACGGTCGCTTGTCGGCGCATTGCGGGATTCCACGGTTCGGAAGACGCCGACCGACAGGCGCCGAACTTGACACCCCCCCCCCCGCACGGGGTTATGTATACACAACAGAATGTAGTTTCCTTGACGCCGGGGCACGGCGTCGCACATCCCCATTCGGCACCGGCGGGGATCGCGGCCGACGGGGAATGATAACGATAACTGGATAGCCGCCGAAGGGGACGCGCGGAACGGCGCATCACGGAAGGATGAGAAGGAGGTCGTCATGGCACGCACGCAAGCGTTTACCGAACAGCAGGTCGCATACCTCGAGTCACTGCCCGCGGTCGATCACGTCACCTCCACACGCATCACCTACGCGAAGGACTTCCGCCGCCGCAGCCTCGTACGGTACCTGCACGGGGCGAGTCCGACCGCTTTGTTCCGCGAGGCGGGACTCGACCCGAAACTGGTGGGATACAAGCGCATCGAACGATGCTTCGCCCGCTGGAAGGAGCAGGCCGAGGCCGACGGCACCATCGACGACGATGCGCCGGAGGAGCCGATCGACGCGAACGAACGGAGGGACGGCACACCATACGGAAACGTCCACGGCCGGGGCGGAATCGCATCGCATGACGCAAGCGCTTCCACAACCAAGGACGACGATATGGGCATCGCGGCTCCGCGCGATCGACGGACGCACGGTTCGAGCTCGATCGCGGTCGCGGGTTCCGGTTCCGGTGCGCCGTCGCCGGATACGGATGTGCCGATCTCGATCGGGGCGGCCGGCGAATCCCCGTCCGCCGACGGCGCACCGGAGGATCCGCGCGACCTGCTCATCGCGCAGCAGGCACGACGCATCGCCGAACTCGAGCAGGAGGTGCGGGAGCTGCGCGACCGGCGGTGAACTTCCGACGCACGACCGACGCGCGCCCCGTCCCGGAGGACGCGGCCGGCGCCTTCGCAACGCCGTCCGGCACCGGGGTTGAATTGTCCCGCGGCGCCGTGTATCTTGGCAATGTTGCCCCTCTAGCTCAACGGTTAGAGCAGCGTCCTTTTAAGTCGTGGGTTTTTCGGGGATTAAACGTACTGCCCCGACCCGCTTCACGGATTAAATTTGAACGGCTCCCGGTCATGGAAAGCGTGTTTCCATGTCTCGGACCAGTGCCTCCGCCGCGTGCGCGTTGCCGCCGGTGTTTGCCGTTGACGGCCTCGCCGATGCCTCGCGCGTCCTGTTCGGGCGTGGTGTCGTTCCTCAATCCCATGATACCCGTTTTCTGCTGGTTCCCGCCTCGAACCGTGGCATAAGCGTACCGGACGGGCAGGGTGCGGCGAGCGAACGCGAGTTGCGTCGTGACGGCGTGACCACGCGCCGCGTGCGCATGCTGATGGGCGAGCCGAATTATGTGAGCTACGCGGCGCTGGCTCGTATCATGCGGCTGTCGAAGTCGTCGGTGACGGGCAAGCTCAACGGCGACATCAACTGGACGTTGCCCGACATTCGGCGCATCGCGTCGCATTTCCGCGTTTCCAGCGACTGGCTGCTCGGCCTGTCCGACGATCCTGTTCCTTCGATGGCGAAGGAGGTGGTCGCCTTCACATAGAAGAAGCCCTCTCCTTGCGGGAGAGGGCCAGGTCCGTTCGGGATCCGTGGAGGCGGCCGGTCAAAACCGTTTCCCGGATTCCAATCACAAGAATCGCGAAAGCCAGCATTTGTAAGAGAAAGGTTCGGCTTTCGCGGTGCAGACAGAGATTGGATTCTTATGTCTTACAAGCAGGATTGTATACCCGCACGTGTGACCGTCATCGTGTGCGGAAGCCCGGAAAACCAAGGTTTTGAGAGAAAGCCTTATATCACGGTTTCACCGTATCTCGACGAATCGGTCAGCCACGCTGACCGGTTGCGGCGTGCCGTGGCCGCGCATCCGGCGGGAGGTGGACGCCGATGAGCATCCAGGCATTGAGCCGCGTGTTCACGCTCAAGCGGCTGATCGAGGACCCGTACGCCCAGCTCGTGCTCATCAACCTTGCCGACAACGCCGACGAGCACGGGCGCAACTCCTTCCCCGGCATCAAGAAGATGGCCAGGAACTCGTGCATGTGCGAACGGTCGGTGCAGCGCAAGCTGCGCTGGCTGGAGGAGAACGGCTTCATCCGCAAGTCGGAAGCCACTGAAGTGATCCAGTACCTGCCCGAGTACAAGCGACCGACCGTATGGGAGATCTGCATGGACCGCGACGAGACGCTGCCCGCGCCGACGGACCGCAAGCCGCGCACGCCACGCAAGGACGAGAACCAAGCGGAGGAAACGGACGACACCACACAGGATACCGACGCCGGCGCATGCGAGACACCCGGTGCATCACAGTCACCGGGTGCAGGAAAAGCACCGGACGGCAGCAGGACGCCCGACGCACTACGAGTCACCAGCCCGGTGACCGTGCAGTCACCCAAACCATCCCATGAACCTATTACCCCTCTGTCCCCTAAAGGGGACATCTCCCCACGGGGAGACTCAGCCGAGAACAACCCGCCCACCATCAGCCAATCGTCCAACGCGCCGGACCTCGACGTCGAACCGAACCAAGGTTTCGGCTTTACCGGCGAAAACCGTCGGTCGGACGACGCAGTCGTCGGGGACAACGTCTCCGCGTCCGATTGCGACGCGCTGCTGAAACGATTCGCCGAACTGCTTGCCGGCGAACAGGTGACGGCCAAACCGCCACGGGCGCGCGACCAGCGCGCCGCAGCGGGACTGCTCGCGGAACACAGCCAGATGGAGATTCTGGAGCTGGTGCTGTGGGCCGCCAAGAATCCGTTCTGGCGTCCGAAAATGCTGAGCATGTCCGAGTTCGCCCGACGCTGGGAACGCCTATGGCAGGAACGGCGCGGCGAGATCGAGCAGCGACGACTCAGAGCCAAACACGTCAAATCAGGGATCATGTCCGCGAAAGACGAGGAAGAGAAAGACCCGCATGCGGCGGTGCTGGTCTCATGCGAAACCGTCACACAGTGCCCGGTGTTCGGCTACTCGTCGTTCCAGCACGGCAGATCGAACAGCCGCATCGCATTCGCGCAGAACCACCTCAACGGCTCCATCCGCCGGGACAAATGCCCGGTATGCGCGTACGACGAACGCAACCTGGCGCTGCACGGCAACGCGCGCACCACGGAAGCCGTCAAGCGGGCGCGAATCGAAGCCAACGAGCAGACGAAACGCTGGAAGGAACACCTGCGGCGGAAGGAAGAGCAGCCGGCCTCGTTCGACAGGATGCCAAGCATGGAACGGAGTGCATGATGGATGGGTTCCGTCCCACTGGCAAGCCGGACGGCAGACCGGCACGCGATCCGGGCGGCGACGAGTGGATACACACGTCGATGCTGCCGCCCGGCGGCCTGTGCGCACAGGCGCAGCTCGACTTGTACGACATGATCTGGATGGAACTCGACGCCGCCGGCGACTCGCGCCCCGACCAGATGCTGCGCGGCGCAGCCAAACGCCTGTGCGCGCAATGCCCGATGCTCATGCCGTGCCTGGCCCGCAGCCTGCTGCGCCCGGTCACGCACGGCATCCTCGGCGGCATGACCTACAAGGAACGACAGTACGCGATGCGCGTCGTCATCGTCCACGACGTTCTACCCGAACGCAAGGCCACGGACATCGCCAAACCGTACCGGCTGCTACTCGACTGGCTCGACGCCCACCCCGAAATCCACAGCATCGTCCGCAACCGGCGACGCAACGAGCGCGCCCGCAAAACCGGCAACGGCGAACCACTCGGCCGACCACGCAGGCTCACCCGGCTCGAACCCGGCGAACGCGATCCCCCGGATACGCCCGACGATCATGCACTATCGGACACATCCGCAAAGAAATAAAGAAACAAAGAAAAACACAAAAACATACACAAAGGGAGACCACCATGAGAATCGCCATCGCCAACGCCAAAGGCGGGGTCGGCAAGACCACCATCGCGCAATACCTATGCCACGCGCTCGTCCGCGACGGGCAGCATGTCACGCTCTTGGACGCCGACCCGCAGTACTCCGCGACCCTGTGGGACAGAATCGCCAACCTCAGCAACGAAACGCTGCCGTTCAACGTGCGGGCCGCTTCCGTTGACGAACTCGCCGCAATCCGCGCCACGCCGGGGGAATGGCTCGTCATCGACGCGCCGCCCACGCACGCGGGCCTCAAAACCGCGCTCGACATGGCCGACTTCGTGATCGTGCCCACCACCGAATCGCCCGTCGACCTGCAGCAGGCATGGGCGACCGTCAACGCGGCCGGACGCACGCCCGCCGCCGTACTGCTCAACAGGGTCGAAACGAATACGGTCGCGTTCCGGCAGGCCATGCACGCGCTCGAAACACAGGACACGCCACGATTCGACACGATCGTGCCCAAACGGCAGGAGATCAAGACCAGCTTCGGCCACCGCCCAGCCAAACTCTGGGAATACGGTCTCGTCCTGCACGAGCTGAGACGGGCGGTCGGACGATGAAAGGGAACCTGAGCTATCTGCCCGCCGAACGCGAGATCACGTCGGTCGACGATATCTACCGCGAGGAACCGGCCAACGACCCCTACATGGTCACCAGCATCAAGATCCGCACCTCGCTGCGCAACCGCATCAAAGCGGCCGCCGGCATCAAGGGCATCCGCATGCAGGACCTCGTCGCCCAAGCCCTCGCCGAATACCTCGACCGGCACGAGTGATCTAAGGTGCCGGATGCGCAATCACACGACGGAAGGTATCCGGCACCGCACTGCATCGCGATGTCTTCATGGCCGATGCAGGATCAGAGTGTTGGCTGGATGGGGTATGGCGATGAAACGAGTTCTCCGCTGGCGTCGTAGAACTCGTGTAGGTTCATGGTGCGCACGCCCATCGCGTCGGCCACGTCGGGAATCTTGGGTTCTTTTCTCAACGGGCTGCTGGGCATGGGATGCACGGCCTGCTCGTTGGTGACGACGATCGCGTCCTCGACCATTGCAGCGGCGATCAGCCACGGGTCGGCTTTGGTTTCCGGCTCCCATTGACGGTACGAGGCTGGCCGGTAGAGTCCGCAGGTGGCCAGGTAATCCTGAACCTGCGCATAGGCCACACCGATTTCATCGGTCTTATGCGAAAGCTGTTTGTCTGAGAACAGGTTGAACGCCCATTCGGCCAGCTCGTCACGGTTGCCGTCGCTGTCCTTCTGGGTGATCTCCTTGAACACGGTGTCAAGCAGCTGTATCTTGCCGTTGTGCGCCATACGTTCCAGCCACCGCCAGAATGGATGAAACTCCTTGTAAGCGAACGGGTGATGGGTACGGTAGGACTCGATGAAAATGTTCGAGTCCAGCAAAAACAGATCGCTCACTGATCCAAGCCTTTCGCCTTGAGCAGGCCATCATAGGCGTGCATGGACCTGACGCCCAGCAGGGACAGGCCATCGGAATAGGGCAGGCTTCCCCGGTCGACACCGTCCCGGATCATGCGCACGAACCTCGTGTCCAGATGGGAAGCGTTCGTCAGGTTCTGATTGCCTCCGGAACCGGCGGCCTCCGTATCCGTCACACGCCGTTCGCTCAGGGCGCGGACCAGACGCACGTCCTCGTCACTGGCCAAGCCAAGCTTATGGGCATGAATCGTCAATGCCAAAGCGCTCAGACCATACCTTTTCGCGCAACCATCCGCAATGTCCTGCACACGAGCACAATCCGCAACCATCTTCTTCCAATACGCGCGGAATTCCTGCTCGTCATCCACGACCGTCAGAACGACGGCCTGGTTGATCTTGCGTTCGACACCATTGCCGCCATCCACGGAGGAGTCGTTGTACACCTCATTGGAACCGAGCAGCACGTGACCGATCTCATGCAGGAGAGAGAACAGCATCGCCGCATAGGAATCATTGCGATTGACGAAAATCAGAGGCGCCACGTCATCCAACAGCACGAACGCACGAAACTCGCGCACATTCAAACGGCGCGCACTGGACGTTCCCACCCGGGAGTCGACCATCACCATCAGACCCGCGTCGGAAGCCTTGCCACGCAGGAAACGGAACCGATCGGCACTGCTCTTATGCCGGCACCAGCCAACGTCCAAGGACAATCCCTCGCGAATATGCGCGGCAAGTTCACCCGCGGTCACATGGGACGGCACACTGCCGACCAGCAGATTCTCCCCGAAACCCTGCGCGATCATCTCATCACGCGCCCAATCCTGACGGTTGCGCATGACCGCGATCGTATCCTGAAGATTCCGGCTCGCTTCGACCCCGCGATTGTCGATCGTGCGATACCGGATCAACTCATCCTCATGGGACTCGGGAACCACGGAACGTACCAGCGCGCCGAACGGCACCTGCAACGCGGAACCGATCGCGGACAACTTGGTAAAAGACAGGCTCAACGGACCCGTCTCGTTCAACCACTGCGGAAACTCAGCCAGACCATCCTTATGCGCCACAGCCGCGGGATCAGCACCACTCTGCCTAACGGCCCACCGGAGCGTGGCCGGATGCACGGTAATAGACGCCATCGCCACACTCCCTTCCGATACCGCAGACAAAAAGACCCACCACATGTCAGAGCGGCGATCCGCAGCCTCGGGTGGGTATTGGTAAATCTCATCATATCCGACTGAGTGGATTTCAACATGGGAGCGATGCAACTATAAACAAAGAAATACAAACATAAAGAAATGCTACGAAACTACCGGCCGATAGACGGCGTCGGACGGTGACGATTATCAGCGTGGGACCACGATGCCGTGGCGGGCGGCGGCAGGATGAGGGGCGTGCGGTCGGGCCAAGGGTGGTTCGGGTAAACGTTCCGCACCTTCCCTCTCATGGTATGGCCGCGCCGTCGGGTTCTCTTCCTTTCTCTTCCCCGTCGGCGCGGTTCGTGCCTTGGTTCAGGGGATGCGGATAGTGAAGGACTTCGATCATGTTCTCTTTCCACAGGATCGGCCGGCTGCTGCGCGCGACGATGACGGCCGTGCTGTTGCTGGCCACAGTGTCGGCCGGCGGCATCGCTCATGCCGATGAGGCCGGTGAGACGACGCCCGTATTGGGTGATTCGATCACGCTGAATGCCGGTCCGGGTTCGTCGTTGAATGGCGCGGACTTCAAGGTGGTCAAGCTCGCCGGGTTCACGGTCCAGGGTTCCGCGGTGACCGTGCGCACCGAGGACGCGGTGCGCGGCGATGTGATCGCCTCGCTGCCGAAGGTCGGCGACAGCGAGTACCCGGCCGATGCGGGCGCTGTCGACGGCGGAACGGTTGGCGAGACTACACGGGGCGACGACGGGGCGGCGGACACGGGTTCCGGTGGCGAGGATCCGATCGTGTGGCTGGCACGGCAGGGCGATGTGAAGGATTCCCCGGTTTGGCGGCTGTTCGCCGATCGCATGGCGGCCACCGTTTCCGTCACGGATGCGCCGGTCATGTCCGGCACGACGACGCCGGCCGACGACGGCACGATTTCCTCGGTCGTGTTCGCCGGATTGCAGCCCGGCCTGTACCTATTGGAGGATACGAACACGGCGTTGACCGGTACCACGCGTTCGGCGCCGATACTGGTCGGTACGGCGATCACCGCCGCGAAACCACCGATCGGCAACGCCGACGGCACGGCCGAGATCAAGAACCAGCGCGTCACGATCGGCAAGAGCATCATCGACGGCGATGATGCGACGCTGACGGACGACCGCAATGTGGGCGACATCGTGGACTATCGTATTGAAACCCTCATCCCCGATACCGCGAAATACGCGAATGATGCGGCCAACCCGTACGTGTTCCGCCTGGCGGACGTCCTGTCGAAAGGCCAGCGGTTCAACGATGATCTGTCCGTCACGGCCAGCGAGGACGGACAGGCATGGCGTCCACTCGACGGTGACGATTACACGTTGCAGGCAAGTGAGTCCGACGGCGGCACGGCAACCACGATCGATCTCGATCTGAGTGCATGGGTTTACGCGAATGGCCGTGACGGCATGGCGGGCGGTTTGCTGCGCGTCGACTATTCGGCCACGCTCACCGAGCATGCGACGATCGACGGCGACGGCAACACGAACACGGTCGCGCTCACGTACTCGAACGATCCGAAAACCAATCAGACCGGCGAGCTCACGCCTCCGGACACCACCGTGTACACGCACGGCTTCCAGTTCGGCAAGATCGGCGAGGATGGCAAGACGCCGCTTGCCGGCGCGACGTTCACGCTCTATACGGCGGACACGTTCGCGGACGACGCCAAATACCGTCGCGCCGACCGTCCCGACGAGGACGTGACCGCCACGTCCGACCGCAACGGCCTCGTGAGGTTCGACGGTCTGGCCGCCGGCACGTACTGGGTGCGCGAAACCGGAGTGCCGGACGGCTACCGTGACCTCGACGTGCGGTTCAAGGTCACGATCACCGCAGATCCCGGCAAAACGGCGCTGGTCGTGTTCGAGCGCGTGCCCTCACTGGCCGATTCGCTCGTGCAGATCGAGAAGAACGGCCTGCTGTTCGTGCGCAACGTCACCACGATCACGAACCTGCCACTGACCGGCAGCGGCGGCATCGTCCTGTTCCTCGTCATCGGCGGCCTGCTCGCCGCCGGCGGCGCGATCATCGCCATCATGACTCATCGCAAGGGACGCCTGCTCAAATAAACGCTCTACGTCCGCCCCCGTTGCGCAACCCCACGGAATCGTGCGACGGGGGCTTTCGTGTTTTTCTCAAGGCATACGGCACTCCAATATCCGTTCGGGACCACGGGCGGCGAGCATGGGAACGGATACTGTCTGGCGTGCGGTGGGGCGCCAATGGTGGGCTCCGGTCAAATGATCCGCACGGGCTTTGCGGTTCGTCGTTCGCCGTCGCGGGTTTCTCTCTCCCTTTTCCTCGCGGCGGCGGCCGTCGGCCGGGGTCTGGCTCCTCGTGAAAGGGAGTGTTTCGTTATGGGCGTGTTGGGAAGGAAATGCAGTATCGCGGCGGCCATCGCCGCGGCGGTGTGCCTGCTGGTGTCGCCGATGCTGGCGTTGGGGTCGCCGGACGGCGCAGCCGGCACCGGGAGCGGCGGCGTAGTCGGCGGGCGTGGCAATACGGCGGATACGGCGTCGCTGGGCTGGTATCTGCCGAACAAGGCGTGGGTGCGCATGGACGACGACGGCGTCTGGCGGATGGTTTCCGATCCCGAGAGGGATAATCACGTCGGCGCGGACGGCATGTCGTTCCTTGACGGCGACGTGGTCGCGGCGGCGGTGAATTTCACGGTGCCGTGGTGGGATGAGCCCACCCGGTTGGAGCTGGTGGACGATTGGACGCTGGTGGACCGGTATCTCGACGTGCGGGACGTGTCCGAGGTGCGCGTGTACGTGGCCGAAATGGACGAATACGACGCTCCCTCGCTGGACGGCATCAACGTGACCGGCGAGGACGTGACCGACCGTTTCGACATCGTCTCGGAAGGCATGACGGTCACGGCGAAGGCGACGGCCGAGTATCTGGCGTCGCTGGACCTGAGGGAACGTCGCAAGTCGTTGCAGTTCTCGATGCTGGTGCCGTTCGATGTGAGGTTCGACGTGCGCGAGGATCTGCAGCGGGACATCGATGCGATGCGCACGCGCAGCGGGTCGCTCGACAATACGTGCAGCGACGGCAAACACGAGCTGGTCAACCGCGGCGGCGTGTTCTGGGCCGATCACGAGTATTGGGAGACGAACGAGCCTCGCCTGTGCATCGTGCGCCCGGAGTTCGACAAGGACGTGACCGCGAGCGAAACGGAAGGCGGCGACGGGTCGAGCATCGACGGCCGCAGCGTACTGCCCGGCCAGACGGTCACCTATGAGCTGGAATTGCAGGTGGGGGCCGCATCCGACTACACGTTGCACACGCTGGAGTTCGTGGACGAGTACGACGTGCGCACGACGCCGGTCAAGGAGAGTCTGACGGTCATCGATGCGCGTGATGGTGTGACGGTGCCGGCCGAAGCGTACGACGTGGAGTGGGACGACGCCGGGCACAAACTGTCGGTCTCGTTCCGGCGCGACTGGCTGGACGAGCATTGGGAACCGTACAGGGCCCACTGGTATCGGCTGGAGTTCGACGCGACCGTGTCCGAGGATGCGGCCACGGACACGGTGATCGCGAACCGCGGCTGGATCACGTTGAACAATTCCGGATTGGAGTCGAACGAGGTTACGAACCGGCCGGTCGACCCGCAGCCGGTCAAGCAGGACACGCAGGCGGACGCGTCGGTGGACATCGACGGCAAGACCGTACTGGTCGGCGACCGCCTGTACTACCGGATCACGATCGACGCGGCAGGTTTGGCCGACCCGGCGTATCCGGTGCGCCGGCTGGGCGTGATCGACGACTACGACGAAACCGTGCTGGACGTGGACGAGGCCGGCATCCACGTGCTTGACGAGCAGGGCGCGGACGTGACCGACCGGGTGAACGTGCAGGTCGCCGATGGCGTCGTCTACGCGTTCTTCAAGACCGTGGACACCACGCTTGCCGACGGGACGGTGCTGCCGGGCGACCCGCAGCCCGCCGATCTGACGGAATACGCGCGGCGTGAACTGTCCGCGGAACGTGACGCGGGCATCGACCAGTCGCTGCTCGGCAAGACGTACCAGCTGGTGCTGCCGATGACGGTCATCGCGGCGGCGGACGGCGGTTCGGTCGAGAACACGGCCGTGCAGGTCACGAACAAGCGCCGCGCGGTGTCGAACACGGTCACGAACGTGCTCGCTCGGCTCGACCCGTTCAAGGACGTGACGGTCGACGTCGGCGCGGACAGCGCGGACGGCATGAGCATCTACAAGGACCAGCTGTTCCTCTACCGGTTGGACTCCTCCCTGCTGCCCGCGAACCGCGCCTACCCGCAGGTGACGCAGTGGCACATCGACGACGATTACGACGAGTCGGGCGACGAATACGCCGGCCAGTGGGCTGTGTACGCGGCCGAGGACCTGCATGACGCGGCCGGCAGTGTGATCGCGGCGAAGGGCTCGCGCATCGCGGGCAGCGGCTTCGACTCCGCGCGATTCGGCGGCGACCTGTTCTCGTTGGACATGCGCGACGGCACGTTCACGGTCGCGGCCACGCAGCGCTATCTCGACTTGGTGTCGGCCGACGGCGCGCATGCGCAGGCATGGCGCGCGTACGTGCAGTTCCGGCGGGTGAAGGCCGGTGAGTTCTCCAACACGTTCACGGAGACGCTGAACGGCGTGGAACGCCCGTCGAACACGGTGACCACGCGCACGCCCGAACGCTCCCCGTCCGTGGGCGTGGAGAAGTTCGACGAGGCATCCGGATTGGAGGAGGGCGACCGCGACGACACGAAGGACGCGTTGGAGATCACGGGAGACGGCACGACGATCGTGTTCCGCATCACGAACACCGGCGACGTGCCCCTGACCGGTCTTGAACTGTCCGACGAAACGATCGCCGGCGACGGCACGGTCACCGATCTGAGATACCCGGATGGTTGGGCGGCGCTCGTATTGCAGCCGGGCGAATCCGTGGACGTGACCGGCACGTTGACCGGCGTCACCGACCTGCACACCGATCGCGCGACCGTACAGGCCGCGCCGGTCATCGAATGCGTGCCGAAGGACGACGACCCGTTCGACGACAAGCCCGCGCAGCCGGTCGAACCCGGCACGGTGTGCACGGACACGCCGATCACGAGCGAACCGGATGACTGGAGCGCCTACATGAAACGCATGCTGCCACACACCGGCGTCGATCTGACCGGCATCATCGCGATCGGCATGCTCGTCCTGCTGACCGGTTTCGCCATGCTCCGCATCGCCCACTCGCATCGCCGGAACCCGGTTTCCGACTTCTGACTTCCGTTGCGGCCGCGCATTATTCGCATGGCCGCAACGGTTCCTACGGGGATGCCGCCGACCGTCAGACCGGCGGCATCCCATCGCCAAGGCCGTCCGGCTTTCGACAACACCGGGCGGCCGTCCACTCACCGTTGAGTCCCATCACCGCAAAGGAGCCGTCATGGACACGATCACCACGATTCTCGAACTGCTGCAGAAGGCCGCGCTGCTGGGCGGCGGCATCTGGAGCGTATGGGGTGCGATCACCCTGGCCGGAGGGTTGAAGGACCATTCCGGCCCGCAAACCCAATCCGGCATATGGCAGCTGGTCGGAGGCGCGGTCATCATCGCCGCAGCCGCACTGTTCGCCAACCTCAGCTTCTGAACGCCCGTCGGCAAGCGGGCGTTCGATTCGTATCGGACAGTCAAACGAAGAAGGTGAACCGGTCATGGCGGACTTGGTGGAACCGTGCGTGAACATGCTCAACGCGATCGGCGGCGGCATCGACGGCAGCATACTCGACCGGCTCGCATTGGGGCCGGCCGAGTTCAACGCGGGCCTGTACAACATGGCGGGATCGGTGCATACGAGCGCGGTCAAACCGGTGTCCGCCACCATCGCCAGCATCGTGTTCACGCTGGAACTGGCCCGCGCGTCGACCCGCGCGGACGGCGACCGCGAACTGGGCGTGAAGATCATCGGCGGCGTGCTGCTCAAATGCGCGCTCGTGCTCCTGTTTGCGTCCAATGCGGCGCTGATCCTGCAGGGCATCGACGCGGTCGTCTCGCAGATCGTGTCCGCCGCGTCGGGCGTGCTCGCGGCCGCGCCGGGCAGCGAGACGCAACTGTTGGGCGATCAGATGCGATCCGCGATCGAGGATGCGGGTCTGATCGGTCAGAGCGGGCTCATGGTGTTGGTATTGATCCCGTTCATCGTCTCGCAGATCGCCGGCGTGGTGCTGCTGGCGGTCGTGTACATGCGGTTCATGCAGATCTACATGCTGACCTGTTTCGCGTCGCTGCCGATCGTGTTCATGGCCTCGGAGCATACGCGCATGATGGGCGTCGGCTATCTGAAACGCTACGGACAGGTCTCGTTCCAGGCGATCACCCTGACGGTCGGCGTGATCCTGTACCGCACGTTCGTCGGCGAGGCGCTGCGGCTCGACGGGTATGTGGACGGCGGCGACCTGTGGCAGTACATCATCGCGAACTTCGGCACGCTGCTGTTGGGGGCGATCATGCTCGGCTGTCTGGTCATGGTGTCCTCGGCCACCGCCAAGGCCGTGTTCGGCGAATAGACGCGAGATCAGGGAAGGCGGCGGCGATGGCGTTGGAGATCAGGATCTACAAGGAGATCACGGCCACCGAGGCGCGGGTCATGTGGGGCATGAGCTGGCGGCAGCTCGCCGCGGCCGCGATGATGGGCTGCCTGTCGGCGGTCGTGTGGCTCGTGTTCTGGCGCCTGTTCGGGCTCCCCGACGTCGGCCAGTACGTGGTGTTCCTCGTGAACCTGCCGTTGGCCGCATGGGGCTGGCTGCGGCCGAAGGGGCTGAAACCGGAGGTCTGGTTCGGATACGTGATCGCATGCCGGTTCGGGCAGCAACGGTATTTCATCGACGGGCCCGCCCGGTCTCGTCGACGAGAACGGAAACGGGGCAGGAAGGCCATCAGCGAACGGAAGGACGGATGATCATGGCACGACGCAAACCGGCAGGCAGGCAAGGGCGCAGGATGCGCCGGCGGCGGGAGCGAGGGTATCGCACGGCGAAGGAGCTGATCGGCTACGAGGCGATGCTCTCCAACGGGATCGCGTATCTGGGCGACAACCGGTGGAGCGTGACCGTGCGCATGTCCGACATCAACTATGAGACGGCCACGCGCGAACGGCAGGCGCAGCTCATCAACGCGTGGGCGGAGTTCCTGAACACGTTCGACGGCTCCACCCGGCTGCAGGTCACCTGCGTGACGCGCACGCTCGACGCCCATGACGTGATGTCGATGGTCGGCATGCGGTTGGACGGTGGCCAGTTCGATGCGCTGCGCGCGGAATCGAACCGGATCATGCTCGCCAAGCTCGGCGAACGCTCCCGCAACGCGGTCACCGACAAATACCTGACGATCACGATCACGGAAGAGGACCCGGAACGCGCGCAGGCCACGCTGAACCGGCTTGTCAAAACGTCCGAAAGCCAGCTTTCCACGTTGGACGGCTGCAAGATCACGCCGCTCAACCGAGGCGAACGACTGCGCCTGCTGGCCCTGCTGCTGCGTCCGGGCGAACCGTTCCGCTACGACGACAAGCTGGTCGAATCCGGCCGCGCCACGTCGAAGGACTTCGTCGCACCGTGGTGCGTGGACGCGACGGACGCGCGCGTATTGCGACTGTCGAACGCCGCGGGCGATACGCTGCGTTCGACGTTGTGGATACGCGACTTTCCGCCGATCATGTCCGACCGGCTGATCGCCGAATTGACCGGTTTGAAGACCGAGGGCACGGTGTCGATTCATCTTGCGCCGTACGATCGCAGCGTCGGCGCGGAACTGGTGGACCGCAAGATCGCCGAAATGGACATGCAACGCCTGGAGGAGCGTCGCAGGAACATGCGCCGGCACATTCCCGCCGACGAACTGCCCGCCGACCTGCGCGACTCATTGGAGGAGGCGCATAATCTTCGCGACGAGATGCGCCGGTCGAACGAACGGCTCGTGGAGGCGCTGGCGACGGTCACGGTCACGGCCCCCACACGCCCGCTGCTCGACCAGCAGGTCAAGGACGTGCTCGCCGCCTGCCGCAAGCTCTCCTGCACGGCCGAAACCCTCGCCTGCATGCAGCTCGACGGGTTGAACGCAAGCCTGCCGTTGGGCGTGAACCCGCTGCCGATGCGACGCACGCTGACCACGAGCGGCGCCGCGATCATGATGCCGTTCACGAATCAGGAGATCATGGACGAGCACGGCGTGTTCTACGGGGTCAACGCGCGCAGCGGCAATGCGCTCATGGTCGACCGCACCCGCACCACGATCAACGCGAATGGGTTCATGCTCGGCACCACCGGAAGCGGCAAATCGCAGGCCGCGAAGGCCGAAATGACCGCCTTGTTCCTATCCTGCCCCGACGACGATCTGATTATCGTCGACCCCGAACACGAATACGCGCCCCTGTGCGACGCGCTGCACGGCGCGAGGGTGATCGTCAGCGCCGGTTCAGCCGATCGCATCAACCCGATGGACATCACGCTCGACGCCACGCTGGACGGTGACCCGATCCGCACGAAGGCGAACGCGGTCATCTCCATGATCGGCGCGCTCATCGGCGGCTCCGACGGCTTGGACGCCGCGGAACGCTCCATCGTGGACCGGTGCACGCTGGGACTGTACCGCGAATACCGCAACAATCCCGCCCTGCCGCAGCCCACGCTGGCCGATCTGCACGCCCGGCTCGCCGCCAGCAACGAGCCGGAGGCGCGGGGGCTGGCGTTGAGCCTCGAATCGTATACGCTCGGCAGTCTGTCGGGTTTCGCCGGGCAGACCACCGTGGACATGTCCAACCGGTTCACCGTGTTCGACGTGGCCGCGCTGGAGGGCGAATTGAAGACGTTCGGGATGATGGTCGTGCTCGACCATCTGTGGAACCGGGTCGCCCGCAACCGGAAGACGAACCGGCGCACCTGGATCTACGTGGACGAGTTTCACCGCATGTTCTCCAACAGGTACGCGTCCGAACAGTTCCTGGACATGTTCAAACGCGCCCGCAAATGGGGGCTCGGCATGACCGGCATCACGCAGAACATCGAGGAACTGCTCGCCAGCAAGGAGGCGCGGTTCATGCTTGCCAACTCCGCGTTCCTGCTGCTCATGAACCAGACGCCCACCGACGCGGCGCGACTGGCCGACATGTGGCACTTGTCTCCCGAACTGAAGGAACGGTTGGGCGGTGCGCGTCCCGGCGAGGGCCTGCTCAAGGCCGGCGAGGCGTTCATCCCGTTCGACGGGCGCATCCCGACCGATTCCACGCTCTACCGGCTATTCACCACGAAATTCGGGGAGACCTGATGGTCGAGCTCATGGATCCACGGCGGACCGGCACCGCCGACAAGCTCACCTCATACACCGGCCGTATCCGCGAAGGCGAAGGACTGACGGGCCGACTGCGCTCGACCACGGTCAGGTTCGCCGGCGACGCCGCCGCGCTCGGCCGCAGCACCATGCAAACCGCGACGGGGACAACGGACGAACATGAGGAAAACGGTATCGACCCGGCTGACGCGATCCTTGACGTCGGGCAAGGGCTGCGTTCCGCCGGCCAACTGGTGCCAAACACCGGCAGGCGCGGCGGGCGACGCAACCGGCGGCCGATGACCGTGGAGGAACCATTGGACGATATCGCCGATGCCAAGCCGACCGTGGACGTCTTCGCGGAACCGGCAAACGGCGGACAGACCGTGAACGGTCCAGCTCGTCATACGCCCGTCACGTCGTCATCCGGCACGGCTCCGAATCCCGTTGCCACGTTGAGCAAGTCGGACGGCAGCACCCGCGGCGTCGCACGCCGGCTCGCGCAATCCGGAACAGGCGGGATACGCCGTGCAGGGAACACGGCGAACGGAACGGCCGGAGGCATACGTTTCGCGTCGCCATTGTCCAGATTCACGCCCGGCTCCACGGGCTCCGCGACGCGTGGCACCAGAAATACCGCCAAGGGGGTGGCGAAGGCGGCGGACGGCTTGTCCAACCTCATGCGGGCGGCCGTCGAAGGCTCGCGCAGAATCATGGCATCCGTCGTTTCAGCCGTGACGGGCACAGTCGGCATGCCGGTGTTCCTATTGGCGACGGCCGCGATCATGGTGCTCGCGACGCTCATGGCGCTCCTGTCATGGCTGCCCGGCTTCAACGCCACGCAACAGGGCTGCACCGGCGGCGACTGTTTCGTCACCGGCAGCGTGATCGGCTCGCTGGAACCGCCATTGGTCATGAACGGCAACGATACGGTCGTGAACGTGGACGCGATGGACCTGCCCGAAATCACCTCGTACGAGCGCTGGCAGTGCACATGGTGGGCCGCGTCCCGACGCGAGCAGATCGGCACGCCCGTCGACCCGTGGATGGGCGACGGGCGCATGTGGCGCGCCAGTGCCGAACGATTCGGCTATCCGATCGACAAGGCTCCCC
This sequence comes from Bifidobacterium santillanense, assembly GCF_018555385.1. Taxonomy (GTDB): domain Bacteria; phylum Actinomycetota; class Actinomycetes; order Actinomycetales; family Bifidobacteriaceae; genus Bifidobacterium; species Bifidobacterium santillanense. The sequence goes on from NZ_JAFEJS010000008.1 coordinate 58,060, forward strand.
GCCCCGGAGACGTCATGGTCTTCCAAGCTGACACACTCGGCGCGGACGATTACTACGGGCACGTCGCCATCGTCGAGGAAGTCAACGAAGACGGCGACATCATCATCTCCGAAAGCGGCGCCGCAGCAGCCCGCGTCACCCTGCGCACGCTCACCGCGCAGCAGCTTGCGGACAACCGGGCGAACATCGACTTCATCCACTGACCGAACCACATCACGCAAAGGAGCATCCATGAACAATCGAGACCCCAAACGCAATCTGATCATCATTGTCACGGTCGCGCTCATTCCCATTATCCTGCTCGGCGCGGCATGCCTGCGCACGTTCATGCCCGTACGGCATACGGGCGTCCCGATCGTCGTGCGCAACGATCAAAACCGGACGGTCGAACCGAAATCGGATACGACGGTCAACGGGCGGAGGATCGACGTCTATCGTACGGACGAAGCGTGCGTGCTGATGGCGCCGCTCGCCGTACAGGCGTACGTTTCCGACCGGGACGACCGCGACCGGAACCTGAGCAACCTATTCACCGAGGATGCGGAAGGCCTGCAGATACCGGTCGAACGCATACGCCACGATGACGCCGGCTCGCTTGGCAACGGCTACGTGAAGGTCGCCATCAACGACGACGCGGCCGCATGCGTGGTTGAGACCGAGTCCGGCGTGATCTGGGAGGTCTACTACGCGGACTTCGACCGCGACGGCTACAAGGTCAGCAAGATCATCAGCCACGACAGGGAACGCGCCTACGTTCCCGGCACCGACGCCCTGTAACCGGCCACGCGTCACGGAAAGGAACAAGATCATGACCGGTGAACCGTTCAACCTCGGCCCGTCCAGCCTCCCCGCCATCGCCGACGACGAGCCGGGCGAGACCCAAATCCTCGGCATGGATGCTCCGCCGCGACGATGCGAAGGCTCCACGGCCAACATCACCCATAATGCAGACGATGCCATGCCTCTGAACCTCGGACCGACCGAACGCAACGACCGCAACAATGACGAAGACGATGACGGTCATGCCGATGCCGACGGCGGTCGATTCATGTCACGATTCCCGGAAAACGCCGTCAAACCGGCGGTAGCAGGATTGGCCGTCCTGCTACTGGTCGGCGGCGTAATCGCGGGCGTTCGCGTCATCACCGCGACGAATCATGCCGAGCCGACCATTCAACAGCCAGTGCAGGCGGAAGAGGATCGCAAACAAGCGGAACGCCTGCAGGATGCAATGACGATCGCGAAGGCGCTGCTCGAACGCGTCAAGCGCAGTCCCATCGCCGATCAGATCAACCCCAGCCAGCTCGAACAGGCTATGGACGATCAGGACATCGAACGCATGGAAGCATTCACCAAACAACTGGAAACCTCATACGCTACAGCGCTAGACGACACGACCAGTCAGACGTCCAAGACCCTCGGCGAAGCGATCGGCCGAGCCGACAAGCTGCGCGCAGCACCGGAATCCGACGAACATGCACGACTCGACCGGCTTGCCGACACATGGCGCGACAAGACCATCACCGAGGAAAACCTGGCCGATGCCATCGCAGCCGCACGCCAGATCGCCGACCTCGCCGCGACGGTCGACGTGCAGCAGACGAAAGCTGCGGAAGAGGAACGGCAGCGGGAACAACGCGAGCAAGAGGAACGCGAACGGCAGTCCGCACAACAGCAGTCCACGCAGCAACAGGCGACGGCACCGACGCAGTCACAGCAGCCGCAGTATCAGCCTCCCACGCCGCAGCCGGCGCCCTCGTGGAACGTTCCCGGCCAGCAAACAGATCGCCTACCCAACCGGGACGGCAGCCTCTGACGGCAGGCACGGGATCATATGCAAGCGCGAACGCAACCCCGCGTCCCGACCCGGCACCAACCGTCACGTTCCGCTCCAACGCAAGCGGTCGTCCCCGACCCCGCGCCAACGCAAGTTAATCCATCAGACCGTCGGCATATCCCCGATATGCCGACGGCTCGCTCTTTTATCCAGCGGTTGCCTCTCGAATTGAAATCGGCGTACGAGTACTGCTATCTATGCAGACTCCGAATTTACTCCGCAGTACTCTGACATGTACTCCGACATACTCCGACATATACATGTCGGAGTATGTCGGAGTATGTCGGAGTATGTCAGTCTCGACTGTAGTACTGTTTGGGATCACGTAGCCCGGACCCGTGCCAGTGCAACAATCCCTGCTGGGCGAGCTGTTTCAATGTCCTTGCCGCCGTACGCGGATTTACACCGATCTTTTCGGCCAAGCGTTTGGTGGTCACTTTCCCCTCGACCGCGACGATGGCCAAGGCTTCGCGTTCGATGTCGGTCAGTCCGGTGGCGGGCACTTCGGTCTGGTTGACGATGGACGGGGCCGTGTCGTTTTGTTCGTTGAGGTAGGGCACGCGTTGCCGGATGTTGTTGCGCAGGACGAGTTTGACCATGAAGTTGTTGGGTTCGCTGTACTCGGGGTCAGGCAGGCCGAGCTCGGCCATTTCCTCGTACATGCGGTGCACGCCCTCGTTGAGCTCGCGCACCAGTTCGAACGCGGTGAGCACATGGCAGATCTTCGGGTTGCGCGCGTACCGGGTGGTGCGCATGTTCTCCACCGTCACCCGGTTCGGCAACGCTCCCGGACTGGTGATCTCCAGACGGTCGTCATAGATCATGACGCGCGTATGCTCGCCGCGGATCGAATAGTCACGGTGCGCGACCGCGTTCACCAAACCCTCGAACCACGCGAACCGCGGATACTCCGGCACCGTGCGGAACCGGCCGTCATCGCCGAGCACCTGGAACTCGCGCAGCAACGAGCCGACCAGCTGGCTGGCCCGCTCCACGACCTCGGGCAGCGGACCGTCGAACTCCACGTCCTTGACGATGTTCAGACTGCGGCCGGTATGCAGTTCGGTCCCGTCGACCTTGACGACGCGCACGCGCGCCGACGGCAGGAACGCGGCCGGATACTGCGAGAACAGGAGCACGCCGGCGTTCGTCAGATGCCCGTCCGCGAGAAACCCGCGACTGCGCAGCACCCGCTCGTCGGGGATATCCGTCGCGCCGATGGCCTGCTTGTACCGGTCGAACACGTCATGATCGATATCGTCGACGCCCGACCGGTCTTCCGGCTCGTCCTCGAACCAACGCTGCCCCTTGTCGTACTCCAACGCGAGCACCTGCTCACGGTCCAACAGCACGCTGCGATCGTCCTCACGCAGATACACGTCGCCGTTCGACCGTTTCGCGACCACATGGTTCGACGACGGCGACACGTCCAATACGAGGACCAGATCATCCTCGCCGGACGAGTTCACGCACGGGATACGCCGGGCGGCCACCTGCGGGGTGGGCGCGCACTGCGTGATCGGCAGCTGCTCGAACGATTCGACCGGTTTCGCGTTCGCGCGCTTGAAGCCGGTGATCTCGCCGTCGTCCTCGATACCGATGACCAGCTGGCCGCCCGAAGCGTTCGCGAATGCAATCAGATGCCGTGCCACGTCCTCGGGCTTGATGCGCGCGCTCTTGCGATCGAAATACTGGTTCTCGCGCATACGGGCGAACGCCGCCGTCTCGTTGGTCTTCGATTCCATGCGCTTCTCCCCGCCCATTCGCGTTGACATTACCAAGGGCAAGCCTACCCGCATCGGCACGACCGCAGCAAAACACCGGTCGGGAACCCCAGATTCACCGGCATGACCATTTCCATGTCAAACCTGGGATGCCGGTACAGAAAAACCCTTGGAAACGTTGACTTCCAAGGGTTGAACTGTGCCCCCTGTGGGATTCGAACCCACAACCCACAACTTAAAAGGATGCTGCTCTAACCGTTGAGCTAAAGGGGCAACAGCACTAAGATACACACTTCCGCCAGACAATCCAAAAATCGGCGTGGCGGGTAACCGCTGTGCCGGCCAGTAGTTTTTCTGTATTTATGTATGTAAAGAAACAAAGAAACACTACCGACGCGTCCGCCTGCACTGCGCTTAGGGCGCATCACATCGGTATCTTGCGGCTGCGGAACGGTCGGACGCCGCGCAGGATGTAGATGCACTCGTCGGTGGGCAGCAGGCCGAGTTCGTCGGGTTGCATGAGCTCGCGTTTGGTGCGCCGCCAGCTCGTTGTGTATGAACCGTTGATGCCCTTGCTTTCGCTGTCGTCCATGACGTCGATGGTCTGGGAGCCCAATCGTTTGGACACCCATTCGAGCGTGCTGGTTTCGGTGCCGCCGAGGAACAGCATCGAATCGCAGTTGCCGACGATGGTCTCCCAATCGTCGCGGTACATGGCCTTGCCTTGCGCGTAGTTCTGGATGATGACTGAGCAGGAGATGTTGCGGCTGCGAATGGTGGCGATGAGCCTCTGGAAGTTGGGGATGCGACCGACGTTCGCGAACTCGTCGAGGAAACAGTGCACCGGCAGACGATGATCGCCGCCGTCCACATGGTCGGCCTGGTACACGTTGGACTCGAACAGGCATTGGTAGAGGATCGCCGCGAGGAACGAGAACGTGTTCTCCGTGTCTGGCAAGGCGAGGAACACGGCGGTCGGCCGCAATGCGATCTCGTCCAGTCGCATGTCGTCTCCCGACAGGATGCGTCGCACGTTGCCGACTTGCAATGGGGCGAGCCTGACGCCCAGCGAGATGATGATCGACTTCTTCGTCTCGCCGGCTCCCTGCTGAAATTTGCGGTACTGGCGTGCGGCGAAGTCCAAACCCTCCAGCGTCTGCCGTGATTCGACGTCATGTCGGCCGGGGTCTGCGTGGTATTCGGCGACGAGTTCACGCGCCGCGTCGAACATGAGGTCCACGTCGGATTGCATGGTCTCGTCCGCTTCGCTGGCTTCCATCCGGTCGAGCATGTCCGTGACCCGGTTCAGGTCCGGCTCGTCCTCGGCGAACCGCACCCATGCGATGAGCGCGTTCAGCAGGTTGCGTTCGGCGCGTTCCCAGAACCCGTCGCCGTTGCCGGGCTGCCTGTTGTCGCCGGCCGTGTTCGCGATGATGTTTTCCGTCAGGCGCAGAATGCCGGCCTCGGGGTCGGACGGGTTGAGATAGCGCATCGGATTGAACCGGTCGGAGCATTCAAGGTCGATGAGATTCAGACAGTGGATCGCATAGCCTTTGTCGCGCAGCAGCTCGCCGACCGCGTTCTGGATCTCGCCTTTGGGATCGGTGATCGCATACGACATGTTCGCCTGCCGCAGGTTCGGCAGCACATACCGTCTGGTCTTGCCGGAACCGGACGAGCCAATTACCAACACATTCAAGTTGCGTCGTGTCACCCGACCGTCGATGCCCAACGCTTCCGTCGCGGTCATCAGCAGGTCGCGTCGCCCGCCCTGCCGGAACGGACGGATATCGGCCGGCGTGCCCCACTTGGCCGAACCGTGCTCCTCGCCCTCTCGCAGGTCGCGGCGCATCGACCATCGGTATAGCCAGATCAGGCCTATCGCAATCACCGTGCCCAGTCCGGCAATAAGATCGGCTCGGTGCAGGGACAGAAACAGCGGGCGCTCCGCTATCCCGACGAACATCCGGTCGATGATCTCGCTGGCGGACAGGCCGGCCGTCATGTCGCCGCGCACTTGCAGGCACACGCGATTGCCGAGGCAGAACAGCAGGCAGGAGGACAATATCGTCAGGCAGATTACGGGGAAACGCTTCATCGCACCATACTTTCCGTTATTCGCGCACGCTGCTCCGACTGTTTGCGCTGTAGTCGCTCATTGGTACGACGCCTTAGTGATTCCAGCACCATCTCACGGGTAAGCGGTGCAGCATCACGATTCGGTTGAGATGCGGTCTGAGATTCCGTCGTATTCGGCAACGGTTCTGTGACTGCGAGCGGCGTGACGGAGATTCGACGGCCACCGTTTGACGAACCGGCGCCTATGTCCTCCGCCGCTGTTCCTCCTGTCCCAGACGCTATCTCGCGAAAGTTATCCACAGAGTTATCCGCATAGTCGATGATGAGCATGTTCGTTCCGCACCATTCAATGCTGGATGCCTCACGATCTCCGCACAACAGTCGGTCAAGCCGTGTGAGCGTCATCGGCATGTTCCGCTCGATCATGCCGGCTCCTTCCAGTTCATTGACGTGGAGGCGGCGATCATGTCCGCGTTCACCCGAACTTCGGCGTTGGCGATGTCATGGGAGGTGTTGCCGGCGTCGGCCCAGCCGCTTGCCACGATCAGGTCGCCTTGTTCCAGTTGTTGCGCCTTACAGTACGTGGGCATCACGGAGCCGCCCTGCACGATTACCGGCTCGGCCAAACCGTTCGGCATGCGCACGCCGATCCTCAGCTGCACCAGTTGACCGCCTGTGGCGGAAACCGTGAATACCGGGTCGGCGAGGAGTTCGCCGCGTACGATCATGTATCGCTTCGTTCCCATCCTGAAAACTCCTATCTGGTCCGAGGGCGGCCGGGTTTCCGCGTTGCAACCGGTTGCACCGGCTTGCCGGTGAGCTTGCGTTCGATCCGTGCACGGAGTTCCGCGAGCGTGTCACGCCGGCTGACTTTCCGTTCCCCACATCGCGCCGTCGGTTTCGGCGAAACCGGCGCACGCGGCTCCGATGGAGCAGGTTCTGCCACGGTCTGGCGATTGGCCTCATCGGCAACGGTCTCAGTCTCGCCATGTGCAGCCGGTGATGATACGACCGGGGATTGCGGCGGCTGCTCATCGTCCGATATCGGCCGTGCGGATTGTTCCGCCGCGACTGCCGGGGATGCCTCGTCGCGCTGCTCGGCCGTTGCGGTCGGGATACGCGATCCTGACTGAGCGGCATCGGGACGTGTTGGTGATGATTGTTCGGGTTTCACCGGTGCGGGCTCCTGTGGTTCGCCCCGGTCCGGTTCCGTTGCCTGCTGCGGCTGAGTGTTCTCGCTTCCGCGCCGCTCGGCCGGCTGCCGGCCGTCGATCCGCAGTTCATAGCCGACATCCTGCAGCGCCCGCCGCACCGAGTGCGTCACATGATCGAGATCACGTCCCTCGAAATGAATCCACGTTGACTGGCTATCACTCTCCACTGAATACCGCACGCCCGCGCGACGCAGACTGTGCACCACCGCACGTACCTGATGCCGCTCCAACTCGATCGCATGAACGTCACCGCCGGCCAGGCGCTGCAATCGTTTCTCGCTCATCCGCCCGGTATCGCGGCCTCTCCGTATCACGCCACGCATCGCCGACAAGCCGCGCCCGCCCAATCGCAGAAACCAGCCGGCGGTCTTCTCTCCGACCTGCAGTGCGAAACCGCCACCGGCGCGGCCGACTCCCATAGCAATCTGCCGGCCGGTGTCTTCCAATCGTTCCTCGATCATCGTTAATCCTTTCCATGTATGAACCGTCGTCTATTCGGGTCGGCGGATGTGCCGCCGCTGCTTGACATGCTGAGCCTGAGCGCGTACGCGACGTAACGTGTCCAGTTCGCGGGCCAACTCGTCGAGTCTGCGTTCACGCTCCCGCAGTTCGACTGCCGCATCGTCAGACAGCGGCCCGTCACCGTCCGTTTCGTCCGTGTCGCAAGCTGCGACCAACGCCGCCTGAAACGCTTCCCGCTCCGCCTCGATGCGCCGCGTCGTTTCGGCGATCGCATCATCCACCGCGGCGCCACTGGCGGCAAGCCGGCCAGCCGTATTCAACTCGTCCGCCAGCCGGTTCAGCTCATCGAGTCGTCGCGCCTGCATCGCATACCAGCGGCGCTGCGCATCCGATTTGCCGATCGCGACCGTCATCCGCTCATGCACAGCGGACTCCAGCCGTGTGGGCGGGCGGGAGAAGTACCCGTACAGGTCCTCCGCACGCACCTGCTTGGCGTAACGGCCTCGCCGTCCCGTGATGACCTGCAGCGACGCCGCCGGCAGGTACGCGCGATACGTGTCCCCGTCGCGCACGATCCGCGTCAACGGAATCGTAATCAGCAGTCGCCGTCTCGTGCCGGGCAGCCACACTCGCATCGCATTGCCGGTTCGTTCGGCGATCATCCGCCGGTTGAAACTGATCGGCATGACCGTATGCCGGCCGATGCGGGCCATGATGTTCAGCTCGTCGTAGGCGCGTCCCAATTTCACGTCGCGCACCCGCAGTCCGCTCGCCATGTCCGTAAACGTCAAGTGCCGGCCGCGCACGACGACCATCACGCCGGCGCTGTCCAACTCGCGTACGAACGAATCGAAATCGGTGGAGGCGCCTGCGGCCGTATCGATCGCGGCGCGAATACGATCCTTGATCGCGTCGCCCTTCGCCGACGCATACAGTTCCGCGAAGCTCACGCCATGACGGCGCCGCTCTCGCGCAGGTTTCAGCTCGGGCAGCACGTCCAGTCCGGCTTCCCGGCACAACCGGTCGCTGATCTCACGCAGTCTGCTTATCGTGACCCCCGGTTTGGTTCGCATCTTGCGGAACGTCACGTCACTGGTCGCGCAGATGATGATGTGGTTATGCGTGTGCCCGCGATCGACGTGCGTGGCGATCACGTACCGGTACTCGCCGCCGGTGAACTCGTCGGCGAACTGCACACCCAACTCATGCAATTCCCGCGCGGTCACGCGTCGGCTGTCCTCCGGACTGAACGATTGAATCACATGATGCGCAAGCACGCCGTTGGCACGATTCCCGCCAGCTGACTGTTCGACCGTGGCCATCATGCGCCGCGCCAACTCCACGGGATTCGTCGCATCATCGCTGAAGTTCGCCGAGGCCAAAGCGCCATGTTCGGTCTTGTCGGGATTGGCGATATAAGCGATTGCCTTGTGCAGAGTGACGGTGATCTGACTCATGTTGACGACAGCCATCGCGCCGCCTCCACCGCTTCGTCACGCTCCCGACACATGCGCAGCAGCAACGCCGTCAGCTCGCGCTGGCCGTCCAGCACGCGCGCCACGTCGCCGCTCGTGATCAGCCCTGTCGCGTTCGCCACATGGGCGATCTGGTTGATGTTGTTGCCGATACGCGCCATGTCCGCGCGAACCATGCCGGGATCCAATGCGACCGTGACCATGACCGTATGCGCGTCGATCAGCAGTGCGCGGGCATGGGCCGAGAACGACAGGACTCCGCCGCGTGATCGTTTCACCCGCTGGTAGAAACGATTCGCCTCAGCCCACTCGTCGGGAGTAAACGTGACCGTCTTGCGACGGCAGCGATTGGGATGCGAGTCCTGCCAACTCATGGCCATAGCCTATCGGGTCGCGGGTGTCCCGCAGCGGATGACCGGAAGGGAATCCGCGCAACCGTACGTACGGTTGCAATGCTTGCTATTCCCCGACCTGACTCAAAAATCAATCCGGGACCACCACCTGAACACGCCATGACTAACCTCGATTCCTAACGCCGATATCGGCGATTGAACCGCATCGCCACAGCGCTGATGGTCACGCAAGGATAATCACGCTGCAACATAACGACACAGCCAAAGGAGGCGAGGATGGCCGTCGGAAACCGTCGCAAGGAACGCGCCGACTGGGTACGCAAATCACTTGAAGAGTACAGGGCGCAGCTCAAGGAACGGGAGAATCGTACCGCGGCGCTGTACGATGCACTCACCGATTTCACCAGAGCGTTGGACGCCGCGCGACCGATCGTGCAGGACTACACCCGCGACTACGGGGTATCGCGCCGTGAGATCGGCGAACGGTTCGGGCTCACGCAGCGGCAACTCAACGCATTGTTTGAACCGTTGATTGATGCCGACTCGAAGGCAAATGACGTTAAGCCACAAACATCCGAGACAACTGTGACTCCAAGCGGGCCAGAATCACAGTCCAAGTCTGTTGCAGTCATTGCCACGGAATCAGTTGTATCGGCAAACCATGCCACGGGCGATAAACAACCGCCAAGTCTAGGAATCCTTGGCCATCCTATTGATTATTCCGATGCCGGAGATTCACGCAGAGATTATGAACCTTCCGAAAACGGACCATTCATATATTGATGTAGTTGCCTGCGTCAAAGAACGATGGAGCCCTGTGCCACTCGTCCCATACCGATGTGCTTGACGCCGTTTACAGTTCCATTAGTAGTTCGTCAGTAGTTAATCATTTCGAGTTCCGGTCCCATGTCCTCGGTTTGGGTGAGACCGGTCTCGTGGAAGCCGATGTGCCGGTAGAAGCCCTGCGCATTGGCGTTGAACCCGGCGACCCACAACGCGAGCCGGTCATTGCCGGTGGCCTGTTTGCCCGCTTCGACTAGCATGCGTCCGACGCCGTGCCGATGCCGGTCTTGCAACACGTACAATGAGGCCAGTTCCGCCGCTTCGGGACGGTCGATCGGCGGACGCGGCGTGCGCAGCAGTTCCGCGAACCCGATCACATGATCGTCGCCAAGCGCCACTAGGGTGACCTGATCGGAGTTCTTGGCGTGGGCTTCGGTGAGTTTCAACGCGAACTGCGGGGTGATGGCATCCACGATCTCCTGCGGAATCTTGCCCTGGTTGAGTTCCCGCCATGTTTGCGACTGCACTTGCGCCTTCTCCTCGAACCATCGAGGTTCGATCGGAGCGATACGAATCGTCATGCCTATCCTTCCTTCTGAATATCTTCATATGTTCGATTCCAGGTAATGCCTTTTTGCGTCGAAATTCGCGATGGTGCCGCATGCGACAAGCCAAGCAACAAGCATGGCGGCAAGTGCAAGAAGCATCCACCACCAGATCATGTTCATGGTATTAATGTCACGGGTTGCAATCATGCCGACCAGTACGTCTAATGGCATCAGAGTGGTCAGAACACCACAGCCGAGGAACACGAACGCATACTTGCGGTGTATGTATTCCCATGTTTCGTCCGAGGCGATGGTCCAGCGGGTCTTGATGCCGACCTGATAATTCCTCTCCAATTGACCGTTCTTCGCGAACCCATACATGGAGAAGCACCACCGGACTATCGGCAGGAATAAACCGATCAGACAAAGAAGCATATCTCGAATCCTTTCAGACATTATGTCGTTTACGGGGCGCTTGCACGGCGGCGACACCGAACACGGACTGCACACAGAACAATCCCGTGAGGAACACCAACACGGCGGGACGGTATGCACGATAGAAATCAACCATGTCCGGTTGTGCATATGGCATAGCGATGGTGTACGCACAACCAGCAAGCAGGGCAACGAGCAACGAACCGATCAGCAGTGCGATGACGGTGAAACGCAGTCGTCGCCGGTCTTCGCACGCATGCGCAAGCCAGCGAAACGCCAGCGTGATGCAAATGCTAACCAGCAGGTAGCACAATAGCCCGTATGTGGGCAGCATATCGATGATAAGCAGATACTTCATGGAAGATCCTTTCAGATCAGACATTCGAAGAAATGCCATTCCGAGGAATCAGCATCACGGATGATGACCAGCGTACCGCTCTCGTTGTCCATCTCCCTATGAGGCTGATCGTACAGATCATCAAGTCGTGTTCCCAGATCCAATTGCAGAGTCGCATTCGCTTCCTTGACCATGCGTATGCTCTCCTGTGGCAATCGACCGCCGGAATACTCTCTGCCGTCCAGAATGGTGCCGTTAACTTTTAAGTTATACCGGTTTGATAGGAGCGTCAAAACAGTTTGATGATTTGTCGATAGGAGGATGGGCGACTCTCTTCCATCGGCGTGTCGGGTCGAAACGCTTATAGATGAAGCGTTTTATCAATAGGGTCGTATTTCCTACGATGTGCTTGTTGACAAGGTTGATTTTTGGTGATCTAATATAACTATCACATTGATCAAACGCTTTAGCAAAGGAGCTAAGGAAATGAATAATACGATCTTCTATAAACCGGCCGAAGGATGGGTGGGCGACGTCATTCCCTACTGCGAAGGGGAGGAGTTCCATCTGTTCTACCTACATGAGCGTAGGGAATCCCCACGCGAGGGAATGAGCTGGCGATTGGTGACGACCAAGGACTTTGTGCATTATGAGGACCGCGGCGATCGTTTGGTGCACGGCACGGCTCAGGATCCGGATTTCAACGCGTATACCGGCAGCGTAGTCAAAGACCATGATGGTCGTCATCACCTGTTCTATACCGGTCATAATCCACGTCATTGCGGTGACAACGGTCTGCCCCTGCAGCGGGTGATGCATGCGGTGAGTGAAGACGGCATGGCGACATGGCATAAGATTCCTGCGGATATCTTCGGCGCTCCCGTAGGGTATGAGCAGAGCGACTGGCGTGACCCGTTCGTGTTCTGGGATGAGGAATCGAAGATTTGGCGACTGGTGCTCGCTGCGCGGCATACGTCCGGTGCCGATCGAAGGCGCGGCGTGGTCGCCCAGTGCGTATCCAAGGATCTGTCTCGCTGGGAGATAGCGGAACCGTTATGGGATCCCGGTCGATATATTACGCAGGAATGCCCGGATGTGTTCTTCTGGAACGGCTGGTGGTATCTGGTGTATTCGGAGTTCTCAGACGCTTTTGCGACGCGTTATCGTATGTCCCGTTCGTTGGAAGGGCCGTGGGTCGCTCCCTCGAGCGGCAAGGACAGCGTGGACGGTCGGGCGTTTTACGCGGCCAAGACCGCGCAGCGCGACGGTCGACGATTGTTTTTCGGCTGGATCCCCAGCCGTATCGGGGAATCCGATGAGGGTGCCTGGCAATGGGCCGGCACCATGTCGGTGTCGGAGGGAACACAGAACGCAGACGGTTCGTTGTCGTTCCGTATTCCCCATGAAGTCAAGTCCGCCTTCTCCGATCTGATGTGGAACGACGTGGGGAACCATGCCGTGGGGCGCTCGGACGGATATGATGCGAAGATGTTCGACCTCGATGTGCCACGATGCGCGTTGCTGCACGGCACGTTCGAGATCGGCGAGGATCGTGCCGATGCCGGAGTGATCGTGAAGGCCAGCAAGGACGGCGACCTTGGCCATATCATCCGGTTTGAGCCCAAGCGTAGCCGTATGGTGGTGGATCGGTGGCCGAGACCTCGGACCGGCGGCGAGCAATGGCAGATTTCCGGTGATGTTCCCTTTGCCGTCGAATTGGAAAGACCGTGCGATCTGCCGGTGGGAAGGCATGAATTTGACATCATCATCGAAGATGATATCTGCGTAGTGAATCTCGATCAGGATGTCATGTTGAGCACGCGTCTGGAAACATCATGGGGATCATCGTTCGGCGTGTTCTCCAATGACGGCGTAACCCGCTTCTCTGATTTCGCGGTCCTCACCAGGAATACGGAAGAGACGAAGTAAAGGTTCCCGGCAATGGCCGCGTTCCTTGGAAAGGGAGGTGCCGCTACCCCTACGTAGACATCAGGCGATACCGGTCGTCTCGAACAACATCCAACCACATACATACTCGTAAACAACAAATCTGATCAATCAATGGAGATGATTACGATGCGAACCATGAAAACGCTGGCCGTATCCGTATTGGCCGCTGCTGCGCTGGTACTGTCCGGGTGCGGAACCAGTACGTCCTCAGTGAAACCGGACGATGTGAATCCCGAAGGCGAGATCAAACCGCACGAGATATCGTGGCTGCTGTCCCGCCCGGTGGACGGTGGCGTGATCACGGCGATGAAGCAGATCGCCGCGGACTACGCGAAGGATCACGAAGGATTTGAGCTGAAGTTCATCACCACGCCAGACCGACCGTCTTACATCCAGAAACTGGAGACGCTTGCCGCCGCCAACAAGTTGCCGGAGCTCTTCGACATCGATGCCACGCCGTTCGCCGCGAAGCTGGCGAAGAAAGGCAGCATGGTGGACGTCGAGGCGATGCTGAAGGACATGGGTCTGTACGATGACTATCGCACGTCCGCCTTGGACTACCAGCGTTTTGATGATGGCTCGTTGTATATGGTGCCGTTTGAATCTCAGGTGGAGGTGTTCTTCTACAACAAGGCGCTGCTCGCCAAGGCGGGAGTGGACATCCCCAAGACGCTTGACGACATACCTCAGATGTGTGCCGCGCTCAATAAGGCCGGTATCACTCCGATCACCATGGACGGCCAGGATATGTGGCCGCTGGAGAGGTTCATGGCCTACTACCCGTTCCGGGAGAGTGGCAATGACTACATCAAGAAGCTCAAGAAGGGCGAGGCCAAGTTGTCGGATGAGACCGGCCGGAAGGCCGTGCAATGGATGGCCGACCTCGGATCGTCGGGCTGCTTCCAGGAAGGCTTCTCCTCCACTGGATATGCGGATGCGCAGGCACTGTTCACTTCCGGTAAAGCGGCGATCTACAACACCGGCTCGTGGGATCTGCCGACGCTGGGCACCGAAGATTTGGACGCCTCGGTGCGCGATCAGATCGACTACTTCCTGCTACCGGTCACCGATGGAGGTGCCACAACGCAGAACGAGTATGTTGCGCCGTCCGGTATCGGCATGGCCGTCAACACCAAGGGATATGACCCGCTTGTTCGCGACTTCCTGAAGTATGCGCTTGAGCAGTACCCGAAGGTGTATGGAGCCACCGGCCAGGTCAACCCCACTACCGGTGATGGCACCACGCTGCCAAGCAATGCCACGGATCTCTACCAGCGCGTGGTGGATGAATCGGACAATGTCGGCGATGTTACCGCGATGCCGTGGGACACTCAGCTTGACTCGACCTCGAACACCCGACTCCAGCAGGAACTGGTGCTGCTGGTGCAGGGCGATGTGAGCGTGGACGAGTTCATCGACACGATGGACGGAGTCATCGCTGAGAACGGTCCGAAAGCCTTCGCCGAGTAACGCTCGCGAATATATATGTCGGCAGGGGATGGCCGGTTACCCAAAGCACTGCCATTGCAACGGTCATCTCCCGCCGCCTTCCAAGATTGCAAGGAGCCTCCATGCTGCCGTATCGTTCGAAAAAATCAGTGTTGATATTCCTTTTGCCGCCGTTGCTGTTCTATGGCCTCGGTGTGCTGATGCCGGTGATCCAGTCGCTGTTTCTCAGCTTCTTTGAGTGGGACGGCATCAGCGACATGCAATTCGTCGGTCTGGGTAACTATGCCAAGATGTTTGCTGGTGACGCGGTGTTCTGGCAAGCGTTCGGCAACTCCATGATCTACATGATGATCTGTCTGGTATTGCAGCTCGGTGGCGCATTACTGGTCGCCACATTGCTCATGCAGCTCACTCGTGGCCGTGAAGTCATCAAGACGCTGTACCTGTTGCCGGCGGTGATCTCGACCGTCGCCATCGGTTTCCTGTTCCAGCGCATCTATTCGATGGATCCGGTGGGCCTACTGAACCGGTTGCTGCAAGTGGTCGGGCTTGGTGATCTGGCAAGGCCGTGGCTGTCCGACACCCATACGGTGCTTGCGGCAGTGTCCGTCCCGGAAGGCTGGCGGTTCTCCGGTCTGTACATGCTCATCATCTACGCCGCGTTCATGTCGATCCTGGCCGAGATCGAGGAGGCGGCCAAACTCGACGGTGTCAACGAATGGCAGCTGTTCGCCAAGATTCGTTTCCCGTACATTCGGCCGGTGTGGATCACCACGGTGGTCATGGCCGTGACATATGCGTTGCGTGGCTTCGATATCCCCTACCTGCTGTCGAATGGCCGCCATGGGCAGCTCGTGACCACGTACATGTACCGTACCGCGTTCACGAACACGAATTACGGGTATGCCAGCGCGATGTCGGTGTTCATCGTGGTCGAATGCCTGGTCGCGGTCGGATTGATCTTCGGACTGATGAAAAGGAAGGTGGACGAATGACGGGTGTGGAATCGTTGCCGAGCATGAGATCCTGGTATAAGCAATCCTTCAATAACGTGGAAGGATATCGGCATCATCGGCGTATCACGGTGCATCGTATTATCACGTGGGTGCTGATCGCGATCATCATGGTAATTCAGGTGTATCCGCTGCTATGGCTGTTCATCACCAGCGTGCGCACGGAGCATGATTTCGCTGCGGGGGATCCGTTCGGCATACCGCAGCAGTTCACGCTCGATAATTATGCACGTGCCTTTGAATCGGGAAACCTTGGTCGGTATATCCTGAACAGCGTCATCGTGACCTTCGGCTCGAACTTCTTCATCGTGATTCTCGGCATGATGGCGGCATACGCTTTGCAAGTGCTGCGATTCAAGGGCGGCAAGATTATCCGCATGATCTTCATGATGGGCATCATCGTGCCCGTGCAGATCTCGCTGGTGCCGTTGTTCATCGATTATTCGCAGGTCGGTCTACTGGATACGTATTGGTCGATGATCATCCCGCTGGCCGGTTTCTCGATACCGATGTCGGTGTTCCTGTTCAGCTCGTTCTACCAGTACATTCCCTCGGAGACCTATGAGGCCGCATCGATCGACGGCGCCGGCCCGTACCGCATCTTCGCGCAGATCACACTGCCACTGTCGCTCAACACGATCGTGACGGTGGTGCTGGTCAACAGCATCTTCATCTGGAATGAATTCATCTTCGCGAACACCTTCGTGCTAACCGATGATCTGAAGACCATTCCGCTTGGCTTGCAGAACTACATCGGGGCGATGGGCAACACGGACTGGACTGCTACTTTTGCCGCCGTTTGTGTCACAATTACACCATTGATGTTGGTGTTCCTGGTCTTGAACAAGGCTATGATCCAAGGCCTGGAAGGTGGCGCGACCAAGGGATGATCGATGGCAGTGCAGCGAATAGCAGACCCCGCATCTGAGAACTCGCGGGAGCGGAAGAACGGGAAACGTTCCTCCGTGACGTTGAAGGATGTGGCCGCGGCGGCCGGAACCTCGGTATCCACGGTGTCGTTGGTCATGAACCATAAGCCGGGCGCGCGCATCGGCAAGGACGCGCGCGCCCGAGTGCTCAAGGCCATCGATGAGTTGGGATATCGGCCGAACACCCTGGCGCAGGGACTGGCTCGCGGACGATCGAATTTCATCGGTCTGGTGGCGGATTCCATCGCGACGACACCGTTCGCGGGACAGATCATCCATGGCGCTCAGGAAGAGGCCTGGAAGCGTGGATATGTACTGTTGATCGCCAACACCGAGGGCGACCGTGACCTTGAGCGTCGT
Source organism: Bifidobacterium santillanense (assembly GCF_018555385.1). Classification (GTDB taxonomy): domain Bacteria; phylum Actinomycetota; class Actinomycetes; order Actinomycetales; family Bifidobacteriaceae; genus Bifidobacterium; species Bifidobacterium santillanense. The sequence goes on from NZ_JAFEJS010000008.1 coordinate 75,008, forward strand.
GCCATCGAGGAATTCATGGAGCACAACGTCAGCGGTGTCATCTACTCGACGTGGTACCACCATGAGATCACCATGCCGCCGGAGCTGACGCAGGTCACCACGGTACTGGTGAATTGCAGCGATCCGAACAGCGAGGTCACGGCGGTGGTCCCGGATGAATTCCGTGGCGGCAAGGCCGCGGCGCAGATGCTGATCGATGCCGGGCATCGGCGAATCGCCTTTGTGAATTCGACCAGCATCTCACCCGCCCGAACGGGGCGACGCGCCGGATATCTTGCGGCACTTGAGGAGGCTGGCATCCCCGCGGACGAGAGTCTGATGTTCGACACCATGCCGTATCAAGAAGGCGGCATGCGAATCGCCGAGCAGGTGGTGCAGACCGGGGCGACCGGTGTGTGCTGTCATAATGACCGTGTGGCCATGGGATTATACGATGCGTTGCGTGATCGTGGTCTGCGGATCCCCGATGATCTTTCAGTGGTCGGGTTCGACAACCAGGAGGTCATTGCCGCGCATATGTCGCCGCCGTTGTCAACGGTGCAACTGCCTCATTATGAGCTTGGCGTGGTCGGGGTGAAGATGCTGCTGGAAGACGTAGAATCCCCCGATCGTGCGGGATTTTCGAGAACCATCCGCATCGACTGTCCTCCGGTGATGCGCGATTCCATACGTCGGCTGTGACACGGATGGGCACCCTGCATGGTCAATCTTTATACATCCGATGTGACATGGCTTCGTGTCCTGCTTTCCAATCGCGGTTCATCTTGTTTGGCGACAGAAAAACGTACACAGGACACGGGCCATGCCCCTATCTCAAGGCCAGACCAAAGTGCGCAAGAATTCGGGCGTTATCTGTGCCCGGTCAGGTGGTGATCACGCCGCACGCCGGCGAGATGGCGGCGCTGCTCAACCGGCTCGAGGCCGATTCGTCGCCGAGGTCGGGCGCCGCTCAGGCCGATGAGACGACGGAGGACGCCCCTGCCGGCCCCGCTTCCGATGGTGCCGCCGTCCGCGCCGACGCCGGCACCGCCGAATCCGGTGCGTTGGGGACCGACGCACCGACGGACGGCCGGGACGGGACGGACGCGATCGCCGCGGCACCGGAGCGGACCGGCCGGCCGCGTCACGCCGGCTCCACCGATTCGTCACGGTTCACCGCGCAGGATGTGGTGTCCCAGCCGCTCGCCAGTACACGCCACGCGCACGAGCTGACCGGCGCGACGGTGCTGCTCAAGGGCGCGGTGACCATCGTCGTGGATGAGGACCACGTCTATGTCTCCGGCAGCGCCCCCACATGGCGGGCCACCGCCGGCGTCGGCGACGTGCTTGCCGGGCTCGCCGGCGCACTGCTGGCGCAGCAGGGTGCCGAGATCACCACGGCCGAGACGGTGGCGTCCGCCGCCTACCTGCATGGCATGGCCGCGGCGATCGCCTCGGAATCCGAGCAGCAGGGCTGGCAGGAGCCCGAGCTGGTGGGGCACGGCCGCCGTCAGCGGGTCATGACGCTTGGCCACCCCATCGTGGCGGGCGACGTGATTCGCGCCATCCCTGAGGCCACCGCCGACGTCATCGCGTGATGGCCGTCGCATGGGGGCCCGACCGGGGTCCAGCGGAGCGCAACCGCACCCGCGTCTCAGGCCTCCGGCCCGCCCTCGATGTCGAGACGGTAGCCCATGCCGGTCTCCGTCCTCAGGTATCTGGGCCGCGCGGGGTCCGGCTCGATCTTCTTGCGCAGCTGCGAAACATACAGTCGCAGATAACCAGTGTCCTTGACGTGCTGCGCCCCCCAGATCGAGGTGAGCAGGTCCTGACGGGTCACGAGCTTGCCGGCATTGCGCACCAGCACTTCGAGCACCTTCCACTCGGTGGGTGTGAGCCGCACGCGAATCTCGCGTCCCGCTCCCCCGCGGAACACGGCGTGCGCGTTGAGGTCCACGGTCACGTCGCCGAACCGCATCAGCGGCGTCTCGCTTTCCGCTGAGTTCTCCTGCGAAACCCGGCGCAGCAGGGCGCGGATGCGGGCCAGCAGCTCGTCGATGGACACGGGCTTGGTCACATAGTCGTCGGCGCCCGCGTCCAACGCCGCCACCTTCTCACGCGCGTCGGTGCGCCCGGACACCACCAGGATCGGCGCCTCGGTCCAGCCGCGCACGCCCTGGATCACGCCCATGCCGTCCATCCTTGGCATGCCGAGATCCAGCACGAACAGGTCGGGATGCTCCTCGACCGCCGCCGTGATGCATTCGACGCCGTCACGCGCGGTGACGATGTCGTAGCCCTGCGAGTGCAGGGTGATCTTCAACGCCTTGAGAAACTGCGGATCGTCGTCCGCCACCAGAATCTTCATCGGCGTGCCTCCTCTCCCGAATCCGTCATCGACGGGCCCATGCCCGTCGTTCTATCACCGGTGCCGGCGTCGACGACATCCATCAAGGCCGGCTCCTCGCCAGACCGCAGGCCGTCTGCGGAAACGCCGTCGTAGCGCTGTTCGTCAACATCCGCGTCCGCAGCGTCCCGCCGCTCGTCGGGTGCGGAATCGGAGCCCGACGCCGACTCCGCACCCGCCCCGGCGTCGCCGTCGGCCGGGGAGCCGGAATCGTCGGCGTCCGCATCCCCCGCATCCTTGCCGCCGCGCATGATGCCGTAGTTGATGAACCGGTCGAGCCCGCGCTCGTCGGACTGCCCACTGCCCGGCAGCGGCAGGATCACATCGGACATGGCCCCCGACACGTTCAGCGTGTCCTTGGCAAGGATGTCGGCCGGATTGGGCCGGTCGCCGGCCGGAATCGGCTGTCCGGCGCGCAGCTTCTGGTCGGCCACGCGCAGGGTGATCACGATGGTCAGGCCGCCGCCCGGCGTGTCCTCGGGACTGATCGAACCGCCCATCGATTCGACGAACCCCTTCGACAGCGCCATGCCCAGACCCAGACCGGTGGTGTTGTCCGTGTCGCCGAGCCGGTGGAACGGCAGGAAGATGTCGTTCTTGCGCGAGTCGGGCACGCCGGGGCCCTGATCGGCCACGCGGATCTCGACCATGCCGTTGAACGAGGAGGCGGACAGCCGTACCCGCTTGGAGGACGGGGTGAACCGCATCGCGTTGACCAGCACGTTCGACAGCGCGCGGCGGAGCAGGGCCGGGTCGGCCACGACCAGCGGCAGGTCGGGGGCGATGTCCAGGTCGATGGACCACGGCCCGATGCCGAGTTCGTCGAACAGCGGGATGATCTCCTCTCCCACGTCCGTGGCCACCAGCGACAGCGGCAGCGCACCCTCGCGGATGCGCGAGACGTCGAGCAGGTCGGTGACGAGTTTGGTGAGCTGCTTCAGACCGTTGGAGGCCACGTTGAGCAGTTCCTTGCGGTCCCGCGCGCTCATCGTGTCGCCCATGCGCTGCAGGCCGGAGACGGCGGCGGTGGCCGAGGCAAGCGGACGGCGCAGGTCATGGCTGACCGCGTTGAGCAGGCCGGTGCGCACCTTCTCGGCGGCGGCGAGCGGGCCGATCTCTCTGGCCTTGCGCTCCAGATCCTTGTGCTCGAGCACGGTCTGGATCTGTGAGAGGATGGCCAGCAGCATGCGCTGGTCCAACGCCTCGACGGGCTTGCCGTACAGCTTGAGTTCCGGCCCGGCGTCCGACATGGCTATGGTCTCCGGCTCCGCGACCGAGGCGGCCACGTCTCCGCCTCCGTCGGTGGCGGAATCCGTCTTCGTACCCGGCTCGCCGTCCGAGATGATGATGTGACCGCCCTGCACGACGCGCACGCAGGAGAAGCCGAACGCCTCGCGGGTGCGGTGCACGATGGCCTGGAGCGGATCGTCGCTGCGCAGCACCGCCCCGGCCACGCTGGCCAGGATCTCCGATTCGGCGCTGGCACGCTGGGCCTGCCGCGCGATGGTGTCGGCGCGGTCCACCACCGCGGAGACGATGATGCCCACGAGCACGTAGAGCACGATGGTCACCATGTCCGAGGCGCGCACCACGTGGAAGGCGCCTATGGGCACCGTGTAGAGCAGGTCCAGCACCAGTCCGGAAAGCACCGCACACACCATGGCGGGCATAAGCCCGCCGATCACGGCGGAGACCACCACCAGCATCTGCAGCACCAGGGCGTCGCGCTGCGCATAGGCGGGCGCGCTGAACCGGTACAGCATCCAGCCGGTGAGCAGCACGGACAGCATGGCGAACGCGAACCCGGCCGCCCTGCGCCTCCACGCGATCGGATGCCTGTTCGAGGAGGGCATCCTGAAGCCCTTGTTGACGAACGAGTGCGTGACGATATGGACGTCGATGTCCCCGGATTTCTCGATGATGCCGTTGGGCGTGGAGGGCCGGCCCAGCCAACGCGAAAGCGCGTTGCGCCGGGAGACGCCGACGATCACCTGCGTGGCGTTGTTCGCATGCGCATAGTCGAGCAGGGCCTCCGAGATGTCCTCGCCGACGATCTGATGATAGGTGCCGCCCAGCTCCTCGACGAGCTCGCGCTGCTTGATGAGCAGGGCGGGGTTGGAGCCGGCCAGCCCGTCCTCGGGGGTGACGTGCACGGCGATGAGGTCGCCTCCACCGGACGCCCGGGCCACACGGGCCCCGCGCCGCAGCAGCTGCTCGCCTTCGGGCCCGCCGGACAGCGCAACGATCACACGCTCGCGCGTCTCCCATTTGGCGTTGATGTGGTGCTCCTCGCGGTAGGCCTTGAGCGCCTCGTCCACGCGCCCGGCCAGCCAAAGCAGGGCCAGCTCGCGCAGGGCGGTGAGGTTGCCGACGCGGAAGTAGTTGCTCAGGGCCGCATCCACGCGGTCGGGCTTGTAGACGAATCCGGCGGCCAAACGCTCGCGAAGGCCCTCGGGCGGCAGATCTACCAGCTCGACCTGGGAGGCGGAGCGCAGCACCTTGTCCGGCACGGTCTCCTTCTGCGTGCTGCCGGTGATCTCGCGCACCACGTCATTGAGCGATTCGATGTGCTGCACGTTGATGGTGGTGATCACGTCGATGCCGGCATCGAGCAGGTCCAAGACATCCTGCCAGCGCTTCTTGTGCACCGATCCGGGCGCGTTGGTGTGGGCGAGCTCGTCGACGAGCGCCACCTGCGGATGCCGTTCGATGATCTTGAACAGGTCCATCTCCTCGAGCCACATGCCACGGTAGCGCAGCCGGCGCCGCGGCATCATCTCGAGCCCTTCGGCGGCCTTGGCCGTGGCGGCGCGCCCGTGGGTCTCCAACAGGGCGATGACCACGTCCTTGCCGTCCTCCTGCAGGCGATGCCCCTCCCTGAGCATCGCGCACGTCTTGCCCACGCCTGGCGCGGCGCCCAGCAGCACCCTGAACGTTCCTCGTGCCTGTGCCATATCATCAGCCCCTGTATTCCCAGACATTCCAATACGACTGTATACGATAAACGCCGTCAGGGGTGGTGACGCGAATACCCCGCATCACCACCCCTGGCGGCCGGCCGCGGCCCGCCACGGCGATCGACGACAACGCGTCAGCCGAATCGCCGACGGACCGCGTGCCGACTCACCTGAGCTCGTCAAGCGCCAGATTGAGCCGGACCACGTTCACCGTGGGTTCGGCGATGAACCCGAGCCCACGACCGGTGGTGCACTTCCTGACCAGATTCTCGACCTGCTCCTCGCTCAACCCGCGTTCCTTGGCCACGCGCTTGACCTGGATGGCCGCGTATTCGGGGCTGATCTCCGGGTCGAGCCCGGAGGAGGACGCGGTGAGGGCGTCGGCCGGCACGTCCTTGGGGTTCACGCCCTCACGCTTGGCGATGGTCTGGCGCAGCTCCGAGGTGGACTTGATGAAATCGGCGTCGGCGTGGCCCTTGTTGGTGCCGGCGGACGCGGCCGCGTAGTAGCCCTGGCTGTCCTCGTCCTTGTTCGGGTCGGATGCGGCCGACGGGCGGGACTGGAAGTACTGCGGCAGCGCGTCGCCGTTGGCGTCCGTGAAGGACTGGCCGATCAGCGACGAGCCGACGACCTCGCCCTGCGCGTTGGCGATCATCGAGCCGTTGGCCTTGTCGGGCATGCCCAGCTGGCCGATGCCGGTCATCGCGAACGTGTAGACGATCACGATGACGGTGAAGACGATCACCGCCTTGAGCCCGGCCCAGTAGGCGCGCAGGTTCAGCGAAATGGTATTCTTCATGACAATCACTCTTTCCTAGTCGATCCTCGGATCAGAAGCCCGGGATCAGACGGACGAACAGGTCGATGATCCAGATGCCGATGAACGGCGCGATGATGCCGCCCAGACCGTAGACCCTGAGATTGCGGCCCAGGATCTTCTCGCTGGCCTCGGCGCGGTACTTGACACCCTTGAGGGCCAGCGGGATGAGCAGCACGATGATGATCGCGTTGAAGATGATCGCGGAGAGCACGGCGGACAGCGAGCTGTGCAGACCCATGATGTTGAGCAGGCCGAGTCCCGGGAACTTCTCCATGAACATGGCCGGGATGATGGCGAAGTACTTGGCCACGTCGTTGGCGATGGAGAAGGTGGTCAGGGCGCCGCGCGTGATGAGCAGCTGCTTGCCGATGGCCACGATGTCGATGAGCTTGGTCGGATCGGAGTCGAGGTCGACCATGTTGCCGGCCTCCTTGGCCGCCGAGGTGCCGGAGTTCATGGCCACGCCGACATCGGACTGGGCGAGGGCCGGGGCGTCGTTGGTGCCGTCGCCGGTCATGGCGACGAGCTGGCCCTTGGCCTGCTCCTTCTTGATGTAGGCGAGCTTGTCCTCGGGCTTGGCCTCGGCGATGAAGTCGTCCACGCCGGCCTCCTTGGCGATGGCCTTGGCCGTGAGCGGGTTGTCGCCGGTGACCATGACGGTGCGGATGCCCATCTTGCGAAGGTCGGCGAAACGCTCCTTCAGGCCCTTCTTGACGACGTCCTTGAGCTGGACGACGCCGAGCACCTTGGCCTCGCCGTTGGCATACTGCTCGGCGACGACCAGCGGCGTGCCGCCCTGGCCGGAGATGGCGGCCACGCGATCGTGCAGGGCGTCCCTCACCTCGGTGGTCATGGCACCGCCTTCCCTGTCGATCCATGCCTCGACGGCGGAGGTGGCGCCCTTGCGGATACGGTCGCCGTTCGGCAGGTCGAGTCCGGACATACGGGTCTCGGCGGTGAACGGCACGGCCACGGCTCCCGGCACCTCGTCCACGTCGAAGCCGTCGGACTTGGCAAGCGCCACGATCGACTGGCCTTCGGGCGTGGCATCGGCCAGCGAGCTCAACGCGGCCGCCTTGACGATGTCGTCGTGGTCGACGCCGGGCAGGGCGTGGAATTCGGAGGCCTGGCGGTTGCCGTAGGTGATGGTGCCGGTCTTGTCGAGCAGCAGCGTGGTCACGTCGCCGGCCGCCTCGATGGCGCGGCCGGAGGTGGCGAGCACGTTGCGTTGCACCAGACGGTCCATGCCGGCGATGCCGATGGCGGACAGCAGGGCGCCGATGGTGGTCGGGATGAGACAGACGAGCAGGGCGACCAGCACCGTCAGGCTCACGGAGGCGCCCACCGCGGAGGCCTGCGGGTTGATGCACAGCACCACCACGAGGAAGATGATGGTCAGGGAGCTCAGGAGCACGTCCAGGGCGATCTCGTTCGGGGTCTTCTGGCGGTTGGCGCCTTCGACCAAGGCGATCATCTTGTCCACGAAGCTTTCGCCGGGCTTCTGGGTGATGCGCACCACGATGCGGTCGGAGAGCACGCGGGTGCCGCCGGTCACCGAGGAGCGGTCGCCGCCGGATTCGCGGATGACGGGCGCGGATTCGCCGGTGATGGCGGATTCGTCCACGGAGGCGATGCCGGAGATGATGTCGCCGTCGCCGGGGATGAGCTCTCCGGCGGAGACGACGACCACGTCGCCGAGCTTCAGGTCCGAGCTGGGGACCTCCTCGATGTAGGATGGACCCTCGCCGCGCTCGGGGGCGCGCACGTCCGGGTCGTTCTTCTCGTCGTAGCCCTTGACCAGACGGGCGGGCGTGGTGGTGCGAGTCTTGCGCAGCGCGTCGGCCTGCGCCTTGCCGCGGCCCTCGGCCACGGCCTCGGCGAGGTTGGCGAACAGCACGGTGGCCCACAGCACGATGGCCACGATCCAGGTGAAGTAGACCGGCTCGCCGTCGGTGAGGGCGGCGTCGAACAGCTGGCACACGCCCAGCAGGGTCAGGAACGCGGCGCCCACCCACACGATGAACATCACGGGGTTGTGCCACATGTTGCGCGGGTCGAACTTGCGGAACGCATCCGGCAGGCTCTTGCCCAGCATCGCGCCCAACGACTGCTCGTTGGACTTCTTGACGTCGTTCGCGATGGAGGTCGCGCTGTTGTTGACGTCGTTCGCGGTTGCGGAAGTCATATCAAGCCACCAAACCTTCTGCCAACGGTCCCAGAGCAAGCGTCGGGAAGAACGTCAGCGCGGAAATCAGGAAGATAACGAACACCAGCAGGATGACGAACAGACCGTTGTCGGTCTTCATCGTGCCGGCGGTCACCGGCACCTTGTCCTGCTTGGCAAGCGAACCGGCCAGCGCGATCACCAGGGCGATCGGCAGGAAACGGCCGATGAGCACCGCCAATCCCAGCGTGGTGTCGAGCCACGGGGTGTCGGCGGTGAGTCCCGCGAAGGCGGAGCCGTTGTTGTTCGCGGCCGAGGTGAAGGCGTAGACGACCTCGGAGAAGCCGTGGTTGCCACTGTTGTTGAGCGACGTGTCGAAGATCGACTGACGTGCGAACGGCACGGCGAAGCTCAGGGAGACGCCCACCACCACGGTGATCGGCATGACGAGGAAGTACAGCGAGGCCATCTTCATCTCGCGCGGGCCGATCTTCTTGCCGAGGTATTCCGGCGTGCGGCCCACCATGAGGCCGGCGATGAACACGGCCACGACGGCCATCACGAGGATGCCGTACAGGCCCGCGCCCACGCCGCCCGGGCTCACCTCGCCGAGCATCATGTTGAGCATGTAGATCATGCCGCCGAGTGCGGTGTACGAGTCGTGCATCGAATTGACGGCGCCAGTGGAGGTCGAGGTCGAGGTGGTGCCGAACAGGCCGGACCACACGATGCCGAAGCGGGTCTCCTTGCCTTCCATGGAACCACCGGTCAGGGAGGTGATCGGGTCGCTGGCGAAGGATTCGGCGGTCACCACGGCGAAGAAGCTGATGCCGAAGATGATGACCATCGCGCCGAGCAGCGCGTAGCCCTGCCGGATGTCGCCGACCATGCGGCCGAAGGTGCGGGTCAGGGCCACCGGAATGGCGAGCATGAGGAGAATCTCGATGAGGTTGGTCCACATGTTCGGGTTCTCGTACGGGTGCGACGAGTTGGCGTTGAAGAAGCCACCGCCGTTCGTGCCGAGCTCCTTGATGACCTCCTGCGAGGCCACCGGGCCCTGCATGATCTTCTGGGTGCCACCGGCGACGGTGTTCACGTCCACGAACCCGGCGAAGTTCTGCGCCACGCCCAGCGCCATCAGAATGATGCCCATGACGATGGAGATCGGCAGCAGGATGCGCATCGTGCAACGGGTCAGGTCGACCCAGAAGTTGCCGATGGTCTCCGACCTGCGCCATGCGAACCCGCGCACGAGCGCCACGGCCACGGCGATGCCCACGGCCGCGGACACGAAGTTCTGCACGGCGAGGCCGGCGAACTGCACGGTGTAGCCGAGCGTGACGTCCGGCGAATACGACTGCCAGTTGGTGTTGGTCACGAACGAGGCCGCGGTGTTGAACGCGAGCGGGCCCTGGACGTTCGGGAAGCCCAGCGAGAACGGCAGCCACTGCTGCACGCGCTGCAGCAGGTAGAGCACCAGCACGCTCATCAGGGAGAACCCGAGCACACCGCGCAGGTACGCCTTCCAGGTCTGGCCCTTCCTGGAGTCGATGCCGACGACCTTGTAGATCCACTTCTCGAAGAAGAGGTCCCTGTCGGTCGTGAACACGTTGAACATGTAATCGCCAAGCGGCTTGTATATCGCCGCGAGGATGATGGCAATCAGCGCGAATGCCATGATCGCAAATACATATACCATGTGATGAACCTTTGATTCCTAAGATCTCTCAAGTACAGTCCGGTATGGTTCAGAACTTCTCGGGCCGGCACAGGGAATAAATCATGTACGCGATTCCCGCGACACCCAGCATGACACCCAGCACAGTGAAGAACGTCGTCATAGTCTGTCCACCCACTTTCCGAACAGGTCGAACAGGACGAAGATGACCACCGTACTCACAACGTAGGCAACATCCACCCACCAAGGCATGTCTTTCTCCTTATCATCGAACGGACCCGGTGCCGTATTCCGCAGCCCCGCCTTGCCTGTCTCGCGGAGTCATATGCTCCGGAGTGGCCTGCGCGGCTGCCGACAACGTCATCGAGTCATTTCGTTTTCATCGTATGAATTCAGGGCGGGGCGAGGACCGGTTTTTACGGGTTACATATATGCGCGGGAACTTACGGCGGCGATTCCTAACACTTTGCTAACATAAAGGCGTTGCAACCACAACTAGAATCAGCCCAGTGGGTGTCATGGGTGGGAACGAGCCGGAGACGGCGAACGTGATCCGCATCGGCGTGTTGGATAATGATCCGTTCGCGTTGGATGCGATGTGCGCGATGATCGCGGCCATGTCCCGTGATTTGCGCATCGTGTGGAGCACGGGTTCGCCTGCGGTGGCGATCGAGCACTGTCACAACGCGCACACGAGGCCGGACGTGCTCGTATTGGACATGGCGTTGGGCGGCATCACCGGCGCGGACGTGTGCCGGCGCATCCGGCGCAGGACGAGCGAGGTGGGTATCGTGTGCGTCACCTCGTATTCGACGGACGTCTACCGGGCGGAGGCGATCGCGGCCGGCGCGCAGGGACTGCTCGCCAAGGAATAGCTCAGGATGGACATCGTTGACGCCGTGCGGCAAGCGGCGCATGGCATGCCGACCGCCGCTCAGTCCGAAGCGGGATTCCGTGACGCGGTTTCGGCGCATGCGCTGCCGTCCGGCACGGTGCCGGCGAGGATGTCCGAGGACATGAAGGACTCGTTGTCCGCGCGTGAGAAGGACATCCTGCGCCTGTACGCGCAGCGGCTCACCACCGACGAGATCGCGGCCCGTCTGGGCATCGCCAAGGGCAGCGTGTTCACGTACGTGCATCGCGCGGCCGACAAGCTCGGCGTGACCAGTCGCAAGGAGGTGCTGGAGACATGCGCCAGATACGATCTGCTGTAGGCCGGCTTGCCGGGCGACTCGGCCCGGGCAACGACCATCCGGTCATCTCGACGACCTGCTTGCTGCTGGCCGCGGCCCTCATCGCGGAATACACGGCTCGGACTGCGACGGATGCCTCCTCAACGGTGAGCGTGCAGCATCTTGCGCTGGTCCTGGTGATGCTCATCGGTCTGATCGGCGGCATGTTCCGCCCGCAATGGTTCCTCTGGATGGTACTCGTGGGCGGAGAAATACTGCTGGTGATGACACTCATGATCACTCCACTGGCCATCAGCATTATCTGTACGGGCTTCCTTGCCTATCTCAACATACGGTCTGGCGTAATAGCCACCGGCATGCTGCTCGTGTTGCTGGTCGCTCCCGCACCACCTAGTAGCAGCCGTCTGCTGGTATCTACGTTGATGCATATCGCGCTCTATTGCTTCCCGCTAGTGACCGGACTGTTACTGCACATGATGCGGCAGCGCGATAATGACTCGTATCTGCTGCGTCGCCAGCAGGAACACGAGGACACGGCCCGCAATTTGCATGACACCATCAGCAACGATCTCGCCTATCTCATCCTACGCATCGACCACGCCGAAACCGAAGACATGCCCGCCGACGAGCACACGTATCGGCGGCAGCTTCAGGACCTGCGCGACGCGGCCGATCGCGCCATGACCCACACTCACGAGGTCATCGACTCGCTTGAGGAACATCCGGAGCAACATCCGCAGTCAGAACCGTCGGAACCGCGAAGCACGGCAACATTCCCGCTGGCAACGACCGCAGATCACGCCACCGTGCAACAGGCGGAACTGCAATCCCTGATCGACGACGAGGAGACGAAACTCGAATCGCTCGGCTTCACCGGCGACAACCTGCTCGGTGAACTCCGTCGTCCGCTCTCCCCGGGCATGATGCGACTGCTCACAGGATTGCTGACGGAACTCTACGCGAACATCGCCAAGCACGCTGACCCGGCCGAATGGTACGCCGTCTCCATCAGCTTCGACACTGAAGAGCTCCACATCTCCGTCAGCGACACCATCACTGAACATGACGGGAAACTTGGATTGGGCAGTGGCCTCGACCGTTACCGCGCCATCATCGAAAAAGCCGGCGGCAGCTTCACCATCCACACGGAACAGCGGCACTGGCAACTGGATGCCACCATCCCAAACAAGCCGTGAACCATCGGCAGGTTCAGCAGCTTGAACTACAGGAGCGCGATCACCAGAGCGGTAGCCGCCAAACTTGCAGCTACGCCAATCCCTATGGCAAGAAGCGGTTTTTGCTGAGCGTTGCTTTTCACAGCGGCAAGCAACGCCATGACCAGCAGCAACACTTCGACGGCTCGGCAGAGCAGGCTCAAGGCGCCTCCCGGGATCGCAAACGTAAGAGCCTGCAATGCTATGGATGCGCACAGCAGGATCACGACCAATCGTCTGGCGTTGACGTCTTGTACCGACGTGTTAGGAGTGGGCTTTCCCACTGCGATCACTTCCCTTCGTTGGGACTCGGTTCTCTTGCGATTTCCATTCAATCAGGGAACGGCCGACCGCACAACATGCCGTCAAGCGATCACATAACAGGAATCATCGGCCGAGATCCGCACCTGATCAAGCCTGCCGATAGGTGAACATGCATCGCTCTCAATATCGAGCTAGTGCAAATCGGACATACGGAGATGTCGTTGTTCGTTCGCGGTTATGGTGCCGCCGGTGTGATGAGTATGCTGTCGCTGCTGCGGTTGGTCGGAATAAGCGCGGGTGTGGTCGACACCTTGCCGGTAGTCGTGTCGGCATCCGCGATGATGCCGACTTGCTTCACTCCACGTGCCGGGACCTTCACGGCCGGGTTCAAGGACTCTCGGACCAGCATGACGATCCGCGTGTCCACGACGATGGCCTGCGAAACATACGGCGATGACCCCGTAGTCATGGAGATGCACTGATTACCGATGCCGAACGGCTGCTTGATGACGGGGCAGATTTGCCGTGTTCCTACGGCCCATGGCTTTCCCGCAACGATCACAAGCGTCTGGAAGTCCGAGGAGATCGTGGTGCTGTCCGTCCGTTCCAAGGTGTTCGCATCGAACATGTCGATTTGCCGGGGAGTCCCGTTCATGTCCGTGCCGGCCACCAGCACGTGATTGTTCCATACGACCGGCCGCAAGTACAGCAGAGCGTCGTCGGTCACCTGTGCCTTGACTGAACGGTCGGATAACCCGTAGCGGATGATCTTGCCCTGGTATCGGTTGGAACTCAACGTGAGCTCATGACCGGTGATGAACAGGTGCTGCCCGTCGGAGGCCTGGCCTTCGGTGTAGATCTTCAGTTTTTTCCGCTCGGTGACTTTGCCCGCACCGTCCTGGACGACCAGCAGGTTGAGGTACGAGTCGTCTTCCGGAGAATCGTTGCCGTTCATCACCGCCACGACCCCGCCGCCATACGGTCCGATGGACATGACACCGGAATAGTTCGGATTATCCAATAGATGGAACGATCGCATCACGCCATCCTTGTCGATGATGAGATGCATGTTCGAGCGTTGGCCGCCGGCGATGAATTCGCCGTTCTCATACGAGTATACGGACACATCCTGCAATTCGGGGACCCGTTCATCCGCAATGATGCCGCCCCTGCGGTCAATGGTCAGCACGCCGCCCTTGTTCGATTCCAGCATGGCCGAATAGATGATCCGATAGGCTGCCGGCTCGTTCGAGCGCTCATAATGCGGGACGAGATACCAGACGATGAGCGAGGCGGCCGCTATGACCGCCGCCGATACCGCGGCGACTATGGCAATCGCCGTCTTGTGACAGTGTCGCATCTTCCTCGTTGTGCCTTTCCTATGTTTTCCAAATCGATCATCGATCCGAACCGATACCGTCAGCATACGAACGATTCCACGTCCGCTTGCCACGCTGTCATCACTCACAGGACAGGCACGCAAACCGGCTATACAGGATAAGGAACCCCCAACTTACGGAACCTGACTATATGTGATGTCCCTGCTCACAGGCTTTATCCGCCCGATCCTTCCTTCTTTTTGCGAGAAGTATTCGGGCGACCCGGACCGATAGGATTGCCAGAACGAGTGGGACGACCACCTATTTAGGGAATTGCATCGAGTTGAAGACCAATGTCACTGCAAGGATCAATGCGTACGCTACAAGCTCCCACACTTTTACAAGCAAATGGTGGAATCCAGCCGAGGAGCTCGCGAAGTCCGCTGTAATCTGTTTCATTCCAGTTGCGTCCTTCTGCTGATTCATGGCTTCTCCAGTGTCTTTCGGTACTGGGCTTTGGCGACGATCGAAACCACCACATACAACATGCAGGCCAATGCCAAGCCCCATGCCAGATACTGCAGCGGCTCGACGCCGAATACCGAGGCGATGGTGAACATGTTGATGCACAGGTTGATGCAGATGATGAATGTTATCTTCGCGGCGATAGCGTCGGATCTATCGGCGAGTAGCCGGTCATGAGTATCCGGCTCCAGCCGTTCGGCCACCTTGCCGCGATAGGCGAATCCTTTCGCGGCAAGCGAGCCGGCACCCAGCAGGAGAAACGTGATCGCCTGTGATCCGGAACTCCAGAACCATTCCGTAGTCCATCCGTACCGGATAAGACCGCATACGGCCAGCACAACGGAATACAACGCGCAGGTTCCGGCCGCAGCGGACAAACGCCATCGTCCCTCGCTCCCGCACAAACGCCTATTACTGGAGCCGTGTGAAGTACCATCGGTCATGATCATCCTCCTCTTCGAGGGCCGGCACTTTCCGATAATCCTTATTCAATCCGAGAACGGCCGACAGCACAACATCATGTCAAGCGATCGCATGACAGGAATCTCCGTAGACATAGGCGGATTCCTTCTGCATGGTTTTAGACGTCCCTTTGCGTCTGGGCCGCGCATGCGGCGATGACCGCAATGATGACGTATGCCAATACGATCAGCCCGCTCAACGTCGGATTCATGCCGGGAGACTGTTCCAGTATGGCGGTGCCGGCGATGGAAGGCAGCCACTCGTGCAATGTCTGAGGGTTCGGCAGGTTCGCTGCGATGATGGGCAGCAGATAGTACAAGGCGATGTAGGCGATCGCGCCCTTGCCAATCGAATTGAAGGCCACGCACAGTGAGGCGGCGACAAGCATGCGCCCTGTAAGTATCAGCGCCACGGGGAGGCAGAGGAGCAACGATGCGGACAGCGGAGCGGGCCATGCCTGCGCCGGTACAACGGAGCCGAGGATGAGACGGGAAGCACCGGTCGCGGCAAGCCCTCCGACTATAGATGCAAGGAAACCGGCGACGACGATGTCGGCACACAGGGTCAGAAACAGTCGCGTCCGTTTCGGTTCGCTCAGGAACAATGGCATGGCTGTGGCCGTGTTGATCAGGACGCGGACGGATAGCAGCGCCGCGATGATCGCCACGGGTTCGCTCATGGGCATGACCGCCCCGGCGATGCTTGGCCCCAATCCCGTGAGCGTGGCAAGGCCATCGAGTCTGGAATCGGAGGAGAACATGAGCCGGACGGAGGCGCTGGCCAGTGCGGCGAACGCGGTGAACGCCACCGGCAGTCCGGTCCATGCCATGAGCGGCGCAGGGCGGCATACCACGTAACGCATGAGCAGTATCATGCGTCGCAAACACTGTCCGCACCCGTTCATGATGTGCCTTCCTTTTCCGAAGACCGGCGAATCACGCCAATCATCACATCGCGCAGCGTCGGCTCGACGTGGTCGAGTCGAACCAGTGGAACGTCGCGTCTGGCCGAGACGGAGAACACGTCGGCCGCATCCATCCGTCGGGCCAAATACAGGCCATTCTCCAAGGAGCGAACGTCGGCTCCCATCGCGGTCAGATCATCCAGCACCAGGGCTTTTCCGGTTTCGTTCACATCGGGAGCGAACCGGAATACGGTTCCCGACTCGCCACCACCATTGGCAATGACCTGTTCGAGCGGACCGTAGGCCATCTGCCTGCCGTGCATGATGATCAGCACGTGAGTGGCCATGCGTTGCAGTTCGTCGATCTCATGGGCGGCCAGAATAACAGTCCTGCCGGCAGAGCCCATCGTTGCAGCAAATCGTGCAGCCAGAGCCTGCCGGCGATGTCCAGTCCGTTGAACGGCTCGTCCAACACGATGATCGGCGCGTCGGCGAGCATCGCCCCAGCCACTCCCAACCGTTGGCGCATGCCCGTGGAATACCCCTTGATCCGAGCCTTCGGCCAGCGATCCAATCCGCAATCACGCATCACGTGACGCACACGACGACGCACGTCGGGCAATCCCATCATGCCGGCCATGAACGTCAGATACTCGCCGCCCGTCATCGACTCGTCACCCAGACGTCCACCCAGAAACACGCCCACATGCAATCCGGGCTGTTCCAACAGCCGGTACGGGCATCCCATAATCAACGCTCGGCCCTGACTGGAAGCGGACAGGCCGAGCACCATGCGCAGCGTGGTGGACTTGCCCGCACCATTCGACCCGGCCACCGCCAGCACCTGACCCGGCCAAGCCTCGAAATCGATCGGACCTACCGTCGGACCGGACGCATACCGTTTGACCAAACCACGGGCCTCGACCGCGGCGTTCATGAGAAAACCTCGTCGTGACGAACCGTCGGCTCCGAATCTTGCACATCCGCCTCGTCGTCGGCCATCCCATCGTCGTCAACGATATCCGGTTCCGCCGGCTTCTCCTCCAAACGGACGACTCCCTTACGCTGGTCCATCACCTCATGCACCAGATAAACCACGAACGGCACATACAACAGACTACACACCATCGTCACGATCATCCACGCGAACTGGCGACGAGCCCACTGCCGATACGCCGACACCAGCCAAGCCGCCGAGCACGACCACTGGAACACCGTCACCTGCACGGCGGCGGGCGGCGCGGACGGCACTCCAGCCAACAGGTTCGAGAACACCTCCCGCGCATACCCGCCATACGAAGGCAACGCCACGACCTCCGCGACTCCCAGCCATGCGATCAGCACGCCGGCCAACACCAGATACCACCAATGCAACGTCGCCCGCCGGCCACTGGCGATACGCCACTTGACGCCCTCGAACCAGACCGAAAGCCTGACCGATACCGTGCGACCATCCATGACGAATCCCCTTCGACAATCATTGTGATAAGTCGATATATAGCGCCGTCACGTAAGCCGGACAACATGCTGTCATGCAATCGCATGACAGCCATAGTCTCATCGTCCGTCAGTCTGCGTTTCTACGCTTGTGATCTTGCGGCATAACTGCCAGCGAAGGTTCTTTATCCGTCGCCAGTTCCGCGCGCCTCGTATCCGCGGGCCTGCTCGATGACGGTGCGCAGCATGCGGCCGCTGACGGTGATGTAGCCCTGCGTGGTGGCGAGGCTTTCATGGCCGAGCAGTTCCTTGATGGCCATGACGTTGCCGTTGGAGGTGATGTACGCGGCCGTGGCGAACCTGCGGCGCAGGGAGTGGGGCGGATACCCGGTGGCGTCCTTGACGAGGCGGTATACGGTGTCGCCGCAGATGTGGTCGCAGCCCTTCTCGCCGGGGAACAGCCAGCCCGGTCCGCGGCGGCGGATTTCCCGAGCGAGTTCGTCACTTAGCGGCACGATGCGGTCCTTGCCTCCTTTGCCGTGGACGATCAGGCTCCAGCCGAGTTCGTCGTCGATCAGGTCGTCTCCGCGCACTTGGGCGATTTCAGCTCGGCGCAGGCCGGCGTCGGCGGCGAGCATGATGATCAGCCGGGTGCGCGGGTCGCTGCTGTCGCGGCCGATGAGGACGGCCTGTTCTGGTGCGGCTCGCTTCTTGCGCTGTTCGCGTTTGATGGTCGGCATGCCCTCCACGGGGTTGTCGAGGCGCTTCCCGTTGCGCTGCGCCCAGCTGTAGAACATGGAGAACATGCATCGGTCGCCGCGTTTGGCCGCATTGCCCAGTCCCTTGCGGCCGAGCCATTTGCGGATGTCGCTGGCCGTGACCTCGCCGGGATGCTTGCCGGTATGCCGGGCGAACGCGCCGATCTGGTAGCGGCGCAGGTTGATGGTATTCTCGCTCAGGCTGCGCAGCCGCATGTCCGCGGACCATTCGTCGACCCAGTCGTTCCACGGTTCGGGCATCATGTTCTTCTTGCTCATGTTCTCTCATTTTGCTTTCCGATACGCCGGCACGGCCAGGGAGAGACGTGTGGGTATCTGGTCGTCGCCGACGCTGCGGCGCGTGTGGTGGTTCGTCCTTGAAGCGGGCCGGCCATTGCTGACCATACTCGTCCCTTTCCGTCAAGCCCGAAGCACAAGACGGTAGCGCAGAACCGCGTTTATGACAACGTTAACAGCCATTCCATCTGCACACCTGCACGGGAAGTTCAGACTGCGTTTACCGTTCATTTACAATATCTGTAAATCTAATCGTTTAATGAAATGTTGGTCCCTCCAGGTCTCTTTCAATAACTTGGAGAGACCGTTTGCGCTTACGTTGTCATTCCGTCGCCGGCATCATTCCGCCACTGGTGGACACGACCTGTCCGACGTTCATGCCCTCACCGTACTGCTTGACGGAGTTGACCACGGAACGCAGGTTGAGCGGGGTGACGGTCACGTACGCCTGCGTGGTGGCAAGACTTTCGTGGCCGAGCAGTTCCTGCACGGCGCGGATGTCGCCGCCGGAGCTGATGTACGCGGCGGTCGCGAACCGGTGGCGCAGCGTGTGCGGCGAACAGCCGGTCGCGTGCTGTATCCTGCGGTACACGGTGTCGCCGCACACCGGCCCCTTGCCGCTGACGTGCGGGAACAGCCAGCCCTTGGGCGAGGCGAGGATCGCGTCGGCCAGCTCGTCGGTCAGCGGCACGATCCTGTCCTTCGCGCCCTTGCCGTGCACGATCAGGCTGCGCCCGGACAGATCCTCGGTCACGTCCTCGCGGCGCACGATCGCGATCTCCGCGCGGCGCAGACCGGCCTCGGCGGCGAGCATGACCATGAGCCGGGTCTGCCGGTCGGCGTCATGCAGCCCCTGGCCGACGGCGGTCTCCGGGGCCGGCACCTTGTGACGGGTCTCGCGCTTGATGGACGGCAGATCCTCGGCCGGATTGTCGGCGCGCAGGCCGGCCTTCTTGGCCCAGCCGAAGAAGTTGCGCACCGCGTTCATCGTCGAGCGGCGGGCCGCGTTCGACGGCGGGCGCACGATGTACGACTTGAGATCCGCCTGGACGATCTGCCACGGCGGCTTGTTCGTCAGCCTGGCAAGATCGGTGATCTTGTACCAGTAATATCCGATGCTCCGCTCGCTCAGATTGCGGAAGCGCATGTCCGCGACCCACTGGTCGAGCCACGGTATCCAACTGTCCGGCGGCTGCCGGCGATCCTTGAACTCCATGATCGCGTTCTCCCTTTTGCGACCCCGGCAAACCGCGCCGGACGCGGGGAACGGCACCATGCCGGACCGCCCGGAGAAGGCGCCACGGCAGCCCCTCGTCCAATCCGCTTAAATAAAAGCTTAAAAGGACGGGCGTGTCGCCTACGGCCGCATGGGCTTTCAAGGGACCGGTCAGTCCCGCTGAAACCCCAACGGTTCCAAGTGCTGTACACTGGTCTCACAACATAAGAAAGCCCCTATCGAATGACCGGAATCCGATTCGTTTAATTCGTGGGTTGTGGGTTCGAATCCCACGGGGGGCACACGTTAGCCCTTGGAATCGTTGAGGTTCCAAGGGTTTTCACTTCCGCCGATAGCGTCTCATCCCTGATTATCCCTGACGAACCGCGTCGGTCCAGCCGCAAGACGGCGACGCCACCACCCCATCCGGGCGTCGACCAGCCCGTTGCGGTTTTCTCCCCGGGAATCATCGAAAACGGTCGCTTTCACCTGACTTAGGTCACAAGTTAGGTTACAAGGAAGTCTGACCCCTATCCGCGCGCCACCCACCCTC
This sequence comes from Bifidobacterium santillanense, assembly GCF_018555385.1. Classification (GTDB taxonomy): domain Bacteria; phylum Actinomycetota; class Actinomycetes; order Actinomycetales; family Bifidobacteriaceae; genus Bifidobacterium; species Bifidobacterium santillanense. The sequence continues at coordinate 95,155 of NZ_JAFEJS010000008.1, forward strand.
ACCCGAGATGTCACATACCGCAGAATCGGACGTGATACGCACCGAGAACCCCTTCACAACGTCTGTTCCTATAGGATCGGACGTCCGAGGCATCGAAACGAAGCCAGAAACATCCGATACTACGGAATCGGACGCGATACGGTTCCGGGAGCCCCTTGAAACGTCAGATACTACAGAATCGGACACAATACGCCCCCAGAACCTCCTAGAAACGTCCATTCCTATAGGATCGAGCGTCCGAGACACCGAAACGGAACCAGAAACATCCGATACTACGGAATCGGACGCACGTCGGAGGAACCATGCCACGGTATCTGGCTGCGGGACCTGTCCGTCATGGGGAGAGCATCGTCGGAGAACGTTCGGGGCATGGTCGCGGCGACAGGCAATCGATCAGACCATCGGACGTACGTCGGGAAGACGTCGCGGACGAAAGACGATACGGAACCGGCGGCCGACACGGGCAGCCGATCCGCACACACGTCATAAGGACCAATCCCGAGAACGACATTGCAATCAAAACGGGGTCCGATCCGCACGCACGTTATAAGGACAGCCTATAGCGGCCGTGCGCGAAATCACGCGGATACGTCGGGATGGTCTTGACCCGCACCCCGGCCCCAAGGCTACGATAAGAACCATGAGTGAAGAACCCACATGGATCAATCCGTTGCGCGATCCGCGCGACCTGCGATTGCCCCGCATCGCCGGACCGTGCAGTCTGGTCATCTTCGGCGTCACCGGTGATCTGGCGCAGAAGAAGCTGCTGCCGGCCGTCTACGACCTCGCGAACCGAGGCCTGCTGCCGCCGAGCTTCGGCCTGACCGGCTTCGCGCGACGCGACTGGACGCAGGAGCATTTCATCGAATTCGTCAAGACCGCCGTCAAGGCGCGCTGCCGCACCCCGTTCAAGGAGTCGACCTGGAAGAACCTGGCGGCCGGCATCCGCTTCGTGCAGGGTACGTTCGACGACCCCGAGGCCTTCGAACGCCTGAGCGCCACCGTGCAGGAGCTCGACCGCGACCGCGGCACGCGCGGCAACCACGCCTTCTACATGTCGGTGCCGCCGCGCGCGTTCCCGATCGTCGCCAAGCAGCTGGCCGCCTCCGGCCTGTCGCGCTCGAGCGAGGGCGCATGGCGACGCGTCATCATCGAGAAGCCGTTCGGCCACGACCTCGCCAGCGCCAAGGAGCTCGACCGCGTCGTCTCCGAGGTGTTCGAGCCGAGCTCGGTGTTCCGCATCGACCACTACCTCGGCAAGGAGACCGTGCAGAACCTGCTCGCCCTGCGCTTCGCCAACGCGATGTACGAGCCGGTCTGGAACGCGAACTACGTCGACCACGTGCAGATCACGATGGCCGAGGACATCGGCATCGGCGGCCGCGCCGGCTACTACGACGGCATCGGCGCCGCGCGAGACATCATCCAGAACCATCTGCTCCAGCTCATGGCCCTGACGGCCATGGAGGAGCCGCTGAGCTTCACCGCCAAGGACCTCACGGCCGAGAAGACCAAGGTGCTCTCCGCCGTGCGCCTGCCGCACGACCTCGCCGCCAACACCGCGCGCGGCCAGTACGCCAGGGGATGGCAGGGCTCGCACGAGGTCGTCGGCTACCTCGAGGAGAAAGGCATCGACCCGAAGTCCACGACCGAGACGTACGCCGCGATCCGTCTCGACATCGACACCCGCCGCTGGGCCGGCGTGCCGTTCTACCTGCGCTGCGGCAAGCGACTGGGCAAGCGCGTCACCGAGATCGCCGTCGTGTTCAAGCGCGCGCCGCACCTGCCGTTCGAGCAGACGGCCGTGCGCGAGCTCGGCAAGAACGCGATCGTCATCCGCGTCCAGCCCGACGAGGGCGTCACCATGCGCTTCGGCGCGAAGGTGCCCGGCGGCTCCACGATGGAGGTCCGCGACGTCAACATGGACTTCAGCTACGGCCGCTCCTTCACCGAGAACTCCCCCGAGGCCTACGAGCGACTCATCCTCGACGTGCTGCTCGGCGATCCGCCGCTGTTCCCGACCACCGAAGAGGTGAACCTCAGCTGGGAGATCCTCGATCCGATTGAAGACTTCTGGTCCACGCTCGGCCAGCCGCAGCCCTACCGCGCGGGCACGTGGGGACCGGCCGAGGCCGACGAGATGCTGGCGCGCGAAGGCCGCCACTGGAGGATGCCATGATCATCGATATGCCGAACACGCGCACGCGTGAGATCGCCCACAAGATCGAACAGCTGCACGAGGAGCGCGGCGAGTCGGCGACGGGCCGCGTGCTCACGCTGCTCATCGCGACGGACGACGCCGACCTCGAGCACGCGCTGGCCATCGCGAACGCGGCCAGCCGCGAGCATCCGTGCCGCGTCATCGCGATCGTGCCGGACCGCACACCGGACGCCGACGCCGCCGGCGACGACGACGTCAAGGCGATGGAGAAGACCGACAATCCGGCCGTAGACCTGACCGACGGCCCCGCGGGATCGAACCTCAGCGCCCAAGTGCGCTTCGGCGCGGACGCTGGCGCGGGCGAGATCATCATCCTGCGTCCCCGCAACGGGCTCATCAACCATCCGGACACGCTCGTCATCCCGCTGCTCGTGCCGGACGTGCCGGTCGTAGCGTGGTGGCCGACCACTCCCCCATCGAACCCGTCGAAGGACCTGATGGGCGCGATGGCCCGCAGCCGCATCACCGACGCGATGCACTCGAACAACCCGGAGGCGACGATCGAACGTCTGCGCCGCAACTGGACGCCGGAGGACATCGACCTGTCGTGGACGCGCCTGACCGTCTGGCGCGCGATGCTCGCCTCGATGCTCGACCAGCCGCCGCATCTGCCGATCACCGCTGCCAAGGTCAGCGGTCCGAAGGAGTTCCTGCCGATGGACATGCTGTGCGCATGGCTGCGGCTCAAGCTCGACGTGCCGGTCGACGTGGAGTACGTCGACGACGCCGAGGCCGTCACCGGCGTGTACCTCACGCGCGACGACGGCGTGATCTCCCTCGAGCGCCCGTTCGAGGATCAGGCGCTGATCTCGATGCCGGGGCAGACCCCGCAGCCGATCTCCGTGCCGGTGCGCACGATCGAGGACTGCCTGACCGAGGAACTGCGCCGCATCGATCCGGACGAGATCTACGCCGAGGTCATCAACGAGGGCTGGGACCTGATCCGCCACTGATCGGCCAGTGAGCCGTCGTCGATTGGCCGACAAGGCCGACCGCCGCAACACCACCTATCGCCGTACACATTGCCGCACACAAGGAGTTATTGAAGAATGGCAACCCGTACACTCATCGTCTACCCGGACAAGGATCTGATGATCCAGGCCGGCGCCCGCCGCTTCGTGCTGACGCTGCTCGATCTGCTGTCCGAGCGTCTGCCCGACGGCGGCGCCCGCAAGCGCGTCGACGTGGCGCTCTCCGGCGGTTCCGCCGCACAGCCGCTGGGTCTCGTGCTGTCCGACCCGCTGGCCACCGCAATCGACTGGTCGCGCGTCCACTTCTGGTGGAGCGACGAGCGTTTCGTGCCGGCCGATTCCACCGATCGCAACGCACTCGAGGCGCGCCATCTGCTGCTCGACGATCTGGTCGCCGACGGCCGTCTGCCCGAGGCGAACATCCACGAAATCGCACCGGACGTGCGCCCGGCCGAGGAGATCGCGAAGGTCACGGCCGACGCGGAAAGCGTCGACGAGTTCGTGCGTTCCGCCGCCGACACGGAGAACGACGCGCTGCTCGACGCCGCCGCCCGCGCGTACGAGGACGAGCTGACCAAGGAGCTCGGCCCGGAGCCGGTCATCGATCTGATGATCCTCGGCATGGGACCGGACGGCCACTACGCCTCGCTGTTCCCGGCTTCCTCCGGCCATCACGAGGTGCTGGTCTCCGACCGTCTGGCAGTCGGCGTGAGCCACTCGCCGAAGATGCCGCCGCTGCGCGTCTCGCTGACCGCACCGCTCATCGCGCGCTCCCGCCGCACGTGGTTCTTCGCGGCCGGCGCAGGCAAGGCCGAGTCGCTCGCGCACGTGTTCGCCGGCGCCGACAAGGGCGGCGATCCGGAGTACCCGTCGTCGTTCGCCGGCGGCGTGGACGAGTTCACCTGGTTCTCGACGGAGGAGACCGTCGTCAAGCTGTGACGACGTGACGAATCGAGGAATCGATGCCGCTGGGTCTGCCCAGCGGCATTTTTTCTCGGGATCGGGCCATTGCGCGAGAATTTGTACCGCTGGCTGATTATCAGCGGTACAAATTCTCGGGATTCGTCCAATGTCCGAGAATATGTACCGCTGAGTTGAGCTCAGCGGCGTCTTTTCTCGTAGGTGCCCCGATGCGCGGCTCATGGCATTGGTACGACCGCTTCGAATGGGTCGGAATCGTGTGTCGTACCAGATTTGCTTGGTACAACACACGAAATGGGCTTGATTCCGCGATTCGTACCATGACGATTTGGCACAATCGCCCCACGTGACGTGGATTCAGGAGTTGTACCAAATCAGACCCTTGCAAAAGCCCGGAATTGCAACGTCGCATGGTTTCCGGGATGTCAAGGGGTTGGTACGACTTTCGAAAACGGCTCGGAATCGCGCGTTGTACCGGATTGTTTTGGGACAACATGGAGCAGTGGGCTGATTCCGCGAGTTGTACCGAACAGGGGTTAAGTGGTCTTAACTTTTGCGTGAGCCATTCTCCCGTGTGTGTTGGGGTGTGATTAACGGTTCGGATGTTAATCACATCCCGACACGCGAACCCGCAGTAAGCTCCACCTCAGATTTAAGACCCACGTTTCTTTACTTAGCCAGAAAACAGTGAACCGGATGCCGTGGGTATGGGGCATCCGGTTCGAGATTTGGCCTTCGAGCTCTTCAGGCGGGCTCAAATTTGGGCTCGGCTCACACGCTTCGCCTTCGGCCTCCGCGAGCAAGGACTCGCCTTCGGCGAGACTTCAGTTTATTGGTGAGGCGGCATAACCGCCTCACGTCGGTTGCTGTTGACAACCAGCTGGGCGGCTAGGAGACCGCGCGTTGATTTGTCCGGCTCTCGCCGGACCTGAAGAGGGTCGTCCTCCTTACCCGGGTTGGAGGCATAGCCGCCAACCCCTGAAGAGGGTCGGGAAGCTCACCGGGCTTCCCTAAGCCGGAAATCGAAGAGTGTTACTCTTCGATTTCCGGCTTACCCTCTTCAGCCCACAACGTGTGGAACACGCCCGGCTTGTCGACTCGGCCGTAGGTGTGGGCGCCGAAGAGGTCGCGCTGGGACTGGGTCAGGGCGGTGGGCAGGCGCTTGGAGCGCAGGCCGTCGTAGTAGGCCAAGGAGCTGGAGAACACCGGGGTCGGGATGCCGGCCTCGATGGCCTTGATGATCACGCGGCGCCACGCATCCTGCGATTCGCCGATGATCTTCTCGAAATACGGGTCGAACAGCAGCGAGGACGGCGGGTTGTCGCCCTTGAACGCCTCGGTGATGCGGTCGAGCAGGAACTGGGCGCGGATGATGCAGCCGCCGCGCCAGATGCGCGCGACCTCGGACAGGTTGATGTCCCAGCCGTACTCCTTGGCACCGTCCTGGATCTCGTTGAGGCCCTGGGCGTAGGCGACGACCTTGGAGGCGAACAGCGCGCGGCGCACATCCTCGATGAACGCGGCCTTGTCTTCGCCGTCCAGATCGATCGTCTTGTTCGGGCCGGCGAGGCCCTCCTTCTGGGCATCCTCGCGCAGCTCGCCGTGGGAGGAGAGCGCGCGGGCGAACACGGCCTCGCCGATCGAGGCGACCGGGGAGCCGAACTCGAGGCCAGTCTGCACGGTCCAGGTGCCGGTGCCCTTCATGCCGGCGTGGTCGACGACGATGTCCACGAACGGCTTGCCGGTCTCGGCGTCCTTGTGGTGGAGCACCTCGGCGGTGATCTCGATCAGGTAGGAGTCGAGGTCGCCCTTGTTCCACTCATCGAACACGTCGGCGATCTCCTCGGCGTCCATCCCGAGGCCGCGGCGCAGGATGTCGTACGCCTCGCCGATGACCTGCATGTCGGCGTACTCGATGCCGTTGTGGACCATCTTGACGAAGTGGCCGGCGCCGTCGGTGCCGATGTGCGTCACGCACGGCTCGCCGTTGACCTTCGCCGCGATCGACTGCAGGATCGGGCCGAGGGTCTTCCAGGACTCCGCGGTGCCGCCGGGCATCAGGGACGGGCCGTTGAGCGCGCCCTCCTCGCCGCCGGAGACGCCGCAGCCGACGAAGTGGAAGCCCTTCGCACGCACGGCCTTCTCACGCTTGATGGTGTCCTTGAAGAACGAGTTGCCGCCGTCGACGATGATGTCGCCCGGCTCGAAGACCTGCTCGAGCTGCTCGATCACGCCGTCGGTCGGGGCGCCGGCCTTGACCATGATGATCGCGGTGCGCGGACGCTTGAGGGAGGCGGCGAACTCCTCGAGGGTCTTCGCGGGCACGAACGCACCCTCGGAGCCGTGCTCCTCCATCAGCTTCTCGGTACGGGAGTAGTGGCGGTTGAACAGGGCCACCGTGTTGCCGTGGTGCGCCAGATTGCGCGCCAGGTTCGAGCCCATCGCCGCCAAGCCGATCACACCGATGTTTGCCGTAGCTTCGGCCATTGCCTTGCCTTTCAGTCGACTGCAATATCCTTACGGGGACGATCCCCCACAGCCCCGAGTCTATCGCCGCGTGCGGCCCAAGGCGAGACCCGTCTTCACCTGCGGGCGGAATCCTCCGGCCCGCCGTAGTCGGCCGGCTCGCCCATCGCCGACGCCCAGCGGCGCCGACGCGACGGCCTGCGGTCGACGAACCGGCGGAAGACCCACTTGCGTGCCTCCTCGATGCCGAGGATCGCGAACGGGATCACCGCGAGATACAGGTAGTCGTCGAGGCCGAGCGGCGCGGTGTGGAACACGCGCTGCAGCACCGGCACCGACGTGATGAGCACGATCAGCGCGATCTCGACGACGATGCCGATGTTCACGGTCCGGTTCGAGAACAGCCCGACAGAGAACGCGGAGGCGTGGCCGGTGCGGCAGTTCCACACCGCGCCGATCTGCGCGAACACGATCGAGGCGAGCGTCATCGTGGTGGCGGTCACGTACACCGGATCCCAGTCGTCGGCCAGCCCGGCGAGCGGCACGGACGGCCAGCCGTTCATCACGTTGACGAGGAAGTAGCCGACGAGCGAGGCGATCGTGCCGAGCACGCCGTACCACAGGAACGCCTTCAGGAGCGTGTGGCGGTTGAGCAGGCGCTCATGCGGGTCGCGCGGCGGCTGGTCCATCACGCCCTCCTCGGGCGGTTCGGTGCCCAGCCCCAGCGCGGGCAGCATGTCGGTGCCGAGGTCGATCGTCAGGATCTGCATCGTCGTCAGCGGCAGCGGGATCAGTCCGCCGGAGAACAGGTAGACGGCGCTCGGCACGGCCTCCGGCATGTTCGAGTTGAGGATGTACAGCAGGAACCGGCGGATGTTCGCGTACACCGCGCGGCCCTCCTCGATCGCGGCGACGATCGACGCGAAGTTGTCGTCGGTCAGGATGATGTCGGCCGCCTCCTTGGCGACGTCGGTGCCGGTCACGCCCATCGCGACGCCCACGTCGGCCTTCTTCAGAGCTGGCGCGTCGTTGACGCCGTCGCCGGTGGTCGCGACGATCTCGCCCATGTTCTGCAGGCACGAGACGACGCGCAGCTTCTGTTCGGGGGCCATGCGCGCGAAGATCACCTCGCCCCTGAGGGCCTCGGTGAGCTCGGCGTCGGTCATCGCGCCCAGGTCCGGCCCGGAGATGACGCGCGCGTGAGGGCCCTCGACGATGCCGATGCGCCGGGCGATCGCCATCGCGGTGCGCCCGTAGTCGCCGGTGATCATGATGATGCGGATGCCTGCGGAACGGCACTTGTCGACGGCGGCCGCGACCTCGGGCCGCGGCGGGTCGACCATCGCCTCGAGGCCGACGAACGTGAGGTCGCGTTCGATGGACTCCGGGGTGAGCGCGACGGCGCCCGCGGGGACCGGATCGGGACCGGTCGGACCGGGGCCCGCATCGGCGAGCGCGGCCGCACGCTCGTCGGCGTCGAGCTCGCGGCTCGCGACGGCGAGGACGCGCAGTCCCCGGTCGGCGTAGGCGTCGTTGGCGGCCATGATGCGCTCGCGCAGGTCGTCGGTCATCGGCTCGATGCGGCCGCCGACGCGCACGCGCGTGGCGAGGCGGACGACCTCGTTCGGGGCGCCCTTGGTGAACGCGACGAGGCGGTCGGCGGACGATGCGCCGTCGGACGTGATGCCGGACGCGGGAGCGTTCCCGTCCGCCGGCACGCGGTCGATGACGGTCATGCGCTTGCGGCGCGAGTCGAACGGCAGCTCGGCGACGCGCGGCATCGTCCTGGCGAGGTCGTCGGGCTCCAGTCCGGCCTTCTGGCAGGAGACGAGCAGGCACGCCTCGGTCGGGTCGCCGTACACCTGCCAGCGGCCGTTCGCCGAGGGCGCGTGGTCGTCGAGGACCTCGGGGATGGCGTTCGGGCCGTGGTCGGCCTCCGGCGCGGGCGCGGGCCGGTCGGTCATGACGGACGACTCGGCGTCGGGCGCGTGCAGGTGCGCGTTGGTGCACAGCGCGCCGCCGACGACGAGCTCGCGCAGGGCCGGGTCGTCGGCCGCGGTCCACACGCGTCCGGTGCCGCCGCGCTCCTCGATCCGTCCCTCCCGCGCGTCGTAGCCGGTGCCGGTCACGTGGTATTCGCGCTCCGGCGTCCACAGGTATTCGACGGTCATCTCGTTGCGCGTGAGCGTGCCGGTCTTGTCGGTGCAGATGACGGATGTGCAGCCGAGCGATTCGACGCTGGAGAGCTTCTTGACCAGGGCGTTGCGTTTGCTCATGCGCTGCACGGCCATCGCGAGCGCGAGGGTGACGGTCGGCAGGAGCCCCTCGGGGATGAACGCGACCATCATGCCGAGCGCGAAGATGAACGCCTGGGCGAGCGGATTGTGGACGAACAGGATGTCGAGCAGCAGGAACACGGCGCCGACGCACGTCGCGAAGATCGTGATCTGGCGGGTCAGATGGTTGAGCTCGCGCTGCAGCGGGCTGTCCGCGTCGCCGACGTTCTGCGTGAGTCTCGCGATGCGGCCGAACCTCGTGTTCATGCCGGTGCGCACGACCACCGCCCGCCCGTTGCCCTCGGACACGGACGTGCCGGCGAACACGAGGTTCGGGATCTCGGCGGCGGACAGCCCCTCGATCCTCGCGGCGGCCGCGTTCTTGCGGGCCGGCGTCGATTCGCCGTTCAGGGTCGACTGGTTGACCTGCAGGTTGTTCGCCTCGACGAGCCGCGCGTCGGCCGAGATGGCGTCGCCCTCCTCGAGGGTGAACACGTCGCCGGGCACGAGGTCCTCGACCGGCAGCTTCTCCGTCGCGCCGTCGCGGATCACGGTGACGTACTGCGGCAGCATCCGCTTCAGCGCCTCGGCGGCCTTGCCCGCGCGGTACTCCTGGCAGAAGCTGAACACGCCGTTGATGACGTTGACGAGCCACACGGCCACGCCCAGCTCGGCCATGCCGGCGACGAACGCGATCGCGCCGGCGGCCCACAGCAGCAGGGCCATCAGGTGCGTGAAGCTCCTGAGGAACACGACGACCGTCGGGGTCTTCCGCTCCTCCTCGATGGCGTTGCGGCCGTACTTCGCCAGTCTGATCTCGGCCTGCGTGCGCGACAGTCCCGCCGCGTCGGTTCCCATCGCCTGATACACGCGGTCGACCGGCAGCGTGCTGATCTCGTCCATCGAATACGCGGACGCGCGTTCCTGTGGTTTCCTGAGCCGGCCGGAGAGGCCGGATCGGCTGGCCTGCGTCATGTCCATCGCCCCCATGCGTTGAACGTTCCATACGCCTCGACGGATCCTCCACCGGCAAATCCGCCCGGTTCCCATTGTAGTCCGCAAGCCCGCGGGAGGTCCATGCCACCGGCCGGCGGAAATCTCTCGCCGGGGGCACCTTCAGCGAGAGATTGCCGCCACTGACCGGCGGCGACGTCTCGCTGACGGGCAACGGAGGCGAACCGTCGCGGCAAGTGGTTGAATAGGAGTCATATGAATCGGGCACCCATAGGTCGGGCGCCGCACGTCAAAGGAGTATCGATGATCAACGAGCAGTACAAGGCGATGCTGGGCGGCAAATCCGTCATCCGCGAACTGAGCGAGTACGCGACGGCGCGCGGCAAGGAGATCGGCTACGAGAACGTGTTCGACTACTCCCTGGGCAATCCGAGCGTGCCGGCGCCGGCCGACTTCGCGAAGACCATGGTCGACCTGTACTCGAACGGCGACCCGGTCGCGATCCACGGCTACTCGCCGTCGCTGGGCATCCCGAGCGTCAAGGACGCGATCGCCGAGTCGCTCAACCGCCGCTTCGACATGGACTACACCGGCAACCACATCTTCCCGACGACCGGCGCGGCCGGCGCCCTCGCGCACGCGATGCGCGCCGTGACCAAGCCGGGCGACGAGATCATCACGTTCGCGCCGTACTTCCCGGAGTACCAGCCGTACGTCAACGGCACCGGCGCGCACCTGACCGTGATCCCGGCAGACACGACGAACTTCCAGATCCACTTCGACGCGTTCGAGGCGGCCCTCAATCCGAACGTGCAGGCCGTGCTCATCAACACGCCGAACAACCCGTCGGGCGCCGTGTACTCGGCCGAGACGCTGGAGCGCCTCGCCGCGATCCTCACCGCCAAGCAGGCCGAATACGGCCACGACATCTTCCTCATCAGCGACGAGCCGTACCGCGAGATCGTCTTCGACGGCGGCACCCAGCCGTACCCGGCGAAGTTCTACGACAACACGCTCACCTGCTACTCGTGGTCGAAGTCGCTGTCCCTGCCGGGCGAGCGCATCGGCTACGTGGCGGTCAACCCGCGCGCCACCGACGCCGACATCCTCGTGCCGATGATGGGCCAGATCTCGCGCGGCACCGGCCACAACTGCCCGCCGAGCTCGATTCAGCTGGGCGTCGCGAAGGTGCTCGACGAGACCTCCGACCTGTCCGTGTACGAGACGAACATGAACCTGCTGTACGACGCGCTCACCTCGATCGGCTTCGACGTGGTGCGTCCGGGCGGCACGTTCTACATCTTCCCGAAGGCGCTCGAGGAGGACGCGACCGCGTTCTGCCTCAAGGCCAAGGAGTACGACCTGATCCTCGTGCCGTCGGAGAGCTTCGGCGTGCCCGGCTACTTCCGCATGGCCTACTGCATCGACACCGAAAAGGTCAAGCGCTCCATCCCGGCTTTGGAGAAGTTCGCCCACGAACAGTACGGACTGTGATGCGATTCTGATTTTCGTTCTTTTGCGCTGTAGGCCGGGGAGGGGCGTATGGCGTGATATGTGACACGCTCCGGGCCGCTCGGCCAAGTCTTACGGTCCCACATCACGCCATACGCCCCTCCCCTCCGTTACGCCATGACGTCACTGTACGCTTGCGCTGACGTAACGTCCGAACGCCTCGTTGCGCTGTCGCTTTGTTTAAACTCGCGTCTGACGCAACGCAACATATGTACGGAAGTTCGGCGGGGTCGCATAATGCGATGCGCGACCGTAGGCTTGGCCGAGCGGCCTCGAGCGTGTCGCGCATCGCATTATGCGACCCCGCCGCCACGCAGCGAAACCAAAACGTAAAAAACGTCAGACGCGACCGGCCTTGGTGGGGTCCAGGGTCATGGTCTGGAAGCGGGCGGCCATGAAGTCGTTGTCGAAGTTGCGGGCGAACCAGGCCGTGACGGGAGAATCCTGCGGCAGGCCGGCCATGCGGCCGTACCAGCAGTCGAGGGCCATCAGGGTGAGGACGATGTCGACGATCATCAGGACGGCGCACACGGCGGTCAGCGAGTAGCGCACCTTCCACGGGATGCGCTGGATCAGGCGCAGCAGCCGCGGCAGGATCCAGTGGACCCACGCCAGTCCGATCAGTCCCCAGAAGACCATGTACTTGCCGGACGTGCGCCCGTCGATCGAGAGCCACTGGCCGGTGTAGTCCCACGCGGTGATGCCGAACGCGACCTCCATGAACCAGCTGGTCGCGTATTCGAACGCGCCGCCGATCAGAGCGGACGCGCAGAAGATGAGGAACGGGTTCGATTTCCACAGGCGGTTGAGTGCGACGGTCACGAGCACGGCGCCGCAGCCGTAGATCGGCGAGAACGGGCCCCACAGCAGGCCCGCGCGGTCCTGCCATTCGCCGTGGTACATCGCGAAGTGGTAGACGGTCTCAATGGCGAGGCCGAACACGCAGGCGACGGTGAACAGCCAGAAGATGTTGAAGAAGTCGAGGGAGATGTATCCCTTGCCGGACGGATCGCGACCGAGCGTGCCGGTCCTGACGGCGCGTTCATAGGCGTCCTTGTCGTCCATGCGTTTGAGCGCGAACTGGAGGCGGCGCTCCTCGATCAGGGCGGGGTCGGCGGCGATCGATACGGCGACGAGGATGACCATGCGCACGCCCGACGGGATGATGTTGAGCCCGAGCCCCTCGAGCGCGAGGGAGAGCATGCCTTCGGCGAGGGTGATCGGCATGAGCACGTACGCCCAACGCGCGGCGTAGCGGCGGCGGTTGCGGATGAGCAGGATGCCGAAGACGATCATCGCGGCGGCCGAGACGATGAGCACGACCGCCTGGATCGCAGTGAGATCGGCGGTCAGGCTCATCGCGTCGAACGCGAGCTCGCCGGCCATGATTGCCTTGACCGCGGCGATCGAGGAGAACACGACGATCGGCAGCGTGGCGAGACCGTCAAGGAGGACGATCAGACCGTAGATGCGGATGATGAGCGGCAGCCGCTTCGAGTCGAGGGTCGCCCGTTCGTCGATCTCGTCGGCCGCAAGGTCGGCGACCACCGCGGTCTCGCCCGGTGTGACGTCGCCCGATACGGCCTCGCCCGGTGTGCTCCCACCCGATACGGTCTCGCCCAACATGGCCTCGCCCAACATGGCCTTGTCCGATACGGCCTTGCCCAACATGGCCTCGTCCGATACGGTCTCGCCCGATACGGCCTTGTCCGATACTGGTTTGATGGAGGCGATGTCGCCCGATACGGTCTCGCCCGTCGTGACAATGCCTCGATCGATCGGAGCATCGTCAGGGGCACCGGAACCGTTATGTCGACAATCGCCGGGGATGCTGCCGTCCTGTTTCGCCATGGTTCCTCCCATCCGTCGTCCATTCGTCCGACGTCTCCACTGTAGCGGGACCATCGGCGCCGCTCCGCGGTACATATTCTCGGGATCGGCCCATGTCCCGAGAAAAGGTGCCGCTCATCACGAGTCAGCGGTACTTATTCTCGGGCGCTGGGAGCATCTCGAGAATATGTACCGCGGAGATACCACGGTGTCGGCCACTGAGTGGGGTGGCACTACTCCAATGTTGAAGCTCACGCTGATTGCACTACGGCGCCGGCCACTGGGGAGGGACGACACCCTCATGACACCGCTTTCAAGCTTGTGGCGTCGGCTGCTGGGGAGATCGATCCATCCGGAACCTCTTCCGAAGCCCATCCGGACGTCTCCTGGGACCCATCCGGAACCCATCCAACCATCCGGAGCATCTTCCGGAGTCTCGGACCACCAATCCACGTTCAGGAAACGTTCAAGGAACGTTCGGGAAGGTTGTCGGAAGGTTTCAGAGGCCCTGCACGGGCGCGCAAGGGTCCCCCATGGAAGCGGCGATGTACTGGTATCAACAACGAACAGGCCCGTCACACCGCAAGCGTCGCGACGGGCAGGTCCCGCGGAACGACGAACGGACGACGAGAACGGACGACGAGAACGGACGACGGATGGTCGCGAGCGCATCGCGACACCGCCGACGGACACCGCCGCACCACGACGCCCCCGCGGAACCACGATCGAAAGGCATCATCATGAGGAACAACAGGCATGCGTCCGGCAAGCGGCGGGGCATCGCGACGAAGACGGGCCGCACCGGCGGATTCACCGGGTTCGGGCGCGGCGCGTCCGATGGCACCGGCGTCAACGGCGGGGACAACGGGCGATTCGGCGGCACCGCACGCACCCGCACCGTCCAGCCGCCGACCGGCAAGATCGCGGCGATCGCAGCCGCGGCGGCACTCGTCGTCGGATTCGGCGGCGGCGCGGCGGGCGCGGCGCTGACCAAGGGCACGGCAACAGGTGCGGTCGGCGCCGCGGCGACCGTCAACGGCCAGATGACCGGCATGGGCGGCGCGGACACGATGAGCTACGACTATTCCGGCACGTACACCGCCGCGCTCACCGCCGACGGCAAGTCGGTCGAATCGAGCGGCGAGACCACGTCCGCCACCGACGCCGACCAGAACGCGGCCCTCGCGCAGAACGGCGGCACCCTCACGATCACGAACGGCACGCTGACGAAGTCGGGCGACTCCGACAACGCCGACAACAACAACTTCTACGGCACGAACTCCGTCTCGCTGACGGTCGGCGAGGGATCGAAGACCGTGCTCTCCTCCTCGAAGCTCACCGCCGACTCGTCCGGGTCGAACGCCGTGTTCGCGACCGATTCGGGCACCGCGCTCGTCAACGACGTCGACATCGCCACGACCGGCGACAACTCGCGCGCGCTGGACGCGACGTACGGCGGCACGATCCTCGCCGGCGAGGTCACGGCGGACACGAAGGGCGACCATTCGGCGACCGTCGCGACCGACCGCGGCGGCGGCTCGATCTCCCTCAACGACGCGACGCTGTCGACCGCGGGCTCCGGATCGCCGCTGCTGTACTCGACCGGCGACATCCAGGTCACGAACGTGACCGGCACGTCGTCCGGCTCGCAGATCGCGGGCATGGAGGGCCTCAACACGATCCTCATCAAGGATTCGACGCTCACCAGCACGATCACCGACAAGACGGCGAGCGACCCGGTGGCCAACGGCGTGATCATCTACCAGTCGACCTCTGGCGACGCCGAGTCCACGACCGGCGAGCACGCGACGTTCCAGGCGGCCGACTCGACGCTCAAGTCGTCGATCCAGTCGGGCTCGATGTTCTACTTCACGAACACGACGGCCGACGTGGTGCTGTCGAACACCACGCTCGACTTCGATTCGTCGAAGGCGGCGCTCATCACGGCGGCCGGCAACGACTCCAACAACTGGGGCTCGGCCGGGTCCAACGGCGCGACGGTATCGTTCACCGGACGCAATCAGACGCTCGAAGGCACGGTCTCGGCCGACACGATCTCGTCGGTCACGCTGAACCTGCTCGAGGGCTCGACCTGGACCGGCAAGACGTCGATCACCGAGAACGCGAACGCGACCGAGGACTCGACGAGCGATGCGCCGATCACGGTGAACGTGGACGGCACCTCGACGTGGGTCGTGACCGGCGACACCACGGTCTCCGCACTCAACGTGGCGTCCGGCGGCAAGGTCGTCGACTCGTCCGGCAAGACCGTGACGATCAAGGCCGGCGGCAAGACCGTGGTCGAGGGCGACGGCTCGGTGACGGTCACGGTGACCGGCGACTACTCGACCACGCTGCCCGATGCGGCCACCGGCGACGACACCACGCTCTCCGAGGACCTCATCGACCGCTCCGACTACGACACGCAGTTCGGCACCTCCACCTCGTGGAGCATGTGAGCCGGACTCCGTCACAACCACGACCATGGCCACGGTTCCCGGGCGACCGGGAGCCGGACCGCAGCATCCAGGCGGGCGCAAGACGCCGCCGGCGACCGCATCGCACGGCATGACCGAGGCGCGCCCCATCGACCATCATCGACTTCCCGATTCTTCTGAAAGGACCACATCATCATGAGCAACGACATCGATCCGCGCAGGGATCAGCGCAATCCGCAGCAGCAGAACGACGAGCAGACGGCGATCGTCCGTCCGACCGGCGCGACTCCGGACGAAACCGGCGCGACCGTGCCGATCACGGCCGTCAACCGCTCCGAGGCGCAGGACGCGGCCACCATGCCGATCACGGCGAGTGCGACGACCGGCGACGCGCGCGCCGAGCAGTACGACGCGCAGCACGCGTACGGCGCCACCCATGACGCGACGCGCGACGCGGCGGCGGGCGCGGCCGGGACGCCGGGCGCGTTCCCCCCGCAGTACGTGAACGCCGCCGCGGCCTCCGAAATCCCGACCGGCACGGACACTCCGGCCGGGCAGACCGGCGCGAACAGCGCGAACGCCGGCCAGCCGAATGACCCCCAGGGCGGCCAGACCTACCAGCAGCCGTTCCGTGACAGCCCGTTCATGGGCGGCGGCACGGGCAACGGCCAGTTCGCCCCGGGCGCGACCGGCTTCGCCGGGGAGCCCGGCGGCCAGGGCGTCGCGGTCGCCTCGAAGCTGAGCGGCAAGGTGATCGCCATCGTGGCCGGCGTCACGCTGGTGTGCGGTCTGCTCGGCGGCGTGGCCGGCGGGTTCACGGTGAACGCACTGTCCGGCGGGTCCGAATCCGGCGGCTCCAGCCAGCAGATGGGAGGCCAGATGGGCGGCGGCATGGGCGGCGGCCAGATGGGCCAGATGCCCGGTGGCTCGAACGGCAACGGGGGCGGCTCCTCGAACTCCGACGGCAGCTCCTCCGATTCCAGCGGCTCGTCCTCCAATGGCTCGTCCTCCAGCGGCAGCAGCCAGAACGGCCAGATGGGTCAGCCGCCGAGCGGCGGTCAGGGCGGCCAGTCCAACGGCAACGGCGGCTCGAGCTCCTCCGGTTCTGGTTCCTCCGATTCCTCGAGCTCCTCCGGCTCCAGCACCAGCTCCTCGACCGACGGCGCCGCCGACTCCGGCGACAGCATCTCGGCCTGATCCGCGAACCCGGTGTCCGGCGTCATCCGGCCCGAACATCACCAACCGACCACCACGACGTCCCGAACGCGTCGAGCAAGGCCCGGCTCCCTCATCACGAGGGGCCGGGCCCTTTTGCGTCTCGGAACCCGTCGGCTCCACAAGCCACAGAGGAAAGCAGACGGGTTTCACGCCCCCATACGTCCCCGCATGTGCATACACCGCCCACGCGCAGGGACCACACGCCCCCGTGAGTGCACGACGGCCCCGCATGTGCGCGCCGCGCGCCGTCCATAAATTAGACAGTTTGTCCAGCGACACGGCAATCCACGCCGAATATCCATTCATCCGGACTACTCTCTGTTGAGATAATCGATAATCGAGGTGGAATAGGCCATCGAAAGTTGACGCACTGTCAACACCGTCATCGGCGGGACCATGTCCGGCACCGTCTCCGGCGAACCCCGGACCGGACGGACTCCGTCTCCCATCCGACGAAGCGCAAGGGCGATCGACCGGGTACGGACGGACGGCACGGCGCAAGGCGCGCAACAACGAAGGACAAGGAAAAGGAATCACGCATGGGCAACGTTCTCGCGATCCTCAGACGCGACCTCATCCGCATGCTCAAGGTGCCGGCGGCGTGGGTCATCGCCTTCGGCCTGGTCTTCATCCCGCCGCTGTACGCGTGGTTCAACATCGTGGGGTTCTGGAACCCGTACGGCCACACGAGCGGCATCCAAGTGGTCGTGGCGAACAACGACAAGGGCACCGACAACCAGCTGATCGGCAAGACGAACCTCGGCGACCAGATCGTCACGCAGCTCAAGGCCAACAACCAGCTCGGTTGGACCTTCGCCGACGAATCGGAAGCGCTCCGGCGCGTGGAGTCGGGCAAGGCGTACGCAGCGATCGTCATCCCGAAGGACTTCAGCGACGCGATGGCCGGCGTGGTCACCGGAGGCGACCGGCTGCAGCTCGAGTACTACGTCAACGAGAAGGCGAGCGCGGTGGCGCCGAAGATCACCGACATCGGCGCGAGCACGGTCGACAACCAGGTCAACAGCACGTTCGTCTCGACGGTCAGCAAGGTGCTGTCGACCACGGTGAACGAGGCCGCCGCGACGATCGGCGACAAGGCGTCCGGCGTGCAGTCGGACACGCTCGCGACGCTCGACGAGGCGCAGTCGGACGTGGCGAAGGCGCGCAGGACGATCGCCAAGCTCAAGACGAAGCTCAAGGACACGCCGAACAAGACCAAGGAGGCGCGCGCGGCGCTCGACGACGTGCAGCAGGTGGCGAACACCGCGGGCAAGGGTCTCGCCGCCACCTCCACGCTGATCGGCGGGATGCGCTCGGGCATCGCGACGCTCTCGACGGGCGCCTCGAGCGCGCTCGACGCCGGGTCGTCGCTGCTGTCGCAGGCATCGAGCACGGCCAACGCCGGCATCGGGATGATCGCCGGCGGCGCGAGCATCGCCAACGGCGCAGCCGGCCAGGCGATCGGCAACCTGCAGACGGTCAACGGCAGCACGGCCGAGGTGCTCGCGACCCTCAAGTCGCTCAACGAGTCGGTGGGACTGCCCAGCGGCGTCATCGACCGGCTCGCCGCGCAGAACCGCCAGAACGCGCAGACGCTCAAGGATCTCGAGACGCTCAACGGCGACACGAAGCAAACCGTCGACTCGGTGACAGGCCTGTCGAACAGCCTCGACACGGCCACGCAGTCGACGATCGACGCGAACACCAAGGCACGCAGGGCCATCACGACCGGTGCGATCCCGCAGCTCGTCTCGGGGCTCGACACCCTCGCGACGACGACCGGCACTCTGGCCGGCGGACTGACCGGCCAGTCGTCGCTGATCGATCAGACGAAGACCGTGCTCGACCAGCTCGACACGGCCGCGGCCGACACCGTCAAGGCGCTCGACCACACGGACAAGGCGCTGGCGAAGGTCGGCACGAAGCTCGACACCGTGTCCACCGACATCGAGGCGCTCGACACGTCGAGTCTGCTGAGCGACCTGTTCGGCGCGGACGGCAAGCTCGACGCCGACCGCATCGCCAGCTTCATGCTCTCCCCCACCGTGCTCGACACGAAGACCCTGTACCCGGTGAACTCGTACGGTTCGGGCATGGCGCCGCTGTTCACGAACATGGCGCTGTGGGTGGGCGCGTTCGCGCTCGCCGTGATCCTCAAGCTCGAGACCGACGACGAGGGCATCGAGAACATGACGGTCACACAGGGCTATCTGGGCCGTTTCGCGCTGTTCTCGATCCTCGCCGCCGCGCAGGGCGCCGTGACGACCATCGGCAACCTGATCCTCGGCGTGCAGACCGTCAACGCGTTCGCGTACGTGCTCACCGGCGTGCTCACGTCGCTCACGTACGCGTCGATCGTCTACGCGTTCTCGACGACGTTCCTGCACGTGGGCAAGGGCATCTGCGTGGCGCTCATCATCCTGCAGATCCCGGGTGCGTCGGGCCTGTACCCGATCGAGATGATGCCTGACTTCTTCCGCAACCTCTACCCGTACTTCCCGTTCACGTATTCGATCGACGCGTTCCGCGAGACGATCGGCGGCTTCTACGGCGGGCACTGGTTCGCCAAGATCGCGCATCTGGTCGTGTACTGGGCGATCGGCATGGCGCTGGGACTGCTGGTCCGCCCGCTGATGGCGAACACGAACCGCCTGTTCGCCCGCCAGATCGAAGAGAGCGACATGATCATCGGCGAGCCGGTGCGCATGCCGGGCACCGAATACCGCATCTCGTCGGCGCTGCGCGTGCTGTCCGACCACGACAACTACCGCGCGGCGATCGAGCGCAAGGCCGCGCGCTTCGCCGAGCTGTACCCGAAGCTCAAGCTCGGCGCGCTCATCGCCGGATTCGCGGTGCCGGTCGCACTGGTCGTCACGTTCGCGCTCACGCCGAACACGAAGCTCGAGGCGATGCTCGCCTGGCTGATCTGGACGCTGCTGATCATCGCGTTCCTCGTCGCCATCGAGTTCATCCGCGACAGCCTGCGCCGCCAGACCGAGCTGGGCAATCTCGACGACGAGGCGATCCGCGATTACATCCACGCACGCGAGCGGGAGAAGGCCAAGGCGCGGGCGAGGAAGCGCGAGAAGCTGCTGGCCCGGGTCGCGCCTCCGATGCCGGCGGACGTCGCCGCCAGACGGGCCGCGGGGACGCCGGCCGACGGATCCGCGACCCCCGAGGCCGACGCCTCCGACGCCGTGAACCGCGGCACGAACACCCCGAACATCCCGACCACCGACACCCAGAACGGAAAGGACGCGCGATGAGGAAGATCTGGCGACTGTTCACGGGCGACGTGCGCCGCCTGACCAGCAACGTCGTGTCCGTCATCATCGTGGTCGGACTGGTCGTGATCCCGGGCCTGTTCTCGTGGTTCAACATCGCGGCGAGCTGGAATCCGTTCGGCAACCTCAAGAACCTCAAGTTCGCGGTCGCGAGCGTCGACGAGGGCTACAAGTCGGACCTGATCCCGGTCAGGATCACGATCGGCGACACCGTCGTCAACACGCTGCGCGCCAACTCGCAGCTCGACTGGACGATCACGACGAAGGCCGACGCGATCGAAGGCACGAAGTCGGGCGAGTACTACGCGGCGATCGTCATCCCGAAGGACTTCAGCAAGCGGATGATGACGTTCTTCTCAAGCGACGTCGACAACGTGAAGATCGCGTACTACGAGAACCAGAAGAAGAACGCGCTGGCGCCGAACCTCACCACCGAGGGCGCGAGCGAGGTGTCGACGCAGATCAACGAGATGTTCGCCGAGACGCTGACGAGCACCGCGCTGTCGATCGCCTCGTCGCTGGCCGACAGCCTGTCCGACCCCGACTCGAAGACCGCGCTGGCGAAGTTCAGCGCGAACATCGGCGACTTCGCGGCCACGCTGACCGACACGTCGACCATGCTCGGCGACTACGCGTCGCTCACCACATCGGCCGACACGCTGCTGACGAACTCCGCCGCACTGCTCAAGGGCGCGTCGGGCACCGCCGAATCCGCCGGCACGCAGCTGAAGAACGCGAAGCAGGGCGTCACGTCGCTGTCCGGCGCGATGACGAGCGCCTCGGACGCGCTGTCGACGGCGCTCAAGTCGAGCGCGAACAGCTACGGCGCGGTCGGCTCGTCGATCGACGACCTGATCGCGAGCGCCGGCACCCAGGCCGAGGACACGGCCAAGGCGCTCGAGACGCAGGGCACGCACGTGCGCGAGGACGCCGCGGAATACCAGAAAATCCGCGACACGATCGCCGAATTCCAACAGCGTCTGCCCGAGGGTTCGCAGGCGCTGTTCGACCCGGTTCTGACCAAGCTGGATCTGGTCATCGACGTGCAGACGCGCCTCGCGCAGACGCTTGACGACGCGGCGGCGCGCGTGCGCTCGCGGGTCGAGGACGCGCAGGCCAAGCGCGCGGACGTCAGGAAGCTCGCCGCGCAGGCCAAGGCTGACATCGCGGCGGTGAAGGCCGATTTCGACAAGACGGTCGCGCCGCAGCTCGCGCAGCTGAAGTCGTCGGCCGAGGAGGCGTCGACGATGCTCGATTCGGGCGCCGCGCGGCTCAAGGGCACGATCGCCGGGCTCGAGGCGACGGCCACCGACGCGAAGGGCGACCTCGATACGGTGCGCACGACGCTCACGACGGTGGCGGGCAAGCTCGCTAAGGCCGGCAAGGAGCTGTCGGCGTTCGACGAGAAGCTGTCCGCGGCGCTGGACGGCGGCGACATGAGCATGGTCAAGGACGTGCTGGATTCCGATCCGGAGAAGCTGGCGGCGACCCTGTCGGCGCCGGTCGAACTCAAGCGCAAGGCGCTGTTCCCGGTGACCGACTTCGGTTCGGCGCTGGCGCCGCTGTACCTGCTGATCCCGCTGTGGGTGGGCGCGCTGCTCATGGTGGTGACGCTCAAGACGACGGTGTCCAGGCGCATCCGCGCGGAACTGGGCGACCCGAGGCCGCATCAGCTGTTCCTCGGCCACTACGGGGTGTTCGCGCTGATCGCGCTCATGCAGAGCACGTTCTCGCTGGGCGGCGGTCTGCTGTTCATCCACGTGCAGGCGGTGCACCCGTGGCTGTTCATGCTCACGGGCTGGGTCAGCTCGCTGGTGTTCTCGTTCTTCGCGTACACGATGGTGGTGAGCTTCGGCAACGTCGGCAAGGCGATCGGCGTGCTCATGCTCATCGTCCAGATCTCCGGCGCGAACGCCGCGTACCCGTTGCAGCTGCTGCCGGACTGGCTGGGACGGATCAGCCCGTTCCTGCCGCTCACGCATGCGGTCAGCGCGATCCGCGCGGCGATCGCGGGCATCTACGACATGGACTACTGGAAGTCGCTGGGTGCGCTGCTGCTGTTCGTGCCGCCGCTGCTGCTCATCGGACTGGTGCTGAGGAAGCCGCTGGTGAGGTTCAATCAGTGGTACGTGGCGAAGGTCGAAAGCACCAAGGTCGTGGCGTGATGCCGCGGAGATGACCACACGCAGCGTACGCTCAGAGGCACTTAGCATACGTTCCTTGTGGTCGGAGGCTCGTTCGACTCGGTTTCCGTGCGCCCGCCAAGAAACGGCAGGGCCGTGAACAGCGGCAGACTCAGGAAGACCGGAATCGGGTACCAGAACAGGGCCTCGGGCGAGGCGTACAAGGACAGGACCGTGAAGGCCAGCAGACCGTAGGCGGCGAGGCGCGGACCGAGGGCACCGCCGGATGGACATCCGCATCCGTTCCGCCGGTTCCCAGTGCGGGGGGTTTCCGGTGACGGGCTTCTCCGCGGGAGACTCCTCCATGACGGTCTTCCCGGTGGCGAACCGTCTGATTACGGTCTCCCCGATCAGGGCGATGCCGACGACGAGCGGAATCCACGTGACGTACGGGGCCATCGCGGTCAACGGGTTGCTCCTGCGGGGATGATTGATCTGCGGACGGACCCATGTACGGATGGCTTGCAGGGCGGCGCGCTTCCAGCGCGGCCGGTCGGACGTGCCCTTCAGGGGTTTCAGATCCGTGGCGATCTCCTCGATGCGCAGGGCCCGGATGGTGTCGGCGTCGCAGGAGACGCCGGTACCGGCCGCGCCGGAGGAGACGGAGATGGCTACGGCCGGATCAGCGGCGCATTCCCGTGGCGTTCCGGCTTCGGGCGGCAGGAACGTGGCCCATTGGCGCAGGTAGCCCGGCCTGAGCAGGTAGTCGGAGTCGGTCGGATAGGCGAAGTTCTCGCGCGGATCCCACCAGCCGCGCGTCACCCCGGCGTACGCCTTCACGTACTCGCCCGGATGCGCGATACCGAGCTGAGCCCACACCTTGAGCGCCGCGAGCTTTTCGGCGGCGGTGGGCGACGCGAATCCATTCCCGGCGGCGCCTCCCCTTGTCGCGCCCTGTTTCACGCCGTCACCGGTCGCCGACCGGACAGCGGATGCGGAGGACTTCCCCCTGCCGAGTCTGAGCGTCGAGAACGTCTCGTTGGTGCGGTAGGGGTTGAGATCGCGCGCGGCCTTGTCGAGGTCCATGACCGCGTCCAACGTCCGGCGTTGGTCGGATGTGACGGCGTCCGGGTCGTCGCGCGCGACCTGCGCGACCGGCTGCGTGACCAGTCCCCATACCTCGCGGCCAGGCGACACGTTCGCGTGCGTCGCGGCCGTCGCGATCGGCGCGAACACGCCCTGCGCGAGGACGATCGCGGCGACGAGGCAGATCAGCGGACGATGGCGGGACACCACGGTCGACGCCCCGCGTCCCGATCCCCCGGTATTCCGCCGATCCGCCGCATCATGACGGCGACCTCCGCCGCGGCAGACGACCAGCATCCCGATGCCGGCGCAGACCATGATGATGAGGGCGGTGCGTTTGGACGCGATCACGGCGACCATGAGCAGCGTGAACGCGACGGCGACCGGCGTGCGGGCGAGGACGCGGCCGCGCGTCAGGCACGTCTCGACGAAGATCGCCGCCATCGGCAGGAAGAAGACCGTGTGCAGCGAGTCCTTGCCCATCGTCGCGATCGATCCGACGACGACGTAGCCGGTCGCGAGATAGACGAGGCCGATCATGCGCAGCCATCGCGGGGCGCCGAGCTTGCGGACGTAGCACAGGACGAGCGAGGCGCCGGCCGCGAAGGCGAGCGCCTGCGCCGCCGTGTAGATCCCCTCACCGATCAGAGGCGAGCCGAACGCGTCGCCGAGCCGCCAGAACAGACCGAAGATCAGGGTGCCGAAGAGCGGATGCTGCGTGTAGTAGCGGTGGATGCCGGCCGCCTGCAGATACTGCGCGAGCGTGTCGTCGCGCATCGCGCCGGGCCAGGTGAGCACCAGCCACGGCGTCCACGCGGCGAGCAGCACGGCGAGATACGGCAGGAAACGGCTACGTAGCGCGGTCGTGAGCGTCGAGGGGCGACGCTCGACGAGCCACGCCACGTTCCATGTTCCGATCCGATTATTCACAGCCGCCAGTCTAGGAGGGCTCGTCGGAAACTCGACCGGCATCACCTGTCTGGCGGAATCGATAGTCGGCGACGGATCAGGGGCTACTCCTGGACGGAGGCCTGCTGGCGGCACAGGTCGAGGGCCTTGTTGAAGGCGTCGGAGGTCCAGCTGGCGCCGGCGACCTTGTCGACCTTGAGTCCCTTCAACGGCTTGCCGTCGACGACGCCGTTGATGGCGTTGGCGAAGTCGGTCTGGTGCTTCTTGGAGATCTGCGTGAACGGATGGCCGATCACCTCGACCGTCTCGACGTTCTGGTCCTTGATGGTGAAGTGGACGTCGATCGAGTCCTCGCCCACCGGACCGTACTGGCCGTTGATCGAGTAGGTGCCGTCCTTGTAGTTGCCGGTGTCCTTCGCCGAGGAGGAGTCACTCGACGACGAATCGGAGGAGCTCGAGGAGTCGGATGACGAATCGCCCGAGGACTGCGACTGCTCCTCCTGCGACTTCTCGGTCTCGCCGGAGTTGCCGGAGTACTGGTCGTCCATCGGCGTGGCCTTCGATTCGCCGCAGCCGGCCAGCCCGCCCATGAGGGCCAGCGCGGCGGCGGTGACGGCGATCGCCTTGGTCGTGTTCTTGCTCATATCGCTCACATTCGCTCCATTCCACGCCACCGTATCGGCACGGCGTATGTTCATCCGGCAATCATCGCACGCATACCGGCATCTTTCCACGGGACATTCCACCGATGGACCGCGACACGGACCCACCATCCAATTCCTAGGCACTTTTTTCGTTTCTTAGGTACATGCCGGCGGCATGCACGGTTGAGATTCCCTGATTTCCGCAGGCGAAAACATTCGGATTCGCCATGCACCTGCCTAAGAAGTGAAAAAAGTGCCTAACAAATGATCAATGCGGTCGGTTCGTCGTCACCAATCGGTTCCCCGAGTCGTCATTCCGCCTCGCCGCCGGTCTTGGCGGCCTTGGTGGGGTCGGCGAAGCCGATCGGCAGGTCGCCCTCGCGCTGGGCGCCCTCCTCGGTGGAGCCGGTGAAGGCGGGCTTGCCGCCGGCGGCCTCGTAGCGGGCGCGCGCGGCCTCGTCGTTCCACTTCTCGCCGATGAGCACGCCGTGGTTGAGCATGATCTCGCGCTCGGCGCAGCTGGCGACCAGCGCGTCGTGCGTGACGACGATGATCGTCGTGCCCTGGTCGTGCAGCTGACGGAACAGGTCGAGGACGATCTTCTCGTTCTTCTCATCGAGGTTGCCGGTCGGCTCGTCGGCGAGGATCAGCTTGGGGTCGTTGATGAGCGCGCGGGCGATGCACACGCGCTGCTGCTCGCCGCCGGACAGCTGGCCGGGCAGGTGGTGGGCGCGGTCCTTGAGACCGACGCGGTCGAGCGCCTCCAGAGCCTGCTTCTCATCGACGACCGAGTGGTAGTACTGCGCGACCATCACGTTCTCGACGGCGGTCAGGTGCGGCACGAGGTAGAACTTCTGGAACACCAGGCCGATCATGTTCTTGCGCACGTCGGCCAGCTGCGAGGCGTTGAGGTCCTCGAGGTTGCGGCCCTCGAGCTTCACCGAGCCCTTGGAGGGCGAGTCCATGCAGCCGATCATGTTCATCAGCGTGGTCTTGCCGGAGCCGGACGAGCCGACGATGGCCAGCCACTCGCCCTGCGGCACGGTGAGGTTGAGGTCGTCCACGGCGTGCAGGTCGCCGTAGATCTTCGAGATGTGATCGAGTTCGAGCAACATGATGGTTCCTTACTATTCTTCGCGAAGCACGATGGCGGGGTCGATGCGCGAGGCGCGAGAGACGGGCGGGATGGAGGCGAGCACGGCAACGAGGGCGCTGAAGAGCACCGAGCCGATCGCGAGCGGCCAGTTGACGGGCAGCGAGCGCTCGAACACCACCGTGGTGAGCACGCGGGCGAGCCCGTAGCCAATCGCGGTGCCGATCAGACCGCCGATCAGACCGTAGAGCGCGCTCTCCACGTAGAACTCCATGCCGATCGACGTACTGGAGGCGCCGAGGGCCTTCCTCAGTCCGATCTCGTAGCTGCGCTGGGAGACGATCGAGCTGATCGTCGTCGAGACGCCGACGAGCGTGAGCACGAGCACGACGATCGAGACGATCCAGAACAGGGTCTGGAGCATCGTGATGATGCGGGTGTCGGACGAGGTGATCTTGGTGACCTGCTGAGCCTTGACGTGCATCGAGGTCATGTCGTTGATCGACTTGACGGTCGCATCGAGGGCGTCGCCGGTGGCGGAGGCGGAGTATTCGATGACGTCGACGCCGCGCTTGACGCCGGTGAGTTTGTCGACGTCGGCACTGGTCGCGTAGATGATCGAGTCCTCGCTGCCGCCGGTGTCGACGATGCCGGCCACGCGGAACTCGGTGCCCTTGGTGTCCATGATGTCGCTGGAGACGCGGCCGTCCTGCATCTGCTGGCTGTTGGCCTGGGACTGCGCGTCCTCGCCGTTGACGGTGGAGCCGTCGGACTGCTGGGTGGACTGCGCGTCGGTCGAGGACGAGGAATCCGTCGAAGTCGATGACGAGGACGACGACGAGCCGGACGCCGCATTGTCGGAGGCACGGTAGCCGATGGTGATGCCAGAGCCGACCTCGATGCCCATCGCGTCGGCGACGTCGCGGCCGACGAGCACGCGGCCGTTCGACGGCCACTTGCCCTCGACGTTCCAGTGGTGGTTGAGGTTCTCGACCTGCTTCGGATTCACGCCGGCCATCACGTACGGCGCGGCGTTGACGCGCACGTTCTCGTAGCGGTAGGTGGCGTACTTGGCGGAGCCCTTGGCGCGCACCATCTCGGTGGTGTGCCTGACCATCGCCGCGTCGATGCCGGTCCTGCCGGCGGACGAATCGGACGATTCGCTCGATTCCCCGGTCGGGGTGACGATGAGGTTCGCGCCGTACGAGCGCATCTCGTCGTTCATCTGCTGCGGCACGGCGATGCAGATCGCCGCGAGGCAGAACAGCGTGGCCGCGCCGACCAGCGACGCGACGACGGCCATGATCGCACGCGAACGGCGGCGGAACACCGCACCGAACAGCATGCGGAAGAACATACCGGTATTGGTCATTGCAGACTCCCCTCCCCGCGCTTACGCGACCTGTACGACTGCGACGACTGCGGATCAGCGGCCATGGAGCACCTCCGCGGGCTTGACGCTCAGGATCGAGCGGATCGACGACGACGCGGCGACGAGCACCGTGAACGCGAGCAGCACGAACACGAGCACGAACACCATCGGGCGCATCGTGATGCCCGAACCGAACACCACCTGCCCGACGATCTGGGCGACGCCAGAGCCGAGCAGGGCGCCGGCGATCGCGCCGACGAGCGAGATCGCGGCCGTCTCGGCGAGCATCAGGCGCGAGACCGCGCCGTCGGTCGCGCCGATGGCCTTCAGGAGCGCGAGTTCGTTGGAGCGTTCGGAGATCGACGCGGCCATGAGGTTCGCGACCGCGACGGCCGCCGCGACCAGGCTCAGCGCGGTCATCAGGATCATCACGGCCTGCGTCTTCTGCAGCACGTTGCCCTGCAGGGCCGCGACCTGACGCACCTGCTTGGCGACGGCGCCGGGGATGACCTCCTCGATCTGGTAGGCGATCGAGCTCGGGTACGCGGTGCAGTACCACGTCTCCCACTCGTCCTGGCTCAGGGCCGCCGGGTTCTTCGCGGCCTTGCGCGCGAGGTCGTTCTCCGGGGTGGTCAGGGCCTTGACCTCGATCTTGTCGACCGAGTCGGGCAGGTTCGCGAGCACCTGCGCGGTGGACGAGGCCATGTAGAGCGAGCCGTTCTCGTCGTCGCCGGAATCGTAGACGCCGGTGAGCCTGACCTTCTGCTGGCGGGTCTGCCCGTCGGCGTCCTTCTTGGTCAGGGTGACGGTGTCGCCGGTCTTGACGCCGAGCTGGTCGGCCAGCGTCTTGCCGATGACGCCCTGATCGGAGTCGTCCTTCGGCCAGGAGCCGTCGAGCTGCCACCACGAGCGCATGCCCTCGACGCCGACGACGGTCGATTCGCCGGAAGGGAGCTTCAGGGTCTTGTTGAACCACGTGCCGACGATCGGCGCGCTCACGCCGTTCACGTCGGCGTGCACGTTGAGCTGCGGCGCGAAGTTCGTGATGTTGAACGCCCAGAAGATCGTCTTGATCTTCACCGCGTCCGACTCCTTGAGGAACGCGGTCGGGTCGGCCTGGTCGCCGGAGGAGGCGGCGGCCTCGGTGTTGTACAGGTCGGAGACGACGGCGTCGGCCTTCGGCTGCACGGTGATGTTCGAGCCGTACGTCGACAGTTCGGCGTTGAGCTTGTCGCCCACGTCGAACACGACGCCGAGCATCGCGACCGACACCGTGGCCGACAGGCACACGGTGAGCGCGATGAGCATGCGCCGGCGCAATTGGCGCGTGAACGACCGCGCGATCATTCGCAGAAAGAACATGGTTCTTGCCTCCCGTCCTTTCGACTCACTGGAAGTGGACGCTCAGGGCGTCCAGATCGGCGGTTTGGATGGTGATCCGGCCGTTGCCGGTCTTGTACGGGAACGGGATCGGGTTGCATCCGCCCTTGAAGCCGATGGTCGCCAGATTGATCGCGACCTCGCACTTCTTGCAGATGATCTTGCCGTCCTTCTCGTAGTAGCCGGCGTCGCCGCAATTCTCGCACGCGTCGAGGCCGATGCCGTACGCGCCGCCGTTCTTCTTGATGATGATGAAGCGCATGACGGTGCCGTCCTTCGCCTTGTATTCGAAGCGATGGAGGTGGCCGTCCTCGACCTGGCTGAACGGGATCGTCGCGACGCCGTCCTTGAGGGAGTACGACTCCGGCGGCGAGAGCGTCACGGTCTGATGGGTCGCGGCGATGCCGACGGTGAGCGTCACGGTCACGCCGATCATCGCGACGAGGCTCCACACGGACGCGGCGATCGCACGACGGCGGAACGCCTTGTGGCGACGCACGGTCGCCTCGTTCTCGCCGGACTGCGGCTTCGTCTTCATGCGGAAGCCGGCCACGATCGAGGCAATCGCCGGAATGACGAAGACGAGCGACTGGGCGATGATCATCTGCGTGTTGTGGTTGATCGACCACACGAGCGGCTGGAACAGGAAGTGCGGGAAGAACAGGGAGTGGACCTGGATCATCTGCAGCAGGCCGGTCGCGTGCTGGACGAACAGGATCGCCATCATCAGCACGGCGGCCGTGATGAAGGCGGGGCGCACGGCGGTGGTGCGCATCGTGCGGAAGATCGCGGCGATCACGATCGACATCGCGAGTCCCAGCAGGAAGCCGAGCGCGCGCAGCAGCATCGCGGAGGTGAACGCGGTCTCGCCGGGCTCGACCCAGATCGTCAGCTGGAGGATGACGTCCGGCAGGGCGTAGAAGAGGGTCAGGGCGATCGCGAGGGCGCCGACGCCGTTCGCGAGATGCATGAGCCACTTGTGGTTTTGCCAGCCTTTGAGGATCCACGGCGAGGCGATCACCGCGGCGATCGCGAGCAGGTCGACGACGACCGCGACCGTGAGGACCGGCTGGTTGACGAAGGTGCGCTGGTTGATGACGGCCGTGGCGCGCAGGGTCGCGAACACGATGGCCGCGACGGTGCCGAGGAACACGGCCCACAGGCGCCATCGGGAGCTGATCGGCTTGTCCCTGCCCTCGCCGACCGTGAGCGTCACGCTCAGGCACATGATGAGCAGTGCGGGGGCCAGCGTCCCCGGCATCACCGCAACGAATTGTTCAAGCATTCGCGCCCTTTCCTTAAGGAATCACTAAGGTGCCGTAATCGGCCGAAAGCCCCCTCGTTGCGCATACGGCGTGAGGGGGCTTGACTTTACGACGGAATCACTCCGTCGTGGTAATTTCCGAAGGAAATTACCACTGACGCGGCGTGTACTCCCAGTTGTCGAAGGTGACCTCGAGCGGCTCGGTCCAGAAGTGGCCCTTGACGCCGGTCTCCGGGTCGACGTGGAGCATCCAGCCCTTCTTGGCCGGGGACTCGATCGAGAGCTTGAGCTGGTAGGTGCCGGCCTTATCGAGCTTGACGTTGGCGCCGTAGTGCGGGCCGTCGGAGGCGTTCATCTGCATGAAGGTACCGGAGGTGGCGGTGCCGCCCTCGACCTCCTTGCCGGTGGACTTGTCGATGATGGTGTAGTTCACGGTCAGATCCGGGATGAAGTTGCCCTTGCCGTAGCCGAGCTCGGTGCCCTTCTCGTTGGCGTGAATGTCGGCCTCGAGGTGGAAGGAGGCGTCCGCGGCCTTGAGACCCATGGAGGACGGCTCCATGTCGATCGGCTGGAAGTAGACGGCGCCGACGGTCAGCGGGCCGACCTCCTGATCCTGCTCCTCGGCGGTACCGGACGGACCGACCGGGACCTCCTCGAAGCCGGCGCCCGCGTCGGACGCGGAGGAGTCGGAGCTGGAGTCGGACTTGGAGGAGTCGGTGGACTGCGAGGAGGAGTCCGACTTGGTGGTGTCGGAGCTGGTGTTGGAGGAACCGCAGGCGGCCATCGTGAAGGTCATCGAGCCAGCGAGCAGCAGGCCGAGCAGGGCGGCCATCTTCTTGTTCTTCATCATTGTTCTCTTCCTTTTGGTTGGTGAATGGTATTCACAGATTGGTTGGTTGATTATTCGGGGAAAGTCCTGGGGCGTCAGCGGACGGTCACTTCGCGGCCGCGGAGGCCTTGAGCCTGCGCTGCCTGATGAAGCCGACCACGAACAGCGCGATCACGGCGATGGCGGCCAGCACCTGCGCCACGATGCACTCGACGTACGGGTAGAAGCCGAGCCAGTCGTTCGTCGGCACGCCGTCCAGGTAGATCGCGGGCAGCAGGTCGCCCTCGATCAGCGCGTGCACGCCGCCGCCGGCGAAGACGACGACCAGCACGGACATCAGGATGGACGTGACGAGGAAGAACGGTCCGATCGGGATCTTCACCGAGGTGAAGCGGATGATCAGGAACACGATCACGAGCACGACCGCGGCGGCGAGACCGCCGGTCCACATGCCCTTCGAGTCCTGGCTCATCGAGTAGATCGACTGGTAGAAGATCACGGTCTCGGCGCCCTCGCGGAACACGGCGAGGAAGCTCAGCATCGCGAGCGAGACGATCGTGCCGAACGCGACCTTCTCGCCGGACTCGACCTGTTCGGACACCGACTTGACGGCCGCCTCGGTCTTGGTGCGGATGTAGCGGTTCCACGCCTCGACGCTGGACTTGTTGAGCATCCAGTTGCTGGTCCACAGCAGCAT
Source organism: Bifidobacterium santillanense (assembly GCF_018555385.1). GTDB lineage: Bacteria > Actinomycetota > Actinomycetes > Actinomycetales > Bifidobacteriaceae > Bifidobacterium > Bifidobacterium santillanense. Next base: position 126,643 of record NZ_JAFEJS010000008.1, read on the forward strand.
GCCCATGGCGATCAGGGCGCACACGCCCTCCATGATCTCCTGCTGCGGGCCGGAGCCGCCGAACAGCAGCGTGAAGATCACGGCGATCACGCCCGAACCGGCCAGACCGGCGAGCACGCCGACGTAGATCCACTTCGTGAAGCGCTTGTTGCCGGACTTGACGAGGTAGGCGACGACGGCCGCGACCACGAGCAGCGCCTCAAGGCCCTCGCGGATGAGGATCAGGAACGCCTGGCCGACCGCGGAGGTGATGAACTTGGTGAAGCCGCCCTCCTTGTCCTCGGCGCCGCCGTCGAGGATGCCGGCGTCCTTGACGAGCATGGCCTTGAGGTCGTCGATGAGCTTCTTGGTGGACTTGAGGTCCTTGCCCTTGTTCATCGCGGAGCGGGCCATCTTGAACTGGTACTCGACCTGGGAGACGCGGCTGCCACTGATCGCGTTCATCACGTTCTTCTCGAAGCCGAGCTTCTCGTAGTACTGGTAGTAGGCGTTGTTGACGAGGGTGGCGCCCTTGGCGGCGTCGCCCTTCGCGTACGCCTTGTACGCGTTGTCGAGGATCGGGGTCATCTCGTTGGCCACGTCGGTCCAGGAGCGGTTGCCCTTGCCCGGGTTCTTCTTCTTTTTGGCGTCGAGCTCCTTGCGCTCCTTGGCCAGCTGCTCCTGCAGGGCCTTGGCGTAGGGGCGCGGCTTGGCGAGCTGCGCGTTGGCGTCGAGCTGCTGCGCGGTCGCGTCGAGGTCGGCGTTGAGGGCGGTGATCTTCTCGTCGAGCTGCGCGTCGTTGCCCGCGGTGTAGGAGAGGTTCTGGATGTCCTGGAACGCCTGCTGCTGCGCGAGCTGCTTGTCGGCGCCGATCGTGGAGTTGACGACGGCGGTGAAGTTGGACGCCACGTAGATCGTGTTGTACGCGGACATGAAGTCGGAGGTGGAGCCCGCGGTGTTGCCGGACTTGTATTCCTTCTGGCCGGCGGCGAGCTGCTTCTCCATCGCCTTGGCGACGTCGGCCCACGTGTCGTAGTCGGTGGCGGAATCGGTCGAGGACGACGCGGCGGAGGCGACGGCCGGCGCGATCGGCGAGGCCGTGGAGGTCGCCGGCAGCGGCGCGATGGCCACGGCGGCGACCATCAGCAGCGCCAACGCCACGCCCGCGAAGGGGCGCAGCGACGTCAGAGCGCGTTTGACCTGTGCGAAAGCACGCGAAGACATGCCTGAAGTTCCTCTCTATTCCAAAACTGCCCACAGGATAGACGGAAAAAAATCGGAACAACAGTCTTGATTTTTGGACATGCTTGAGGTACAGGCGGTTACCGACTGGATTTTTCACGAAAATCCGTTGGAAATCAGCCGAAAACCCTCGGATATGTCTTATCACCACATCTCACGATGCGAACATTCGCGAGATGGGGGCCCACCCCATTCCGCAATGCAGACATCGGCACTCACTCCCCTCGGCGCGAATCCTTTGCGCAAAACACCCCTTTTGCGCAAAGGATTCGCGCCGAGATTAGCGCTCCAGCACCGCGAGGACCCTGCGCTCGTCGTAGAACGCGAAGACGACACCGCCGATCGCGCACAGCACGGCCGCGCACACGGCGGCGATGCGGTAGCCGGCGCCGGAGGCCATGCCGATCGTCGAGACGCCGGTGAACAGCAGCATCGCGACCGACTGGCCCATTTTCATCGCGAACGTGCGCGCCGCGTAGAACATGCCCTGACGGTCCTGGCCGGTGGTCTTGGAACTCGCGTCGGCGATGTTCGCGACGATCGCCTGCGGCAGGATGCCGAACGCGGCCATCGGGATCGCGCCGGCGACCGAGAGGATGAGGCCCTGCGCCATCGGCGGGATGAACGAGACCGCACCGGAGCCGAGCGCGCCGGCGAACGCGAACGCGCAGGTGAAGATCACGAACGCGGCGAGCAGCGGACGCTTCTTGCCGGCCTTGTTCGCGAGGATGTTGACCGGCACGTAGAACAGCACGGAGACGCCGGTCATGAGCACGAAGTAGATGGTCGTCGTGGTCTCGGGGAGCTTCAACAGGCTCGTCACGAAGAACGGCAGACCGGTCTGGAACGTGGTGATCGCCACCCAGTAGACCACGTCGGAGCACACGAACTTGCGGAACTCGCCGTCGGAGAACGTCTGCTTGAGGGATTCGACGGTCGACTCCGAGGTCGGCTTCGAGTCGACGTAGTCGCGTTCGCTGATCGTCAGCGGCGGCACGAGCATGCAGGCGAGCGCGACGACCGCCATGATCGTGAATGTCAGTCGGATCGCGCCCACGCGCCCGAGCGAGCCGACGAATCCGCCCCAGATGACCGGCGCGACGTACGCGACCGCGGTGCCGGCGACCCACGTGAACGAGATCGCGGTGGAGATGGCGAGCTGCTGCTTGGAGTCGTGGCCGAGTTCGGCGATGAGCGCGTTGTACGGCGTGCAGTAGAACGTGAGGGCGATGTAGTAGCCGATCACGGTGACGAACAGGAACGCGGCGTTCACCCAACTGGTCGTGTTGATCGGGCTCCAGAAGACGAGCACGGTGACGACGGCGAGCGGGGCAGCGGCGAACTTGAGGAACGGCATGCGCCGGCCGGCCTTCGCGTCGCATCTGTCGGACAGGGAGGCGACGGCCGGGTCGACGAACGCGTCGAAGAAGCGCGCGAACGCGGTGATGCCGCCGACGACCGTGACGACGCCGAGGATCGCGAGGCCCTGCGGCACGAACACGGTCTGCCCCTGGGAGATGGTCTCGTTGTCGGGCTGGTAGAAGTAGACGAGCCAGTTCGAGATGATGCCCGAGAGCAGCGCCCAACCGAACTGCCCCACCGCGAACGCCCAGATCTTGGCGCCCGGTAAATCCTTGACCCTGCGTGATTGCGTTGCCATCGCTGTATCCGTCATCACCACACCTCCGTGACGCATGTGCCTGTCAGCATAATCCCTGATTCCTGATACAGGGCATGTCCCCGCGTCGGCGCCGTTGTCGGCACGTTGACACAGCGTCAATCCTAGCATCACCCGTCACGCGCCGCGGCACGGGATGCGGGCGTAGATCATCCACACGCCCTCTTCGGCGCGTGTGCGGCAGATTCCGCCGGGCACCGTCCTCGCAATCGTCGCCCCAGGCGCACGATGTCGTCACAAGTGAGGACGTTCCACCTCGCGACGGACCGTCATCAGCCGTTACGATGGGGAGGCATGAGCACTTTCGCCGCACGCACGATGCACACGATGGCCTTCCCGCACGCCTTGGGCACCGGACTGCTCGTGCAGCCGCCGCTCGACCCGGACGAGCCGACGGGCGGCGACACGCTCGGCATCCGCCACGCCATCGACCGGTTCATCGACGGATACGAGCGCGCGCTCTCGCGGTTCCGCGACGACTCGACCGTGTCCGCGATGCGCGGCGCCGCGCACGGCGGTTCGTTCGACTTTCCCGACTGGGCAGGTCCCTTGTTCGACCTCTATGACGCGCTCGTCGACGCCACCGACGGCGCGATCGACCCATGCGTCGGCGAGGATCTGATCCGACTGGGCTACGACGCCCGGTACTCGTTCCATATCTCCCCCGATGCATTCCGATCGATGGACGACGAACTCCGCGATTCCGTTCCGGCCAACCCCGGCACCGTGATACCGGCCGATGCCGTCAACGCCGCAACCGGGCGCCCATCCCCGCGCATCAGCTCCGAGAACGGCATCTCCTCCATGACGACCGGATGGAACCTCGGTGCGATCCACGGCCGCGCGACCTGGCGCGACGACGTGGAACGCCGTGGTTCGAACGGCACGACACTGGCCGTTCGTCGTCCGATCGCACTCGATTTCGGCGCCTGCGGCAAGGGATATCTCGTCGATCTGCTGGCACGACGGTTCCTGATGCCGACCGCGGCCGGCGCTCCTTACGTCATCGACGCGGGCGGCGACCTACTGATCCACTCCCCCTCCAAGCCGCTGACCATCGCGATGGAGGACCCGATGAACACCGACAACGCGGTCGGCACCGTCGAGGTCGGCGCGGGCGCGTTTTGCGCGAGCGCCCCCAGCCGCCGCCATTGGGAGGTCGCCGGACATCGCCTCCACCACCTGCTCAACGCGATCGACGGTCTGCCCGTGAACGACGTCGCCGCCACCTGGGTCCACGTGCCGGCCGCCACCGGCACCGGCACCGGCACCGGCACCGATACCGGTTCCGCCACCGACATCGACATCGGCACCGGTATCGGTATCGGTATCGTCACTGGTACCGGCACCGGAACCGAGCAATCACCCGGCCGCCCCCTCGCCGCCTACCCCACGGCCCTCGCCGACGGCCTGGCCACGGCCCTGTTCACCACTCCGGCCACGCAGCTGCACGAGCGGCTCGGCCCGGACGTCCCGTTCCAGTGCGCCATCCTCAACGCCGACCGCACCGCCGCCAAGACCCGAGCCTTCCCCGGCAACTTCTTCGTCGGCTGATTGACGTACGTGAATCGGGGATGAAATACCCCCAACCCCGGTCCGCGTACGTTCAGACTCGCTCAGCGTACGTGGATCGGGGGCGATCAGTCCCCTACCCCGCGTTTTCGTATGCTGACCGCGGCCATCCGTACGAATCCGCGGGGCAAGGCCTCCATGCCCACGAGGAACGTACACGCAGGAGGATATGCGGCGGGGCTGGAGGGTGAGAAGGCCACCACACCCACGAGGAACGTACTCTGACGCACAATCCCACGCCGACCGCACCGCCGCCAAGACACGGGCCTTCCCTAGTGGCTTCTTCGTCGGCTGGTCCCACATCGCAGGACCCCTCGACTCCGGGGTTTGTTACGCAAAAGCAGCACAAACCCCGGAGTCAACCAACCCGCCCCGGCGACCACACGACCCGCCCCGGCGACCACATGGCC
>NZ_JAFEJS010000009.1 GCF_018555385.1 Bifidobacterium santillanense
ATAGCCCCGTATTGAGTTATGTGGTGAACAAGCCCTGCGGCTTGTTTCGTGGAGCTAAGGGGATTCGAACCCCTGACCCTCTCCATGCCATGGAGATGCGCTACCAGCTGCGCCATAGCCCCGTATTGAGTTATGTGGTGAACAAGCCCTGCGGCTTGTTTCGTGGAGCTAAGGGGATTCGAACCCCTGACCCTCTCCATGCCATGGAGATGCGCTACCAGCTGCGCCATAGCCCCGTATTCGGTTTTTGCCTTGCTCGTTGAGCCTCGTATACATTACGACGGCGTGCGGATTATGGCAAATACGGCGTGTCGCGCACGTGTCCTGCGTGTGAACCACATGCCATGAATCCGCACTTACGCCCGGAATTCCAACGTTTTTCAGTTATCGACTGCCGTTCTCGGACCGTGGGGTCGCGTCTTTAGCGCTCGCGCTCCCATTCGGGGGTGTCGGCCGCGGCAGGACCGTGGTTGTAGTCCGCGAGACGCCATCTGACCGATCCGTCGGGCATGTCCATCGGCACCAGACGCACCCAATGGGCGTTGCGCATCGAGGAGATGGTCGCGAACGTGGGGTCGACCTTGCTCAGGCCCAGCAGCGTCTGCAGCGTCTGGGCGATCCACGCGCCGTGCGAGAACATGAACAGGTCGGTGTCGTCGCCGGCACGCGTCGACCAGTCCTCGATCGCCTCGACGCCGCGTGCGCCCACGTGCTCCTTGGGTTCGGCTCCGTACTTGAGCTCGCCTCCGGTGTGGTGCATCCACGAGCGGAAGTCCTCCGGGTAGCGTTCGGCCAGCTCGCCGACCGCGTGGCCGTCCCAGTCGCCGAAGCTGCGTTCGCGCACGCGCGGATCGTCATGCACCTCGACACCCGCCGCGGCGCCGCCGAGCACGTCGGCGAACGCCTGCGCGGTGGCGTGGGCGCGGGAGAGGTCCGAGCTGACGATCAGACGGCCCGTGACCTCCGGACGCTGGTCGACGTACGTGGACTTGAGCCATGCGGCGGTCTGGCGCACCTGCCATTCGCCGACGGCGTCGAGCGGGATGTCGACCTGTCCCTGCAGCTTGTGGGCCGCGTTGTAGGAGGTGCGCCCGTGGCGCACGAGGAAGACGGAGCGAACGTGCCGGGTCATCGCTGCGCGCTTTCCGAGGCGCTTTCCGGGTGCTCGAGCTCCAGATCGATCTGCGGGCAGTCGCGCCACAGACGCTCGAGGCCGTAGAACTCGCGCGACTCCTCGTGCATGACGTGGATCACGTAGTCGCCGTAGTCGAGCAGCACCCACTGGCCCTCGGTCAGGCCCTCGCGCTCGCGCGGCTGGCGTCCGCCGCACTTGAGGTAGAGGTCCTTCTCGATCTCCTCGGCCACGGCGAGCACCTGGCGCTCGTTGGACGCGCCGGCGATCATCATGATGTCGGTGATGCCGAGCGGGACGGTGACGTCGAAGGCCACGATGTCGGTGGCCTTGACGCGGTCGGCCGCCTGGGCGGCGATGCGGATGTCGTCGATGGATGACTGCAGTGCGGGCATGGATCTCCTCTATGCGTGTATGCGTTGTGGTTGTGTCTGTGGTGTCTCACGGCCGGGCCGTGACGGAACCGGGCGTGCCGCCTTGCGGTTCGCGCGGCGGCACGCCAGCGGAGGGCGGGGCGGGACGGCTCAGCGCTCCCAGGCGGGCTTCCAGCCTTCGACGTTGTGCTGCGTGTTCTCGGAGTACACCATCGTGTCGTCGGGCACGGCGTGGCGGATCACGCTTCCGGCGCCGGTGGTCACGTTGTCGCCGACCTCGACGGGCGCGACGAACAGGTTGCCCGCGCCGACGTGGCAGCCGGCGCCGATGCGCGTCTTGTTCTTGTGCACGCCGTCGTAGTTGGCGGTGATGGTGCCGCCGCCGATGTTCGTGTGGTCGCCGAGCGTGGCGTCGCCCATGTAGCTCAGGTGCGGCACCTTGGTGCCGTTGCCGATGTGCGCCTTCTTCATCTCGACGAACGCGCCGGCCTTCGACTCCTCGCCCAGCTCGTTGCCGGGGCGCAGATAGGTCCACGGGCCGATGTTGGCGGCGCGGCCGATGTGGGACTCCTGCACGCGGGAGCGCTCGACCGTCGCCTCGGCGTCGATGGTCGCGTCGATCAGCGTCGTGTACGGGCCGACGACGGCCTCCTCGCCGATGACGGTGTGGCCCTGCAGGAAACAGCCGGGCAGGATCACGGCGTCGCGGCCGATCTCGACGTCGTCCTCGATCCACGTGGTCTCCGGATCGAGGATCGTGACGCCGCCGCGCATCCACGCCTCGCAGATGCGGCGGTTGTGCGCCTTGGCGAGCGCGGCGAGCTGCACGCGGTCGTTCACGCCCTCGACGCTCAGGGGATCCGGCGCGGTGAACGCGCCGACGGTGCCGGCCGAGCGTGCGGTCTCGAGCGCGTCGGTCAGGTAGAACTCGCCCTGCGCGTTGTTGGACTTGAGATCGGCGATGGCGCGGGTGAGCAGCTCGGCGTCGAACACGTACACGGACGTGTTCACCTCCTGCACGGCCAGCTCGCTGCGGTTGGCGTCCTTCTGCTCGACGATGCGCAGCACGTTGCCGTCGCGGTCGCGGATGATGCGGCCGTAGCCGGTCGGGTCGTCGAGCACGGTCGTCAGGACCGTGGCGCCGTTGCCGGACTCGGTGTGGAAGGCGACGAGCCTCTCGAGCGTGTCGGCGTCGAGCAGCGGCATGTCGGACGCGGCGATGAGCACGGGGCCCGAGATCGGGCCGTCGGCGGTCAGCTGAGCCATCGCGCACTGCACGGCGCGGCCGGTGCCGGGGATGTCGTCCTGATTGACGATGGTGACCGACTCGTCGTAGGAGCGGGCGGCGGCGGCCACGCGCTCGGCCTGGAAGTGGACCACCACGGCCAGGGTGGCGGGGTCGAGGGCCCTGACGGAGTCCATCACGCGGTTGAGGAAGGTCTTGCCGGCGAAGGTGTGCAGCACCTTCGGCTTCTTGGAACGCATGCGGGTGCCTTCTCCCGCGGCGAGGATGATTGCGGCGGTCAATGCCGAGGATGCCATGAGCGTGTCGTTTCCCTTCACTGGCTGGATGATGATGTGCTTGTCCAAGCACCTAACAATAGACGGCCGACCGGATGAGTACCGGTCGGCCGTCTAAGGGATGTTCCCCCACCTGGATTCGAACCAAGACAAAGGGTTCCAAAGGCCCGTGTGCTGCCATTACACCATGGGGGAGCGGCGGAGCGATGTCCGCCAAGTGTTCATTTATACCATAAGGTCAGGCGAAGAGGAAACCCTGACCGTGGTGTTCGGGGTACGTGTCGAACAGCTCGGCCACGGAACCGTCCTCGAACACGGCGCGGATGGCGCTCGCCAGCAGCGGCGCGATCGACAGGACGGTCAGACCGTCCCAGCGCTTCTCCTCGGGAATCGGCACGGTGTCGGTCAGGACGACCTCGCGTGCGCCGCACTCCTTCAGGCGCTCGACGGCGGGGCCGGAGAGCACGCCGTGCGTGGCGACGACGGTGACGGACTTGGCACCCGCCTCCTTCAGGACGTTGCACGCGCCGGCGATGGTGCCGGCGGTGTCGATGAGGTCGTCGACGAGCACGCAGTCCTTGCCCTTGACGTCGCCGACGACGCGGTTGGCGACCGCCTGGTTCGGACGGGTGATGTCGCGGGTCTTGTGGACGAAGGCGAGTGGGCCGCCGCCGAGGCGCTGCGCCCACTGCTCGGCCACGCGGATGCGGCCGGCGTCGGGGGAGACGACGGCGACGTTGTCGAGCTGGCCCTCGAAACGGTCTCGGATGTAGTCGACGAGCACCGGCATGGCGATGAGATGATCGACCGGACCGTCGAAGAAGCCTTGGGACTGCGCGGCGTGCAGGTCCACGGACATGATGCGGTCGGCGCCGGCGGTCTTGAGCAGATCGAAGACCAGACGGCAGGAGATGGGCTCGCGGCCGCGGTGCTTCTTGTCCTGACGGGAGTATCCCAGCATCGGGCACACGGCGGTGATGGAGCGGGCGGATGCGCGCTTGAGCGCGTCGATCATGATGAGCTGCTCCATGATGGCCTTGTTGATCGGCTTGTAATGGCTCTGGAGCACGAACACGTCGGCACCACGCACCGATTCGGTGTAGCGCACGTACATCTCGCCGTTGGCGAAGTCATAGGCGGTGGTTTCCAGCAGGTCGATGCCGAGCTGTTCGGCGACGTCCTGCGCGAGTTTCGGATGAACCCTTCCCGTAACGAGTATCAGGTTCTTGTCGGGCTTCCCTTCGAGGATTGCGCTCACCGTATCTCCCAAACGTCATTTGAAGTTTTCGCTTGCGTCATCCAGTGTAATGGCCAACGCCGACCGTGGGACGTCGCGGATGGCCGGAAGCGGTGGGACGGCTGGCTCCCCTCGGCCCGCGTTCGCGGACGGATCCCCTCGACGAGCGGATACGGGAACGATGAAGGGGCATCCCATGCGGATATGGGATGCCCCTTCATCGTTCGAATCAGACGCCGAATAATCGGATGATGCGTGCGGAGGCCGCCGTCCGAGGCCGAAGGCGTACGAAGGTACGTCGAGCGCCGAGGAAAGGCGGCATACGCTCCATCAGCCGATTATTCCCATTCGATGGTTGCCGGGGGCTTCGAGGTGCAGTCCAGCACGACTCGGTTGATCTGGCGGCACTCGTTGGTGATGCGCGTGGAGATCGTGGCGAGCACGTCGTAGGGCAGACGGGACCAGTCGGCGGTCATGGCGTCCTCGGAGGAGACGGGGCGCAGGACGATCGGCGAGCCGTAGGTGCGCTCGTCGCCCTGGACGCCGACGGAGTGGACGTCGGCCAGCAGCACGACGGGGCACTGCCAGATCTCGCGGTCGAGGCCGGCCTTGGAGAGCTCCTCGCGGGCGATGGCGTCGGCCTCGCGCAGCACGTCGAGGCGCTCGCGGGTGATCTCGCCGACGATGCGGATGCCGAGGCCCGGGCCCGGGAACGGCTGGCGCCAGACGATCTCGTCGGGCAGGCCGAGCTCGGTGCCGATGGCGCGCACCTCGTCCTTGAACAGGGTGCGCAGCGGCTCGATGAGCTGGAACTTGATGTCCTTGGGCAGACCGCCGACGTTGTGGTGGCTCTTGATGTTGGCCGCGCCGTCGCCGCCGCCGGACTCGACGACGTCGGGGTAGAGGGTGCCCTGCACGAGGAACTTGACCTCCTTGCCGCGGGCGCCCGCCTCCTCGAGGACCTGACGCTGGGCCTTCTCGAAGGTGCGGATGAACTTCTCGCCGATGATCTTGCGCTTGCGCTCCGGCTCGGAGACGCCCTTGAGGGCGTCGAGGAAGTCGTCGGCGGCGTCGACGGTGATCAGGCGGATGCCGGTGGCCTCGACGAAGTCGTGCTTGACCTGCTCGACCTCGCCCTTGCGCAGCAGGCCGTGGTCGACGAACACGCAGGTGAGCTGGTCGCCGATGGCCTTGTGCACGAGGGCCGCGGCGACGGCGGAGTCCACGCCGCCGGACAGGCCGCAGATGACCTCGGCGTCGCCGACCTGCTCGCGGATCCTGGCGACCTGATCCTCGATGATGCTGGAGGCGTCCCAGTCGTCGGGCAGACCGGCGCACTGGTGCAGGAAGGTCTCGATGAGCTCCTGGCCGCGCGGGGTGTGCTTGACCTCGGGGTGCCACTGCACGCCGTAGAGCTTGCGGGACTCGTCCGCCATCGCGGCGACGGGGGCGCCCTCGGTGTGGGCGAGCACCTCGAAGCCCTCGGGGGCGGTCTTGACGGCCACGCCGTGGCTCATCCAGGTGCTCTGCTCGGCCGGGGAGCCGGCGAGGATGCCCTCGGCCCTGTCGATGACGGTCTCGGTCTTGCCGTATTCGCCGAGGGCGGCCTTGTCGACGTCGGCGCCGAGGGCGTAGGCCATCGCCTGGAAGCCGTAGCAGATGCCGAGCACGGGCACGCCCGCCTCGAACAGCTTCCTGTCGACGCGCGGGGCGCCGGGCTCGAAGACGGAGGCCGGGCCTCCGGAGAGGATGATCGCCTTCGGATCCTTCGCCAGGATCTCGTCCACCGGCATCGAGTGGGGCACGAGCTCGGAATATACATTGGCCTCACGCACGCGGCGGGCGATGAGCTGGGCGTACTGGGCGCCGAAATCGACGACGAGCACAGGACCTGTTGCCATGGAAATTCCCCTAACGTTTATCGGGATGTAACTTGATGACTGTTCCGTCGATTATCCCCGTCGAGCCAGACAAGGGAAACGAGCGCAATTCATGTTCGGAAAACGAACAAAACGAAGGGGGGTGTCTCGCCAACACGCCGGCAGTGAACATAAAGAAACGAACGTGCCGCTTCGTTGGAAAATGGCGGATTGCGGCGAAATTCCAACGTTTTCATCGTCGGTTTGTGGAAATTTCATGCGCACAATCGGCCGGCTAATTCACACAAAACCAGCAATTTTCGGCACATTTCCGAACATACCCGCAAGAAATCGTTCAAAAGTCGCGTTGTCCACGTACCATGACTGGTGATTGGAAGCGGGAAACCCTGTAACCGCAAGGTTATGGAGGTCTCGCGACCGAAACAGAAATAATCAATCGCGCGCGACCCCCGTCGTGCGCAGGAGTACAGGAGTACACATGACGAGTCCTGTTATTGGCACCCCCTGGAAGAAGCTGAACGCTCCGGTTTCCGAGGAGGCCCTCGAAGGCGTTGACAAGTACTGGCGCGTTGCCAACTACCTCTCCATCGGCCAGATCTACCTGCGTAGCAACCCGCTGATGAAGGAGCCCTTCACCCGCGAGGACGTCAAGCACCGTCTGGTCGGCCACTGGGGCACCACCCCGGGCCTGAACTTCCTGATCGGCCACATCAACCGCTTCATCGCTGACCACGGCCAGAACACCGTGATCATCATGGGCCCGGGCCACGGCGGCCCGGCCGGCACCTCGCAGTCCTACCTGGACGGCACCTACACCGAGACCTTCCCGAAGATCACCAAGGATGAGGCCGGTCTTCAGAAGTTCTTCCGCCAGTTCTCCTACCCGGGCGGCATTCCGTCCCACTTCGCTCCGGAGACCCCGGGCTCCATCCACGAGGGTGGCGAGCTGGGTTACGCCCTGTCCCACGCCTACGGCGCGATCATGGACAACCCGTCCCTGTTCGTCCCGGCCATCGTCGGCGATGGTGAGGCCGAGACCGGCCCGCTGGCCACCGGCTGGCAGTCCAACAAGCTCGTGAACCCGCGCACCGACGGCATCGTGCTGCCGATCCTGCACCTCAACGGCTACAAGATCGCCAACCCGACCATCCTGTCCCGCATCTCCGACGAGGAGCTCCACGAGTTCTTCCACGGCATGGGCTACGAGCCGTACGAGTTCGTCGCCGGCTTCGACGATGAGGACCACATGTCCATCCACCGCCGCTTCGCCGATCTGTGGGAGTCCATCTGGGACGAGATCTGCGACATCAAGGCCACCGCTCAGACGGACAACGTCCACCGTCCGTTCTACCCGATGCTGATCTTCCGCACCCCGAAGGGCTGGACCTGCCCGAAGTACATCGACGGCAAGAAGACCGAGGGCTCCTGGCGTTCCCACCAGGTGCCGCTGGCTTCCGCCCGCGACACCGAGGCCCACTTCGAGGTCCTCAAGAACTGGCTCGAGTCCTACAAGCCGGAGGAGCTGTTCGACGAGAACGGCGCCGTCAAGGAGGACGTCCTCGCCTTCATGCCGAAGGGCGAGCTGCGCATCGGTGCCAACCCGAACGCCAACGGTGGTGTGATCCGCGACGATCTGAAGCTGCCGAACATCGAGGACTACGCCGTCAAGGAAGTCGAGAAGTACGGCCACGGCTGGGGCCAGCTCGAGGCCACCCGTCGTCTGGGCGTCTACACCCGCGACATCATCAAGAACAACCCGCACGACTTCCGCATCTTCGGACCGGATGAGACCGCCTCCAACCGTCTGCAGGCCTCCTACGAGGTCACCAACAAGCAGTGGGATGCCGGCTACATCTCCGACGAGGTCGACGAGCACATGCACGTCTCCGGCCAGGTCGTCGAGCAGCTGTCCGAGCACCAGATGGAAGGCTTCCTCGAGGGCTACCTGCTGACCGGCCGTCACGGCATCTGGAGCTCCTACGAGTCCTTCGTCCACGTGATCGACTCCATGCTCAACCAGCACGCCAAGTGGCTCGAGGCCACCGTTCGTGAGATCCCGTGGCGTAAGCCGATCGCGTCCATGAACCTGCTGGTCTCCTCCCACGTCTGGCGTCAGGACCACAACGGCTTCTCGCACCAGGATCCGGGTGTCACCTCCCTGCTGCTGAACAAGTGCTTCCACAACGATCACGTCATCGGCATCTACTTCGCCACCGATGCGAACATGCTGCTGGCTATCGCCGAGAAGTGCTACAAGTCCACCAACAAGATCAACGCCATCATCGCCGGCAAGCAGCCGGCCGCCACCTGGCTGTCCCTCGACGAGGCTCGCGCCGAGCTCGAGAAGGGTGCCGCCGCTTGGGATTGGGCCTCCACCGCGAAGTCCAACGATGAGGCCGAGATCGTCCTTGCCGCCGCCGGCGATGTCCCGACCCAGGAGATCATGGCCGCCTCCGACAAGCTGAAGGCCATGGGCATCAAGTTCAAGGTCGTCAACGTGGTTGACCTGCTCGCTCTGCAGTCCGCCAAGGAGAACGACGAGGCCCTGACCGACGAGGAGTTCGCCGACATCTTCACCGCCGACAAGCCGGTGCTGTTCGCGTACCACTCCTACGCTCACGACGTGCGCGGCCTGATCTACGATCGCCCGAACCACGACAACTTCAACGTCCACGGCTACGAGGAGGAGGGCTCCACCACCACCCCGTACGACATGGTTCGCGTGAACGAGATCGATCGTTACGAGCTGACCGCCGAGGCCCTGCGCATGATCGACGCCGACAAGTACGCCGACAAGATCAACGAGCTCGAGGCCTTCCGTCAGGAAGCCTTCCAGTTCGCGGTCGACAACGGCTACGATCACCCGGATTACACCGACTGGGTGTACTCCGGCCTGAACACCTCCGAGAAGGGTGCCGTCACCGCCACCGCCGCGACCGCCGGCGACAACGAGTGAGCTGACTCCATCTCGTTAGAGTTCTAGCGGAAGGGGCTTGGGAGCAATCCCAAGCCCCTTTTCGTATGCCGTGCCGGTTCGGACCCGTCCCAGGCTCCAACGGCGTTCGGGTCCCACTCCGTCCTCCGTATCGTTCCGGATCGTCGGTACGCTCTCAACCCATACGAAAATGGCTCCAGGCGCATTGCCTGGAGCCATCATCGTATCGGCGGGATACCGGCAATCAGTTGGTGGTGCCGGTGGAGCCGCTCGTGGAGCCCGAGGAGGAGCCGGTGGAGCCGCTCGTGGAACCCGACGTGGATCCGGAGGAACCCGTCGAGCCGGAGGAGCCGGTGCCGGTGGAGCCGCTCGTGGAGCCCGAGCCGGTGGAGCCGCTGGACTCGCTCGAGGAGCTGCCGGTGGAGCCGGACGTGGAGCCCGAGCCGGTGGAGCCGCTGGATTCGCTCGAGCTTGAGTTCGAGCCGCTCGAGGAGCCGGAGGTGGAGCCGCTGGATTCGCCGGAGGAGCTGCCGGTGGAACCGGACGTGGACGAATCGCTCGAATCATTGGAATCGGTAGTGCCGCCCGACTCGTTCGAATCGGCGTCTTCCGAGGTCGAACCGGTGCCGTCGTGGCCCTTCATGTCGCCGGGCTTGTCCGGCGCGGTCGGCGTGGTGTCGTTGGACGAATCGTCGGTCGTGTCGTTGTCGTTCGTCGTGGTCGTCTGCGTGGTGGTGGTCGGACGGACCACGTCGCGCACGACCGTGTCGGTGCCGTTGCCGTTGGTGAACAGCAGCACCAGACCGGCTGCGAAGGCCACGCCGATCAGACCGGAGACGACGGACACGATGATCGCCATGCGCTTCGGATCGATGCGGCGGGTACGCTTGCGGCGGATCTCGTCGACCGTGTAGGTGCTGGTGTTCGTGGCCGGCAGACCGCGCTTGTCGGCGGTCGGGGCGTTCGAGCTGACCGAACGCGGGGCGCGCGCGGCGCCGGCGGCAGCGGCGATGATGGTCGTCGCGTCGGCGTCGAGGGCATCGGAGGAATCGGACTGCGACGCGCCGTCGCCGGAATCGGCGGTCTTCGCGGCGACCGAGGCGTCGGCTCCGCCTTCGTCGGTCGCGCCGTCGGCCGTCTTCTCGTCATCCGACGAGCCGCCCGGGGCGATGGCCTGCAGCTTCTCGCCGGAGGCCTCGAGCACGTTCTTGTAGACGTTGGAAGCCACCGTGGAGATGATGTAACTGGCGGCGGCGCCGATCACCGAGCCGCCGACGCCGATTTTCGCCGATAACAGGAACGAGGTGACCGCGGCGAGCGAACCCGCCACGATCTGGGAAATGGAAAGACCTTTAATAAACTTCATCAGAGTAGAAAATAGCCGGTCGGATGAGGGAACGCCCGGGACATTCATGAAATATGCCGAATACTTTCATGGATGTGTGTAAATCTCCACATATCGGCCGACACTACGGAGCGGACGGGGTCGGAGGAGCGCCGGCTCCCGTCCGCTCCGGCCCGCTCCGACCTCTCGACGACGTAGTCGAACCGGCTCCTCCGCGGCCGGGAAGTCCCGGACGGCAAGGCATCAGTTGCGGTGCAGCGAATGCCTCGTCGGCTTGATGACGGACAGCAGCACGGCCGCGAAGATCAGCGCGAAGCCGACCAACGAGCTCCACGTGATGCGCTCGCCCCAGAACAGGGCCGAGAACGAGACCGCGAACAGACTCTCCGTGCACATGATGATCGACGCCTGCGAGGGCGGCACGTGCGCCAGACCGATGTTCTGCATGATCTGCGCCGCCATCGTGGCGCCGAGGAACAGGTACAGCACGCTCGCCACCACCGACGGCGCCAGCCATCCGGAGTTCGGCATGGGCTCGGTGAACACCGCCCCGACCAAAAACAGGACGCCGGCCACGGCGAACTGCACGAACGTCACGGCGATCGGGTCGAAGCGCTTGGTGTATACGCCGAGACACGTCAGATTGAACGAGAAGACGACCGCGGTCGCGATCGTCAGCCAGTCGCCGACCGACAGGGACAATGACGCCCCGTCCTTGAGCGAGACGAAGCCGACACCGACCAGACAGATCGCGCCGGCGACCAGATTGACCGCCTTCGGCCGCACCTTGGACACGATCCACGTGGCGAACGGCGTGAGCACGCAGTACGCGGCCGTCAGGAACGCGCTTCGGCCCGGCTCGATGGTCTGCAGGCCGATGGTCTGCGTGACCATCGTGCCCCAGTAGGTCAATCCCACCACGAGCGCCGGAACGATGATCGACGGTCTGAGGAACGGTACGATGTGCCGGTGGAACAGGGCCAGCATGCACAGGCACGCGCCCACCATGCGCAGTCCCATCAACCACTGCGGCGGGATGGCCTCCATCGCGAATTTGGCGAGCAGATAGCTGCCGCCCCACAGCGCGGCGCAGGAGAGCAGCATCAGACGCGCGAGGTTCGGCGGGAAGGAGCGCGACCAGCGACTGCGCAACGCGCCGATTCGTTCTGCCAGACCCATGGCGACAACCTCGTTTCCTTCCGCTTCCATGACGACATACATACGATACGGCCGCGCGGGCCGCGACATGCTCGGGACGGATGCGCGTGGTGCATGGGATGGCTCCTTGTCGGACCGCCTGAAGGTGAGCATGCTCACAGCGCAGTTTCGCCATGTCATGCGGCGGATCGAGGGCCGATTGGGTAAGGTGGTGCAAGGATACCTACGTCATGTCGAAAGGATGTCACTATGGCAACGCTCACCGATGAGATGAAGACCTTCATCGAGAACAACCTGGGTTGGGTCTCCACCGTCTCCAAGGACGGTCAGCTCGACCTCGGTCCGAAGATGTCGCTGTTCGTGCTGGACGACAACCACATCGCCTACCACGAGCGCACCGCCGGCCAGGCCTACGAGAACCTCAAGGACGGCTCCCCGCTGGTCATCGCCTTCGCGAACCTCGCCGAGAAGAAGGGCTACCGCTTCCGCGGCAACGTCACCCTGCACACCGACGACGCGATCTACGAGGAGCAGGTCAAGGTCGCCGAGGAGAAGGGCACCAAGAAGCCGGCCGTGATCCCGGTCCTCGAGATCACCGAGATCCAGAACCTCGCCTCCGGCCCCACCGCCGGCAAGACCATCGTCAAGGACTGATTTTTTGAGGCTTCCGAGTCCGTCCGGATCGGTTCCGTCGGCGACCTGCCGATAGGGAACGGATCCTCCGGCCCGGTGAAGCCGCGATGCGAGGGCGGTCCTCCCCAGCGGAGGGCCGCCCTCGTCGTATTCGACCGCCGTCGAGGTCGACCCGACGGATTCGAGATGATTCGAGCCGTTGCGGTCGTGCCGGTTGCCGTCCCGTCCTACGCCTTGCGGCACCTGATGACGAGATGTCGGCCATGCGCGTCGGTGGTGGCGAAGAGATAGACGTCGCCGCCGTCCTTGAGCTTGAGTTTTCTGCGCAGGGCGGCGACGGGAAGCGGGAAGTTGCGGGTCGCGATGTTCGCGTGCGTGAGCCCGTTGAGGGCGGTTTTGAGTTCCTTCCTGTTCATCGTGGCGATGCGTTCGATGACGAACGAACGACCGGGGAAATCCGCGACCGGCTCGGACGAGACGAACAGGTGACTGTTCGCCCCGATCCGGCGCACGCCGAAGCATGCGGACAGCTCGTCGAAGCATCCCGCCTTCATGATCGAGGCGTTCGGCTCGTACAGATACCGTGCATCGGGCAGGAGCCGTGCCTCGGATCCCGCGGAATGCGCCGTGC
The DNA here is from genome assembly GCF_018555385.1 of Bifidobacterium santillanense. Taxonomy (GTDB): domain Bacteria; phylum Actinomycetota; class Actinomycetes; order Actinomycetales; family Bifidobacteriaceae; genus Bifidobacterium; species Bifidobacterium santillanense. Next base: position 12,847 of record NZ_JAFEJS010000009.1, read on the forward strand.
GCCGGTCACATCCCGCCTCCACCGTGGCCGATCCTATAGGAACGGACGTCCGGGAGCCGGAAACGGCTTCGGAAACGCCCGATACTGCGGAATCGGATGTCTGAGAGCCCGAAACGGCCCCGAGTGCGTCCGATCCCGCAGTATCGGACGTTTGACGGGGTCGGATGGAGGCTGAAACGTCGGATACTGCGGAATCGGACGTTCCCGGGGTTCCGGGGGCCCCGAACACGAAGCGCTGGGCGTCGTTCACGCAGGTGACCCGCGGCTCGGCGTGCACGTCGCGTGCGACGACGAGCAGCAGCTCCTTGCACTCGTTGCCGGTGGAGACGATGTGCACCTCGGAGACGTGACCGGCGAAATCGTCGACGGTCTTGTGCCAGTCGAGCATCGGGGAGAGCTTGACCATCACATGCGGGGCCTTGGCGAGGAGACGGTCGAGCATGCCCAGCACGTCCGGTGTGCAGTCGGCGATCGCGTACGTGCGCGCGCCGTGCGCGTCGCGTCGCGCCGGATCGAGGAAGACCAGCGTCGCCTCCGGCATCGCGTCGAGGAAATCCTCGGCGTCCGCGTTGACGACCTCGGCATGGGGCAGTCCCAGCGCGGGCATGTTGTGCTCCGCGATCGCGCACAGGTGCGGCTGTCGCTCCACGTAGACCGCGCGGTCGAACGCGCGCGCCATGTACGAGAAATCCACGCCGAACCCGCCGGTCAGATCGACCAGCGTCGCGGGGAAGGGACGGGCGCCCACCGCGTCCACGCGGGGCGCATCCGTATCGGCCATGCCCGTGCCCGTCGCATCCGGGCAGACGCATCCGTTCGAAAACGAGTGCCCGGGCGTGCCCTGTGCACCGGAACACATGGACCCGCCGACCAGACGTCGTGCCAGATCCGCCTTGTACCGCGCGGTGAACTCGGATGAACACTGCTCCATCGACAGGTGCGGCGGGTACCACACGTCGTCGTGCGCGGCCCAGTCGGGCAGCTTCGTGCGGGCCGTCTGCCATCCGGCGATCTGCTCCAGCGCGACCGTCAGGTCGACGCCGTCGGGTCGTCCCGCGTGCAGCGCCAGCTCGCGCACGTCCTCGTCTCGGTGCGCGGCGACGAACGCGCGCGTCTCATCGGAAATCATCACCATGCCATTCTACGTGGGGCGACCGCCCCGATCGGGGCCGAGGAGACATCGCCGACGAGACGGGGCGCGTGTGCCGGGCCGTGATGGCCGACGGATGTGGGAGACTGGACGCGGAACCGAGAACCGTACGGAAGGGATCGACGATGATCGACGAAGTGGTGATGCTCAGGCACGGGCGCACGAACTACAACCTGAACCGGCGTCTGCAGGGGCAGATCGACGTGCCGCTCGACATCGTCGGGCAATGGCAGGCCGACCAGTCCGGGCTCGCGCTCGCCGGCCGCTACTACTGGGCGAAGGTCGCCCGTCTCGCCGCGCATCCGGAGTACATCGCGCAGCCCGGTCCCGACGCGGCCGAACGCACCAGCATCGACGAGTACCGCGAGGCGCCCGCCGCCCGCAGACGGATGGTCGTCAGAAGCTCCGATCTGTTCCGCGCGCTCCAGACCGCGCACGCCTTCGCCGACCTCCTCGGCCTCGATGTCATCCCCGACGCGCGGTTGCGCGAGCGCAGCTTCGGCGCGTGGGAGGGCATGACCCGCGAGGAGATCAGGGAGTCGGACGCCGCCGCATACGACTCGTGGAAGAACCGTACCGGCGGCGAGCTCGCGTACGGCGTCGAAAGCCGCAGGGCGCTCGGCGCGCGAGGCGTGAAGGCGTTGCTCGACATCATCGCGGACCCGCGGTACGCGGACGACGTGCCCACGACGCTGATGATCGTCGGCCACGGATCGTGGATCGTCGCCACGATCAGCGAGCTGCTCGGCATCGATCCGGACGCGATGGACGCGCTCGGCGCGATGCGCAACGCCCACTGGAGCCGGCTCAGGGTGCGGTACACGGTCAACGGGCGGGCCGTCGATCCGCCGATGTGGGAGCTGCTGGAGCACAACCACGGCCCCGCGATCGCCGCCGAGGGCGATTGGGAGAACGGTCCCGCCGACCTGCACGGGCCGCACATGCCCGAATGGACGCCGATCACCTGGTGAGTCCGCATTCCGGAAGCGATCGTCCCCATCGTGGGCCGTGACGGTCCGTGACGTGGTCCGTGACGCGGCCGCGGCGGTGAATTCACGGTGAATTCGCGTCCGACGGCCGACCCGTGCGGGCGGTGCTCCCCACGTGGGACTAGACTTGTCGAGGTTTTCCCGTGGCGCCGACAGGGGCCGGCGCGAGGACGGGAACGGCCGGAGGACACGACGATAAGCGCAGCGGAAGGCGGGTGAAGACGATGTTGAGGATGTTCAGCACCATGAATGGTCAGGTGGAACGCATCGACAAACCCGAGAACGGCTCCTGGCTGTGCCTGAGCGAGCCCACCGACGTCGAGCTCGCCACCGTCGCCTCCGAGACCGGCGTCGACCTCGCCGACCTCAGGGCCCCGCTGGATGACGAGGAGAGGTCGCGCGTCGACGTCGAGGACGACTACACGATGGTCATCGTCGACATCCCGACCGTCGAGGAGCGCGGCGGACGTGACTGGTACGAGACCATCCCGTTGTCGATCATCGTCACCGAGCACCTCATCATCACCGTGTGCATGCAGGACACCCCGGTGCTCCACCCGTTCATGGAGGGCACGATCCGCGGGTTCAACACGTACATGCACTCGCGGTTCATCCTGCAGATCCTGTACCGCAACGCCACGATGTACCTGCGCTACCTGCGCATCATCGACCGCGAGAGCGACAAGCTCGAACTCAAGCTTCGCCATTCGATGCAGAACCGCGAGATCGTGATGCTCATGGAGCTGTCCAAGACCTTGGTCTACTTCACCACCTCCCTCAAATCGAACGAGATCGTGATGGAGAAGCTCAACACCCTGCAGCGCATCAAGCAGTACCCGGACGACGAGGACCTGCTCGACGACGTCATCACCGAGAACAAGCAGGCCATCGAGATGGCCAACATCTACAGCGGGGTCCTCGCGAACATGACCGACGCGTTCGCGTCGATCGTGTCCAACAACCTGAACAACGTGATGCGCATCTTCACGATCATCTCCATCACGCTGTCCATCCCCACGCTGATCTTCTCGATGTACGGCATGAACTTCCAGGAGGGCATGCTCGGCATGCCGCTGAGCGACAAGCCCTGGGGCTTCGCGGCCATCATCCTGATCTCCATCGTGCTGTCGATGGTCGTCACCTGGTTCCTCACCCGTTCGCGCATGTTCAAGTGACGGTCCCGATGACGGAGCTGACGGCGGCACGGGCGGTGCGGCGATGAGCGCGGGACGCGTCGCGCCGGCCGTGCGCCGCGCCTGCGCCGCGGTGCTGGTCTCGGCGCTGACGGCCACTGCAGCCGGATGCGGCGGCGCCCCGGAGACGTTCATCCAGCCGGAGGGCCCCACCATCGCGATCGGCGTGGCCGCCGACGAACCGGGGCTCGCACGCTGGCACGACGGCACGTATGCGGGATTCGAGGTGGAGATCGCCCGGTACGTGGCCAAGAAGCTCGGCTACGCGAACAAGCAGATCGTCTTCAAGCAGGTGATGCCGTCCAACCGACTCGACCTGCTAGACGACGGGACCGTCGACATGGTCGTCGCCGGCATGCCGATGCCCGACGACGCGGACGCGGATTCGTCGGCTGACGGCGGCGCGGGAACGGACGGAACGTCCGACGACGGATCGGACGCCGTCGCCTACGCCGGACCGTATCTGACCGTCTCGCAGGGACTGCTCGTCCGTCCCGACGACGCCGGGACGATCACGGACGTCGCCGCCCTCGCCGGACGCGACGTGTGCGTGGTCGCCGGTTCCGGCGAATCGCTGCTCGCCGAACAGCCGAAGGCGAACACGCGCGAGCGCGACACGTACCCGCAGTGCGTCACCGACCTGATGGTCGGCACGGCCGACGCCATCGCCGGCGACGACGTCGTGCTCGCCGGACTGGCGCGATCCCAGGGCGCGGGGCTGTCGCGACCGGTGAGCGGCGTCGCCTACGGCGGAACGCGGTATGGCGTCGCGCTGCCCGCCGGCGCCGACACCCTGGCGCAGAACGTCGAGGCGGCGCTCAAGGACATGCGCGAGGACGGCTCGTACGCGGCCGCCCTGCGTACGCTGCGGGCCGATACCGGCTGGCGGCCGGGCCGCACATAGGCCGCGCCGCCGCTCCCGAGCCTTCGATAGGATGGGAAGCCGGCTTCCGGCGGACCTCCGGACGCCGGACGATCATCGTACGGACACGGGATGGGAGAGAAACGATGCGACGCGGGCCTTTGCAGGCGGGCGAGAAGGTGCAGTTCACCGACCGCAGGAACAAGAAGATCACCGACCAGCTGGTGCCGGGCGGCTCCACGCAGACCGAGCACGGCCTGATCCTGCACGACGACGTGATCGGTTCGACCGAGGGCGTCGTCGTCACCACGGTCACGGCCAAGTGCGAGGCCCAGATCAACCAGCTGCATCCCGAGCGCGACGCGTCCAAGCCGTGGAAGGCGGCGCGCGCGATCGGCGGATGGCAGTACGCGGTGATGCGTCCGCGTCTCGCCGACTACGTGCTCTCCATGCCCCGCGGCGCGCAGATCATGTACCCCAAGGACATCGCGCAGGTCATCCAGCTGGGCGACATCCGCACCGGCCACCGCGTGCTCGAATCCGGCGCCGGATCGGGCGCGATGAGCCTCAATCTGCTCGATGCGGTGGGGGAGGGCGGCCGGCTCACCACCATCGAGATGCGTCCCGACTTCGCGCGCGTGGCCGAGGCCAACGCGACGGTCTACTACGGCCGCCGCCCGGAGTGGTGGGACCTGCGGACCGGCGACTTCGACTCGGTCGCCGCCGAGCTGCCGGAGCACCACTACGACCGCATCATGCTGGACATGCTCGATCCATGGAACCGTCTCGAGCAGGCGTACCGCGTGATCGCCCCCGGCGGCGTGCTCGTCGCCTACATCACCACCACCACGCAGATGAGCCGCATGGTCGAGGCTCTGCGCGAATCGGGCGTGTGGACCGAGCCGGCCGTGCAGGAGACGCTCGAACGCAGCTGGAAGGCGCAGGGCCTCGCGGTGCGTCCCGATCATCAGATGATCGGTCATACCGGCTTCCTCGTCGTCTCGCGCGCGATGGCCGAGGGCTTCACCGCGCTCAAGAAGCGCGAGCGCGCCACCAAGGACACTGTCACCGACGTGGACGAGCTGACCGCCGAGGAGCGCGAGGCGCAGCTCGAGGACCTCGAACTGCGCGACATCTCCGACCGCAAGCTGCGCAAGGTGCTGCGCGATCTGGATCGCATGGTCGACGCGCTCGAATCCTGATCGGGTGATCGGGAGCCGGCGCTTCCGGACGGGGGAGCGCCGGACGGGGGCATACGGGCGGGACTATACTTGACCATCATGGGAGCCAATCCAAACAAGGTGGCCAAGCGAGCCAAGGACTACAAGCACATCCTGATCATCATGCGTCATGCGAAGGCCGAGCCCTTCCACGCCGAGGGCGACTACGGTCGTGAGCTGACGTCCAAGGGGCTCAAGCAGGCGAAGAAGGTCGCCAAGGGGCTTGCCGACATGAAGCTCGATCCGGACATGATCGTCTGCTCGGCCGCCGCCAGGGCGCGTCAGACCTGCGGGAAGATGCTCAAGACCTTCGGGGACAAGCCCAAGGTGGACTATCACCAGAGCCTGTACGAGGGCGGCGTGCAGTCCGTGTTCGACGAGCTCTCCCACGCCAAGGAGAAGACACGCGTGCTCATGGTGCTCGGCCATGAGCCCACCGTCTCGATCGCCAGCCAGTGGATCGCCTCGTCCGACTCCGATCCCGAGCGTCTCGACCTGCTCAATCTGGGGCTGCAGACCGCCGGCATCGTGATCTTCGGCTCGGACAGGCCGTTCGACCAGTGGCAGGTGCACTCGGGCGATCTGCTCGCCGTGATGAGCTCCTCCGACTTCGACTGATTCGGCCGTCGCCGTCCGTCTCGTCCGTCGCCGGACGTCCGCCGGCCCGATCGGGGACGACCGATGGACGTCGCGTTCCGGCATATGGGCGCGACATCCATCGCCCCCGCGCACTCCTCGTATACTGGCGTCGATGTTTCCCGCCGATCGTCTCCCACACGTGCTGCGAAGGGTATGAAACGGCGGTATAAAGCCGATTTATAGCGACACTTCCATGTCGTTGATGACCCTGATTTAGGACGTGTTTGATAGGCTGGGCGGGTTGAAAAGCCGTTTGCTAACGAAGCAGTATGGAGGATTCATGACTGCACTCACGTCCGTGTCCGGATTCCCGCGCATCGGTCAGAACCGAGAGCTCAAGAAGATCATCGAGGCCTATTGGAAGGGCAACGCCACCCTCGACGACGTGCACGCCACCGCCAAGGAGCTGCGCGCCAAGCACTGGAGGATCCAGGCCGAGGCCGGCGTCGATCTGATCCCGAGCAACGACTTCAGCTACTTCGACCAGCTGCTCGACACCGCCATCCTGCTCAACGTCATCCCGGAGCGCTACCGCAACCTCGCCTTCGAGCAGCCGGAGGAGACGCTGTTCGCGATGTCCCGCGGCTACCAGGGCGACAAGGGCGACGTCACCGCCCTGCCGATGAAGAAGTGGTTCACCACCAACTACCACTACATCGTGCCGGAGATCGAGCCGTCCACCGAGATCAAGCTCAACGGCACCAAGCCGTTCGACGAGTTCAACGAGGCCAAGGAGCTGGGCATCACCACCAAGCCGGTGCTCATCGGCCCCTACACCTTCCTCAAGCTCTCCCGTGACGACAACGCCCAGGAGATCGACTACTCCGAGGAGCTCGTCGCCTCCGTGGCCGCCGTCTACGCCGAGGTCATCGCCAGGTTCGCCGAGCTGGGCGCCGAGTGGATCCAGATCGACGAGCCGTTCCTCGTGCTCGACAAGCAGCCGGGCGACGTGGAGCTCTTCAAGAACCTGTACTCCAGGATCCTGCCCGCGCGCGACGGCAAGATCAAGGTCCTGCTCAACACCTACTTCGGCCACATCGCCGACGTGTACGAGACCGTCAACGCCCTCGGCTTCGACGGCATCGGCCTCGACCTGAACGAGGGCAAGGACGAGAACCTCGCCGCCGTCTCCCAGTACGGCGTCGCCGAGGGCACCACCATCTTCGCCGGCGTGGTCAACGGCCGCAACATCTGGCGCAACAACTACGCCGTGAGCCTCGGTCTGGTCGATGCGCTCAAGCAGGTCACGCCGAACGTCGCCGTCTCCACCGCCAGCTCCCTGCTGCACGTGCCGTTCAGCACCGAGGGCGAGACCGCCCTCAAGCCGGAGGTCCTCAAGCACTTCGCATTCGCCGTCGAGAAGCTCGGCGAGCTCAAGGAGATCGCGGTCCTGGCCGACTCCTCCGACGAGGAGCGCAAGGCCTCCGCCGCGCTCGCCGCCAACCAGGATCTGTTCGACGGCACCCGCGTCGCCCCCGACGCCGCCGTCGCCGAGCGCATCGCCGGCCTCACCGACGCCGACTTCGTGCGTCAGCCCGCCCGCGCCGAGCGCCAGAAGCTGCAGCGCGAGGCCCTCGGCCTGCCGCTGCTGCCAACCACCACCATCGGCTCCTTCCCGCAGACCCGCGAGATCCGCGCCGAGCGCGCCAGGTTCCGCAAGGGCGAGATCACCAAGGATGCCTACGACGAGTTCATCAAGGCCCAGATCGACGCCTGCATCAGGCATCAGGAGGAGATCGGCCTCGACGTGCTCGTCCACGGCGAGTTCGAGCGCAACGACATGGTCGAGTACTTCGGCCAGAACCTCAACGGCTTCCTGTTCACCAAGAACGCATGGGTCCAGTCCTACGGCACCCGCTGCGTCAAGCCTCCGATCGTGTGGGGCGACGTCTCCCGCGCCAAGCCGATCACCGTCGAGTGGTCCGCGTACGCGCAGTCCAGGACCGACCACGTCATGAAGGGCATGCTCACCGGCCCGGTGACCATCCTCAACTGGTCCTGGCCGCGCGAGGACATCACGCACGAGCAGCAGACCCAGCAGCTCGCCCTCGCCATCCGCGACGAGGTCCTCGACCTCGAGGCCGCCGGCATCAAGGTCATCCAGATCGACGAGGCCGCCCTGCGCGAGAAGCTGCCGCTGCGCAAGACCGACTGGCACTCCAAGTACCTTGACTGGGCCGTGCCGGCGTTCCGTCTGGTGCACTCCGCGGTCAAGCCGACCACGCAGATCCACACGCACATGTGCTACTCGGAGTTCAACGACATCATCCGCGACATCGACGCGATGGACGCCGACGTGATCTCCTTCGAGGCCTCCCGCGGCGACCTGGTCGTCCTCGACGCCATCCACGAGGCCAACTTCGAGACCGAGGCCGGCCCGGGCGTCTACGACATCCACTCCCCGCGCATCCCCTCCGAGGAGGAGATCGAGGAGCGCATCGGCGAGATCCTCAAGAAGATGGACGTCGAGAAGGTCTGGATCAACCCGGACTGCGGCCTGAAGACCCGTGGCGACGCGGAGACCTGGCCGAGCCTGGAGCATCTGGTCGCGGCGGCGAAGGCCGTGCGCGCCAAGCTCGCGAAGTGAACCCGGTCATGGATAAGTAAATAGTTTCCAGCGGTGGGGCTGGGCGATATATGCGATACGCGACACACTCAAGGCCGTTCGGCCAAGCCTACGGTCGCGTTTCGCATATATCGCCCAGCCCCGTTCCGTTGGTATGTTGCGTTTTGTTCGACGTGGTGAGGCTCATTGGCGCGCACTTGCAGCGTTTGAGCGGAAAGGGATAAGGGATAGACATGCACAAGCCGATGTTTTCGTTGGAGGTGTTTCCGCCTAAGAGGGACGCTCCGGTGGGGACGATCTACGACACGCTGGACGGGCTGCAGGGGCTCGATCCGGACTTCATCTCGGTGACGTACGGGCACGGCACCCACGCCGACCGCACGGCCACGGCGCGCATCGCCAACACGATCCGCAAGGAGTACCGCATCCCGACCGTGGCGCATCTGACCGCGCTCTACTCCGACGAGGCCAAGGTCGACGAGGCGTTGGAGATGTTCGAGCATGCGGGCGTCGGCGGCGTGCTCGCGCTGCGCGGCGACTACATCGAGGGCGAGGAGCCGGTCGGCGTGTTCGATCACGCCATCGATCTGGTGCGGTACATCCGCGAACGCAGGCCCGACCTCAAGGTGTTCGGCGCATGCTATCCGGAGGGCCACATCCAGGCGGAGTCCCTCGATAAGGACATCGAGCATCTCAAGGCCAAGGTGGACGCCGGTGCGAGCCATCTGATCTCGCAGCTGTTCTACGACAACGAGGACTTCTACCGCTTCCTCGACAAGGCGCGCGCCGCCGGCATCGACGTGCCGATCGAGGCCGGCATCATGCCGATCTCCGGTGCCAAGTCGCTGCGTTCGATGGCCGAGAAGAACAACACGCGCGTGCCCGCGGTCGTCGAGGCGCTGCTCGACAAGTGGGGAAGCGACGTGCCCACGCTGCGCGAGGCGGGCATCAACTACGCCTCCGCGCAGATCACCGACCTCGTGGCGCACGGCGTCGACGGCGTGCACCTGTACACGATGAACCGTCCCGCCACCACCCGCCGCATCTGGCGCAACGTGCGCCCGCTGTTCACGGAGGCGTGATTCAAAGCGGAAGATGCGACCCGTCGGCGAGGCGCGATTCGCATGCAGTCATGCCGCCGACTCCGGGGTTGTCACCCTCCGCTCCGGGATTTGTAACGCTTTTCCGTTACAAATCCCGGAGCGGAGGGTGACAACCCCGGAGTGGAGGGTTATGTTCCCGGAGTGACGATCGTGGTGGCTGGGGGCTACCGGTGCTTCTTGCCGCCCTTGGCGGGCTTGGCGCGCTTGAGCGGGGACTTGGGCTTGGCGGGGGCGAGCTGCGGGAAACGCTCCAGACCCCAGCGGTGCAGCGGCGGGATCTTGGCGACCAGCACGCCGGCCAGCATCGCGAGGATCGCCACCCAGGAGGCGAAATCCTGCTTGGTGAAGATCAGCACGATCACCAGTCCGACGCCGATGATGCCGAGGAACTGCGAATACTTGTTCTGCTCCTCGGTGAGCTGGTCGACCTTCATCGGAATCAGACCGAAGAACAGGCCGATGACCACCGAGACGATGGCCACGATGACGGTGACCGTGATTTCCAGACTGCTCATTGCAGATATCCCTTCGTAAATTCGTGAAACCATGCGTGAGACATGGGCGACATGACGCGCACGGATCATCGTGCCGTCGTGCGACTGCGTTCAGTCTAACGCACATGAGGCGCGCGCCGTCGCATCACGGCGGTCCGACCGGCCGAAGCGCGGGCGGCGGGCCGGATCATGGCGGACCCTCCGCGCCCGCACTCGATCCCGACCTCGAACGGCCGATCGGGGTCGGCTACTCGTTCCCTGCCCAGTAGCCGTCGTCCTCCGCCTGGCTCTCCTCCAGCGCGGCGCTCATCGTGCGGTCGATGCGCTTGCGCTGACGGACCATGCTCGAATACTTCGGGTCCTCGGTGATCTCCTCGTACTCGTGCTCGGTGGCCACGCCTGCGATCTCGGCGATGATCTCCTCGTACGAGGTCTCCACGGTGCGGTGCACGCCGGTGATGCGCCCCTGACGGATGACGACGATGCGGTCGGACACCGCGAACACGTCCGGCAGGTCGTGGCACACCATCACCACCGTGCGGCCCTCCGAACGCAGACGCTTGATGTAGGAGAGCACCTCGGCGGTCTGCATCACCGACAGCGCCGCGGTCGGCTCGTCGAGCAGGATGAGCTTCGGGTCGTTGAGCAGCGTGCGCGCGATCGCCACGGTCTGGCGTTGGCCCACCGACAGCGAGGAGATGGGGGAGCCCACGCGGATCGCCGAGCTCAGGGTCTTCATCACCGAGCGCGCCCGGGAGTTCATCGACTCGTCGTCGCGCACGCCGCCGAGGTTGATCTCCTTGCCGAGGAACAGATTCGCCGCGACGTTGAGGTTGTCGCAGAACTCCTGGCCCTGGAACACCGAGGCGATGCCGAGACGGTCGGCCGCGCGGATCGAGGGGATCACGACCTCCTCGCCGTTGAGGTAGATGTGGCCGAACCCCGGTTGCAGGAACCCCGCGACGACCTTGATCAGCGTGGATTTGCCCGCGCCGTTGTCGCCCACGATGGCGACGACCTCCTGTCGGCCGATGTCGAGGTTGACCGACTTCAGCGCCTCGACGAAGCCGAATTTGACGCAGATGTTCTCGAGCCGCAGCAACGGCTGCCTCGAGGATCCGCCCGTCCGCCCGGCACCGCCGGCGTTGACGCGTTGTCCGTTCATTCGTTCCCTTTCGTCTTGTGCGCTCAGCGCGCCATGTCGTTGCGCGACGAGTACTCCACGGCCACGAGCGCGCCTCCCAGTGCGGCCGCGTCGGTGGGGTGCGCCGACAGCCTCACGTCGATGGGTGCCACCGCGTCGGGGAACAGCATGCGCTGCAGCGCCTCATCGAAGGGTTGGGAGAAGATGTCGCCGGCCAGCGACAACGTGCCGCCGAGCACCACGATCTCGGGGTCGACGCTGATGCACAGGTCGGCCACCACCTGGCCGATGCGCACGGCCGCATCGGCGATGACGCGTCGGCATCCGGGATCGCCGTCGTTGGCCTTGGCGACCAGATCCTCGAGGGTCATGTTGCCGTGCGTCACGCTCAGCAGCTGCACCAGACGCTCCTCGGAGACCACGGTGTTGAGGCAGCCGCGGTTGCCGCACGCGCAGATCGAGCCCAGCGGATCGACCTGGATATGGCCGATCTCGCCGGCCAGGCCGGTCACGCCGTGCAGCAGCGTGCCGCCGATCGTGATGCCGGCGCCCACGCCGTCGCCGGTGCCGATGTACACGAAGTTGCGCTTGCCGACCGCGACGCCCATGCGCGACTCGCAGAACGCCGACAGGTTCGCGTCGTTGTCGACGTACACCGGGCATCCGAACGCGGTCTTCAGCGGCGTCCTGATGTCGACGCCGTCCCATCCGGGCAGGATGCCGGGGATGGCGATCATGCGGTCGGCCGTCGCGACCGGGGCCGCCACGGCCACGCCGATGCCGACCAGCTCGTTGACGTCGGCGTCGATGTTGTTCAGCGTCTCGTTGACGAGCACCATCGCCCGGTCCAGCGTGACGTCGGCCTTGTGGCCGAAGGGGAGCGGCAGCGTGTGCTTGGCGATGATCGACTTCGCGAAGTCGACGATGACGAGCGTCAGCTGCCTGCGTTCGACCCATAAACCCAGCCCGAGACCCTGATGGCGGGCGAGAGCGACCAGCGTGGCCCTGCGGCCGTTGCGCGTGGTGCTCTTCGTCTCGAGTTGCTCCTCATCGACGAGCTGATGGACGAGCGTGGAGACCGTCGCCGTCGACAGCCCCGTCACCTCCGCCAGCTCGACCTGCGTCATGGCGCCGAACTTGTGGAGACTGTCCAGCAGCTTGGCGCGATTCGCTTCTCGCAGCGAGGTCTGTGAACCGAATAACCTTGTTGCCATACGCCCCCAGTGTAGTCACGGGGCCGCGGACTCGCCGCGAGGGGTGGGCGGAGGAGGGTGTGTGAACGTTCACGGCGTGTCGCAACGTAATTGGCGGGAAATGGCGGATTTCCGACATTGAATTCAAGTCTCAAACTCAAATTCCCTGAATCTTGGGTTTATGAGTTTGACAACTTAACGCAATTGAGTATTCTTTTACATGAACCTGAGGCAACACTCAGGTTCGGGAGAACAAAGGATGTTCACCCGCCCTCAACGAAGAAGGAGAGCACATGAAGTTCACCAAGAAGATCGTGGCCCTGGCGGCCGGCGTCGCCATGATGGCCGGACTCGCGGCCTGCGGTGGCAGCCGCACCGGACAGTCGACCGGCGACGAGAAGATCGAGAAGGGCGCCACCATCGGCATCTCCATGCCGACCAAGTCCGAGGAGCGCTGGAACAAGGACGGCAACAACCTCAAGGCCAAGCTGGAGAAGGCCGGATACAAGGTCATCCTCTCCTTCGCCGACGACAAGCCGGCCCAGCAGAACGCCGACATCGAGAACATGGTCAACAACGACGCGAAGATCGTCGTCGTGGCCTCCAAGGACGGCACCGCCGTCGGCCCCGCGGTCGAGAAGGCCCGCGACGCCGGCGCCAAGGTCATCGCCTACGACCGCCTGATCATGAACACCGACGCGGTCGACTACTACGCCACCTTCCAGCTGGAGCAGGTCGGCGTGCTCGAGGCCAACTACCTGATCGACAAGCTCGGCCTCAAGGACGGCGCCACCGGCCCGTTCAACATCGAGCTCTTCACCGGCTCCCCGGACGACAACAACGCCAAGTACTTCTTCAAGGGCGCGTGGGATCTGCTCCAGCCCTACTTCGAGAAGGGCGTCCTCGTCTCCCCGTCCCAGCACGGCCAGGGCGGCGTGACCAAGGACTTCACCGTCGAGGATTGGCAGAAGATCTCCGTCATGAGCTGGAAGACCGAGCAGGCGCAGAAGGACATGGAGTCCATCCTCGACTCCACCTACGCGCACGGTGAGAAGCTCGACGCGGTCCTCACCCCGTACGACGGCATCGCCCAGGGCGTCATCAACGCGATCGAGTCCAAGCGTCCGGACATGAAGCCCGGCACCGACACCTGGCCCTACATCACCGGCCAGGACGCCATGGAGATCGCCGTGGCCAACATCGCCAAGGACAAGCAGGGCGAGACCGTGTTCAAGGACGTCAACAAGCTGGCCGACGCGGTGTACGACATGATCGTCGAGATCGCGGAGAACAAGGACGTCACCGGCATCAACGGCAAGTTCAACAACAACAACATCGACGTGCCGTCCAAGCTGCTCGACCCGCAGAACATCACCAAGGACAACCTGAGCGACCTCGTCAAGGCCAACTACATCACCCAGGAGCGTTTCGACACGCTGACCAAGTAGTAGCGTCCGAGACCGATTCCCAACCCAACGAGACACGCGGCGTGAGGCCGAGCCCCGCGTCGCGTGTCCCATGAAACCAGCATTGAACGAGGAGTGATGGCATGTCAGCCAACGACACCATTCTGACGATGGAGAACATCACGAAGACGTTCGGACCGGTCAAGGCCCTCACCAACGTGAACCTCGAAGTGGGGCGCGGAGAGATCCACGCCATCTGCGGCGAGAACGGCGCGGGCAAATCGACCCTGATGAACGTGCTTTCGGGTGTCTACCCCTACGGCAGCTATTCCGGCAGGATCACCTTTGACGGCAAGGAATGCAAGTACCACACGATCAACGATTCCGAGGCCGACGGCATCGTGATCATCCACCAGGAGCTCGCCCTGAGCCCGTTCCTGTCGATCGCCGAGAACATCTTCATCGGCAACGAGCGCGCCAAGGCCGGCGTGATCGACTGGGACGAGACCCGCGCCGAGGCGAAGAAGCTGCTCGACCGCGTGGGCCTTCCGGAGGACCCGGACACCCGCGTCATGGACATCGGCGTCGGCAAGCAGCAGCTCGTCGAGATCGCCAAGGCCCTGTCCAAGGACGTGAAGCTGCTCATCCTCGACGAGCCGACCGCGGCCCTGAACGACGAGGACTCCGCCCACCTGCTCGATCTGGTGCGCCAGCTGCGCGACAAGCAGGGCGTGACGAGCATCATCATCACGCACAAGCTCAACGAGGTCGCCGCCATCGCGGACAACGTCACCATCATCCGAGACGGATCGACCGTCGGCGTCATGTACGTCACCCCGGAGACGCCGCTCGACCAGGACGAGCTGATCCGCAAGATGGTGGGCCGCCCGCTGCACAACCTCTACCCGGACCACCCGTCCAACAAGCCCGGCGCCGAGTTCCTGCGCGTCGAGGACTGGACCGTCCACCACCCGCTCGACTCCGAACGCGTCATCGTCGACCACGCGAACATCAACGTCCACGCCGGCGAGATCGTCGGCCTCGCGGGCCTCATGGGCGCGGGCCGCACCGAGATGGCGATGTCGATCTTCGGCCACTCCTACGGCTCCAACATCTCCGGCAAGGTCTTCGTCAAGGGCAAGGAGGTCCACCTGCCCAACGTGCAGGCCGCGATCGACGCGGGTCTCGCGTACGCCACCGAGGACCGCAAGGGCAACGGCCTGAACCTCCTGCAGAACATCCGCGAGAACGCCTCGCTGGCGAGCCTCAAGAAGATGAGCAAGCACGGGGTGATGGACGACAACATCGAGCGCAAGGAGGTGGAGCAGTACCGCAAGGACTTCAACATCAAGTGCCACGACATCGATGTGAACGTCGCCACCCTCTCCGGCGGCAACCAGCAGAAGGTGCTGCTCGCCAAGTGGGTCATCTCGCAGCCGGACATCCTCATCCTCGATGAGCCTACCCGAGGCATCGACGTCGGCGCGAAGTACGAGATCTACGAGATCATCGACCAGCTGGCCGACGCCGGCAAGGCCGTCATCGTGATCTCCTCCGAGCTGCCCGAGCTGATCGGCATCTGCGACCGCATCTACACGGTCTCCTACGGTGTAGTCACCGACAACGTTGAGAAGAATGGATTCACCCAGGAATACCTGATGAAGGGTATGACCAAGGAAAGGGAGGTGGCAGCCTGATGAGCGCCGCAACCGCAACACCTGCTAAGAAGGAAGAGAAGGTCGGCCTGCTGGCCACCGTCGCCAACAACGCCCGCCAGTACGGCATCGTCGGCGCGCTGCTGGTCATCGTCGTCGCGTTCGAGATCCTCACGGGAGGCGTGCTTCTGAAGCCGAACTCCTTCGTGTCGCTGATCCAGCAGAACGCCTACGTGATCATCCTCGCCATCGGCATGGTGATGGTCATCATCGCCACGCACATCGATCTGTCCGTCGGCTCCCTCGTCGCCTTCATCGGCGGCGTGTGCGCCCTCCTGATGGAACGTCAGGGCGTCAACTGGATGGTTGCCATCCTCGTGGCCCTGATCGTCGGCCTCATCGTCGGCGTCTGGCAGGGCTTCTGGGTCGCCGTCGTCGGCATCCCGGGCTTCATCACCACGCTGGCCGGCATGCTCATCTTCCGCGGCCTCGCCACCGTCATCGTCGGCGAGTCCGTCCCGATCACCTCCCTCGAGTTCCGCGGCATCGCCCGCAACTACCTGCCGAACATCCTCGGCTGGTGGGGTCCGTTCGACGGCCTGACCATCGTCCTGGGCGTCCTGTGCATCGTCGCCTTCGCCTGGAGCCAGCTGCGCAAGCGCGCCCGCGTCGCCAAGGTCGGACTCGTGCCCGAGCCGATGAGCCTGACCATCGTCAAGATCGTCCTGGCCACCGTCGTGATCCTCTTCGTCACCTACCTGCTCGCCTCCTCCGGCAACGCCGACCAGGGCGGCACCCCGATCATGCTCGTCATCGTCGGCGTGCTGGTCTTCGTCTACAACTTCATCCTGACGAAGACGGTCTTCGGCCGCCACGTGTACGCCGTCGGCGGCAACCGCAAGGCCGCCATCCTCTCCGGCATCAACACCCGCCGCGTGGACTTCCTGCTCTTCGTCCACATGGGCTTCCTGTCCGCCGTCGCCGCGGTCTGCATGCTCTCCCGCCTCGCCTCCGCCACCGCCCAGGCCGGCATGGAGTTCGAGATGGACGCCATCGCAGCCTGCTTCATCGGCGGAACGGCCGTCACCGGCGGCATCGGCACCATCCCGGGCGCCGTGGTCGGCGCGTTCGTGATGGGCGTCATCAACCAGGGCCTGTCCATCATGGGCGTCGACACCGCGGTCGTCAAGACCATCAAGGGCCTCGTGCTCCTGCTGGCCGTCGCCGTGGACATCATGTCCAAGAAGAAGAAGAGCTGAACCGCATAACCTCATCCCACTCCTCCTCCTAGAATGGGGTCCGCGCCCGGGCTTCGGTCCGTCCGCGGGCCCCATTCTTCCGTCTCGCGGCCGGTTCCGGACGACCGGCCCTGCATGTCCGCAGCCAGAAGGGAACCACTGCAATGAACCTCAACAAGAAATCCTCCGCGCGCCTCTACGCCGTGACCGCGGTCGCCTGCGCCGCATGGCTCGTCCAGTCGCTCATGGAGGCCAACGCCGACGGATCCCTGACCAACTGGGCCACCATCGTCTTCTCCCTGTGCCTGCTCGTCGTCATCGGATGGACCTCCTACAACGCCATCACCGGATGGAACGCCAAGGACGACGACGAGGACGGCGACGAAGGCTCCGGGAACGCCGGAAACGCTAAGAAATAAGCCGCCCGTATCCCGCCCGGACCGTGTACATTAGCTAAGTATGAACGCAAGTGACGCCTTCCGACCCTCCGCGATGGACCTGATCCGCGCGGGACTGCAGAACCTCGACGAAGCCCGCGGCATGTTCGACCGCCTCGCCGCCGACGGCGTGCCCGCCGATCGTCTGCGGTTCGTCCTCAAGGCGCTCGCCGAGGCGTGCGATCCCGACGGCGCGCTCGCCAACCTCGTGAGCATCACCAACGCCGTGCAGAGCCAGGGGCGCGACCTCGACCGCATCGTCCCCGACGCCGCGGCCTTCGAACGGCTCATCACCGTGCTCGGCGTCTCCGACGAACTCGGCAAGCTCATGCGCTTCCGCCCGGAGCTCGTCGAGGCCGCGTCCATCGACTCCTGCAACAGCCACCTGTACAACAAGGCGCAGCGTCGCGCCCACATCCTCAGGGCCGTCGGCGCCGATCCGGACGATCCCGTCGCGCCCGTCGCCACGAAGGAGCTGGCCGAGGCCGCCACGGCCCTGCGCGGCACCTATCGCCGCCAGCTCGCCGCCATCATGGCCCAGGACGCGACCGCTCCGGACCCGTGCGAGATCCAGCCGGTCATCAGCCGCGGGCTGTCCGATCTGGCCGACGCGGCGCTCGAGGGCGCCCTGGCCATCGCCCGGCGCGAGGTGCCCGGCAGCGAGCACGTGCGCTTCGTCATCATCGGCATGGGCAAGCTCGGCGCCCAGGAGCTCAACTACGTCTCCGACGTCGACCTCATCTACGCGGTCGAGCCGGCCGATAGGGAGGTCGACCGCCAGACGCTGCTGCGCACCGGCACCAAGATGGCCACCACGCTCCAGCGCGTGTGCCAGTCCGTCATCATGGGCGTCGCCGAACCCGTCCTGTGGCAGATCGACGGCGGCCTGCGCCCCGAGGGCAAGGACGGCCCGCTCGTGCGCACCATCGCCTCCCACCAGGGCTACTACGAGCAGTGGGCCGAGAACTGGGAGTTTCAGGCGCTGCTCAAGGCCCGCCCCGTGGCCGGCGATCCCGAACTGGGCCGCGAGTACATGGACATGACCCGTCCGTTCGTGTGGAGCGCCTCCAAGCGCGACAACTTCGTCTACGACTGCCAGCAGATGCGCAAACGCGTCGAGGACCTGATCCCCGCGCCGCTCAAGGACCGCGAGATCAAGCTCGGCAAGGGCGGTCTGCGCGACGTCGAGTTCACCGTGCAGATGCTCCAGCTCGTCCACGGCCGCTCCGACGAGACGCTGCGCACCCGCTCCACGCTGGAGTCGCTGGCGAGGCTCGCCGAAGGCGGCTACGTGTCGCGCAAGCAGGCGGTGAGGATGTCCGCCGACTACCGCTTCGAACGCGTGCTCGAGCACCGCCAGCAGATGTGGGCCCTCAAGCGCACCCATCTGTTCCCGGACCTCGGCGCCGCCGCCAACCTCGGCGGTCTCGAGCGCAAGCGCGACGTCGACGTCGACCTGCTCAACCAGAACCAGGAGCTGCGCCGCGTGGCGCGCGCATTCCATATGCATCCGGAGGAGCTCGTCGAACGCTACGACGAGACCCGCCGCGAGGTGCGCCACCTGCACCTCGACATCTACTACCGTCCGATGCTGCCCGTCTCCGCGCAGCTCGAGGACGACCAGATCGACCTGAGCAAGCAGGCCGCGCAGGAGCGGTTCAGCTCCATCGGATTCGGCGACCCGGACGCCGCCATCCGCCACGTCACGGCCCTGACCGCCGGCATCGGCCGTGCCGCCAAGATCAACCGCATCATCCTGCCCGCCGTGCTCGAATGGCTGGGACAGGGGCAGAACCCGGACATGGGCCTGTTGAACTGGCGCAAGCTCGAGGAGAACTTCGGCACCGAGAACGAGTACCTCGGCTTCCTGCGCGACTCCAACTCCGCCGCACAGCGCCTGTGCCACGTGCTGTCCAACTCGAGGTTCCTCGGCGACGCGCTCAACAAGTCCGTCGAATCGGTCACCTGGCTCGGCAACGACGACCGGCTCAAGGCGCGCACGCGGGCGAGCCTCGACGTGCAGTGCCGTTCGTCGCTCGAACGCAACGCCGAGAACATCAACGACTTCGCTACCTCGATGCGCGCGATGCGCCGCCACGAGATCGAACGCATAGGCCTCGCGTGGATGAGCGGCGTGCTGGACGACGCCGCCTCCCTCAACGGCATGACCGACGTGTACGACGCGATCATCGAGGCGTCGCTCACCTGGGCCGTCGCCCGCCGCGTGCGTGAGGGCGGACTCGCCGAGGCGCCGGCGACGCTGGCCGTCATCGGCATGGGCCGCTACGGCGGACGCGAGGTCAACTTCAGCTCCGACGCCGACGCGATCCTCATCTACCGTCCCGCCGACGGCGCCGACGAGGGGGCGGCGAACCTGTTCGCCCGCAAGGTGATCGAGGACCTGCGCGCCATCCTGCAGGGGCCCACCACGCTCGAGCCGCAGATCGAACTCGATCTGGACCTGCGCCCCGAGGGCAAGAACGGCCCGCTCGTGCGCTCCTATGCCTCGTGCGAGGAGTACTACCGCTCGTGGGCGAGCACGTGGGAGCACCAGGCGCTGCTGCGCGCCCGGTACGCGGCCGGCGACGCCGTCCTCGCGCACGACTTCCTGACGAACATCGCCGATCCGCTGCGCTACCCGCACGTCGACCTGACCGACGTCGAGATCGGCGACATCCGCAAGCTCAAGGCGCGCATGGAGGCCGAACGCCTGCCGCGCGGCGTGCGCCGCGACCGGCACCTGAAACTCGGCAAGGGCGGCCTGTCCGACGTCGAATGGACCATCCAGCTCATGCAGCTCGAGCACGCCGGCGACATCGCCGACCTGCGGGTCAACGGCACCCTGCCGGCGCTGGACGTGCTGGAGTCGAGGAGGATCATCTCCGCGGCCGACGCGTTCACGCTGCGTCGCGCCTGGACGATGTGCACGGCCGCCCGCAACGGCAACTACCTGTGGAGCGGACGCGCGCGTCAGGCGGACATCCTGCCCGACGACATGTACTCGCTCGGTGGCATCGCCGTGTATCTGGGGTACGACGCGAACCGCGGACAGCACTTCGAGAACGACCTGCTCGCCGTGATGCGCAAGGCGCGCGAGGTGACGGACCGTCTGTTCTACGGGCGCTGAGCGGCGGCCGCGGCGGACTCATACATACGTATATACGACGAATGACCGGGGGAGAGGACATGAGCGCGAACACGGGCAAACTGGTGTTCATCGACATCGACGGCACGCTGGCGGACGAGAACCACGTCGTGCCGGAATCGGCCAAGGCCGCGTGCCGCAGGGCGCAGGCGAACGGGCACCGGCTGTTCATCTGCACCGGACGCTCCATGCCGAAGATCGAGCGGAGCATCCTCGATCTCGGCTTCGACGGCGTCGTGTCCGTCGCGGGCGCGCAGGCGAACGTCGGAGACCGCGAACTGTTCCGCCACGAGGTGCCGGCCGAGGCGATCGACGCGGCCATGGCGTACTTCCGCGAGCATGGCATCGCAAGCTACCAGTGGCAGGGCGCCTCGGGCATGTACATCTCGCAAGGCTACCGCCGTCACCTCGAATCGAAGGGCAAGGCGTTCAACCGCGGCGAGTTCGCGCAGTTCTGGCACCTCATCGACGACATCGAGGTGCCGCGCGGGTCGACGCTGGGGGAGGTGCTGCACGTGAGCAAGGGATCGTACTTCACCGGCCCCGACCCGGACGTGACGTTCGAGCAGACCAAGCGCGACCTGTCGCCGTGGTTCGAGACCGTGCACGGTTCGTACGACGCGATCTCGCCGAACAACGGCGAACTGCTCATCAACGGCGTCGACAAGGGCACCGCCGTGCGTGACGTGGCGGCCGCGCTCGGGGTCGGCATCGCCGACACCATCGCCATCGGCGACTCCGACAACGACACCGCGATGCTCAAAGCCGCCGGCACATCCGTCGCGATGGGCAACGCGATCCACGGCATCAAGGACTTCTGCGACATCGTCACCACCGACATCCACGACGACGGGCTGGCGAACGCGTTCGCGACGCTCGGTCTGGCGTGATGAACGGGCCGATACGAGACATCCAACAGTGAAAGGAAGGTCGATGATGACCGTTGCCGTTGCGCATTGCGGTTCCGTGTCCGCGCTGACGCTGGGTCTGCCCGTCTCGATGGCGGTGCCGGAGGCGAAGGGAACGCTGCCGAAGGCGATGTTCCTGAAACTGCCGATCTCAGCCAAGCTCAAGCAGCGGCTGCAGACCGAGGTCGAGTCGATCACGATGCTCGCGTTGCTGCGTCCCGCCAACACGGGGACCGCGGCCGACGGCGGCAGGACGCCGGAGATCCTGGTCATCGGCCTGCGGCTGACGGGCAGGACCGACGCGGTGCCGGCCGAGCTCGTCGAGCTGATCTCGTCGATCCGCTCCAGGTCGGGCATCGTGTTCGCCTGCGTGCGCGAGGTCCCGTACGAGGGGTCGACGCGCGAGGAATGCGCGTTCGCGGTGCGACGCAACGTGCCGGTCAAGCCGGGGCGTCCCGCCGTGACGAAGGTGTACGCGGGTCGGTGGCGTCCGGCCGGCGAGGCGCAGCTGGAGCCGTTCGGCGAGACGATGGACGAGCTGTGGGATTCGCTGTGCGCGCAGGCGATCCTGGATGACATCGACGGCTCGGGGCTCGACGCGCGCATTGCCCGTCGGGATGAGCTCGCGCGGCTGAAGGCCGACGAGGCGAAGCTCGCGAAGGACCATCAGCGGGTGAGGGATCCCGCCCGGCGCAACGAGATCTACGCGAAGCTGCACAAGGTCCGCGCCAGGATCGCGCAGCTGGAGGGGTGAGATTCGGACGATGCCTCCCGCAGCGCCTCCGTGGCGCCCGTATCGGAACCGATGCGTACGAATGTACACGCCGACAACTTCAAGAAGTTCGAACACATTCCAGTTATGAGATATCATGAACTATGATGAATGTGGTCGGCGGCGGGTGCCTCCGGCTACGACGATGAGGATGTCGTATTCCCGGTCCCACGGGCGAAAGGAGGAGCGATGGCACGCGACTACCGCGTTATCGTCGGGCATCTCCGATCGCGCATCGAGGCCGGCGAGTTCGGCAGGAACGGCAAGCTGCCCACCGAGGAGCAGCTGATGGAGCAGTACGGCTCCAGCCGGTACGGCATACGCAAGGCGCTGGGCGTATTGGCGGACACGGGCGTCGTGTTCGCGATGCGCGGCAGCGGCGTGTACGTGCGCGACGGTCGCGAGAACGACGACTACATGCCGATCAACAGCATGCGGGGCCTGTCGTCCGAGTACGCCGGGCGCAAGGTGGAGTCCATCGTGCGGGAGCTGTCCCTCCTGCGCGCCACGCCGGACATCGCCCAGCAGCTGCGCTGCAATGAGGGCGATCAGGTGTGGAAGGTGGTCAGGATCCGCCTGATCGACGGCGAGCCGAGATTCTATGAGCGATCGTGGTTCCCCAAGGACGTGGTGCCGTATCTGGACCTGCGCATCGCCGAGGGGTCGCTGTTCGGCTACGCGCGCAACGTGCTCGGTCTTCACTTCGGCTACGCCGACAAGGTGTTCGAGGTGTGCGAGCTCGACGCCGACACCGCGAAGGAGCTCGGGCTCGAGGAGGGGCAGCTCGCCCCGTGTCTGAGCACGGACGCCTTCCTCGACAGCGGCAGGCTGTTCAACTCGTCGGTCACCATCGGCGACTACCGCAAGGTCAAGTTCTTCGCCAGGTCCTCGGTGGACTGACGCGGGGACGCGGACCGCGACGTGAAACAACAAGGAGGGACGACGATGTCCAAAATCATCCTGCTCGACATCGATGGCACGCTGGTCGACTATGAGGGGCGTCTGCCCGATTCCGCGGTCGGCGCCGTCCGGTCGGCGAGGGCCAACGGTCATAGGGTCTACATCTGCACCGGACGCAGCAGGGCCGAGATCTACCCGTCGCTGTGGAACATCGGCCTCGACGGCATGATCGGCGGCAACGGCAGCTACGTGGAGAGCGGCGGCGAGGTGGTGATGCACCGGACGCTCACGCTCGACCAGTGCCGTCGTGCGGTCGACTGGCTGCATGACCGCGGGTTGGAGTTCTATCTGGAAAGCAACAGCGGCCTGTATGCAAGCGAGCGTTTCGAAACCGGCGCGCTGCGGGCCTTCCGCGAGTACTCCGCGCGCAAGGGCGACGCCACGCCGGACAAGACCATACGGGACCACTTCCCGGACATGGTCTTCGACGGTGACCTGTACCGCGACGACGTGAACAAGATCAGCTACGTGCTCGGTTCGTATCGGGACTTCCTCGACGCGAGAGAGGCGTTCCCCGATCTGCAGAACGGCACATGGGGCGGCAGGGGAGCGACCGCACTGTTCGGGGATTTCGGCGTCCCGGGCATCACCAAGGCGCATGCCATCGACGAGCTGCTCGCGCATCTCGGCGCCGACCGCGCCGACACCATCGCCTTCGGCGACGCGACCGTCGACGTGCCGATGCTCGACTACTGCGCCTACGGCGTCGCGATGGGCAACGGGTCCCAGGACGTGAAGGCGGCGGCGGACCTCGTCACCGACGACGTCGAGGACGACGGACTGGCGCACGCGTTCGAACGGCTCGGACTGGTCTGACGTGCGCAACGCGGCATACGAAGGAGGGCAACAACGATGAAGTCCCATGAACTGGCGGTCGCGATCGCCGAGGCGATCGACGCGAAGGCGTTTCCCGACGGCAAGCTTCCCACCGAGAACCAACTCATGCAGCAGTACGGCGTCACGAGGTACTGCGTGCGCAAGGCCATCGCCGAACTGGTCACCCAGGGGCGCGTCTATTCGGTGCGCGGCGGCGGCATGTACGTGCACGAACGATTCCGCGAGGGATACGTGAGCGTCAACGTGAGCGGCCTGTCCGCGTCGTTCGCCCCGGGCGACATGACCTCCCGGGTGCTCTCGATCGGGCTGCGCGACGCGGGCGACGAGGTCGCGAAGCGGCTCAAGTGCGATCCCGGCGACCGCGTGTACGAACTGCTGCGTCTGCGCTCGCTCAAGGGCGAGCCGATGCTGCTGGAGCACGCCTTCTTCCTGCAATCCGTGGTGAAGTACCTCGACGAACACATCGCCGCCGGATCCATCTTCAAGTACCTCAAGGAGAGCCAGGACGTCGCGGTGCGGTTCGTGGACAAGT
This sequence comes from Bifidobacterium santillanense, assembly GCF_018555385.1. Lineage (GTDB taxonomy): Bacteria > Actinomycetota > Actinomycetes > Actinomycetales > Bifidobacteriaceae > Bifidobacterium > Bifidobacterium santillanense. Next base: position 37,290 of record NZ_JAFEJS010000009.1, read on the forward strand.
CGTTCCGCGCCGATGCGCTGCCCGAGGGCGTGGCGCGCGCGATGGGGCTGACGCCCGGCGAGCCCACGCTGGTCGTGGAGGACGAGGTATACAGCATGGGCGGGGTGGTGTTCGACGTGTCGAGAAGCTACTACAACTACCGGCTCGGCAAGTTCTTCAGCATGTACGACGTGAGCTGAGCGCGGTCGTCCGAGAGGATCGGCGTCCGATCCGCGGTCGGCCGCGATCGTGAGGACGTGACGGCATCGCCCCGATGGGGCGGTGCCGTTCTGCGTTGCGCGTGGGGTCCGGTGAGGTGGGTGCGGGGCGCCCCGCGTGCCGCCCGTTGTCGGGATGTTCCGCGGCTTCGGGGCCCGACGAAAAAAGTTGCACTTTCATGTTGTTCGATATCAGAAAAAGTTATTCGTACAACTTTGGCCAGTTTTCGCCGTTGTGAGCGTTAACGAAGTTAATAGTTGCTGCGATGAAGTTAAAGAAACGCCGTAATTCCCGGCGTGTCGCGATGTTGACAAGTTATTCGAACAAGTGCATACTATAGCCAAGAAGTTCGAACAACTTAAGAAAAATCGAACTTGCTGAAAAGGAATGGAAACCGCCTCACAGCGATGTGGGACGGGAGGAACAAGGAGAAATCCAATGAAGGAGCATTTCCAAGCTGCCGGCGATGCCATGATGAAGGGCTTCGCTCGGTTCAGCACCTTCAAGATCGTGGTGGCCCTGAAGGACGCGTTCATCCTGACGCTTCCGGTCACCCTGCTCGGCTCGATCTTCCTGCTCGTGGCCAACATCCCGATTAACGGCTACTCCGACTTCATGTCGAAGTACCTGACCGAGAACTGGGCCATCGGACTCAACCAGGCGTACTCCGCCACCTTCAACGTCCTGGCCATCGTCGTCGCGGTCGGCGTCGGCTACTCCTACGTGCACAACGAGAAGCTGGACGGCATCTCCGGCGCCATCCTCGCCATGGTCTCGTTCTTCTGCGTCTCCCCGTCGTCGTTCGGCATCGACCACAGCACCGTGGACGCCCTGCCCAAGGGCTCCTCCGCCGAGGTCGCCAACGTCATCCCGCTGACGTGGGTCGGCGGCAACGGCATCATCTCCGCCGTCATCTGCGGCCTGTTCTCCGCCTGGGTCTTCACCAAGTGCATCAAGAAGAACGTGCGCATCAAGATGCCCGACTCCGTGCCCGAAGGCGTGTCCAACGCGTTCTCCGCCCTCATCCCCGGCTTCATCGTCCTGTGCGCGTCCGCCCTGGCCTACCAGCTGTGCGAGATCTTCGGCGGCGTGTCCCTGACCGAGATGATCTTCAAGGTCATCCAGTCCCCGCTGCAGGGCCTGACCGACAACCTCGCCGGCGCCATCATCTTCGCCATCCTGCCGCCGCTCATGTTCTGGTGCGGCATCCACGGCCCGAACGTCATGCAGGGCATCCTGCTGCCGCTCGCCACCGCCAACTCCCTGGCCAACCAGCAGCTCATCGACTCCGGCGTCGCCCTCACCCGCGACAACGGCGCCCACATCATCACCCCGCAGCTCTACGACCTGTTCAACAAGTTCGGCGGCTGCGGCCTGACCCTCGGCCTGCTCATCGCCGTGTTCATCGTCGGCCGCTCCCAGCAGCTGCGCGAGGTCTCCAAGATGTCCTTCGTGCCCGGCCTGTTCAACATCAACGAGCCCGTCATCTTCGGTCTGCCGATCTGCTTCAACCCGTACTTCCTGGCGCCGTTCATCCTCGCCCCGCTCGCCGCGATCGTCGTGATGTACTTCGTGCAGATCACCGGCTTCATCGCCCCGTTCGGCGCCGTCCAGGTGCCGTGGACGACCCCGCCGATCATCTCCGGCTTCATCGTCGCCGGCTGGAAGGGCTCGCTGCTGCAGATCCTCATCACCGCCATGTCCACGCTGATCTACCTGCCGTTCGTCAAGATGCAGGACCGCATCTACGTCAAGGAGGAGGCCGAGATGGCCGCCGCCGAGGCCGAGGCCTGATAGATCGCCCACACTTCCATCCATAACTCAACACACCACAACACCAATACCCCCAATCAACCAAACCGGCCGATGACGGCCGAAACCGAAAGGAAAACCACCATGAAGATCGTCCTGTGCTGCGCCTCCGGAATGTCCACCAGCATGCTCGTCAAGAAGATGCAGGAAGCCGCCGTCAAGAAGGGCGTCGACGTGAACATCAGCGCCTGCCCGGTCACCGAGCTCGACGTCAAGGCCTCCGACGCCAACGTCATCCTCCTCGGCCCGCAGGTGCGCTACGAGCTCGCCAACGTCAAGTCCAACTTCGGCGACCGCGCCGGCGTCGACGCCATCGATCCGCGCGACTACGGCATGATGCGCGGCGACAAGGTCCTCGCCCACGCCATCGAGATCGCCAAGTAACGAGAACGAACCTCCGGCCGGCGACGGACGCGACGCGACGAACGCGGTCCAGTCCGTCCCCGGCCGGATTGCTCACCGGACCGTTTCCGGGCATGCAAACATCGAGAACCACCATACAGACAACGACAAAGAAGGCATGACTGCAATGACGCAAGAAGAATACGAGATGACCTGCTTCCAGATGATCACGGCCGCGGGCACCGCGAAGTCCGACTACATCGAGGCCCTGCGCGCCGCCAAGGCCGGCGACTACGCCAAGGCCGAGGAGCTGCTGGCCAGCGGTCTGGAAAGCTACAACGGCGGTCACGAGGCGCACTCCGCGATGGTCCAGCAGGAGGCCGCCGGCAACCCGATCACCCCGACCCTGCTCATGACCCACGTCGAGGACCAGATGATGAGCGCCGAGGTGATCCGCACCATGGTGCTCGAGCTCATCGACGTCTACAAGAAGCTCGAGAACAAGGAGAACTGAACGATGGCTTTCCCGAAGAACTTCTTCTGGGGCGGCGCGGTGGCCGCCCACCAGCTTGAGGGCGCATGGAACGAGGGCGGCAAGGGCATGTCCGTCGCCGACGTGATGACCGCGGCCCGCCACGGCGTGCCGCGCGAGATCACCGACGGCATCGTCGACGGCAAGATCTACCCGAACCACTGGGGCAACGACTACTACCACCACTACCAGGAGGACCACTCCCTCTACCAGGAGATGGGCTTCAGGTCGTTCCGCACCTCGATCGCCTGGACCCGCATCTTCCCCAACGGCGACGACGCCGAGCCGAACGAGGAGGGCCTCAAGTTCTACGACGACCTGTTCGACGACATGCTCGCCAAGGGCATCGAGCCGCTGGTCACCCTCTCGCACTTCGAGCTGCCGCTGCACCTGGCCAAGATGGGCGGCTTCACCAACCGCAAGGCGATCGATTGCTTCGTCCGCTTCGCGACCACGGTCATGGAGCGCTACAAGGACAAGGTCAAGTACTGGCTGACCTTCAACGAGGTCAACAACCAGATGAACATGGGCATGCCGTTCTTCGGCTGGACCAACTCCGGTGTGTACTTCGATGAGAACACCCCGATGCAGGAGCGCAAGCAGAAGATCTGGCAGGCCGTGCACAACGAGTTCGTCGCCTCCGCTCTGGTCGTGAAGAAGGCGCACGAGATCAACCCGGACTTCCAGATGGGCTGCATGATCGCGTTCACCCCGGTCTACCCGGCCACCTGCAACCCGGCGGACGCCATCTACGCCGAGGAGCGCATGCGCGACAAGTTCCTGTTCACCGACGTCTACGCGCACGGCAAGTACCCCGAGTACCTGCGTAAGCGCTGGGAGAACGAGGGCATCACCATCGAGATGGAGCCCGGCGACGAGGAGATCATCGCCGGCGGCATCATGGACTTCATCTCCATCAGCTACTACATGTCCGCCACCGTCTCCGCGACGGCCTCCAAGGAGATCACGCCCACCACGCAAGTGGCCGGCGAGGTCCCCAACCCGTACCTCAAGGCCACCGACTGGGGCTGGACCATCGACCCGCAGGGCCTGCGCTACGTGCTGCGTCGCCTCTACGACCGCTATGCGATGCCGATCTACGTGGTCGAGAACGGCTTCGGCGCCTACGACAAGGTCGAGGAGGACGGCACCGTCCACGACGACAACCGCATCGAATACCTGTCCGCCCACATCAAGGAGATGAAGAAGGCGGTCGAGGAGGACGGCGTGGACGTGCGCGGCTACTACGTCTGGGGCTGCATCGATCTGGTCTCCGCCGGCACCGGCGAGTTCAAGAAGCGCTACGGCATGATCTACGTCGACGCCGACGACGAGGGCCACGGCACCTTCGAGCGCAAGCCCAAAAAGTCCTTCTACTGGTACAAGAAGGTCATCGAGACCAACGGCGAGGAGGTCTGATTCCTCGCCCCGCACCGGGGCCGGCCCGCTGAACGTTCCATGGGGGACATCGGCGGGCCGGCCCCGGCCGTCTCACCCGGGACGATGCCGTGGGCGGCGCGACGGCCGCGCGGCATCGTCGACAAGAACGCAAACGCAACAAAGGACACGAACGATGGGATTCCCCGATAACTTCCTGTGGGGCGGCGCGGTCGCCGCGCACCAGCTCGAAGGCGCATGGAACGAGGACGGCCGCGGACCGAGCATCTGCGACGTGCTGACCGGCGGCGCCGCCGGAGTCGCCCGCAAGATCACCGACGGCGTGGTCGAAGGCCTCAACTACCCGAACCATCGCGGCATCGACTACTACCACACGTTCCGCGAGGATGACATGCTGTTCCAGGAGATGGGCTTCAAGTGCTTCCGCACCTCCATCTCGTGGTCGCGCGTCTTCCCCAACGGCGACGAGGAGGAGCCGAACGAGGCGGGCCTCAAGTTCTACGAGGAGCTGTTCAAGGACTACCGCGCCAAGGGCATGGAGCCGGTCGTCACGCTCTCGCACTTCGAGATGCCGCTGCACCTGGCCAAGCTCGGCGGCTTCACCAACCGCAAGGTCGTAGACTGCTTCGTGAAGTTCGCGACCACGGTCATGGAGCGCTACAAGGATCTGGTGACCTACTGGCTGACCTTCAACGAGGTCGACAACCAGATGAACATGCACACCCCGATCTTCCCGTACACCAACTCCGGCATCATCCCGAACCCGGACGACGATCCGCACACCGTCGAGCAGAAGGTCTGGCAGGCGATCCACAACGAGTTCGTCGCCGCCGCGCTCACCGTCAAGCAGGGCCGCGAGATCAACCCGGACTTCCGGATCGGCTGCATGCTCTCCTTCGTGCCGATCTACCCGGAGACCTGCCGTCCCGACGACGTCATGCTCGCCCAGACCGAGATGCGCAACCGCTACCTGTTCGGCGACGTGTACGTCCACGGCGAGTACCCGCGCTACCTGTGGAAGCGTTGGGAGCGAGAGGGCATCGACATCCACATGGAGCCGGGCGACCTCGACGTCATCAAGGAAGGCATCGTCGACTTCATCTCGCTGAGCTACTACATGTCCGTGGCGGTCAGCTCCCAGGGCTCCAAGCTCGATGCGATGGAGCACGGCCTCGACGGTCTGGTGCCGAACCCGTACATCAAGGCCACCGACTGGGGCTGGCAGATCGATCCGGTCGGCCTGCGCTACTCGCTGTGCGAGATGTACGAGCGCTGGAACAAGCCGCTGTTCATCGTCGAGAACGGCGTCGGCATGTACGAGACGCCCGACGCCGACGGCTACATCGCCGACGACTCGCGCATCGAGTACCTGAAGAGCCACATCGAGGAGGTCAGGAAGGCCATCGACCTCGACGGCGTGCCGGTCATGGGCTACACCGTCTGGGGCTGCATCGACGTGGTGAGCTTCACCACCGGCGAGATGAAGAAGCGCTACGGTCTCATCTACGTCGACGGCGACGACGAGGGACACGGCTCATACAAGCGCAGCCGCAAGAAGTCCTTCTACTGGTACAAGAAGGTCATCGAGACCAACGGCGAGGAGCTGTGACCGCGTGAGCGCGACCGTTCCGAAGGGCTGAAGGAATCCTCCCCTCACGCGCATGCGAGGGGAGGATTTCGTCGTATCGTAGGACACGGAAATCAGGAGACGGAACACGAACGAAGGAGCACATGTGAACCGCAGAATCGTCTTTCTCGACATCGACGGCACCCTGTTCGGACGCGACCATGTGATCGCGCCGTCCACGCTCGACGCGATCCACACCGCACAGCGCAACGGGCATCTCGTGTTCATCGACACCGGGCGCTCCCGTCCGGAGATCGACGACGAGGTGCTCTACCCGGGCTTCGACGGCATCGTCGGCGCGATCGGCGCGTACGTCGAGATCGACGGCAAGGTCCTGCTCGACCGTTTCATCGACCCGGGCGTCGTGACCCGGGCGTGCCGCGTCTTCGACGAGATCGGCGTCAACTACATGTGGCAGTCGTCGAAGGGTCTGTGGGCGTCGGCCGGGTACATGGCGCACGTCGAATGGGTGCGTCGCACCATGCATGCGAGCTACGGCGGCGACTGGTGGCGTGTGCTCGAGGATGCCAAGGCTGCGGCCTGGCTGGACAAGGTGCCGCTGGGCGAACTCGTGCCCGGCTCGAAGTGCACGTTCTTCGCTCCGGCCTCGTCGCGTCTCACGCTCGACGACATCCGCGAGGCGATCGGTCCGGACCTGCAGATCGTCAGCGGATCGATGGGACTGGAGGCTCCCACCAACGGCGAGGGCATGACGCCGGGCGTCAACAAGGGGACCGGCCTCAAGTACGTGGCCGACCTCTACGGCGTCGACATCGCCGACACCATCGCCATCGGCGACTCGGAGAACGACACCGAGATGATCGAGACCGCCGGCGTGGGCGTCGCTATGGGCAACGCCACCGACGGCATCAAGGCCATCGCCGACTGGACCACGGCGCCGGTCGACGCCGACGGCATCGCCGTCGCGTTCCGTCACTTCGGGTTGATCTGAGGAAGGTCCGGTTCCGCCGATCGGCGCGAAGGACGGGAGGGACCGCGATGCGAATGATCCCGTGTCGGATGGTGTCGAACGTCAGTGCGCGTCGAGTCCGACGAACGCGCGGATGTCCGCGATCTCCGCGTCGGCGATGGCATGGTCCATCCCCGCGTACTCGCGGGACTCGAGACGGCCGGTCTCCCCGAGCGCGCGATGCGCGGTGCGCTGATCGTCGAGCGGAATCGTGCGGTCGCGCGAGCCGTAGAGCAGCAGGAACCGCGTGTCCCCTTCGATCGAAGCGCCGTCCGTCTCCTCCTCGCCCTTGAACGATGGGCTCATCAGGATCGCCGCGTCGAATATGTCGGGATGCTCGCGCACGATGCGGTACGACATGTAGCCGCCCTGCGAGAAGCCGACGAGGATCCTGCGGCGCGGGGCGAACATCGGCGAATCGAGCAGTCCGGCCACCGCGTCGCCGACGGCCGAGCACTCGCGCCGGCGCTCGTCGACGCCGCAGCCGTCCGGATACCAGTAGGCTCCGCCCATGTACCTGCGGTCATAGGTGCCGTGGAACGACAGGTAGCTCGCCTCGCGGCCGGTTCCCGCGTACACGGCGTCGATGACGCGGACCATCTCCCGTTCGTCGTTGCCGTACCCGTGGAACATGACGAACAGCCGGTCGTCGACCGCGATATCCGTCTCGATCCGGTTCACTGAGCTCAGACGCATGGTCGTTCCTTTCCGTCTCACCCGGTCTCCTTCATCCTCCTCCAGTGTAGATGCGACCGATGCGACAGAGATGCGGCGGGCGTCGTCGCAGCCTCGCATGAATGCCGCCCATCGGGTTCCGCCACGGGTCGGCGTGCGGCCGCGAATCATCGGAAGCGTTGGAGGACAAGGCGTGTTGTCATAGTGGTTTCGTTTATTTGAGGGGACGTCGACTCGCCTCTATCGTGTGAGACGGCACGACGACGACATCGACGGCGCCGCGCCCCGAATCGACGTCCAAGCATAAGGAACGACATCATGACCGGATTCGCCACACTCAAGGATTCCTTCACCACCCGCGGACTCGCCGCCACGATCGACGAGCGGGTCGCCGCCGACGTGGACGGCCTGCTGCCCGCCGCCGTGCAGTCGCTCGACATGCAGGAGGAGACCGTATACGAGCGTTTCCGGTCCATTCCGGACGACCTCGGCAGGCGCCTGTTCCTGATGGGCGTGTGCCGCGAGAACCGCCGTCTGTTCTACCGCGGCATGTCCAGGCATCTGACCGAATACATGCCGATCGTCTACGCGCCCACCGTCGCCCAGTCGATCATGCGGTACGACGAGTACTACTTCGGATCCGACGTCGCCTACGTGTCCATCGAGCACCCCGAGCGCATCAAGGACGCGCTGCGCCAGTACGCCGAGGGCCGCGACATCGACCTGATCGTCGCCACCGACGGCGAAGGCATTCTCGGCATCGGCGACTGGGGCGCGCAGGGCGCGGAGATCCTCACCGGCAAGCTCGCCGTCTACACGGCCGCCGCCGGCATCGACCCCTCGCGCGTGCTGCCCGTCATGATCGACGTGGGCACCGACCGCCGGGAGCTCCTCGACAATCCGCGCTACGTCGGCAACCGCTTCCCGCGCGTGCGCGGCGAACGCTACAACGCGTTCATCGACGCGTTCGTCCACGACTGCCTCGAGCTTTATCCGGACGCGCTGCTGCATTGGGAGGACTTCGGACGTCCCACCGCCGCGCCGATCCTCGAACGCTACCGGAATGACGTGCTTACCTTGAACGACGACATCCAGGGCACCGGAGTGACCGTGCTCGCCGCGCTCGTCGCCGCCCGCCGCATCGCCGGCACCTCCTACGACGACACGCGCATCCTCGTCTTCGGCGCGGGCACCGCCGGCGTCGGCATCGCCGACCAGCTCGTCGACGATCTCGTCGTCAACGGCGGCATGGACCGCGCCGAAGCGATGGGCCGCGTCGCGCTCGTCGACCGGTACGGCCTCGTCGTCGAAGGCCAGGAGGGATTGACCGAAGGCCAGCGCAAGTACGCGCGCCAGGCCGGCGAATTCCCGTCGCTCGGGAACCCGACCGACCTCGCGTCCGTGGTCGACGCGTTCCGACCGAGCGTGCTCATCGGCACCTCCACCCGTCCCGGAGCGTTCGACGAGCGCGTGGTGCGCGCCATGTGCGCCCACGTGGAGCGTCCGCTGCTGTGCCCGATCTCCAATCCGACCGAACTGGCCGAGGCGAAGGCCGCCGACGTGATCCGATGGTCCGAAGGCAAGGCGTTCGTCATCACCGGCACCCCGTCCGAGCCCGTCGAGTACGAGGGCGTGACCTACCGCATCGGACAGGGCAACAACGCGCTCATGTACCCGGGCATCTGCTTCGGTGCCATCGTCGGCAAGGCTCGTCTCGTCAGCGACCGCATGCTGCTCGCCGCCGCGCACGCCATCTCCGGCATGATCGACGTGGACGAACCGGGCGCCGCCGTCCTGCCGCCCGTGAGCGACCTGAAGGAGATCTCGCGCAGGGTCGCCGTCGCCGTCGCCGAGCAGGCCATCGCGGAGGGGCTCAACCGCGAACCCGTGCCGGACGTCGAGGCCGCCGTCGAGGCGAACACCTGGCGCATCGACTGAGCCGTCGGCGTCATCCGCCCGCCATCCGTCCGCCCCGGCCAAGCCGCCCTGCCCCGTGGACTCACGATACAATGGTGCATCGTTCCCCTGAGGCAAGGCGGCTTATGGCATCGATAGACAACATCCGCGATCTGGAGTTCTTCCAGCTCGTCGCCGAGCTCGGCAGCTTCACCGACGCGGCCGCGGCCGCCCGCGTCTCGCAGCCCACCGTCTCGCAGGCGGTCAAACGCCTCGAACGCCGGCTCGGCGCGACGCTCATCGAACGACATCGGTTCGGGGCCGGGGGAGAGGCCACGCTCACGCCGGCCGGCCTCGCCCTCATCCGCCATACCGCCGCGATCCTCGATGAGATCAACCGTCTGCCCGACGAGATCGCGCGCGCCGGGCGGAAAGACGCTCCGGTGCGCGGCGAGCGGACCGTCTCCTACTCCGTGGGACTGCCGCCGATCATCTCCGCATACCTGCTGGGCGACGAGACCATCGACGCCTTGGCGTGCACCCTGTCCGGCGAACTCGACGGAGACGTCGCCGTGCAGTCCGTCGGTTCGCGGCGGCTTCTTAACGAGATCGAACGGCATGAGGTCGATTTCGGCGCGGTCGCCGCCGTCGAAGCGTCGCCGACGTTCGGCGGCGCCCGCACGTTCCGCATCGCCTCGTGCCCGTTCGGACTCGCCTACGCGAAGGCCGGGGCGGCCGCGGCGGCGCTCGCCGGCAGGATGACGTTCGACCTGTCCGACGGGAAGGCGATGAAGGGCATGCGCTTCGTCACCCTGTCCGACGACTTCGTGCACTCGAAGGCGGCCGGCGCGTTCATCCGCTCGCACATCGATCCCACGGACATCATCGAGGTCGCCGACGTGGGCACGATGAGGTCGATCATCGCGTCCGGCATCGCCGTCGGGCTGATGGCGTCCGTCGCCGTCGAGCGGGACGGGCGCATCGCGTTCATGCCGGTGACGGGGGCGACGCTGCCCACCTTCGACGTCTACGTGTTCGACGACACCCCGTCCCGTCCCGATGCGTCGCGACGACAGGCCGGCGCGGACGCCTTCCTCGACGTCATCGGCCGACGGCTGGCCGGCTGAGGGTCGGGCCGAAGATGAACGGAGGGTGACGCGCGGGGAACGGGAGGTGCGGCGCGAGTCTTCGAAATGGTCTATAGTCGGATAGGTCACGTTAGTGGCCACCTTCAACAGCTTCAACGCACGAAAGGTGAGCCGTGTCAACTCCACAAGAGCCGGCGGAGACGCCGATGATCGGTAAGAGCGTCATCTCCCTCGATGACCTTTCCATCCCCAAGATCCAGGACCTGCTGCACAAGGCGCAGTACATCGATTCCCACCGCAGGGAAGTGGCGCACGCCTGCGACGGCAGGGTGCTCGCCACTTTGTTCTATGAGCCCTCGACCCGTACGCGTCTGAGCTTCGAGACCGCGATGCTGCGTCTCGGCGGCAAGGTGATCGGCTTCGCCGGCGCGCAGCTCGCGTCCGTCACCAAGGGCGAGTCCATCGCCGACACCCTCAAGACCGTCTCCAACTACGTCGACGTGGTCGCGATCCGCCACCCGAAGGAGGGCGCGGCCCTCGTCGCCTCCCGCGCCGCGAGCGTGCCGGTCATCAACGCCGGCGACGGCGGCCATATGCACCCCACGCAGACGCTCGCGGACCTCGCGACCCTGCAGTCGCGCTTCGGCCGCGTCACCAACCTGACCGTCGGCCTGTGCGGCGACCTCATGTTCGGCCGCACCGTGCACTCCCTGATCGAGACGCTGTGCCGCTTCGGCAACGTGAACTTCGTGCTCATCAGCCCCGACGAGCTCAAGACCCCGCAGTACGTGCTCGACCGCATCGACGCCACCCCGTCCTGCTCCTACGTGGAGGTCAAGGACCTCGTCTCCGTGATCGGCGACCTCGACGTGCTGTACATGACCCGCGTGCAGAAGGAGCGCTTCTTCAACGAGGACGACTACCTGCGTCTGCGCGACACCTACATCCTCGACGAGGACAAGCTCTCCCACGCCAAGAAGGACATGGCCGTGCTGCACCCGCTGCCGCGCGTCAACGAGATCGCCGTCGAGGTCGACGACGACCCGCGCGCCGCGTACTTCGAGCAGGTCAAGAACGGCATGCTCATGCGCATGGCCCTGGAAAGCACCGTGGTGGGCGACGAACTGCCCGGATACGAACCGCTCGAGACCAAGGAGGTCCAGGCCTGATGGAAGTCACCAGCATCGTCAACGGCATCATCATCGACCACGTGCCGGCCGGCACCGCGCTCAAGGTGCTCGACTACCTCAAGATCGATCCGGCCAAGACCAAGCTCGCCCTGATCATGAACACCGACAGCCATCTGTACGGCTCGAAGGACATCATCAAGATCGAGGACCGCGACGGCGAGGAGAACCCGAGCATCGACCTCGACGTGCTCGGTCTCGTGGCCCGCACCGCGACCGTCGGCATCGTGCGCGGCGGCCACATCGTCGAGAAGAAGACCCCGACGCTGCCCGAGCACGTGGTGAACATCCTCACCTGCCGCAACCCCCGTTGCGTGACCACCACCGAGCGCGGGATCGACCAGATGTTCCACCTGACGCACTCCGAGCGCCAGGAGTACCGCTGCGACTACTGCGACGAGGAAGCCAAGCTGTAAGACCGATTCCGGGCGCATGCCCGGGGACCGCTAAGGAGACCCAATGCTCACGCTGCGCAACATCAAGGTGTGGGACACCGACGAGATCATCGACCTGAAGGTGCCCGCGGACGGAACGTTGTTCGAGGACGGCGCGAGGGGCGCCGACGGCTCGGCCGTTTCCGGGGACGTCGAGATCGACGCCACCGGACTGACGCTCGCGCCCGGCTTCGCCGATCCGCACGTCCACTTCCGCGATCCCGGCCAGACCTACAAGGAGTCGATGGTCTCGGGTTGCGCGGCGGCGGCCTCCGGCGGCTACACCGACGTGCTCATCATGCCGAACACCGTGCCGGCGATGGACGGCGAGACGATCGCCGACCCGGGCGCGCCGGGCGCGAGGGAGGTGCTCGACGCCGGCTACGACAGCGTCATCGACTACCTCCAGCACTACGGGGCCGCCCATGACGTGACCCTGCCGGTGCGCTATGACCTGTGCGTGTGCGCGTCCAAGGGCCGCGCCGGCCGCGAGGCCACCGATCTGGAGCACTGGCGCCGCTACATGCCGGGCGTCGACGACGGGTCGAAGGACACGTACCAGCTTGCGCATCCGGTCACCGCGATCAGCGACGACGGCTCCGCCGTCACCCCCGAGATCCTCGACGACGTATTCGCGCTGGCCAAGGCGAGCGGCCTCACCCTCATCGAGCACTGCGAGCACCATGACACCGGCGCCGTCAACGAGGGACCGGTCTCGCGCGAGCTGAACGTGCCCGGCATCCCCGAGGACACCGAACTCAAGGTCGTCGCGCGCGACATCGCCAAGGCCCGCGAGACCGGCGTCCACGTCCACTTCCAGCACGTGAGCACCGCGATCTCGTTCGAGGCGATCCGCGCCGCCAAGGCCGAGGGCCTGCCGATCACCTGCGAGACCGCGCCGCACTACCTCGCCCTGAGCGACGAGGCGCTGCTCGAATACGGCACCCTCGCCAAGATGAACCCGCCGCTGCGCTCGGAGGCCGACCGCAAGGCCACCGTCGCGGCCATCGCCGACGGCACGGTGGACCTGCTGGCCACCGACCACGCGCCGCACACGATGGAGGAGAAGGCCCTCGGCTTCCTCGAGGCCCCCAACGGCATCATCGGCCTCGAATGCGCGTACGGCGTGTGCCATTCGCGTCTCGTCGACGGCGGCTTCATCTCCGACAAGCGCCTGATCGAGCTGATGAGCGTCGAGCCGATGCGCCTGATGGGCCACGAGCCCACCGACGTGACCGCGCTGCTCGACCGCGAGACCGACGCCTCGCAGGAGCCGGACGCCAAGCGTGTGCTCGACCTGTCGGCCGTACGCGATGAGACCGCCGACGGCATCGGACTGGTCGTGCTCGACACGGCGGCCGAATGGACCGTGGACCCGGAACGCTTCCACTCGAAGGCGCGCAACACCCCGTTCGGCGGATGGAAGGTCACCGGCCTCCCGCTCGCCACCATCATCGGCCGCAACCTCGCGTTCAGCCGTCTGTAGACACCGGCCACGGGGCCGGACCATGGTGTGGGTCCCGGTCTTCGCCCCGGCCCGCACCCGCGAAGTTTTTCACGAAGGAAGGAACATCATGGACCGTCTGATCGACGCGATCGAGGCGACGCAGAACCCCAGCGTCGTCGGACTCGACCCCACCGAGGCGCTGGTGCCGCCGCAGGTCGTCGCGAGCTTCGCCGAGGAGGTGCGCGACTCCGTCGACACCCCCGAGGAGGTGCCCGCCGCGCAGCTCGCCGTCGCCTTCTACGAATTCAACCGCACGATCATCGACGCGATCCGCGGCATCGTGCCCGCCGTCAAGCCGCAGATCGCGATGTACGAGGCGCTCGGCCCCGCCGGCGTCGACGTGTACACGATGACCTGCGAATACGCGGCGGCCCAGGGCCTGTACGTGCTCGCCGACGTCAAGCGCGGCGACATCGGCTCGACCGCCGCCGCCTACGCGCACATGCTCTCCGGCGTCGAGGGCCACGACCCGTGGCACGTGGACGCCGTGACCGTCAACCCGTACCTCGGCACCGACGGCATCACCCCGTTCGTCGACGCCGCCAAGGAGAGCGACAAGGACCTGTTCGTGCTGGTGCGCACCTCCAACCCGTCGTCGAGCGAACTGCAGATGCTCGACCTCGCCGACGGCTCCAAGGTGTACGAGCATGTCGCCGACCTCGTCGAGGGCTGGGGCGCCGACACCATCGGATCCCACGGCTACTCGCGCGTCGGCGCGGTCGTCGGCGCCACCCACCCCGAGGAAGGCAGGGCGCTGCGCGCGCGCATGCCGCACACCTTCTTCCTCGTGCCCGGCTACGGCGCGCAGGGCGGCACCGCCGCCGACGTGCGCGGCATGTTCGACCGGGACGGCTCCGGCGCCATCGTCAACTCCTCGCGCGGCATCATCGGCGCGTGGAAGAAAAACGGCGGCTACTCCAAGTCCATGTCCGCCGACGACGCGCTCGCCCTCGTCTTCGACACCGCGCGCGAGGCCGCCGTCGCCATGCGCGACGATCTGCGCGCCGTGCTGTGACCCGCGGCCGTGACGCCGCATCCCAATCCGTTCTTCGACCAAGGAGCATGATGACCGCCACCTTCACCCCGACCTACGACGTGGTGGACGAGGCCGTCGCGGCCGGATACTTCCCGCCGCGCCACCCCGCCCTGATCACCGCAGTCGAGAAGCTCGCCGACCGCGTGGTGCGCCTGACCTTCCGCGACCCCTATATCGCGAAGCACGCGCGCCCCGCCCAGTTCGTGAACCTGTTCACCGACGACCCCCTGATGCCGATGCCGCGCCCGTTCGGCGTGAGCGAGGTCCACGGTGACGAGGTGAGCGTGATCTTCGCGGTCGTCGGCAAGGGCACCGCCGGATTCGCGCGACTCGCCGCCGGCGACTCCATCGACGTGCTCGGCCCGCTCGGCCGCCCGTTCAGGACCAAGCAGGCCGCCCATTACGTGCTGGTGGCCGGCGGCCTCGGCGTGCCGCCGCTCATCTACGCCGCGCAGTGCCTCGCCGGCGACCCGGCGACCCGCACCACCGCCGTCTTCGGCTACCGCGACGAGCACTTCGCCGACCGCTTCGTCGAGCCGTTCGCCGACGCCGCGGTGAGCATCGACGAGTCCGAGGGCAACGTCATCACGCTGCTCGACCGTCTCGAGGCCTCCGGCGCGCTGCACGTCGAAGGGCTCGAGACCGTGATCCTCTCCTGCGGTCCGCTGCCGATGATGAAGGCCGTCGCCGCCTGGACCGCCAAGCGCGACCTCGCCTGCCAGCTGAGCATGGAGCAGCGCATGGGCTGCGGCTACGGCACCTG
This sequence comes from Bifidobacterium santillanense, assembly GCF_018555385.1. Lineage (GTDB taxonomy): Bacteria > Actinomycetota > Actinomycetes > Actinomycetales > Bifidobacteriaceae > Bifidobacterium > Bifidobacterium santillanense. The sequence goes on from NZ_JAFEJS010000009.1 coordinate 52,755, forward strand.
CGTGCTGTGCACCGTCGACACCGTCGACGGCCGTCTCAAGGTGTGCGCCGACGGACCGGTGTTCACCCGCGAACAGCTCGGATGGGGGGAGTGAACATGGCCGACGTCAACGACAAGCACATCAACCTGTATGAGGCGCACGAGTGGAAGCATCCCACCCAGGTGGCCGGCGTCACGTGGAAGAACCCGGTCGGCACCGCCTCCGGCACCTTCCAGTACGCGGCCGTGCGCTGGTTCTACGACGTGAGCCAGCTCGGCGCCGTCTCCACCAAGGGCTGCTCGCCGATTCCGTGGGAGGGTAACCCCTCGCCGCGCACCGCCGAGGGCCCCGCCTCCAACATCAACGCGGTCGGCCTGCAGAACCCGGGCGTCGACCACTACCTCGCCGACGACCTGCCCAAGCTCAAGAAGGCGGGCGCCACGGTCGTCGCCAACGTGGCCGGCCACAGCGACGACGACTACGCGGCCGTCGTCGCCAAACTCGCCGACTCCGACGCCGACATGCTCGAGATCAACGTGAGCTGTCCGAACGTGACGCACGGCGGCATGAGCGTGGGCACCGACCCGGTCGCCCTCGCCAAGCTCATGGACCGTCTGCGCCCGATGACCGACAAGCCGATGATCATCAAGCTCACACCGAACGTCACCGACATCACCGTGCCGGCGCGCGCGGCCGTCGAGCACGGCGCCGACGCGCTGAGCATGATCAACACCCTGCTCGGCATGCGCATCGACATCCGCACCGGCGAGCCGATCATCGCCAACGTCACCGGCGGCGTGTCCGGCCCAGCCGTGCTGCCGGTCGGCCTCGTGGCCGTGTACCGCACGCGCACCGCGCTGCCGGAGATCCCGATCATCGGCATCGGCGGCGTCGACTCCGGCGAGAAGGCGCTCGAATACCTGTACGCCGGCGCGAACGCTGTCGAGGTGGGCGCCGCCGCGCTGTTCGACCCGGTCGCGCCGCTGCGCGTCGCGCGCGAGCTCGACGACCTGCTCGACGATCGCCCGGAGCTCGCCGCCAAGCTCGCCGCGGGCGAGACCTGGCGCTGACCCACGTGCGTCGATCTCTGTGAAACCAAGGAAGGATTGATATGACTGACACCGCATCGCTCGACATCCGCTTCACGCAGTTCCTGCTCGAGGCCAAGGCCCTCAAATTCGGCGAGTTCACGCTGAAGTCCGGCCGCAAGTCCCCGTACTTCATCAACGCCGGCGCGTTCAACGACGGCACCAAGATCGCCACGCTCGGCGCGTTCTACGCCGAGAAGGTCGCCGCCGAGATCGAGGCCGGACGCCTGCCGAAGGACATCGACACCGTGTTCGGCCCGGCATACAAGGGCATCCCGCTGGCCGTGTCCACCGCCATCGCACTCACCTCCGCGCACGGCATGGAGATCGGCTACACCTTCGACCGCAAGGAGAAGAAGGACCACGGTGACGGCGGCATGATGGTCGGCACCCAGCTCAAGGACGGCATGAAGGTGCTGCTCGTCGACGACGTGATGACCGCCGGCACCGCCGTGCGCGAGGTCATCCCGAAGCTCAAGGCCGAGGCGGACGTCGAGGTCGTGGGCCTCGTGCTCTCCGTCGACCGCATGGAGAAGACCAAGGACTCCGACACCTCCGCCGTCAAGGCCGTCGAGGCCGAGTTCGGCTTCCCGGTGTTCGCCATCGCCAACGTGCGCGAGATCTTCGAGGCCGGACAGCACATCGAGACGGCCTCCGGCGAACCGTACGTGACCCCGGAGATCAAGGCCGCCGCCGACGCCTACCTCGAGCAGTACGGCGCCTGAGCCCCGAACGAAGCGTTTGCAATGACGCCCCGGCCCGGCTTCCGTCCGATCCGATTGACGCGACGGTGAGGATCGTCGTTCCGGACCGAAAACGCGCGAAACCCCAGCCCATTCGGCTGGGGTTTCGCGCGTTTTCGGGCCTTCGCGGGCCTTCCGGAACGGTTCCCGACTACTCTCTCCGACCGTCGACAATCTTCGACAGTAATATGGTTTATCGACACTTGTCGATGAATGTCTGCTATGATGTCGGCGACATGAGGAACACGTGCAGGCGTCGGCGGCCATCGCAAGCCGCCGCCCGCGCGGGACGGCAACGAATCGAGGCATCGGCATGACGGAATCGGACATTGCGACGGGCAACGGCGCAACCGTGGGGGATCGGGGCGGGAGATCCCAGAACGGACCGGCGGGCAAGCCCCTGGACAGGCGGTCGCGGCGCACGCAGACGCTGCTGCAAAGCGCACTGCTCAAGCTGCTGGAGACCAAGCCGCTCAACAGGATCTCGGTGCGTGAGCTCACCGAACTGGCGGACGTCAACAGGGCCACGTTCTACGTGCACTACACGGACATCTACGCCATCTTCGAGCAGATCAAACGCGAGCTCGTCGACTCGTACAAGGGCATCATCGCCCGCCATCGCGAGGAGATCCTCCGCGACGACTACGCGCCGCTCATCCGGGACATCTTCACGTTCGCCGCCACCGACGAGTCCACGTCCCTGTTGGTCGTCGGCAGGTCGGGCGACACGCTCTCCGGCGACCTCATCGCCGCGATCGGCGCGTACTGCAACGAACTCATCGACCCCATCGCCGCGGCGCACACGGATCGCGGGACGGACGGCCGGACCGCGGCGGCCGTGCGCGACTACCACTTCGCCTACCTCGCGGCCGGCGTCATCGGCGTGCTCAAGGAATGGTACCGACGCGGGCGCGTGGAGCCCGTCGACCTCGCCGCCGACATCGCGGCCGGCAACACGCACATGCTCGGGTTCGGCATGCTCGCCCGCAACATCGCCTCGGCGGAGGCGGGCGATGCCGTGGAGGCCGATTCCGACGCGGCCGCGGGTGCGGTCGCGGGCCCGGAACCGGATCGGGACGTGTCCGGTCGGTAACGGCCGGACGACACGAGAATCAGCAAGGAGACGGATAAGCAATGCACAACGTCCTGCGCGTCTTCATCCGCGACGTGAAGCGCATATGCGCGGTGCCCGCCGCCGTGGTCATCGTCCTGGCGTCCTCGGTGGTGCCCGGACTGTACTCGTGGTTCAACGTCGCGGCGAACCTCGACCCGTACGCGAACACCGGCAACGTGCCGATCGCTGTGGTCAACAACGACAGGGGAGCCTCGGTGAACGGCGCCGAACTCAACGTGGGCGACCAGACCGTGAAGGCTCTGAAAGGCAACCATGATCTGGGATGGAGCTTCGTCGACGAGACGGGCGCCCTCGACGGCGTGGAATCGGGCGAATACTACGCCGCCATCGTCATCCCCGAGGACTTCAGCGCGGACCTGACCAGCGTGCTGAACGGGAGATTCGTCCGCCCCGAACTCGCCTTCCACGTCAACGAGAAGGTCAACACGCTCGCGCCGCGCGTGACGCAGTCCGGCGCCAACGCCCTCGAACAGCAGATCAACGCATCGTTCGTCACCACCGTCAGCGCTACCGTCACGAAGACGCTCGCCAAGGAGGCGGGCAAGGCGAACGATTCGCTCGATTCGACGGCAAAGCAGTTAGACGTCAAACTCGATGAAGTCCGATCCAGCATCGCGTCGGCCCGGGCGAAGATCGTCGCCGCCCAATCCGCCATCAGGGAGTCGCGCGCGACCATGGCGCAGGCGCGCCGGACCCTCGCGGGACTTGCGGCCCGCGCCGACACGCTGTCGACGAGCATCGACGACACGGCGTCGTCCGTCGACACCGCCCGGACGGGGCTGACGACGTTCCAGCAGTCCATGAACGCGTCCGCGGCCCAGGCGAGGACCGGGTTCGGCGCGCTGTCCGGACGGATCGAGGGGGCGCAGTCCGGCATCGCCGGCGACGCCGAGGCAATCTCCGGCCGCGTCGACTCCTCGCTGTCCACGCTCGAGGCGGCGAACGACGCCCTGGGCGACGCGATCGACGCGATGGACGCCGATCCGCAGCTCGCCGGATCGGACGCCCTCGCGCAGGCGAAACGGCATCACGACGATCTCGCCGCGCACATCGACTCCATGCGGCGAATCAACGACGCGATCCCCGCCGCGATGCGGACCGCCGACGGGAAGCTCTCCGACTCGCTGGGCATGTTGGATGCCGGAACCGACGTGCTGTCCACCCTGTCCTCGAACACGTCGGCATCGATCGACCGGAACCTCGCCGGCGTCGCCACCGGACTCGTCGGCCTGTCCGGGACGGTGGGCGGCGCCGCGGCATCCCTGAGACAACTCGACTCCGGTCTCGTCCAGCTCGACGCGACCCTCGCCTCGGCATCCGACGTGATGGGGCGGACCGACGCGGCGCTCGGGAGGGTGAGCGCCTCGGTCGAACGCACGAAGGCCGACTTCGCCGTACTGCGCGCGGGCGAGGCATGGGCCGGCGTCAAGGGGCTCGCGAACGTGGACGCCGATCAGGTCTCCTCGTTCCTCGCCTCCCCGGTCGGCATGGAGAGCCGCGAATACTACCCGATGAAGAACTACGGCACCGCCATCGCCCCGTTCTTCACGAACCTCGCCTGCTGGGCGGGCGCGTTCGTGGCGCTCACCCTGATCAGGAACGACGCGGATTCGGACGGCATCGAGGGGCTCACCCCCAAGCAGGCGTTCCTCGGACGCTGGCTGCTGATCATGGCCGTCGCGGCGATCCAGTCGATCGTCATCGCCTCCGGCAACCTCCTCATCGGCATCCAATGCAACGTGCCGTGGGCGTACTACCTCGGCGCGATGGTGTGTTCGATGACCTACATCTCCATCGCGTACGGCCTGGTCATGATGTTCCGCCACATCGGCATGGCGCTGAGCGTGATCTTCCTGATCCTGCAGGTGCCGGGAGCGGGCGGCATGTACCCGATCGAGATGATGCCCCGCTTCTACCGGCTGCTGTACCCGTTCCTGCCGTTCACCTACGGCGTCGGGGCGCTGCGCGAGGCGATCGGCGGCTTCCACGGCATGGACTTCTGGATGCGGCTTACGCAGACCGCGGTCTTCGCCGTCGTGTTCCTGACGGCGGCCATGCTGTGCCGTCCCGCGCTCGCCAACCTCAACGACCTGTTCAACCGCGAACTGGCCGACACCGACCTCATCAACGTCCGACGGCTCGAGGTAGTCGGTTCCGAACGCAACGTCATGGTCACCGTGCGCAAGCTGCTCGCCGACCCCGACTGGGGAGCGGGCGTGCGCCGCCGGGCCGAGCGGTTCGAACGGCTGTACCCGCGTCTGATCCGATTCGGATTCCACCTCATCTGGCTCGTGCCCGTCATCTTCCTCGCGATCATGATGATCGTCGGACCGGGCATCGGATTCCTCGCGGCATGGCTGGCGCTGATCGTCGTGGTGGACATCGCGCTGATCGCCATCGAATACATCCACCATAACCTGCCTCGCCAGGCGCGCGACACCGAGATCGGGGCCGAGGGGCTGCTGCGGTCGGCCATGACCGCGGTCACGGCGGTGCTCGGCGGGGCGTCCGCCGGCACGTCCGCGGCGACGGCGACGACCGTCGAAACGACCGAAGGAAAGGAGACCGGACGATGAGGAACGTATGGACCATCCTCCGCAACGACATCCGGCGCATCCGCGGCAGCGTGATCGCGCTCATCATCGCCATCGGACTGGTGCTCATGCCGTCGTTCTACGCATGGTTCAACATCTACGCCAACTGGAACCCCTACGACAGCACCGGCGGCATGAAGGTCGCGGTCGTCAACTCGGACAAGGGGTACCGGGGCGACATGCTGCCGGCGACGGTCAACGTCGGCGACCAGGTCGCCAACGCCCTGCGGGCGAACGACAGCCTCGACTGGACGTTCGTAAGCGAATCCAAGGCCAGGGAGGGCGTCAAATCCGGCGAATACTACGCGGCCATCGTCATCCCGAAGGACTTCAGCGCGGACCTGTTCTCGCTGCTCGACGCCGGCGGGGCGTCCGACGACACGACCGCGGGATCATCGAAGACGTTGAAGGTGCGGAAGGCGAACCTCGTCTACTACTCCAATCCCAAGAAGAACCCCATCGGCTCCACCGTCACCAATCAGGGCGCCTCCACCGTGCGCCAACAAATCGGCGACACCCTCACCGCCTCCGTCGCGAAGGCCGCGGCCGGCACGCTCGACTCCGTGATGTCCTATCTCGACACGGATCACAGCTTACGGTCCATCACCGCATTGAGCGCCAATCTGCGGCGGGAGGCATCCGACCTCTCGGACGCGGCCGACCTCGCCTCGAACTATGCGGCGCTCGCCGACTCGGCGGCCTCGATGCTCGCCGCCTCCGCCAAGTCGATGGGCGAGGCGAAGGATTCGCTCGGCACCCGCGCCACCTCGACGAAAGACATCGCCGGCAAGCTCGGAAAAGCGTCCGCCGCGGCCGACAAGGCCAACGCGGGCATGTCCGACGGACTCGACGCCGCCGCGGACGCCTTCGACGCCGTCGGCGAGAACGCGGAGAGCGCCCTGGACAAACCCGCCGACGGCGCCGCGGACACCGCGGCCTCCCTGCGGGCGATCTCCACGAACCGCATCCGGCCGATGATCGACGCCCTGACGCAGTATCGCGGCACGTTGGTCTCCATCAGGGGCTCGCTGGACACGGCACCCGCGCAGGCGGCGATGGACCGCGCCATCGCCGACGTGGACCGCACCCTCAAACGGCTCGCCGACGCCGACGCGATGATCGACGCCGCCGCGGACAAGGCCGAAGACAAGGGACAATCGATCGCCGGCACGGGCAGGGACATCGCCGCGCAGGCCAAGGCCGGCGCGCAATCGATCCGCGATCTGAAACGCTCGTATCAGACCAACGTCGTCACCTCCATCACCGGCATCGCCGATTCGACCAAGCGGACCGGCACGGACGCGAAGGCGCTTCTCGACGAAGCCGTGGCCGCGCTCGCCGACGTGACGACGAGTGTCGGTGGCTCATCCTCCGGTTCCGGCGCGTCGGCCGGCATCCGCGAGGTGACGTCCAACATCGGCAAGGCGCATGACACGCTGCTCGAACAGTCACGGAAGCTCTCCTCCGCCGCCGACAGGATCGACGAGGCCATGGCCTCCGGAGGCGTCGACACGGTGCGCACGCTGTTCTCGCAGCCCACGGACACCATCGCCCTGGCCCTGTCCACGCCGGTGTCGATGAAGCGCGTCGCCGTGTACCCGATCGCGAACAACGGCTCGTCGATGACCCCGTTCTATACGCTGCTGGCCATCTGGGTGGGCTCCATGTTCCTCGGGATCATCCTCAAGACGAACGTGTCGGAGAACATCGCCGCCATGCTGGACCGTCCCAAGGCCTGGCAGCTGTATCTGGGGCGCGGGCTGACCTTCGTCGCGTTCTCGCTGGCGCAGACCACCGTGCTGGGGCTCGGCGATCTGCTCTACCTGCGTGCGCAGACGGTCGACCCGTTCCTGTTCATGCTGTGCCTGTGGTGGTCGTCGATCGTGTGTTCGACGTTCATCTACACGCTGGCGGCCGTGTTCGCCAACATCGGCAAGGCGGTGTGCGCGCTGCTCATGGTCTCGCAGATCGCCGGCATCGGCGGCACCTTCCCCGTCGAGATGCTCCCCGACGGGTTCCGTCAGCTCTACCCGTACCTGCCGTTCTCGCACGCGATCACCGCGCTGCGGGAGACGGTCGGCGGCTTCTACGGCGACGTCTACTGGGAGCAGATGGGGCGCATGGGCGTGTACCTCGTCGTCGCCCTGCTCATCGGATTCACGCTGTACGCGCCGGTGAGCCGTCTCATGGCGAGGAGCAACCGGATACTCTCCGGCACGCTCGCCCTGAACTGAGCGAATCGGTCGGGGCCGGCCCGGGCCTCGGCCGGATCCCGACCGGATGCCGGTCGGGTGGCTGCCGTCCAGGGGGCGTTACGGCACCGACATGGTGACGTGGAGATTCCGAAATCGGAGTCCGTGTGTCCGGCGCGCACTTCTTAGGCACTTTTTGTATTTCCTAGGCAGCTGCCCCCAAGCACTCAAGCATTCCGCGGCCCGCAACCCCCATAATTCCAAGAGGTTCGAGACTGCCCGATACCGGTACCTGCCTAGGAAACGCAAAAAGTGCCTACGAAATGACGCGAGAACCTATCTCGCGCCACGTCGGCGGCCGATTTCGCGTGCGATCATGGCCAGGAAGGCGTGCAGATTATCGTCGGTCGCCGTAGTCGTTCTGGTTGCGACGAAAGTGGTCATGCCTAGGGCGGTCAGGCGGTTTCTTTTGTTCAGATCGGTCTCCCACCGGTCCATCGTGTAGTGGTGTCTGCCGTCGTATTCGATGATGATGCCGTATTCCGGCAGCGCCATGTCCACGATGTACTCCTTGCCGAGTTCGTGGTCCATGATCGGCATGTTCACCGTCAGCTTGGGAATTCCATATTGCTCGGCGGCCAACCGAAGCAGGGATTCCTGAGGGGAGTCGGTGCCCTCGCGACTGTAGGAGAGCGCCTGTCGACACAATCTGACGCCGGGGAATCGTCCGAGACTCCGCACATGTCCCTCCAACTCGGCATGGGACATCACCCGTAGATCCGGATTGCGGCAGGTCAGCCAATCCATCGCGATGACCAGACTGGGCAGATCGGTGTACGCCGCCATCTGGCAGATGGCGTCCTCGGCGGGCATGCATTCCACCAGATCGTCGAGCAGGATGGGTGCCGTATCCTTCGACCAGAGATGGAATCGGACACCGCGTAGTCGTGAGAGTTTTCCGGGCGCCGTGACGCAGACGTGCAACCGGTCCGCGTCGAATCCGGGACGGGTATCCATCGATGCCGCCATGCCGTGAAGCCTCAAGGCCGTGGTGTGGCTGAAGCATAGTGATTGGGCGGTCCGCATGGCGATGCTCCGGCACTCGATGTGGGTCCGCTGTGCAAGCGCCGTCGCCTGTTCCAAGGTAAAGAATGTGCTGCGTGTGGTATCCATGTGCCCAAGCTAGTGATGGCGTGCGTCGATGCGCAACATGAGCGGGCGATGTGGATGAAACCCTCCCGCCGGTTCATGGTTCTTCCGCGCGTATGGGAAGCGTCGCGTGCAGAATCCAGATGCCATCCTCGGTCGAGGTGGTCAGGGTCCCGCCGAGCAGGGCGAGGGCTTCATGGTGCAGGGCGAGGCCTTTGCCGGATTCTCCGGGCGTGTGGTGGTCGGCGGATCGGTCCATCGTGTTCATCTGCGTGATGACGAGTGCATGATATCGAGTCGCCGGCGTTCCGTGTCCGCTGCCTGCGGCATCGCCTGTGTCGCCGCCGATGCCGGCGGCAGTGCGGACGCCGTCGGCTATGTTGCGGTCCGCGGTCGTATGAGGGCGGCTCCGAGGTTCCGGCTCGAGGCCGATGAGGATGGCGTAGTCCTCCGAGGGATCGCAGTGCCGGCGGATGTTCGCGAACAGTTCGGTGATGAGCCGTAACGTCTCATCGACCGTGTCGGGCGGAATGGAGACGCCATCCAGCTTCGATGCATCGTCCGTGACGATGGCCGACCCGTGATAGCCGAGCGTCGACAGCAACCGCTGTCCGTCCGCCACGGCGTCGTGCAGCTTCTCGGAAAAGCGATGGCCGTCTCGGTGATCGTCGCCGGGTGTGTGGCCGCCGCCGATCGCGCCCGTTCCGCCCGCGGCCGTCTCCGCATCGTCCTCCCCGCCGTCGGCGCGCAGGATGTCGATGACCTCGTGGGCTTTGGCGAACGCGTCATCCGTCTGTGCGATGACGTTGCGCCACACCTCGCGCAGATGCTCGTTGGAGGTCGATGCCAGCTCGGTGTGCGCCACCGTCGTCACGTACGACAGATCGTTGGTGAGACCATCGTGCAGATGGCTCGCCAACAAGGCGTCGCGGCGCAGCTGTGCCGCATGATCGCGCTCGCGGGCCAGCTCCGCGTCGCGTCGATCGGCATCGGCACGGGCGAAGGCGAGTCTGATCGCGAATCCGATGAGCATGAGCACCGCGAAGAGCAGTATCATCTGCGCGAACCGGGAGACGACTTCATCCGCATTGAGCCAGTACACATGGATGAGCTGCCAGGCGACGACGACGTTCGCGGCGGCGATGACGAAGAACAACGCCAGTGAATACCACGGCGACGATCGCGCGGCGACGATCGTGAACGCCGCCATCACCGTGACGATCGCGTCGAACCCGCTGAAATAGGCGTCGAACTGCGCCAGTGAAAACGTCAGGATGATGAGGGTGCACGCCACGCGCGGCCTGACGGGAATCAGCGGCGACAGCAGCAGCATGATCGCGAACACGATCTGGTCGGTGATGTACAGCCGTCCGTCGTCGCCCGCGAAGAGCGCCGTCTGCAGGACCATGAGGCATGCGACGAACGCCCACATCCAGCGATTGCCGTGAAGCGACCGTGACAGGTTCCGTATCATGCCGTGCGCCTTCCCATCCCGTTGGCCTCGACCCACATCGCCACCAGCTGCACCCGGTTGCGTGCGCCGGCCTTCGCACAGGCGCGTTTGAGATGCGTGTCCACCGTCGGCGCGGCCATGCCGAGTTCGGCGCCGATCTCGGTCGAGGTCATGCCGCGGCGGCACATGCCGATGATCGTGTTCTCGATGTCGGTGAGCCGCTCCAAACCTTGCGGGCCACTCGCCGCGAGACGTTCGAACGCGGCCTTGGGGGAGCCGAAGGTCACGGAGACGGTGGAGGATGTGGTGGGGGAGCGGCCGGTATCGGCGCCGGCACTGGCACGCGGACCGATGCCCCGTGCGGCACGGATGCGGCGGATTGCGGCGGCTATGCCCCGCGGATCGCGTTTGGCGACGATGCCCTGTGCACCGGCCTCGGCGGCGGCCCGCGCATACATATCCAGCGGGAACGAGGTCATCGCCAGCAGCGTCATGCGTCCGTCGCGCTCGCGGATCGTCCTGATGAGTGCGGGGCCGTCCATGCCCGGCATCGACATGTCGATAAGCATCACATCGGGAATCGCATCGGACCGGCCGGAACGAAGACGTCGCAGCGCCGCGGCCGCCGACTCCACGGACCACAGCACGTCGACGTTCGGCAGCACGGTTCTCAGGTAGTCGGCCAGCGCGGACAGAGCCAGCACGTCGTTGTCGACGATCGCCAGTGCGATAGGGCGGGCTGGCGCGGTCCCGTCAGCCGCGTGCGAGCTCTCCCGTCCGCATGCATCACTCGATCCGTCCGTACGATCGCGGAAGTCGGTGTATCGCTGGGTCATCCCTTTCCTCCTCCGGGCCGTCGGATTGCGGTTTCCCTCGACACCGAGTACACACCTTAGGCATGGGAGACGGAAACGGCCGTCATGATTCCATTACACCGGATTGCATCGTGCGAGCCTAGAATGGCAATGTGACGTGCGGTTCCTCCTGAGGGGAGAGCCGAGCCGATTCGGGGAAGGCAAGGGGAAGGAAGCCGACATGCTTGCGATTGCGGTGGTTGTGGGATTCGTCGCGGTGGTGGCGCTGTGCGCCGTGTTCGGAGTGCAGCATCATCTCGACGACAAGGCGGACAGACTGTCGCACGGCGACGAGGCCGACCGCGAATACGCGCGCGAGATGCGCGAGGTATCACGCAAGATGGACCGGGGCAGGTACTTCCCGTTCTGACGATTCGGTCGGGACGGCAACCGTCATCGGTGTGGTTCGCAGGGATGCCGTACCGCCGTCGGACGGCACGAAGGATGATTCGTCCCGCGTCCTGCGTGCCTTGCGCGATGACCGGCTTCGTCCGCGGAAAGGTACGATGGAGGTGATTCGCATCCTCGGTCAGGGAGGCCGTCATGGGGAACATCACCGATGACATCCGTGTGCGGTTCGACACGTTCGACGCGTCACCGTTCAACGAGACGGACAGTCTCGCGCTGTCCCAATTGGCGTACGCGCGCATGCCGGACAACGTGCCGCGATACCGGCCGGCCGTCGCCACCGAGATGGGGGACGGCTCCGACGCCGATGGGGAGGCTGATGGTGGCGGAACCGCGGACGATGGGGAATCGGGTCTGCCTACCGTGCCGCTGCGCGACCTGCTGCGCGCGGAGTGCTACGACGCGATGTTCGGACGCGTGTGGTCGCCGCAGCTCAACGTCGACCTGCTGCGCGCGATGGCCGAAAGCCCGCGATGGCGCGCCCTGCGCGTCGGCGCGTATGCGGACGTGATCGACGTGGACGCCGTCAAGCAGTTCGCCGCATGCTCGTTCGATCTGGGCGATATCGGAACGTCGGGAGCCTGCGACCCGGGGTCTCGCACGCTGTACGTCGCCTTCCGCGGCACCGACAGTTCGATCGTCGGCTGGAAGGAGGACTTCGCGATGGCGTTCCGGCGTCCGGTCGCCTCGCAGGAGTCCGCCGTGCGGTATCTGACCGACGTTGCCTCACGATGGGACGGGCCGATCATGGTCGGAGGCCATTCCAAGGGAGGTAACCTCGCGGTCTACGCCGCCGCCTGCGCGCCCGCCGACGTGCGCGAGCGCATCGCGGCCGTCTACTCGCACGACGGCCCGGGCTTCGACGAGGCGTTCTTCGCGACGCCCGGATACGAGGACATCGCGTCTAGGGTCCACAAGTCGGTGCCGGAGGCGTCGATCATCGGCATGCTGTTCGAATCGCGCGAGGACGCCGCCGACGGCTACACGGTGGTCGGGAGCGACGGCGTCGGCATCATGCAGCACTTCGCCCTGCACTGGCAGGTCGAGCACGGTACGTTCGTACTCGCCGACGGACTCAACGCGGGCGCCCGGTACGCGGCCCGTACGCTCAACGACTGGATGGCCCGCTACGACGACGAACACCGCCGGCTCTTCATCGAGGGACTGTTCGCCGTGCTCGAAGCCGGCGGTCGGGCCGTGGCTCCGGACGGCGCCCACGCCACGTTCGGCGAACTCTCCTCGCACTGGACGCAGGCGCTGCCGGTCATGCTCGCGGCGGCGCGCGGCATCGACCCGGAGGATCGCGCCGTGATGTTCGACGTCCTCAAGGGTTTCGCCGCGACGGCCGCGACGTCGGTGGCGGCGGTGATTCCGGCGGGAAGGTAGCGGATATGCGAAAGGCTCCCCGAAGGGAGCCTTGAGAATGTCGTCGGATCGGGAATCCGACGACGGAGCGGCGCTCCGTGTGAGCCGGACCGATATGCCTGCGGGTGCTCAGTCGATGAGCTTGTAGCCGTGGTCGGCGACGACGGATTTGAGCTTGTCGAGGTAGTTCTCGGCGGCGGCGGAGAGCTTGGCGCGCTCGTTGGTGATCCAGCCGACGAGCATCGTCTCGTCGGAGTCGAGCGGGACCGTGCAGATCTTCTCGTTGTTGAGGTCGCCGTTGTCGATGCCGGTGCACACCGTGTAGCCGTTGAGGCCGATGATGAAGTTGAGGATCGTGGCGCGGTCGGTCACGTTGATCTGCTTGGGGGAGTAGTCCGGCCAGACCGCCTCCTCGGCGAAGTAGAAGGAGCCGTCCTCGCCCTGCTCGTACTGGATGAACGGGAAGGGCTTCAAGTCCTTCATCGTGACGACCTTCTTCGTGGCGAGCGGGTTCGTGCGCGCCAGGAACACGTGCAGCGGCGCGCGGAACAGCGCGTGGAACTCGAGGTGCTTCTCGCGCAGGAGCTTGCCGATGACGTCCTTGTTGAAGTCGGACAGGTAGATGATGCCGACGTCGGAGCGCATGTTGGCGACCGAGTCGATGATGTCGCGCGTACGCGTCTCGCGGATCGTGAACTCGTACTCGTCGGACTTGATCGAGTTGATCATCTCGACGAACGCCTCGACCGCGAACATGTAGTGCTGCGTGGAGACGGTGCACAGTTGCTTGCGCGGCTTGGCGTTCTTGTAGCGCTCTTCGAGCAGCGACGCCTGGTCGAGGACCTGGCGCGCGTAGGTGAGGAACTCCGCGCCGTCGACCGTCAGGGCGATGCCCTGCGAGGAACGGGTGAAGATCTCGATGCCGAGCTCCTTCTCGAGCTCCTTGACCGAGGAGCTCAGGGCGGGCTGCGAGACGTAGAGCTCGTGCGAGGCCTCGTTCATCGACCCGCATTCGACGATCTTGACGATGTATTTGAGTTGCAGAAGCGTCATAAGTACCGGTTATACCAGTGGGACTGGTCGGAGGATTGACTTATAGCCATGCCTTCCATGTCCGCGGACGCCATTCGAGACGGTCCGTGTCCGAGGAGGATGCGACGCGCCCCGGGCGGCTGGACCATGCGGCGCGGGGAAGCCGGACGGCTGCTAACCTGTTGGCGTCCGGGAACGATGCGCGAGACGGGAAAGGATGGCGCCAGTGGAGACCGTCAGGGTGCTGATGCGGCACATCGGGGAGTTCAAACGGGACGCGGTCATGACGCCGATCGTGATGATCGGCGAGGTCGTGTGCGAGATGATCGTGCCGCTGCTCATGGCCACGCTCATCGACGCCGGCGTCGAGCAGGGGGACATGGCCGTCATCACGCGCACGTCCCTGACCATGCTCGCCGTGGTCCTGTGCGGCCTCGCGGTCGGCTGCCTCGGCTCAGTCTTCGGCTCGAAGGCGTCGGCCGGCTTCGCCCGCAACCTCAGGCAGGACCAGTATGACAACATCCAGACCTTCTCGTTCACCAACATCGACCGGTTCTCCACTCCGAGTCTCGTGACGCGCCTGACCACGGATGTCATGAACATCCAGAACGCGTTCATGATGATCCTGAGGATGGTGCCGCGCGCGTTCAGCTCGCTGGTCGTCGCGATGTGCATGGCGTTCGTCGTCTCCGGGCGCATGGCCCTCATCTACCTCGGCGCCGTGATCTTCCTCGGCGTCGTCCTCGCCATCCTCATGAACGTCGCCGCGCGCTTCTTCCGCCGCGCCTTCCCCGAATACGACGTGCTCAACGAGAACACCGAGGAGAACATCACCGCCATCCGCGCGGTCAAGGCGTTCGATCGCGGCGACATGCAGAACGAGCTGTTCCGCTCGATCTCCAAGCGCATCTACGACATCTTCATGAAGGCCGAGCTCACGCTCGCCTCCGTCAATCCGGTCATCCAGCTCACCGTCTGGGCGTCGATGCTGCTCATCAGCTGGTTCGGCGCGAACCTCATTGTCGCCGGGGACCTGACGACCGGCGACCTGACGTCCCTGCTCATGTACTGCATGAACATCCTGATGAGCCTCGTGATGCTGTCGATGACGATCGTGATGATCACGATGTCGTCCGCCTCCGCCCGCCGCGTCGCCGAGGTACTGACCGAACAGGCCGACATGCCCGTCGCCGACCATCCCGTCATGAGCGTCAGGGACGGCTCCATCGACTTCAACGACGTCGACTTCTCCTACCCCGAGGTGCGTCTGTCCGAAAACGACCCCACCGCCAAACGCCGCGCCATGATGGCCGCGAAGCTCAACGGGTCCCGTCGCCGCGAGCGCGCGCTCGACGACATCGACCTGCACATCCCCGCCGGCGCGGTCGTCGGCGTGATCGGCGGCACCGGCTCATCCAAGACCACGCTCGTCAACCTCATCCCGCGACTGTACGACGTGACCGGCGGATCGGTCATGGTCGGCGGCGTCGACGTGCGCGACTACGACCTCGACGTCCTGCGTGATCAGGTCGCCGTCGTCCTGCAGAAGAACGTGCTGTTCTCCGGCACCATCGCCTCGAACCTGAAATGGGGCGACCCCGACGCCACGATCGACGACATGCGCCGCGCCTGCCGCATCGCCTGCGCCGACGAGTTCATCGACCGGCTGCCCGATGGCTACGATTCCGTCGTCGAGCAGGGCGGGCAGAACCTCTCCGGCGGCCAGCGGCAGCGCCTGTGCATCGCCCGCGCCCTGCTCAAGCAGCCGAAGGTCCTGATCCTCGACGACTCGACGTCCGCGGTCGACACCGCCACCGACGCGCGCATCCGCCGCGCCTTCGCCGACGAGATGCCCGACGTCACCAGGATCATCATCGCCCAGCGCGTCTCCAGCGTGCGCGACGCCGACATGATCGTCGTCATGGACGACGGGCGTGTCCACGGCGTCGGCACGCACGCCGAACTGGTGGGCAGCGACGAGATCTACGCGAGCATCGTCGAGCTGCAGACGCGCGGCGGCGGCGACTTCGACGAGAACGCGGCGGACGCCGCATCGGAGACGAACGAAACGGAGGTGGACTGATGCCGGGACCGGGACGCGGCAATTCGGCCAGGAACGCGGCCGCCGCCAAGGAGTACCTGAAAATGGGCCATCCGTGGCGCACGTTCCGCCGCCTCATGGGCGACCTGTTCGCCAGGTACGGCGTGCAGTACGCCCTCATCATGGCGTGCATCATCGTCACCGTGCTCGCCAACGTGCGCGGCAACCTGTTCATCCAGCGGCTCATCGACGACTACATCATGCCGCTCGTGCATGCGGCGCCGGGGGAGCGCGACTTCGGGCCGCTGCTCGCGGCCATCATGGGTCTGGCCGGTCTGTACGCGGTCGGCGTCCTCGCCTCGGCGGTGCAGTCCGTGCTCATGGCGTTCGTGACCCAGGGGTTCATGCGCCGCCTGCGCAACCGCATGTTCGGACACATGCAGCGGCTCCCCCTGAGCTATTTCGACACCAACTCGCGCGGCGACGTGATGAGCCTGTACACCAACGACATCGACACGCTGCGCCAGATGGTCTCGCAGTCCATCCCGCAGATCCTCACCTCGGTGCTGCAGATCGTCATGGTGCTCGTCTCGATGATCTACCTGAGCGTGCCGCTGACCGGCGTGATGCTCGTCATCGCCGCCGTCATGGTGTTCCTCACCAAGGTGCTGACCGGCCGCTCGGGCGCGCACTTCTCCCGCCAGCAGCAGTCGGTCGGCGAGCTCAACGGCTTCGTCGAGGAGATGATGAGCGGACAGAAGGTCGTCAAGACCTTCACGCACGAGGAGGCCGCCAAGCGCGACTTCCGCAAGGTCAACGACCGCCTCTACGACGCCTCCAACAAGGCCAACAAGTTCGCCGGGTACCTTGGGCCGATCAACAACCAGCTCGGCTACATCGGATACGTCGTGTGCGCGCTGGTCGGCGGCACGCTCGCCATGACCGGCGCGACGGGACTGACGCTCGGCGCGCTCGTGAGCTTCCTGACGTTCGTCAAGAGCTTCACGATGCCGATCTCGCAGGTCTCCCAGCAGCTCAACGCCATCGTCATGGCCCTGGCCGGCGCCGAGCGCGTGTTCGGCCTGCTCGATCAGCGGCCGGAGGGCGACGACGGCAAGGTCGCGCTCGTCAACGTCACGCGCGGTGCCGACGGCTCGCTGACCGAGACGGGGGAGCGCACCGACTCCTGGGGATGGAAGGACCCGTCGACCGGCCATATCACGCCGATGCGCGGCGACATCCGCCTCGACCACGTGGACTTCGGCTACGTCAAGGGCAAGACCGTACTGCACGACATGACGATGTTCGCCAAGCCGGGTCAGAAGATCGCGCTGGTCGGCTCGACCGGCGCCGGAAAGACGACGATCACGAACCTCATCACCCGCTTCTACGACATCGACTCCGGTTCGATCACCTATGACGGCATCGACATCCGCGACATCAGGAAGGGCGACCTGCGTCGGTCGCTCGGCATGGTGCTGCAGGACACGCACCTGTTTTCCGGCTCGATCATGGACAACATCCGGTTCGGCCGCCTCGACGCCACTGACGAGGAGGTGAGGGCCGCGGCCCGCCTCGCCAACGCCGACTCGTTCATCGAGAAGCTGCCCGACGGCTACGACACGCAGCTCGCGTCCGACGGCGCGGCCCTCAGCCAGGGCCAGCGGCAGCTGCTCGCCATCGCGCGCGCCGCCGTCGCCGATCCGCCCGCGCTGATCCTCGACGAGGCGACCTCCTCGATCGACACCCGCACCGAATCGCTGGTCCAGCACGGCATGGACGAGCTCATGCGCGGACGCACCACGTTCGTCATCGCGCACAGGCTTTCGACCATTCGCAACGCCGACTGCATCATGGTGATCGAGGCCGGCCGCATCATCGAACGCGGCACCCACGACGAGCTCATCGCCCAGCGCGGCCGCTACTACACGCTGTACACGGGCCGAGCCGCGAATGAGGGAGCGGAACTACGCGCGAAAGATTTGCGCTGACAACATGTTTTGCGCAAGGAATTCGCGCGGAGAGAACGGAGATCAGAGCCGCACGCCGAGGCCGGTCAGGGCCTCGCGGGCCTGAAGGGCGTTCTCGAAGAGCACGCCGTGGATGCCGACCTCGTCCGCGCCGACGACGTTCTTCGCGGTGTCGTCGAAGAACACGCAGTTTCCGGCCGTCAGGCCGAAGCGGGAGAGCGCGAGCTCGTAGATGTCGGCGTTGGGCTTGTGCAGCTTCTCGATGCCGGAGACGATCGTGCCGCCCAGCAGCTCCTCGAGGCGCGGGAACTTCTCGAAGGCGAGATGGAACGTCTCGTGCGACCAGTTCGTCAGGCCCCACACGCCGTAGCCGTGGGCCTTGAGATCCTCGAGCAGCTCGACCATGCCGGGCAGCGTGCGCGGCAGCGCGTCGGCGTAGTGCTCGATGTAGTAGCGGAAGATGGCGGCGATGTCCTCGCCCTGCTCACGCACGACGTCCGGGTAGATGTCGTCGAAGTCCTCGCCCGCATCCATGCGGTCCTCGTAGCGGAAGAAGCCGTGCGGGTCATCGTCCGCGCAGATCGCGTCCACGACGTCGTCCGGGAACCTGCCCTCCAGACAGGCGCGCGTGTTCCAGTCCAGCAGCACGCCGCAGAAGTCGAAGATCACGTCGGTGATGGGGGATTCGGCCATGGGAAGCTCCTTCGGGTCGGGAAAGTGACGGGATTCCACCGACCAGTGTACGGATACGACGGAACCCCGTCCGGTGGAACACGGGTTCCGTGGACGGGGTTCGACAAGATTCGAGTCGGACCGGACCGGACCGACCCGCCGGACGTTCAGCCGATGAGGTCGGCGACCGCGTCGGGAATCGCGGCGATCACGTCCGAGGCGATGATCGGGTGGCCCAGCGTGTCGAAGCGGCGCGGCTGCGTGGTCATGCCGAACAGCTCCGGCGGTTGCCAGCCGTACTGCTCCGACTCGGCGGCAATGCCGGCCGCCATGCCGTGCAGATAGGCAGCGGCGGCGGCCGTGTCGGCGACGAGCGCCGCATCGTAGGCGAGCGGGGCGTCGCCGCCCTCGGCCGTGTCGCCCGCCCCATCCGTGGCGGTGCCGTCGGCGTCGCCGGCCGCGTCGTTCCCGTTCGGGCCGCCGTACGCGCCGTCCAGATCGTCGTCCATCTGCGCGAGCAGCGCGCCCGCAATGCCGGCGAGCACGTCGCCCGCTCCGGCCGTGGCCAGCCACGCCGGGGCCGCGCCGGCGACCATCGGATGCTCGCCGGCGCCCACGACGATCGTGGCCGCGCCCTTGAGCAGCACGGTCGCGCCGGTGCGTTCATGCGCCTCGGACGCGTAGCGCAGCGGTTCGGTCTCGACCTGCGCGCGCGTCACACTCAGCAGACGGGCCAGCTCGCCCGCGTGCGGCGTGATCACGACCTGCGGCGGCACACGGTCCGGCAGCAGATCGATCGCACCCGCGTCGACGACGACCGGCGGCATCACGCGCGAACCCTCCTCATCGGCCGAGTAGTGGGCGAGCAGCGCCGCGATCGTCTGGCGCTGGATGTCCTTGAGCTCCGGGTCGGCGTCGTTGTCCGGCACGCCCGAGCCGACCGCCCACGACTGCACGTGACCCTTGCCGATGACCGCCTCGGGCAGCGCGGCGAGCACCATGTCCTGCGCACGCTCGGGACCGAGGTAGCGCACCATCCCCACGTTCGTGCGCGCGGCCGCGCGGGCCGTGAGCACCGCGGCGCCCGGATAGCGGGCCGAACCGGTGACCAGCCCCACCACGCCGCGCGAGTACTTCGCGTCCGTCACGCGCGGCAGCCGCACCGCCTCCGCCGCGAGATCGCGCGACATCGCCTCGACCGACGGCTCGACGTCGTCCAGATCGAACCCGAAGTCGACCAGCGTGATGCGGCCGCACGCGAACGTCGCCGGCGGCAGGACGGCGCACGGCTTCATCGCGCCGAACATCACCGTCTCGTCGGCCGGGATGTACGCGCCGGTCAGCGCGCCGTCGTCCACGCCCACGCCGGACGGCGTATCCACCGCGAGCACCAGCGGCAGATCCGCGTCGGCGTCCGTGGCGCGGTTCGGCAGCGCCGGACGATCGGGCAGCGGACAGGCCCCCTCGCCGCGATCCGGCGTCGCCGGCAACCCCAGCGACGCGGCGATCGCCGCCGGGATGCCGCGAAGATCGCCGGTCAGGCCGATGCCGGTCATCGCGTCGATGACCAGATGGGAGCGCCGGGCCAGCCGGACGGCCGCCTCGAGGCGCTCGCCGGCCTCGCCCGGCGTGAAACCGGACGCGCAGCCCGGGATCTCGGCCGCCGGATCCAGCACCAGCACCTTGCCGCCGGCCTGCACGAGGGCGGCGAACCCCGCGTCGTGCAGCGCGCGGCCGGTCGCCACGACGGTGACCCGAGCGCCCTCGTCGGCCAGCGCCGCCGCGGCGAACAGGCCGTCGCCGCCGTTGTCACCCGCCCCGGCGAGCAACGTCACGGCCGCGTCCTCGATGTCGACGCCGGCGTCGTCGAGCATGCGCGCCGCCACATGCGCCGCCGCGTTGGCGGCCATGCGCATCAGCGGCACGCCGTCCTCGAGCAGCGGCCTCTCCATCCCGCGCACGTCGGCCGCCTCGTAGGCGGCGTGCAGCAGGGTCTCGCGGCGTTCCGAATCGTTCCGGGTGTCCATGACGGCCTCCTTGGCTGACATACGGGCGGTTGGCCCGTGTACTGGCACCAGTCTAGTCCGCGCCGGGCGTCCGTGCGGCACCGCACGCGGGCGGCGGAAGGTTTTTCGCGCCTCACGTTATAGTGGGCAATCGGCAAAACGACGGACCGACGAACAAGAAAGCGGCAGGTGGGGTATGGCGATCGATGCACAGGGTCTGGAGATTCAGATCGGAGCGCGCACGCTGCTGCATCCCACCGACTTCCA
Source organism: Bifidobacterium santillanense (assembly GCF_018555385.1). Classification (GTDB taxonomy): domain Bacteria; phylum Actinomycetota; class Actinomycetes; order Actinomycetales; family Bifidobacteriaceae; genus Bifidobacterium; species Bifidobacterium santillanense. Next base: position 73,704 of record NZ_JAFEJS010000009.1, read on the forward strand.
CGTCGCCAAGGGCGACAAGATCGGTCTGGTCGGCCGCAACGGCGCCGGCAAGACGACCCTGACGCGCGTGATCACCGGCGACATGCTGCCCACCGCGGGCAAGGTGCGCGTCTCCGGCAAGCTCGGCTATCTGCCGCAGGATACGCACGCCGCCGACCCGGAGCAGTCGGCGCTCGACCGCATGATGAGCGCGCGCGACATCGCCACGATCATCGCCCGCATGCGCAAGGCCGAGAAGGAGATGACCGATCCGGACCCGGACGTCATGACCAAGGCCATGAACCGCTACGACAAGGCCATGCAGGACTTCGACAAGGCCGGCGGCTACGCCGCGCAGTCCGAGGCGATCACGATGGCCGCCTCGCTGGGGCTCCCGCAGGACGTCATGGAGCAGAAGCTCGGCACCCTCTCCGGCGGCCAGCGCCGACGCATCGAGCTGGCGCGCATCCTCTTCTCCAACGCGGACACGCTCATCCTCGACGAGCCCACCAACCACCTCGACGCCGATTCGATCGAGTGGCTGCGCTCGTACCTCAAGAAGTACGAGGGCGGCTTCCTCGTCATCTCCCACTCGACCGAACTGCTCGACGAGGTCGTCAACAAGGTGTGGCACCTCGACGCCCAGCTGGGCCAGATCGACATGTACTCGCTCGGCTGGAAGGCGTACCTGCACCAGCGCGTCGTCGACGAGGAGCGCCGCCGTCGCGAGCGCGAGGTCGCCGAGAAGAAGGCCGAGCGCCTCATGAAGCAGGGCATCCGCCTGCACGCGAAGGCCACGAAGGCCGTCGCCGCGCAGAACATGATGCGCCGCGCCGAGAAGCTGCTCGAGAACACGTCCGAGGCGCAGAAGGCCGAGAAGGTCGCCGACATCCGCTTCCCGGAGCCCGCGCCCTGCGGCCGCACGCCGATCATGGCCAAGGACATCTCCAAGGCGTACGGCTCGAACATCGTGTTCGCCGGCGTCAACCTCGCCATCGACAAGGGCTCGCGCGTCGTCATCCTCGGCTACAACGGCGCCGGCAAGACCACCACGCTGCGCATCCTCGCGCATATCGAACAGCCCGACACCGGCTCGGTCGACTATGGCCACGGATGCAAGATCGGCTACTTCGCGCAGGAGCACGACACGCTCGACCTCGACGCCACCGTGCTCGAGAACCTCACGCACGTCGCCCCCGACCTCAACGATACGCAGGCCCGATCCATCCTCGGCTCGTTCCTGTTCTCCGGCGACGACGCGCTCAAGCCCGCGCGCGTGCTCTCCGGAGGCGAGAAGACCAGGCTCGCCCTCGCCACGCTCGTCACCTCGCGCGCCAACGTGCTGCTCCTCGACGAGCCCACCAACAACCTCGACCCGGCCTCCCGCGAGGAGATCCTCAAGGCCATCGCCAAGTACGAGGGCGCGATCGTCCTCGTCACCCACGACGAGGGCGCCGTCGAGGCCCTGAACCCGGAGAGGGTCCTCCTCATGCCCGACGGCGACGAGGATCTGTGGAACGACTCCTACCTCGAGCTCGTCGCCGAGGAATAACGGAGCGTATGCTGCCTTTTCTCGGCACTCGACGTACCTTCGTACGTCTTCGGCCTCGAACGGCGGTCTCTGCACACGTTATTCCACGGCATCGTCGCGATCGACGAGATCCTCCAGATAGCGTGCGAGGCGATCGAGGCCCTCGCGCGTGGCCTCGGGGGTGCCGACGTAGCTCAGACGCACGTATCCGGCGCCGCGCCCGCCGAACCCGGAGGCGGGCGTCACCACCACTCTGGCCCTGTTCAGGAGATCGACCGCGAAGTCGTGATCGGACATTCCCGTCGCCTTCACGTTGAGCAGGACGTAGAACGCGCCGTCCGGCGTCGCGCACGACACCAGCGGCATATGCGAGACCGCCTCGACCACCATGTCGCGGTTCGCCCGGTAGGCGGCCTTCATGTCGTCCAGCACCTCGTTCGCGCCCTCCAGCGCCTCGACCGCGCCGGTCTGCAGGAACCCGGGCACGCAGGAGACGACGTCCTCCTGCATCACCATCATCCGGTCGATGATCGTCCTCGGTCCGAACGCGGCGCCGATGCGCCAGCCGGTCATCGCGAATGTCTTCGAGAAGCTGTCCACCACCACCGTGCGCCGGCGCATGCCCGGCACCGCGGCGATCGACAGGCACTCCAGCTTGTCGTCGTAGACGAACGAACGGTACACCTCGTCGCTGATCGCCCACAGGTCGTGCCGTTCGCACACGTCGGCGATCAGATCCAGCTGCTCCGGGTCGATGATCGCGCCGGTCGGGTTCGAAGGGGAGTTGAGCAGGATCGCGCGCGTCCGGGGCGTGATCGCCGCCTCGACGTCCGCCGCCTGCATGCGGAAGCCGTGGGCCTCGTCGAGCGGCACCGGCACGACGTTCGCGCCGACCAGCCGCACCTGACCGAAGTAGTTCGCGTAGCCGGGATCCGGGATGAGGATGTCGTCGCCCGGATCGAGCGTGGCGAGCAGCGCCAGATACACGGCCTCCATGCCGCCGGCGGTGACGATGACGTCCGTCTCCGGGTCGTAGTCGGTGCCGTCGGCCGCGTTGCGCCGCTCGCACCACGCCTCGCGCAGATTCGCCGCGCCTCGGTTCGGCGTGTAGTGCGTGTCGCCGAGGCTCGCCGCCCGGTACGCCGCGTCGATGACCGGCTGGGGCGTGTCGAAACCGGGTTCGCCGATCGCGAACGAGACCGCGCCGCTCACGCCGGCGGCGAGTTCGAACATCTCGCGGACGCTGGGATACAGCGCCTCGGCGGCGCGTTGGGAAACCTGTGGCATGAACGCTCCTTTCATGTTGCGTACACGAGAGATATACCAGCGTCATGTTGCGTCGCGCGTCCCGGTCCCGCACCGCGACACGAGTGTCCGGGGCGTGGGATCGCGCCCCGGACACCCGTCTCACGTCTCAGTCGAAGAAGCCGCCCGTGCGCCCCGCGCCGGCGCCGGCGGCCGTCGGCCGATGCCGTCCGCGCGCGGGGCTCGTCGCCGACGGTCCGGAACCGGGACCGGCGTCGGCGTGGCGTCCGGTCGGGGCGGCGGCCCGATGTGCGGCGCATGCGCCCGTCGGCGTCGCGCGCCCCGTCAGCCGCGCGTATTCGAACGCCTCGTCCTCGGTCGGCTCGGGCTGGTTCGTCCAATCCGAGCCGCCACGGACCAGCGGATCCCTGCCGTCGATGTGCGTGCGCATCATCGAGATGGCCTGTCGCACCGCATCGTCGCCCGCGCCGCCTCCCAGCCCCGCCTCGACCTGATCGAGATAATCGCGCTGCCGTTGCGCTCGCTCGTGCATCGACACCTCGTCGCACAGGGCCGCGTACATCCGCTCGGTATGGCAGCGTGTCCGGGAATCCCGTTCGCGCCGCCGCCGGTCGGCGATGCTGCGGCGCACGTCGCCGCATCTGACGATCTCCTCGACGAGCGCGTCGAACAGATTCGGCAGCCGCGTCTCGACCGTGGTGCTGTCCGAATCGCGGCTGGTCTTCACCCGGTAGTGGGTGATGTCCGAATCCACCTTGATCGACATCACGCCGGTCGGTTCGAAGCACGTCGACCGCTGCATCTGCCACGTCGGGGTGCCGTCGGGGGACCGCCGGTCCGCCAGCGTGCGCGTCTTCGGCTCAGTGCCGGAACGCGAGCACTCCGACAGATGGAACGACAGCAGCTGCCCGTCCTGCGTGGAGACGATGATGTGCGGCCACGCCCACTTGTCCTTCCGCGCCTTGGCGAACAGCCGGGCCGACGGTGCCGCGACGGCGAAGCCGCGGCCCGACGCCTCGCGCCCTATCGCCGCGACCAGACCGGCCGCGCGGGCGACCTGCCGTTCGGATACGTACTGGTGGTCGATGTCGCGCGTGAACAGGTCCGTCCACTGGCCGATGTTCGCGCGGCCCTCGGCGTCGTCGCGATCGGCGTCCCCGCCCTCCGCACGGCGCATGAGCATGATGTTTCCAGAAACCATCGTCGGTTCCCGCCTTCCGTTGTCGTCGGCACGGTCCTCGTCGACCGCCGCGTCCCGTCCCCGTCGACCGGACGCGCTCCCACCTTCGCACGTCCGCCGCCCGCACGGCAAATCGGGCGACGGCACATGTGCATAACCGTCGCCCCGTGTGCATAACCGGACCGTCTCAGCCCCGCGCCGCCTCCAGATCGATGACGCGGTCGCACCATCCGGCGGCCAGCTCCTCGTCGTGCGTGACGACCAGCACCGCGCGGCCGCGCTGCGCGAGACGGCGCAGCAGACGGCCGACCTGCTCCATGTGGAAGCGGTCCAGACCGCTGGTCGGCTCGTCGAGGACGATCAGATCCTTGCCGCACATCAGCGCCGAGCCGATCGCCACGCGCTGCTTCTGCCCGCCCGACAGACTCATCGGGTGACGGTCCGCGAGACGGGGCAGATCCAGATCGGCGAGCACACGGTCGCAACGCGCGCACGCGTCCGCATCGTCGGCGTCCGATCCGATCATGAGCTCCTCGCGCACCGAATCGGAGAACAGCTGGTAGTTCACATCCTGCATGACCATGAACCCGGCGCGCATCAGATCTCGGGGACGCGCCGTACGGCCATCCAGCTCGATGCGTCCCGACAGCGGCCCGGCCAGCCCCGTCAGCGTGCGCACCAGCGTCGTCTTGCCGGTTCCGTTGCGTCCCATCAGACCGACGATCTCGCCCCGGGCCAGCGACAGGTCCGGAACGGTCCGGCTGAACGCGCGTCGCCGGCCGCGTCCGTGACCGACGACCAGATCCCGGGTGCGCAGCAGCGCGGTCCTCCCGTCCGGCCCGTCCCCCTCGGCCGGGACGGCCGCGAGCCGGGCGACGGCGCGGCGGCATGGTTCCGGATCCAGCGTCCGCAACCCCATCGCCGCCACATGGTCGGGGGAGAGGGCGAGGAACTCGTCCGCCGGATACTCGCGCACGATGCGCCCTGCGTCGAACACCGCATACCGGTCCGCGACGCCGTTGAGCCATGCCAGACGATGCTCGGCGACCAGCACGCTCACTCCGTCCGCCTTCATCCGCACTACCAGATCGCGCATGGCGTCGATCGCCTGCGCATCCAGATTGCCGGTGGGCTCGTCGAGTACGACCAGGCGAGGCCCCAGCACGACCGCCGCGGCCATCGCGACCCGCTGCTTCTGCCCGCCCGACAGGCGGAAGATGCCCCGATCCAGCAGATCCGTCACGCCGAAACGCCCGGCCGCATCCGCCACGCGACGGTTGATCTCCGCCGCGTCCATCCCCATGTTCTCGCACGGGAACGCCAGCTCATCCGTCGTGTTCGCGTTGAAGTACTGCGTCTTCGGATTCTGGAACACGCTGCCCACCAGCGGCGTCAGCCGGTCGATCGGCACGCGCGCCGCGTCGAGCCCGCACGTCAGGACGTCGCCGGAGAGCGTGCCGCGGAAGAAGGACGGGGCCAGGCCGTTGACCACCCGGGTGAACGTCGTCTTGCCGCATCCGCTCGCCCCGCACAGCACCACGCACTCGCCGGGGGCCACGCCCAGCGAGACGCTCTCCAGCGCCGGGGCGTCGTCGGCCTGTCCATAGCGGAACGAGACGTTCCTCGCATCGACCGCATCCATGACTCAGATCACCCCCGCGGCGTCCAGGGCGAGCGGCAGCGTGCATGCCGCCATCGCCAGCCAGTCGGCCGCGCGCATGCGGATCGTCGTGCGCGACGTGTGCACGCCGTCGCGTCCCAGACCCTTCGTCAGCGCGGCGACCGACAGATCCTGCGCCACGTTCGTCGCGTTCATCAGCAGCGGCACCACCACGTATTCGAGCGACCGCGCCGGATGACGCACCCACGCGAACGCGCCCGTCGCGATGCCGCGCAGCGCCATCGCCTCGCGGATGCGGCGGTAGTCCTCGAGAATCGTGGGGAAGAAGCGGATGATCACCACGCACGGCACCACCACCGCCTCCGGCACCCGCATGCGGCGCATCGCGCACACGAACGCGCTCGCCGACGTGGTCGTGAACGCGTACGCGCCTGTCGCGAAGCATGGCAGCATCATCGACGCGCCGACCGCCAGCGCCGAGACCACGTGCAGCTGCGGCACGCCCAACGCGTCCGGGTCGAGCAGTCCCAACGCCGTCATCGCCGCGTACAGCACGGCGAAGCGAGCCGCCATGCGCACGCGCCCCGCGACGAGCATCGGCGCGAGGAACAGGGCGATCATCGTCGCCTGCGTCGCGAGCCCCACATGGAAGAACAGCATGAGGTTCGCGAGGAGCAGCAGATACAGCTTCGCGCGGGGGTCGAGCGAACGCCCGTCGCGGCGGGAGGTTGGAGCGGTCGCCGCCGTGCGCATCAGGCGATGCCGGCCTTGGCGAAGTGCTTCCTCATCAGGCGTTGGCCGAACCATCCGCCGAGGAGCGCGCACACGAGGATCGCGGCCATCGAGACGACGAACGTGCCGGCGTTGATGTGCGCGAACACGCCCTCGATGTACGCCGCGTCCTTGCCTCGGGCCTCGAGGCTCGCCACGTAGGCGTCCTTCATGAACCACAGCGGCAGGATCGGACCGGTCAGACCGTACGAGAAGACGACGTAGGAGACGAGCAGCGACGTCCTACCGCGGTAGCGGCCGGCGCGGGCGATGAGGTCGGCGGCGAGCGGGAAGACGAGACTCGCGACGAACGAGAGCGCGAAGTGGCCGGAGACGAACAGGAACAGTCCGATCACCAGACCCATCACCGTGATGCCGCCGAACTTGCCCAGACGGGCGGCGAGCAGCATGAACACCGGACCGGAGATGAGGGCGGCGATCGCCGGCAGGAAGATGGAGCCGAAGCCGCCGGTGAACAGCGTGCTCACCAGGGTGGCGACGCACACCATCACGAAATACAGGGCGGCGAACACGCCGACGGTGATGAGGTCGGCGGTCGACAGGCGGTTCGTCGTGGTCTCGACGGTGCTGACGGGGGAGGGCTGGGAGGTCACGTGCGGTCGTTCCGTTTCTCGTGGGCGTCTCGTATGCGCGACGGCTTTGCATTGATGATCGTCTTCAATGTATCGGCGGCGCGCGCGAAAGGCAATAGTCCTCGGGGAAAAACTCGGAGGGACACGCTCGAACACCTGTTCGAATGATCGGGCGGATTGAGGTATCCTGAATCGGATTGATGTGTTGTCGATGGTTCCTCGCAGCAGGCGGGTCCGGACGCGGGCCCGGCGGATGACGAACGAAGGAGAACGGATGGTGGAAGACAAGGCGAACGGCGGCAACGGGCGGACCGACGGACTGATGCCGGACGGCGACTCGTTCCTGTCCCGCGAGATCGCGAAGGCGCCGCTCGTGGAGCGGAACGGTTCCCTGGTCGCTGACATCTCGCACATCCCCAACGACCTGAAGATCACGATCCAGGGCGCCCGGGAGCACAACCTCAAGAACGTGGATCTCACCATCCCTCGCAACCGCATGGTCGTGTTCACCGGCCTGTCCGGCTCGGGCAAGTCGTCGCTCGCGTTCGACACCCTGTTCGCCGAGGGCCAGCGCCGCTACGTCGAGTCGCTGTCCGCCTACGCGCGCCAGTTCCTCGGGCAGATGGACAAGCCCGACGTCGACTTCATCGAGGGGCTGAGCCCGGCCGTCTCCATCGATCAGAAGACCACCAATCGCAACCCGCGCTCGACGGTGGGCACCATCACCGAGATCTACGACTATCTGAGGCTCCTGTTCGCGCGCACCGGCGTGCCCCACTGCCCCGAATGCGGCGAGCCGGTCGCCTCGCAGACCCCGCAGCAGATCGTCGACGCGCTCATGGCGTACCCCGAGCGCACGCGCTTCCAGATCCTCGCGCCCGTCGTCAGGGGGCGCAAGGGAGAGTTCGTCGACATGCTCGAGCTGCTGCGCTCCGACGGCTACGCCCGCGCGCTCGTCGACGGCGAGATGCGCCAGCTGTCCGACGACATCACGCTCGCCAAGCAGCGGAAGCACACCATCGAGGTGGTCGTCGACCGGCTCGTCGTCAAGGACGGCATGCGTCAGCGCCTGACCGACTCGGTCGAGACCGCGCTGAGGCTCGCGAACGGCTCCATCGTCATCGACTTCGTCGACGAGGAGGAGGGGTCGCCCTCGCGCCGCCGCCCGTTCTCCGAACACCGCAGCTGCCCCAACGGGCACACGCTCGAACTCGACGAGATCGAGCCGCGCACCTTCTCCTTCAACGCCCCCTACGGCGCATGCCCCGCCTGCACCGGCCTCGGCTTCAAGCTCGAGATCGACCCCGAGCTGGTCATCTCCGATCCGGACAAGTCACTCGCCGAGGGCGTCATCGAGCCGTGGAGCGGCACGAAGATGACCGCCTCGTACTACGGGCACATCCTCGAGGGCCTCGCCAGGGAGATGGGCTTCTCGATGCGCACCCCGTGGAAGGACCTGCCCGCGGACGTGCGCCACGACATCCTCTACGGTCACGACTTCAATGTCGACGTCTCCTACCGCAACCGGTGGGGGCGTCTGCGTGAGTACTCCACCGGATTCGAAGGCGTCGTGCGCACGCTCATGCGCCGCCACGAGGAGACCGACTCCCAGTCGATGAAGGAGTACTACGAGTCGTACATGCGCGAGGTGCCCTGCCAGGTGTGCAAGGGCCGCAGGCTCAAGCCCGAGGTGCTCGCCGTGACCGTCGACGGCAAATCCATCTTCGACGTCACCGACATGCCGGTCGCGCGCGAGCTGGCATGGGTCAACGGCCTGAGGCTCGAGGGCTCTGCCGCGAAGATCGCCGGCGAGGTGCTCAAGGAGATCAGGGCGCGCCTCGGGTTCCTCAACGACGTCGGCCTCGACTACCTCACCCTCTCGCGCGCCGCCGCGACCCTCTCCGGCGGCGAGGCCCAGCGCATCCGTCTCGCCACGCAGATCGGCTCCGGCCTCGTCGGCGTCATGTACGTGCTCGACGAGCCGTCCATCGGCCTGCACCAGCGTGACAACACCCGGCTCATCGAGACGCTCCACCATCTGCGCGACCTCGGCAACACGCTCATCGTCGTCGAACACGACGAGGACACGATCCGCGGCGCCGACTGGCTCGTCGACATCGGCCCCGGCGCCGGCGAGCACGGCGGCGAGGTCGTCTACTCCGGTCCCGCCGCTCATCTGGTCGAGGCGAAACGCTCGATCACCGGCGACTACATCGCCCACCGGCGCGAGATCGCCGTGCCCGAGCACCGGCGCAAGGTGAGGAGGACCGAGCGTCTGAGGGTCGTCGGCGCCAGGGAGAACAACCTGAAGAACATCGACGTGGACTTCCCGCTCGGCGTGTTCACCGTCGTCACCGGCGTCTCCGGCTCCGGAAAATCCTCGCTCGTCAACTCGATCCTCTACCCGGTCCTCGCCGACCAGCTCAACGGCGCGCGCATCGTGCCGGGCAAGCACCGCCGCGTCGAGGGACTCGACCAGGTGCGCAAGGTCATCCACGTCGATCAGAACCCGATCGGACGCACCCCGCGATCCAACCCCGCCACCTACACCGGCGTGTGGGACAAGATCCGCACGCTGTTCGCCAAGACGCCCGAGGCGCAGGTGCGCGGCTACGGTCCGGGCCGCTTCTCGTTCAACGTCAAGGGCGGCCGATGCGAGGCGTGCCACGGCGACGGCACGCTCAAGATCGAGATGAACTTCCTGCCCGACGTGTACGTCGAATGCGAGACCTGCCACGGCAAACGCTACAACCGCGAGACCCTCGAGGTGAAGTACAACGGCAAGACCGTCTCCGACATCCTCGACATGCCGATCGAGGAGGCCGCCGACTTCTTCAAGGCGTACACCGGCATCTCCCGGTACCTCAAGACCCTCGTGGACGTGGGGCTCGGGTACATCCGCCTCGGCCAGCCCGCGCCCACCCTCTCCGGAGGCGAATCGCAGCGCGTCAAGCTCGCCACCGAACTCCAGCGCCGCTCCGACGGCAGGACCGTGTACATCCTCGACGAGCCGACCACCGGTCTGCACTTCGAGGACGTCAGCAAGCTGCTCAAGGTGCTGCAGGGGCTCGTCGACAAGGGCAACACGGTGATCGTCATCGAGCACAACCTCGACGTGGTCAAGTCCGCCGACTGGATCATCGACCTCGGTCCCGAGGGCGGCGACGGCGGAGGTACGGTCGTCACGCAGGGCACGCCGGAGCAGGTCGCGGCGTGCCCCGACTCGTGGACGGGCAGGTTCCTCAAGGACATGCTGTGACGGATCCCGGTTTGCGCGGTGGCCGTGGTGGGATGCGGCCCGCGATGCACGACACACTCAAGGCCGTTCGGCCAAGCCTACGGTCGTGCATCGCGGCCCGCATCCCACCACTCCGTTGCAGTGTCAGGTTGCGTTGTGTAGGTGGTGTATGACGAACGACATCGAACGACATTCGCCCGAGGTGTGGCTTCGGACGGCCGACGCGTTGCGCGGCGAGAGCGGGGGAGTTGCGTCCTCCAACGGAGAGGCGGGCGCCAAGGTCAACAGGAACGGGGCGCCGCTGCTGGGGGACTCGCGCGACCTGTTCCGGCCGAGGACCTCGGACATCCCGGCCAGGCCAGGCGTCTACAAGTGGCGCGACGGCGAGGGGCGCGTCATCTACGTGGGTAAGGCGAAGAACCTGCGCAACCGGCTCACGAACTACTTCCAGCCGCTGTACCTGCTGCATCCGCGCACGCAGACGATGGTGCTCACGGCCCGCAGCCTCGAATGGACCGTTGTGGGGACCGAACTCGAGTCGCTGACGCTCGAATACATGTGGATCAAGGAGTTCGACCCGCGGTTCAACGTGCAGTTCCGCGATGACAAGACCTATCCGTATCTGGCGGTGTCCGCGGGAGAAAAGGTGCCGCGCGTGTGGGTGACGCGAAGCCGCAACCGCCGCGACGCGCGCTACTTCGGCCCCTACGCGAAAGTGTGGGACCTGAGGCACGGGCTCGACGGGCTGCTGCGCGCCTTCCCCGTGCGCACCTGCACGACGAACGTGTACCGCAAGGCCGAACTGACCGGACGTCCATGCCTGCTCGCGTCGATCGGCAAATGCTCGGCGCCCTGCGTGGGCCGCGTCACGCCCGAGGAGCACCGGCGCATGTGCGAGCGGCTCGTCGGCGTCATGACCGGCCGCCTCGGCAGGTCGTACATCGCGGGACTCACCCGCGAGATGAAGGCGGCCGCCGCGGACCTCGAATTCGAGAGGGCCGCGCGGCTGCGCGACGAGATCGCCATGCTCTCCACCGTCGTCGAGCAGAACGCGGTCGTCCTCGGACAGGAGGTGGACACCGACGTGTTCGGCTTCGCCACCGATGAACTCGAGGCGTCCGTGCACGCGTTCCACGTGCGTTCCGGCTCGATCCGCGGCGAACGCAACTGGAGCGTCGAACGCGTCGAGGACATCGGCGACGCCGACCTCATGGCCGACCTCATCGTGCAGGTGTACTCCGAACTGACCGGCGGACGGGACATGTCACGCCTGTCCTCCGGTCCTCGGGCATCCGCCGAGGACGCGTCGGAGCACGGCATCACGGAGCGACGCGAGGCCATCGGCTCCACGCAGAGCGTCACCGCCGTGGACGCGGCCGCGCGCGCGAAGGCCACACGCGAACGCAACGCGCGCCAGGAGGTCACCGGCCGCGCCGACCTGATGGCGCCGATCGCACCCGTGCCGCGGGAGGTCATCGTGCCGATCGAGCCGTCCCGACGCGAGGAGCTCGAGGGATGGCTCACCGGACTGCGCGGGGGAGCGGTCACGATCCGCGTCGCCTCGCGCGGCGACAAGAAGCAGCTCATGGAGCGCGCCGACGAGAACGCGCGTCAGGCGCTGCAGCGCAGCAAGCTGAGCCGCATCTCCGACATGGGCGCGCGTACGAAGGCCATGAACGACGTGGCCGCCGCCCTCGGACTCGACGAGGCGCCGCTGCGCATCGAATGCTACGACATCTCGAACACCGTCGGCGGCGCGTTCCAGGTCGCCTCGATGGTCGTGTTCGAGGATGCCGTCGCCAAGAAGTCCGAATACCGGCGCTTCGCCATCCGGGGCGGGGACGGCCGTGGCGTCCTCGACGACCTGTCCGCCCTGTACGAGACCCTCACCCGCCGCTTCCGCCACGGCAACATCGCCGGCGACTCCGGCGAGAGCATCGACGCCGAGCATCGGGCGAAGGCCGCCGGCGTCGTGGCGGGAAGCGGGAAGACGGCCGATGCCGGAGCCGCCGGATCCACCGGGGCGGGAACGGGCGCGGAGGGCGTCGTCCAGCAGAACACGGACCGGCATCGCTTCGCCTACAAGCCGAACCTCGTCGTGGTCGACGGCGGCCGCCCGCAGGTCCTGGCCGCTGCCAGGGCGCTCGCCGACTGCGGCGTCGACGACGTGGCCGTGTGCGGCTTGGCCAAGCGGCTCGAGGAGGTGTGGGTTCCGGACGACGAGTACCCGATCATCCTCAAACGCCAGTCCGAGGGCATGTACCTGCTGCAGCGCGTGCGCGACGAGTCCCACCGGTTCGCCATCACCTATCACCGGCAGGCCCGGCGCAAGGGGGCCCTGCGCAGCGCGCTCGACGACATCCCCGGCGTCGGCGAGACCTACCAGAAGCGGCTGCTCGCACGCTTCGGCTCGGTGCGGGCGATGCGCGAGGCCAGCGTCGAGGAGCTCGAGACGGTCAGGGGCATCGGGCACGCCAAGGCGCAGGCCATCCACGATGCCCTGGCCGGGGACGCCCGCCGATGACGCTCCCGCAGGTCCGGCGCGAGTAGGATTGGAAGACAGTGAACCCCAAGGAGGCATGGATGACGATAGCCAACCGATGCGCGGTGCTGGGCAAGCCCATCGCGCACTCGCTGTCGCCGGTGCTGCACAACGCGGCGTACCGGGCGCTGGGACTGGACGACTGGGCCTATGACAAGCACGAGGTGGGCGAGGACGATCTCGACGCCTTCCTCAAGGGGCTCGACCCCACATGGCGCGGCCTGAGCCTGACGATGCCGCTCAAGAAGACCATCCAGCCGTACGGCACGCCCCGCAACGTGTGGGCCAGGGAGCTGGGGATCGCCAACACGGCGGTGTTCGACTGGTCCGAGGCGACCCACGACGATCCGGCATGGCCCAACGGCAGACCCGGCATCAGGCTCTACAACACCGACGTGGTCGGCATCCAGCTCGCCTTCGACCACGCCAACCGCGAGTTCGGCGTGCACCACGGCGGCGGGGGGAACGGCCGCGCGCTGATCATCGGCAACGGCAACACCGCGACCTCGGCCGCGGCCGCCTGCATGATGATGCCGGAGATCGGCCGCATCACCATCGCGGCGCGCCATACGGGCAGGGATCTCGGACTCGACTCCGCGGCGGGGCTGTTCATGGGGGAGAGCCGTCGCCCGTACGACGAGATCGTCCTGTCGGACGATGCGGCCGTGATCGCCGCGGCCGGCGAGGCCACCTACGTCATCAACACCATTCCGGGCCATGCGGCCGATGGACTCGCCTCCGTGCTCGAGGCGTCGTCGGCGTCGTTCGGCGGGCTGCTGCTCGACGTGGTGTACGATCCCCGTCCCACGAGGCTCATGCGCGCCTGGCGTGAACGCGGAGGCCGGGCGATCGGCGGCGAGGAGATGCTCCTTTATCAGGCGGTGGTCCAGGTCCTGCTCATGACGGGCATCTGGGACGACGATCCGCCGTCGGACGCCGATAGGAGACTGCAGGACGTCACCACGGACGACGACCAGCTGGAGATGGCGATGAGGCGTGCCCTCGAGGAGGCGTTGTGATGAGGAACCAGCGATTGATGACGATGATCAACCAAGCCGATCCGGGCGAGGAGAACAAGCCGGCGCCGGCGGACGACTTCGAGGTGCTGCTCATCACCGGCATGTCCGGCGCGGGCCGTTCGCACGCCGCGGACTGCCTCGAGGACATGGGCTGGTACGTGGTCGACAACCTGCCCCCCAAGCTGCTTGTGCCGCTCGTCGACATGATGACCAACGCGCGCGGCGGCGACGGCGTGCACAAGCTCGCCGCCGTCATCGACGTGCGTTCGCGCTCCTACTTCGACGACCTGAACGAGGTGCTCAGCCATCTCGACGATCTCGGCGTCAAGACCCGCATCCTGTTCCTCGACGCCCGCGACGACGTGCTCGTCAAGCGCTACGAGTCGGTGCGCCGCCCGCATCCGCTGCAGCACGGCAACCGCCTGATCGACGGCATCAACGAGGAGCGCGCCCTGCTCGCCAACCTCAAGGAGCGGGCGGACATGGTGATCGACACCTCGGTGCTGTCCATCCACCAGCTGTCGACCAAGCTGTACGAGGCGATGGTCGGCAAGGGGCCCTCCACCGTGGCCGTGCACATCTTCAGCTTCGGCTTCAAGTACGGCACCCCCACCGACGCCGACTTCGTGGCCGACGTGCGGTTCCTGCCCAACCCGTTCTGGGTGCCGAGCCTCAGGGAGCTCACCGGCCGCGACAAGCCGGTCTCCGACTACGTGCTCGGCAGCAAGGGCGCCACGGAGTTCCTCGACGCCTACGAGAAGGCGCTGCTCACCGCCATCGAGGGATACGCGAAGGAGGACAAGCACTTCGTGACCATCGCCGTCGGATGCACCGGCGGACAGCACCGATCGGTGGCGATGAGCGAGGAGCTGGCCCGGCGTTTGCGTTCACATGGGCTTGACGTCACCGTTTCCGCGCGCGAGCTGCAACGTAGGCGCTGACGGGGGTCTGACCACATCTCGAGATGTGCCGGACGAAAACGTGAAAAAGGTAAGACTCTTGTCCAAGATGGTCGGTATCACAGAAATTCGGCGGACGGCGGGTGTCATTCCCCAAGGCCGGGCCCGAGACCATTGAGAGGGACGAGACTTAGGAGGTTGGCTCTTGGCTCTTCTGGATGACGTGAAAAACGAGCTGGCGGCGCTTGAGGATGAGAAGGCGGACGCGCGCAAGGCGCAGGTGACCGCCATGATCCGCTTCGCCGGCGGCTTCATGAACAATGCCCAGAAGCAGATCGTCATGCTCGCCACGTTCGATTCGCTTATCGCCGCGCAGTGGCTGCAGAAGAACATCGAGGACCTGTACAACCTCGAGGCCAAGCTCATCACCTCGAGCCGCACCACCCCGAAGGGCACCCACCAGTACCATGTCGTCAAGGTCGAGCGCGGCGCCGTGAACCTCGCCGTCGCCACCGGACTGATCGACCGCAACAAGGCCGTGCGCGGTCTGCCGGTCAAGATCGTGCAGGGCAAGATCGCCCAGGTGCGCGCGGCATGGCGCGGCGCGTTCATGGCCAAGGGCATCCTGTCCGATCTGGGCAAGAACCCGTACATGGAGATCATCTGCCCGTGCAACGAGGCGGCGATGGCCCTGGCCGGACTGGCGCGCCGTCTCGGCATCACCGCCAAGCCCCGCCAGCTGAGCAAGTCGTACCGCGTCACGCTCACCGACCCCGATTCGATCGAGCGCATGCTCAACTCGATGGGCGCGCTGCGTTCCGCCCGCGAGTGGACCGGCAAGCGCACCGACGGCGAGACCCGTTCCAAGGCCAACCGTCTGGCCAACTTCGACGACGCCAACATGCGCCGCTCCGCCAAGGCCGCCGCCGAGGCGTGCGAGAAGGTGCGCAAGGCGTTCGAACTGTTCGAGGAGGCCGGCGTCGACGTGCCGGACAACCTGCGCGCCGCGGGCCAGCTCCGTCTCGAGCACGGCGACGCCAGCCTCGAGGAGCTCGGCCGCATCGCCGAGCCGCCGATCTCCAAGGACGCCATCGCCGGCCGTATCCGTCGACTGCTGCAGCTCGCGGAGAAGACCGCCAAATCGCGTTCCTGAGAATTGACCGAACGTTTATCAAAAAACATGTGTCAGGCCCGCCGTGAACGGCGGGCCTGTTGTATTATGCGAAGTGGCAAGAACTCGCCACTTTCCCGCGCGAGCGGTTCAGAAAGGATACACATGAAGACACTCAAGGATCTTGGAGATCTCAAGGGCAAGCGCGTTCTGGTGCGCGCCGATTTCAACGTCCCGCTGGACGGCACCACGATCACCGATGACGGTCGCATCAAGGCCGCCCTGCCGACGATCAAGGCCCTGCGCGAGGAAGGCGCGAAGGTCATCCTGATGGCCCACCTCGGCCGTCCGAAGGGCAAGGTCGTCCCGGAGCTGTCCCTGGCCCCGGTCGCCAAGCGTCTCGGCGAGCTGCTCGGCGTCGAGGTCCCGCTGGCCGCCGACACCTACGGCGAGGATGCCCAGGCCAAGGTCGCCGCGATGAACGACGGCGACGTCGTCCTGCTGCAGAACGTGCGCTTCAACCCGGAGGAGACCAGCAAGGATCCGGCCGTGCGCGCACCGTACGCCAAGAAGATCGCCGCCCTCGGCGACGTCTTCGTCTCCGACGGCTTCGGTGTCGTCCACCGCGCCCAGGGCTCCAACTACGACGTGGCCGCCGATCTGCCGGCCGCCGCGGGCCTGCTGGTCGAGAAGGAGGTCAAGGCCCTGTCCAAGGCCACCGAGAACCCGGAGCGTCCGTTCACCGTCGTGCTCGGCGGCTCCAAGGTCTCCGACAAGCTCGGCGTCATCGAGAACCTGCTCGACAAGGCCAACCGTCTCGTCATCGGTGGCGGCATGGTCTTCACCTTCCTCAAGGCCAAGGGCTACGAGGTCGGCACCTCCCTGCTCGAGGAGGACCAGCTCGACAAGGTCAAGGGCTACATCGAGACCGCCGAGAAGAACGGCGTCGAGCTCGTGCTGCCGACCGACATCGTCGTGAACCCCGGCTTCCCGGCCGGCGATACCCCGGTCGCCCCGGAGGTCGTGGCCGCCGACGCCATCCCGGCCGACAAGATGGGCCTCGACATCGGCCCGGAGTCCCAGAAGCTGTTCCACGACAAGATCGTGGACTCCAAGACCGTCGTGTGGAACGGCCCGATGGGTGTGTTCGAGATCCCGGAGTTCGCGGCCGGCACCAAGGCCGTGGCCCAGGGCCTCGTCGACGCGACCGCCGCGGGCGCCTTCACCATCGTCGGCGGCGGTGACTCCGCCTCCGCGGTGCGTAACCTCGGCTTCCCGGAGGACGGCTTCTCGCACATCTCCACCGGCGGCGGCGCCTCCCTCGAGTTCCTCGAGGGCAAGGAGCTCCCGGGTCTGAAGGTGCTCGAGTAGTAGACGGATACCCGTCGGTATACTCGGTATACGGTTACGGGGCTTCCCTCTGCGAGGGGAGCCCCGTTCCATGTGTTCGCGAATCATCCAAGGAGGAGGATCCCCGATGGCGTCCAAGCGCATCCCGCTGGTGGCCGGCAACTGGAAGATGAACTTCGACCATCTCGAGGCCACGTATTTCGTGCAGAAGCTCGCGTGGCTGCTGCGTGACGCCCATTTCGACTTCCGCAGGGTCGAGGTCGCCCTGTTCCCGTCCTTCACCTCGCTGCGCAGCGTGCAGGTGCTCGTCGAGGCGGACAAGCTCAAGATCAACTACGGCGCGCAGTCCGTATCCGTCACCAATCAGGGCGCGTTCACCGGCGACATCTCCGCCGACATGATCGCCCACCTCGGCTGTTCGTACGTCATCATCGGCCATTCCGAGCGCCGCAAGTACCATCCCGAGGACGACGCCAACATCGTCGATCAGGTGCGGGCCGTGCTCGCCGCCGGCATGCAGCCGATCCTGTGCGTCGGCGAGAGCTTCGAGGAGCGTCGTCAGGGCATCGAGCTCGATTTCGCCGTCGGTCAGGTCCATGACGTCACCCGCGATCTCAACGAGGAGGAGGCCGCCAAGCTCATCATCGCCTACGAGCCCGTCTGGGCCATCGGCACCGGCATGGTCGCCACCCCCGAATCCGCGCAGGACGCCGCCCAGGCCATCCGCGCCGACATGAAGGCGACGTTCGGCGCCGACGTCGCCGACGCCGTGCGCATCCTCTACGGCGGTTCCGTCACCTCGAAGAACGCGGTCGAACTCATCGAGGAGCCCGACGTGGACGGCTTCCTCATCGGCGGAGCCTCGCTCGACGCGGACGAGCTGGCCCGCATCTGCCGACTCACCCTGCGCACCGTGCGCTGACCGCACGGCCGTCGTCCCGTCCCCTCGTCACGCGTTTTTCAACACGTTGCGCTATGCTTGGGCGCAGCATTAGTAGAACCCGGAGGTAATCCACCTTGACCGCTGTCAAAATCACCCTCGAAATCATCGTCGTCGTGCTCAGCTGCCTGCTGACCCTGCTCATCCTCATGCACAAGGGCAAGGGCGGCGGCCTGTCCGACATGTTCGGCGGTGGCCTGACCCAGAACGCGGGCACCTCCGGCGTTGCCGAGAAGAACCTGAACCGCTGGACCGTCATCATCGCCCTGATCTGGGTGGCCATCATCATCGCCCTCGGCCTGATGACCAAGTTCAACCTCATCTGATTTCCGGCGATCCACACCCTCGATCGCACATGCACGGGGAGATCCATATGCGCGGACCCATGACCGTTTCGGCCATGGGTCGCATTCGTTTGTAAGGAGACAACAGACACCATGGTCACCATGAACCGCAACAAGGTCGTCATCGTCGGCACCGGTCAGGTCGGCGCCACCGCCGCGTTCGCCATCGTCACGCACGGCCTGTGCAACGAGCTCGTGCTCATCGACCACTTCGCCGCCAAGGCGGTGGGGGAGAGCCACGATCTCGACGACGGCAGCGAATTCCAGGATCGCCACGTCAAGGTGCGTACCGGCGACTACGCCGACTGCTCCGATGCGGACATCGTCGTCATCACCGTCGGCCGCAAGCCGCCGGCCAACTCCACGCGTCTGGCCGAACTCGGCTTCACTGTGGGTCTCGTCGGCGACGTCGTCGACCATGTCATGGCCTCCGGTTTCGACGGCGTGATCGTCATGGTCTCCAATCCGGTCGACGTCATGGCCTGGTACGCGTGGAAGCGCTCCGGTCTGCCGCGCACGCAGGTCCTCGGCACCGGCACCGCGCTCGACACCTCGCGCCTCAAGACCATCATCGGCGAGGAGACCGGCCTCGACCCGCGCAACGTGGGCGGCTTCGTCATGGGCGAGCACGGCGACTCCCAGTTCGCCGCATGGTCCACCGTCTCCCTCGGCGGCAAGCCGTTCGCGCGCTTCCTCGCCGACAACCAGGACCGTTTCGCCTCCGTCTCCACCGCCGAGATCGAGGAGAAGACCCGTATGCGCGGCAACGAGATCGTCGCGGCCAAGGGCGGCACCAATTTCGGCATCGCCTCCACCGTGGCCGGCATCGTGCAGACGATCCTGTGGGACGAGCGCCGCATCGTGCCCGTCTCCACGCTGCTCGACGGCGAATACGGTGAGCACGACGTCTTCCTCGGCGTCCCCACCGAGCTGCGCGCCAACGGCGCCAACGAGATCGTCGAACTCGACCTGACCGACGAGGAGCACGCCAAGCTCCACCACTCCGCCGAGCTCGTCCGCTCCTACTGCGAGGGGCTCATCTGACGTCCCGACGTCCACGCGCCTCGCGCGGACTCCGTGCGCATCCAAACGAC
The DNA here is from genome assembly GCF_018555385.1 of Bifidobacterium santillanense. Classification (GTDB taxonomy): domain Bacteria; phylum Actinomycetota; class Actinomycetes; order Actinomycetales; family Bifidobacteriaceae; genus Bifidobacterium; species Bifidobacterium santillanense. The sequence goes on from NZ_JAFEJS010000009.1 coordinate 93,182, forward strand.
CGCCGAAACGAAAGCCGATCATGACCACACAGCCCCGCCTCATCGTCGCCGACCTCGACGGCACGCTCCTGCACGGCGCCCCCACGTTCGAGGGACGCTACATCACCGATCGTTCCGTGGAGGCGGTCAACCGCATGCACGACGCCGGATACCGCTTCGCCGTCGCGACCGCGCGACCCGTGAGCACCGGGTACGCCTACGCGGAGAAGCTGCCGGTGGACGCCTACATCTACCTCAACGGAGCGCTGATCGACTTCGACCCGGCGAGATCCGACTACGGCATGCTCACCTCGGGCGTGATGCCGGCCGACGGGCACCTGGAGAAGATCGGCTTCCCGTCGTCGCGCGCATGCGAGGTGTGCCGGATGTTCCTCGACGCGATGCCCGACCTCAAGGTCGGCATCGTCATGGACGACGTGCGCTACACGAACTTCGACGTGAGCGTCTACTGGAAGACCCAGACCTGGAGGCTCACCGACTTCACCGACGTGCCCGAGGGCGTGGCCGACAAGCTCATCGTCTTCCCCGAGCTCGGCGAGCAGTGGGAGCGCCTCGAGAGGCTCGTCCCACCGGACTTCGATGTGGCGATCTCCGAGGGCGTGATGTGGATGCTCATGAACCCGCTCGCCAACAAGCGCCACGCCCTGAAGACCCTGTGCGACCGCATGGGGGTGCCACTCGCCGAGACCGTGAGCTTCGGCGACGACCTCATCGACATCGACATGATGATCGCCTCTGGACTCGGCGTGGCCGTCGCCAACGCCAATCCGAAGGTCCTCGCCATCGCCGACGAGGTCTGCCCCGCCAACGACGAGGACGGCGTCGCCCAGTGGATCGAGGCGCATCTGCTGTGACCGAGGTCCGCGACGACGCTGCGGCCGACGTTGCGACTGTGTCACTGTATTGATACACTTAAACTGTATCAATACAGTGACACAGTCGACTGCCGACCTCCGATGAAGTGGATAAGATGCCGACCGTGTCCGTCCTCACGATGGAGGTGGGGAAGATGTCGTCGTTCTTCTATGTCATGACGGTGATGCTGATCGTCTGGATCCTGGCCTTGGCGCTGGCCGTGACGGTGGTGGTGCTGCTCGTCGCCTCGCTGCGGCGCATGAACCGGGAACCGGGAATGGATCGTCGGGTGCCTCCCACCCGATCGGCCCCGGGCATCGCCTCGTCCGTTCCCGCCGTGACTCCCGCCGTCGTGTCGGCCGCCCGCAAACGTGTGGTCATCGGTGTCGCGGTCGGTGCCGTCGTGCTGGCCGCCGGACTCGGAATCAACGGGTACCTCCCCGAATACCGGTATCTGCCGGCGGCGCTCACGCCCGGACTGGCGACGATCGCATGTCTGCTGACCCTCGCGATGCCGTTCCCCGGGACGTCCTCGCTCCCGACGCCCTCCGATGACGACGTGCGCGTCGCCTCGCTCAGGACACGCGAACCGTGGACCTACGCGCGACGGTACGTGCTGGCGCAGCCGCTGCTCGTCGCCGCGCTGCTCATCGTGTACCTGTGCTTCACGATGGCGACCGCCAGCGCCGACGACATGGGTCTCATGACCAGCATCGCCCTCGACCACGGCGACGGCACGTCCGCGTCGTCCGGCCCGTATCCCGGCTCGTACTACGCCATCCCGCTGATCGGCGTCACCCTGCTGCTGGTCGGCTCGACGTGCGCGGCGCTGTGGCGCGTCGCGCACGTCCCCGGCGACCCCGATCCGCGCCACGCACGGGCCGACCGGCTGTGGCGCGTCGAACTCACCCGGTTCGCGACCTTCCTGTCCGTGGGGGCGATGCTCGCGTACGCCTCGGCGGTGCTGGAAGTCGCGGGCGCGGCCACATGGCGCCTCGGTACCCATGACGGTACGCTGTCGTCCGTGTACGCTGACGACGTATACCCCACGCTCGGCAAACTGCAGGTCGGCGCCGGTGTGGTGTTGCTCGTCGTCGCCGCCGTCTATCTGATCCTGATGCTGGGTTCGGTCCGACGTCTATGGCTCATCCGCGTCGCGGGAGACGATCGATGAACACGACCGCCGGCATAGGTCCGGCTCACGGCACAGGTCCGAACGGCGGCGACCTGCGCATCGTCATCCGCGAGTCGTCCCCGATGCCGGTCCGCGAACAGATCCGATCCCAGATAGAGGGGCTCGTCCGCATCGGGGCGCTCACGGCCGGCGACCGGTTGCCGTCCGTGCGTCAGCTGGCCGGCGATCTGCGTGTCGCGCCCGGCACCGTGGCCAAGGCGTACGCCGAACTCGCCGAACAGGGCGTCATCGACACCGGGCTGGGGCGCGCCGCGCGCGTCAGGAGCGTTGATTCGGTGCCGCAGGAGCTGCTCGACGCCGTGCGCGTCTACGCCGCCGAGGCGAAACGTCGCGGAGTCTCCCTCGACGACGCGATCAGCGCGTTGCGCGCGCAGTGGAGGTGATCGGCGACCGGTACGCACGGGCGGATCGGAGCGGCAAAAGTTCAATTCACGATGTGAGATGGACGGCGCGGCGAAATTGAACTTGTCTTGAACCGGGGCTAGGTTTTGAACCAATGTTCAACGTCGATGTCGTCACGTCGGCGCGAAATTGAACTTTTGGTTTGGAGGAAGCCATGACCACTACGGTGTTCGCCGATCGCCTGCGCAACGCGATGATCGACAGGGGTATGAAGCAGATCGATCTCGTCCATGCGGCCGAACGCCGGGGGGTCAAGATGGGCAAGAGCCACATCAGCCAGTACGTGGCGGGCAAGACCATGCCGCGCGAGGACGTGCTCGACTTCCTCGCCGGCGAGCTCAAGGTGGACGCGAACTGGCTGAGGGGCGACGTCAGGGGAGGCGCCGGCGATCCGGTTCCGTCCCGGTCCGGCGACCCGACGGACGCGACGGATTCGACGGACGCCGCCACGGTCCCGAACGCCGCGGGCTCCGAGGACAGCGCCGAGAACGACCCGATCGTCGAACCGTTCCCCGAGCCCACCCACGCCGAGCGTCCCGCCGCCCAGGCCGCGCCGTCGGACGCGTCCGCGGCCGACGCTCCTTCGCCGCGCCGCCGCTCCTTCGGCAAGTCGCACAAGCTCGACAACGTGCTCTACGACGTGCGAGGTCCGGTCGTCGACGAGGCGGCCCGCATGGAGGCCGACGGCACCCATATTCTGAAGCTCAACATCGGCAATCCGGCGCCGTTCGGCTTCCGCACGCCGGACGAGGTCGTCTATGACATGGCCCACCAGCTGACCGAGACCGAGGGCTATTCGCCGTCCAAGGGCCTGTTCTCCGCGCGCAAGGCCATCATGCAGTACGCGCAGCTCAAGAACCTGCCCAACGTCACCATCGACGACATCTACACCGGCAACGGCGTGAGCGAGCTCATCAACCTGTGCATGTCCGCGCTGCTCGACGACGGCGACGAGGTGCTCATCCCGAGTCCCGACTACCCGCTGTGGACCGCCTGCGTGAACCTCGCCGGCGGCACCGCCGTCCACTACGTGTGCGACGAGCAGTCCGAATGGTATCCGGATCTCGATGACATCCGCTCCAAGATCACCGACCGCACGGTCGCCATCGTGCTCATCAACCCGAACAACCCGACCGGCGCCCTCTACCCCAAGGAGGTGCTGCAGGAGATCGTCGAGATCGCGCGCGAGCACCAGCTCATGATCTTCTCCGACGAGATCTACGACCGTCTCGTCATGGACGGCCTCAAGCACACGTCCATCGCCTCGCTCGCCCCCGACCTGTTCTGCGTCACGTTCTCCGGCCTGTCCAAGTCGCACATGATCGCCGGCTACCGCGTCGGCTGGATGGTCCTGTCCGGCAACAAGCGCATCGCCAGGGACTACATCGAGGGCATCAACATGCTCGCCAACATGCGCATCTGCTCGAACGTACCCGCCCAGTCGATCGTGCAGACCGCGCTCGGCGGCCACCAGAGCGTCAACGACTACATCGTGCCCGGCGGCCGCCTCTACGAGCAGCGCGAGTACATCTACAACGCCATCAACGCGATTCCCGGCCTGTCCGCCGTCAAGCCGAAGGCCGCGTTCTACATCTTCCCGAAGATCGACGTCAAGCGGTTCAACATCCACGACGACGAGCAGTTCGCGCTCGACCTGCTGCACGACGAGCGCATCCTCATCACGCGCGGCGGCGGCTTCAACTGGGGCGAGCCCGACCACTTCCGCATCGTCTACCTGCCGCGCATCGAGGTCCTCAAGGACGCGACCGCCAAGATCGGCGACTTCTTCAGCTACTACTGGCAGAACTGAGATGGGCTAGCGGCCGCGCCGCAGCTCCGGCAGCATCCCCCGGAACAGCGCGACCGCCAGGACCGCCGTCAGCAGATCGGCGATCGCCTGGGCCGCGATCACGCCGTTGTACCCGGCCACACGCGATCCGACGAACAACGTCAACGCAAGGATCACGCCCTGGCGTCCGATCGACAGCAGGAACGCGCCCAGCGCCTTGCCGGTCGACTGGAACGTGCACGTCGTGACCATGACGATCGCCACGCACACCAGACTCAGCAGCTGCACGCGCAGCATGCCCGCACCCATCGCGATGATCGTCTCGTCGGCGATGAAGAAGCGCATGAGCTGACGGTCGAATAGGCTCAGGATCACCGTCATGACCAGCGCGAACGAGCATAGGAACGTGTAGGCGAAGCGCATCACCCCGGCCAGTCTCGCCATGTTGCGCGCGCCGTAGTTGTATCCGATGAGCGGCTGCGCGCCGAACGCGAACCCGACGAACACGAGCACCGCGATCATCACCACCTTCAGGGCGATGCCCATCGCCGCCACCGCGTCGGTGCCGTAGGGCAGCAGGAACAGGTTCATCATCACGAGTCCCACGCTCTGCGTGAGGTTCGTGATGGCCGAGGGGATGCCGATGACCAGGATGTCGCGGATCTCGCGGCCGGTGATGTCGATCCGGCCGGCGCTCGTGCGGTTCGCGTCGGCGTCGGCTCCGTCGTCCGGTCCGGTTCCGGCATCGGCCGCAACGGTCCCGTTCGCGTCGTTCCCGCGGAACATGAGCCGTGGGTCGATGGACAGGTTCGGGCTGCGCCTGAGCAGGAACCACACGAAATACGCGTCGGTCAGGATGTTCGCGATGACGGTCGCGCCGGCGGAACCGGCCGCGCCCCAGCCGAACACGTGGATGAACATCGGGTTCAGGATCACGTTGATCACGGTGCCCGCGATCGAGCCGATCATCGACTGCACCGCGTGACCCTCGGTCCTGAGCATGTTCGTCGGCGTCATCGACACGATGATGAACGGCGAGCCGATGATGATCAGCGTGTAGAACTCGCTCGCCGGCACCCACGTGTCCGATGTCGCGCCGAGCAGCGTGAGCATCGGATCGCGGAAGACCAGTCCCAGCACCACGATCAGTATGCCGGTCAGGATCGCCGCATAGAAGCAGAACACGCTCAGCCGTCGGCCGTCGGCGAACCGGTGCTGGCCGAACAGCCGCGAGATGACCGAGCTGCCGCCCAGACCGAAGATGTCGCCCAGCGCGATCATCACCGTGAACACCGGCGCGGTCAGCGAGACGCCCGCCACCATGCTCGTGTCCCCGGTATGCGCGATGAAGTACGTGTCCACCATGTTGTACACGAGCGTGACCAGCATGCTCAGCACCACCGGCATCGCAAGACTGAAATACGCCTTCGGTATCGGCGCCCGTTCGAACAGTTCGCTGTCCATGATCTCCTCTCCGTCTCCCTCCGTCGTCGTTCCCCCGAATACGGTACCGGCGTTGCGTCCGGCCGTCTCGTGATGGGCCGTGGGCATTGTAACCGCGACAGTGAGGACAACGACACGCGAGACGCATGCGCCGCGTACCGGCATACCCGCCGGACATATCCACGGGAGCGGAACGGGCATTTGACCTCGAGCGCTCGAAGACCATATGTTGGAACCGCGCCAGACAACGGAACCAACGGAAGGAAGACATCATGTTCGGCAGTAAGAAGGGCAACCTGTTCGCCGACAACAAGCCCACGCTCGGCCAGTGCGATCCGGAGTTCATCGACCTGTTCACGCGATTCGCCTACGACGAGGTCGTCAACGAACCCGGGGCGAACCATCCCGACCTCGACGACGCCACCCGTTCGATGGCCATCCTCGCCACGCTCCTCGGCTGCCAGGGCACGGACGCGTTCGAGACGATGCTGCCGGTCGCGCTCGATGGGGGAGTGAGCCCCGTCCAGGTCAAGGAGATCGTCTACCAGGCCGTCGCCTATCTCGGCTTCGGACGCGTCCTGCCGTTCCTCAACATCGTCAACGAGACGCTCGTCGCACGCGGCGTGACGCTCCCGCTCGAGGGACAGTCCACCACCACGCCCGAGACGCGCGCCGAGGCAGGGGAACGCTCGCAGATCGAGATCTTCGGCGAGGGCATGCGCGGCTTCGCGCAATCCGGTCCGGAGGAGACCCGCCACATCAACAAGTGGCTCGCCGACAACTGCTTCGGCGACTACTACACGCGCGGCGGCCTCGACACCCGACACCGCGAGATGATCACGCTGTGCTTCCTCGCGGCGCAGGGCGGATGCGAGCCGCAGCTCGTCGCCCACGCGAAGGCCAACATCGGCGTCGGCAACGAGAAGGCGTTCCTCATCGCCGTCGTCTCCCAATCGATGCCCTACATCGGCTACCCGCGCACGCTCAACGCGATCCGCTGCATCAACGAGGCCGCCGCGTCGGCCAAGTGACGCGGCGGCCCCGATCGTCAGCGGCGTCGCACCAGCGAATCGACGACGCCGCAGACGATGCCGAGTGCGGCCGGCACGATCCAGCCGAGCTGCTGCTCCTGCAGCGGCAGCAACGCCAGCGCGGCGTCCAGCCACGGCAACGAGCCGCCGAACACGGCGACGAGCGAGGAGATGCAGCCGGCGAACGCCACGGCGCCCACCAGCAGCACGGTCCAGAAGTACACGCGCGGCAGACGCGAACCGATCGCGCGGTGCGTGAGCGCGAGCAGCACCAGCACGATCGCGATCGGGTAGAGCGCGGAGAGCACCGGCACCGACACCTTGATGATCAGGCTCAGTCCGGCGTTCGACACGACGAAGCTGAACACGGTGAACAGCACCTGCCAGGCGCGGTAGCTCACCATGCGTCCGCCGACGGTCGGAAACTTCTCGTGGAAGTACGTCGCGCACGTGCAGATCAGTCCGGTGCACACGTTCAGGCACGCGATGACGAACACGGCGCCGAGGAACGCGGTGCCGGCCGTGCCGAACACCGACGAGGTGAGGTTGGTCAGGACCGTCGCGCCCGTATCCGAGGAGGGGGCGATCGACCTGATCGCGCCGGAGACCACGCCCACATAGCTCAGTGCGCCGTAGATGAGGACGAGCAGCGCCCCGGTGCCGAGTCCCGCGTATGCGGTCTCGAGCTGCACCCGGCGCTCGTCGTCGACCTGCTGGGCGCGGATGTTCGCCGAGATCACGATGCCGAAATACAGTGCGGCCAGCAGATCCATCGTCTGGTAGCCGTCGAGGAAGCCGCGTGCCAGTTGGTTCGACGAATAGTCTCCCATCGGTTCGGCCGCCGTGCCGACGCCGTGCACGAGGCAGGCGACGAACAGCACGGCGATGAGGACGAGCAGCAGCGGTCCCATGAAGCGGCCGAGCACCTTGGAGAGCTTCTCCGGGTGCTGGGCGAACAGGAACGACAACGCGAAGAACACCAGCGAGTAGACGAGCTGGGCGATCCAGTGCGGGCCCGATCCGCCCGTGACGAACGGCGCGACCATCATCTCGAACGATGTCGTCGCCGTGCGCGGGATGGCGAAGCACGGTCCGATGGTCAGGATGATCGCCAGTCCCAGCAACAGCGAGAAACCGGGGGAGACCCGTCGCGCGAGCGCGTCGAAACCGCCGGAGAACGTGACCGCGAGCACGCCGAGGATCGGCAGTCCGACCGCGGAGACGATGAAGCCGACCGCCGCCGGCACGGCCGCCGAACCGGCCTGCGCGCCGACGAACGGCGGGAAGATCAGATTGCCCGCCCCGAAGAACATCGAGAAGAACGTGAACGTCATCACCAGACGTTGGCGTGCGGTCAGTGTCGTCGGTCGTGTCATGAAGGGTTCCTCTTCCTCTCTCCTCGGCGGATGCGCTCCTGACGGAACGCCGTCAACCACCCACCATAAACACGAAGGCCCCCGGCCTTGCGGTCGGGAGCCTTGTGGTTTCAGCTATGCAGCCGATATATGGACGCCCGTGGGACGTCCGAGGCGATCATCTCAGCCGTTGACGCGGTCGATGCCGGACTGAACGTCGGCCAGGACCGAATCCCAGGACTTGATGAAGGCGGCGACGCCGTCGGCCTCGAGCTTGTCGGTGACGTCCTTGAGGTTGATGCCCAGCTCGGCCAGCTTGTTGATGATGGCGTGGGACTCCTCGTAGGTGCCCTCGATGGACGGAGCGCCGTTGCCGTGGTCGGCCAGAGCGTTCAGGGTCTTCTCCGGCATCGTGTTGACGATGTGCTTGGCGACGAGCTCGTCGACGTACTTGCAGTCGGAGTAGGCCGGGTTCTTGGTGCCGGTGGAGGCCCACAGCGGACGCTGGACCTTGGCGCCCTTGGCGGCCAGATCGGCCCAGCGCGGATCCTCGGCGAACTTCTTCTCGAAGAGCTCGTAGGCGAGGCGAGCGTTGGCGACGGCGGCCTTGCCCTCGAGGGCCTTGGCCTCGTCGGAGCCGTTGGCTTCCAGCAGCTTGTCGACCGCGGTGTCCACGCGGGAGACGAAGAAGGAGGCGACGGAGCCGATGTGCTTGAGGTCGTGGCCGTTGGCGGCGGCCTGGGCGATGCCCTCGATGTATGCGTCGATGACCTGCTCGTAGCGCTCGAGCGAGAAGATCAGGGTGACGTTGACGGAGATGCCCTTGGCCAGGGTGGCGGTGATGGCCGGCAGACCCTCGAGGGTCGCCGGGATCTTGATCATCGCGTTCGGGCGGTTGACCTTCTCCCACAGCTCGACGGCCTGCTTCTCGGTGGCCTCGGTCTCGTGGGCCAGACGCGGGTCGACCTCGATGGACACGCGGCCGTCGACGAAGTCGGTCTTCTCGGCGATCTCGCGGAAGATGTCGGTGGCGTTGCGCACGTCGGTGGTGGTGAGCTCGCGCACGGCGGTCTCGACGTCGACCTTGCCCAGCTCCTTGAGCTGCGCGTCGTACGGGCCGACCTGGCTCAGGGCCTTCTGGAAGATGGACGGGTTGGTGGTGACGCCGACCACGTTCTTGTTGGCGATGAGGTCCTGCAGGGAGCCGGACTCGATGCGGGAGCGGGACAGGTCGTCCAGCCAGATGGAAACGCCGTTGTCGGACGTACGCTGAGTTGCTTCAGTCATTGATTTTTCTCCTTGATACCTTATTGGATCAAAACTTGGGGTGGGTGCCGTGCGGCGGACACGATACGGCGTCCGCCGCACGGAGTGGACGGATCCCGCCCGTCATGCGATGCTGCATGGCGCACGGAACCCGTCGGCGAATCACTTGGCGGCTTCGACCTCGGCGATGGACGCCTTGGCGGCCTCCACCACGTGCTCGGCGGTGATGCCCAGATCGATCATGTTCTGAGCGCCGTTGCCCTGCAGGCCGAACTGCTCGATGGAGACGGGCTTGCCGTAGGAGCCGAGGTACTTGTACCACGGCATCGCCACGCCGGCCTCGACGGAGACGCGGGCCTTGACGGCGGCCGGAAGCACGGCCTCCTTGTACTCGGCGTCCTGCTCCTCGAACCACTCGACGGACGGCACGGACACGACGCGGGCCTTGATGCCCTCGCCGGCCAGGGTCTTGGCGGCGGCGACGGCCCACTGGACCTCGGAACCGGTGGCCATGATGATGACGTCCGGGGTGCCCTCGGTGTCGACCAGGACGTAGGCGCCCTTGCGGACACCGTCCTTGGCCTTGGCGGCGGTCTCGGCGAGCACCGGGATGCCCTGACGGGACAGGACCATGGCGCCCGGCAGCGTGTTCTTCTTCTCGAAGAAGTAGCGGTAGGCCTCGGCGGTCTCGAAGGCGTCGGCCGGGCGGATGACCTCGAGCTGCGGGATGGCGCGGAAGGAGGCCAGGTGCTCGATCGGCTGGTGGGTCGGGCCATCCTCGCCGACGGCGACGGAGTCGTGGGACCAGATGTACAGGTTCGGGATCTCCATGAGGGCGGCCAGACGGACGGCGGAGCGCTCGTAGTCGGAGAACATGAAGAAGGTGCCGCCGAACGGACGGGTGTGGGAGCCCAGCAGGATGCCGTTGGTGATGCAGCCCATGGTGAACTCGCGCACGCCGAAGTGCAGCTGACGGCCGAACTCGTTGCACACCGGCCACTGCTTGGTGGCGCACTCCGCCGGAGCGAAGGTGGCGGCGCCCTTGAGGTCGGTCTTGTTGGAGCCGCCGAGGTCGGCGGAGCCGCCCCACAGTTCCGGCATGACGGCCGCGATGGCGTTGAGGACGGAGCCCGAGGCGCCACGGGTGGCGACGCTCTTGCCGACCTCGAAGGTGGCCTCGAGATCGTCGATGGCCTTGTCGAAGCCCTCCGGCAGCTCGCCGGCCTTCAGACGGTCGTACAGGGCGGCCTTGTCCGGGTTGGCCTTGCGCCAGGCGTCGAACTTCTCGTCCCACTCCTTGTGGGCCTCGAGACCGCGCTCGGCAACCTTGCGGGCGTGGGCGAGGGCCTCCTCGTCGACGTGGAAGTTCTCCTCCGGATCGTAGCCGAGGACCTTCTTGAGGCCGGCGACGGCCTCGGCGCCCAGCTTGGAGCCGTGGGAGGACGGATCGTTGGTCTTGCCCGGGGTCGGCCAGGCGATGAGGGTGTCGACCTTGATCAGCTTCGGCTGGTCCGGGGCGGCGGCCTCGGCCTTGGCGATGACGTCGGCCAGACCCTCGACGTCCTCCTTGTAGGAGCCGTCGGGCTGGATGAAGCTGAACTCGTCGGTGTACCAGCCGTAGGCCTGGAAGCGCTTGAGCACGTCCTCGGCCAGCACCAGGTTGGTGTCGCCCTCGATCTGGATGCGGTTGGCGTCGAAGATCACGGTGATGTTGCCGAGCTTCTGGTTGGCGGCCAGGGAGGCGGCCTCACCGGAGATGCCCTCCTCGATGTCGCCCTCGCCGCAGATGGCCCAGATCTTGTGGTAGAACGGGGAGTCTTCCTTCGGGGTCTCCGGATCGAGCAGTCCGCGCTGGAAACGCTCGCCGTAGGCGAAGCCGATGGCGGAGGCGAAGCCCTGGCCCAGCGGGCCGGTGGTCATCTCGATGCCCGGGGTCAGGCCGTACTCCGGGTGGCCCGGGGTACGGGTGTCCGCGCCGCCGCGGAAGTGCTTGAGGTCGTCCAGGGTCAGGCCATAGCCGGAGAAGTACAGCTGAACGTACTGGGTGAGGGAAGCGTGACCGCCCGAAAGGATGAAGCGATCGCGGCCCTCCCAGTTGGGATCGTTCGGATCATGCTTGATGAAGTGCTGGTACAGGGTGTAGGCGATGGGCGCCAGGGAGACGGGGGAACCGGGGTGGCCGCTTCCAGCGTTCTCAACCGCGTCGGCCGACAGGACCTTGGCCATCTTGATGGCGCGCTCGTCCAGCTCGGTCTCCTTGAATTCGGTCATGGATTACTTTCCTTCCAATTGGTCGGGCCGCGTATCCGGCTTGTGCCGAGCGCAAGACGCCCTCACATTGCGATACCCATGCTACCGTCCTTTCGCGACGTAGTGGTGTGATTTTGGCGTGTTTTGGTAACTTCTGTTCTGTTAGCGTTCACAGTATGTGTCTCTACGCTGCGGACGAACGCTTTAGCAGTCGACATATGGGAGTGCTAATACAATGATCATGTGTGAATCGGCCATTTCGGCGGCGTGTCGCCGTCATGGTGCGACTGGCATGAATTGTTGGTGAACTGTCCGGTGGATGCGGGTCGGCCGCCCGCCGGACGAAGATCAAGGAGGTGCGCATGCCTCAGTCGAGGCGCATGCTGGTCCTGCGCGCCGTCGTCGAGGACTACATCCGCTCGCAGGAGCCGGTCGGATCCGGGGCGCTGACCAAGCAGCACGATCTGGGGGTGAGCTCCGCCACCGTGCGCAACGACATGGCCGCGCTCGAGGACGAGGGCTACCTCATCCAGCCGCACACCTCGGCCGGGCGCGTGCCGACCGAGAAGGGGTACCGCTATTTCGTGGACCGGCTTGCCACCGTCGTGCCGCTGTCGCGGGCGCAGCGCCGGGGCATCGACAGCTTCCTGTCCGGTTCGGCGAGCCTGCAGGACACGCTGCAGCGCGCCGCCCGTCTGCTCGCGCAGATCACCGGTCAGGTGGCCGTCGTCGCCGCGCCGTCGCTGTCGCGCGCCACGCTGCGCCACGTCGAGCTCGTCCCCGTGGCGATGTCCACGTTGCTCGCCGTCGTCATCACCGACACCGGGCGCGTCGCCCAGCACACGCTGTCCGTGGCCGAAATGCCTGCGACCCGCGATCTGAACGACTTCACCGACGCCATCAACGCCGGATGCGCCGGTTCGTCGCTGTCCGCCGCCGCGCACAGGGTGCGCGCCCTGGCCGCGGACATGCGCTTCCGCGAGCTTGCGCCCCTCGCCGAATCTCTGGCACGCGCGTTCACGTCGATGTCCGACGACGAGCGGGCCAACGAACTGTACATGTCCGGCGCATCCCGCCTTGCGCACCAGCGCACGGTGGCCGACCTCGCGCCGCTGTTCGACGCGCTCGAGGAGCAGGTCGTCCTGATGAAGCTGATGAGCGCGCTGAGCGAGGAGAGCCCGCGCGGCGACGGCGTCGGCGTCGCGATCGGATCGGAGACGCATACGCCCGGCCTGATGCACGCCGCCGTCGTCTCCAGCGGATACGGCCACGCCGAACCGGGCGCCCCGGACGTCGCGTCCGCCCCCGTGCGCAACGCGGCCGGCGATCCTGTGGCGTTCGTCGGGTCCATCGGCCCGACCCACATGGACTACGCGGCGACCATCTCCGCCGTGCGCGCCGTCGCACGGTACCTGACCGCCTTCCTCGGCGGAGGGGAGCCCGCCGACGCGGACGGCGACGACGGTGCCGATGTGGAGGCGTCCGGTGCGTCGTCGGACCGCGAGGTGCGCGGACCGTGCGCGCCGGGCGACGATCGTCCGTCCGCCGGCGTCCGCCCCGCCTGACCGAGCCTTGTGACACAATAACCCGCTAGCAACCAACCAGAATAAAGGACCGAACGAACCGTGGCAGATTACTACGAGGTGCTGGGAGTCGAACGCACCGCGAGCGAAGAGGAAATCAAGAAGGCCTATCGCAAGATGAGCCGCAAGTACCATCCCGATATCGCCGGACCCGAGTTCGAGGACAAGTTCAAGGAGGTCAACAACGCCTACGAGGTGCTGCGCGACCCCGACAAGCGCCGCATGTACGATTCCGGCGTCGATCCGAACGACCCCAACGCCTCCGCCGGCTTCGGGCAGGGCGGCTTCGGCGACATGGGCGACGTGTTCAGCACGTTCTTCGGCGGCGCGTTCGGCGGCGGCTCCCAGGGGCCGACCCCGCGCACCCAGCCCGGCCGCGACGCCCTGGCGAGCATGAGCATCGACCTCAGGACCGCCGTGTTCGGCGGCACCGAGCAGGTGCGCATCACCACGTTCGGCCTGTGCCCCGACTGCTCCGGCACCGGTTCGGCCGACGGCGCCAAGCCGACGACCTGCCCCGACTGCCACGGCAGCGGCTTCCGCCAGAAGGTCGTGCGCACGATGCTCGGCCAGATGATGACCTCCGCGCCGTGCGAGCGCTGCGAGGGCCACGGCGACATCATCTCCAAGCCCTGCCCCTCCTGCATGGGCCACGGCCGCGTGCGCGTGACGCGCAACGTGGGCGTCAAGGTGCCCGCCGGCATCCGTGACGAATCCCGCATCCGTCTGGCCAACCAGGGCGAGGTCGGCGAGGGCGGCGGCGCGGCCGGCGACCTGTACGTCGACATCCGCATCAAGCCGAACGAGCAGTTCACCCGCGACGGCGACGACCTGCACTGCTGGGTGCGCGTGCCGATGAGCTGGGCCGTGCTCGGCCACGATCTCGAGATCGAGACCTTCGATGGCATGCAGACCGTCTCCGTGCCCGCCGGATGCCAGCCGGAGGACACCGTCACCCTCAAGGGCCTCGGCGTCGCGCGCATGCGCGAGCAGGGCGAGCGTGGCGACCTCGTCGCCCACATCGCCGTCGAGATCCCCACCAAGCTCTCCGACGACGAGCGCGCCCTCATCGAGCGCTTCGCCGCCTCTCACGACGAGGGTGCGACTCACGTGGCGCAGAGCTCCCGTCCCGCCTCCGGCGCCGCTGGCGGCAAGAAGGGCTTCTTCAGCAAATTGAAGGACGCGCTGAGCTGACGTACCGCCATACGATCCGCGATCGTCCGCAATGACGGCTAGGGCCGCATCCCGCATGGAACGGGGTGCGGCCCTAGCCATATATGTTGCGTATCATGCCGGTCTCGCTTGCCGGCTCATGCCCTCAGCTCGTCACGCGCCGGCCACGGACGGGTCGATCGCCGGCAGGACGCCGGTCAGCAGCAGGATCGCCACCACGACGGCCAGACCGATGCGGTAGATCGCGAACGCCTTGTAGGAGAACATGCTCACGAACTTCAGGAAGCCGATGATCACGATGTATCCGACGAGGAACGCCACGATCGTGGCGGCGATCGTCGGACCCCAGCCCGGCCAGGCCGCGCCGCCGATGGCCGCACACGCGTCGGCGGCCTTGGTGGCGGAGCACGCGCTCACGTCCTTGATCGCGGAGACGGCCTCGAGGATGCCGGCGCCGAACACGGCCGGGATGGCCATCAGGAAGCTCGTGCGCACGGCGGCCTCACGGGTGTAGCCCATCGCGCGGCCGAAGGTGATCGTGCCGCCGGAGCGGGAGACGCCCGGAATCAGGGCGAGCATCTGGCCGACGCCGAAGATGAGCGCGTCCTTGGCCGTCATCTGATTCATCGTCTTGACCTGCTTGGAGCGGGCGTCGAAGATCCACAGCAGCACGCCGAATACGGCGAGCACGGTGACGGTGATCCACAGGTTGCGCAGCGTGGTCTCGATCATGTCCTTGAACAGCAGACCCGCGATGAGGATCGGCATCGTGCCGATGATGATGAACCAGCCCATCTGCGTGTCGGGGTTCTTCGCCCCGAGACGTGACTTCCAATCCTTGCCCTCCTTGCCGAAGAGCGAGCCGAACCATGCGCCGAGGATGCGGATGATGTCGTGACGGTAGTACAGGATCACGGCCAACTCGGTGCCGATCTGGATGATGGCGGTGAATGCGGCTCCCGGATCGGAGCCGATCATGAGGTCGCCGATGATGCGGATATGCGCGCTCGAGGACACCGGCAGATACTCGGTCAGCGCCTGCACGAGACCGAGGAAGATCGCCTGGAAGAAATTCATAACCCCTCTTCCCTCTGTGATTCATGGAACGGAATTTCGTCAATTGCCGTGTCCACTGTACTCAGTGGGGGCTAAGACGACGCTCGTGAAGGGGGTATGCGGACGGATGTCTTGCACAATGCACACAATGAGGCCAACGATCGCGACGCCGGCGCGGAACGCGTCGGATGACGCGGCGAACGGCACGGCAGACAAGGAGTCGATGATGGACAAGTACCGCAAGAGCAGGGCGTTCGCCCCGAAGGGATTCTTCGAATGCGAGGGCCGCGGCCTCCAATGGCTCGGCGAGGCCATGCCCCAGGGCGGTCCCCGCGTCGTGCAGGTGATCGGATGGGGGGACGACCATCTCGACATCGAACGCGTCCACTCCGCGATGCCCACCGTCAAGGCGGCCCACGACTTCGGCGCCGCCCTGGCCCGCATGCACGACGCCGGGGCGCCGCACTTCGGCTCCGCGCCCGCCGGCTACGACGGCACCTGCTACTTCGGTCCGCTGCAGGACCCGGTGCCGATGGACACCGGCACGTGGGACGATCCCGCCACCTACTTCGCCGAGGGGCGCCTGCTGCCGATGGTCGAACTCGGCATGCGCCGCGGCGAGCTCGACAGGCACGACATGGAGCTCACGCAGCGCGTCATCGACGCCCTGCCCGATCTGCTGGGACGCGCCGCCTCCGACAAGCCCGCGCGCGTGCACGGCGACCTGTGGAGCGGCAACGTGATGTGGACCGCCGATCGCGGCTACAGCGAGGCCGTGCTCATCGACCCGGCGGCCCACGGCGGCCACCGCGAGGAGGATCTCGCCATGCTCGGCCTGTTCGGCATGACCTACCTGCGCGACATCCTCGACGGCTACCAGTCCGTGCATCCGCTCAAGACCGGCTGGGAGGAGCGCATGACGCTGTGGCGCCTGTACCCGATCGCCGGCCACTGCGTCTTCTTCGGCGGCGGCTACGTGAGCGAATACCGCTCCATGTGCCGTTCTCTGCTGGGCTGAGTCACAGGTTCTTGAGGAAGTCCTCGGCCTCGCGCACGAGGCGTTCGGCCTGCTCCGGGTCGCCCTGCGTGGCCCGGCGCGCCTCCTCGGCGGCGTCCCAGTCTCGCTCCAGATGATGCACGTAGTCGGCGAGCTGATCGCTGCAGCGCAGCATCATCGACGCCTTGGCCTCCCATGCGGAGGCGCTCGCCTCCAGATCCCCGGCGTCGAAATCGAAGTCCAGTTCCTCGCCGAGACGCCTCAGCAGGGCCAGCGTGGCCTTCGGGCAGTCGTCGTTGCCGGTGTACTGGGGGATTGACGCCCACATCGAGGTGGTGTCGAACGACTGCTCTCGCGCCATGTCGTCGAGCACGGTGGGGATGCCCACCGGCCCCGTGTATCCCTCGGACGGATCCTCGCATTCCAGATCGTGCGAGACGTCCACGGGCAGCGGCCGGGTGTGCGGGCAGTTCGCGAACATCGAGCCGAGCGTGACGATGCGGTCCACGTCGAACTCGTCGGCGATGTGCAGGCTCTGCCGGCAGTATTCGCGCCACCGGTAGTTGGGCTCGGGGGCGATCTGCGCGTAGACGCGACGGGTGGGGGAGAGGGCGATCTCGTAGAACGTGGTCTGCGGCCAGATGATACGGGGCGTGCCGAGCGCACGGCACAGCATCGGCCGCGACACCTGGTAGTCGTAGTAGCCGTCGCAGCTGATGTGCCTGATCTCGCGGGCGTCATACCGGTCCACCAGATGGCGGATCACGTTCGTCGCGGCCTGGCAGGCGTCGTTCCACCCCTCGAAAGCCGCAATCATCACGCACTGACGTTCATCTCGTTCTTCGCTCATACCCCTTACAGTAACTGGTGATGGAGGCCGCAAGGCGCGGTTTCATGCGGTTTTCGCCATGGGCGTTCCCGCGGCGCGCAAGCGCGACACGCCGTATTTGCGTAATGCGAGAATGTCGTTATAGTAGTTACTCGTGCTTCGGCGGGAACAACCGCTGAGAAACACACGCGGACATAGCTTAGTTGGTAAAGCGCAACCTTGCCAAGGTTGAGACCGCGGGTTCGAGTCCCGTTGTCCGCTCTAAGGTCCGAAGAGTTGACGAACCTTACGGTGGGTTAGCCAAGCGGTTAGGCAGCGGCCTGCAAAGCCGTATAGACGAGTTCGACTCTCGTACCCACCTCTCGGACGGTCGGCGAAAGCCGGTCGAATGAAAAATGCAGGCCCGGGCGGTTGGCGCAGTGGTAGCGCACTTCCCTGACACGGAAGGGGTCACAAGTTCGAATCTTGTATCGCCCACGCAAGTCGGAGCAATCCGGCGGATATAACTGAATACCGATTGATTTCGGGCGATTGGCGCAGCGGCTAGCGCACTTCGTTCACACCGAAGGGGTCGTAGGTTCGATTCCTACATCGCCCACTGGAATCCCGCTTCTCACGGCGGGAATCCTTTGCGGACATAGCTTAGTTGGTAAAGCGCAACCTTGCCAAGGTTGAGACCGCGGGTTCGAGTCCCGTTGTCCGCTCCACCGAAACCCCGCTTCGAGCGGGGTTTTTCGTTTTGTGAAGATTCTCGGGGGCTCCATCCACATCACCCCGATCGACTGGATCCGGACATCCGCTCCCATGCATCGTGGACCACGAAACCATCCACGACACAGGCGAAGGAGCCGAATATGGGATTGCTCGACGAACTGCGCCGCAGATGCATGACGCGTCTGCGCGGCGGAAGCAACGGCGACAATGGGGACGACGGACGGGCCCGGTCCGACCGGTCGTCCAAACCGCACGTCCCGCGCGCATCGGGCGGGCCGGGACGGTCGCACAGCGGCGGACGGCGGCGGGGATCGAACGGCGAGGACGGACGGATCCGCATGATGGCGGCGATGCTGGCGGCCACGGGCGCGATGGGCGTGATGACGGTGATGATCCCCGCCGGGGACGTCGCGTTGGCGTCGCCGACGTCTGGCGCGGCCTCGGACGATGCGCCGACGGGAACCGGCGCGTGCCGGGCGGCGCTGTCTTGGCCGGTGGACGCGCCCGTCGTGGACGACCCGTTCGACGGTCCCGACGAACCATGGCTCGCCGGTCATCGCGGCGTCGATCTGCTGGCGGGGGAGGGCGACGAGCTGATCGCCCCGGCCGACGGCGTCATCGCCTTCGCGGGCTCGGTGGCGGGCAAGCGGGTGGTCAGCATCCGCACCGACGACGATCTGGTCCTCACGTTCGAACCGGCCGTCACCGATCTGCCGGTCGGTACCGAGGTGCGACGGAACGACCCGTTCGGCGTGGTGTCGACCGGCTCCGACCACTGCTTCGGCGACTGCGTCCACTGGGGCGTGCGTCGCGGCAGACGCGACTACCTCGACCCGGAGGCGATGGCCGCCAAACGCCGCATCGGACTCAAGCCGGTGGAGTGAGTGGCTACAATCGATCGCGTACAGCGTATGGATACGTCATTCAGGGGGAACATATGATCAAGGAGTACCTGCGGCCGCTGGAGCAGCCGATCGATACCGACGGCAACCTGTTTTCCATCCTCGACGACCGCGTCGCGCGCACGCCGGACAAGTCCCTCGTCGAGTACAAGGATCCGCAGACCGGCGAGTGGAGGTCGTTCACCGCCACCGAGTTCCGCGACAAGGTCATCGCATTGGCCAAGGGCCTGATCGCCCGCGGCATCATGCCCGGTGACGCGGTCTCGGTGATCTCCAAGACCCGCTGGGAGTGGACCGCGCTCGACATGGCGATCATGTCCATCGGCGCGCTCACCGTGCCGGTGTACGAGACGAACTCGGCCACCCAGGTGAGCACGATCTTCAACGATTCGAACGTGCGGATGGCGTTCGCGGAGAACGACATGCAGCGCGACAAGATCGAGTCCGTGCGCGCCCGGTGCCCCGAGCTGGGCGACGTGTACGTCATCGACTTCGGCGCGCTCGACACCATCGAGGAATACGGCAGGACCGTCACCGACGCCGAGTTCCGCGAACGCGAGCGGGCGGTGCGCGGCGACGACCTCGCCACCATCGTGTACACGTCCGGCTCCACCGGCACGCCGAAGGGCATCGAGCTGAGCCACGGCAACTTCCTGTTCATCACGTACTCCGGCGTGCGCTCCATGCCGGACATCGCGATGCCGGAGTACGCGCGTCTGTGGCTGTTCCTGCCGCTCGCGCACGTGTTCGCCCGCTATATGCAGTTCTTCTGCTTCGCCGGCAACGTCACGCTGGGCCTGTCTGGGAACCTCAGGACGATCCTGTCCGATTTCGCGGCGTTCAAGCCGACGTTCATCCTCGCCGTGCCGCGCATCTTCGAGAAGATCTACAACGCCGCCTCGCAGAAGGCCGGCGCCGGGTTCAAGGGCCGCGTCTTCGCGGGCGCGACCGGGACCGCGCGCGCATGGAGCGCTGCCCAGCAGTCCGGCAGACCGATCCCGTTCTGGCTGAACGTGCGGCATGCGCTGTACTCGAGGCTCGTCTACAGGTCGATCATGCAGGTGTTCGGCGGCCACGTCGAATACGCGGTGTGCGGCGGCGCCCCGCTCGACGGGTCGATCGCGCACTTCTTCAACGGCATCGGCCTGCCGCTGCTCGAGGGCTACGGCATGACCGAGACCTGCGCGCCCGCCGCGGTCAACCCGACCGTCGGCTACCGGATCGGCACCATCGGCCTGCCGATGCAGGGCACGGCGGTCGGCATCGCCGAGGACGGCGAGCTGTGCGTCAAGAGTCCTGCGGTGTGCGTCGGCTACCACAATCATCCGGAGATCACCAAGGCGCAGATCGTGGACGGCTGGCTGCACACCGGCGATCTGGGATCGCTTGACGACGACGGCTTCGTGACCGTGACCGGCCGCAAGAAGGACCTCATCATCACGGCCGGCGGCAAGAACGTCTCGCCGGGCGAGCTCGAGGCGTCGGTGATGACCTCGCCGGTGGTCAACCAGTGCGTGGTCGTCGGCGACCGCAAGCCGTTCGTCGCCGCGATCATCGCGCTCGATCTGGCCGAGACGAACACGTGGCTCGAGTCGCAGGGAGCCTCCCCGTGCGCGACCCTCGCCGAGGCCGCGCGCAACCCGATCGTGCATGCGGAGGTCGAACGCGCCGTCAATCAGGCCGATGAGCTCGTCTCGCGCGCGGAGTCGATCCGCAAGTTCGAGATCGTGCCCGACGACTTCACCGAGGACAACGGACTGGTCACCGCCTCGATGAAGGCGCGTCGCGAGGCCATCACCGCCCGGTACCGGGACCTCATCGACAACGTGATCTACGCCGGCAAGAAGTGACTTGCCGCGTGGCCGCCCTCCTGCCCGGGGAGGTCGCGCACTACCGCGACGAAGGCCCTGCTCCGATTCGATCCGGAGCAGGGCCTTCGTCGTCCCGACGTATGTGGCGTCGGCTCACTGGCGCGGCGCGGTCTTCTTCGTGTACATCTGCGTGGCGAGCAGCGTGGCGTAGCGCTTGATGACCTTCGGACGGATGACCTTCATCGACGCGGTCATCAGGCCGTTCTCCTGGCTGAACTCCTCGGGCAGGATGATGAACTTGCGCACGGACTCGGCCCGGGAGACGCCCTCGTTGGCCTGATCGACCCACTTCTGCACCTCGGCGCGCACGGCCGCGTTCTGCGCCGCGTCCTCCAACGACATGTTCCGGTCGAGTCCCTTGGCCTCCAGCCACGGGCGCAGCGTCTCCTCGTCGAGGGTGATCAGCGCGGAGATGAACGGGCGCTTGTCGCCGAGGACCAGCGCCTGCGAGACGATCTCGCACCGCTGGATGACCTCCTCGATCGGTCCGGGGGCCACGTTCTTGCCGCCGGCCGTGATGATGAGGTCCTTCTTGCGTCCGGTGATGTACAGGAAGCCGTCGTTGTCGAGGCGACCCAGATCGCCGGTCCTGTGCCATCCGTCCTCGGTGAACGCGTTCTCGGTGGCCTCGTCGTTCTTGTGGTAGCGGTGGAACACCACCGGGCCGGCCACCTGGATCTCGTCATCCTCGGCGATGCGCACCTTGAAGCTCGGGAACGGGATGCCGACCGAACCCTCGTGGAACGGCACGCCCAGCGGGTTGAACGCACACGGGGCGGTCGTCTCCGTCAGTCCGTAGCCCTCGTACACCGGCACGTTCGCGCCGCGGAAGAAGGCGAGCAGCTCCGGGTCGAGCGGCGCGCCGCCGGCCACGATCCACCTCATGCGGCCGCCGAGCACCTCACGCAGGGACTTGTAGACGATCGGGTCGAAGGAGGAGCGGCGCATCGCGGTGAGCACGCCGGCCTTGCCGTTGGAGCTCACCTCCTTCATGTACTTCTGCGCGGAGGTCACGGCCGCCGCGAACAGCATGCCCTTGGCGCCGTGCCCGGCCTTCTGCGAGGCGGCGTTGTACACCTTCTCGAGCACGCGCGGCACCACGATCATGACGGTCGGACGGGCCTTCTGCAGATCGGCGAGCAGGGTCTTGATGCCGGTGGCGATGTAGATGCGCATGTTGCTGGCCACGCAGATGTAGTTGATGGCGCGGGCGAACGTGTGCGCCTGCGGCAGGAACAGCAGGATCGACCCGTTCTTGTCGTCCTTGAGCAGTCCCGGCATGTAGTCGCGCAGGTTGAACGCGTCCGTGCAGTAGTTCTCGTGCGTCATCTCGACGCCCTTGGGGGCGGAGGTGGAGCCGGAGGTGTAGATGATCGAGCACATGTCGGTCTTGCGCAGGGAGGCGATGCGCGCGTCGAGCTCCTCGTCGCTCACCGAATCGCCGTACGCGGCGATCTCGTCGAGGCCGCCGGTCTCGATGCAGATGATGTGCTCGAGCGACGGGCAGTCCTCGATCGCGCCGTCGGCCTTGTCGCGCATGGCGGTGTCCTGCACGATGAGCAGTCGGGCGTCGGAATTGTTGACGATGTTGCGGATCTGCTCGGCGGAATCGGTGTCGTAGATGGACGCGAGCACGCCGCCGCACGCCATGATCGCGGCGTCGGCCAGATCCCACTCGTAGGAGGTGCGGCACATGAACGCGACGGCGTCGCCCTTCCTCAGACCGTAGTGGAGCAGTCCCTTGGCGACCTTGCGCACCTCGGCGAGGAACTCGTTGGCGGTCTTCGAGACCCACTCGCCGTTCTCCTTGTACGTGTACAGCGGCTCGTCGCCCATGCGGCGGGCGCGGTCCTCGTAGACGCTGTAGATCGTCGTGTGCTCGTCGAGCGGCGGGTTGCCGGCCGTCTCGGCGGTGAGCAGACCGGTCCTCTCGTCGATGAACGTGGTGGTCGGGTAGCCCGGGCCCCATTCGTCGGTGTGGGGCAGGGTGATGTCCTCCTCGCGGGCGAGGTCCTCGCTCACGTCGTCGGGCTCCGCGTAGTCGGGCTCCACACCCGCATCGTCGCCCACCGGGTGTACGAAATCGGTGCCGAGACGCAACGCCTTCCGCGTGATGTTCGTGGTTTGCTGTTTCAACGTGGAAAAAACGGACACGTGACGCTCCTTGACCAATTTCTGCTATGTCCTATCTCAAAGAAGCCAGTTTAGCCGTCCGCGGGCGACACGTCACCTTACGGTAGCGTAGGGAAATGCCTCCGTATGGGCCCGGAAGGCGGATGAATGCCGGGCGGTTCGCGCTTTTTCGGTTACACTGGTCGGCGTATGACTAGTAGTGACACTAGTACGGCCAATGTCAGAAAGGGCTCTCATGGCTGGAATCAAGGAAGCCACGGTGGCTTTCGGTGTGCTGGGCGAGACGTCGGATGTCGAATCCCGCGTCGCGCTGACCCCGGACATCGTCACCAGACTCGGCAGGAGCGGTGTCTCCTGCCTGATCGAAAGCGGCGCGGGCGCCGCGGCGCAGTACACGGATGAGGACTACGCGAAGGCGGGCGCGACCGTCGCCACGCGCGACGAGGTGATCGCCAAGGCCGACGCGCTCGGCTTCGTCGACCGGCCGGACGCCTCCGTGCTCGCCAAGCTGAGGAGGGGACAGTGGGTGATCGGCATGCTCGGCTCCTTCACGGACGCCGACTACGTCGCCTCGCTCGAGAAGGCGGGCCTCGTCGGCGTGGCGATGGAGAAGCTGCCCCGACAGCTCTCCAGCGCGCAGTCGATGGACGAGATGACCTCGCAGAACTCCGTGATGGGCTACAAGGCCGCGATCCTCGCCGCCGACGCCTACGGCTCGTTCCTGCCGATGATGACCACCGCCGCCGGCACCATCCGCCCGGCGAAGGCCCTGGTGCTCGGCGCCGGCATCGCGGGACTCCAGGCCATCGGCACGCTGCGCCGTCTCGGCGCGGTCGTCACCGCGTACGACGTGCGTCCCGCCTCCAAGGGCGAGGTCGAATCGCTCGGCGCCAAGTTCCTCGATCTGGGACTCGACTTCTCCAAGGGACAGGGCGAGGGCGGCTACGCGCGCGCCCTGACCCCCGAGGAACAGGCCCAGCAGCAGGCCGCGGTCGACGAGAAGGCCGCCGGCTTCGACATCGTCATCACCACCGCCAAGGTCCCGGGCCGCAAGCCCCCGGTCCTGCTCACCGCGTCCGGCGTCAAGGGCCTGCACCGCGGCGCCGTGATCGTCGATTGCGCCGCGTCCGATCTCGGCGGCAACGTCGAGGGATCCGCGGTCGGCACGCACGTGACCGACGGCGGCGTGACCATCATCGGCGCGCCGTACCTTGCCTCCGGTGTCGCGACCACCGCCTCCAACCTGCTTGCGCGCAACGTGGCCGACGTGCTCGCCCACTTCGTGCGCGACGGCAGGCTCGCACAGGACCTGAGCGAGGAGCTCGACTCCGCGCTCATCGTGGCCGGCCGCGCCGAAGCCCCCGCCGAGGGCAAGCCCGAAGAGAAGAAGTAAAGGTCAAGGAAAGGGGACAAGGAAATGCCCACGCTCGTCGTTTCCATCACATTGTTCGTGCTCGCCCTGCTCATCGGCATCGAGGTGATCGGCAAGGTGCCCGCCACCCTGCACACGCCGCTGATGTCCGGCGCGAACTCCATCCACGGCATCGTCATCGTCGGCGTCGTCATCGTCGCGGCCGAGGCCAATTCGCCGCTCGCCTACGCGTTCATCTTCCTCGCCGCGGTGCTCGGCACGATGAACGTCGTCGGCGGCTACGTGGTCACCGATCGCATGCTCGAGATGTTCAAGTCCAACAAGAAGAAGGGGGAGGAGAAGTAAATGGCCTCCGCAACCGTGGGAACCATCGACATCGTCGCCTGGTTCGTCTATCTGTTCTCCGCCGTCATGTTCGTCGTGGGCCTGCACTTCATGAACTCGCCCAAGACCGCCCGCAAGGGCAACCAGATCTCCGCCTTCGGCATGGTCGTCGCCGTCCTCATGGCGTTCGTCGTACTGTTCGCCAAGGGATTCATCAACACGATCGCCGTGGTCGTGCTCGTCGTCGGCATCGCCATCGGCGCGATCGCCGGCGTCGTGTCCGCCAAGAAGGTCAAGATGACCGACATGCCGCAGCTCGTCTCCGTGTTCAACACGGTCGGCGGCGGCGCGGCCGCGCTCGTGGCGTTGAATGACATCCTCACCAAGGAGGGGCTGCCGGACATCGTCGTGCTCATCACCGCCGGCCTCGGCATCCTCATCGGCTCCGTCACGTTCACCGGATCGCTCATCGCCGCCGGCAAGCTGCAGGGCATCAAGTGGGTCAAGAAGCTCGCCCTGCCCGGCAAGGGCGTGTGGAACGTGCTGTTCGCCGTCCTGTCCATCGCCGCGCTCGTCATGCTGTGCATCCAGCCCGAGCAGCGGCTGCTGTGGTCGATCCTGACGACCGTGTTCGCCCTGTGCTACGGCCTCGTGTTCGTCATCCCGATCGGCGGCGCCGACATGCCCGTCGTCATCTCCGTGCTGAACGCCTGCACCGGCACCGCGGTCGCCATGTCCGGTCTCGCCATCGACAACGTCGCCCTGATCGTGGCCGGCGCGCTGGTCGGCTCCGCCGGCGTGACCCTGTCCATCCTCATGGCCCAGGCCATGAACCGTCCGCTGCTGTCCGTCCTCGCCGGCGGCTTCGGCGGCGGCTCCGGAGCGGCCGCCGCGGGCGACGGCCCCGAGGGCACGATGAAGGAGACCAGCCCGGACGACCTCGCCGTCCAGCTCGTCTACGCCGAGAAGGTCATCTTCGTGCCCGGCTTTGGCCTCGCCCAGGCGCAGGCCCAGCGCGAGCTCGCCGATCTGGGCGAGCTGCTCAAGGCCCACGGCGTCGAGGTCTCCTACGCGATCCACCCGGTCGCCGGCCGCATGCCCGGCCACATGAACGTGCTGCTTGCCGAGGCCAACGTGCCCTACGAGGAGCTCGTCGACCTCGACGAGATCAACCCGCAGTTCCCGCAGGCCAACGTGGCCCTGGTCGTCGGCGCGAACGACGTCACCAACCCGGCCGCCCGCCGCCCCGGCACCCCGGTCTCCGGCATGCCGATCCTCGACGTCGACAAGGCGCAGAACGTGGTCGTCATGAAGCGCGGCCGCGGCATGGGCTACGCCGGCATCCAGAACGAGCTCTACTTCGAGGACAACACCCAGATGCTGTTCGGCGACGCGAAGAAGAGTCTGCAGGCCGTCATCAACGCCGTCAAGGAACTGCTCGCGTGATGGAACTTCGGTTGCGCCGTATCCGGCGCGATTGATGAAGGGTCGATTCCCGATCGGGAATCGACCCTTTTCTCGTGTCGCGGTTCCGGCATCCGCTACAGGTCGAACACGCGTGTGACGAACGCGGTGACGCGGCTCCAGTAGAGCTCCGGATCCGTGCTCGCGGACAGTGCATGGCCGGCGCCCGGCACCATCAGTCGCTCGCGGTCCGGCCCCGCGCAGGCGGCGATGTTGCGGTCGAGGAACGCGGGATCGACGAACGTGTCCGCCGCCCCGTGGATGAACATCATCGGGATGATCGTGCGGCGCAGCGAGCGTACGCAGGACGCCTCGCGGAACCCGTACCCGGCGACCCGCCGCGAGATCGCGGACATGAGATCCACCACCGGCACGCCCATCCAGCGGTAGGGCAGATGGTACATGTGCTTCGCGTTGAACAGGAACTGGTCGCGCACCGACGTGTACCCGCAGTCCTCGATCGCGGCCCTCACATTGCGCGGCAGGGACGGTTCCCCGGTCGCAATCATCACCGTCGAGGCGCCCATCGAGACGCCGTGCAGCAGGATGCGGGCCTGCGGGTCGCTCGCCGTGATGAGGGTGACCCATCCCATGAGGTCGCGGTGCTCCAGCCAGCCCATGCCGATGTAGCGTCCCTCGCTCGGCTCGTGGCAGCGCTGCGCGGGCACGAGCACGGTGAATCCCATGCGCGCGAACCGGTGCGCGTACTTCGCCATGTCGGACGGACCTCCGCCGTAGCCGTGCATGCACACCGCGTAGAGGTGCGGCGCGGGGGAGGCGCAGTCCGGATCGAACAGCCAGCCGCGCAGCTTCAGCCCGTCCTCGGAACGCAGCGAGACGGGCTGCTTGGCCGTTTCGAACCAGTGCGAGGCCTCTGCCTCCTCGACGGCGTCGCGGTGCGGGGATTGCAGGTACGGGGCCGCGGCGGAGCCGGACATCAACCGTTCCATCCAATGCCGGTGACGCACGTCCAACGACAGGCGGAACATGAGATCCGCCGTCGCCAGTACTCCCATGCCCACCATGCCGGCCGTGGCTCCGGCGCCGATCAGCAGATTCCTGGTGGCTCGCTTCATCGCAGCTCGATTCCCTTGAAAACATCGATGACACCAGTCTAGCCGTCGCATTGTCCCGTCGCCTCGTATACTTGGTTGCTGTTGCTTTGGCGAGGGAAGGCGCAGCCCGCATGGACCGTCCTTCCGTTATCGACTCGGCGTGAATCATCCCTCCTTGGGACGTTCTGCGGCGCGTCGTGGCGTCAAAAAACAGAACGACAAGTAACACAACCGTTCAAACCAAGGAGACCATACCATGGCTACCAAGATCGTCCTCAACGGCGAAGTCCGCAACGAGTTCGGCAAGGGCGTCGCCCGCCGCATGCGCGTCGCCAAGCTCATCCCCGCCACCATCTACGCCGGTGGCGCCGAGCCGAAGTTCATCACCCTGCCGATGAAGGAGACCACCCTCTCCCTGCGTCACACCAACGCCCTGTTCGAGCTGAACTTCGGCGGTGAGAAGGCCATGGCCGTCGTCAAGGACGTCCAGAAGAACCCGGTCAAGCGCATCGTCGAGCACATCGACTTCTACGAGGTCAAGGCCGGCGAGAAGATCGACGTCGAGGTGCCGGTCTTCGTCGAGGGCACCCCGAAGGGCGCCGCCGTCGCGTTCGTCGACATCCAGGAGCTCAAGGTCCGCGCCGACGTCGCCAACCTGCCGGAGCGCATCGTCGTGAGCGTCGAGGGCCTGACCGACGGCACCAAGGTGTTCGCCAAGGACGTCGTCCTTCCGGAGGGCGTCGAGCTCGACGTCGAGGATCCGGAGGAGTCCGTCGTGACCGTCGAGGTCCCGGAGGATGCCACCGAGTCCACCGCCGCCCCGGAGGCCGCTGCCGCCCCGGCCGCCGACGCCGCTCCGGCCGCCGACGCCAAGTGATCCGCGTCGGAGCGAATCCGGCGACGGTCACCGTGCATGACGCATGACCAATGATTCGACCCGCGACCACCCGTCGCGGGTCTTTTCATAATGTGAACCACACCATATTCTTGAAGACGGGATGTGACAAAGTATCCCACAGCAACGCGTGCCACGAGCGCGCGGCTGACCCTTCGCAATGAACGCCGCCACGGCGGCTGGATAAAAAGAAGTGAACATGACTGAAAACACGCATCACGATCCGGCAGCGCTCGACAAGCTGACCGAACCCTTCACCGTTCTGCCGAACGACAACCCCGCGTCCGACGCCAAGCGCGCCGAACTCATCGACAAGCCGGCGTTCGGACAGGTCTTCTCCGACAACATGGCCCACATGACCTGGACCAAGGGCGAGGGCTGGGGCGACCGTCGCATCGAGCCGTACGCGCCGCTGAAGATGGATCCGGGCGCCTCCGTGCTGCACTACGCCCAGGAGTGCTTCGAGGGCCTCAAGGCCTACCGCCACGCCGACGGCTCCACCTGGCTGTTCCGTCCGGATGCGAACGCCGAGCGCTTCCAGAACTCCGCCAAGCGCCTCTACCTGCCGGAGCTGCCGGTCGACGACTTCATCGGCTCCGTCGCCGCGCTCGTCAAGCGCGACGTCAACTGGGTGCCGTCCCGTCGTGAGTACACGCTGTACATGCGTCCGTTCATGTTCGCCTCCGAGCCGTTCCTCGGCGTGCGCGCCCCGCACGAGGTCGACTACTGCGTGATCGCCTCCCCGTCCGGCCCGTACTTCCCGGGCGGCGTCAAGCCCGTGAGCATCTGGGTCGAGGACAAGTGGTTCCGCACCGGCCCCGGCGGCACCGGCTTCGCCAAGTGCGGCGGCAACTACGCCGCCTCCCTGCTCGGCGAGTACACCGGCATCGAGAACGGCTGCCAGCAGGTCTGCTTCGTCGACGCCGCCACCAAGACCTATCTCGAGGAGCTCGGCGGCATGAACATGATGGTCGTCCACAAGGACGGCCACGTGGAGACCCCGTCCCTGACCGGCAACATCCTGCCGGGCGTGACCCGTCGCTCCCTCATCCAGCTGCTGCAGGACGAGGGCCGCGACGTCGTCGAGACGATGATCGCCATCGACCAGCTGCTCGAGGACATCAAGTCCGGCGAGGTCACCGAGGTGTTCGCCTGCGGCACCGCCGCCATCATCACCCCGATCGGCCGCTTCAAGTCCGAGAAGTTCGACGTGACCGTCGCCGACGGCGGTTCCGGCGAGCTCACCGTCGCCCTGCGCAACAAGCTGCTCGGCATCCAGCTCGGCGAGATCGAGGATCCGCACAACTGGATGTGGAAGGTTTGCTGAGTTTCCTCGCGCTTCTGACCGCCTAGGGGCGGATTCCGCATCACCGGACACACTCAAGGCCGTTCGGCCAAGCCTACGGTCCGGTGATGCGGAATCCGCCCCTAGGCTCTTTTGCGCTCGAAAACAGGTTGGGAAGCGGGGGTTATAGGCCAAAATGTGTGTCTGAGGGTTTAGTCGTTTGATGGCCATTCGACGCGGGTGTGGAAGTCGTTCCAGTCGATGCCGGTGCCGTATCTCATGGGGATGCCGAACGTCTCGTGCATGC